>NZ_LMPH01000001.1:0-1650770 GCF_001423785.1 Microbacterium sp. Leaf179 | reverse complement strand
GACCACGAACACGAAATGTGCCCGTAAATGCGRAATGGCCACCCAACATTGGGTGGCCATTCCGACTAAAAGAAGTCCGGCGGTGTCCTACTCTCCCACAGGGTCCCCCCTGCAGTACCATCGGCGCTGAGAGGCTTAGCTTCCGGGTTCGGAATGTAACCGGGCGTTTCCCTCTCGCTATGGCCGCCGAAACACTATTGATGTTTCAAAAACCAACAACGACATSATCATTGTTGAGTTCCCGACCGTACATCGAGAACCACTCAGTGGACGCAAGCACCAAAAACGGTGTGTTATCAAGTCATCGGCTTATTAGTACCGGTCAGCTTCACGTATTGCTACGCTTCCACATCCGGCCTATCAACCCAGTAGTCTGGCTGGGAGCCTCTCGCCCCGAAGGGCATGGAAGTCTCATCTTGAGGCCGGCTTCCCGCTTAGATGCTTTCAGCGGTTATCCATCCCGAACGTAGCTAATCAGCGGTGCTCCTGGCGGAACAACTGACACACCAGAGGTTCGTCCAACCCGGTCCTCTCGTACTAGGGTCAGATCCTCTCAAACTTCCTACGCGCGCAGCGGATAGGGACCGAACTGTCTCACGACGTTCTAAACCCAGCTCGCGTACCGCTTTAATGGGCGAACAGCCCAACCCTTGGGACCTACTCCAGCCCCAGGATGCGACGAGCCGACATCGAGGTGCCAAACCATGCCGTCGATATGGACTCTTGGGCAAGATCAGCCTGTTATCCCCGAGGTACCTTTTATCCGTTGAGCGACAGCGCTTCCACAAGCCACTGCCGGATCACTAGTCCCGACTTTCGTCCCTGCTCGACCTGTCAGTCTCACAGTCAAGCTCCCTTGTGCACTTACACTCGCCACCTGATTGCCAACCAGGTTGAGGGAACCTTTGGGCGCCTCCGTTACATTTTGGGAGGCAACCGCCCCAGTTAAACTACCCACCAGGCACTGTCCCTGAACCGGATCACGGTCCTAAGTTAGATATCCAGAGTGACCAGAGTGGTATTTCAACAATGACTCCACACTCACTGGCGTGAATGCTTCACAGTCTCCCACCTATCCTACACAAGCCACACCGAACACCAATACCAAGCTGTAGTAAAGGTCACGGGGTCTTTCCGTCCTGCTGCGCGTAACGAGCATCTTTACTCGTAATGCAATTTCGCCGAGTTCGCGGTTGAGACAGTTGGGAAGTCGTTACGCCATTCGTGCAGGTCGGAACTTACCCGACAAGGAATTTCGCTACCTTAGGATGGTTATAGTTACCACCGCCGTTTACTGGGGCTTAAATTCTCAGCTTCGCCTTACGGCTAACCGGTCCTCTTAACCTTCCAGCACCGGGCAGGCGTCAGTCCGTATACATCGTCTTGCGACTTGGCACGGACCTGTGTTTTTAGTAAACAGTCGCTACCCACTAGTCTCTGCGGCCACCACACCCTTTCGGAGCAAGTCCTAATAAGTGGATGGCCCCCCTTCTCCCGAAGTTACGGGGGCATTTTGCCGAGTTCCTTAACCACGATTCTCTCGATCTCCTTGGTATTCTCTACCTGACCACCTGAGTCGGTTTGGGGTACGGGCGGCTTGAACCTCGCGTCGATGCTTTTCTTGGCAGCATAGGATCACCCACTTTTTATCCGCATCGTGTCTCAGCCTCAATGAGTGACGGATTTGCCTATCACTCGGCCTACGCACTTGCACCAGGACTACCATCGCCTGGCTTGGGCTACCTTCCTGCGTCACACCTGTTAATACGCTAGCCGCACCAGCATGGGGTCGAGCGTTCACACAGACGTCCATCACCCCGAAGGGATCCAAACAATTCTGAGCTAGGACTCTTAGCACCACTGGATTRACTTGGGCGGTTCTTCGCCGGTACGGGAATATCAACCCGTTGTCCATCGACTACGCCTGTCGGCCTCGCCTTAGGTCCCGACTTACCCAGGGAAGATTAGCTTGACCCTGGAACCCTTGGTCTTTCGGAGGACGTGTTTCTCACACGTCTTTCGCTACTCATGCCTGCATTCTCACTCGTGTGGCGTCCACGGCTGGGTCACCCCGCCGCTTCACTCGCCACACGACGCTCTCCTACCCATCAACACGGCTGGACCACGAAGGCCTACCAAAAATGCTAATGCCACAACTTCGGTGGCGTGCTTGAGCCCCGTTACATTGTCGGCGCGGAATCACTTGACCAGTGAGCTATTACGCACTCTTTCAAGGGTGGCTGCTTCTAAGCCAACCTCCTGGTTGTCAAAGCAACTCCACATCCTTTCCCACTTAGCACGCGCTTAGGGACCTTAGTTGGTGGTCTGGGTTGTTTCCCTCTCGACTATGAAGCTTATCCCCCACAGTCTCACTGCTGCGCTCTCACTTACCGGCATTCGGAGTTTGGCTGACGTCAGTAACCTTGTAGGGCCCATCGGCCATCCAGTAGCTCTACCTCCGGCAAGAAACACGCAACGCTGCACCTAAATGCATTTCGGAGAGAACCAGCTATCACGAAGTTTGATTGGCCTTTCACCCCTATCCACAGCTCATCCCCTCAGTTTTCAACCTAAGTGGGTTCGGTCCTCCACGACGTCTTACCGTCGCTTCAACCTGGCCATGGATAGATCACTTCGCTTCGGGTCTAGAACACGCGACTCAAACGCCCTATTCAGACTCGCTTTCGCTACGGCTACCCCACACGGGTTAACCTCGCCACGTATCACTAACTCGCAGGCTCATTCTTCAAAAGGCACGCTGTCACCCCTACTAAGGAGGCTCCAACGGTTTGTAAGCAAACGGTTTCAGGTACTATTTCACTCCCCTCCCGGGGTACTTTTCACCTTTCCCTCACGGTACTTGTCCGCTATCGGTCATCTGGGAGTATTTAGGCTTATCAGGTGGTCCTGACAGATTCACACGGGATTTCTCGGGCCCCGTGCTACTTGGGATACTTCTCACGCCAAGAACAGGCATTTCGACTACGGGGTTCGCACCCTCTATGACCGGCCATTCAAAACCGTTCGTCTATACCTACTTGTAACGTCGACTGCTCGGCAGAACAATCAGAAAAGTCCCGCAACCCCCAACGTGCAACACCTGCCGGCTATCACACACGCTAGGTTTAGCCTCTTCCGGTTTCGCTCGCCACTACTTACGGAATCGCTTTTGCTTTCTCTTCCTGTGGGTACTGAGATGTTTCACTTCCCCACGTTCCCTCTACCCGCCCTATATATTCAGGCGGGAGTCACCAGGTCGGCACGCCGCCCAGCGGGGTTTCCCCATTCGGACACCCTCGGATCAAAACTCGCTTATCAGTTCCCCGAGGCTTATCGCAGATTGCTACGTCCTTCTTCGGCTCCAGATGCCAAGGCATTCACCGTTTGCTCTTAAAGACTTGAAATCACATGAGTTGAATCGTCAAAAAATTGACTAATGATCTTTAAGATCATCTTCACCACACAACCCCGAAGAGTTGCATGGAAGATGCTCGCGTCCACTGTGTAGTTCTCAAAGTACGGGCGGTACCCCACCCCAACCACCGGAACACCGGCGCCGAGACGAGGCCCACAAGGAAACAGCCACCAACCACCCCAGCCCAAAGACTGACGCAATCAGCGCCCGGCCCCTCAGGACCCAACAGCGTGCATGTACTACCCGAACCAACCCCATCCCGTTCCCACCGCAAGCGGTGTACTGAGGACGAAGAAAACCCGAACAGCACCCCATCAAATGTTCCACCCATGAGCTACCGGCAGACACATTCGGTCTGATCCGGCGCCTGGACACCACACGCTCCAAAGAACCCGTGATGCCAGATGCTCCTTAGAAAGGAGGTGATCCAGCCGCACCTTCCGGTACGGCTACCTTGTTACGACTTAGTCCTAATTACCGATCCCACCTTCGACGGCTCCCTCCACAAGGGTTGGGCCACCGGCTTCAGGTGTTACCGACTTTCATGACTTGACGGGCGGTGTGTACAAGACCCGGGAACGTATTCACCGCAGCGTTGCTGATCTGCGATTACTAGCGACTCCGACTTCATGAGGTCGAGTTGCAGACCTCAATCCGAACTGGGACCGGCTTTTTGGGATTCGCTCCACCTCACGGTATTGCAGCCCTTTGTACCGGCCATTGTAGCATGCGTGAAGCCCAAGACATAAGGGGCATGATGATTTGACGTCATCCCCACCTTCCTCCGAGTTGACCCCGGCAGTATCCCATGAGTTCCCACCATTACGTGCTGGCAACATAGAACGAGGGTTGCGCTCGTTGCGGGACTTAACCCAACATCTCACGACACGAGCTGACGACAACCATGCACCACCTGTTTACGAGTGTCCAAAGAGTTGACCATTTCTGGCCCGTTCTCGTATATGTCAAGCCTTGGTAAGGTTCTTCGCGTTGCATCGAATTAATCCGCATGCTCCGCCGCTTGTGCGGGTCCCCGTCAATTCCTTTGAGTTTTAGCCTTGCGGCCGTACTCCCCAGGCGGGGAACTTAATGCGTTAGCTGCGTCACGGAAACCGTGGAATGGTCCCCACAACTAGTTCCCAACGTTTACGGGGTGGACTACCAGGGTATCTAAGCCTGTTTGCTCCCCACCCTTTCGCTCCTCAGCGTCAGTTACGGCCCAGAGATCTGCCTTCGCCATCGGTGTTCCTCCTGATATCTGCGCATTCCACCGCTACACCAGGAATTCCAATCTCCCCTACCGCACTCTAGTCTGCCCGTACCCACTGCAGACCCGAGGTTGAGCCTCGGGATTTCACAGCAGACGCGACAAACCGCCTACGAGCTCTTTACGCCCAATAATTCCGGATAACGCTTGCGCCCTACGTATTACCGCGGCTGCTGGCACGTAGTTAGCCGGCGCTTTTTCTGCAGGTACCGTCACTTTCGCTTCTTCCCTGCTAAAAGAGGTTTACAACCCGAAGGCCGTCATCCCTCACGCGGCGTTGCTGCATCAGGCTTCCGCCCATTGTGCAATATTCCCCACTGCTGCCTCCCGTAGGAGTCTGGGCCGTGTCTCAGTCCCAGTGTGGCCGGTCACCCTCTCAGGCCGGCTACCCGTCGACGCCTTGGTGAGCCATTACCTCACCAACAAGCTGATAGGCCGCGAGCCCATCCCAGACCGAAAAATCTTTCCAAACACGACCATGCGATCACGTCTCATATCCAGTATTAGACGCCGTTTCCAGCGCTTATCCCAGAGTCCAGGGCAGGTTGCTCACGTGTTACTCACCCGTTCGCCACTGATCCACCAAGCAAGCTTGGCTTCACCGTTCGACTTGCATGTGTTAAGCACGCCGCCAGCGTTCATCCTGAGCCAGGATCAAACTCTCCGTAAAAGAAAAATGCCCACCCAACCGGAATAAGGTCAAGGCAAGCGAGTTCAATCTGACCAAACAGGAAGTCAAAACTGACTATCCAGATGCCAACCCCCAAAAAGAGGATTGGACTTTGATCCAAAGGAATTCTCGCGATCCGAAGACCAACGAGGATANAACAGGAAGTCAAAACTGACTATCCAGATGCCAACCCCCAAAAAGAGGATTGGACTTTGATCCAAAGGAATTCTCGCGATCCGAAGACCAACGAGGATAAAATTGGCATTTGACAAGTGCACGCTGTTGAGTTCTCAAGGAACGGACGCACCCACAGAAACAATCTCTCGACCTACCCGTGAGGCAATACGCCTAACACCACCGACACAACCACAACACCACGCCCGAAGACGACCAGTGAAGGATCTACACGCCGAGTGGCAGGATCCCAACCATAGACCAGAGAACCGAAACTCTCAAGACCACAGATCAGGAAGTGGTTCGCTACATGAGGGGCTGCGGGGCCTTTCGGCCGCTCCGCTCTCCCCTGTGGGGCGAACAAGTAAAAGATTACGTGCGACACCCCGACTCAGCCAATCCAGCCACATCCCGGGCGTGTCGCACCCCCACACCCNGCTGCCTGAGTGGAAGGAAGTGGTTCGCTACATGAGGGGCTGCGGGGCCTTTCGGCCGCTCCGCTCTCCCCTGTGGGGCGAACAAGTAAAAGATTACGTGCGACACCCCGACTCAGCCAATCCAGCCACATCCCGGGCGTGTCGCACCCCCACACCCGCGGAAACACGCGGGAAACGACGAAGGCCCGCACGACGTGGAACGTCGCCGGGCCCGTGCTGCCGGATCGATCAGACGCGGAGAGCAGCGCTCGAAAACTGCAGCGCAGCCTCGGTGTGTCCACCGGTGAACTCGATCCCGCCGAAGAACATCGCGCCGATGACGAGGGCGAACACGAACGCGATCGACAGGAACAGCACGGCGACGCCGGCGAGGGTGATCAGAAGGGGAAGTCGAGAAGCCATGGATCCATCTTGCCCTGTCCTGCGCCCGGGAAACCAGGGCTTGTCCCCACCGACGACCGAAGGCCGACACCTCCGAAGAGGTGCCGGCCTTCGATGTGAAGCGGTGATCAGCGACCGGAGAGCTTCTCGCGAAGCGCAGCCAGCGACTCGTCATCGGCCAGCGTGCCCTGGGCGGGCGACTCCGACGAGAACGAGCCACCGAACGTACCGGCGTCGGTCGGGTTCGCAGCCTCGGCCTCGAGAGCCTTGGCAACGGCGGCCTTGTGGGCCTCCCAACGACCCTGGGCAGCGGCGTACTCCTGCTCCCACTGCTCGCGCTGGGTGTCGAAGCCCTCGAGCCATGCACCCGACTCGGGGTCGAAGCCCTCGGGGTACTTGTACTCGCCACGCTCGTCGTACTCGGTGGCCATGCCGTACAGCGCCGGGTCGAACTCGGTGCCGTTGGGGTCGACCGACTCGTTGGCCTGCTTGAGCGACAGCGAGATGCGACGACGCTCGAGATCGATGTCGATGATCTTGACGAAGACCTCTTCGCCGACCGACACGACCTGCTCGGCGAGCTCGACGTGCTTGCCCGACAGCTCGGAGATGTGCACGAGGCCCTCGATGCCGTCGGCCACGCGGACGAACGCACCGAACGGAACGAGCTTGGTGACCTTGCCCGGAGCGATCTGACCGATCGCGTGGGTACGGGCGAACACCTGCCACGGGTCTTCCTGCGTCGCCTTGAGCGAGAGCGACACGCGCTCGCGATCGAGGTCGACCTCGAGGATCTCGACGGTGACTTCCTGGCCCACCTCGACGACCTCGGAGGCGTGCTCGATGTGCTTCCACGAGAGCTCGGAGACGTGCACGAGGCCGTCCACGCCGCCCAGGTCGACGAACGCACCGAAGTTGACGATCGACGAGACCGTGCCCTTGCGGACCTGGCCCTTGTGCAGGTTGTTGAGGAACGTGGTGCGCGACTCGGACTGCGTCTGCTCGAGCAGGGCGCGGCGCGAGAGCACGACGTTGTTGCGGTTCTTGTCGAGCTCGAGGATCTTCGCCTCGATCTCCTGGCCGAGGTACGGCGTGAGGTCGCGGACACGGCGCAGCTCGATGAGCGATGCCGGGAGGAAGCCACGGAGGCCGATGTCGACGATGAGACCACCCTTGACGACCTCGATCACGGAACCGGTGACAACACCGTCGTTCTCCTTGATCTTCTCGACGTCGCCCCACGCACGCTCGTACTGTGCGCGCTTCTTGGACAGGATCAGGCGGCCTTCCTTGTCCTCCTTCTGGAGAACGAGGGCCTCGACGTGGTCGCCGACGTTGACGACCTCGTTGGGGTCGACGTCGTGCTTGATCGAGAGCTCGCGGGAGGGGATGACACCCTCGGTCTTGTAACCGACGTCGAGGAGGACCTCGTCGCGGTCGATCTTCACGACGGTGCCCTCGATGAGGTCTCCGTCGTTGAAGAACTTGAGCGTCTTCTCGACCGCGGCCAGGAAGTCTTCGGCGGAGCCGATGTCGTTGATCGCGACCTGCTTGATAGCGGGGGCGGTCGTTGCGGTAGTCATGTAGTGGGTTGTCCTAGTGGGTTTGGTATCGGGCTCCGACTCCTGCGCCCAGAGATCAGGGAGACCCGGGCCGTCGGCACTCGGCCGCCCGAGGGCGAACGGATGCCATGAGTCGAAGCAGAGCGGATTGTGTGATGCGGTGCCACGGGGTCGAACGAGAACGGTCGAAGCCCCAGGAGTGACACTCCAGCCTAGCGCACCCATCCACTCGGCACGGTGGTCCGCTCGCGCCCCGTGCGGAATGCGGGCCACGGCATTCGGATTCAGCCTCGGATCGGCAGTTTTGCCCGTGCTGTGACCCGACGTCTGCCCAGGTGGCATCCAGACTGGCATGCCAGGCTCCCGGTTTTGTGCCCGCTGGACGCGGGCCGGACGTGCGACACCCGCGCCGTCCCCTCTACGTGAAACCGGTTCTATGCGCTCTGATTCGACACCCCTGTCCAACCGCCGTGCCCGCCGTATCGCCTCCCGCCGCTCGCGTCGTCGCCCCGTGCTGACGGTCGGGGCGCTCGTCGTCGGCGTCTTGGCCGCCGCCACCCTGACCGGCACCGCTCCGGCCGCGACGGCCTCGCCCGCCGACCTGTCGACCGCGACGTTCACTCTCGCCTCGACCACCACTCCGACGGCCCTCTCGGTCTCGGCCGGCCCCGAGGCCTACGAGGCACGTGCCGCCACCGCCACCGCCACTCAGACCCTCGCCGCGGCGACGGCCGTGCAGAACGACATCGCGGCATCGGGTCTCGACATCGGCCAGCCGGCCGTCGTCGACACCACCGCTCTCGAGCAGGCGACCGATCGACTCGAGGACGCCGCGGTGCTCCCGCCCGCCTTCCTGCCCGAGATCTCCGACAGCGTCTCGGCTCTGACGACGACCGTCGACCAGCGCGTCGCGGAACTGCGCGGCGGTCTCGACGCCGCGATCGCGAAGAAGGCCGAAGAAGAAGCTGCCGAGAAGGCCCGCCAGGAGGCGGAGGCCGCCGCGGCCGCCGCGGAGAAGGCCGCGGCCGAGGCGCGCGAGTCGTCGTCGTCGGGCAGCGGAAGCGGCGGCGGCAACACCGGCGGTGGCGGCGGTGCGTACGTCCCCGCCCCGTCGGGCGGAGGCACCGGCGACAACAGCGTGTCCGGAGCGCGGGCCAGCGCCCGCGCCATGCTCGGCAACTACGGGTGGGGCGACGACCAGTTCGGCTGCCTCGTGTCGCTGTGGAACAAGGAATCGGGCTGGAACTACCAGGCTTACAACGGCGGCAGCGGTGCCTACGGCATTCCGCAGGCCCTGCCCGGCAGCAAGATGTCGTCGGCCGGCGGCGACTGGCAGACCAACGCCGCCACCCAGGTCGCGTGGGGCCTCGGCTACATCTCGGGCCGCTACGGCAGCCCGTGCGGCGCCTGGTCGCACTCGCAGTCGGTCGGCTGGTACTGACCCCGGCGCGCTGATCGGCCTCGACCGGTCAGCGCCACCGCACCATCGAGCGCGTCGCCGCGGAGGATCTTCCACGGCGGCGCGCTTCGCTGAGCAGCGGAAGATTCTCGGCCGACGTCAGCTCGTGGAGCACGACGGGTCCGACCCTGCGCCGCCACTCCCCCGCGAATCGGACGGCGTCTTCCCGACGGCGCGCGATGCGCGACGGCACGGGGAGGAAATCGCGCGAGGTCGTCGGCGAGGCGCGATCGAGCACCGCGCGGACGATCCAGGGGCCGCCGCGGTCGATCTCGAGCACGAAGCGCGGTGAGCGGATCGGGCCGTACAGCTCGTCGAGGGCCGCCGCGAAGGTGCGTTGATCCTCCGGGGCCGCCTGTGGAATCCGCACGTCGAGTCGCACGCGTCGGGCGTCGACGCCGGTGCCCGTCACGACCGGGGTGCCCGATACCGAGGCGACACGGTCGGTCGTCACGAGCGACTCCCAGACCACCTCCGCCATGCGGCGGTGCGATTCGACGGCGTCGACCGCCTGTCGGCGGACGTTCGCCCACGCTCGTCCGAGAGGAACCGCGAGCCACACGCCGGTCGCTGTGGCAGCGAGGGCGATCACCGTGCCCACCGCGGACGGCAGAAGGAACGCCGCCGCCACGAGTAATGCCGCAACAGCCAGGGTGCCTGCGAAGACCGCGCCGAGAGACCGTGCCGCGCCGACGGTCGTGCGGAACACGGGCGTCGCCCGATCCCGCTCCAGAACCGTCGACACCTCTTCCCGATCGTCGTACGGCTCGCCGATCCGCCACTCGAGACGCGTCTGCGCGCGGGGCGGAACGCTGCGCAATCCGTCGACGTCGGCGAGGGCCACCCCCGGGACCTTCGCGATGACGTCGCTCAGGGCGCGGCGGCGGGCGACATCGAGGGCGGCACCGAGCCCACGGACGATCTGCGTGGAGTCGTCGGCGTCGAGCCCCCACAGCCGTGCGTGTTTGCGGCGGAGGCGGGCGGCATCCGGTTGCGCCTCCAAGCCCACCGAAGGAGGGAGGACCGCCGTCACGGTCCAGTTGTGCGCGACCTTCTCGGCCCAGTCGGGGTCGAGGCGCAGGGTGCGTCCGCGCAGTTGCTGCGTGGCCGCCGCGGTGGCGACCATGCTCAGATCGATCAGCGTGTTGACCGCCGGGCAATCCCATCCCTCGCCGAACAGGCCACGGGTCCCCACGACGACGTGGATCACCCCGCGGTCCAGCAGGCGGGAGGCAGCGCCCACGATCCCGCTCCCCCCGATCCCCCGCACGACGGCGACCTGAGCGTCGTCGTCGCTCGCCTCGGCCGAGACCTCGACCCCGAGTTCCGCCGACAGCGCGGGCAGCAGCGTCGACGCGTCGCGCGCCGCGATGCGCACGGTCGAGGAGGTGACGAGGAGGGCACGGAGGCCGGAGGTCGCGGCATCCGTCACCAGGACCGAGAACGTCCGCACGGCGCCGGCTCCGCCCAGGAGACCGCCGTGGACGTTCCCGTGCCGCACGAAATCGGTGACGACGAGGGCTCGGAGTCGATCGTCGCCCACCTCCCGCCGCTCGAGCGCGAGGATGTCGCACGCCCCCCGGTCCTTCGCCGACGACGACGCCAGGACCGTGTCGATCGGGTCGCGCGTGCGGCGGATGCCGCGATCGGTGAGGGCGTATCCGAAGTCGGCCAGGACGCGGCGGATCCGCCGCCACTCGTCGGCGCGCTCGGGATCGGGCAGCACCCGATCGAGCGCGTACCGCCCGAGAAGACGCAAGGTCTCGTCGGTGGTCGGTGGGCGCTGCGCGACGGCCGGGAGGCGGGCGATCACCGGGTCGTCGGGAACGACGAGCGACAGCATGGCCGCCGCGGCCTCGGCGGCGGGGAAATCGTCGGCGAACGCGGCCGCGAGGCGGCGATCGAGCGCATCGGGGACGGCCCCCGGCGCGGGCGGGGCGAGCGGATCGGTCGGGGCCGGCGCAGCGAGGGGCGGCTGGAGCACGTCGAGCAGGAAGGCGCGGCCGGGTCCCCCCGCGAAGGTGGTGCGCAGCGACACCTGCAGGGCCTCGGCGTGCGCGGAGAGGAAGAGCTGCTCCTCGGGTGTCGGCTCGACGACGTGCACGAGATCGCGGTAGGGCGCGAGATCCCCCTCCCGCACGACCGCCGGCACCGGCACCTCGAGATCGACCTCGCCGAGCAGCGACACGTAGTTGTCGTATTCGTCGGCGTCGTCGGGAGACGGGAGCGTCGCCGTCAGTCCGATGACCAGCGGCTCGCGTCCCCCCGCGCGGATACGGGCGAGCAGCGCGGCGACGACGAGCGCCCAGTGGTCGAGCAGGTGGTGGCATTCGTCGAGCACGACCGTCTCGACCCCGGCCTCGACGAGCCGGTCGAGCAGGGCGCGGGCGTTCGGGTGGAGCGCGGAGGCCAGAACATCGGCGTCCTCGCGGGCGAGAGACCGGCGGATCGACCGCGAACGCGAGCGGATGCCGCGCCGGTAGGCCGCGGGATTGCTCTCGGCGAGGGCGCGGAGCCACTCAGCCGCGGCCTCCGGCGTGCGGTCGTCGGCTTCGAGCTGGGTCTCCCACCGGCGATGCGCCAGCGCAGCGAAGGGCGAGGTCGCATCCTGCACGCTGATCGCCTGATACGTCAGCGCCGTGAGGTCGGCGGGCGCGGAGGGATCGTCGGACACCGCCGCATCGGACACCGCCGCATCGGACACCGCCGCGTCGGATGACGCGAGGCCCCTCGCCGCATCGACCCACTGCGCGCGGATGGCGGTGGTCGGGGCGAAGACGACGGTGCGCCGGCCGCGGCGCGCGGCGAGCAGCAGCCCGAGAAGCGTCTTGCCCGAGCCGGGAGGCGCGACCAGGTGCACAGGCGAACCGGCGTCGACGTCCACCCGGGCGAGCGCATCGGCCTGATACGCGCGCAGCGTGCCGTCGAAGCGCCACGCCGAGAGAGGGCGCGGGGTTTCGGGCGTCACCGGGCCAGTCTAGGTACGCGCCCACGAGCGGGCGGGAGCGGGCGCGAGCCCCGCGGAACAGGAGTCGGCGTGGATCTGCGCTGGTTGGACGCCCCCGCCGACGACGTGGCCGCCGCTCTCGCCGCCGCGGCGCCTCGACCACGGCCACCCTGGGTGCCCACCCGGCGGCAGATCGCGCTGCACGTCAACAACGGGTTCTTCCTGTGGTTCCTCTTCTTCGCGTTCCTGTCGATCGGCATCCGGGTCGACGGTGTGCAGGACGGCGTGGTGCGCGAGGCGGATGCCACGGCCTTCGTCGTGTCGTCGGTGATCGCCGCGCTGTGGCTCGCCGGAACGGCCGCGCTGTGGTGGTGGTCGCGGCAGCCGATGGCCTCGCGCACCCGTGTGCGTCACGGTCGCCGCGACCTCACCGCGCTGGCCAACGGGTACGAGCCGTCGCCCAGCTCCGCGGCGACGTTCTCGTCACTCGTCACCGATCACCGCCTCGGGGTGCGCGAGTATCCGCGGTTCGCCGCGGGGCGGGTCGAGTTCGGCACCGTGCGCCCCCGCACCGCGCGCTCGCGACCACGACAGTACGTCACCGTCACGCTCGCCTCGCCGCTCCCCCACCTCGTTCTCGATGCACGGGGCAACGACGGATGGGGCGCCGCCCTTCCGGCATCCATCGCCCGTCACCAGCGGATCTCGCTCGAGGGCGACTTCGACCGGACGTTCCGCACCTACTCCCCGCGCGGCTACGCCGGCGACGCGCTGTACGTGCTGACCCCCGACGTGATGGCGGGGCTCGTCGACCACGCGTCGGGCTTCGACGTCGAGGTCAAGGACGCCCGGGTCGTCTTCTTCCGCTCGGTCGACGCCGACTACACCCGCGCCGACGATTGGGAGAGCGTCGACGCCGTGCTCACCCACGTGGCGCCGAAGATCCTCGCGTTGTCGCACCGCTACGTGGACGAGCGCGTCGACGGGCAGGACGCCGTGCAGGTGTCACGGGCATCGCGGGACACGGCCGCATGGCGACCGCCCCACCCGATCATCGGACCGAGCGGGCGACGCCTGGACGCGCGCACCCCGCAGACGGGGTGGTGGCCCCTCGTCGGCAGAGTCGCCTGGGTGGTCTTCCGCACGGGCCTGTACGTCTTTCCGGCGATCTTCGCGTTCGCCGGGTTCATGTCGATCGTCGACGGGCGCTGAGACCACGCCGCACAGGGTCGTCCGAGGGGTCAGGCTCCGTTGCGGCGCGCGATGAAGCCGGCGAGCAGGGCGTGCGACAGCGGGACCACCGACACGATCATCAGGATCGTGCCGAGCACGGACTGCTCCACCTGCAGCAGCACGCCGCCGACGAGCAGGCCCGTGAACAGCACCGACGACACGACTCGACGGATCATGCGCTCGAGATCGCGCAGGCGACGCTCGATGCGCGGCGTCTCAACCGAGAGCGAGCCCTCCTCCAGGCGCGAGATGAGGTTGTCGGCCCGGCGCGGCAGGCGCGCGGTGACAGCGGCGACCGCTCCCACCTCGCGAACGAAGGCCTGAGCGGTGTTGCCGCTCTCTTCGCGGATCAGGCGCTGGGCGTAGGGCTCGACGGCATCCCAGATGTTGAAGGACGGGTCGAGCGCGCTGCACATTCCGCTGGTCAGCGACATGGCACGCACGATGAGGAGGAAGTTCTCGGGCAACTGGAACGGGAGGGCGCGCACCACGTCTCCGAACTCGATCGCGAACGACCGGAACTCGCGCGGATCGACCTCTTGGAGCTCGGCGAAACCCATTCCGCCGAAGCGCGAGAACAGCTGGGTCATCGCGCGTTCGAGCTGGATGGTGTCGGCGGAGGGCAGCAGCACCCCCACGTCGCGGATGCCGTCGACCAGGCCCTTGCCGTCACGCGAGGCCGCGGCGATCAACACGCGTCGAAGCCCCCGACGGAGGCTGGGAGGCACCTCGCCCATCATCCCGAAGTCGATGAACGTGAACCGCCAGGCCGGGGTGGCGGCATCCGGGGTCGAGACGGGCGTGACGAAGACGTTGCCGGGGTGCGGGTCGGCGTGGAAGAACCCGTCGTCGAAGAGCTGGTCGAACATGACGGCCGCGAAACGCGCCGCCACCTCGGACGGGTCGATGCCCGCCGCACGGAGCGCGTCGACGTCATTGATCTTGATGGCCGTGACGTCCTGCAGGGTCAGCACGCGACGGGTGGTGCGCTCCCACACGACCTCGGGCACCGCGACTCCCCCCTCGCCGCCGAAGTCGGCGGCGAAGCGCTCGGAGTTCGCGGCCTCGTGCAGGTAGTCGATCTCTTCGAGGCTGGTGATCGCGAACTCCTCGACGAGCGAGGGCATGTCGACGCGGTCGCGGACGAGCGCGACTTTACTCAGCCAGACGCCCACCTTGCGGAGCGCCCGCAGGTCGACGTCGACGATCCGGTCGATACCGGGGCGCTGGATCTTCAGCACCACCGCGCTCAGGCCCGTCTCGGCGGCCAGCTCGTCGGTGAGAGTGGCGCGGTGCGCCTGGCCCAGCGACGCCGCGGCGAGCGGACGCTCGTCGACCCGGGCGAAGGCCCGTTCCAACGGCATCCCCAGCTCGGCCTCGGCGCGGGCGCGCATCTGGGCGAACGGCACCGCCGGCACCTCGTCCTGCAGGCCCTCGAGCTGCTTGGTGATCGAGGGGGGCAGCACGTCGAGGCGCGACGACATGAACTGTCCGACCTTGATCATGAGACCGCCCAGGTCGACGGCCAGCACGTGGAAGCGCTGGGCGATGCGCTCGAGCCGCCGGGTGCGGCCCCGGGCGGAGATCCACCCGAGACCGAACCGCGGCAGGAACAGCTCATACCACCAGGCCTGCACGAGGTATCTCGCGGCGAACCGCGTGATCCGTCGGTAGCGGGCCTTCATGAGGGCGTCGTCGGTCATCGAATCTCCTGGATGCCGACGAGCGCTCCGCACGCGTCGAGCTCGAGCAATCTCAGCCCTGGGCGAGGATGGAGTAGAGCTTGCGACGCGCCTCGTCGAGGATCTCGACGGCCTGCGCGACCTGCTCCTTGTCGCCCGTGCGCGCGACCTGCGCCGCCGCCTGGGCCAGTTCGACGCCGGCCTTGGGCAGTGCCGTCATCCGGCCGCTGTCACGCGAGGTCGCGGACTCCCACGGCGCGGTGCGCTCGGTGGTCTCGTCTCCCGCGGCCGCGCGGCCCTCGGCGGTGAGCGAGTAGGTCTTGCGACCGTTGGACTCCTCGGACTGCACGAGTCCTTCGTCGGTCAGCAGCTGCAGGGTGGGGTACACCGAGCCGGGGCTCGGCTTCCACGATCCCCCGCTGCGGTCCTCGATCTCGCGGATGATCTGGTAGCCGTGCATGGGCTGCTCGATCAGGAGCGAGAGGACGGCCGAACGCACGTCGCCCTTGTTCATACGCGGGGCGGCGTTGGTCTTCTGCTCGAACTGCGTGCGCAACTGCTCCATCGCGTCGAGGATGTTGGACATCGGCCAGCCGGGGGTGTTGTTGCCGCCGCGTCCGCCGAACGCGTCTCCCAGGAATGAACCACTCATGACGACCTCCTTCGCGCGGACCCGATCTGGGCCAGCGATACATAACGATATATCGCTATCGGTCGGCGAAGGTCGCTCGCGGGCGAATTCTCAGTACCAGTTCACCGACTGCGAGTGCCCCCAGGCGCTGCACGGCGTGCCGTATCCGCGCGAGATGTAGTCGAGGCCCCACGCGATCTGGGTGGCGGCGTTGGTCTGCCAGTCGTCGCCGAACGACGCCATCTTGCTGCCCGGCAGCGACTGCGGGATCCCGGTCGCACCGCTGGAGTTGTACGCCTGGTAGTTCCAGCCCGATTCCTTCTGCCACAGCGACGAGAGGCACGAGAACTGGTCGCTTCCCCAGCCGTACTTCTGGGCCGAGAGCTGCGCCGCGTAGTCGCGCGCACCGTCGGGGGTGTTCACGCGGGCGAGCATCGCGGCGGCGTCCGCCTGTCGCTGCGCCTCGGCGGCGGCTGCGGCCTCGGCCTGTCGCTGCGCTTCGGCGGCGGCATCGGCGGCCGCCTTGGCGGCCTTCGCCTCGTCGAGGCTCCCCTGCACCTGCGCCACGCGCGCGGTGACGCGCTCGGTCTCGGCCTGCGCGTTCTGGCTCAGTGCGGGCACGAGCAGGACCGGCAGCAGGTCGGTCGAGTCGAGGCGCTCCACTGCGTCTTGGAGCGCGCTCGTGTCGATGGAGGCGTCGCCGATCGACAGCGGAAGGCCGGTCGTCGCGACATCGGCCTCGACGGCCGTTGCACTCGACAGCGCGGCCTGCGCCGCCGAGGTCGCGGTGGCGGCGCCGGTGCTGATGGCGTCGAGGGTCGGCGCCGTCGACACCGGTGCGGCGGTGCCGGGAGCAGAGAAGGAGGATGCCGAGGCATCGGGCAGCGACGTGGGCGCGGCGATCGCGAGCCCCGTGGTCGCCACGAGCCCGAAGGCGAGTCCGGCGCACGTGGCGGCGGTGACGAGGGTGCGACGGGCGCGGTGGACGTGGGCGAGCTTCAGGTCGGAACGCAGCAAGGAGGAATCTTTCGTCGGGGGCGCGACTCGTCGGGATCGAGAGCGAAATCGTGCCGTCGGGTCGGCACAAGTCCCCGAGTGTGGGTGGCGCTTCTGAGCGTTATCTCTTCGTTACCTGGGAGGGGCGTGAGAGCGCAGTGTCCTCGAACCACCCCTGGGCGGAGCCTGAGCGCGGCACCGGCGGGTGCATCGGGAGCGGAGCAATTTACGCCTGACCGGGATTTCCCTCACCGTTCGCGCGCCCCGACGGGGGTCGGCACCTCGCTCCACGGGCATCGCCAGCGCTCCCACGCGAAACGGGCCGATCCGCGAGCGAGAATTCTCGGCGGATCGGCCCGTTCGGCCGCGGTCGGCGGAATCGACCGTCAGGCTCGGTGCGCGCGGTAGTACTCGAGCAGGGCGGCGGTGGAGGCGTCTTGGGCGGCGAGGGCCTCGTCGTCGCCCTCGATCGCCGGAGCGATCTGGAGGGCCAACTGCTTGCCCAGCTCGACACCCCACTGATCAAAGGAGTTGATGCCCCAGATGGTGCCCTGCGTGAAGGTGATGTGCTCGTAGAGGGCGATGAGCTGGCCCAGCACCGACGGCGTCAGCGACGGCGCGAAGATCGACGTGGTCGGGCGGTTGCCCGGGAAGGTGCGTGCGGCGACGAGGGCGCCGGTCGTTCCTTCGGCCTCCACCTCTTCGGCGGTCTTGCCGAAGGCCAGGGCCTTGGTCTGGGCGAGGAAGTTCGCCAGGAACAGCCCGTGCACGTCGCGTCCGTTGTCGGCGAGCGGGTAGGCCGGGTTCGCGAAGGCGATGAAGTCGGCCGGGATGAGCCGCGTGCCCTGGTGGATCAGCTGGTAGAACGCGTGCTGACCGTTCGTGCCGGGCTCGCCCCAGAAGACCTCACCGGTGTCGGTGGTGACGGGAGTGCCGTCCCACCGGACCGACTTGCCGTTGGACTCCATCGTGAGCTGCTGCAGGTACGCCGCGAAGCGGTGCAGCTGCTGGGCGTACGGCAGGACGGCGTGCGACTGCGCGCCGAGGAAGTTGGTGTACCAGACGTTCAGAAGGCCCATCAGCACGGGCACGTTCTGCTCGACGGGCGTGGAGGCGACGTGCTCGTCGACGACGTGGAAGCCGGCGAGCAGCTCGCGGAACGCGTCGGGGCCGAGGGTGATCGCCAGCGACAGACCGATCGCCGAGTCGACGGAGTAGCGGCCGCCCACCCAGTCCCAGAAACCGAACGCGTTGGTCGGGTCGATGCCGAAGGCGGCGACCTTGTCGAGCGCCGTCGACACGGCGGCGAAGTGGTGGGCGACGGCGTCGGTGCGCGCGGCGTCGGTGTCGTCGATCGCCCCCGCTGCGGCGAGCTTCTGCCACAGCCAGTCGCGAGCGAGGCGGGCGTTGGTCAGGGTCTCGAGCGTGGTGAAGGTCTTGGACGCGACGATGAACAGCGTGGTCTCGGGGTCGAGATCAGCGGTCTTCTGCGCGATGTCGGTGGGGTCGATGTTGGAGACGAAGCGCGCGTGGATGCCGGCGTCGGCGTACGGAAGGAGGGCCTCGTAGACCATGACCGGACCGAGGTCGCTGCCGCCGATGCCGATGTTGACGACGGTGGTGACCTTCTTGCCGGTCACCCCGCGCCACTCGCCCGCCCGCACGCGATCGGCGAAGGCGCTCAGGCGGTCGAGCACCTCGTGCACGTCGTGATCGATCTGCTGGCCGTCTACCACGAGGGCAGGCGCGGCGCCCGCCGGGCGACGCAGGGCCGTGTGCAGCACCGCGCGGTCTTCGCTGGTGTTGAGGTGTCCGCCCCGCAGCATGTCGGCGAAGCGCTCGCGCACGCCCGTCTCGCCCGCGAGAGCGACGAGGGCGTCGAGCACCTCGGCGGTCACGAGGTTCTTGGACAGGTCGACGTGGAGGTCGCCGACGCTACGCGTCAGGGTGCTCGTGCGGTCGGCATCCGCGGCGAACCAGCCGCGCAGGTCGGGCTCGAAGGCGTCGCGCAGGGCGGTCAGTCGGGACCAGGCGGCGGTGGTGGTGGGGTCGATAGGCGCAGTCACGAACTCCACGCTAGCGATCCGGACGGCAGCGCACATCGCGGATGACGAAGCCGGAGGAACACGCTAATGATCAGCAGTGTGGGGAGAAGGGGTCGAGCCCGGGTCGGGGAGCGCGATCTCGCGCTCGGCATCCCACGGCTCGGTCCAGCCCAGGCGGTCGAACAGCCCGTCGAGCACCATCGCGGTGAACCCCCAGACCGTCTGCGGACCCCCGGCCGTCTCGAGCGAGAACGCAGGCCCCCTCCACTCCCGTCCGTCGCGGCGGATCACCGTCGACCCGCGACGAGCCGGGTCGAGCAGATCCGCGACGGGCGCGCGGAACACCTCGGCCGACTCGGCCCGGTCCACGGCGCGCACGGGCGTCGGACGCGACCACCAGCCGATCACCGGGGTGACCTCGTGCCGGGAGAACGCCAGGGGGACGGCGTCGAGCGCGCCCAGCACCTCGACCCCGGCCGGATCGAGCCCCGTCTCCTCTCGTGCTTCCCGCAGCGCCGCCGCCACGGCATCCGCATCGTCCGGGTCGACCCGCCCACCGGGGAAGGCCACCTGGCCGGGGTGGGCGCGCAGCGTGCTCGCCCGAGCCAGGAGCAGGACGTCGAGGTCGCTCGGAACGTGGGTCGCCCGTCGCCGACTCGGGATGCCGTCGAGCACGCCGAACAAGATGAGCACGGCCGCCGCGCGCGCCTCGCCCTCGACCGGCAGCGCCTGCAGGGCGGTGAAGGCGTCGGCGGGTGCCGGTCCGGTCCGCGGCCGACGGACGAGGTCTTGCAGTTGTGCGCGCGGCGAGGGCATGGATCGATTAGATCACCGCGCCCGCCGCTCGCTCAGCCGTTGCAGGCCCAGCCGTCGAGATCTCACCGTGAGGCGGTGGCGTTCAGGACGGTGAGGGTGGGGTGGGGTCCTCGTCGGTCAGCCGCGTCCGCCGGGAGCGGCGCCCGCGGTCGGGGTGGTGGTGCTGTCGACGCGGACGCCCAGGGCGACCGTCCAGCCGGCGGTGTTGTCGCCCGAGGCGGTGGCGAGCTCGAGCGCTCCCCCGTCGTCGCCGAACACGTTGTCGCTGGCGAGCGAGACGCGGGAGAGATTGGATGCCGACGAGGGATACGCCGCGTCCGCGTAGACGACGTCGCACGCGGCCTGCGGCAGGGCCACCTGCGAGGTCGCGATCGCCTGGGAGGCATGGGTGATGGCATCCCCGTTCGGGTACACCTCGAAGTGGATGTGGGGCCAGCGGCCGTCGTAGCAGCCGGGGAAGATCGAGGTGAACGACAAGACGCCGTCGGATCCGACGACCTGCACGCCCCGGAGGTACGTCTGGTCCTCGATGCCCGAGGAGTACATCGAGTAACGCCCCTGGGTGTCGCAGTGCCACACGTACACGGCGGCACCGGCGAAGGGCACGTCGCCGCCGGCGGTGTCGAGAATCGTGAGGTTCAGGGTCATGGGCACGCCCGTGGCCGCAGCGCCTCCGTCGAGGCTCGTGCGCAAGTCGCTGCGCACGATGCCGGACCGCTCGAGGACGTCGGGGCCGTTCGACCCGTCACCCGGGTAGGGCCCCGCGGTCTCGTCGGGGATCTCGCCGGCGGGCAGGGCGGCGGCCGCGCTCGCGGCCGAGGCGGTGGGTGTCGCCGAGGCGGTCGGAGTGGCGGTGGGCGTGGCGGTGGGGGTCGCCGTGGGCGTCGCCGTCCCGGTCGCGGCCGGGGTGCAGGCGGCGAGCGCGACCGCACCGGCACTGAGGGTGACGAGACCCAGGATGCCGCGGCGCGACACGAGCGTTCGGATGTCGAACGGTGCCCCCTGGTCGACGACCGGCTCGTCGGCACGGTCGAGCAGACGGCCCTCGTACGCGGGGCCGTCGGGGGTCATCTGGGTGTCGGGAATCCTGGTCATGGCCGCCTCCGGGTGTCGGGTGATGTCGATGGGTCGACTGTGCGCGACGCACCCTGTCCGAGACTTGACCGATCCTGTGCGCGAGCTATGCGATCCGCCGCCCCGCGATCGTCGCCCACGACCCGCGCGCGGAGTCCGCGTGTGAAGATGAACCGACAGGAGGTGGGCGATGTCCGAAACGCTGCACGCGGTGACGCTGGTCGTCGACATGCCCATCACCAAGATCGACGCGTTGGATGTCATCGCGCTCGCTGCCGACGGAGGGGTCGACGACGCCGGAACGGCGCGCCCCCGGGTCTGGTTGGCCCCGC
This sequence comes from Microbacterium sp. Leaf179, assembly GCF_001423785.1. Lineage (NCBI taxonomy): Bacteria > Bacillati > Actinomycetota > Actinomycetes > Micrococcales > Microbacteriaceae > Microbacterium > Microbacterium sp. Leaf179. The sequence continues at coordinate 1,629,649 of NZ_LMPH01000001.1, read as the reverse complement.
ACGCCTGGGCCGAGGTCGAGATCCCGAAGTTCGCCGATCCGCCGCCGTTCGCGATCGACGTCTACTCCGACGTGTCGGGTGAGATCGCCTGGGCGCAGGCTCGCCGGTTGCACGACGGCCTCGAGCGCCTCGGATGGAACGTCGGGCCGCCGCGCGCGGGAGTGCGCTGACCGCACGCGCGGGAGCCGTCCGCGCGGCGGCGACCCGCGACGGCTCGGCTCAGAGCGGCAGGTCCGCGAGCACGGCGCTGCGCTCCCAGAGCTGTCGCGCCACCACGGGGTCGTCGGCCAGCCGGTTGGTCTTGGCCGCCTTGTTGTTCGAGTAGAAGCCGCCGGGCACCCAGTCGACGCCCGGCTTGCCGAGGGCGAGCCAGGTCAGGCGCGCGCCGCCGACCGACGTCGACGTCATGAGGCGTTGGGCGAGAGGTCCGCCGTAGAGGAACTTCCACGGTCCGTCACTGGTCGATCCGAAGTTCGAGGCGATCACGCCCGGGTGGAAGGCCACGGCCGAGAGACCGGCGTCGCCGAAGCGGCGATTCAGCTCCTTGGTGAACAGCACGTTCGCCAGCTTCGCGTTGCCGTACGCCGCGGTCGAGGAGTAGCGGTGCTCTCCCTGCAGATCGTCGATGTCGAAGCGGGGGAAGAGCCTGGCCGCGGCGCTCGAGGTCTGGATCACCGACGCCTGCGACTCGATGAGCCGCTCGCGCAGCAGGTTCGTGAGCAGGAAGGGCGCGAGATGGTTCACCTGGAACGTGGTCTCGTAGCCGTCGGCCGTCAGGGTGCGCTCGCCGAACACGCCCCCGGCGTTGTTGGCGAGCACGTCGATGCGGGGGTAGCGCTCCAGAAGGGAGGCGGCGAGCTCGCGCACCTGCGACAGCTCGCTGAAGTCGGCGACGAACGACTCCACCCCGAGCGTGCGCGCCACCCGGGCGGTCTTCTCGGGGTTGCGCCCGACCACCACCACTTCCTCGCCGAGCTGGGCGAGTTGTTTCGCGGACGCGGCGCCGATGCCGTCGCTGGCGCCGGTGATGACGATGGTGCGGGTCATGCGAACCTCCTGGTCGATGTCGTCACGCTAGTGCGGGCACCGGTGACAACCGCGGGGCTTGCCCTCGGCATCCGCCCTCCCCGACAACTCACAGCCCGCTCCCAGCCCCGCGGGACCAAAACCGGCGGCGACGACGTTCTTCCCCGTGTCGCCCGATTCCGGGCGTCTGAACGAGAGGACACACCCGTGAGCACGGAGTACCGGAAGACGTCGGAGGCGTTGAGCCGTCTCACCGACCGCCAGTTCGCCGTCACGCAGGACGACGCCACCGAGCCGCCGTTCCGCAACGAGTACTGGGACAACCACGAGGACGGGATCTACGTCGACGTCGTGTCGGGGCAGCCCCTGTTCTCGTCGAGGGACAAATTCGAGAGCGGTTCGGGCTGGCCGAGCTTCACCCGCCCCCTCGACGACGCCGCCGTCGTCGAGAAGAAGGACCGCACCCTGTGGATGACGCGCACCGAGGTGCGCTCCTCCGGAGCGGACAGCCACCTCGGGCACCTGTTCGACGACGGCCCCCGCGATGCCGGCGGGCTGAGATACTGCATGAACTCGGCGGCGATGCGTTTCGTGCCGGTCAGCGAGCTCGAAGCCCAGGGGTACGGCGCGTACCTCCCCCTGTTCCGCGAGAGCCCCGCCTCGTGAACCTCTTCCCGTTCCGCAACCGCAAAAGGAGCACCACCATGACCAGCGGACCTTCCGACACCGGCGAGATCACCCGCCGCCCCGGCACCGAGACCGCCGTCCTCGCGGGCGGCTGCTTCTGGGGTGTCGAAGACCTCATCCGTCGCCAGCCCGGCGTGCTCGACACGCGCGTCGGGTACACCGGCGGTCAGAACGAGCACGCCACTTACCGGAACCACCCCGGGCACGCCGAGGCCGTCGAGATCGTCTTCGATCCCACGCAGACGAGCTACCGCGACATCCTGGCGTTCTTCTTCCAGATCCACGACCCGTCGACGCTGAACCGTCAGGGCAACGACGTGGGCACGAGCTACCGCTCGGCGATCTTCCCGCTCTCCCCCGAGCAGGAGAAGGTCGCGCGCGACACGATCGCCGACGTCGACGCCTCGGGCATCTGGCCCGCGAAGGCCGTCACCACGATCGAGCCCGAGGCCGCGTTCTGGGAGGCCGAGCCCGAGCACCAGGACTACCTCGTGCGCATCCCCCACGGCTACACGTGCCACTTCGTGCGCCCCGGTTGGGTGCTGCCGAAGCGCGAGGAAGCCTCCGCGTAAGTCGCCTGACGAGGGCCCGGATGCCACGGCATCCGGGCCTTCGTCGTATCAGGCGAGCAGTTCGTCGAGCAGGCGCTGCACCCGGGTCTTGATGTCGTCGCGGATCGGCCGCACCTCGTCGAGGCCCTTTCCCGCCGGGTCGGTGAGCTCCCAGTCCTCGTAGCGCTTGCCGGGGAAGATCGGGCACGCGTCGCCGCAGCCCATGGTGATCACCGCGTCGGACGCGCGCACGTCATCGGTCAGCAGCAGCTGCGGCACCTCCGCGCTGATGTCGATGCCCTCCTCGGCCATCGCCGCGACCGCCATCGGGTTGAGCGTCGCGCCCGGGGCGCTGCCTCCGGACAGGACGGTGACGCGGTCGCCGCCGAGCGCGCGCGCGTAACCGGCGGCCATCTGGGAGCGTCCGGCGTTGTGGACGCAGACGAAGAGGACGGTGACGGATTCCATGCCCTCATCATCGCGCACGGCAACCCCCGCTCGCGCCGGTAACGCGCTGCATAGGCTCGCCGGATGAGTGCATACGACGTCATCGTGGTGGGCGCGGGCCTGGCCGGGCTCCGCTGCGCGACCCACCTGGCCGAGTCCGGTCGCGACGTCGTCGTGCTGGAGGCCGGCGACACCGTCGGCGGGCGAGAACGCACCGGCGTCGTCGACGGGTTCCGCCTCGACCTCGGGTTCCACGTGCTGAACCCGGCGTACCCGGCCGTGCGACGGTGGGTCGACGTCGACGCCCTCGCCCTCCGGCGCTTCCCCGTCGCCGTGGGCGTGCGGCTCGACGACCGCCTCGCACGGCTGGCGCATCCGCTGCGCCACCCGCTGTCGATCCCCGCGACGGTGTCGAGCGGACTCGTGCGACCCGCCGACCTCGTCGCCCTGGCGCGCTGGGCGGCCCCCACCCTCGCCTCCGCCCGCGCGGCGAAGACCGGCCCCGACCGCACGCTCGCCGAGGCGTGGGATCGCACCGGGCTCCGCGGCGCGCTGCGCGAGAGCGTGCTCGAGCCGTTCCTCGCCGGTGTCCTCGCCGACGATCGGCAGGAGACCTCCGACGCCTTCGTGCGCCTTCTCATCCGCAGCTTCGCCCTCGGCCGCCCGGGCGTCCCCGCCGCGGGCATCGGCGCGCTTCCCGCGCAGCTCGCCGACACCGCCCGGCGTGCCGGGGCCGGCATCCGGCTGTCTCACCGGGTCGTCTCCACCCGCCGCCGCGCGCACGGCTGGCACGTGGGCGTCGAGGGCCACGAGGCCGTGACGGCGCGCGCCGTCGTCGTCGCGACCGGGCTCGCGCCCGACCTCGACGTCCCGCTCCCCCGCCCGCGGGGCCTGCAGACGTGGTGGTTCGCCGCCGACCGGGCGCCCAGCGCCGACGCCGCGCTGCGCATCGACGGGCGCCGTCGCGGACCGATCGTCAACACCGCGATCATGACGAACACGGCCCCCACCTACGCGCCGCGCGGGCAGCACCTCGTGCAGGCGACGTGCGTGATGCCGTCGGAGGCGTCGGAGGACGGCATCCGTCGCCAGCTCGCCGAGATCTGGGATGCCGACACCCGCCCCTGGCGCCTGCTCCGCCGCGACGATGTCGTCGGCGCGCTCCCCGCGCAGGACCCGCCCCTGCGGCTGCGTCGACCCGTCAGGCTCGACGACGGACGGTACATCGCGGGCGACCACCGCGACACCGCGTCGATCCAGGGCGCGCTGGTGTCGGGGCAGCGGGCCGCCGAAGCCGTGCTCGCAGACCTCGCTCGCTGAACGGGCACCCGGGAGGTCGGCGAGATGCCGTCTCAGACCGCTCCGGCGACCTCGCCGCGCGCCGCCAGCGCGGTCAGGGCCTCGCCGGTCACGCGACGCGTCGTCCACTCCTCCATCGCCTCGGCCCCGAGCGCGCGGTAGAAGCCGATGGCGGGCTCGTTCCAATCGAGCACGGTCCACTCCAGACGCGTGTACTGCTTCTCGAGGCACTCCGCGGCGAGCGCCGACAGCAGGGCGACGCCGTAGCCGTGCGAGCGGTACTGCTCGTGCACGTACAGGTCTTCGAGCCAGATGCCGTGGCGGCCGGTCCACGTGGAGTAGGTGAGGAACCAGATCGCGATGGCGCGGATGCCGTCGGGCCCCTCCACGACGAACGCGAAGGCGCGGGGGTCGTCGCCGAACAGGGTCTCGGCGATCATTCCGGCCGTGTTGTCGACGGCATCCGGCTCCTTCTCGTAGTCGGCCAGCGCCTGGATGCACGCCAGGATGCCGTTCTCGTCGCCGGCACGCGCGGCGCGCAGCACGGCGCCGTCTCGAAGGTCGGTCATGGGCGGGGCTCCCAGCTCTCGGCTGCGACCCGGCGGAAGTTGCCGCCGAGCACCGCAGCGACGTCGGTGTCGCTCCATCCTCGCGCCTGCAGCGCTGCGCCCAGGTCGACGAACGTCTCGGGCGGCATCCACTGCATCGGCCCCCACCGGGTGTAGCTCTCGTCGTACAGCTCGGGGGTCCCGGCGATCGTGGCGCGGAAGGTCTGCCAGTCGAACGAGAAGTCGGTGCTCACACCGACGTGCCGGATGCCGACGACCTCGACGGCGTGATCGAGGTGGCGCACCATCGCCTCGAGGGTGGGGGTGTTGGGGCCGAGGAAGATCCCCACCCCCGTGATGCCCACCACTCCCCCGGTGTCGGCGACGGCTCGCGCCTGGTCGTCGGTGATGTTGCGCGGGTGCTCCCACACCGCACGCATGTTGGAGTGGCTGAAGACGACCGGTCGGGTCGAGACCGCGCACAGGTCGAACGTCGTCCGCGCGCCGACGTGCGAGCCGTCGGGCACCATGCCGCTCGCGTTCATCTCGGCGACGAGGTCGCGCCCCCACCCGGTGAGGCCGTCGTCGACCGCGTCCAAGCAGCCGCCGCCGGCGCGGTTGGCGTGGTTGTAGGTCGGCGCCAGGGTCCGCACACCTTGCGCGACGAGGCTCTGCACCGCGTCGAGGTCGCCGCCGAGCGGCGCGCAGTCCTCGAGGTCGAAGGCGACGGCGGTGTCGCCTCGCGCGGCGATGCGGTCGATGTCGGCGACCGTGGCGGCCAGCTCGAGGCCGTCGATCGCGGTGACCTGCGCCCGGAAGGAGCGGAGCAGCGATGCCGTGAGCGCGGGCGAGTGGGGGGCGAATCCGACGTTGAGCGAGACGTACCCCCCGCCGCCGCCGCGGTAGCGGAGCAGTTCGCCGAGGTCGGCCGTCTCGACGAGCTCGACGCAGGCGTGCTGGTCCCAGAGCATCTCAGACGCCCGTGGGAGAGAAGCCCGCGGGAGCGAGGGCCGTGCCCGCCGGGGCGAGCGCCGGGTCGACGGCCTCGCGCTCGTCGAAGACGAAGCACTCGCCGTTCCAGTGTGCACCGCCCTGGGCGGCGAACCACCCGAGGATGCCCCCGTCGAGCTGATAAGCGTCCAGCCCCGCGTCGCGCAGGTACAGCGCCGCCTTCTCGCAGCGGATCCCCCCTGTGCAGAAGCTCACCACCGTCTTGCCGGCGAGTTCGTCGCGGTGGGAGTCCGCGGCATCCGGGAACTGGGTGAAGCGCTCGATGCGCCAGTCCTTCGCACCCGCGAAGGTGCCGTAGTCGACCTCGAACGCGTTGCGGGTGTCGACGAGCACGACCTCGCGGCCGTCGTCGTCGCTGCCCCGATCCAGCCACCGGCGCAGGGTCTCGGGCGACACGGCGGGGGCCCGGCCGTCCTGCGGGCGCACCTCGGGGCGGTCCATGCGGATGATCTCGCGCTTGACCTTCACCAGGAGCCGCCCGAACGGCACGGTGTCCGACCAGCTGTCCTTCGTCTCGAGGGCGGCGAACCGCTCGTCGGCGCGCAGTCGGTCGACGAAGGCGCGCACGGCGTCCGGCGCTCCGGCCAGGAAGAGGTTGATGCCCTCCTCGGCCAGCAGGATCGTTCCCCGCAGTCCCGCCGCCCCGGCCCGATCGCGGAGCGTCTCGCGCACGACAGCGGGATCGTCGATGCGTGTGAAGAGGTACGCCGAGACGTTGAGGACGGATGCCATGTCTCCAGCGTACGAAAGCGTCAACCCGGCGAACGCCCCTCGACGCATCGCTTAGCGTGGCAGGACGACCCCGTCTGGAGCCCGCCGTGCCCGAAAGATCCGCTGCGACGCCCGATACTGTGCCGCTCAACACCGTGTCGGTCGTCATCCCCGTTCTCGACGACGGACCGCACCTGCGGCGGTGTCTGCGAGCCCTGGCGGCGCAGACCACCGTCGCCGACGAGATCGTCGTCGTCGACAACGCCTCGACCGACGACAGTGCCGACATCGCCCGCGCCGCGGGTGCCCGCGTCGTGTTCTGCGGCGAGCGCGGCATACCCGCCGCCGCCGCGGCCGGATACGACGCCGCCCACGGCGACCTGATCCTGCGCCTCGATGCCGACAGCATCCCCGAGCCCACGTGGGTGGCGAGCATGGTCGACGCGCTGAGCGACCCCGCGGTCGATGCCGTGACCGGCGGCGCCGTCTTCCACGACGGTCCCGTCGCCGGGCGAGTGGCCATGTCGCGCGCCTTCTTGGGCACGTACGCCGCCTTCGCGTTCCCCGCGCTGGGCCACACGCCGCTCTGGGGGTCGAACATGGCGTTCCGGCGACGCGCCTGGAATGCGGTCCGCGGTGAGGTGCACGTGGACCCCGAGCTTCACGACGACCTCGATCTCGCGTACCACCTCGGCCGACGTCACCGTATCCGCTTCGTCCCCGGCCGGCACATGCGGGTGTCGTCGCGTACGGTCGAGCCGCGCCGCTTCGTCCGCTGCTTCCGCCGCGGGGCGGGGACGGTGTTCGCACACTGGCCGGGCGACATCCCGCCCGCACGGTGGGCGCGGCTCGCGCGCCGACGCGCGACCCACGCCGGCCGCGCCCGCGAGGTCGGCGCTCCGGGTCAGTCGCGCGGCACGCGCAGCGGGGCGGGTCGCTGATGGCCGGCATCCTGTTCCCGACCGTCGACGCGCCCGACCTGCACGTCATGAGCTTCAACGTGCGACGCCGCTTCGAGCGCCTCACGTGGCCGCCCGCCGACCGGTGGCCCCTGCGCAAGCAACGCCTGCGCACCTTCCTCGGCGCGAACCGCCCGCATCTGCTCGGCTCGCAGGAGGCGATGCCCGACCAGGCTCGCTGGGTGCAGGACTCGCTGGGCACGCGCTACGGACGGGTGGGCCTCGGTCGCGGCAAGGACCGCGGCGGCGAGGGCACGCCGCTGTTCTACGATCGCGACCGCATCGAGCTGGAGGACTGGGAGCAGGTCATGCTCTCCGACACCCCGACCGTGCCGGGTTCGACGGGGTGGGGCAACACCATCCCCCGCGTCGCGGTCATCGCGCAGCTGCGCGACCGCGCGACCGACGCGCGCTTCACCTTCGTCAACACCCACTTCGACGCGTTCTCACGACGAGCCCGCAAGCGTTCGGCCACGTGGCTGCACGACCTGGTCGCCGATCGCACGCGACCGCTGCTGTTCACTGCCGATGTCAACGCGCCCATCCGCTCCGACGAACTCGCCGAGATGTTCGCCGCGGGTCTGCTCGTCGACACGTGGTCGTACGCCCCCACCCGACGGACCGCCGAGTGGGGCACCTTCAACAACTACGCGCGCCCGAAGCTCGGCGCTCGGCGCATCGACGCCGTGCTCGCGACCCCCGACGTCGGGGTGCGCGCCGTGGGCATCGACCCCCGGCCGACGGGCACGCAATGGCCGAGCGACCATCTGGCCGTGCAGGCCGTCGTGCGCATTCCCACCGGGGCGGCATGATGGCGCACGGACGAGCTGTCGACACGAGGGAGGGGCACCCGTGATCCGGGCCATGTACGCGAACCTGAAGCGCCCGCCGCGAAGCGTCACGGATTGGGTGACCGATGCCGTTCGTGCGCTCGCCATCGTGCTCGTGATCGTCTCGCTGTTCACCCTGCCGTTCACGGACTTCGCCGTGCTGTCGATGTCGCTGCCCGCGGTGATGCTCTCGCGCATGATCGGCCTGCGTTCGGGCCTCGACCTCGTCACCTGCGTCACCGTGTTCGTCGCCGCCGGCAGCAACGTGCTCGAGCTGTATCGGGCATGGACGGGGTGGGATCTCGTCGTGCACCTCGCCTGCACCGGTCTGCTCGCCGCCGTCGCCCTCGTGCTGCTCGACGATGCCGGAGTCGTCGCGCCGACCGGGCGTCGCCGCACGCCGATCGTCGTGGCCACCCTCGCGGGCCTCGCGCTCAGCGCCGTGTGGGAGATGATCGAGTGGTTCGGCTACCGCTTCATCACCGACGCGATCTTCGTCACCTACGACGACACCATCGGCGACATGATCGCGGGCGGGGCGGGAGCACTCATCGCCGGCGTGCTGGCATCCCGCTTCCGGCTGACGCGCGAGGAGCGCGCGCCGCTCTGAGGCGTGAACCGGCGACGCCCCGCGGGGCGCCGCCGGTCGCCGACCTCAGATCTTCCCCGCCACGTCCGTTCCGACGAGGTCACCGTCGGGGTTCGGCTCGCTCAACTGCTCGCCGGGCGCGGTCGACCCCTCGAGCGGGGGCAGCGCGGCCTCGACGCGGGAGCCGACCTCGGCATCCACGTTCTTCCAGTACTGCACGGCGCGCTCGCGCACCTCGGCGCGGGTCACTCCGCCGACGTGCCCGGTGATCGTCTCGACGAGGCGGTCGCGCTGCTCGGCCGACATGACCTCGCGCACCAACGTGCCCGCCTGACCCCAGTCGTCGTCTTCGGGGTGCAGGGTGGCCGCCGAGCGGACGAGGTCGCCGTCGCTCTGCCAGCCGCCGTCGCCCGCGCGGCGCGGGTCGGCCGCGGGGCCCCCGACCGAGTTGGGCGCGTACACGGGCACCTCGGGCGGGTTGTACTCGTAGCGCATCGCGCCCTCCTTCGAGTACGAGTGCACCTCGGTGTGCGGCCGGTTGACCGGCAGCTGCTGGTAGTTGGTTCCCACGCGGTAGCGGTGCGCGTCGGCGTAGCTGAAGATGCGGGCCTGCAGCATCTTGTCGGGGCTGCCGTCGATGCCGGGGACGAAGTTCGACGGTTCGAAGGCCGCCTGCTCGATCTCGGCGAAGTAGTTGCCCGGGTTGCGGTTCAGCTCCATCGTGCCGACCTCGATCTCGGGGTAGTCGCTGTGCGGCCACACCTTGGTCAGGTCGAAGGGGTTGAACCGGTACGTCTTGGCGTCGTCGTACGGCATGATCTGCACCTTGAGCGTCCACGTCGGGAACTCGGCCCGCTCGATCGCGGCGTAGAGATCGCGAATATGGAAGTCGGCGTCTTGACCGGCGATCTGGTCGGCCTCGTCTTGCGTGAGTGTCTTGTGGCCCAGGTCGGTGTGGAAGTGGTACTTGACCCAGAACCGCTCCCCCTCGGCGTTGATCCACTGGTACGTGTGCGAGCCGTAGCCGTTCATGTGACGCCAGGATGCCGGGATGCCGCGGTCGCCCATCAGCCAGGTCACCTGGTGCGCGCTCTCGGGAGACAGCGTCCAGAAGTCCCACTGCATCGTGTTGTCGCGCAGGTGGCTGCCCGGCAGGCGCTTCTGCGAGCGGATGAAGTCGGGGAACTTGATGCCGTCCTTCACGAAGAAGACCGGGGTGTTGTTGCCGACGAGGTCGTAGTTGCCCTCTGTCGTGTAGAACTTCAGCGAGAAGCCGCGCGGATCGCGCCAGGTGTCGGGGCTGCCCTGCTCGCCGGCGACCGACGAGAAACGGGCGAGCATCTCGGTCTCGACGCCGGGCTGGAACAGAGCGGCGCGCGTGTAGGCCGACACGTCGCCGGTGGTGCGGAACGTGCCGAACGCTCCGCCGCCCTTGGCGTGCACCACGCGCTCCGGCACCCGCTCGCGGTTGAACTGCGCGAGCTTCTCGATGAGGTAGTGGTCGGTGAGGGCGAGGGAGCCGTCGGCTCCGACGCTCTGCGAGTGTTCGTCACTGGCGACCGGGGCGCCGTTGTTGGCGGTGGTCGGGCTCTGCGGGGTGGTCGGCTCGGTCATGGCTCTCCTGACGTCGTGGGCCGCGAAACGAAGGCCCACCTCGACGCTACGCAGGGGCTCCGACATCACTCGGGCATTGCGGTTGCGCGCCCGACCACGTAGTGGGTGCAGCCGGTGTCAATCCCCCGAGCGCGCCCTCGCGCTGCCGAGAGCATGAGCGCACACGAACGGAAGGACGCACCATGTCGAAGGATCTGTCGAAGGGCGACCGGGTCAGCTGGAACACCCCGCAGGGGCGCACGCAGGGTGAGGTCGTCGAGAAGAAGACGAAGGATTTCGAGCACGACGGCCAGAAGTTCACGGCATCGGATGACGACCCGGCCTACCTCGTGAAGTCCGAGAAGTCGGGCGCGAAGGCCGCGCACAAGGGTTCGGCACTGAACAAGCTCAAGGGCTGACCGGGCACGCGGTGCCGAACTCCTGAGTTCTCGGCGGCCGGGCGCGGAGATCGCCCCGACGCGGCGCGGACGCGCGAGAACTCAGGAGTTCGGCGCGCGGCGCCGACGGCTTCGCCGACCGCCGACGAAAGCGCGGCGCCCGAGGGACCGCCTACTCTTTCGCGTCGCGCCGCTTTCGCATCTGGGCCAGTGCGAGGCTCAACCGGTGGTTGCCCGCCAGCACGTCCTCGTGGCGTTCGAGGAACGCCCAGTACGCCTCGGTGAACACGGAGTCCTTGGCATCCGCCGCCGACGGCCACCACGAGCCCATCTTCTGCAGGTACGCCCCGCCCGACACGTACGGCTTGGTCGCGACGAAACCGCCGTCGGCGAACTGGCTCATCCCCATGACGTTGGGCACCATGACCCAGTCGTACGCGTCGACGAACAGGGCCAGGAACCAGTCGTTCACCTGTCGCGGGGCGTAGCCCTGCAGCAGGAACCAGTTGCCGAGCACCATCAGCCGCTCGATGTGGTGCGCGTAGCCCCACCGGTGCACGCGTTCGAGCACCGTGCGCACGGGGATCGGCAGGGTGCCCGGCATCCGTTGCGCGGTATACCAGTACTTCTCGATGCGCTGCTCGAGGTGCAGCGCGTTGACGTACTCCAGCTTCGGGTGCGCCCGGTACATGCCGCGCATGTACTCGCGCCATCCGATCACCTGGCGGATGAACCCCTCGACGGATGCCAACGGGGCATCGGTCCGCGTCGCCGCGGCGACCACCTCCTCGACGGTGAGCAGGCCGATGTTCAGCATCGGCGAGATGATCGCGTGGAAGAGGAAGGGCTCGTCGGCCTTCATGGCGTCCTCGTACCGGCCGAAGTCGTTCAGGCGCTCGGCGACGAACACGTCGAGCCACTGCCTCGACTGCTCCGGCGTGACCGGCAGCCAGAACTCCCCCGCCGCGCCGGGCTGGTCGGGGAAGAGCTCGTCGACCTCGGCGATGACCTCCCTCGTGATGTCATCATGCTCGAGCTGCGGCAGTGCCGGGATCTCGACCCCCTTCTTGGGCAGCGGCTTGCGGTTGTCGGCGTCGAAGTTCCAGCGACGCCCCGCGGGCTTCCCCCCGTCCATCAGGATGCCGGTGCGCCGACGCTGCCAGTGGTAGAAGTCCTCCATGAGCGGCGTCGGGTGCTCGGCGAACCACCGGTCGACCTCGTCTTCGGGGGTGAGGAACAGCCCGTCCGAGAGGATGTCGGTGTCGACTCCCCGCTTCTCGCACAGACGCGCGATGCGATCGTCGACCGGGCGGTTCGGGTCGCTCATCCACCGCAGCGTCCCGACGCCGTGATCGTCGAGCAACCGCGTCAGGCCGGCCGCGAACCCGAGATCGTCGCGCAGGGTGATCCGACGCACGGTGCGCCCCTCGGACTCGAGCCGTGCGGCGGTGTGCCGCATCGCCGACACGAGCAGCACGATCTTGTGCCGGTGGTAAGGGAGCTTCCGGAACCTCGGCGCGGATTCGATGAAGAAGAACTCGTCGACGTCGGCGTCGGCGTAGGCGGGGTGCTCCTCGAACTGCTGCGTCGCCAGGATGAGCGCCGCGGTGATCTTCGTCGACGCACTCACGCGCTCCTCCGAGCGGCTGCGGCCTTGGCTCGGCATCCACGCGAGCAGTAGAGCACCTGATCCCACTGATCGCGTCCGCTCCAGCGCTTGCGGTCGGTGAAGGGCCGGCCGCAGAACGCGCAGGGCTTGGAGCGCACCTCGGGTCGTGACATGACGTCATCGTCGCAAGACCCGACCGTTCGCCCCGGGGGCTTGCGCCTCGCACACGGGTACGGTCCGCGCAATCCCCGCGCGCGATGAGCACGGGCCGTGGTCGGGTGTCGGCATGAACTCGACACCCGACCACGGCCACGACGACACCGCCGATCAGCCCGACGAACTCGAGACGGCGGACGCCCCCGAGATCCCCGACACCACCGACGGCGACGACGTGCCGGTCGACAACCCCTGGGGCGGCTGAGCCGGCGCCCTCGCCCGGCGAGCCGCTGTGGGGGTGCTCTCAGTCGGTCAGGTCGAACGTCTCGTTCTCGCCGCCGCGAGGACGTTCGCCGGTGACCTTCGACGTCACCAGGGCCACCGCCGTGGCGATGCGACCGCCCGCACTCCCCCAGTACTCGCCGGTCAACGCCGACACCTTCAGCAGCGTCACACCGGGCGACTCGGGCCCCTCCGGGAACCACGCCTCGACGCTGGTCGACCACAGCTCCTTGAGCTTGGCCAGGTCGTCCACCACCTCGCCCTCACCGGCGAGCGAGAGCCAGAGACCGTCGGAGCTGAACGACAGGCCCACCTTCGGGTCGCGCCGCACGTGCTCGACGGCCGACGCGTGCGTCCCCACGATGAACCACAGGTCACCGTCGGACTCGGTCTCCTGCACCGTGAGCGGGTGGGCATGCAGGTCGCCGCCCTCGGCCCGCGTGGTGACCATCGCGAAACGGAACTTCTTGAGCAGATCGTTGAGCTTCTCGAGCTCGGACGGGGTGGAGGACATGACGGTTCCTTTCATCGGAACTCTCAGCAGACCCCGACGGCGAGCGGCACGCTACGGATTGACCTCGCCGCCGGCATCTGCTCCCGAGGCGGGCGGTGCGAGCCCGTCGAGCTCCTCGACGGCGTCGGCCGCGCGACCGATGCGCGCGTCGACCTCCTCGTCCCACCAGCGCGGGCCGCGCTCTCCGAGGCCCGTCTTCGCCAGGCCCACCCGACGGCGCGCCGCAGCGACCGCGGCGTCGTCGCCCGCGCGCTTTCCGGTGCGCACGGCGGAGCGCGCCCGGCCTAGATGCGAACGCAGACGTGCGGCGAGGTCGTCGGGCAGGGCGGGGTCGGTACGCCGCCAGCGACGGCCGTCGATCACGAGCCACCGTTCATCGTCGGAGGGGGAAGGATCGCCGGATGCCATGACTCCAGTGCACACGTTCGACGCCGTCAGCATCCTCTTGGGCACAGAACCGGTATCCGTGATAACGTGGAGGCATTAATTCTGGGACTTGCTTCATGGACGACCGCCTCATCGCAGAGATGCCGGGCGCACAGCGCCGAGCCGTGAGTGACAGCATTCCCTCCCCCTACCATCGCGTGCCTCGCTCGACGGCTTCGGTCCTCGCCTCGCACTCGCGGAAAGTTTCTGTGTCCTTGCTTCACCTTTCGCCACTATCGTGGCGCCAGGCCGATCTCGACGTCTTCGTCGCGATGGCCGGATCCGACTACGCCGGTTTCGTCGGCGCGGGCACCTCGGGCTTCGAAGCCCAGGGTCCGCTCGGCGAGAATCTCGGTGTCCACACGTCCGTCGACGCGGCTCAGGCCGCCGTCAACGGGCATCGCGTACGAGCCACCAGTACGGTGACTCGGCGTAACCCGTCCGCTCCGCACGCGCCGGAGCGGCGCCCACGGCCGCGACTGCGGCCCAACATGAATAAAGGAAGAACACGATGGCCACTGGCACCGTGAAATGGTTCAACTCCGAAAAGGGCTACGGCTTCATCGCTCCCGATGACGGCTCCGCCGACCTGTTCGCGCACTTCAGCGCGATCCAGGGCAACGGCTTCAAGGAGCTGCAGGAAGCGCAGAAGGTCGAATTCGACGCCGAGCAGGGCCCCAAGGGCATGCAGGCTGCGAACATCCAGCCCCTCTAAGCTCCGCTTACCTCGGAAGCCGGGACCCGTCGCCTCGCGACGGACCCGGCTTTCGTCGTTCCCGGGGGGCGTCGGCGACCTTCGCGCCCGCGCCGGCGTCCTCTGCGTCTCTTCGCCTTTCCCGTGAGCCTCCTGCACATGTGGATGTATTCCGAACGCCCCATACGGTCCCCCGTAGTGTGATCCTCAGACCGGGGTATCCACCTCGACTCCCGACCACGGTCAACCCGATTAGAGGAGCAGTCCATCGCCTCCACCATCGTCGAGTCCCGCCTCGGCCCCGTTCGTCAGACGTACTCCGGGACCACCGAATTCCCCCCGATCGCGAAGGCCTACACAGAGTTGTCGTCGGTCGTCCGCGAGAGCGGCCTCCTGGCCCGCACCCCCCGGTTCTACCTCGTGGTGGGCATTGCGATCACCCTCGGGTTCGCCGCCACCATCACCGGTTCCATTCTTCTGGGTGACAGCTGGTTCCAGCTTCTGATCGCCGCGGCACTCGGCATCCTGTTCACCCAGGTCGCGTTCCTCGCCCACGAGGCGAACCACCGCCAGATCCTGGCATCCGGTCCCGCGAACGACCGGTTGGCACTGTGGATCGGCAACGGCATCGTCGGCATGAGCCAGTCGTGGTGGGCGTCCAAGCACACGCGGCACCACGCCAACCCGAACCGCGTCGGCAAAGACCCCGACATCGAGATCGACACGATCTCGTTCCTCGACGAAGACGCCGCCAAGGCCCGCGGCATCCAGCGCTGGATCACCCGGCGACAGGGATGGCTGTTCTTCCCCCTGCTCACGCTCGAGGGCCTGAACCTGCACGCCCTCGCCTTCCGCCACCTGTTCTCGCGTCAAGAGGTCAAGGGCCGCTGGCGCGAGTTGGCTCTGCTGGCCGTGCGCCACGCGCTGGTGCTGACGCCCATCTTCGTGTTCCTGCCCCTCGGCATGGCGTTCGCCTTCCTGGGTGTGCAGCTCGCCGTCTTCGGCGTGTACATGGGAGCGTCCTTCGCACCCAACCACAAGGGCATGGCCGTCATCGAACCCGGAGCGAAGCTGGACTTCTTCAGCAAGCAGGTGCGCACCTCGCGCAACATCTCCGGCGGCTGGTGGGCCACCTGGCTCATGGGCGGCCTGAACTACCAGATCGAGCACCACCTGTTCCCGAACATGGCCCGCCCGCAGCTCAGCCGCGCCCGCGCCATCGTGCGCGAGCACTGCCAGACCCTCGGCGTGCCCTACGTCGAGACGACCCTGCTGCAGTCCTACGGAATCGTCATCCGCTACCTCAACGAGGTCGGACTCGCGGCCCGCGACCCGTTCGACTGCCCGCTGACCGGCTCGTCGCGTCACCTCGCGGTCAAGTAGCAGCACGCAGCACCACGACGGCGCCGCCCCCTCCGGGGGACGGCGCCGTCGCTGTATCACCCGCGGGCTCTCACCCGCGGGCTGTCACCCGCGGGCGTCGGTGCGCGGCTCGGGGCAGTCCTCCCCGTCGCGGGTCGCGCGCTCGAAATGCCATCGCTCGTTCGCATACGTCTGGCAGAGCCCCCACGCGCGACCGTGCTCGATGAGCCACAGCTGCGCGTCGAGCGAGCCGATGTCCACCGCCCGCCCCGTCACATGACTCGACCGCTCGGGCGTGGCCACGAGCTCGCGCGCCGTCTCTTCACTGCCGGAGGTGGCGATCGCGTCGGCCAACAGCCACCGTTGATAATCGGCGCTGCGCCACCCGCTCGTGATGTCGAAGGTGACGCCGTCGTCGAGGGCGGCGACCTGCGCCGCGCGCAGGGCCTCACGCAGACCGTCGTCGAGGCGCACCATCGCGGGATGTTCGTCTTCGTCGACGCTCAGCGGGAGTGCCGCGTCGACGACGCCGTCGTCGATCGTGGGGGCGGATCCCGTCGCCGCGAGCACGCCCGAGGTGAACGAGGTGGCCGTCGTCGAGGCGGCCAGGGTGATCGCCGCCGTGAGGACGACGACGAGGCCGCCGCCGATGGTGAGCAGCGCCAGACGGCGTCGGTGTCGAGAAGAAGAGGGAGCAGAGGTCGGGGGTGCCATGGACCCAGTCGAGCGCCCGCCGCGTTGCAGGGTCGTATGCGACGCCGCATACGACGCCGATACCGCGTTCAGTCGCGCGACACCTCGTGCAGTTCGACGTCGTGCACCCCGGCGTCGGCGAGGGTCAGCGTCATCACCGTGCACGCCGGCTGACGCCGCCGGTCGGTGGGCGACCCGGGGTTGAGCAGTCTCAGGCCTCGCGGAGTCACGGTGTCCCAGGGGATGTGGCTGTGCCCGAACACCAGCAGATCGGTGTCGGGGAACGCCGCGTCCATTCGCCGCTCGCGCCCCGCCGCAGCGCCCGTCTCGTGCACCACGGCGACGCGCACGCCGTCGACGTCGGCGCGGGCGACCTCGGGCAGACGCGCCCGCAGGTCGTCGCCGTCGTTGTTGCCCCACACGCCGAGGACCGGTCCGAGGGCGCTCAGCTCGTCGAGGACCGCCGCCTCGACCCAGTCGCCCGCGTGCACGATGAGGTCGACTCCGGATGCCGCCCGCCGCACGGCATCCGGAAGCACGCGCGCCCGCTTCGGCACGTGGGTGTCGGCCAGCAGGAGGAGTCGCGTCGCCATGCCCCCCACGCTACATACGCCCGCAATACACCGGTCGGCCTACGATCGCGGTATGCGTGTGCTGATCGTCGAGGACGAGCCCTACCTCGCCGAAGCGATCCGCGATGGTCTGCGGCTCGAGGCGATCGCGGCCGACATCGCCGGCGACGGCGACACCGCTCTGGAACTGCTCGGGTACACCGCCTACGACGTCGTCGTGCTGGACCGCGACATCCCCGGCCCCAACGGCGACGAGATCGCGCGCGAGCTCTCGGCTCGGCCGGCGGCCCCGCGCGTGCTCATGCTCACCGCCGCCGACCGACTCGACGACAAGGCCCGCGGGTTCGAGAGCGGCGCCGACGACTACCTCACCAAGCCCTTCGTGCTCAAGGAGCTCGTGCTGCGCCTGCGCGCCCTCGCCCGGCGCCCCGCGGCCGGGACTCCCCCGGTGCTCGAGCGCGACGGCATCCGCCTTGACCCCTTCCGGCGCGAGGTCTACCGCGACGGACGCTATGTGTCGCTCACCCGCAAGCAGTTCGCGGTGCTCGAGGTGCTGCTGGCCGCGGCCGGCGGGGTCGTGAGCGCCGAGACGCTGCTCGAACGCGCGTGGGACGAGAACGCCGATCCCTTTACCAACGCCGTCCGCATCACGATCTCGACGTTGCGCAAACGGCTCGGCGAGCCGTGGCTGATCCAGACGGTCGCCGGGGTGGGCTACCGCGTCGGGTCCGCCGATGAGTGAGCGCCCGGCGGGACTCTCGGTCCGGCTCAAGCTCACTCTCAGCTACGCGGCCTTCGTCGTGGTGGTGGGCGTGGCGGTGTTCGTGCTGGGCTTCCTCGTGCTGCGGTTCCTGCCCGAGGGCAACCTCTCGTCCGAGAGCGGGGCCTTCACCCCCGGCCGGCGCGATCTGGTCGAGGCGTTCGTGCGATACGCCTGGTACACGGTGATCGGCCTCGCGGCCCTCGGCCTCGGCGGCGGATGGTTCGTGGCCGGACTCATGCTGCGCCCGCTGACGCGCATCACCGACGCTGCCCGTGCCGTGCGCGACGGCGACCTGCAACACCGCGCGGCGCTGCCCGGGCGCCGCGACGAGCTCACCGATCTCGCCGACACCTTCGATGCGATGCTCACCCGCGTGGGCGAGACCCTCGACGAAGAGAAGCGCTTCGCGGCCAACGCGTCGCACGAGCTGCGCACCCCCCACGCCACGATGCGCACGCTGCTCGAAGTGGCGCGCGCCGATCCCGCGGGCGTCGACCTGTCGACACTCCTGCACCGCCTCGAGGTCACCAACGAACGGGCCATCGACCTCACCGAGGCGCTCCTCGATCTCGCGCGGGTCGACCTCGCGGGCGCCGGACGAGCCGGTGAACGGCCGCGGCTCACGACCGATGTCGGAGCCCTGGTCACCGCGGCGGTCGACGACGAACGCGACGGGGCCGCCGCCGCCGGCATCGATCTGGCCGTCCCTGCCGCGACGGGCGTCGTGGCGCGCGTCGATGCGACCCTGGTCCGCCAGGCGGTGGGGAATCTCGTCCGCAACGCCGTCGTGCACAACGTCGCCGGCGGTTGGGTGCGGGTCGCGGTGGGCGGCGACGAGACCGACGTCATCGTCGACGTCGCGAACTCGGGGGCCCCGCTCCCGCGCGAACTCGTCGCCACGCTCGCCGAGCCCTTCGTGCGGGGAGCGGGCCGCACCCGAGGCCGGTCCGACGGAACGGGTCTCGGACTCGCCATCGTCGCCTCGGTCGCCCGGGCGCACCGGGGCCGGCTCGAGCTGTGGCCGAGGGCGGACGGCGGGCTTCACGCCCGTCTGCGGCTGCCCCGCTGAGCCGACCCGCGATCCCCGCGGAACATCACCCGCGCGAAGACCACGACGACCGTGCCGACCAGGGCGCCGGCGGCGTTCGCCACCACGTCGCCCGGATCCGACACGCGACCGGGCAGCACCGTCTGCGCGACTTCCACCGTGAGCGACACCGCCGCCGCCACGAGGACGGATGCCGGAGACCACCGCAGTGGCAGCAGGAGCGCGAGCGCGGCGCCGAGCGGCACGAAGAACGCGATGTTGAGCGCGGTGTCGGCGTTGCCGCCGAGCAGCAGGTCGTTCCACCGCGGCGGGAGGTGGTCGAGCGCATCGAGGACGAGCGTGCGCGCGGGCCAGGCGACGGCCCGCGGAGCGAGCGTCAGCCCCGCCACGACGGTGAGCACGGCGGTGGCGAGCAGGATGCGCGCGGTGGTCGGAGAGGGGGCTGAGCGATCGGACACGGAAACCTCCAGCAGAACGGGAACCTCAGTCCATCGCCCGCGGCGTTGCCGGAACGTCTGCGCCCGGCGATACATCCGCGATATCCCGCGCGCGCGTACTCACCCGCGCGAGCCCGTGCGCGCGGGTGCGTGCGCGCGGGTGCGTGCGCGCGGTCGCCCTGCGGGGCGAGGACAATGGTGGGGTGCCGACTCCTCGCCGCTCCCCCGTCCTGCCGTTCGTCCTCGACGCCGTGCTCGTGGTCGTCTTCGCCGGCATCGGTCGCTCCACGCACGACGGCGACGTGTTCGGACCGTTCGGCTCGCAGCTCGCGATCACCGCCTGGCCGTTCCTCGCCGCATTGGCCATCGGCTGGCTCGTCACGCGCGCCTGGCGTCACCCGCTGGCGGTCGTGCGCGCGGGCCTGCCGCTGTGGGCCATCACGGTCGCGCTCGGCATGGTGCTGCGCGCGGTGAGCGGTCAGGGCGTCGCGGTGGCGTTCGTCATCGTCGCCGCGATCACCCTGGCGCTCCTGCTCGTCGGGTGGCGCGGCATCGCGCGGCTGGTCGTGCGGTCACGCCGACGCTGAGCGACAGCCCGACGCTCCCGGCCGCGGGGAGGAGTCCCCGCCGCCTCCGCGTTCGGACTACTCCAACAGTGAGACGTCGACTTGGATCTCCGCCGCGAGGTGCTCGAGGTCGGCCACCAGGTCGTCGACGACGACGTCGGGGCCGAGCGTGGCGGTGATCACGGCCTCGAACAGGCGACCGCCGGCCATCGCGGCATCCGTCGTCTGCGTCGACATGCGTTCGATGCTGGCGCCCCGCGCACTCAGCGCGGTCGAGATCTCGCGCACGATCCCCGGCCGGTCGTTGCCGACCACGTCGAGAGTGACGGTGCGGGGAACGGATGCCGCCGGCGCGGGCGTGCGGGC
Source organism: Microbacterium sp. Leaf179 (assembly GCF_001423785.1). NCBI lineage: Bacteria > Bacillati > Actinomycetota > Actinomycetes > Micrococcales > Microbacteriaceae > Microbacterium > Microbacterium sp. Leaf179. The sequence goes on along the minus strand of NZ_LMPH01000001.1, from coordinate 1,609,512 downwards.
ATGCACGGTGACGGTGAGGGTTCCGGCCAGGCCCTCGAGGGCGGCGCGCAGGCCATCGGCGCGGTCGGGCGCCACCGACACCTCGACGATCCCGGCGAACGCCCCGGCCAGTTCGGCCAGTTCGCTGTTCTCCCAGTTGCCGCCGTGGGCGTCGACGATGTCGGCGACCGCCGAGACGAGTCCGGCGCGATCGTCGCCGACGACGGTGAGCACGAGGGTGGTCATCGCCCCAGCGTAGCGAGCGGGCCCTGCTAGCGTGGAGCCCGACCGCAGAGGGGGTGGCCACGTGTTCGCATCGCTGATCAGCATGCTCACCGTGCTGTTCGCCTCCGCCGAGCTCGCCCTCACCCCGGGCGACGGCGCACCGCTCCTGGCGATCGTGCTCGCCGCGGCGGTCGTGGTCACCGCGGTCGTGGTGCTCGTGGTCCTCCCCGCACTGCTGGCGTCTGTCTCACCGCCGTCGTCGCGGCCGATTGATCCGTCGGCGCCCGTCGCGCAGAGCGACCCCGACGCGGCCGGGCATCCTCGTCCCCGCGCGCCGGGGCACGCGGTCCGCACCGCGTAGTCCCGCGCCCCGAGCCGTCTCTCGCGACGGTGTCCTCGGCATCCCGGGACCCGCGATGCCGGTCGCCCGCGCTCACGCGCGCCGCACGCCCGTCCCCGGATGCGTGCCGTCGCGCCCGCGCCCCGCGACCGATCGACCCGTGATCGCCGCACCGAACGGACACCCGTGGACCTCTTCGCCCTTCCCCCCCTCGCCCTGCTCCTCGACCTCACCACGCGAGCGATGCTCGCCCTCACCGCCGCCCTCGATCCCGTCGCCGGCACCGCCGCGGCCGCTCTCGCGGTCGTCGTCGTCACCCTCGCCGTGCGCCTCCTGCTCATTCCCGTCGGCGTCTCGCAGGCTCGGGCCGAGCAGACCCGCGCGCGTCTCGCTCCGCGCCTGAGGACGCTGCGCGAACGCTGGGGGAAGAATCCCGAGCGCCTGCAGCGCGAGACCCTGCAGCTGTACCGCGACGAGGGAACCTCTCCCGCGGCGGGATGCCTGCCGATGCTCGCGCAGGCTCCGATCGTGGGACTGCTCTACGCCGTGTTCCTGCATCCGAACGTCGGCGGTCAGTCCAACGCCCTGCTCTCGCACGATCTGCTGGGCGTGCCGCTCGGACGCAGCCTGATCGGCGCGCTCGGCTCGGGAACGGTGGATGCCGCGACCCTCGCCCTGATCGGAGCGCTCGTCGTGGTGATCGCGGGCGTGGCCGAGCTCACGCGGCGGCTCCTGCGGTCTCCCGTCGACCCCTCGGCCCCCGCGTGGACGACGGGCATGGTGGGCGCGCTGCAGTTCACCACCGCCGTCGTCGCCCTGTTCGTGCCGCTCGCGGCGGGGCTCTATCTCACCGTGACGACGGTGTGGACCCTGGTGCAGCGTGTGCTGCTGCGGCGCCGGTACCCGCTGTCGTCATGACGGCGTCCCATCGCGGGGCGGCGGAGGCGTTCAGCGCGGCCATCGCCAGCACCAGCAGGGCCGCGACCGCGGGGAACAGCATCGCGGTCTGCACCGAGACGCTCTCGGCGACGGCGCCCGTCACTGCCGACGACAGCGCCTGCGCGAGGGTGAGGGCCGAGGCGAGGATCGTCATGGTCGACGCCGTGCGCCCGCGTGGTGCGCGGTTTCCGGCGAGGCTGAAGAGCGTCACGAGCGAGGGGCCGACGCCGATCCCCATCAGGCACAGCACGGTGGTCACGGTCGTGACCGAGCCGCCGACCGTGTACGCCCCGGCCGAGGCCGTGAGGATGATCGAGAACGCGACCAGGCGCCACCGGAGTGAGAACCGCACGGGGAGCGCGGCGACGGCCAGCGCGAGCACGGCCGACCCCACACCCATCACGCCGTACAGCAGTGCCCCCGCCTCGGGCGCCCCCTGCGCCTCCATGAACGCGGTGAGCGAGGTGAGCGTCGAACCGAAGAACAGCCCGACGCCGAAGACCGCGGCCACCAGCACGAGCATGCGCGGATGCATCAGCTCGCAGAAGGGGGCCATCGCCGCCCGCGCCGAGCGTTCGGGCACGGCCCGCCCGGTCGGGTGCAGCGCGAAGGCGGTGACGAAGACGAAACTCAGCACCGCGGCACCGGCGATGGGCGCCCACGGGGCGATGAGGGCGGCGAGCACGCCGACGACGAACGGTCCGATGACGAAGGCCGTCTCATCGGCGGCGGACTCGTAGGCCATGGCCCGCGAGAAGGTGCGTTCGCGGCGCGCGGGGTCCACCCGGTCGCCGATGAGGGCCATCACACGACTGCGCGACATCGCCGCCGTCTGCGGTCCGGTCAGGCCGATGGCGGCGGCCGCCGACAGCAGCACCGCGTCAGCGCCGGCGTGCGCCACGACCAGGGGGAAGATCGCGAGCAGGATGCCGTTGGCCACACCGACCGGCACGAGCACGCGCCGCTGCCCGAAGCGGTCGGCGAGGTCGCCGAGCACGGGACCGGCGATCACCACGCCCAGGCCCACGGCCGCCGAGGTGAGACCACCGAGAGCGACGGAGCCGCGCATCGCGACAACCAGCGCCAGAACTCCCACCGTCATCATCGCGAACGGCAGTCGTGCGACGAACGCGACGGGGAAGTACCAGAACCCGGTGTGGTGGATCAGCGGGCGATGGGCGGCGACGGGCGTGGTCATGGAGCGTTCTCCGGTGGGGGCGATGGAACGTGCCGCCTTGCCGGTGAGGTAGGTAGTTGCACAATGTGCGGCGGGCGAACCCGCGACCCGATTCTACCGTGGGGCGCGCAGGACCGCCCCGATCAGCCGACGAGGGCGGCGATGCCGGCGATCAGCGAGGCGAGCGCGAGGGTCAATGCCAGGGCGATCAGCACGGTGTGCACGATGAGGAACGGCGTGGCCTTGCCCGCGGCGTTCTTGGCACGGGGGTCTTTCGCCACGCGCACGTAGAAGCGCGGCCAGACGACCGCGTTGAAGACGGCATTGGCGAACAGCAGCGTGATGAGCACGGGTTCCATGCGTCGAGCCTACGGGCGTCGCCCGCTCGCGCAGTCGATGCAGCGGCGGGCGAAGGGGCGGGCCTCGAGCCGGGCCTCGGCGATCGGGCGGCCGCAGTTCTCGCAGACGCCGAACGTGGCGGCGGCCACGCGTTCCCGCGCCGCGAGGATCTCGTCGCGCTCGGCCTCGGCGCCGCGCCGCAGCGCGTCGACTTGCGCCCACTCACCCGAGAGGGTCGAGCCCTCGGGGTCATGCTCGTCGTCGGCCGTGGCGTCGGCGCGGTCGTGACGCAGGCTCGCTTCGTCTTCGCGCAGGCGCGACAGTCGGTGGTCGACCTCGCGCTGGCGCTCGTCGAGCATGCGGGCGGCTCGTTCGGCATCCATCCCCCGACGCTAGCCCCCACCTCCGACACTCGGGGTGCGCGAAGATCGGGTCATGAGAGAGCTCCGCCGTCACTGGACCCCGACCGCCGTCGTCTTCCTCGCGTTGGCCGTCGCCGGCCTCGTGGGCACGTGGACCTTCAACGTCTTCGCGATCGTGCAGATGCGCGACTTCGTCGGCGACCTCGTCTCGAGCGGACCGGCCGTGTCGTCGATCACCGTCGACCTGCTGGTCGTCGCCGTGGCGGGGAGCATCTTCGTCATCGTCGAGGCGCGTCGTATCGGAATGCGCTTCGGCTGGCTGTATGTCGTGCTGTCGGGGGTGACGGCGTTCGCGTTCACGTTTCCGCTCTTCCTGGCGATGCGCCAGCGTCACCTCACGGCGCACCCCGACCGCAGAACGGCGTGAGGAGCCGAGAATCGTCGCTTCGAGGGGGCGCGAAGCGACGAATTCCGGCTCCTCACGCGGTGGTCACCGCGCTCAGCGCGCGGCGAGACCGGCGCGCAGGCCCTCGACCAGCGGAGTCGTGGGGCGACCGATGATGCGCGCGAGCGTGCCGTCGGTGCGCGACAGCGCGCCCCGGGCGATCGCGTCGTCGATACCGGCGACGAACGCCGCCGTACCGGCATCCAGTCCCGCCGCCTGCAGCCCCGCGGTGAGCTGCTCCACCGACACCGACGTGTAGGTCACGGGGCGACCCACGACCTCGGATGCCGCCCGCGCCAGCTCGTCGTAGTCCCAGGCGACGTCGCCGCCGAGCTCGAGCGTCTGACCGCGGAACTCGTCGCCGATGAGCGCCACGGCATCGGCCTCGGCGTAGTCGCGCCGGCTGGCGCTGGCCACGAGGGCCTCGCCGACGGCGGCGACGATCTCGCCCGTCTCGGTCGCCCGGGCGACGGCGTCGAGGTAGTTCTCGGTGTACCAGTTGTGGCGGAGGATCGTGGCCTCCAACCCCGACGCGGCGATCGCGGCCTCGGTCGCCTTGTGGTCGGCGCCGAGGGCGTAGTCGACCTCGTCGACGCGCGGGGCGCTGGTGTAGACGAGGCGCTCGACGCCGGCCGCGCGCGCGGCGTCGATGACGTTGCGGTGCCCCGCGACGCGATCCGCGTCGGTTCCCGAGATGAGCAGCACGCGGGTCACCGACGCGAAGGCCGGGGCGAGCGTCTCCGGGCGGGAGTAGTCGAGCTCGACGACGCCCACGCCGCGCGCGGCCAGGTCGTCGGCCTTGGCGGGGGTGCGCACGCCCGCGACGATGTCGGATGCCGAAACCCCGCGTTCGAGCAGGGCGTCGATGACGAGACGGCCGAGGTGTCCGGAGGCGGCGGTGACGAGGAGGGTCATGGGGTGTCCTTTCGATCGGTACGACGAAGCCAACGCCGATCTGCTCCGTGCATTCCGGAATGCAGGTACCCACTTTCTGGTTAGGTACTCACATGAACGTCAGTCTTGCGGATCTCCGCGCCGAACAACCGGGTGTTTTCCAAGACGGGTGCCCCACCCGCACGGTGCTCGACCACGTCATGGGCAAATGGGGCGTGCTCGTGCTGATGGCCCTGTCCGACGGCACCCAGCGGTGGGGCGTGCTGCGGCGCAACGTCTCGGGGATCAGCGAGAAGATGCTCGCCAGCACGCTGAAGACCCTCGAGGCCGACGGTCTCGTCGACCGCACCGCCTACCCCGAGGTGCCCCCGCGCGTCGAGTACCGCCTCACCGACCGGGGGCGCGATCTGATGGAACGGGTGATCCCGCTCATGCAATGGGTCGCCACGCACGCCGATGACATCGTCTCGCGCCGGAGCTGAGGCGTGCGCGCCGCCTAGGCTCGATTCATGCGCGACAGCCTGACGTTCCGCTCCGCCCGGCGCATCCCGCTCCTGCAGGTCGCGAAATCTGCCGTCGCGGTCGTGGCCGCCTGGCTGATCGCCGGGTGGCTCGTGCAGGGCCCGCCGCCGATCTTCGCCGCCATCGCGGCCCTGCTCGTGGTGCAGCCGAGCATCAACCAGTCGTTCACCCGCGCGGTCGAGCGCAGCGTCGGCGTGATCGTCGGCGTCGTGATCGCCGCACTGCTCGGGCTCGTGTTCGGCTCCCAGCCGTGGGTGGCGCTGCTGTCGGCGGGCGTCGCACTCGTCGTCGCGTGGGCCGCGCGCATGTCGCCCGGAGCCACCAACCAGATCGCGATCAGCGCCCTGCTGGTGCTCGCCCTCGGGACGGCGACCCCCAATTACGCCCTCGACCGCGTGCTCGAGACCCTCATCGGCGCGGCGATCGGCATCGTCGTCAACGCCGCGCTCGTGCCGCCCGTGCTCGTCCCCGCCGCGCGCGAGAAGGTCGAGGTGCTAGGGCGGGAGCTCGCCGAAGCACTCGAACGCCTGGCCGACGCGCTCGAGGCACCGCAGACCCCCGGCTCGCTCGAGGAACTGCTGCTCGAGGCCCGTCTGCTGCGCCCCGTGCGCGACGGCGCCGCCGATGCGATCCGCGATGCGGCGGACTCCCTGGCGCTGAATCCCCGCAGCGGCCGTCACCGCAGCGATCTGGCCGCCATGGGCGACCTGCTCGAGCGGTTCACCCCCGTCGTCACGCAGACGATCGGCATGACCCGAGCGGTGTACGACGGGTACGAGAAGACGATCGTCGACGAGCCCGCCGTGCGCGCGATCGCCGAGCAGCTGCACCGCGCGGCGCACGACGTCCGCCTCGCGTTCGCCCTCGACGCGGGTCCCGAGCGGGTGGTCGTCGAGGAGCCCGCGCTCACCCGCCCCCTGCAGATCCGTACGCCCTCGACGGCGCACTGGGTGCTCGTCGGGTCGCTGCTCATGGATCTGCACCGCATCCACGAGACCCTGCGCGACGTCGACGCGTGACCCCGCTCGCGCGGACTGCTCGCACCGCGGATGCCGCAGCCGCGGCCCCGACGCGCACGCACGCTGGTTGACTGGAGCCATGGGTACCGCGATGTTCCCCCTGGGCGCCGTCCTCTTCCCGCACACGCCCCTGGCGCTGCGCATCTTCGAGGAGCGCTACCTCGTCATGCTCGGTCGGCTGCTCGATGAGACCGACCCCTCGTTCGGCGTGGTCCTCATCGAGCGCGGCAGCGAGACCGGTGGGGGCGACCAGCGCTTCGCCGTCGGCACGATGGCGCAGCTGAGCCACGTCGTGCCGCAGGCCGGCCAGATGCAGATCGTCGCCCGCGGCACGGAGCGCTTCGAGATCACGGGGTGGCTCGACGACGCACCGTACCCCCGGGCCGATGTGCGGGCCCTCCCCGACCTCGAGTGGAACGACGCGCTCGCCCCTCTGCTCGAGGAGGCCGAGCGCATCGTGCGGCGGGTGCTGGGGCGTGCTCAGCAGTTCGGCGGCACCCGGTGGGATGCCGAAGTCGAACTGTCGGAGCAACCCCTGCCCCGGGCCTGGCAGATCGCCGCGATCGCGCCGCTCGGCGAGCTGGACCAGATGGAGCTGCTGCGCTCGGCGACCCTCGGCGGTCTGCTGCGCGCCACGATCGACCTCACCCTCGCCGCGGAACCCCTGCTGGCCGATCCCGTGCCCGACGGCGTGATCGTCGTCGACGACGAGGACGACGACAGCCTCTGACCCCCGGCGTGACGGGCTCGTCCTCCGCGACCCCCACGACGACGGCGAGGCCGGCCCCCGGTTCGGGACCGACCTCGCCGTGCGGATGCGTCGTCAGTTCAGTGCGCGCACCGAGGCAGGAATGACGCCATCGCCGTAGAGGTCGATCGCCAGGTCCTGCAGGGCGGTCAGGGCGACGCGCTGGGTCTGCGGACCGTACGAGATGCGGGCGACGCCGAGCGCCTCGTACTCGGCCGCGGTGAGGGCTCCCGGCACGCCGATGACGCTGAGCGTGCGCTCCCCCAGACCCTCGACCAGGCGCCGGGTGGTCTCGGCGTCGAGCAGTCCGGGCACGAACACCGAGGTCGCCCCGGCAGCGAGGAAGGCGCGGCCGCGCTCGATGGCATCCGCCACCTTGTCGTCGAGCGGACGGTCGGCGCCCGTGAGGAACACGTCGGTGCGGGCGTTCAGCACGAACGGCACGCCCTCGGCCTCACCCGCCGCGATGACGGCCTCGACCGCGGCGACCGCGTCGGCCAGCGGCTTCACCTTGTCTTCGACGTTGGCGCCGACCACACCCACGCCGATGGCGCGGCGGGTCGTCTCACCGGGGTTGCCGAAGCCGGAGTCGAGGTCGGCCGTGACCGGCACATCGACGGCGGCGACGATGCGACCGACCATGTCGAGCATGAGCTCGACGGGGATGTTCTCGCCGTCTTCGTAGCCGAAGGTCGCGGCGATCGAGTGACCGGCCGTCGCGAGGGCCTTCGTCTCGGGCAGGGCGGCGATCGCCCGCGCCGAGACCACGTCCCAGATGTTCACGACCCGCAGGATCTCGGGGGCGGTGTGCAACCGCGCGAACGACTGCGCCTTGTCGCTGAGAGCGCTCATGCGTGCACGCTCCCGTCGTTGTCCGAGCCGTCGACGAGGGCTTCGGCGATGAGGGTCTCTCCCCCGCCGAACCGGATGAAGCGACCGATCGTGGCGGGCTGCACGAGCGCCGCCGCGGCGACGGCGGCGACATCGGCGCGGCCCACCTCGGCCTTGCCCTGCGGCGCGGTCGTGATGCGCCCCGAGGCGGGGTCGTCGGTCAGGGTCCCGGGGCCCAGGATCGTCCAGTCGAGGTCGCTCGCGCGCAGGTGGTCGTCGGCGGCGAGCTTGGCGTCGGCGTACGCGTAGAACCCGTCGTCGGGGTCGATGCCGTGGTCGGGGGTCGATCCGATCCACGACACCATGACGAACCGGCGCACGCCCGCGCGAGATGCGGCGTCGACGGCGCGCTGCGCAGCGTCGCGGTCGACGGCGTAGGTGCGCTCCGCGCTGCCTCCGCCCGCTCCCGCGGACCAGATCACGGCGTCGGCGCCCGAGAAGGCCTCGGCCATCTCATCGGTGTCGGCGTTCTCGACGTCGAGCACGAGCGGCGTCGCGCCGGCCTGCTCGATGTCTGCCGCCTGGTCGGGGTTGCGGATGACCGAGGTGGCCTCGTCTCCGCGCTCGGCCAGCAGCCGAGCGAGATGCAGAGCCACCTTTCCGTGGCCCCCGATGATCACGATGCGTTCCATGTCGTTGTCCTCCCGCGTTGTCGATCGTCGTTCGTGATCGACCGTACGCCGCACCACCGACAGCCGCGGGCGGGGTTGACGCCCTTACTCGACGTCTCCGTCCACGTAGACCCAGCGGCCCCCGCGGCGGACGAACCGGCTGCGTTCGTGCAGCTCCCCAGCCCGCCCGTCGTGGCGGTACCGGGCACGGAAGTCCACGATCGCGGCATCCCCGTCTTCGCGGGCCTCGACCACCTCGAGAGCCGTCCACTCGGTGCCGTCGTCGACGACGACCTCGTCGGGGCGGGTCCGCGGATGCCACGACCGCACCAGGTGCGTCGTGTCACCCACGGCGAAGGCGGTGTAGCGCGACCGCATGAGCCGCTCCGCGCTCGGCGCCGCTTCCCCGTCGAGGATCGGCGCGCAGCACGTGCCGAAGGTCCCCCCGCCGCACGGGCAGGGTGCCGCCGCGGGAGGACGACGGGAAGCCGAGCCGAAGGACATCCCGACAGCCTAGGACGAGGGCCGTGCCCCCGTGCCAGGATGACTCCCGTGACCGACCGCATCATGCTCCTCGACACCGCGTCGCTGTACTTCCGCGCCTTCTACGGCGTTCCCGACAAGGTCACGGCGGCCGACGGCACCTCGGTGAACGCCGTGCGCGGCCTGCTCGACATGATCGCGAAGCTCGTCTCCACCTACGAACCCACGCGTCTCGTCGCCTGCTGGGACGACGATTGGCGCCCGGCGTGGCGCGTCGACCTGATCCCGAGCTACAAGGCCCACCGCGTCGTCGAGGCCGTTCCCGTCGGCGCCGACGTCGAAGAGGTCCCCGATCCGCTCGAGGCCCAGATCCCGCTCATCCGTGAGGCTCTCGCCGTGCTCGGCATTCCCGTCGTCGGCGCGGCCGAACACGAGGCCGACGACGTGATCGGCGCCCTCGCGACCCACGCCGACGTCCCCGTCGACATCGTCACGGGCGACCGCGACCTGTTCCAGCTGATCGACGACGAGCGCGGCGTGCGCATCGTCTACACGGCCCGCGGAATGAGCAACCTCGAGATCGTCGACGACGCGGCCGTGCTCGGCAGGTACGGCGTGCACGCCGCGCAGTACGCCGATTTCGCGGTGCTGCGCGGCGACCCCTCCGACGGCCTACCCGGTGTCTCGGGCATCGGCGAGAAGTCGGCGGCGTCGCTGCTCACCGCCCACGGCTCGCTCGACGGCATCCGGGCGGCGGTCGCCGACGGGTCCGCGGGCACCCCGAGCCAGCGGGCGAAGATCGCCGCCGCCGCCGACTACCTCGACGTCGCGCCCGCCGTGGTCCGCGTCGCCCGTGACCTCACCTTCGCGCCCTTCGACGATCACCTGGGGGCCGCGGACGAGACCGCCGCTCACGCGCTGGCCGAGAAGTGGAACCTGGGATCCTCGATGACCCGCGCGCTGACCGCGCTCGACCGCTGAGTCTCAGCGCGAGCGCTCCAGCCACTCCCGCAGGCGGTCGAGGGGCCACGTCGTGACGATGCGGTCGACGGGCACCTTCGCCGCCTCCGCGCGCGCGGCTCCGTAGTCCAGCAGCGACAGCTGCCCGGGCGCGTGCGCGTCGGAGTCGATCGAGAAGAGGCACCCCGCCTCGATCGCCAGGGCCAACAGCTCGTCGGGCGGGTCCTGACGCTCCGGACGCGAATTGATCTCGACCGCCACCCCCGAAGCCGCGCATGCCGCGAAGACCGCCTCGGCGTCGAAGTCCGACGGCGGACGCGTCCCCCGCGCCCCCTCGACGAGCCGCCCGGTGACGTGCCCCAGCACGTCGACCCGCGGGTCCCCCGCCGCGGCGACCAACCGTCGGGTCATCGGACCGCGTTCCATGCGCAGCTTCGAGTGAGCGGATGCCACCACCACGTCGAGCTCGTGCAGCAACGCGTCCTCCTGGTCGAGGTCGCCCTCGTCGAGGATGTCGACTTCGATCCCGGTGAGCAGCGTGAAACCGTCACCGCGGTGCCCCCGGACGATCTCCATCTGCGCCCGCAGACGCTCGGGGGAAAGGCCATTGGCCACGGTGAGGCGCGGCGAATGGTCGGTGAGAGCCAGGTACTCGTGACCCAGCCCCCGCGCGGCCTCGACCATCGCCTCGATCGGGGTGAGCCCGTCCGACCATTCGCTGTGGCTGTGCAGGTCGCCGCGCAGCTTCGCCCGCACGTCCGAACCACCCACGGGCGCGTTCTCGGCCCGCAGGGCCGCCAGTCGCTCCGGGACACCGCCCGCCAGCGCCTGCTGGATCACCGCGAAGGTCGACTCGCCGATCCCCGCGCGGCGCCGAAGACCCGGGTCGCGCAACTCGTCGTCGCTCAGCCCCTCGATCGCGGCCGCGGCGGTGCGGAACGCCTTCGACTTGTATCGCGACGACCGTTCCCGCTCGAGCAGATAGGCGATCTCGGTGAGCGCGTCGAGCGGGTGCACGATGGCCTACTCCGCCAGAGCCTTCGTGGTGTCCACCCAGTCGGTGAGCTTGGCTGCGGCACGGCCGTCGTCGACGGCGGCGGCGGCGTCGGCCATCGCCTCGGCGAGGCGTTCGATGATCGGACGCTGCACCTCGGCGGCATCCTGGAACAGTCGGTACGACACCAGACCCGCGGCGGCGTTGAGCAGCACGATGTCGCGCACCGGACCGGTCTCGCCTCCCAGCACGCGCCGCACCACCTCGGCGTTGTGATCGGGGGAACCACCGAGAAGGTCGTCGATCTCGGCGAGGGGGATGCCGAGATCCCGGGGATCGAGATCGTGCTCGTGCACGTCACCGCGACTGATCTCCCAGACGCGACTGTGGCCGGTCGTCGTCAGTTCGTCGAGGCCGTCGTCGCCGCGGAACACGAGCGCCGTCGCGCCGCGGGTGCGGAACACGCCGGTGATGAGGGGAACGCGATCGAGGTGGGCGACACCGACGGCGTTCGCCTCGGCGCGCGCCGGGTTGCACAGTGGCCCGAGGAAGTTGAAGACGGTGGGAACGCCCAGCTCCGCGCGCGTCGAAGCCGCGTGGCGGAACCCCGGGTGGAACGCCGAGGCGAAGGCGAAGGTGATGCCGGTGCGCTCGAGCGTCTCGGCGACCTGCTCCGGAGTCAGCGTCAGCGCGACTCCCAGCGACGAGAGCACGTCGGAGGATCCGGATGCCGAGCTCGCCGCCCGGTTGCCGTGCTTGACCACGGGGACTCCCGACGCCGCCGCCACCACCGCCGCCATGGTCGACACGTTCACGGTGCCGTACCTGTCGCCACCGGTGCCCACGATGTCGAGCACCTCGGCGCGCACGGGGAGCGGCACGGCCGCCTCGAGGATCGCGTCGCGGAAGCCGACGATCTCTTCGACCGTCTCGCCCTTGGCCCGCAGGGCCATCAGGAATCCGCCCAGCTGCGAGGGCGTCGCCTCGCCCGCCATGACCTTGCGCATGGCCCACGTCGACTCGGACACGCTGAGGTCGTTACCGGCCAGCAGCGCCGAGAGCAGATCGGGCCAGGTGAAACGTTCCGCCATGCCATGATCCTTTCACACGCGTGTCGCCGATCCGCGCGGTCCGCACGTCTGATGGAACCCACGCCGTACCGGGGATTCCTTGCAGATTCTGAGGCTTCCCTAAGTCTCGACGATGGAATATCTCAAGTTGAGGATGGGAATATCGGGCTCCGTCATCGCGCATAATGGAACGGTGACGACCTCAGCGACGTATTCCCAGGCCGTGCGTGCCGTGAAGCGGCCCGACCCGGTCGCGGTGGGCACCATCGTGTGGCTGGGCAGCGAGGTCATGTTCTTCGCCGGCCTGTTCGCGATCTACTTCACCCTGCGCAGCACCTCCGCGCCCCTGTGGGCCGAAGAGACGCAGCTGCTCAACGTCCCCTTCGCGACCGTCAACACGATCATCCTCGTGTTGTCCTCGGTCACGTGCCAGATGGGCGTCTTCGCCGCGGAGCGGTACCAGCCGTACCGCACCGGCAAGGCCACCGGCATTCTGAAGTGGGGAATGGTGGAGTGGTTCTACCTCACCTTCATCCTCGGCGCGGTCTTCGTGTCGGGTCAGGTGTGGGAGTACGCGACGCTGGTCGCCGAGGGCATGCCCATCAGTGCCAACCCCTACGCCTCGGCCTTCTACATCACCACCGGCTTCCACGCCCTGCACGTGACGGGTGGCCTCATCGCCTTCCTGCTCGTGATCGGTCGCGCCTACGCCGTGAAGAACTTCGGCCGCAAAGAGATGACCACCTCGATCGTCGTGTCGTACTACTGGCACTTCGTCGACGTCGTCTGGATCGCCCTGTTCTTCGTCATCTACTTCCTCAAGTAAGAGAGCTGCACTTCACATGGCACGCGAGAAGAAGACTCGTCGGGCGTCCGGACGCCGTAGTCCCCTGGCCGCCGCTGCACTGATCGGCATCGGACTCCTCCTCACCGGAGGCGTCTACGCCGGCGCATCGGCCGCGATGGCGGCGACCAACGCCACCCCCACGAGCGAAGCGAACTCGGCGACGGCCGTCGAAGAGGGCCAGAAGCTCTTCCAGGCCAACTGCGCCACCTGCCACGGCCTCGACCTGCAGGGCAGCCAGCAGGGCCCGTCGCTGTTCGGCGTCGGCGAGCTGTCGGTGCACTTCCAGGTGTCGACCGGCCGCATGCCCCTGCAGGCGCAGGGTCCCCAGGCTCCCGTGAAGCCGGTGCAGTTCACCGACGAGCAGATCAACGCGATCGCCGCGTACGTGCAGTCGTCGGCCCCCGGCCCGACGTACCCCACCGACGAGCTGGTCGACGGTGAGGGCGATCTGTCGCACGGTGCCGAGCTGTTCCGCATCAACTGCGCGATGTGCCACAACGTCGCCGGCGCCGGTGGCGCGCTCACCGAGGGCAAGTGGGCCCCCGACCTGCACACCGTCAGCCCGGTCAACATGTACGCCGCGATGGTCACCGGCCCGCAGAACATGCCGGTCTTCAACGACCTGAACCTCACCCCCGAAGACAAGCGCGACGTCATCTCGTACCTGATGTACCTCCAGAAGTCCGAATCCCCCGGCGGTTACGCGCTCGGGTCGTTGGGTCCGGTCTCGGAGGGTCTGTTCATCTGGATCTTCGGTATCGGGGCGTTGATCGCCCTCACCGTGTGGATCACGGCGAAGTCCAACTGACCGTCGTTCTCGACATTACGTAAACGCACGAGGAGCACCATGGCACACGAGGACGACGCACTCGAGCACGAGAGGGCTTCCTGGAAGCCCGGCTCGGGGCTCGCCGTCGCGGTTCCCGACGCCGTTCAGAACCCCGGCCTCCCGGGGCACCGTCAGCGCATGACCGATCAGGACCCGCAGGCGATGAAGCGTGCGGTTCGCACGGTCTACACCCTGTTCTACTTCTCGGTCGCGGCGAGCATCTGGGCGAGCATCGCCTACATGATCTTCCCGATCGAGTCGGGCGCGCTGATCGACATCCGCTACAACAACCTCTTCATCGGTCTGGGCATCGCGTTCGCGCTGCTCTCGATCGGTATCGGCGCCATCCACTGGTCCAAGTCGGTCATGTCCGACAAGGAGTACATCGAGGACCGCCACGCCACCCGTGGGCGCGACGAGGTGCGCGAAGCAGCCATCAACGTGTTCGTCGAGGGCGACAAGGAGTCCGGCTTCGGCCGTCGCGAGATCATCCGCAACTCGCTGTTCGCCGCTCTCGCCGCCTCCGTCATCCCCGGCATCACGCTGTTCCGCGGTCTTGCTCCGCAGGATCAGGACCCCGTGAAGCTCCTCAGCCACACCATGTGGAAAGAGGGCTCCCGCCTGTCGCACGACCCGTCCGGTCGTCCGATCCGTGCGGCCGACGTCACCATCGGCTCCGCCTTCCACGTCATCCCGGAAGAGCTCGCCAGCCTCGGCCACGACGAGGGCTACCTCGAAGAGAAGGCCAAGGCGATCGTGCTGCTGATGCGTCTGCAGCCCGAGCAGCTGAACCCCGACACCAACAACATGGACTGGTCGTACGACGGCATCGTCGCGTACTCCAAGGTCTGCACGCACGTCGGCTGCCCCGTGGCGCTGTACGAGCAGCAGACCCACCACCTCCTGTGCCCCTGCCACCAGTCGCAGTTCGACGTCGCCAATGGCGCGGCCGTCATCTTCGGCCCGGCCGCCCGTCCCCTGCCGCAGCTCCCCATCTCCGTCGACGCCGAGGGCTACCTCGTCGCGCAGAGTGACTTCCACGAGCCCGTCGGCCCCAGCTTCTGGGAGCGCTCATGAGCACCGGTACCCATCCCACCGAGAACGTCACCTCCGCGCCCGCAGTGCACGCAGGTGCCCCGGCGACCGCCGGCCGCGACGGCAAGCCCCTGGGCGGACGCTTCGTCGGTGCCGCCGCGAACTATCTCGACGAGCGCACGAGCATCTCGGGCATCGTCAAAGAGATGGGTCGCAAGATCTTCCCCGACCACTGGTCGTTCATGCTGGGTGAGATCGCGCTGTGGAGCTTCGTCGTCGTGCTGCTCTCGGGCACGTTCCTGACGTTCTTCTTCCAGGCATCGATGGTCGAGACGCACTACAACGGCGCCTACGAGCCCATGCGCGGCATCGCGATGTCGGCGGCCATGGAATCGGCGCTGCACATCTCGTTCGACCTGCGCGGTGGACTGCTCGTCCGTCAGATCCACCACTGGGCCGCCCTGGTGTTCGTGGCCGGTATCGGCGTGCACATGCTGCGCGTGTTCTTCACCGGTGCGTTCCGCAAGCCCCGCGAACTCAACTGGGTCGTCGGCTTCATCCTCTTCATCCTGGCGATGGCCGAGGGCTTCACCGGCTACTCGCTCCCCGACGACCTGCTCTCGGGCAACGGCCTCCGCATCATCGACGGCATGATCAAGGGTCTGCCAATCATCGGCACGTGGACCTCGTTCCTGTTGTTCGGCGGGGAGTTCCCCGGCACCGCGATCGTGGGTCGTTTGTACACGCTGCACATCCTGCTGCTGCCGGCCATCCTGGTCGCGCTGCTGGCCGTGCACCTCATGTTGATGATCATCAACAAGCACACGCAGTTCGCCGGCCCCGCCCGTACGAACAGCAACGTCGTCGGCTACCCGATCCTCCCCGTCTACGCGTCGAAGATGGGTGGCTTCTTCTTCATCACGTTCGGTGTGATCGTCTTGATCGCCGCGCTCGTGACGATCAACCCGATCTGGAACTACGGACCGTACGACCCGTCGCCGGTGTCGGCCGGAACCCAGCCCGACTGGTACATCGGCTTCGCCGACGGCATGCTGCGCCTCATCCCGCCGCACCTAGAGTTCGTGCTGTTCGATCACACGTTCTCGTGGAACATCATCATCCCCGTCGGCGTGCTGGGTTTGTTCATCGTCCTCGTGCTGATCTACCCCTTCATCGAGGCGTGGGTCACCGGCGACAAGCGTGAGCACCACATCGCGCAGCGTCCGCGCAACGCGGCGACCCGCACCGCCATCGGTGCGGCGGGTGTGACGTTCTACGCGGTCATGTGGGCGGCGGCGTCGTCGGACATCATCGCCACGCACTTCCACCTCACGATGGAAGGTGTCATCCACGTCCTGCAGGCCCTGCTGATCGTGGGCCCGATCCTCGCCTACTTCGTCACAAAGCGCATCTGCATCGCGCTGCAGAAGAAGGACCGCGAGATCGCACTGCACGGCTACGAGTCCGGACGCATCGTGCGCCTCCCCGGTGGCGAGTACATCGAGGTGCACCAGCCCGTCGACGAGTTCGAGCGCTGGAAGCTGGTCGACAACGAGGAGTACGCTCCCCTCGTCGTCCGTCCGAACGCGAACGGGCAGATCCCCTGGCACGAGAACCTGCGTGCGTCGGTGTCGCGCTGGTTCTTCGAGGACCGCCTCGCGCCGCTGACGCAGGCCGAGCTCGACGCGGCGGTCGCTCACCAGCACCACGAGCTCGACCACATCGCGCACGAGGAGGCCGACGAGATCGCCGGCGCCAACGCCCGTGCCGATGAAGACGGCCGCCCGCCCATGGCGATCGGTGAGCACACCGAGGTCGAGTTCCCCGCTCCGAAGGGCCTCGAGGAGCGCAACCGCCCTCAGGGTGACAAGAGCGAGTAAACCCTCGATACGAAACCCCGGTGCTTCGGCACCGGGGTTTCGTCGTTCCCCCAACGGTGGTGACCCCGGCGACGACAGCTGCGGGTCAGCCCCGGTGTGGCAGGATGCCGCGGCATCGTGGCATCCGACCCACTCCCCCGTCGCGCGCCCGCTGTCTACCGTGGGAACGTGACCGATGCTCTCGAGTACTTCCGCACCCGCCTCGCTGTCGAGACCGATCCCTCCGACGTCCACGCCGCACAGAAGGCCGGCGATCGCTTCGTGCTCGTCGACGTGCGAGGTGACGAGGCCTGGGCGCAGGGACGCGTGACGGGTGCGATCCATCTGCCGTACCGCCTGATCGAGCAGCGAGCTCCGCAGGAGATCCCCCTCGACATACCGGTGGTCGTCTACTGCTGGAGCCCCGGCTGCAATGCCGGCCAGAAGGGCGCCCTCGCCTTCGCCCAGCTGGGCTACTCGGTGAAGGAGATGATCGGCGGCTACGAATACTGGGTGCGCGAGGGTCAACCGTTCGAGAACGATGAGGGGCCGTGCGAGCGAGTGTTCGACTCCACCGTCATGGTGGTGCGCACGTAGCTGTGTGCGCTGTCGAGCCGGTGGGCAGCCGGATGCCGTGACCCGAGCAAGCGCATTTCGACCGCGGGGACGGAGCACGGTCCTATCGGCGTCTGCTCGCTCAGCCTTGCGGGATGTACTTCGCCATTGTTGACGAGCACGGGGTCGGCTCCGCGACCCGGCGCAGCGGTCAGGACGCGAGCGTGATACCCCACAGCCTGCCCGGAGGTCTTCGTTCCCTCAGCCGTTCACAAGCCTGCCCGGCGGAGGACATTCGCGTCGCGCTGGGGCTGAGGCCGTCGCGGAAGGCATTGGTGGCCTCGCACCGCTTCTTGGCGGGTGTCTCTCAGAGTCCAGCGGACACAAAACTCCGGCGGCGCAATGCCCATCAGGTGCATTGCGTCGCCGGAGTGAGAGAGACTCCGCTCAGGGGGCCGTGATGAAGTAGCGTTCCTGGCCGTACGCGTTGAAGGCGTTCTGCGTCAGACCCGTGATCGGTCGGAGCCCCGTGACTGCCGTCGGGGTCGACGTGGTTCCGATCCCGGACAACTCCGTCTCACCCCACACCAACACGGTGCCGTCCTTACGCAGCGCTGTCACGGACCGCGAAGACACGTAGATGCGGCTCACGTTCGTCGCACCCGCGACCAGAGTCGGGCGATAGATGTTGGGACGCGGAGCAGAATCGCCCAGACCCAGCTGACCATTCTCGTTCCAACCCCACCCATACACCGCGCCATCCGCTGTCACCGCGAAAACCGCCACCTGGTTGCCGTCTGCGGCCTTGGCCAGTCCCGCCCACACCGAGACGAAGTTCGTCGGCAACGGAGCGCCACTGTTATCGACGAGAAGCTTCAACGGCGTCCAGTGGGTATCACCGTTTCCCCCACCGACATAGGAGCCGTACCCGTACCCCCACCCCCACAACGAACCATCACTGCCGACGCAATACCCACCGAATGTGCGAGTAGCGACGGACACGACCCCCACACCGACCGCAAGCTGGGTTAGCGTGCGGTTCCCTTGATCCGTACCCAGACCCAGCGTTCCGACATAGTTTGATCCCACGCCCCACAAGGCGCCACCCGACCGCAACACGAAGGTGGAATTAAATGCCGCAGCCACACCTACTGCATCTGTAACCCCGTCCATCTTCACGGGAACGCTCGTCACCGTTCCCTGAGACGCCGCATTCCCCAGCTGCCCCGAGCGGTTGTTACCCCAGCCCCACACCTCACCGTTCTTCAAACGAACGATGAAGAAAGCGAATCCGGCACGCCCTTCCGTCCCAGAGACAACTTCGGCGGCGCCCGACAGGCTCGGAACCTTGCCCCACGCCTCGCGGCCGGACGTCGACCCGTCGCCCATCAGCTCCGGCTGACTACCCCTGGTCCACACCGAACCATCTGCCAACACCACAGCATTGTTACCGCCACCGGTGTAAGTGCTCGTGATCGACACCACCGGCGACGGAAACACCCGAGCGTACTGAGCAGGGGGGAACGAGTCGTACATATTCGCCCCCAGCACCGTGAGGGAGTCCGTTGCCTGGCCGAAGTCGGTGGAGCCGGACACGATGACGGTGGCACCCGGCGTGGTCCAGGTGTCGGGGGTGACGGTGGTCTGCACCGTACCCGCCGACGATGTCGTGCCCGAGGTGGCGGCCAGCACGGAGCCTGCGGTAGCAGACAAGGCCACCGGCACACCCGACTCGGGCGCGCCACCCGAGGTCACCGTCGCCGTCACGGTGCTGGCGGCACCTGCCGTCAAGGTGGCACCCGCGACGTCGACCGTGAGGGCCTCGGAGCCGGTGATGAAGTAGCGTTCCTGGCCGTACGCGTTGAAGGCGTTCTGCGTCAGGCCTGTGATCGGTCGAAGTCCCGTGACCGCTGTCGGGGTCGACGTGGTTCCGATCCCGGACAACTCCGTCTCACCCCACGCCATCACGGTGCCGTCCTTGCGCAGCGCCGTCACGGAGCGCGATGACACGTAGATGCGGCTCACGTTCGTCGCACCCGCGACCAGAGTCGGGCGGTAGATGTTCGAACGCGGAGCAGAATCCCCCTGACCCAACTGGCCATTCCCGTTCTCACCCCACCCGTACACCGCTCCATCCGCGGTCACCGCGAAAACCGCCGCGTAGTTGAAGTTTGCTGCTCTGGCCAGTCCCGCCCACACCGACACGAAGTTCGTGGGCAACGGGGCGCCACTGTTATCGACGAGAAGCTTCAACGGCGAGGCGTGGCTATCGCCGTTCCCCCCACCCACATAGGAGCCGAATCCATACCCCCAACCCCACAACGAACCATCACTGCCGACGCAGTACCCACCGTTTCGGCGAGTGGCAACGGACACGACCCCCACACCGACCGCAACCTGCGTCAGCGGGCGGATGCCTTGATCCGAACCCAGACCCGCCGTGCCGACATTGTTGGATCCCACAGCCCACAAGGCACCAGCCGACCGCACCACGAAGGACGCATTCTCTGCCGCGGCCACGCCTACTGCATCTCCGACCCCGTCCATCTTCACGGGAACGTTCGTCACCGTCCCCTGAGACGCCGCATTGCCCAGTTGCCCCGCGCCGTTGGCACCCCAGCCCCACACCTCACCATTCTTCAAACGGACGAGGAAGAAACCAAGCCCGCTACCCCCGTTCGTACCCGCGACGACTTCGGCGGCGCCCGACAGGCTCGGGACCTTGCCCCATGCATTCCGACCTGACGTCGAGCCGTCGCCCATCAGAGCCGCCTGACTGCCAAACGTCCACACCGAGCCGTCCGCCAGCACCGCCGCACCGTTACCGCCAGCAAAGTGGGTATTCGTGATCGACACCACCGGCGACGGAAACACGCGATCATACTGAGAAAGGGGGACATTCGCGTACATATTCGCCCCCAACACCAAGAACGGCTGGGCGGCGGAGCTCGTGCCGCTGACCGCGGTCAAGGTCACCGTCGATCCCGGCGTCATCCACGGTGTCTTCAGATCCACCGTCGTCGAGAACACACCCGACCCGTTCGTGGTTCCGGTCGGGGTGGCGAACACCGCGTTCGACGGGCCCAGGAGCGACACCGACTGACCCCCCTGCGGGATGTCCTGCGCATCGGTCACCGTCACCGTCACCGGCGTCGCACCCGACGCAGGAAGCGACTGACCCGCCGACGAGATCGTCATCTTCATCGTGTTCGACCCCGCATACGCGGGCGTCGCCGACATGGCCATGATCGCCGGCACCGCCACGACTCCAGCTCCCAACACGGACCGGCGCGACATCGAGGAGACGCCGCCCCTCCCAGTTACGTCAACTGCGGGTACTGGCGGGTGGAAAGGCGATGGATTTACGACACCGGTCATAACAAGCTCCAGACTGAGAGAACGCGATCCCCAAGAGCGAGGCGCACGTTAACATCCTGCGCACCAGCCGTCCCGCCTCCCCACGATCACGCCTGAATCGGGCCTGAAACCACCATCGCCGTCACCCCGACAGCGATCGATCTTTCACCCGGGCCGATGATGTCACCCTGCCTCACCGCGCAGCGGACTCTGCGTGAAGCGTCGAGCATTCCACTCGCGCAGCGACCGGACACGACGCCTAGAGAGGAAGGAGCAGAGCCTCGCGAGACGCCGCAACGCGCGGACCGCTCAGGCCGTTTCGACGTCCTCTGCAAACCACCGCGCTGCCGACCCGAAGAACACAGGATCCACCGTCGTGGTGTCGTCGTCGTCGACGACGTCGCACACGACGACGGTCACGTTGTCTCGCGTTCCCGCCTCGAGCGCCAGCGCCACCGCGGATGCGGCGGCCTCGCGCGGGCCGGACGCCTGGGCGATCAACCGGGCGACGTCGGCCTCGGGAACGTAGTCGGTCAACCCATCGCTGCACAGCACCCAGCGGTCACCGACGACCGGAGGGCGCTCGGCGACGGACACGACATCGCCCTCGGCGCCCCCCAGCGAGGCCGTGATGATGTTACGACGCGGGTGGGCCGCGGCGGCCTCCGGCGGGATGATGCCGTGATCGACGAGAGCCTGCACGTACGAGTCATCACGCGTCTCGCGAGTGAACTCGCCGTCGCGGAGCAGGTAGGCGCGAGAGTCGCCGGTGTGCGCCAGCAGCAGGTCGCCGCCCGTGCTGAGGAACAGACCCGTGAAGGTCGTCGCCATGCCCTGGAGCGCGGGGTCACGCTCGACATGGGCGCGGATGTCCCAGTTCGCCTCGCGAATGCGCACCAGGAGTCCATCGGCGTCGAGGCCACCGCCCCGAGTCGCGACGAGTCTATGCAGGAGCGCCGCGGAGGCGAGGTCTCCCGAGGGGCCTCCCCCGACGCCGTCTGCCACCGCCGCACCCCAGGACGCCGCGAAGGCGGCGTCCTGGTTGGTGGGACGGTGGGAGCCGGCGTCGGAGACGGCGGCCGCGATCAGCCGAACGGGCACAGGATCAGCGTGCGAAGTACCCGCGGTAGTACTCGTACACCCATCCGACGATGGCGATGACGAAGACCAGGAATCCGACGGGGACGAGCCAGCTACCGACAGCGAGACCGATCACGGCGATCGCGGCGGAACCGGCCAGGACGATGGGCCACCACGACCACGGGCTGAACTCGCCCATCTCGGGGTCACCGTCGTCGATGTCGGCCGTCAGAGTGTCCTCGGGCAGCTCACCGTTCTGTGCCTTGAGCACGCGGCCGATGTAGAAGGCGATCATGGTCGACATGAGGCCGAGGAAGGCCAGGGCGACCGTTCCGACCCACTCGACGCCACCGTGCTGGAGCAAGCTCCACACGGTGTAGACGCCGGCGATCACGAACGCGAAGACGGCCAGGAGCCACCAGAGTCCGACATTGGTACGCATCGTTACTTGACCTCTCCGGCAGCGGCGTCGACGACAGGCGCGTCGGGGGCATCCTTGGCCGGACCCACACCGACCGGAATGCCGGCCTCGGGGTGGTTCAGGTCGAAGGCGGGGCGCTCGCTACGGATACGCGGGATGGAGGTGAAGTTGTGACGCGGCGGCGGGCACGAGGTGGCCCACTCGAGCGACGCTCCGTAGCCCCACGGGTCGTCGACCGTCACGCGCGGCGCCTTGCGCGCGGTGATCCAGACGTTCAGCAGGAACGGGATCATCGACGCACCGAGGATCATCGATCCCACCGTCGACAGCTGGTTCTCCCACGTCCATCCGTCTGCGGCCGCGTAGTCGGCGTAGCGACGCACCATGCCGTCGACGCCCAGCCAGTGCTGGATGAGGAAGGTCATGTGGAAGCCGACGAACAGCATCCAGAAGTGCACCATGCCGAGACGCTCGTTGAGCATCTTGCCGGTCCACTTCGGCCACCAGAAGTAGAAGCCCGCGAACATCGCGAACACGACGGTTCCGAAGACGACGTAGTGGAAGTGCGCGACGACGAAGTACGAGTCCGACAGGTGGAAGTCGAGCGGGGGCGACGCGAGGATGACACCGGTCAGACCGCCGAAGACGAACGAGACCAGGAAGCCCAGGGCGAAGACCATCGGGGTCTCGAAGGTGACCGAGCCGCGCCACAGGGTACCGATCCAGTTGAAGATCTTCACGCCGGTCGGCACCGCGATGAGCATCGTCATCAGAGCGAAGAAGGGCAGCAGCACACCACCCGTGACGTACATGTGGTGGGCCCACACCGCCACCGACAGCGCCGCGATCGCGATCGTGGCGTAGACGAGGGTCTTGTACCCGAAGATCGGCTTGCGGCTGAAGACCGGGAAGATCTCGGAGACGATGCCGAAGAACGGCAGCGCGATGATGTACACCTCGGGGTGACCGAAGAACCAGAACAGGTGCTGCCAGAGCAGGACGCCGCCGTTCTCGGGGCTGTAGATGTGCGAGCCGAGCACGCGGTCCGACGCGGCGGCGAAGATGGCCGCGGCGAGCACGGGGAACGCCAGCAGGATCAGGATGCTCGTGATCAGCGTGTTCCACGAGAAGATCGGCATGCGCCACATGGTCATGCCGGGCGCGCGCATCGTGAGGATCGTCGTGATGAAGTTCACCGCGCCGAGGATCGTGCCGAAACCGCTGATGCCGAGTCCCAGCATCCAGAGGTTTCCACCGACGCCCGGCGAGAAGCTCGCATTGGCGAGCGGCTGATAGGCGAACCATCCGAAGCCGGCCGCACCCTGCGGGGTGAGGAAACCGGAGACGGCGATCGTGGATCCGAACAGGAACAGCCAGAAGGCGAAGGCGTTCAGACGCGGGAACGCCACGTCGGGCGCACCGATCTGCAGCGGCAGCAGCGCGTTGGCGAAGCCCGCGAACAGCGGCGTCGCGAACATGAGCAGCATGATCGTGCCGTGCATGGTGAAGAGCTGGTTGTACTGCTCTTTCGTCGGGATGATCTGCATGCCGGGCTCGAAGAGCTCGGCGCGGATGATCAGCGCCATGACGCCACCGAGCATGAAGAACATGACGGAGGCGATCAGGTACATGTACCCGATGGTCTTGTGGTCGGTGGAGGTGATCCACTTGACGACCAGGTTGCCCTTCTGCTCAACACGCGTGGTGCTCAGCAGTGCGGCTTGACGCGGCGGGAGAGTCGTGGGGCGCGAGGCCCCCTTCTCCTGGAGCGGAAGCGTCGTGGCCATGATCACTCGTTCCCTTCGGTGCCGGCCGTGCTCAGGTTCTGCAGGCGCGACAGGTCGCTGATGTCGCCCACGTCGCCGGCCGAGCGCAGCGAGTCGAGGTAGTCCTCGTACTCGGCGTCGCTGACGACCTTGACGTTGAAGAGCATGGCGGAGTGGTATTCACCGCACAGCTCGGCGCACTTGCCCTCGTACGTGCCCTCACGGGTGGGCGTGAACGACCACTCGTTGTCACGGCCGAGGTACATGTCTTTCTTGTAGAGGAAGTCGATGATCCAGAACGAGTGGATGACGTCGCGCGAGCGGAGGTCGATCTTGACCGTCTTGTTCACCGGCAGGTACAGGGTGGGCACGTCCTGCAGGTCGTAGCCGTCGGACGTGGCCTTGGCCTGGACACCCATCGAGTAGACGGCGTCGGAGTTGTCTTCCTGCGTGCCGTTGTACTGGAAGTCCCACGCCCACTGCTTGCCGTACGCCGTGATCGACACGTCGGGGTCGTCGTACTGCGTCTCGAGCGTGTTCTGGTCGCGCGCCGTGAAGGCGAAGAAGCCGACGACCAGGATCAGAGGAACGATCGTGTAGAAGATCTCGACCGGCATGTTGTAGCGCAGCTGGACCGGCAGACCGGACTGCCCCTTGCGACGGCGGTACGCGATGACCGACCACAGCATGAGGCCCCAGGTGACGACACCCACGGCGAGGAGCACGATCCACGAGTTGACCCACAGACCGGCGACCATGTCGGTGTGGTTGGTGGCGGGCGTACCGTCATCGACGAAGCCGGGCAGGAAGCCGTGGAGCTGTGTCGTGGTGCAGCCGGACAGGAGCGCAACCGAGGCGATCCCGACGGGGAGCGCAGCCCAGCGAAGGCGACGTTTGGAGGGCACAGTGCACCTTTCCGGGTCGTGGATGAAGCTTTGACAGTCTACGGCAACCTCTCACCGTTCTCAGGCCATTCGTCCAGTGCCGAGACATCGAGAACCCCCGGGTTCCGCGGTGTGATCCGGGGTCCGGGGGTTCTCGATGGGGCGCCGTGAAACGGCGGCTGAGATCAGTGGAAGCTGTCGCCGCAGGCGCAGGAACCGCCGGCGTTGGGGTTGTCGATCGTGAAGCCCTGCTCCGAGATCGTGTCCTTGAAGTCGATGTTCGCACCGTCGAGGTACGGAACGCTCATGTCGTCGACGATGACCTCGACGCCGTCGAAATCGGCGACCTTGTCACCGTCGAGGTAACGCTCGTCGAAGTAGAGCTGGTAGATGAGTCCGGAGCATCCGCCGGGCTGAACGGCCACGCGCAGACGAAGGTCGTCGCGACCCTCCTGCGAGAGCAGGCTCTTCACCTTGTCGGAGGCGGCGGCGGTGAGGCCGACACCGTGCTCGCGGGTCTCGGCGGAGGACGACAGTGTGGTGTCGGTCATGGCGATGCCCTTCGGTTGATCGGTCGCGGGGACGTGACGAGTCTACGCCCGCCACGGCCCCGCGGTCCGCTCAGACGGTGCGCTCGTTCAAACGCGTCAGCAGGAGGGCCTCCGACACCAGGGCGTTGCGGAACGTGTCGAGGTGCAGCGACTCGTTCGGGCTGTGCGCGCGAGCGTGGGGGTCCTCGACACCGGTCACGAGGATCTGGGCGCTCGGGAACTCGCGGACGAGGTCGGCGATGAAGGGGATCGATCCGCCGACGCCGACGTCGACCGAGTCCACGCCGTACCCGTCGGCGAACGAGGCGCGAGCGTCTTCGACGGCCCATCCGCTCGTGTCGACGAGGAACGCGTCGCCGCAGTCGACGTCGGTGAACTCCAGCTGCGCGCCGAACGGCGCATGGGCGCGCAAGTGCGCCTCGATCGCCCGGTAGGCCTCATGGGCGTCCTGCCCCGGGGCGACGCGGGCGCTGATCACCACGCGGGTCTGCGGGGCGAGGGTGTTCGACGCCGAGTCGACGGGCGTGGCGTCCCAGCCGGTGATCGTGACCGACGGCTTGTTCCAGATCCGGCTGAGGATGGCGTCGCGGCCGATCGGCCGCACCCCGTCGAGCAGTCCCGACTCGGCGCGCAGGGTCTCTTCGCTGTAGTCGGGCGTGGGGGCGTCGCGCTCGAGGAGACCGTCGACGGCGACGGCGCCGTCGTCGTCCCACAGCGTCGCGAGCAGCTTCACCGTGGCGAGCATGGCATCCGGGACGGCGCCGCCCATCATGCCGGAGTGCGATGCGTGCTCGAGGGTGCGCACGGTGAGCGTGAAGCGCGCGTTCCCGCGGAGCGACACCGTGAGACCGGGGGTGCGGTCGTCCCAGTTGCCCGAGTCGGCGACGACGATCACGTCGGAGCGCAGCACCTCGGCGTTGTCGGAGAGGAACTGCGCGAACGAGCGCGAGCCGTACTCCTCTTCGCCCTCGATGAACACCGCGATGCCCAGGTCGAGGTCGTCTCCGAGGACTTCGCTGACGGCGCGGATGGCACCGACGTGGGCCATGACCCCCGCCTTGTCGTCGGCGGCGCCACGGCCGTAGAGGCGGCCGTCGCGCACGGTGGGTTCGAAGGGCGGTGAGTCCCACAGGGCTTCGTCGCCGGGAGGCTGGACGTCGTGGTGCGCGTAGAGAAGAACGGTGGGCCGACCGTTGCGAGCGGCTCGCGACGCCAGCACGGCGGGCTGTCCCATCTCGTCGGTGCCGGGAATCGCGGCACGCGCGACCTCGACGGAATCGAAGACGCCGGTGCCCCTCAACAGGGCGGCGACGGCGTCGGCGCTCTCGACGAGGGCGGACTGATCGAACGACGGCCACGCAATCGACGGGATGCGTACGAGGGAGCCGAGATCGGACAGGGCGGCGGGGATGCCGGCGCCGGCTGCGCGATGCACAGCCTCGTGCCGGGACAGGTCGGGGGTCATGCGGGTAATCTTAGATCTCCCGATCCGCGAACTGCCGAGGTAACCCGTGGCCAAGTCCCCCGCCCCCGCCCCCAACGACACCCCCGTCGAGCCGACGGTCCTCGGATCGGGTAAGGGTCGCGCGACCCCGTCGCGCGCCGAGCAAGAGGCCGCCCGCAAGCGCCCGCTCGTCCCCGACACCAAAGAGGCCAAGGCCCGCGCCCGAGCCGAGCTCGCCGCCCAGCGCGAGAAGGCCCGCGTCGGCATGGCCGCCGGCGAGGAGCGCTACCTCCCGGTGCGCGACCGCGGTCCGCAGCGCCGCTTCGGACGCGACTTCGTCGACGCGGGCTGGCACCTCGGTGAGGGCGTCATGCCGTTCATGGTCCTCGTGATCGTGGCGACGCTGATCCCCGTCGCGTTCTTCCAGTACTGGTCGTTCGTGGCGCTGTGGATCTTCATCCTGTTCGTCGTCGGCGACATGATCATCACCTCGATCCGCGTCAAGCGCGCCGCGAAAGAGAAGTTCGGCGAGAGCAAGCTCGAGAAGGGTCTCGGCTGGTACGCGGCGATGCGCACCGTGCAGATGCGGTTCATGCGTCTGCCCAAGCCGCAGGTCAAGCGCGGGCAGTACCCCGTCTGACACGACCGATCTCCTCGAAGCGGCGCGCCTCCGGGCGTGCCGCTTCGTCGTTTCCGGGGCTGCCACCGGCGCGCTCCGGGTCAGCGAATCGCAGCCCGCGCACTCCGGGTCGGCAAATCGGACCGGCGCGCTCCGGGTCAGCGTCGCGCGGCGAGACCGCGGCTGATCTGCCGGGCCCACAGCGGACCGCGATACAGGAAGCCCGTGTAGCCCTGCACCAGCGTCGCGCCGGCGGCGAGGCGGTCGCGCACGTCGTCGGCGGTCTCTACTCCCCCGGCCGAGATGACCACGAACTCGGCCGGAACGGCGGCCCGCACGAGTCGAAGCACCTCGGCGGCACGCGCTCTGAGGGGCGCCCCCGACAGGCCACCCGCTCCCGCTGCCTCGACCTTCGCGGCATCGGTGGAGAGCCCCGAACGCGAGATGGTGGTGTTGGTGGCGATGATCCCGGCGAGTCCCGCATCGACCGCGAGGCGCGCGATGTCCTGCACCTCGGCGTCGTCGAGATCCGGAGCGATCTTCACCAGCAGCGGGGTGTCGCCCGCGGCATCCCGAACCTCCGTCAGCAGGGGGCGGAGCGTCTCGACCGCTTGCAGTCCGCGCAGGCCGGGGGTGTTCGGCGACGACACGTTCACCACGAGGTAGTCGGCCAGCGGCGCCAACAGGCGGGCGCTGCGCACGTAGTCGGTGGTGGCGTCGTCGACGGCGACCACGCGGCTCTTGCCGATGTTGACGCCGATGACCGGACGACGCCGCGCACGACGCAACCGCCGCAGCTTCGCCGCCGCCGCCGCCGCGCCGTGGTTGTTGAACCCCATGCGGTTGATGACCGCACGGTCGGCGACGAGGCGGAACAGACGCGGACGGGGGTTGCCGGGCTGCGGCAGCGCCGTGACCGTTCCGACCTCGACGTGTCCGAACCCGAGCGCGCCGAGTCCCCGCACCATGGTGACGTTCTTGTCGAAGCCCGCCGCGACTCCGAACGGCGAATCGAAGTGCAGTCCGAGCGCATCCACTCCGTGGCCCGCGGGGGGCGCCGTGAAACGACGGACGACGGATGCCACCGGCTCGACGCCCGCGACACGGATCACGAGCGCACCGAGGTGGTGGGCGAACTCGGGGTCGAGGCGGGTCAGTACCGTGCGGAAGAGAAGGGGATACATCCCCGCCAGGTTACTGGACGTCGTCGCTGTCGTCGGGCGCCGCGGTCGGTCGTGCCGCGTGGTCGGCGCGCAGCTGCGCGATGGCCGCGTCGAAGTCGTCGAGCGAGTCGAACGCCTGGTAGACGCTGGCGAAGCGCAGGTAGGCGACCTCGTCGAGCTCGCGGAGCGGTCCGAGGATCGAGAGGCCGATCTCGTTGGCCTCGATCTGCGACGACCCCGTCTGGCGGATGGCCTCTTCGACCTTCTGGGCGAGCACGGCGAGGTCGGCGTCGGTGACGGGTCGACCCTGACAGGCCTTTCGGGCACCCGACATGACCTTCTCGCGGCTGAAGGGTTCGACCACGCCCGAGCGTTTGATGACGTTCAGGCCGGCCGTCTCGACCGTCGAGAAGCGCCCTCCGCAGTTGGGGCACTGACGACGACGACGGATGCTGAGACCGTCGTCGCTCGTGCGCGAATCGATGACGCGGGAGTCGGGGTGGCGGCAGAACGGGCAGTGCATGACGGCGCCAGACTACGCGTCGAAACGCGCGGTCACGGCCTCGCCGTGCGCGGGCAGCGCCTCGGCCTCGGCGAGGACGACGATGGCGTCGCGCACCTGGGCGAGCGCCGCGCGGTCGTACTCGATGACCTGCTGAGGTCGCAGGAACGTCGACGCCGACAGCCCGGCTCCGTACCGGGCCTGTCCCCCGGTCGGCAGCACGTGGTTGCTGCCCGCCAGGTAGTCGCCGAGGCTCACCGGCGTGTAGGGGCCGACGAAGACGGCACCCGCGTTGACGAAGTCCTCGGGGCGGGGGTCGGACAACTGCAGCTCGAGGTGCTCGGGCGCGTAGGCATTGCTGAACGCGGTGGCCTGGGCGATGTCGTCGACGAGCACCACGGCCGACTGCGGACCGTCGAACGCGGCGATGACCCGGTCGGTGTGACGGGTGGCGGCGACCCGGTCCGGCAGCGCCGCCCGCACGGCATCGGCGAGCTCGACGGAGTCGGTGACGAGGACGGCCGAGGCCTGCTCGTCGTGCTCGGCCTGGCTGACGAGGTCGGCGGCGACCAGATCGGGGCGCGCCGAGGCATCGGCCACGACGAGGATCTCGGTCGCACCGGCCTCGGAGTCGGTTCCCACCCGGCCGGCGACCGCGCGCTTGGCCGAGGCCACGAAGTTGTTGCCCGGTCCGGTGACGACATCGACCGGGTCGAGACCGATCTCGGCCACGCCGTACGCGAAGGCGCCGATGGCACCGGCCCCGCCCATCGCGTACACCTCGGTGACGCCGAGCAGACGCGCGGCGGCCAGGATCACGGGGTGCACACGCCCCCCGAAGGCCGATTGCGCGGGAGAGGCCAGCGCCACCTCGCGCACGCCCGCGACCTGCGCGGGAACGACGTTCATCACCACGCTCGACGGGTAGACGGCCTTCCCGCCCGGAACGTAGAGACCGACGCGGCGCACGGGTTGCCACCGCTGCGTGACACGCGCGCCCGCGCCCAGCTCGGTGACCACGGGGGCCGGAATCTGAGCGGCGGATGCCGCGCGCACACGCGAGATCGCCTCATCGAGGGCGGCCCGGATCGCCGGGTCGAGATCGCGCAGGGCCTCGTCGAGGTGCGCGGCGGGCACGCGGATGACGTGGTCGCTGACGCGGTCGAAACGGGCGGCCTGTTCGCGGAGCGCCTCTTCGCCGCGTCGTGCGACATCGTCGACCAGACGGGCGGCGGTGGCGAGGGCCTCGTCGCGCGCGGCCTCGGCGCGCGGAACCACAGCGAGGAGCTCGGCCGGCGAGAGCACGCGGCCGCGGAGATCGATCGTGCGAAGCATGAGTCCAGGCTACCGGCCGCCCGCGAGCCGCTCCGCGCGCGGCGGGCGGCTCGCAGGCGGTCCTCAGCCGCGCGGGTCAGCCGCGGGTGACGCCCGAGACGTCGTGGAGGTAGCCGATGCGACCGTCGTCGTGACGGATGACGAACGTCTCGCCGCGGTCCTCGACCACCAGGGCCCAGGCGGTCGGCCCGACCCGGAAGATGGGCGTGCCGTAGTCGTCGACGACCTCGCGCTCGACCGGGGCCAGCGCCCAGAAGGCCTGGGCGTGGTGGGGTGCGTGCCGGTGGTCGTCCTGAGCGTCGTGGCTCGGCGCGTCGGACGCGTGATCGTGCCGGGGATCTTCGTCGCGGACTCCACGACCATCGTGGTCGTCGCCGCGGAGGGGAGCGAAGACGTCGGTGTCGTTGTGGTCGTCGGCGTGCGTGGGGAGCACGCTGGTGGCCGGGGCGCCCTCGTGCGTCAGGTCGGTCGAACCGGTGTAGCTGCCGGGCACGGGCGCCTCGTCGTGCGCCGACGCGGAGTCGGGGCGCGACCCGTCGTGGTCGTCGGTCACGGGCGCACCGGCGGAGACGTGCACGGGCCGCGGGGTGCGCGGGCGCGGCACGACCGGTCGGATCGGGCGCGCGTTGCGGTGCGCGGCGACCTCGTCACGACCGCGGAAGTCGCGCGAGAACGGCGGGATCCACGGACCCGCCACGGTGAGCACCACACCCGCGAGAAGGAGCACGGCCTCGACCCAGACCACCCAGGAGCGCGTCCAGATGCCCGTGTCACCGAACACCGCGACGGTGTCCCACACCCACGCGACCCACACGAGAGCGGAGATCGAGAACGCCACCGAGGCGAACTGGTCGATCCCGAGCGAACCGACGCGACGAATGCCCTGGGGCGACAGGCGGCGCAGCGCGATCAGACCGACAGCTGCCGTCGGCAGAGCCATCGCCGGGATCCACCACAGCCCCGAAGACCACACGTTGACCCCACCGACGAGCACTCCCGACGGCGAATCGAGGATGTTGGTGCGGAAGAACGAGACGAAGAAGGCGAGGATCCACACGCCCAGCAGTGCGACTTCGCGGACCGAGAACGGTCCGACGCCGAACTGCGGCGCATCGCCCGGGTGCGCGGTGCCGTCGGCGGTGGACGCGCGGGGCGGCGCACCCTCGTCGACGCGGTCGCCGGTGGAGACACGCCCGGCGTCGCCGTGCGGGTCGTCGCCGTCGGATGAGGGGTTCGCCGCCCCATCCCGCGCGTGGTCCGCGGCGTCGGGGGAAGCGTGGTCGAGGGAGGCGTTCTCGGAAGAGGCGTCGGCGGCGGAGGCGCTGTCGGAGGAAGCGCTGTCGGCGGAGGCGGACGCGTCGTACGCCGGGGCGTCCGGCGCGAAGATCTGGTCGACGTCGCGGGCGGTGCCGGGAGTACCCGGCGCCGTCGCGCGGTCGTGGGGGGTGTGATCGGTCACGGTGGTCCTTTCCGAAGGGCGGCGGAACGCCCGGTCATCGTAACCAGCGGGGGTTCGGCACCGCCGGGGATTGCGGCGCGCGCGTTTCGGCGCGCGAAGTGGTCGTCAGCCGAGGCAGTTGGGGCCGAGCAGACCCTTGAGCTCCCCGAACAGGTCGGCGGTCACCCGCACCGGCATCGGCACCTCGAAGACCTTGGCTGTGCTGCCCTTGTGGAGTTTGAGAACGACCTCTGTGCTGCCTGAGTGGCGACGCAGCATCTGCGCCAGTTCTCCGACCAGCGCCTCGCTCGCCCGCTGCTCGGGCACCATCAGCGTGAGCCCGCCGGTCTCGTCGAGACCCTCGAGATCGGGCGCGAAGGCGCTCTGGGCGTGCAGGTTGAGACCGTCATCGCGTCGCGATACGCGCCCTCGGATGACCATGATGCCGTCGGCCACGAGCGCCGGCGAGAACTCGGCGTACGTCTTGCCCATGAACATCACGGTCACCTCACCGTTGAAGTCCTCGATGGTGACCATGCCGTAGGGGTTGCCGCTCTGCTTCGCGACGCGGTGCTGCACGCTCGTGAGCAGACCCGCGACGGTGACCTGGTCGCCGTCCTGGACGTCTTCGGAGGCCAGCAGGTCGTGGATCGAGGTCGACGCGTGCTTGGCCAACGGCACCTCGAGCCCGGCGAGCGGGTGATCGGACACATACAGGCCGAGCATCTCGCGCTCGAAGGCGAGCTTGTCCTTCTTCGTCCATTCCGGCCGCTCGGGAACCTTCTGCACCTGCTGCGGTTCGTCCCAGAGCGAGTCGAAATCGAACCCGACCTCGCCGTTGGCTTCTCGCCGCTTGTCGAGCACGGCGCCCTCGCAGGCGTCCTCGTGCACCTCGATGAGCGACCGTCGCGTCGACCCGAGCGTGTCGAAGGCTCCGGCCTTGATGAGCGACTCGACGGTGCGCTTGTTCGCCACGTGCACGGGCACCTTCGACAGGAAGTCGTGGAACGAGGTGTACGGGGCGTCTTGGCGCGCCGAGACGATGCCGTCGACGACGTTGGTGCCGACGTTGCGGATCGCGCCCAGGCCGAAGCGGATGTCTTCGCCGACGGCCGCGAAGAACCGGATCGACTCGTTGACGTCGGGCGGAAGAACCTTGATGCCCATGCGACGGCACTCGTTGAGGTACACCGCCATCTTGTCTTTCGAGTCGCCGACGCTCGTCAGCAGCGCGGCCATGTACTCGGCCGGGTAGTGCGCCTTGAGGTAGGCCGTCCAGTACGACACGAGACCGTAGGCGGCGGTGTGCGCCTTGTTGAAGGCGTAGTCGGCGAACGACTCGAGCACCTTCCACAGGGTCTGCTGCGCGGCGTCGCCGAACCCGCGCTCGGTCATGCCACCGAAGAACGTCTCTTTCTGCTTGTCGAGCTCGCTCTTCTTCTTCTTGCCCATCGCGCGACGCAGCAGGTCGGCCTGGCCCAGGGTGTACCCGGCCACGCGCTGCGCGACGGCCATCACCTGCTCCTGATAGACGATCAGCCCGTACGTCGTGTCGAGGATGTCGGCGAGGGGCTCCTCGAGTTCGGGGTGGATCGGCTCGATCTCTTGCTGCCGGTTCTTTCGCAGGGCGTAGTTGATGTGCGAGTTCACGCCCATGGGGCCGGGGCGGTACAGCGCGAGCACCGCCGAGATGTCCTCGAAGTTGTCGGGGCGCATGAGCCGCAGGAGCGAGCGCATGGGACCACCGTCGAGCTGGAACACGCCGAGCGTGTCGCCGCGGGCGAGCAGCTCGTACGAGGCCACGTCGTCGAGTTCGAGGTCTTCGAGCACGAGGGGGTGCCCGCGGTTGGCCTCGATGTTGTCGAGGGCGTCGTTGATGATGGTGAGGTTGCGCAGCCCCAGGAAGTCCATCTTGATCAGGCCGAGCGACTCGCACGCGGGGTAGTCGAACTGCGTGACGATCTGGCCGTCCTGCTCGCGGCGCATGATCGGGATGATGTCGATCAGCGGCTCGCTCGACATGATGACGCCGGCCGCGTGCACGCCCCACTGGCGCTTCAGGTTCTCGAGGCCCAGGGCGGTGTCGAAGACCGTCTTGGCCTCGGCGTCGGTCTCGATCAGCGTGCGGAACTCGCTCGCCTCTTTGTATCGCGGGTGCTCGGGGTTGAACATGCCGTCGAGCGGCATGTCTTTGCCCATCACGGCGGGGGGCATGGCCTTGGTGAGCCTGTCGCCCATGCTGAAGGGGAAACCGAGCACGCGCCCGGCGTCTTTCAGCGCCTGCTTGGCCTTGATCGTGCCGTACGTGACGATCTGCGCGACGCGCTCGTCGCCGTACTTCTCGGTGACGTACTGGATCACCTCGCCACGACGACGGTCGTCGAAGTCGACGTCGAAGTCGGGCATCGAGACGCGGTCGGGGTTGAGGAAGCGCTCGAAGATGAGGCCGTGCTGCAGCGGGTCGAGGTCGGTGATCTTCATCGCATAGGCGACCATGGAGCCCGCGCCGGATCCACGGCCGGGGCCGACGCGGATGCCGTGGTCCTTGGCCCAGTTGATGAAGTCGGCGACGACGAGGAAGTAGCCCGGGAACCCCATCTGCAGGATGACGCCGGTCTCGTACTCGGCCTGCTTGCGCACGGCGTCGGGGATACCGCCCGGGTAGCGGTCGTGGAGGCCGTTCTCGACCTCTTTGATCATCCAGCTGTCTTCGGTCTCGCCCGCGGGGACCGGGAAGCGCGGCATGTAGTTGGCCGAGGTGTTGAACTCGACCTCGCACCGCTCGGCGATGAGCAGCGTGTTGTCGCAGGCTTCGGGGTTGTCGCGGAACACCTGCCGCATCTCGGCGGGCGACTTGACGTAGTACCCGTCGCCGTCGAAGCGGAAGCGCTTGGGATCGTCGAGCGTCGATCCCGACTGCACGCACAGCAGCGCCGCGTGACTCGTGGCGTCGTGCTGGTGGGTGTAGTGGAGGTCGTTGGTGCCGACCAGGGGGATGTCGAGGTCTTTGGAGATCTTGAGCAGATCGCTCATGACGCGACGCTCGATCGAGAGTCCGTGGTCCATGATCTCGGCGAAGTAGTTCTCTTTGCCGAAGATGTCCTGGAACTCCGCCGCCGCGGCGCGCGCGGCCTCGTACTGCCCGAGTCGGAGACGCGTCTGCACCTCGCCCGAGGGGCACCCGGTGGTGGCGATGAGCCCCTTGCCGTAGGTCTGCAGCAGCTCACGGTCCATGCGGGGCTTGAAGTAGTAGCCCTCCATGCTCGCCTTGGACGACAACCGGAACAGGTTGTGCATGCCCTCGGTGGTCTCGGACAGCAGCGTCATGTGCGTGTACGCACCGGAGCCCGAGACGTCGTCGCCCTGCTGCTCGGGGGTGCCCCAGCGCACGCGGGTCTTGTCGGAACGATGGGTGCCCGGCGTGACGTACGCCTCGATGCCGATGATCGGCTTGATGCCGGCGTCTTTCGCGGTCTTGTAGAACTCGTAGGCCGCGAAGGTGTTGCCGTGGTCGGTGACGGCGATGGCCGACATGCCCTGCTTCGCCGCTTCTTGGACCATCGGTCCGATGCGGGCCGCACCGTCGAGCATCGAATATTCACTGTGAACATGAAGGTGAACGAAGGAGTCTGCTGCCACGTACCGAGTGTACGTTCGGCCTCCGACATCGGTTCCGGAAGTTCGCGGCGGACGCCCAGTTCGCGTGTCGTCCCCGGGCGCGTCGCCGGGATCCGGCATCCTGTTCGCGCCCGATGTCGAGATCAGATCGAGTCGGAGAGGATCTCGAGCGCGCTCGCGAGGTCGGCGGGGTACGGCGACTCGAACGACACCCACTCCCCCGTACCGGGGTGGCTGAAGGCCAGCCGATGCGCGTGCAGCCACTGCCGCGTCAGCCCCAGGCGCGCCGACAGGGTCGGGTCGGCGCCGTAGAGCGGATCCCCCGCGCACGGATGCCGGTGCGCGGCCATGTGCACACGGATCTGATGCGTGCGTCCGGTCTCGAGATGGATCTCGAGCAGCGACGCGCGGGGGAACGCCTCGAGGGTCTCGTAGTGCGTGACGGAATCTTTTCCGTCGGGGGTCACGGCGAACTTCCACGAGTGGTGCGGATGCCGCCCGATGGGTGCGTCGATCGTTCCCGCGAGGGGGTCGGGGTGCCCCTGCACCACCGCGTGGTAGATCTTCTCGACCTCGCGCTCTTTGAAGGCGCTCTTGAGGAGTGTGTACGCGCGCTCGGTCTTGGCGACGACCATGAGCCCGCTCGTACCGGCGTCCAGACGATGAACGACGCCCCGGCGCTCGGCCGGGCCGCTGGTGGCGATGCGGAAGCCCGCCGCGGCCAGGGCGCCGAGCACCGTGGGCCCGTCCCACCCGACGGAGGGGTGCGCGGCGACGCCCGCCGGCTTGTCGACCACGACGATGTCGTCGTCGTCGTGGACGATCCCCAGATCGGGCACGGCGACGGGGATGATCTCGGGGTCGCGCTTGGGCTCCCATTCGACGCTCAACCAGGTGCCCGCGCGCAGGCGGTCGGAGCGACCGGCGGGGCGACCGTCGACGCTCACTCCCCCGGCGTCGGCGACCTCGGCGGCGAAGGTGCGGGAGAACCCCAGCATCTTGGCGAGCGCCTGGTCGACGCGCGTTCCGTCGAGCCCGTCGGGGACGGGCAGGCTCCGCGACTCCATGTCAGCGCGTGCCCGTGTCGGTCGACGCGTCGACGACGCCGTCGTCGGCAGCCGCCTCGGCGGCGCGCGACGCGCGGGTTTCACGGGTGCCGTCGAGTCGCAGACCCGAGAGGACGAGGATCGCCACCGAGATCATCATCGACACGATGAAGATGTCGGCGACGTTGTAGATGGCCGGCATCATCCACGGGGTGGAGATGAAGTCCACGACGTGGCCGACCGGGAAGCCGGGCTCGCGGAGCAGGCGGTCGGTGAGGTTGCCGAGGACACCGCCGAGGAGCAGGCCGAGCACGACGGCCCACAGGCGCGAGCGCACCCGTCGGACCGCGAGGTACGCGATGACCACCGCGACCACGGCCAGAGCGATGGTGAACACCCAGGTCACGCTCTCGCCGAGCGAGAAGGCGGCTCCGGGGTTTCGGACGAGGTAGAACTGCAGGGCTTCACCGATCACCGGGACGACGCGCTCCGGGGGGAGGTTGTCGATGGCGACGGTCTTCGCCAACTGGTCGGCGGCCAGCACCACCACCGCGAGGATCGCGATGACGATGCCGGCCGCCGCCGGACGCAGAGGAGATCGACTGCGCAAAGAGTGGTCCTACAGACCGATCGCCGACACCGGCGTCGAGCCCGAGGACGATGCCGTGGTGTCGAGGTCGCGGAGCTGACCCTCGATGTACGAACGCAGCTGCGAGCGGTAGTCGCGCTCGAAGTTGCGGAGCTCGGTGATGCGTCCCTCGAGCGTGGTGCGCTCCTTCTCGAGACGGGCGCGCTCTTCGCGGCCCTTCTGCTCGGCCTCGGCGACGATGGACGCCGCCTGTGCCTGCGCCTCGCCGATGAGCTGGTCGCGCTGGGCCTTACCCTCGGCGACGTGCTCGTCGTGCAGACGCTGAGCGAGCTCGATGATGCCGGCGCTCTGGGCCACGGGGGCCGCGTCGTCGGCGGTGGAGGCTGCGGGCGCGGCGGCGACGGGAGCCGGAGCCGGCACCTCGGAGACGACGGGCTCCTCGACCTGGGCGGTCTCGGCCACCGGAGCGGCAGCGGCGGGCGCGGCCTCACCGGACTCGAGAGCGGCGAGCTTCGTCTTCAGCTCTTCGTTCTCAGCGATCGTCTTGCGCCACTCGACGACGATCTCGTCGAGGAAGTCGTCGACCTCGTCGGGGTCGAAGCCCTCCTTGAAGCGGACGTGCTGGAACTGCTTGGTGACGACGTCATCGGGGGTCAGTGCCATGGTGTTTCCTCTTTCGAGAGCTCTGAGTCGGAACTGTTAAGGGTGTCGCACCGGGGCGTACCGCTTCGGAACAGCATAGCCGTCGCCCTTCGTCGGTGTCGAAGGGCGACGGGTATGGATGTCAGGCGGCCGCGAGCGACCGGGTGACGCTGAGAAGCATGAAGCAGACGAACAGGGTGATCGCGAAACCGAAATCAAACGCGATACCCCCGATGCGCAGGGGGGGAATGATGCGGCGGATCAGCTTGATCGGCGGATCCGTCACGGTGTAGACGATCTCTGCGGCCACCAGGGTGGCGCCACGCGGACGCCATTCCCGGTTGAACATCGGGATGTACTCGAGCACGAGGCGCGCGAGCAGCAGGACGATGTAGATGAAGAGGATCGCGCTGAGGATCGAGCCGACCAGGCTCAGTACGGCCACGAGGGGTTACTGGGGCGCGAAGGGCGCACCCTCGGGGTCGGCCTGTGCGATCGCTCCATCGCCGGAGACGGCGATGTTCTCGGGCGAGAGCAGGAAGACCTTGCTCGTCACCCGCTCGATACGGCCGTACAGCCCGAGCGACAGGCCGCTCGCGAAGTCGATCAGGCGACGCGCGTCGGCGTCGCTCATCTGCGACAGGTTGATGATGACCGGGATTCCCTCGCGGAAACTCTCGGCGATCGTCTGCGCATCCCGGTACTGCTTGGGGTGCACGGTGAGGATCTCGCTGACGGGGCCCACCGAGGGCTGACGCACCACGGCGGGACGGTGCAGCGGGGTCACCGGAGCAGCCTTCTCGACCGGAGCCGTCTGCTGAGGCTGCTTCCGCGCAATGGGCTGCGGCGCAGTCTCCTCATAGGTCTCTTCCTCGTCGGCGAGGCCCAGGTACACCATCGTCTTCTTGAGGGGGTTCGACATCGCATCCTCCGTTCGCTCGTCTGATCCGAGGCTAGTCGCGCGGGGGCCTCGGGCCCGTGATTGCGGAACCGATCCTCAGGTGTGTCGCGCCCATTGCCACGGCTTCCGGGAAGTCACCGGTCATTCCGGCCGAGATCCAGTGCGCGTCGTCGACCACCCGACGCACGGCGTCGGACGAGCGGCGCAGACGCTCGAAGGCGTGAGCGGCCTCTTCGTCGAGCGGGGCGACGGCCATGACACCCCGCAGGCGCACCGTCTCGAGCCCCGCGACATGGGCGGCGAGCATCTCGACCCCGTCGGGTGCCACCCCTCCGCGACCGGCGTCGTCGGTGAGGTTCACCTGCAACAGGACGTCCAGGATGCCGTCGCCCTCGGCCGCGTCGAGGGCGTCGGCGATCCGCGTCCGGTCGACGGAGTGCACGGCGTGCGACGCCGCCCGCACCGCGCGGGCCTTGTTCGTCTGCGCCTGGCCGATGAAATGCCAGACGAGACCGTCGAGCCCACCGGTCTCGGCACGCTTGGCGGTGAGCTCCTGCTGGCGGTTCTCCCCCACGTCGCGTACCCCGAGGGCGTACAGGTCGGCGACGAGCGACACGGGGTGGAACTTCGTCACGACGATCCGCGTGATCTCGTGCGGGTCGCGATGCGCCGCGCGGGCGGCATCCGCGATGCGCGCGTCGACGGCGGCGAGGCGATCGGACAGGGCGGCATCCATGGTGCTCCTTCGACGACGCAGCGGGCCCGGTGATCACCGGACCCGCTGCATCGAACGCTCGTGCTTACTTGAGGAAGTCCGGCACGTCGAGGTCGTCGTCGGCGTAACCGCTGTCGTACGACGTCTCGGGAACGCGGGCGGCGACCGGGGCCGGCTCCGGGCGACGCTCGGGGGCGCGCTCGGCGGGGCGGTCGGTCGAGGCCTTCTGCTCCTCGGCGGCGTCGAGATCGCGCGCGACGTCGTCGCTCGGGATCACGGGCACCACGGGGGCGGCGACCGAGCGCTGCGCCCCGACGGCGTCGATGCGCAGCGAGGGCTCTCCCCCGTCGAATCCGGCGGCGATGACCGTGACACGCACCTCGTCGCCGAGGGTGTCGTCGATGACCGTTCCGAAGATGATGTTGGCCTCGGGGTGCGCGGCCTCCTTCACCAGCTGGGCGGCGTCGTTGATCTCGAAGATGCCGAGGTTCGATCCGCCCTGGATCGACAGCAGCACGCCGTGCGCACCCTCGATCGAGGCTTCGAGAAGGGGCGATTCGACGGCGAGCTCGGCGGCCTTGATGGCGCGATCCGCTCCCCGCGCCGAGCCAATGCCCATGAGGGCCGATCCCGCGCCCTGCATGACCGACTTCACGTCGGCGAAGTCGAGGTTGATGAGACCGGGGGTCGTGATGAGGTCGGTGATGCCCTGCACACCGGCGAGCAGCACCTGGTCGGCGGTCGCGAAGGCCTCGATCATCGAGATGCCGCGGTCGCTGATCTCGAGCAGACGGTCGTTGGGGACGACGATGAGGGTGTCGACCTCTTCCTTCAGGCGTCCGACGCCGGCCTCGGCCTGGCTCTGTCGGCGACGCCCCTCGAAGGAGAACGGCTTGGTGACCACACCGATGGTGAGGGCGCCGATCGACTTGGCGATCTTGGCGACCACCGGCGCACCGCCGGTGCCCGTGCCGCCGCCCTCGCCCGCGGTGACGAAGACCATGTCGGCGCCGCGCAGCGCCTCTTCGATCTCTTCCGCGTGATCCTCGGCGGCACGACGGCCGACCTCGGGGTCGGCGCCGGCACCGAGGCCGCGCGTGAGCTCGCGTCCGACGTCGAGCTTGACGTCGGCGTCGCTCATCAGCAGCGCCTGTGCGTCGGTGTTGATCGCGATGAACTCCACGCCGCGCAGGCCGAGCTCGATCATGCGGTTGACGGCGTTGACGCCGCCACCGCCGACGCCGACGACCTTGATCACAGCGAGGTAGTTCTGGTTGTGGCTCATGCCGGCCTCCGTTTGTCCCCGAACCCGAAACTTTAAACCTCATGTTGAGGGTTAAAGAATTGCCCGGTATGCAATTCCTTAGCTCGAAGGTATGCGGCCAGCCCGACGCCACCGGGCCGACACGCGGGGCGCCCGACGATCATCGGGAAAATCCCTTCGGCGCGCGCGGACGCGGCAGCGGTCGCGCGCAGACGGTCGCGGAGACCGAGGCGGAATCAGCGGACGACCCCCGCCTCGGGCGAGGTCACGTCGTACTCTTTCGTGCGGTCGGGCGGGCTCTTCGCCATCAGTCGGTCGAGCACGACGGCTTTCTCGGCCGAGCGGTCGGAACTGCCCCAGGCCACACGCGATCCGGTCGCGCCGAGCGTGAGCGTGACGTCGTCGGGGGTCGAGGCCGACACCCCGGTCACCTGCGCGCGCACGGCATCGGGCAACGCCCGCATGACGCGCCCCGCCGCGCGGAACGCGTCGGAATCGGTGCCGCCGGCGATCTCGAGCAACGGCTGGCCCGCGGGCGCGTCGGGCGTGGTCGACAGGGCGACGCCCGCGGCATCCACCACCGTGAAGCCGGCGGTGCTCTGCAGCACGCCGATGGGAGTGCGTTCCACCACCCGCACGACGAGGTCGTGCGGGGGCCGCGCCTCGAGCGTGTACGACTCCACGAGCGGGAAGCGAACCAGAGCCGCCTTCACGGCGCTGTCGTCGACCAGCGCCAGGGGCGTACCGACCTGCCCGTCGAGGGCGTCGGTGACCGCGGCGACATCGAGCTGCGACGCGCCCACGACCTCGATGCGCTCGACCGCGAACAGGGGGCTGTACGCCGCGCCCGCCGTGCCGAGCACCATGACGAGGAACACCGCCGCCACCCCGATCCACACGCGCCGGCGCCGACGCTGACGCACCGTGAAGCGCCGCACCTCGGCGGAGAGCGCACGACGACGGGCGCGCGAGGCACGCCAGACGTCGCGCAGGCTCGCGCCCTCGGCATCCGGAGTCGCCGCGAACGACGCGGAGCCGGTCGGCTCGGAACCGTTCGCATCCGAGACGCTCGGCCGCACGAGCGGCACCACGGGCGCGGTCTCGTCGGCGGGATCGGGATGCCGCGTCGGCGGTGCGGAGACGGGCTCGTCGACCCGGCGGCGGGAGGGCTGCTCCGACGCCGGGGGCGGGGGCAGGGGCGACGGCCGGCGCACGCTCAGACCGCCGCGGCCTCGGTGCGGGAGAGCGCCTCGAGCACCTGCGGGATGATCTGGTAGACGTTGCCGCACCCGAGGGTGATGACGTAGTCGCCGGGGCGGGCGATGTCGGCCGTGTAGTCGGCAGCCGCCTGCCAGTCGGGCACATAGTGCACGTGCGCCGGATCGGCGAAGGCGCCGCTGACGAGCTCGCCCGTCACTCCCGGCACCGGGTCTTCCCGGGCGCCGTAGACGTCGAGCATGACGGTGTGGTCGGCGTGCGTCTCGAGCACCTCGGCGAACTCGCGGTACATCTCCTGCGTGCGCGAGTACGTGTGCGGCTGCTGGATCGCGATGATGCGCCCCTCGCCCACGACCGTGCGCGCGGCGGAGAGGGCCGCGGCGACCTCGGTGGGGTGGTGCGCGTAGTCGTCATAGACGCTGACGCCCTGCGACACCCCGTGCAACTCGAAGCGACGCACCGTGCCGCCGAAGCCCTCGACGGCGCGGGCGGCGGCGGCGAGCGGGTGGCCGAGCACGCGCAGCACCGCGACGGCACCCGCGGCGTTGACCGCGTTGTGCGCACCGGGGACGCGCAGCTGCACCTCGACGCTCTCGCCGTCGGCGGTGAGTGTGAAGGCGACGGGGCCGTCGGTGCGGATGCCGGTCAGCCGGACGTCGGCGGAGGGATCCTCGCCGAAGGTGACGACGTGGGCGTGCGTGATGCGCTCGCGCACCGCGCGGGCGCCGGCGTCGTCGGACGAGATGACGACGGCCTCGCGCGCGGCATCGGCGAAGCGGGCGAAGGCGGCGTCGAACGCATCGCGCGAGCCGTAATGGTCGAGGTGGTCGGGGTCGACGTTGGTGATGAGCGCCACCGAGGTGTCGTACAGCTCGAACGTGCCATCGGACTCGTCGGCCTCGATCACGAACAGCTCGTCGCCCCCCGTGCCGCTGGAGGCGCCGAGGTCGGCGATCACGCCGCCGTTGACGAACGTCGGGTCCTCGTCGAGGGCACGCAGCGCCGTGACGATCATGCCGGTCGACGTGGTCTTGCCGTGCGCGCCGGCGACCGACACGAGACGGCGACCACCGATGAGCCAGTGCAGCGCCTGCGAGCGGTGGATGACGTGCAGCCCCCGCTGCTTCGCCGTGACGAACTCGGGGTTCTCGGGCCAGATCGCCCCCGTGTGCACGACCGTGTCGGCGTCGCCGAGGTGCGCCGCGTCGTGGCCGACGTGCACCGTGGCTCCGCGCGCGGCGAGGTCGCGCAGCGCCGCGCTGTCGGAGCGATCGGACCCGGACACCCGGATGCCGCGGTCGAGGAACATGCGCGCGAGTCCGGACATGCCCGAGCCGCCGACACCGATGAAGTGCGCGGAGGAGATGGACTCGGGGAGGGGGAGACTCAGGTCGGGTCTGATCATGGCGAATGCGAGTTTACGTCGCCCACCCGGGGCCCAGGCCTCGGCGCGCCCGGGAGCGTGCGTCAGCGGGCGAGCGCCTCGTCGACGAGGGCGATGACGTTCTCGGTCCCGACCCGGATGCCGGTGCGCGCGGCCGCGGAGCGCATGGTGTTGCGGCGCTCGTCGTCGCGCAGCAGCGGCACCACCTCGCTCCTCACACGCTCGGGGGTGAGGTCCGCGTCGTCGATGAGCAGGGCGGCACCCGCGCGGACCGCCGCCGCGGCGTTCAGCCGCTGCTCGCCATTGCCGACGGCGTAGGGCACGTACACGGCGGGGATGCCGAGAGCGCTGATCTCGCTCACGGTGGCCGCACCCGAGCGCGAGACGATGAAGTCGGCGAGGGCGAACGCGAGGTCCATGCGGTCGACGTACCGCACGACGGCGTACCCGTCGACGCCGGGGTCGGGCAGGTCGGAGTTCTGTCCGGTGACGTGCAGCAGCTGCCAACCGGCGTCGAGCACGTCTCGCCATGCCTCTCCGAACGCCGCGTTCAGTCGCAACGCCCCGAGCGAGCCGCCGAAGACGAGGAGCGTGGGGCGGGCGGCATCCAACCCGAAATGGGTGGCGGCCTCGTCGCGGAGGGCCGCGGGGTCGAGCTCGACGATCTCGCGCCGCAGCGGCATGCCCACCACGCGCGCGCCGCGCAGCGGTGTGCCCTCGAAGGCCACGCCCACCCCCGCCGCCCCCCGCGCTCCGAGCACGTTCGCCAGGCCCG
The DNA here is from genome assembly GCF_001423785.1 of Microbacterium sp. Leaf179. Taxonomy (NCBI): domain Bacteria; kingdom Bacillati; phylum Actinomycetota; class Actinomycetes; order Micrococcales; family Microbacteriaceae; genus Microbacterium; species Microbacterium sp. Leaf179. The sequence goes on along the minus strand of NZ_LMPH01000001.1, from coordinate 1,565,677 downwards.
GCTTGGCGTTGGCCTCGTGGACCACGAAGGGCACCCGCTCGCGGCGCGCCGCGACGTACGCGGGGGCTGCGGCATAGCCGCCGAAGCCCACCACGACATCGACACCACGCTCGCGGATCAGGCGGCGCACCACCGCGACCGCCCGCAGGAACTGAGCCGGGAACACGGCCGCTGCCCGGTTGGGTCGACGCGGGAACGGCACCTTCGCCACCGTGAGCAGCTCGTAGCCCCGCAGCGGCACGAGGCGGGCCTCGAGACCCTCGCGGGTGCCCAGCACCAGCACGTCGGCCGACGCATCGCGCGCGCGCAGACCGTCGGCGACGGCGAGGAGGGGGTTCACGTGCCCGGCGGTACCGCCGCCGGCGAGGAGGTAAGTCGTCACCGTACGACCCTAGCCAGAACCGCGGAGCGTTCCGCGCGAGGCGGACGCCGGGTGCGCTGTTCGCCCACTCAGCGACGCGGGAGCGCGTTCCGGGCGGCGCGGGGCGGACGCCGGGTGGGCTGTTCGCCTACTCAGAGACGCGGGAGCGCGTTCCGGACGGCGCGGTGCGGCCCGGCGCCGACTCCCCGCATCTCAGCGCGTGCGGGTCTTCGTCGCCGGGGCGGTCGCCGCACGGCGCCGCGGGGCGCGCGCGGGAAGCTCGGCGACGGCGCGGCGGTCGGGCAGCGTGCGCGCGCACGACAGCAGCACGCCGCAGGCGATGAGCACCGACAGCAGCGAGGTTCCACCCTGCGACATGAACGGCAACGGGACACCCAGCACGGGGAACACGCGCAGCACGACCGCGACGTTGATCAGGGCCTGGCCGATGATCCAGATGGTGATCGCGCCGCACACGATGCGCACGAACGGGTCGTCGGTGCGGCGGATGATGTGGAACGCCCCCACGGCGAAGAGCGCGAACAGCGCGAGCACGACGATGCAGCCGATCAGACCGAGCTCCTCGCCGACGATGGCGAAGATGTAGTCGTTGGCCGCGGCCGGGAGCCAGTCGTACTTCTCGGCCGAGTTGCCCAGGCCCACCCCGAACACTCCCCCGGCGGCCAGACCCCAGATGCCGTGCAGCGGCTGGTAGCAGTCGCCGAGGTAGTTCGCGATGCAGTCCTGGTCGAGGAAGCTCATGATGCGCCGCATGCGGTCAGCGCTGGTGATGGCGAGCAGCGCCACCGCCCCGATCGCACCGATCGCCGGCAGCAGGAAGATGCGCAGCCGCACCCCCGAGAAGAACAGCGCCCCCAGCAGCACGAGCACGAGGATCATCGCGGTGCCGAGGTCTTTGCCCCCCATGACGGTGGCGATGACGAGCGCCCCCACCGGAACGATGGGGATGAAGACGTGGCGCCAGTTGCCGAGCAGCGTCTGCTTGCGGAAGAGCACGTAGCCCAGCCACAGCGCGAGCGCGAGTTTGAGGAACTCCGCGGGCTGGGCCTGGATACCCGCGAGGTTGATCCAGTTGCGGTTTCCGTTGGCCGAGATGCCCAGCGGGGTGAACACCAGCAGCTGGAACATCGTGGCCAGGATCAACGCCGGCCACGCCATGCGCTTCCAGAACTTCAGCGGGGCGCGGCTGAGTACGAACATCAGGGGGATGCCGATGACGGCGAACACGCCCTGCTTGAGCACGTGCTCGAACGGGCTCTGCGCACCGTCGAGAGCCGAGGTGGCCGACAGCACCATCACCAGGCCGAAGCCGGTGAGCAGGAGCGCCGCCGACGTGATGAGCAGGAACTCGCTCGGCACCGGCCGGAAGGCCCGACCGAGCGACACCCGCGCCGCGAGACCCGCGCGGGCGGGCTCGTCGGGGGTCTGCCGGGAACGAGGCGCCGTCGTGGTCACGCGTGTCCCCTCAGTCCTGCGATCGAGATGCTCCGTCGTCGTGCCGCGAGATCCACGTCCGCACCGCGTCGGCGAAGCGTTCGCCGCGGTCGGAGTAGGACGAGAACTGATCGAACGACGCCGCTGCCGGGGCGAGGAGAACCGTGTCTCCGTCCCGGGCGACGGCCGCCGCCAGTTCCACGACCTGCGCCATGACGTCTTCAGTCTCGGCGTGGTCGATCTCGAACAGCGGCACCGCGGGGGCGTGTCGCGCGAACGCCGCGACGATATCGTCGCGCACCGTGCCGATCACGATCGCGGCGCGCACCGCACCACCGCGGGCGCGGACGAGTTCGCCGAGGTCGACGCCCTTCAGCAGACCCCCGACGATCCAGACCGAGCCCGGGTACGCGGCGAGCGACGAGGCCGCCGCGTGCGGGTTGGTCGCCTTCGAGTCGTCGACCCAGGTGACGCCCGCGTGAGCGCCGACGACCTGGATGCGGTGCGGATCGAGACGGAACCGCTCGAGCGCGTCGTGGATCTGCGCCGGCGTCGCGCCGAGCGAGCGCGCGAGGGCGCTCGCGGCGAGGATGTTGGAGACGACGTGGGGGGCGGCGAGGCCGCGGGTGGCCAGGTCGGCGACGGTCGTCAGCTCGAGGGCCGAGGTGGCGCGCTCCTCGAGGAAGGCGCGGTCGACCAGGATGCCGTTGACCACACCGACGTCGCTCGGCCCCGGAACGCCCAGGTCGAAGCCGACGGCGCGGGCGCCCTCGACGACCTCGGCGTCTTCGACCATCTCGCGGGTGGCGTCGTCGGCCTTGTTGTAGACGCACGCCACGCGCGTGCGGGCGTAGACGCCGGCCTTGGCGTCGCGGTAGGCGTCGGCCCCGCCGTGCCACTCGAGGTGGTCGTCGGCGAGGTTGAGGCACACCGCCGCGTGCGGCGACAGCGCGTCGTCGCCGGTCTGCAGGTTGAGGTACCAGAGCTGGTGGCTCGACAGCTCGACGACGAGCACGTCGAACCCGTTGGGATCGCGCACGGCATCGAGCACCGGGGTGCCGATGTTGCCCACGGGAGCGGCGCGCAGGCCCGCCGCCACGAGCATCTCGGCCGTGAGCCGGGTCGTGGTGGTCTTGCCGTTGGTGCCGGTGATGAGCACCCAGTCGGCGGGGCGGCCGTCGGGACGCACCACCTTGTCGCGCACGCGCCACGCGAGCTCGATGTCGCCCCAGAGCGCGATGCCCTGCTCCTGCGTCCACCGGATGACGGGGTGGTGCGGCGCGAATCCGGGCGAGGCCACGACCACGTCGGGCGCGAACGCGGTGAGCTCGTGCGGGACGGTGTCGAGCGGGCCCTCGTGCAGCCGCACGCCGAGCACGGGCAGCAACCGCGAGTACTCGGCATCCGCCCGCTCGGTCACCACGAGCACGTCGGCGCCGAGCTCGCTGAGCGTGTCGGCGGCCGAGAACCCGGTGACGGACAGGCCGAGGACGACGACGCGCAGACCCTTCCAGTCGGCGTGCCAGCTGGTGAGGGAGGCGAGAGAGGTCATACGCGTGCGAGCCATTCGACGTAGAAGAAACCGATGCCGGAGACGGCGAGGAGCCCCGCGATGATCCACATGCGCACCACGATGGTGACCTCGGGCCACCCCCTCATCTCGAGGTGGTGGTGCAGCGGACTCATGAGGAACAGGCGCTTGCCACGGGTGATCTTGAAGTACGCGCGCTGCAGGATGACCGACCCCGACGCGATGACGTAGACGCCGGCGATGAGCACGAGCAGCAGTTCGGTGCGGGTGAAGATCGCCATCGCGGCGATCACGCCGCCGATGGCCATCGACCCGCAGTCCCCCATGAAGACCTTGGCCTTGGGGGCGTTCCACCAGAGGAATCCGACCAGGGCGCCCACGAACGACGCCGAGACGATGGCGAGGTCGAACGGGTCGCGGACGGCATAGCATCCGGCCTGCACCGACGCGTCGAGCACGTCGGCGCACATCTGCTTGTTCTGCCAGAAGGCCATCAGGCTGTACGCGCCGACGACGAAGATGCCCGATCCCGCGGCCAACCCGTCCAGGCCGTCGGCGACGTTGACGGAGTTCGACGCCGCCGTGCCGATGAGCGAGATCCACGCGAGGTACAGCAGCCACCCGAGGATCGGGCCGAGGGCGAACAGCGACAGCACCTGGATGTCGCGGAAGACCGAGATGTACTCGGACGCGGGGGCCTGGCCGAAGGCGTTCCGGGCGTTCAGCGCCACGATCGCGAAGGGGACGACGACGATGACCTGGCCGGCGATCTTGCGCCAGCCCGAGAGGCCGAGACTGCGCTGCTGGCGGATCTTCATGTAGTCGTCGATGAAGCCGACCACGCCGAAGCCGAGCATGAGCCACAGCACGAGCAGGCCGGAGATCGTGGGCGGGTTGTTGCCCGCGTACGAGCCGATGAAGTAGCCGATCATCGTGCCGAGGATGAAGATCGTGCCGCCCATGGTGGGCGTGCCGCGCTTGGCCCCGTGCGAGGGGTTGTGCACGTTCTCGGGCGTGCGGATGACCTGACCCCAGCCCCACTTCCGGAACCACCGGAGGAACACCGGGGTGAGGAAGAGGGTGAAGGCCAGCGAGATCGCCGCCGACGTCAGAAGTGATCTCACGCGAACAAGTCTCCCAGACGGTCGCCGAGATGCCGGAGCCCCGCCGAGTTCGACGACTTCACCAGCACGCGGTCACCGTCGCGCAGTTCGGTCGAGAGGTAGTCGTAGGCGGCGTCGGCGTCGGCGAAGAAGACCGCCTCGCCGTCCCAGGACCCCTGGGCGATGGCCTCGAGGAACATGCGCCGCGCCTCGGGCCCCACGATGACGATGCGCTGGATGCGCAGGCGCACCGCGAGCAGGCCCACGCGATCGTGCTCCTCGTCGGCGTACTCCCCGAGCTCGCTCATCGCGCCGAGGACCGCGACCGTGCGCTCGTCGGGCCCGGTGATCTGCGCGAGGGTACGAAGAGCTGCGGCCATGGAGTCGGGGCTGGCGTTGTACGCGTCGTTGATGATGCGCACCCGGTCGGAGCCGAGCGGCTGCATGCGCCACCGCTCGGCGATCTCGACGGTCTCGAGTCGCGCGATCGCGTCGGCCGCCGACACGCCCAGGGCGATGGCCGCCGTGAGGGCCGCGAGAGCGTTCATGACGTGGTGCTCGCCGAGCACGTGCAGGGTGAGGGTGTGGGGCTCGCCGTCGACCAGCAGATCGGCGCGGGTGCCGGATGCCGAGACCTCGACGTCGACGGCCCGCACCTGCGCGCGCTCGCCCCGGCCGAACCACCGCACCTCGAGGTCGCGCTCGCGCGCGATCGGCTCCATCGCGGCGACCCGGGGGTCGTCGGCGTTGAGCACGGCGAGGCCGCCGGGACGCGTCGCGCGCACGAGCTCGCTCTTGGCGTGGAAGGTCGACTCGATTCCGCCGAAGCCCCCGGCGTGCGCCATGCCGACCATCAGCACGACGCCGATGTCGGGGGTGACGAGGCCGGCGAGGTGGGCGATGGCCCCGGGGCCGCTCGCGCCGAACTCGCTCACCAGGTAGCGGGTGTCGTCGGTGACGCGGAGCATCGTGAGAGGAGCGCCGACCTCGTTGTTGAACGAGGCGCGGGGCGAGACGGTGTCGCCCTCGTCGGAGAGGATGCGGGCCAGCAGGTTCTTGGTCGTCGTCTTGCCGTTGGAGCCGGTGATGCCGACGATCCGCAGGTCTCCCCCGGCGCGTACCCGACCCACGACGTCGCGGGCGAGGTCGCTGAGCGCGGCCACGGCATCGGCGACGACGATCTGGCTCACCGCGTCGTCGAGCTCGCGTTCCACGATCGCCAGCGCCGCCCCGCGCTCGACCGCGGCGGCGACGAACAGGTGGCCGTCGGTGGCCTCGCCGGGCTTGGCGACGAAGATGCCGCCGGGCTCGATGAGGCGCGAGTCGGTGTCGACGTCGCCCGAGACGGTGGTGTCGGGGGTGTCGGGGGTGTCGGTGCCGCGGACGACGAGGCGCCCGCCGAGCACGTCGGCGAGGTGGGAGAGGCTGGTGGAGATCATTGCTGTGCGGACGCCCTTTCCGTGTCGCATTCGTTACCGAGACGAGACCGGCGTCGGCGGTGTCTCAGCCGAACTTGGGCAGTTCGGGGGTCGTGGTTCCGGACGGGATCACGCGGTAGGTCTTGAGAACCTGCGTGAGGGCCTTCTGGAACGCGGGGGCGGTGGCCGCCGACGATTTTACCGTCCGCGGTTCGTCGAGGTTGACCGCGACGACGTACTGCGGGTCGTCGGCGGGGGCGAAGCCGATCATGGTCGTGAAGTACGCGTCGGGCTTGTACGCCCCGGTGTTCTCGTCGACCTTCTCGCCGGTTCCGGTCTTGATCGCGATGCGGTAGCCGGGGATGGCGATCTTCGAGGCCAGCTCGCCCTGGGTGGCGACGTTCTCGAGCATGAGCGAGACCGCGCGCGCGGTGTCGGTGGAGACCACCTGCGTGCCCTCGGTCGACGGGACGTCGGTGACGGTGCCGTCGGCGGCGGTGCACCCCTCGACCAACGACAGCGGCATCTTGAGCCCGCCGTTGGCGATGGTCTGGTACGCGCCCACGAGCTGCGGCACGGTGACCGACAGGCCCTGACCGAAGGTGGTGTTGTAGAAGGTCTGCGTGTCCCAGTCCTGGGCCGGGTGCAGGATGCCGCCGGATTCGCCCGGGAAGTCGATCGCGCTGAGCGAGCCCATGCCGAACTTCTGCAGGTAGTCGTAGCGCGTTTCTTTGGGGATCATCTCGCCGAACTTCGAGATGCCGACGTTCGAGGAGTCGATGAGCACGCCCGCGGGCGTGTAGACGTTGGGGCCGTGCGAGAACGCGTCGGAGACGCGGGCGTCGCCGCCGAGCACCTCGCGCGACGACGCGGTGACGGTCGTGTCGGGCGTGTACGAGCCGCTGTCCAGACCGATCGCGGTGGTGAGCGCCTTGAACGTGGAGCCCGGCTCGAAGGGGCTCGAGAACGCCCGGCTCCCCCGGTCTTCCGACGGGGTCGCGGTGGGGTTGTTCGGGTCGACGGTGGGGTACTCCGCCAGCGCGCGGATCTTGCCCGTCTTGGCCTCGACGACGGTGATCGTGCCGCGCAGCGATCCCGTGTTCTGCACCTGCTCGGCGATGAGCTGGCCCATGTACCACTGCAGGTCGCGATCGACGGTGAGCTTGAGCGTGCCGCCGTCGACCGCGGGCTCGGCCACGGTCTCGGTGCCCGGCAGCACCACGCCGTCACGGCTCTGCTGGAAGACGACCTTGCCGTTGGTGGAGGCGAGGCAGTCGTTGTCGGCCGCCTCCAGCCCGGCGAGGGGCTGACCGTCGCTGCCGACGAAGCCGATGAGGTTTCCGCCGACGGCGCCGTCGGGGTACACGCGGCCGGCCTGGGGCGGGAAGCTCAGGAACGGCAGACCGAGGGCGACCAGCGCGCGGTACTGCTCGGTCGAGACGTTCTTGGTGATCATGGCGTAGCGCGAGTCGGGGTTCTCGGCGACGGCGTCGGTGACGCTCGCCTCGACGTCGGCGGCATCCTGCCCGGTGACGGCCGCGATCTTCGCGGCGATCTCGGGCCATCCCGTCGTGGTCTCGTTCTCGTCGTCGTCGCGGGTGGTCACGCCCTTGATCGCGAGCATGGGGTCGACCTGCACGTCGTAGCGGTTCACGCTCGACGCCAGGATCACGCCGTTCTCGTCGACGATCGAGCCGCGCGAGGCGTACTCGACGCGGGAGTTCTGGAGCCCCATCGCGAGCGAGTCGTCGACGTGCTCCTTCGCGTTGACGACCTGGATGTCGACGAGGCGCACCACGAAGGCGAGCAGGACGGTGAGGACGATCGCGAGAGCGACGACGGTGCGACGCCGAGGGGACCGGTGGGTAGTCGTCGTCATGGGTCTCATCGTGTCGCGGGAGTCGGCAGACCGTCGCTGATCGACGGGGGTGTCGCCGATTCGGCGGGGGGCGTGGCATCGGTGGGGGCCGCCGGGTCCGTCGGCGCCGCCGCCGCCGGGTCCGTCGGCGCCGCGGCCGCGGGGGCGACGGGCGCCTGCGGGTTGGTCACGAGCGGCTTGTCGGCGATCAGGGCGTTGCGCACCGAACCTCGGCCCATGGCATCCACCGACGAGACGGCGTCGGCGGGCTTGTCGCTACCGATGACGGCGCCGTCGCTCAGGCGCAGGTAGGTCGGCGACTCGTCGATGACCATGCCGAGGGCGGCGGCGTTGGCCGCGAGGTACTGGGGCGAGCTGAGCCCGGCGTTGTCGTCGGCGAGGATCTGCTTCTGGTACGTCAGGTCGCGCTGCTGCTGGGTGAGCGACGCGATCTCGAACGAGCTCTGAGTGGTCAGGATGCCGAGCCCCATCTGCACGAGCACGATGGCCAGCGCGCCGGTGACGGCGATCACGCCGAACAGGCGGCGCGGAGCGCGGCGACGCGCGGGGGCGACGACGTGGAGTCGGCGCGGTTCGCGCACCGGCGCCGGGAAATCCGGGAGGAAGTCCGCATCGACGGTCTGGGCGGCACTCATGCGTCCTCCTGGATTCGCTCGGCCGCGCGCAGACGCACGGGGGTGGCACGGGGGTTGACGGCCCGCTCGTCGTCTCCGGCGAGCTCGGCTCCACGGACGAGCAGGCGGAACTTCGGCGCGTGCTCGGGCAGCTCGACGGGAAGCCCCCGGGGGGCGGTCGAGGTCGAGGCGTCGGCGAACACGCGCTTGACGAGGCGATCCTCGAGCGACTGGTACGACAGCACGACGATGCGCCCGCCGACCGAGAGGGTGCCGAGGGCCGCGGGAATCGTGCGTTCGAGGACCGACAGCTCGGCGTTGACCTCGATGCGCAGCGCCTGGAAGACGCGCTTGGCGGGGTGGCGCTCACGCAGCACGGCGGCGGGGGTCGCGGCCTGCAGCACGTCGACCAGCTGACCCGAGCGCTCCAGGGGCGCGACGGCGCGAGCGGCGATGATCGCCCGGGCGTAGCGGCCGGCGAGCTTCTCTTCGCCGTACCGCTCGAAGATGCGACGCAGATCGCCCTCGCCGTAGGTGGCCACCACGTGCGCGGCGGTGATGCCGCTGGTCTGGTCCATGCGCATGTCGAGCGGGGCGTCCTGCGCGTAGGCGAAGCCGCGGGAGGCCTCGTCGAGCTGCAGCGACGAGACTCCGAGGTCGAAGAGGATGCCGTCGACCTTCTTCACCCCCGCGGATGCCACGGCCTCGGCGATGCCGTCGTAGACGGTGTGCACGAGGGTGACGCGGTCGCCGAAGCGGGCCAGCCGCTCCCCCGCGATGCGCAGGGCGTCGGTGTCGCGATCGAGGCCGATCAGGCGGGTCGTCGGGAAGCGCTCGAGGAAGGCCTCGGAGTGCCCGCCCATGCCCAGCGTGCCGTCGACGAAGACGGAGCCGGGGCGCTGGAGCGCGGGCGCCAGCAGCTCGGCGCAGCGTTCGAGAAGAACGGGGGCATGGATGTCGCGGATGTCCATGATGTCGGGCTCCGAAACCTCGGGCTCTGATGCCCATCCGCAGGACCTGGCGCCGGGGAAGTGCGTCAGGGCGTGCGGCTGGACATCACAGCCGGAGGGTCAGAACAGTCCCGGGATCACCTCCTGCTCCATCTCGGCGTACGTGTCTTCGTTGCTCTCGGCGTAGGCGTTCCAGGCCTCGGCATCCCAGATCTCGGCGTGGGCGCCGACACCCGTGACGACCAGCTCGCGACCGAGCCCGGCGTAGGCGCGCAGCGCCGGGGGAACGGTGATGCGGTTCTGGCTGTCGGGCTTCTCGGCGCTGGCCCCCGAGAGGAACATGCGCAGGAAGTCGCGGGCCTGCTTGTTGCTGAGCGGGGCCTCGCGGATCCGCTCGTGCACGCGCTCGAATTCCTCGGTGCTGAACACGTAGAGGCAGCGGTCCTGCCCCCGGGTGATCACCACTCCGGCTCCGAGATCGTCACGGAACTTCGCGGGCAGGATGACGCGCCCTTTGTCGTCGAGCTTGGGGCTGTGCGTTCCGAGCAGCATTCGAGCGTCCACCCCCTTCGTCCGGCCAGCGAAGTTTCCCCCACTTTACTCCACTGCCCTCCACTTAGCTATCGAATCCTGCGATCTTCCGCGAAGGAATGCCGCCGTGTACTGTTGCTGGCCCTCCCTCGACGGCGCGACGAGATCCGCGTCTTTCCGCGGCTCGAGAACGGTCGAACACCGTGCGAAGACGGCCGGTGGAGCAAAAGGGAGGGGGCACGGCGAAAAAGGGGCACTCCCCCACTCGCCCCATTCCGTCGCAACCCGCTCCCCGCGCGCACGAAAAAGCACCGGCTCGGAAGAGCCGGTGCTGATTCAGGATGCGGGAGGGTCAGTGCCCTTCGCGGCGGCGGTCCCACCGATCGTTCATGCGGTCCATGAACGACGTGCTCGCCGCGCGAGGGGCGCGTGCACCCGGTGCGGAGGCGACGGGCGCCGTGGGAGCGGAGCCGCGCATCGGCGTGACGGCGAAGACGACGCCGCCCACCATGAGCAGGAATCCGACGACCCCGATGGCGATGCCGAGGAACCCGGTGTTGAAGCCGATCGACACACCGACCACCAGCGCTCCGAGCCCCGCGAGAACGAGGATCGAGCCGAGGACGATGTTGCGATAGCTCAGGGCGCGACTGGGGGCGGTGACGACATCGGTGTCGTTGCTCATGAGATGGCGCTCCATCTCATCCAGCAGACGCTGCTCCTGTTCGGAGAGTGGCATGCATCCCCCTCTGTTGTTCGGTGCGGACGATTCTACGCGCGGCGTGGATCACTAGGCTAGGCCCGTGCCAGCCTCCCCGGAACCGATCGAAGCTGTTTCCCAGCGACTCGACAAGTTCCTCTCTGATCAGCTATCGTACGCGGCCATGCTCGGCCCCGAGGCCGAAGCGCTCACCCGCTCCGGTGCCGCCGCCCTCCGCGGCGGAAAGCGCCTGCGCGCGCGCTTCTGCCTCACCGGCTGGCGCGCGGTCGACGAGCTCGACCACCCCGAGGCGCACGGCCTCGACGACGCCGCCCTCGCGGTGGCGTCGTCGCTCGAGGTGTTCCACGCCGCGGCCCTCGTGCACGACGACCTCGTCGACAACTCCGACACGCGACGGGGTCAGCCGGCCGCGCACCGCGCCCTGCAGAACGCGCACGGCGAAGCCGGGTGGACCGGCGACCCCGAGACCTTCGGACGCTCGGGCGCCATCCTGTTGGGCGACCTCCTCGTCGCCTGGAGCGACGACCTGCTCGAAGAAGGGCTCGACGGAGCCGCGACCGCCGGTGCCACCCGGCGGGCTTACGCGCGGATGCGCCGCGACGTCACGATCGGGCAATTCCTCGACGTCGCCGAGGAGTCGGCCCACGTCGTCTACCCCGACGACACCCACGCCGAGCGGGCGCTGCGCATCGCGTCGTACAAGTCGGCGCGCTACAGCATCCAGCAGCCGCTGCTCATCGGCGCCGAACTCGCCGGGGCCGACGACGCGCAGCTCGAGGCCCTCGGGCATTTCGGGCACGACGTGGGAATGGCCTTCCAGCTGCGCGACGACGTGCTGGGCGTGTTCGGCGACAGCGTCGTCACCGGCAAGCCCGTCGGCGACGACCTGCGCGAGGGCAAGCGCACCGTGCTCGTCGCCTACGCCCGGGAATCGCTGCCCGAGGCCGAACGCCGCGAGATCGACGCGTTGCTCGGCGACGCCACACTCGACGCCGACCGGATCGCGGGCCTGCAGCGCACGATCGTCGACACCGGCGCGTTGGCTCGCACCGAGGAGCTCATCGCCGACTACGCCCGTCGAGCCGACGCCGCCCTGACCGACGCGCGCCTGGGCGCCTCGGCCGTCGGCGAACTGCGTGCGTTGGCGCGGGCGGCCACCGAACGCTCCGCCTGACGCGGCGACATCCGGCGCCCGCGCGGGCGGGGGGCTCAGGCGAGCGATGCCGCGACGCGGCGCACTTCGCTCTTGCGACCGGCGCGCAGCGCCTCGATGGGGGCGACGCCGATGCTGTCCTCGGGCGTCAGCAGCCAGTCGATCGTCTCGTCCTCGTCGTACCCGGCGTCGTGCAGCACGATGATCGTGCCGCGCAGCGACGCGAGGGGACGACCGTCGACCAGGAAGACCTCGGGAACACGCAGCGCACCGTGCCGACGCGAGCCGACCAGGTAGTTCTCGTCGAGCAGACGACGCACCCGGCCGAGGGGCTCGTCCAGGATCTCCACCAGATCGGGGAGGGTCAGCCAGGCGGTCTCATAGGGGGAAGTGTCGGTCACGATGCCACTATCTCACCCTCCGCGCGGGCAGGAGTGCCGGCGCGGCCGCGCCGGGTCGGGTCACACGCGTCACACCAGCCCCACGCGTTGACATCTCTCACAGCCCGTGCGAGCGTCGAAGGAAGTCGGAAGAACGGACATCCCCCACCATGCAACGACTCCCCTCTCTCGCCGCGCCGGCCCCGGCCGCATCGACGCCGCCCACCGCGAAGATCTCCACGGCAAAGCGGGTCGCCGCGATCTGGCCGGCCGCGGTGGCCGGTTCCATCGCCCTGGCCCTCACGGGCGAGCACGCCGCGCACGCGACGCCACCCGCCCCGCCCCTCGCGGCGCTGCCGCCGGCGCCCCGCGCGCTCGACGTTCCCGCCACGGCCGCGCTCGCGGCATCGGCCACCTACACCGTGCAGGCGGGCGACACCGTCTGGGGCATCGCCCGTGCCCACGGCCTCGACACCGCGGCGGTGCTCGCGGCCAACGGGCTCGACGCCTCCGCCGTCATCCGCCCCGGGCAGGTCCTCGCCCTCGTCGCCGCGGCCGCGCCGCCGGCGGCTCCCGCTGACGCCCCGACGCCCACCTACGAGGTGCGACCGGGAGACACCGTCTCGGCGATCGCCGCCGCCCACGGTGTCTCGATCGACGCCGTCCTCGCCGCCAACGACCTCACGCGTTCGTCGATCATCTACCCCGGCGAGGTGCTGCGGATCCCCTCCGGCTCCGCTCCGTCGGCTCCCGCCCCGGCGGCGCTCCCCCCGGCGACCGCTCCCGGACTCGACGCCGAGCAGTCCGAGAACGCGCGCCTCATCATCCGGATCGGGCGGGAGCTCGGCGTGTCGGATCACGGCATCCGGATCGCCCTCGGCACCGCGATGCAGGAGTCGTGGCTGCGCAACCTCGACGGGGGCGACCGCGACTCGCGCGGTCTCTTCCAGCAGCGGCCCAGCACGGGGTGGGGCTCGCCCGAGCAGATCCTCGACCGCGACCGATCGACCCGGGCCTTCTACGGCGGATCCGCCGACCCCAACGGCTCCGACACGCGCGGACTGCTCGACATCGAGGGCTGGGAGCAGCTGTCGTACGTCGACGCGGCTCAGGCCGTGCAGATCTCGGCCTACCCCGATCGCTACGCGCAATGGGAGCAGCCCGCGACCACCTGGCTCGCCGTTCTCGGCTGAGGTGGCGGTGAGCCGTTGCCCGGGCTCCCAGGGGGCGCTCCGTAGACTCGACCCGTGAGCACGAGTCAGCAGGCCGACCCGCTGATCGGCCGTCTCGTCGACGGCCGGTACCGGGTCCGCGCGCGCATTGCGCGCGGCGGCATGGCGACCGTGTACGTCGCGACCGATCTGCGCCTCGAGCGCCGCGTCGCGCTGAAGGTCATGCACGGGCACCTCAGCGACGACACCGTGTTCCAGAGCCGGTTCATCCAGGAGGCCCGCTCGGCGGCGCGCCTGAGCGACCCGCACGTGGTGAACGTCTTCGACCAGGGCCAGGACGGCGAGATGGCCTACCTGGTCATGGAGTACCTGCCCGGCATCACGCTGCGCGAGCTTCTGCGCGAGCACAAGCGCCTCACGGTCGATCAGACCCTGACGATCATGGATGCCATCCTCTCGGGGCTGGCCGCCGCGCACCGCGCCGGCATCGTGCACCGCGACGTGAAGCCCGAGAACGTGCTGCTGGCCGAGGACGGCCGCATCAAGATCGGCGACTTCGGTCTCGCCCGAGCCACCACGGCGAACACCGCCAGCGGCGCCCAGCTGATGGGGACGATCGCCTACCTGGCTCCCGAGCTGGTCACGCGCGGCACCGCCGACGCCCGCAGCGACATCTACTCGCTCGGCATCATGCTGTACGAGATGCTCACCGGCGAGCAGCCCTACAAGGGCGAGCAGCCGATGCAGATCGCCTACCAGCACGCCACCGACTCCGTGCCCCGCCCGAGCGCGAAGAACCCCTCCGTCCCCGAGCAGCTCGACGAGCTCGTGCTGTGGTCGACCGAGCGCGAGCCCGACGACCGGCCGCTCGACGCCGCGGTGATGCTCGAGCGCCTGCGCGCCGTCGAGAAGGAACTGGGCCTCGCCCCGCAGGTGGCCCGCGCCGTCTCGGTCGGCACAACGAGCCCGGCGACCGCGGCGGAGTCCCGAGAGCTCACCAAGGTGCTGCCGCAGACCGCGTCCCTGCCGTCGGCGCCCGCCGACGAGCCCGACAACGCCGCCCGGCTCCGCACGAAGACCCGCCGCCGCACCGCCCGCGGCATCTGGATGCTCATGCTCGTGCTGCTGCTGGCCACGGGCGCCGCCGGCACGGGCTGGTACTTCGGTTCCGGCCCGGGATCGCTCGTCGCCGTGCCCGACGTCTCGCAGCGCAGCTACGCCGACGCCGAGGCCCTGCTCATCCAGGAGCACCTGCGCGGACAGGCGCAAGAGGTCACCGATCGTGAGATCCCGGCGGGAACGACCGTCGGAACCGATCCGGCCGCGGGAGAACGACTCGACAAAGACACGGTCGTCACCGTCTTCGTATCGATCGGGCCCGCGACCCATCAGATTCCCGAGCTGGCCGGGAAGAGCGCCGACGAGGTCACCGGCATCCTGCAGGCGGCCGTCGTGGGCGTCGGCGACCCGACGCGGGAGTTCGCGGATGCCGGCGACGGCACCGTGCTGTCGGCGTCGGTCATCCCCCGCTCCGGCGCGAACGCGATCGACTGCACCTCGGGCTGCACGGTCTACGAAGGCGACGCGGCCTCACTGGTCGTCTCGCTCGGGCCGATCCCCGACGTCACCGGCCGCTCGCAGTCGCAGGCCGAGCGGGCGCTCAACGCCGTGGGACTCGAGACGTCGACGACCGAGGAGTACAGCAACTCCGTGGCATCCGGGAACATCATCGGCATCGGCGACCGCGACGGCGGCGGCAACTGGCGCCCCGGCGACACCGTTCCCCTGACTGTCTCGATCGGGCCGCGCCCGGTGGAGATCCCCGGCAACATCGTGGGCATGACGATCCGCGACGCGGTGAACGCGCTCGAGAACCTCGGATTCCAGGTCAACGCGGGCATCGACGACGGCACACTGCCGCTCGGGTTCAAGTACTGGGACATCTACAAGGTGCGCGCGACGAACCCGAAGGCCGGCGGCACCGCGCCCCAGGGCTCGACGATCACCCTGACCCCGACGCTGTAGCGCGCGGGTCCGTGCGCTGATCGGCGCGCGCGGGCTGCGACACCACACGCACACGCACGACGCCCCCGACCACAGCGGATCGGGGGCGTCGAGGCGACGGAGACGCGGCTCAGCGCTTCTCGAGCTCCTCGGCGACGAGGAACGCCAGCTCGAGGCTCTGCCGGTGGTTCAGACGCGGGTCGCACAGGCTCTCGTAGCGGGTCGCGAGGGTGGCCTCGTCGATCATCTCGGAGCCGCCCAGGCACTCGGTGACGTCGTCGCCGGTCAACTCGACGTGGATGCCACCCGGGTGCGTGCCCACGGAGCGGTGCGCCTCGAAGAACCCGCGCACCTCGTCGACGACGTCGTCGAAGCGACGCGTCTTGTAGCCGGTGGGCGTGGTGATGCCGTTGCCGTGCATCGGGTCGGTCACCCAGAGCGGCGTGGCGCCCGAATCGCGGACGGCCTCGAGCAGCGGCGGCAGGGCGTCGCGGATCTTGCCGGCGCCCATGCGCGTGATGAACGTCAGGCGGCCGGGCTCGCGCTCGGGGTCGAGCTTGTCGATGAGGGCCAGCGCCGTCTCGGGCGTGGTGGAGGGGCCGAGCTTGACGCCGATGGGGTTGCGGATCTTCGAGAAGTAGTCGACGTGCGCGCCGTCGAGCTCGCGCGTGCGCTCACCGATCCACTGGAAGTGCGACGAGGTGTTGTACGGCATGCCCGTGCGCGAGTCGATTCGCGTCATGGGGCGCTCGTAGTCCATCAGCAGACCCTCGTGGCCGGTGTAGAACTCGACGCGCGTGAGCTCGTCGAAGTTGGCGCCGGCGGCCTCCATGAACTTGATCGCGCGGTCGATCTCGGTCGCCATGCTCTCGTAGGCCTGGTTGGCCGGGGTGCTGGCGAAGCCCTTGTTCCAGCTGTGCACCTCGCGCAGGTCGGCGAAGCCGCCCTGCGTGAACGCGCGGATCAGGTTCAGCGTCGAGGCGGCCGTGTGGTAGCCCTTGAGCAGCCGCGCCGGGTCGGCCTTGCGGGACTCCTCGGTGAAGTCGTACCCGTTGACGATGTCGCCGCGGTAGGCGGGCAGCGTCACGTCACCGCGCGTCTCGACGTCGCTCGAACGGGGCTTGGCGAACTGGCCCGCCATGCGGCCCATCTTCACCACCGGCATCGACGCCCCGTAGGTGAGCACGACGGCCATCTGCAGGACCGTCTTGATGCGGTTGCGGATCTGCTCGGCGGTCGCGCCGGCGAACGTCTCGGCGCAGTCACCGCCCTGCAGGAGGAACGCTTGACCGGCGGCGGCGCGCGCGAGGCGATCGCGCAGATTGTCGACCTCGCCGGCGAAGACCAGCGGCGGGAGGGTCGCCAGCTCTGCGGATGCCGCGTCGACCGCGGCCTCGTCATACCACTGGGGCTGCTGCTTGATGGGCAGGGTTCGCCAGTGGTCGAGGTCGTGGAGCTGCTGATTCACCCCTGAAGTCTAGTGGCGCGCCGCGGGCGCCTTCGCCGCCTGCGCGGTGGCCAGGCGGTCCTTCACGGTCGACGCGTACACGTCTTCGTACCGCTGTTCGCCGAGGCGCTGCAGCGCCACCATGATCTCGTCGGTGACCGACCGCAGCACGTAGCGATCGCCCTCCATGCCCTCGAAACGCGAGAAGTCGAGCGGCTCGCCGATGACGATGCCGACGCGTCCCACCCGCGGCAGACGCTGACCGATGGGCATGACGGCGCCGGTGTCGACCATGACGACCGGGACGACGGGGACGCGCGCCTCGAGCGCCATGCGCGCGATGCCCGTGCGGCCCCGGTACAGGGTGCCGTCGGGGCTGCGGGTGCCCTCGGGGTAGATGCCGAGCAGCTCGCCCCGGCCGAGCACGCCGAGACCGGTGTTGAGCGATGCCTCCGACGCCTTGCCGCCGGAGCGGTCGATGGGCAACTGGCCCGTGGCGGTGAAGAACAGGCGGGTGGCCCAGCCCTTCAGACCGCGCCCGGTGAAGTAGTCGCTCTTGGCGAGGAAGGCCATGCGCCGGTCGATCATCAGGGGCAGGAAGATCGAGTCCGAGAACGACAGGTGGTTGCTGGCGAGGATCGCCGCGCCCTCGACGGGGATGTTTCGCCGGCCCACCATCCACGGGCGGAAGATCGCCTTGATGATCGGTCCGATCACCAGGTACTTCATGAGCCAGTAGAACATCGTCAGCGTTCCTTCCCGGCGAGGTCGGCGACCCCGATGAGACCGGCGTCGTTGCCCAAGCGTGCGATCGCGAACTCCGCGACCGGACGTTCACCGTATCCCGGCAGCGACGTCTCGTACGCGAGTTTCACCGGTTCCAGCAGGTCGGCACCGAGCTGCGCGACTCCCCCGCCGATGACGAACACCTCGGGGTCGAGCACCGCCTGGAAGCCTCCGCAGGCCTCGCCGAGGGCCGTGGCCACCCGACGCAGCGCCTCGACCGCACCCGGGTCGCCCGCGAGCACGAGTCGCGAGACGGCGGGACCGGGGATGGCCCCCTTCTCGTCGCGGACCGCCGCGAGAGCCGCGCCGATCCCGCCCTCGTCGGCGATGGCGTTCGCCTCGCGCTGCAGTGCGCGGCCCGAGGCGTACTGCTCGAGGCATCCGTTCTGCCCGCAGCCGCAGGGGTGTCCCCCGCGCACGAAACGCAGGTGCCCGAGCTCGGCTCCGATGCCGTGTCCGCCGCGGAAGAGCTCGCCGTCGGTGACGACGGCGCCGCCCACTCCCGTGCCCATCGTCAGCATGACCATGTCGCGCACGCCCTGGCCCGCGCCGAAGCGGTACTCGCCCCAGCCGGCGGCGTTGGCGTCGTTCTCGATGGTGACGGGGGCGTCGAGGCGCTGCTCGAGGCGCGCGCGCAGCGGCTCGTCGCGCCAGTCGATGTTGGGCGCGTAGATCACGGTGCTGCGGTCGCGGCTGATGAAGCCCGCCGCCGCGACGCCGATGGCGTGCACCTCGTGGGCACGACGCAGGTGGTCGGCCATGTCGACCACGGCATCCACGAGGGCCGACGGGTCAATGGGGGTGTCGACGCGGAGCTTCTCGATGATCGTCCCGTCGGCGTCGACGACGCCGCCCGCGATCTTCGTGCCCCCGATGTCGATGCCGACGTTCTGCACCGCGTTCCCTTCCGGGCCCACCGCTCGGCCGGCCCGGAGCAGTCTAGCCACCCGGGACACCCGTCCGAGGAACGCACTTCACCCGGGGCAGGGAAAGACGTGCGGATAGACTCGACGAACCGCTCGACGTTCTTCCGGTGCCAAAGGAGTTACCGTGATCCAGTTCGACCTCTCCCCCCTCGTCGCCGCCGACCCGGACGCCAACACGTCCGACCTGCTGGCCGACCGTGTGCGGGCGACCCCCGACCGCGCGTTGTTCGCGGTGCCCGATGCCGACGGATGGCGCGACGTCACCGCCGCCGAGTTCGAACGGCAGGTGATCGCGCTCGCGAAGGGATTCGTCGCCGCGGGCATCCAGCCCGGCGAGAAGGTGGCGTTCATCGCGCGCACGACCTACGACTGGACGCTCGTCGATTTCGCGCTGTTCTACGCCGGCGCCGTGATGGTGCCGGTGTACGAGACGAGCTCCCCCGCGCAGATCTCGTGGATCCTCTCGGATTCGGGCGCCATCGCCGTCGTCCTGGAGTCGGCGGAGCACGCCGAACGCCTCGACGAGGTGCGCAGCGACGTGCCGCTCATCCGCGACGTGTGGCAGATGCACACGGGCGCGCTCGACACGCTCGTGGCCGGGGGCGGGCACATCACCGCCGAAGAGATCGAGCGCCGCCGCCACCTGGCCAAGGCGTCGGATGTCGCGACCCTCATCTACACCTCGGGGTCGACGGGACGCCCGAAGGGCTGCGTGCTGGTGCACAGCAACTTCGTCGAGCTCGCCCGCAACTCCGCCAAGGCGCTGCACGAGGTCGTCGAGACGCCCGGCGCCTCGACGCTGCTGTTCATCACGACGGCGCACGTCTTCGCCCGCTTCATCTCGCTGCTGAACGTGCACGCCGGTGTCAAGACCGGCCACCAGCCCGACACGAAGCAGCTGCTTCCCGCGCTCGGCTCGTTCCGGCCCTCGTTCCTGTTGGCCGTGCCGCGCGTGTTCGAGAAGGTCTACAACTCGGCCGAGCAGAAGGCCGAGGCCGGCGGCAAGGGCAAGATCTTCCGCGCGGCCGCCGCCGCGGCCATCGAGCACTCCGAGCGTCTGCAGGACGGCCGGTCCATCCCGCTGGGCCTCAGAATCAAGTTCGCACTGTTCGACAAGCTCGTGTACGCGAAGCTGCGGGATGCCATGGGCGGGCGGATCGTGTACGCGGTGTCGGGGTCGGCTCCGCTCGGCCCCCGGCTCGGTCACTTCTTCCGCAGCCTCGGCGTGGTCATCCTCGAGGGCTACGGCCTCACCGAGACCACGGCGCCGGCGACGGTCAACCTCGCCACGAAGTCGAAGATCGGCTCGGTCGGTCCGGTGCTGCCCGGCGTGGGCGTGCGTCTGGCCGACGACGGCGAGATCCAGGTGCGGGGCATCAACGTCTTCCGCGAGTACTGGCAGAACCCCGAGGCCACCGCCGAGGCGTTCGACGGCGAGTGGTTCAAGACGGGTGACATCGGCGCCTTCGACAGCGACGGCTTCCTTTCGATCACCGGTCGCAAGAAAGAGATCATCGTCACCGCCGGCGGCAAGAACGTCGCCCCCGCGGCTCTCGAAGACCCCATCCGCGCGAACCCGATCGTCGGCCAGGTCGTCGTCGTCGGAGACCACAAGCCGTTCATCTCGGCCCTCGTGACCCTGGACTCCGAGATGCTCCCCACGTGGCTCGCCAACAACGGCCTGCCCTCCGACATGACGCTCACCGCCGCCGCGGCGAACGAGAAGGTGCGCGCCGAGGTGCAGGGCGCCATCGACCGGGCCAACGCGCGGGTGTCCCGCGCGGAGTCGATCCGCAAGTTCACCATCCTGCCCACGGAGTGGACCGAGGCCAGCGGGCACCTCACGCCGAAGATGAGCATCAAGCGCAACGTCATCGTGGCCGACTTCGCCGACGACATCGAGGACATCTACGCGGTGCCGGTCAACACCACCAACGTCTCGCTCCCCTGACGGGCGTAACGCGAACGGCCCGGTCCCCGCGTGGGGGCCGGGCCGTTCTCTTTCGCGGCGGCGCATGAGCTCCGCGACGCGCGCGACCTCGGCCCCTCCGCAGCGGATCGGACTCACCCCGCGCACAGCGCAGACGATGCGCCCGACCGGATGCGACAGCGTCGGGTCAGAACCAGTCGCTCTCGCGCACCTGGCGCATGGCCTCGCGGCGCGTGTCGGCGGGAAGACGCGACAGGTACAGCATGCCGTCGAGGTGGTCGGTCTCGTGCTGCAGCGCCTGGGCGAGCAAGCCCTCACCCTCGAGCACGACCGGTTCGCCGTCGAGGTCGATGCCCTCGACCCGCGCCCAGGGGAATCGCTGCGCGTCGTGCCAGAGGCCCGGAACCGAGAGGCAGCCCTCTCCCACCGGCTGCGGCTCGCCACGGGTCTCGACCAGCACGGGGTTCAGCACGTAGCCGATGTCACCGTCGATGTTGTAGCTGAAGGCGCGCAGGTTCACCCCGATCTGGGGGGCCGCGACTCCGGCCCGGCCGGGGAGCGCGACCGTGTCGAGCAGATCCCGCACGAGCGAGCGGATGCCGTCGTCGATCGTCTCGATGGGCGCGCTGACGGCGCGGAGCACGGGGTCGCCGAACAGCCGGATCGCACGGACGGTCATGCCGCGGCCACCGGAGCGCGAAGCCCTTCGACCACGGCGGCCGCGAGCTCGCGGGCCGCCTGGCGGGTGGCCGGCTGCAGCTCGCGGAACGTGATCGCGCTGCCCGCGGCGATGCGCGCGTCGTACGGCATGCGGATGACGGTGCGCACGCGCGAGCGGAAGTGCGCCTCGAGCTCGCTCTCGCGCACGAGCGGTGCACCGGGCCGCGAGTTGTTGAGCACGACGACGGCATCGCGCACCTGCGTCGTGTACCCGTTCGTCTCGAGCCACGTCAGCGTCTCCGACGCCAGGCGGGCCTCGTCGACCGAGAGGCCGGCGACGATGACGAGCGTGTCCGCGAGCTCGAGGGTGGCCCCCATCACCGAGTGGACGATGCCCGTGCCGGTGTCGGTCAGCACGATCGAGTAGTAGTGCGCGGCGACGTCGGCGACCTGACGGTAGTCGTCGTCGCTGAAGGCCTCCGACACCCGCGGGTCGGTATCGGATGCCAGGACGTCCAGGCGCGTGGCATCCCGGGCCACGATCGACGAGACGTCGTTGTATCCCGACATCTCGTCGTGCGCTCGGACGAGGTCGCGCACGGTGCGGCCGTTGGCGCTCCCGACACGATCGGCGAGGGTTCCGCGATCGGGGTTCGCGTCGACCGCGATGATGCGGTCCTCGCGGGCGTCGGCCAAGGCCATACCCAGCAGCGACGTCACGGTCGTCTTGCCGACGCCGCCCTTGCGCGAGAGCACCGGCACGAATCGCGCACCGCCGACGAGCGGGGCCGAGATGCGGCGGTCGAGCTCTTTGCGCTGGCGCGCACGACGGCCGTCGCCGAGGTTGATGCGATGACCCGACACCGAATACACCAGCTGACGCCACAGGCCCTCGGGCTCGGGGCGGGCGATCTGCCGCGGATCGAGCAGCCGGTCGGCGGTGAGCAGGTCGGCGCTCTCACGCGTGTCCCCCACCTGGCCGAGACGCTTGCTCGTGAGCGACACCTCGGGCTCGGGCGTTTTGACGCGTTCGAGCGCGTGGGCGCGCCCGACGCGCGCGGCCTCATCGGCCTGCTGGGCGCTGCGGCGCGTGAGCGGCACCGTTCCGATCACGCCGGTCGCCGCGCGCTCGGCGCGGGTGGTCGGCACCGTCCCGGTGGCCGGGGCGGTGGCCTTCCGCGGTGCGACCTCGGCCTGTGCGACCTCGTCCGCGGGGGACGCGGGCTCGGGGGTCACTGTGCTCGGCGCGGTGGTCGACGCGGTGGTCGGAGCCTTCGGCTCGATCGGGGTGGCGCCGGTGGCGGACGGGGCACCGGTGGATGCCGCGGCCGCCGCGACGTCATCGGTGGGGGTCGCCATCACGATCGACGTCGAAGACGTTTCGAACTCGCGGACGACCGGGCGCGCGTCGAGCTGCTCGGCGTCGGGCACATCGGCCTCCTCCGCGGACGTGCTGGCGGAAGCCTCTGCGGCGGTGTCGCCTGCCTCGACGGGAACGGCGGTGTCGACGGCCGCGGCGATGTCCGCGTGCGCGTCGGTGCCGGTGTCGGTATCGGTGTGCGCGTCGTCTTCGCCGGGCGCCTCGGCCTCGGCACGGGGTCCGCCCGCCGCGGGGGCGGGAACCCACGGAGCACGCGTGAGCGACGTCGAGGCGTCGACGTCGGAAACGACGGCGGCCTCACGCGCGCTCTCGTCGTCGGCGTGCAGCCCGGCGGTCTCGGCCGCGGTGTCGGAACCTGCGGGCTCGGCGACGTCGTCATCGATCTCGGTGCGCGCGACGTCGGTCGACTCGGCCTCCCGCGGCGCATCGCCCTCGGGATCGGCGGGCTCGGCCAGCGCCGGATCGGCGGCCAGCTCGGTCTGCTCGACGTCTCCGTCCGCGGCATCCGCGGCGAACAGTTCGGCGTCGTCGACGATCTCGACGTCGTGGAGGTCGTCGAGGGCGGCGGAGCTCTCGTTCACGCCGCTCTCCTCGTCGTCGGCCGACGACGTCACTCCGTCGAGCGCGTGAGCTTCCGCGTCGTGCGTGTCCGGGGCGTGAGCGTCGTCGTCGTGGTCCGCAGCGTCGTCCTGCGGGTCGACGGCGGGCGCATCACCGCCGTGCGCATCGCCGCGGTGCGTATCGCCGCGGTGCGTATCGCCGCGGTCGGTCTCGACGACGTCGCTCTCGACGACGTCGTCCTCCGAGTCCTGGCCGCCCGTGCTCTCGGGCTCCGAGGTCTCGTCGACCTCCGACTCTGCGGCATGAGACTCCTGAGCGTGCGACGGCGCGGAATCCTCCCGCGCGTCGGTGGCGCCGGCATCCCCCTCGTCGTCCGCCGTCGCGTGAGCGACGGCCACGTCGACCCACGTATCGCCCGCCGACGCATGACCGGCCTGGTCGTCGTCGTGCACGATCTCGGCGTCGTGGATGTCGTGATCGCCGTCTTCGGCGTCGCCGACAGAGGCCTCGTCATGGTGCGGCTCGAGGATGATGTCGCCGGTCGGCAACTGCTCGACATGCGGCTCATGCACGATCTCGGTGGAACGCTCGAGGGGGGAATCGCGGAACTCGGGCGCCTCGAGGGGGCGCAGGTCGGCGTCGTCGATCACGACCTCGTCCTCGATGACGTCGTCGTCGAGGTCGTCGTCGTCGGACACGGTCGGCAGGTCGACGTTGACCTGGGCGATGTGTCCTCCGAGGATCGTGATGCTGGCGGTGTCGAGGTTCCCGCTCTCGTCGAGGACGCCGTGTTCTGCGTTCTCGTCGGGGTTCGCGTCGGTGCGGTCGGGGGTCACTGCAGTCTCCAAACGGGAAGAGGGCGCGAAAGCGCCCCCTCCCAGGTTACTGCGCGTGGCGGATTACCAGCAAAAGGTCTCCCGCTTCCACCTGCTGTGTGGTAGCGATGGCGACTCGTTCGACGACGCCGTCGACGGATGCCGCGATCGCGGCCTCCATCTTCATCGCCTCGATCGACGCGACGGCCTGACCCGCGCTGACGTGATCGCCGACTGCGGCTTTGATGGTGACCACGCCCGAGAAGGGCGCCGCGACCTGCCCCGGCGTGGACGTGTCGGCCTTCTCGGCCTGACGCGCCTCGACATTGACGGAGCGATCGCGCACGAACACGGGGCGCAACTGCCCGTTGAGCGTGGTCATGACGGTGCGCATGCCCTTGTCGTCGGCGTCACCCACGGCCTCGAGACCCACGAACAGCTGTACGCCGCGCTCGATCTCGACGGTGTGCTCCCCGCCCGCGCGGAGTCCGTACAGGTAGTCGGCCGTGTCGAGCACGCTGAGATCGCCGTACGACGCGCGCATCTCCTCGAAGATGCGCGTCGGCCCGGGGAACAGCAGGTGGTTCAGGCGCGCGCGACGCTCGGCCGAGGTTCCCGCGAGGGCGGCCGTGTCGTCGTCGGAGAGGGGCGTGACGCCGATCTTCACGTCGCGACCGGCGAGCACCTTCGACCGGAACGGCTCCGGCCATCCGCCGGGCAGGTCGCCGAGCTCGCCCGCCATGAACGACACGACCGAGTCGGGGACGTCGTACTTGTCGGGGTTCTGCTCGAAGTCGGCGGGGTCCGCCTTGACCGCGGCGAGGTGCAGGGCGAGGTCGCCCACCACCTTCGACGACGGCGTGACCTTGGGAACGCGCCCCAGGATGCGATCGGCGGCGGCGTACATGTCCTCGATGAGCTCGAAGTCGTCGGACAGGCCCAGCGCGATGGCTTGCTGACGCAGGTTCGACAGCTGGCCACCCGGGATCTCGTGGCGGTACACGCGGCCGGTGGGGCCCGAGAGGCCCGACTCGAACGGACGATACAGGTGGCGCACGGCCTCCCAGTACGGCTCCAAGTCGCTCACGGCCTCGAGATCCAGCCCGGTGTCGCGCTCGGTGTGCGCGAGGGCGGCGACCAGGGCCGACAACGACGGCTGGCTTGTGGTGCCCGCCATGGGAGCGGCGGCCGCGTCCACGGCATCCGCCCCCGCCGCCGAGGCGGCCAGCAGGGTGGCGAGCTGTCCCCCGGCGGTGTCGTGGGTGTGCACGTGCACGGGCAGGTCGAACCTCTCGCGCAGCGCCGTGACCAGGCGCGACGCCGCGGCCGGGCGCAGCAGACCCGCCATGTCCTTGATCGCGAGGATGTGCGCGCCCGCGTCGACGATCTGTTCGGCGAGCCCCAGGTAGTAGTCGAGCGTGTACAGGGTCTCGGCCGGGTCGAGAATGTCGCCGGTGTAGCAGATGGCCACCTCGGCCACCGCGGTTCCGGTCGCCAGCACCGCGTCGATCGCCGGGCGCATCTGCGAGACGTCGTTGAGGGCGTCGAAGATGCGGAAGATGTCGACACCGGATGCCGCTGCCTCGGCGACGAATGCGTGGGTGACCTCGGTGGGGTACGGGGTGTACCCGACGGTGTTCCGCCCGCGCAGAAGCATCTGGATCGCGACGTTCGGGAGCGCGGCGCGGAGGGCGTCGAGGCGCTCCCACGGGTCTTCGCCGAGGAAGCGCAGGGCGACGTCGTACGTCGCCCCGCCCCAGGCCTCGACGGACAGCAGGCCGGGCGTCATGCGCGCGACGTACGGCGCGACGCGGGCGAGGTCGCGGGTGCGCACGCGGGTGGCGAGCAGAGACTGGTGGGCGTCGCGGAACGTCGTCTCGGTGACCGCGAGAGCCGTCTGCTCCCGCAGCGCTCGGGCGAAGCCGACGGGCCCGAGCTCCTGCAGACGCTGGCGCGAGCCCGCGGGCGCGGGCTCCACCAGGTCGAGCGCGGGGAGCTTGGCGCCCGGGTCGATCGACAGCGGGTTCTCGCCGTTCGGTCGGTTCACCGTGGTGTCGACGAGCCACGACAGCACCTTGGTACCGCGGTCCTTCGACTCGCGGCCCGCCAGCAGTTCGGGGCGCTCGTCGATGAACGAGGTGCTGAGGTCGCCCGCCACGAAGGCGGGATCGTCGAGCACCGCCCGCAGGAACGAGATGTTCGTCGACACTCCGCGGATGCGGAACTCCGCCAGGGCGCGGCGGGCGCGGGCGACGGCTGCCGGGAAGTCGCGACCGCGGCAGCTGAGCTTCGACAGCATCGAGTCGAAGTGCGGGCTCACCTGCGAGCCCGCGGCGGTCGTGCCGCCGTCGAGGCGGATGCCGGCACCGCCCGGCGAACGGTACGTGGTGATCTTGCCGGTGTCGGGGCGGAAACCCTGCGTGGGGTCCTCGGTGGTGATGCGGCACTGCAGGGCGGCACCGCGCAGGTGCACCTCGTCCTGCGTGAGGTGCAGGTCGGCGAGGGTCTCGCCGGCAGCGATGCGCATCTGCGACTGCACGAGGTCGACGTCGGTGACCTCCTCGGTCACAGTGTGCTCGACCTGGATGCGGGGGTTCATCTCGATGAAGACGACCTCGCCGGTGCGCGGCCCCGCGGTCTCGAGCAGGAACTCGACGGTTCCGGCGTTCTGGTAGCCGATCGACCGGGCGAACGCGACCCCGTAGCGGTGCAGGTCCTGTCGCACCGTCTCGTCGAGGTTGGGCGCGGGGGCGATCTCGATGACCTTCTGGTGCCGGCGCTGCACCGAGCAGTCGCGCTCGAACAGGTGGATGGTCTCGCCCGTGGCATCCGCGAGGATCTGCACCTCGATATGGCGGGGACGCTGCACGGCCTGTTCGAGGAACATGCGCGCGTCGCCGAAGGCGCTCTGCGCTTCGCGCATCGCCTCGGCCAGAGCCGGGGCGAGTTCGCCGAGTGCCTCGACGCGACGCATGCCGCGCCCGCCGCCGCCGGCCACGGCCTTGGCGAAGAGCGGGAAGCCGATGTCGTCGGCCTGCGCGACCAGGGCGTCGATGTCGTCGGAGGCCGCGGTGGAGCGCAGCACCGGAACGCCGGCGGCGACCGCGTGCTCTTTGGCGGTGACCTTGTTGCCCGCCATCGACAGCACCTCGGCGGGCGGGCCGATGAAGGTGATGCCGTGGGCGGCGGCCTTCTCGGCGAGCTCGGGGTTCTCGGAGAGGAACCCGTAGCCCGGGTAGATGGCATCCGCCCCGCATTCGCGTGCGACGCGGATGATCTCGTCGACGTCGAGGTAGGCGCGCACCGGGTGGCCGCGCTCGCCGATCTGGTAGGCCTCGTCGGCCTTCAGGCGGTGCAGCGACGCACGGTCCTCGTAGGGGTAGACCGCGACCGTGCGCGCGCCGACCTCGTAGGCGGCTCGGAACGCGCGGATGGCGATCTCTCCCCGATTGGCGACCAGAATCTTCGAGAACATGCGCACCTCACGTCAAGCTGGCGGAGCTGAATGTGCTCACAGCCTAGGGGACGGTAACGTGGACTCTCGTGCACGTACTCTCCGTCAGCTCTTTGAAAGGCGGGGTCGGCAAGACGACCGTGACGCTCGGGCTGGCATCCGCTGCCTTCGCACGTGGCGTTCGCACTCTCGTCGTCGACCTCGACCCCCAGTCCGATGTGTCGACCGGTATGGACATCCAGGTCGCCGGCCGTCTCAACATCGCCGATGTCCTCGCGAACCCGAAAGAGAAGGTCGTCCGTCAGGCGATCACCTCGAGCGGCTGGGCGAAGGTCCACCCCGGCACGATCGATGTGCTCATCGGCAGCCCCTCGGCCATCAACTTCGACGGTCCGCACCCGAGCGTCCGCGATGTGTGGAAGCTCGAGGAGGCGCTCGCGACGATCGAGGCCGACTACGACCTCGTGCTCATCGACTGCGCCCCGTCGCTGAACGCCCTCACGCGCACCGCGTGGGCGGCGAGCGACCGCGTCGTCGTGGTGACCGAGCCGGGCCTGTTCTCGGTGGCCGCCGCCGACCGCGCGCTCCGCGCGATCGAGGAGATCCGCCGCGGTCTCTCGCCGCGACTGCAGCCCCTCGGCGTCGTGGTGAACCGCGTGCGCCCGCAGTCGATCGAGCACCAGTTCCGCATCAAGGAGCTCCGCGACATGTTCGGCCCCCTCGTGCTCAACCCGCAGCTGCCCGAGCGCACGTCGCTGCAGCAGGCGCAGGGTGCGGCCAAGCCGCTGCACGTCTGGCCCGGCGACAGCGCGCAGGAACTCGCCGCCGACTTCGATGCCCTGCTCGACCGGATCGTGCGCACCGGCCGCATCCCCGTCGAGAACGAGGCCCCGCAGGCCTGACCGACGCCGCTTTCTCGACGAGACGCCGTCCCGCTGCCCCGCAGCCGGGCGGCGTCTCTCGTCTCGCTCCCCCTGGTCACCCCCGCGTGAGTCGCCGAGCATTGTCGCCTCGGGTCGGGGCGAAGCGACAAAACGTGGCCCCTCGCGCGCGGGACAAAGCGAATCCCGGATGCCGTGGCATCCGGGGGGGCGGAGAGGTGCGGGGTGCGGTCAGGCGGTGCGGGCGGCACGACGGGCCGCCAGCTCGTCGACGGAGTCGGACGTGGCCGACTCGAAGTCGACCAGCGTGGACTCGACCTCGCGCAGCACCTTGCCGACCGCGATGCCGAAGACGCCCTGACCCCGGCTGACCAGGTCGATGACCTCGTCGTTCGAGGTGCACAGGTAGACCGAGGCCCCGTCGCTCATCAGCGTGGTGCCGGCGAGGTCGCGGATCCCCGCGGCGCGGAGCTGATCGACGGCGGTGCGGATCTGCTGCAGCGAGATGCCGGTGTCGAGCAGACGCTTGACGAGCTTGAGCACGAGGATGTCGCGGAAGCCGTACAGACGCTGCGAACCCGAGCCGCTCGCCCCGCGGACGGTCGGAACGACGAGTTCGGTGCGGGCCCAGTAGTCGAGCTGACGGTACGTGATGCCGGCGGCACGGGCGGCGACGGCGCCGCGATAACCGGTGTCGTCGTCCATCTCGGGCAGACCGTCGGTGAAGAGGAGATCGGAAGCGAACCGGGGTTCACCGAGTGCGTCGCCAGCGTTCATGCTCGCGTTCCTCCTCATCGGTTCGTTCCTTCCACGCTAGATCAGCGAGGGTCCCCCGGCAATGACATCCGCGTCGGGGGCTGCGGCGTGTCGCAATCAGGACAGGATCCGCTCGAGCGCTTCGCGCACGAACATCCCCCGCACCTCGTCGAGACGGGTGGCGAGCTCGGGCGCGAGCTCGCTCGCACGGGCTCGGGATGCCGCGTCGGGACGCCGCAGCAGGGCCGACATCGCCGACTCGACGAGAGCCACCTCGCGCTCCGCGCTCTGTCGCAGCGCCCGCACGTGGCGGGGCTCGATCCCGTGACGGTCGAGGGCGACCAGGGCGCGCAGCAGCGCGACGGTCTGCTCCGGGTAGGTCTCGGCCGCCGTGATCACGCCGGTGCTCACGGCGTCGTTCAGCAGCTGGGGGCCGGCACCCGCGGTGCTCAGCAGCTCGTCGCGCCGGTAGCGGCGCGGGGCGGCGGTCATCGACGGGATCGACGTCGGCGGGGCGGGGTTACGGCCCGCGTCGAGCTCGGCCAGGTAGTCGCGGATGACGACGAGCGGCAGGTAGTGGTCGCGCTGCAGCGTGAGCGCCATGCGCAGACGCTCGAGGTCGGCCGGTGAGAACTTTCGGTAGCCCGACTCGGTGCGCGTGGGCGAGACGATTCCCTGCACCTCGAGGAAGCGCAGCTTGCTGGAGGTGAGGGCCGGGAAATCTGGGGTCAGACGCGCGAGCACCTGACCGATGCTGAGCAGCCCCGCAGCCGTCTGACGACCACGGGAGGGGGCTGCCGCCATCAGTGCTCTGCCGCGGGCAGGTCGACCGGCGAACCGAAGAAGTTCAGCCGGAACTTGCCGATGCGCACCTCGGCGCCGTTGACGAGGGCGGAGCGGTCGACGCGTTCGCCGTTGACGTAGCTCCCGTTGAGCGAGCGCTGGTCGACGATCTCGAACGCCGTGCCCGTGCGGATGATCTCGGCGTGGCGACGCGAGACGGTCACGTCGTCGAAGAAGAGGTCGGCCTCGGGGTGGCGTCCGACCGTGGTGACGTCGGTGTCGAGCAGATACCGGGCGCCGGTGGTCGGGCCGGAGCGCACGATCAGAAGGGCGGCTCCTCCGGGAAGCGCGTCGATGGCTTCGAGCTCGGCCTCGGTGAGGTCGGCGCCGAAGGGGACGAACGACAGGTCGGCGTCGTGGCCGAAGGTCTCGGTCGTGTCGTGCGAGCGCTCGGACGCGACGGCGTCAGCCGCGCGCCGAATGTCGTCGCGATCGAATCGGCGGGTCTCGTCCACGGCTTCTCCTTCTCGTTCACCATAACCCGACCGGTTCGCCTGGGGAGGGGGAACCGGCCTCGCGCGGGCCGTGATGATGCGTGATGTGTCTTCGTTCGTCGACGCCGGGCAACGCGTTTCGGGTCGCGGAAGGCCAGGCGGGGACACTCGAACCTACCGACCCGGAGACGGCCCTGTCGAGTCCGCGCCCGCGCGGCGTCATCGTTGTCCTGCCGCGCCCCGGGTGCGGCGGGCCCACGGGACGGACACCGCCCCGCTCCGGGTCACCCGCGCGCACTCCTTCTCTCACCCGACGCGGGCGCGTCACGGACGCTCCCAGGCCCGTGTCGGGAGGCCTCGTTAGGGTCGGAGAGTGACTTCCCCCGTGGCGCCGCGTCGGCGCACCCTCCCCGCCCTCCTCGCGACCGCCCTGCTGGCCGCCGCCGCTCTGCTCGTGCCGGCGCTCCCCGCCGCAGCGCACGACGAGCTGGTCTCGACCGACCCGTCGGCCGATGCCGTGCTCGAGGCGTTGCCCGCCGAGATCACCTTCGCCTACAGCGCCGATGTGTTGACCGACCCCGGAGCCACCGTCGTGCAGGTCACCGACGCGTCGGGTGCGTCGCTGACCTCCGGCGCGCCGGTCGTCGACGGCAGCACCGTCGTGCAGCCGCTGGCCGGACCCGCATCGGGCGCTGTCTCGGTGCTCTGGCGCGTGGTGTCGAGCGACGGTCACCCCATCGACGGGTCGTTCTCGTTCACCGTGCCCGCGGCCGCCCCCACCCCGACCGCGACGGCCACGCCCACCTCCTCGCCCGCGCCCTCCGCGAGCCAGACCCCGGCCGAGAGCGCCGCTCCCACGTCGACTCCGGATGCCACCGCCGTCCCGGCGGACACCGCGTCGGAGGCCTCTCCCCTGCCGTGGATCCTGCTGGTGGTCGCGCTCGTGCTGGTCGCCGCGGTGATCATCGTCGTCGTCGTGTCGCGCGGCCGTCGTCGTGCGTCCGGTGGCGGGTCGACCGGCACCCCCGCGCGATAGGATTTGCGCATGCCTCATTACGATCTGGTCATTCTCGGTGCGGGTCCCGGCGGGTATGTGGCCGCCGTCCGCGGCGCACAGCTCGGACTCTCGGTCGCGATCGTCGAAGAGAAGTACTGGGGCGGTGTGTGCCTCAACGTCGGGTGCATCCCCTCCAAGGCCCTTCTGCGCAACGCCGACCTCGCTCACACCTTCCACGCGAAGGCCGACATGTTCGGCATCTCGGGTGACGTGCACTTCGACTTCGGCAAGGCGTTCGACCGTTCGCGGTCGGTGGCCGCCGGCCACGTCAAGGGCATCCACTACCTGATGAAGAAGAACAAGGTCACCGAGTACGAGGGTCGCGGGTACTTCGCCGACGACCACACGCTCGACGTGACCAAGACCGACGGCTCGAAGGAGCAGGTCACCTTCGACAACGTCATCATCGCCACGGGCTCCACCGTGCGTCTGCTCCCGGGCGTCACGCTGAGCGAGAACGTCGTGACCTATGAGGAGCAGATCCTCACCCGCGAGCTCCCCGAGTCGATCGTCATCGTCGGCGCCGGTGCCATCGGCATGGAGTTCGCCTACGTCATGACGAACTACGGCGTGAAGGTCACCATCATCGAGTTCCTCGATCGCGCCCTGCCCAACGAAGACGCCGAGGTCTCGAAAGAGATCCAGAAGCAGTACAAGGGCTACGGCGTCGACATCCTCACCTCGACCAAGGTCGACTCGGTCACCGACCACGGCGACAAGGTCACCGTCGCCTACACGGCGAAGGACGGCTCGCAGGGGTCGATCGACGCCGGCCGCGTGCTCATGTCGATCGGCTTCGCGCCGAAGGTCGACGGCTTCGGCCTCGAGAACACGGGCGTGAAGCTCACCGAGCGCGGCGCCATCGAGATCGACGACCACATGCGCACCAACGTGCCGCACATCTACTCCATCGGCGACGTCACCGCGAAGCTGCAGCTCGCGCACGTGGCCGAGGCCCAGGGCGTCGTCGCGGCCGAGACCATCGGCAATGCCGAGACGCAGACCCTCGGCGACTACCGCAACATGCCGCGCGCGACGTTCTGCAACCCGCAGGTCGCCTCGTTCGGCCTGACCGAGCAGCAGGCACGCGACGCGGGCCACGACATCAAGGTGTCGAAGTTCCCGTTCTCGGCCAACGGCAAGGCGAACGGCCTCGGCGAGCCCGTCGGTTTCGTCAAGCTCGTCGCCGACGCCGAGACCCTCGAGCTCATCGGCGGCCACCTCATCGGCCCCGATGTCTCGGAGCTTCTGCCCGAGCTCACGCTGGCGCAGAAGTGGGACCTCACCGCTCTCGAAGCAGCCCGTAACGTGCACACCCACCCGACGCTGTCGGAGGGCCTGCAAGAGGCCTTCCACGGCCTCGCGGGGCACATGATCAACCTCTGACCCGTCAGAGA
Source organism: Microbacterium sp. Leaf179 (assembly GCF_001423785.1). NCBI lineage: Bacteria > Bacillati > Actinomycetota > Actinomycetes > Micrococcales > Microbacteriaceae > Microbacterium > Microbacterium sp. Leaf179. The sequence goes on along the minus strand of NZ_LMPH01000001.1, from coordinate 1,533,077 downwards.
ACGAAGGCCCGCCCGGTGTTCCGGGCGGGCCTTCGTCGTCGGTGGGAGGCGTGTGGAGTCGAGGCGCGTCAGTGGCCGAGCGTCCGAGCGAGCTTCGATCCGGATGCCGCGGGCCGACCGCCCGCGGCGAACACCGCCGCGTCGACGGCGGCGAAGAAGGACGCGCGCCCCTGCTCGTCGGCGGGACCGGCGGGGCCCAGCTCGACCTCCCACTCGCGCCACGCCGATTCCGCGCCGCGGCGCTCGTCGCGCGCGCGCACGTGGTCGTCGACGAACTCGGCGACCTGCGCACCGTCGGCGTCGAGCAGGGCGTACGCGGTGCGGTCGTTCCGCAGGCGCGCGAGCGGGATGAACGGCGGCGCCGCGTGAGCGGCGACGGCATCCTGAACCGCCGGAGGCACCACCAGGTCTGCACCCGGGGCGGTGGACGTGTCGTCGTCCAACGGCCAGTGGGTCTCGGTGCGACCCGCGCCGTCGAGCGGGCCCTTCACGTGCCACCCCGCGTCGGGGCCGCCGGTGCGTCGACGCACGGCGATGCCGGCGCGGGCCAGGTCGGCCGCGGGCGTGTCGACGTAGCGTGCGTCGAGGTCACGCGGTTCGGCCGCGCCGACCGACACCACACCCGGCAGCGCCGACCAGTCGGGCAGGGGTGTGGTGTCGTCGACGTCGTACTTCGACTCGATCTCGACGCTGGAGGCGGCGTGCGAGTCTGCGCTCAATCGTCGCGTCCGTCGGCGTTCGGGTTGATGTCCTCGGTCTCCTCCGAGAAGACGAAGACCGCCTGCGTGGGGCCGTCGGCGTCTCCGGTGTTCTCGAGACCGCCGTCGCGACGGTAGACGAGCTGTCCCTCGCTGTAGGGCATGATCAGCGTGTCGTCGGTCTCGTTCTCGAGGGGGAGCACCTGCCCGTCGAGCGGGCCTCCGGTCAGTCGTGCAATAGCCATGCCGCCAGCGTAGACCGCGGGGCCGACCGCGCCCCGCGCCTTGACAGGGCGGGCTTAGAATCGCTCGGGTGACATCGACGGACCTGCCCGGTGATCGCCCGTTCGTCCTTCTCGCCACGCGCGCGCAGGACGGCCCGGCAGACGAGGAGTACGCACTCTTCCTCCGGTTCACGGGTCTGCCTCCCGAGCGCCTGCGGCGTGTGCGCCTGGAACGCGAGTCGATGCCCGATCTCGACCTCGACGAGATCTCCGGCATCCTGGTCGGGGGAAGTCCGTTCAACGCCTCGGACCCGATCGAGCGCAAGTCCGCGGTGCAGCAGCGTGTCGAGGCCGAGATCGCCGCGCTCGTCGAGGCGGTCGTCGCGCGCGACACCCCGTTCCTCGGCGCCTGTTACGGCGTGGGCACCCTGGGGACGCACCTGGGGGCACCCATCGACGGCACGTACGCCGAGCCGATCAGCGTCGTCGACGTGACCCTCACCGCCGAGGGACGCGACGACCCGCTCGCCGCGGGGCTTCCCGAAACCTTCCCCGCCTTCGTCGGCCACAAAGAAGCGATCAGCGAGCTCCCCTCGGGTGCCGTGCTGCTGGCCTCGTCTCCTACGTGCCCGGTGCAGATGTTCCGGCTGGGGCAGAACGTCTACGCGACACAGTTCCACCCGGAGCTCGACCTCGACGGGATCGTCACGCGGATCAACGCCTACGCGGCCTTCGGCTACTTCGCCGCCGACGAGCTCGACCTCACGCTCGCCGCGGTGCGACGCGCGCCCGTCGAGGCACCCTCGCTCCTGCTGCGGACGTTCGTCGAGCGCTACGCGCGCTGACGCCGCACGCGCCTTTCGGGGCCGTGCGCGTCGCGAGCGCTCCCCCGCGGCGTCGCTGCGGAGCCCTCGTGCGAATCGCGAGGGGCTCGGCGTGCCCGGGTACGCGACTGTCGCTCCGGAGCGAGACCGCGACGCCGCGACCGCTCAGGCGCGCTGCGGCGGCGTGACCCGCACGACGTCGAGCGCCGCGGTGACGGCCGGGTGCGCGCGGCGCAGGAACGGGTCGAGGCCGAGATCGACGAGGTGCACGCGTCCGGCGAGCTCGGGTCCGCGCCCGCGGACGAGTCCCGCCTTGAGCGCACCGAACGTGACCGTGAGGTCGGCGGGGAGGACGGCGGCATCCGCGGTGCCCTCGTCGGGGTCGAGCCCGCTCGGTACATCGACGGCGATCACCCGCGGTCGCCCCGAGGGGAGCGCGAGGATGCACTCGACGATCGCCCGGGACCCCCCGCGCAACCGCCGGTCGGTCAGGCGCCCGATCCCCAGGATGCCGTCGAGCACCAGCGCGTAGTCGCCGACCCGCGCGCAGACCTCCGACGCCGGCAGCACGCGCGCGCCCGCGGCGACGGCCGCGTCGAGGGCGGCACGGTGCACGCGGTCGCGCACCAGCACGACGTCGACGCGCTCGGGCCCCCGGGCGAGCTCGGCCACGGCGTAGAGCGCATCGCCGCCGTTGTCGCCGGCGCCGACGAGCACGAGCACGGGGCCGGGCGCCCGCGCCGACTCGGCCGCGGCGATCTCGGCGAGGGCCGACGCCGCCCAGCGCATGAGCGGGTGGCCCTCGGCCAGCCGCGGCGCTTCGGCGGCCCGCACCGCGTCGGCCGTGTACGCGGCCACGCGTTCGCCGGTGGCCAGCACGCCCGATCGCGGGTCAGACATCGGTCTGAGCGCCGGCCTTCGCCCCGGCGTTCGACTCGGCCTCGCTCTCGCGCGCGGCGGCGGTGGGATCGGCGGTGGCGAGCGTCTCGCGTTCCTTCGTCTCGGCCTCGCGCGCGGCCATCAACTCGCCGGTCGCCGCCTGGACGGCCTTCTCGGCGCGGCGGACGCGGAACTGGATCATCGTCGACGCGCCGAACTTGGCGCGGACGCGGTCGTGATCTTCTTCCGTCGCCACGGTGATGTAGGCCCCGGCGATCAGGATCACCTGGCTCGACAGGTTGAGCCAGAGCAGAAGGGCGATCAGCGAGGCGAACGTCGCCAGCAGCGGGTTGTTGCTCGCGCCGCCGATGAACAGTCCCGACAGCTGCTGGAGCACCACCAGGCCGAAGCCGCCGAGGAGCGCCCCGCGCAGGAGAGTGCTGCGGCGGGTGCGCACCCCGGACAGCGCCGCGAACGCCACCGCGATGGCGGCCGAGTCGAGCGCCAGAACAATGATGGTCGACACGAGCCACGTGAAGAACGCGGTCACCCACGAGTCGGCGGACACGCCGATGAGCTCGCGCACGAAGGTCAGTCCGGCCGTGGCGACGAACGTCACGAGCGCGGCGGCGACGAGCGCGACGCCGATGCCGAGGGCCACGCCGAGGTTGCGCAGCAGCACCCACACGATCAGCGTGTCGTCGGTGGTCACCCCGGCGATCTGACGCAGCGCGGAGCGCAGCGAGCCGATGGCGCCGATCGCGGCGCCCAGAAGACCGAGGGTTCCGAGGATGCCGCCCAGCGTGAAGCCCGCCGGGGCATCGATGCTGCTCACGTCGAGCAGCCCCTGGGGGCCGACGAGACCGGGGACCACGCTGTTCACCGAGCTCGTGAGGGCGCTCAACCCGGCGGGGTTCCCCGCGAGCCAGAGCGCGGCGAACGAGAAGCCCAGCAGCACCGCGGCGAACAGGCTGAACAGGGTGCGGTAGGTCACGCTGTCGGCGAGCATGGGGCCACGCGCCCCCGAGTAGACGAGGAAGGCGCGCACGACACGGAGCGACAGGGCCCACGCGGTGACACGACGAATGAGGGCGGGCATGGGGTCAGCGTATCCACGCCGAGACGACCGGCCAGCGGGGTTGACCGATCCGACTGCGCGCGACAGCCGAACGGGCCGCGCGCCTCTCGACGCTCTCGCACCCGAGGCGTGACGTTCCGGGGGCGCCGGCCGCTGCTCTCACCCCGGGCCGGAGAGCACCCGCCACCACGTTCCGGCGAGAAGGAAGGGGCCGAAGGCGAGCGCGGCGCCGCGTTCCCCCGCCGCGACCGTTCCCGCCGCCGCGACCCCGCCTGCGACGAAACCGGCCGCCAGACCCGACACCACGGCCTCGACGCCGCACCATCCGAGGACCGCGCCGCAGACCGCGGCGAGCTTGACGTCGCCCCCGCCGAACGCCGCTGGGCGGGCGAGATGCACCGCGAGGCAGCCGACGAACGCCAGCGCCGCTCCCCCGACGACGCCACCCACGCGTTCGGGTTCACCGATGGTCAGCGCCGAGCCGACCAGCAGCACCAGGATCGTCGCCCCGCCCGGCAGCACGAGCGCATCGGGGAGGCGGTGCGTTCGCACGTCGATGACCACCAGCACGAGGCCGAGCACCGCGAACACCGCCAGAGCGGGGGCGAGAGCCCACGGCATCCGCAACCTCAGGCGTCGAGAACGGCGAGGTCGACCAGCACCACCGCATCGGGAGCGATGCCCTCGGCGTCGCGCACCGCGCGCTTCAGCGGCAGCACGTACACGCCACCGGTCTGCGGGAAGATCGACGTGCGCCAGGTCGACCCGCCGATGGTCGCCTCGACGCGCACGCCGCCGAACCCGCGACGATACGTCTGCACCTCGCGGATCTCGGTGCTGAGTTCGACCGGGACCGCCACGAAGTACCAGTCGCTGTCGCTGCGGGCCTCCCACCGGAAGACCTCGCCCTCGAACCGCACGAACATCGCTCCTCCTGTCGTCGCGGTCACTTTATCGGCACGCTGCGCGGTCGCGAGCGATATCCCTCACCGCGACCTCGACGGCTCGGGCTGGGGAGGAGCGGCGCCCGAGCTCGGGACCGTCGTCGCGCCCGGGACCGCCGATGGCGCCGTCGGTCAGTGCTCGATCTCGCTGCAGACCAGGAGGAACGTGACGGCGTCGGTGGTGGCGCGCCAGCGATGGGGCACCGTCGGATCGATCGAGAACGAGGCACCTGCGACCAGTTCGAGATCGTCGAGCCCCTCGCGTTCGCAGCGGATGCCGCCGGCAACGACGTAGACGAACTCCTCACCGCCGTGCCGGAAGTAGGCGGTATCGCCCTCTCCCCGGCTCAGCCGGAACTCATAGGCCTGCAGCGTCTTGCCGGACCCCCCGGCCACGAGTGTCGCGTGCTCGGGCCCGTCGCCGTCGACCAGCGGCAGATGGAGGCCGTCGCCGTCAGCGGCATCCGGACCCCCGGTGGGAGGCAGCAGGGTCGACGGGCTGACGCCGAGGGCGTCGGCCAGGGCGTAGAGCGTCGCGATGCTCGGCACGAGCTGCGCGCTCTCGAGCTTGGACACAAAGGGTTGGGACACCCCCGCACGCCGGGCGAGTTCGCGCATGGACCATCCTCGCGCCCGGCGCTGCCCCTTCACCCGGACGCCGATCCCGTGGACCACGACCGGGTCGGAACCCGTGTTCTCAGCTTCGTGAAACACCGTCGTTATAACTCCTGGTTATCTTAATCGTGATAACTGCAGATTATCGCTTTGCTCCATCCGCCACACACATCACCTGTTCCACCCCCACAGGCACCACCGACGGAGAGGACGGCGCCATGGACGCGACCGACACCGGTTTTCGAGAGTACGGCACCAAGATCGCGGCGATCGAACCGGGCGGGGTCGAGGCAATCCCGCTCGAGAAACGCCACGGACGCCCCCGCGATCTGCTCTGGACGTGGGCATCGCCCAACCTGGAGTTCGCGACGATCTTCGTGGGCGCGCTGGCCGTGCTGTACTTCGGGCTCGATCTGCCCACGGCGATCCTCGCGGTCGTCCTCGGGAACACCGGCGCGACGGCGTTTCACTTCGTGCTCACCCGCTGGGGGCCTCGCACCGGGCTGGCGCAGCTGGTGATCAGCCGGCGCGCCTTCGGCTTCGTCGGCAATCGACTGCCCGGCATCTTGAATGCGGTGCTCGTGGGCGTCGGGTGGTTCGCCGTGAACTCGGTCAGCGGAGGCTTCGCCCTCGCCGCCCTGACCGGACTCCCCCCGCTCGCGTGCATGCTCGCCAGCGCCGCGGTCTCGCTCTCCCTCGCGTTCTTCGGTCACAACCTCATCCACGCTTTCGAGCGCTACGCCTTTCCCGCGCTGGCCGTGATCTTCGTCGCCGGGATCGTGCTCATCGCACCGCAAGCCGACCTCGCCGCGCCCGCCACCCCCATCCCCGGTGCGTTCTGGATCGCGGTCAGTGCCTCGTTCGGCTACACCATCGCCTGGGCGCCCTTCGCCGCCGACTACGCGCGCTACCTCCGGCCCTCCGATGCGACCTCCGCCGGCGTCTTCGCCGCCGTGGGCGTCTGGGGCTCCAGCACGATCCTGCAGATCGCCGGAGCGGCGGCGGTGACCGCCGTGGGCCTGGACCGCTGGAACGACACCAACCCGACCGAGTCGTACACCTCGCTCCTGCCAGGATGGCTCGGCGCTCTGACGCTGCTGGCGATCTGGTGCGGGGCGCTGTGCGCGAACGCGCTCAACCTCTATTCCAGCGGGCTGTCGTTCGGTGCCATCGGCATCCGCATCCCGACCGCCTTCGCGCGCTTCTCGCGCGCCACGATCGTGCTGGCCGTCGGGCTCGTGGGTGTCATCCTGGGCGCGTTCGCTCTGAACGATGTCGCGTCTTACCAAAACTTCCTGTTCGTCATGGGCTACTGGATCGCCCCGTGGCTCGGCGTCGTCGTCGCCGACCGACTCTTGGTGCGCGACGTCGAGCCCGCGGCCTACACGGCGCGCGGATTCCGCAACCCGGCGGGCCCGCTCGCGATGACCTTCGCCCTGGTCGTTTCGGTGTCGCTCTTCTCGAATCAGACCCTCTACGTCGGCCCGGTCGCCCAGGCGATCCCCGAGCTCGGCGACATCACCTTCATCGTCGGGCTCATCCTGGCGTTCGCCGCCTACGCGACACTGCGCCGGGCTCTGCCGTCGTTCTCGCCCGCCACCGACTCCTCGAAAGGGGTACCCGCATGACCAAGACCATCTTCCTCGGCGCGTTCGAGGAGTTCACGCCGAACTTCATCAGCAACGCCTGGAGTCATCCGAAGAGCGACACCGAGGGCTTCGCCACACTGCCGTACTGGCAGAACATGGCGCGCGAGCTCGAAGCCGGAGGCTTCGACTTCCTCTTCCTCGCCGAAGCCCTGGGCTATCCGATGCAACCCGACGGCGCGGTGCCCGAGGTGGTGGTGCGCGAAGCCGTGCAGATCCCCGTGCACGACCCGTTGATGCTCGTCTCCGGCCTGGCCGCCACCGTCGATCGACTGGGTTTCGTCGTCACCGCCTCCACGACCGCCCAGCAGCCGAATCTCAACGCCCGCGCGTTCGCCACCCTCGACCATCTCACCCAGGGTCGCATCGCGTGGAACATCGTCACCTCCGACAATCAGGTCGCCCTCTCCAAGCTCTTGGGACAGACCACCGTCACCCCGCACGCGGAGCGTTACCGCCGCGCCACCGAGTTCCTCGAGCTGTCGCTGCACCTCTGGGAGGGCGGATGGGAGGACGACGCGGTCGTCTTCGACAAGCAGACGCGGACATTCGCCGATCCGTCGAAGGTGCATCGCATCACCCACCACGGCGATTACTTCGATCTCGACGGCTATTTCACGGCGATCCCGTCGCCGCAGCGCACACCTCTGCTGCTGCAGGCGGGCACCTCCCCCGCGGGTCGGGCCTTCGCCGGGCGCTTCGGCGAGTGCATCTTCATCCAGGACCGCGACCTCGACGTGGTACGGGCAAACGTCGCCGACCTGCGGGCGCGCGCCGTGGAGAACGGGCGCGACCCCGGCGACATCAAGGTGATCGACGCGGTTGCCATCGTCGTGGGCGACACCGAGGAGGACGCCCAGAGACTGCGCGCCGAGCTCGACGCCACGCCCTCTCGGGAGGCCGCGGCCGCCCTCTTCATGGGATGGAGCGGCGTCGACCTGATGAGCTTCCCCCTGGAAGCCACGCTGGCCGAGGTGTCGACCGAGGTGGGCAAGTCGACCCTCGGGGTCTTCCAGCAGGGCGACGAGTCGCCGACGATCGCCCAGATCCTCGACCGGATCACGACCTCGATCGGTGGCATCCGCGTGACCGGCACCGCCGAGTCCGTCGCCGATCAGTTGCAGCACATCGTGGACCACACCGACATCGACGGGTTCCTGATCGAGTACACGTACGGCGGAATGGCGACCTACCGCGACTTCATCGACCAGGTGGTGCCGCTCCTTCGCGAACGGGGAATGCTGCCCGAGGTGCCGCGGGGCGGGTCGATGCGTCGGCGGATCCTCGGCCACGACAGCGATCGCCTCCCCGACACGCATCCGGGCAGCGCCTACCGGCGCTCCTCCGCCGCGGTGACCGCACCCGATGCCTCGGCGGACAGCGCATGAACCCCCGGCCGATCCGCTTCGACGGGTGGGACGAGGCCTACGGCCAGTTGGATTCCGAGCGCGTGCGGGCCACGTTCACCGGGGTGCCCACGGGGGTGGTGGCCGTCGCGGCCGTCGTGGAGGACGCCGCCACCGTGATGGTGGCGACCTCGTTCGCCCCCGGCGTCAGCTTCGATCCACCGATGGCCTCTCTCGCGGTGCAGACACGCTCGTCGACGTGGCCCCGGCTGCGGCGCGCACCCCGGCTCGGTGTCAGCATCCTCGGCGCCGCGCACGGCGATTCCGTGCACCAGTTGGCCTCGCGAAACGCCGCGGCGCGGTTCGACGGCATCGAGTACACCGAGCTGCCCTCCGGGGCCGTCACCCTCTACGACTCGCCCGTCTGGCTCGAGTGCGAGGTGAGAGCCGAGCACCCGGCCGGAGATCACCTGCTCGTGGTGTTGGAGATCATCGGGTCGAGCCTGGCCCCCGAGCATCCGCCCCTCATCCGCCACGACGCGGCGTTCGGCACCTTCCGTCGCGGGGAAGCCCGCACCGACGGCTCCGCCGCCGCGTCGTCGTGAGTCAGTGGCTCGATCCTGCGTCTGAACGGCGACGCGTGACGACGCTGTCGAGCCCGAGTGCCGCTACGATCGCGAGGACGTACACGGCGAGGTCGCGTGCGTCGAAACCCGAACCGAGGACGAGCGCCGCGGGCGGGAAGCGTGCCGACAGCAGCGCCGGCATGCCCGTCAGCTGGAACAGCTCGACGCCGATGCACCAGGCCGCCGCCACCCCGGCGAGGACGACCCGCCGCGCGCGCGGCCACAGCAGCACGAGCCCGGTATAGGCGACTGCGGCGTACAGGGCGTCGCCGGCGATGTCGGTGGCGACGGATCCCGTCAGCACGCGGTTCGTCACGAGGCCCGCCGCGATCACCGCGACGAGGGCGATGAGGGCAGCGAGACGGCGGCGGCGCACCGGGCGGGCGTTCGTCATGCGATGATCCGGGCCGCGTGGGCGGGTTGCGTATCGGCGCAGGCAAGGGGGTCCACGGTGCCGTGCGCGTTCCGCAATCGCACACCGGTCTCGACGAGGTCGGGCCGCGTGGCATCCCGGTACGACTCGAGCTCGGCGCGCGTGTATCCCATGAGACCACTATGACCACTACCCGGACGCACCCCGCGCGTCTGCCAGGATCGGAGGAATGGATGCCGTACCCGCGCTCACCGAGATACCCACGCCGCAGTTCGTCATCGTCGGCGACAACGTGCGCCTGGCGACGTACACGTGGGGCGACCCCGACGCCGATCCGGTGCTGTGCGTGCACGGGTTCGGATCGAGCACGCGCGACAACTGGGTGAACACCGGGTGGGTGCGCGACCTGCTGCGGGCGGGCTTCCGCGTCGTGGCCGTCGACCAGCGCGGCCACGGGGCGAGCGACAAGCCGCACGAGGCCTCGGCGTACACGATGCCGACGCTCGTGGGCGACCTCGTCGCCGTGCTCGACACCTACCTGCTCGACCAGGTGCGCTACCTCGGGTACTCCCTCGGCGGACGCGTGGGATGGCAGCTCGCCGTCGACGCCCCCGAGCACGTCGAGCGCGCCGTGCTCGGCGGCATCCCCGACGGGCGCCCCCTCGCGCGGCTGCAGGTGGACCAGGCGCGGGCGTTCCTCGACCACGGCACCCCGGTCGAAGACGCCACCACCCAGCGCTACGTCTCGCTCGCCGAGCGCGTGCCCGGCAACGACCTGCGGGCCCTGGTCGCGATCGCCGAGGGGATGCGCCTGGGCGAGACCGACCCCGACCCGGCGTCGCCGCCGCAGCAACCCGTGCTCATCGCGACGGGCACCGAGGATCCGATCCACGACCAGTCGCAGCACCTGGCGGGGCTCCTCCCCCGCGGCGAGTTCGCCGACATCCCCGGGCGCCACCACGTGAACGCCCCCGGCGCGCGGACGTTCCGCGAGGCGGGCCTGGAGTTCCTCTCGCGCGACGTCTGACACACCGGCGGCAACCGCCCGCCCGACGACGAGCCGGGGTCGGGTCAGGATGCCGCTACGGTGAGTTTCGGAGACGTCGGCGCGCGCGTGGCCGCCGCTTGCAGCCCCACGCGCACGGTCTGGCCGGCGCTGAGCACGGCGCCGTACCCGTCGCCGTGACAGGTGACTCTCGAGCCCGTCACGCTGCACGTCATGCCCCAGGCGCTGGTGATGGCCGTGGTTCCGGGGGCGTCGAAGGTCACGGTCCAGGCTTTCACCGACCCGGTGGCGGTCAGCGCCAGCTCGGCGACGTAGCCCTCGCCCCACGCGCTCTGCGGAATCCACTCCGCGCGGAGGGCCGCCGACGAGGAGGGCTTCGGCGACGACGACGGGCTCGACGTGGGCTTCGGGCTCGACGTGGGCTTCGGGCTCGATGACGGCTTCGGGCTCGACGTGGGCTTCGGGCTCGATGACGGCTTCGGGCTCGACGTGGGCTTGGGGCTGGTCGACGGCAGCGGAACCGTCGTCGGCTTGACGCTCACCGAGGGCTTCGGCGACGAGGACGGCTTCGGGCTCGTCGTGGGCTTGGGCGTCGCCGCCGGCGTGAGGATGGGCGCGAGGGCCGCGAGCTTCGCCTTCTGCAGGGTCCTCCAGTCGTCGGCGACGAGGCCGCCGGTGTCACCGCTGTTGGGGTTGAACGACCAGTACGCGTAGCTCGTCTTCGTCTTGGCGAGATAGGCGACGAGCGTCTTCAGCCAGGCCCGATCGCTGTCGGTCTCGAGCTTGGTGCCGAACTCGCCGAGCAGCACGGGGGCGATGTCCTGGCGCACCAGGTAGCCCCAGTTGGCATCCCAGATCCCCTCGAGGTTCGCCGGATAGTTCGGTGCCGAGAACCACTCCTGGGCGTGCACGGTCGCGGGGTACTCGTGCGGGGAGTACACGACGCGGTTCTTCACCGAGAGGGTGACGGGCGCCGACCGCACGTCCTTCAAGCCGCCGCCCCACCACGTGTTCGTGCCGTCGTTCTGACGCTCGACGCCCTCGACCACGATCAGCAGCTTCGGGTTGACCGACAGCACGGCGTTGCCGGCGCGGGTGGCCGCCGCACGCCAGTCGCGCGCGGGGTCGCCGCAGTTCCAGCAGGCGGGGCCGTGGGGCTCGTTGTGCAGGTCGACGCCGATGACCGCCGGCTCGTTCTTGTATCGGGCGGCGAGCATCTTCCAGTCGTCGATCCAGCGCTTCTCGCTGTACTGCGCGGTGTACCACAGCTCGCTCTGCGCGCCCGAGTCGGGTCGGTGCCGGTCGAGGATCACCGAGATCCCGCGGGCCTTCGCGCGCGCGATGACGGTGTCCATCAGCCTCAGCGGCGAGAGGGCGACGAGGTCGGCGTTGACCGAGCCGTTGATCGAGTTGGAGGTCTTGGCCGCGAGGCACTCGTTCGAGAACGGGAGGCGGATGGCGTTGAACCCCATGCCGGCGATGGCGTCGAGTCCCGCGTCGAGCGAGATCGACCACAGGCCGTGCGGGGCGCAGTTCGAGGTCTCCATGCCGAACCAGGCGACCGCCTTGATGGTGAAGGGAGTGCCCGACGCCGTGACGATCGTCGAGCCGCGGGTCGACAGCCAGCCCGGCAGCGAGGGCGCCGCAGACGCCGCCGGGGCAGCCACGGCACCGGAAGCCAGCAGCGTCGCGGCCGCGGCGATCGCGGCCCCGCGCACGACCGCTCGACGCGTCGATCGCCATCGTTCCCGCCACCCGGACATGCGCACCCCCGCGGTCATCGTAACGGGGGCGCGACGCGCCCGGGATACGCGGGCCCCTCCCGAAGACGCCCGCCGCGGGGTTCCGCGCTCCGCGTTCGGCGGTTTCCGCGCTGTTACGCCCTGGTAAATGCCGAAAACATCATTGATAAACGTCGCTCAGCGCTGATACCGTCGCCGATCATGGCTCCCCTCACTGATCGCACCGCCGTCCTCGACCGAGTGTCGAAGGCGATCGTCGAGCAGCTGCAGGAGGACGGGCGGCGCTCCTACTCCGAGATCGGCAAAGCCGTCGGTCTCAGTGAGACCGCCACCCGCCAGCGCGTGCAGAAGCTCCAGGATGCCGGCATCCTGCAGATCGTGGCGGTCACCGACCCGCTGCAGCTCGGCTTCGCGCGCCAGGCCATGATCGGCGTGCGCGTCTCGGGCGACACCCGGGTCGCCGCCGCCGCGATGACCGAATTGCCCGGCGTGACCTACGTGGTCTCCACGGCCGGGTCGTTCGACCTGCTCGTCGAGGTCGTCTGCGAGAGCGACGACGACCTGATCGACCTGCTCAACGACCGCATCCGGTCGCTGCCCGACATCGTCTCGACCGAGACGTTCGTCTATCTGAAGCTCCACCGACAGCTCTACAACTGGGGAACGCGATGACCCTTCTCGACACCGATCTGCACACCGACCTCCAGGCCAAGGCCCGCGACCACCTGTGGATGCACTTCTCCCGCCAGTCGACGATGACCGACGGCCCGGGTGTTCCCATCATCGTCAAGGGCGAAGGCCACCACATCTTCGACGCCACCGGCAAGAAGTACATCGACGGCCTCGCCGGTCTCTTCGTCGTCAACGCCGGTCACGGCCGTCGGCGCATCGCCCAGGCCGCGGCGAAGCAGGCCGAGGAACTGGCGTTCTTCCCCCTGTGGTCCTACGCGCACCCCGCCGCGATCCAGCTCGCCGAACGCCTCGCGCACCTCGCCCCCGGCGACCTGAACCACGTCTTCTTCTCCACCGGCGGCGGTGAGGCGGTCGAAACCGCCTTCAAGCTCGCCAAGCAGTACTGGAAGACGCAGGGCAAGCCCACCAAGCACAAGGTCATCTCGCGCGCGATCGCCTACCACGGCACGACACAGGGCGCCCTGGCGATCACCGGCCTGCCGGTCATGAAGCACATGTTCGAACCCGTCACCCCCGGCGGTTTCCGGGTGCCGAACACCAACTACTACCGCGCCGAGGAGTCGGGCTTCGGGGGCGGGACGCCCGAGGAGTTCGGCCTGTGGGCCGCCGACCGCATCGAGCAGATGATCCAGTTCGAGGGCCCCGAGACGGTGGCCGCGGTGTTCCTGGAGCCGGTCCAGAACGCGGGCGGCTGCTTCCCCGCCCCGGCCGGGTACTTCCAGCGCGTGCGGGAGATCTGCGATAAGTACGACGTGCTCCTCGTCTCCGACGAGGTGATCTGCGCGTTCGGCCGACTCGGCCACTACTTCGGCGCGACCGCCTACGACTACCAGCCCGACATGATCACGTTCGCCAAGGCGGTCACGAGCGGATACTCCCCCCTCGGCGGCACGATCATCAGCGACCGCATCTACGAGCCGTTCGCCCACGGCGACGCGACCTTCCCGCACGGCTACACCTTCGGCGGACACCCCGTCTCGGCGGCGGTCGCACTCGAGAACCTCGACGTGTTCGAAGAGGAGGGCCTGCTCGAGAACGTGCGCACGAACTCCCCGATCTTCCGCTCGACCCTCGAGCGGCTGAACGACCTGCCGATCGTCGGCGACGTGCGCGGCGACGGGTACTTCTTCGGCATCGAGCTCGTCAAGGACAAGGCGACCAAAGAGACCTTCGACGACGACGAGTCCGAGCGCCTGCTGCGCGGCTTCCTGTCGAAGGCCCTCTTCGACGCCGGCCTGTACTGCCGTGCCGACGACCGGGGCGACCCCGTGATCCAACTCGCGCCGCCCCTCACCATCGGTCCCGCCGAGTTCGACGAGATCGAGCAGATCCTGCGTTCCGTCCTCACCGAGGCCTGGACCCGCCTCTGACCCCCGGGATGCCGGCCCGACCGATGCCGGCATCCCTCTCCCGCTCCCACCCCTGAGCGGTGCTCCTGATGCTGTACCCGACACCATCCCGCTTCGCGCCGAGCGCGCGCGGCCGCACCCTCTTGGAGGAGCCATGAACGACAACACCCGCGCCGCCACGGCCGCGCACACGAACTCGGGCGCGAAACTGGCCCGCACCCTGGGACTCTGGTCGATCGTCGGCCTGGGCCTGGGGTACATGACCCCCACCGTCGTCTTCGACACCTTCGGCCTCGTCGCCGAGAAGACCAACAACGTCGTGCCCGCCGCCTACGCGGTCGCCCTCGTCGTGCTCGTGTTCACCGCCATCAGCTACGGCAAGATGGTCCGCGTCATCCCGAGCGCGGGCTCCGCGTACACGTACGCCCGCGAGGCCATCCACCCGGGCGTCGGCTTCGTCGTCGGCTGGACCGCGCTGATCGACTACATGCTGCTGCCGATGGTGAATGCCCTCATCCTGCGCAGCTACATGGAGGCGCTCTTCCCCGACATCCCCGGCTGGATCTGGGTCGTCGTCTTCACCGCGGGCGTGACCCTCGTGATCTACCTGACCATGCGGGGCACCTCGAACGTCAACATGATCCTGCTGGTGTTCTCGATCCTCGTCATGACCGTCTTCGTCGTGATGGTCGTCGTGCAGCTCGTGGGCGGTGCGGGCGCGGGAACCGCCGTGTCGCTCGCCCCCTTCGCCCACAGCGAGGTGCAGTTCGGCGCCGTCTTGGCCGGAGCCACCGTCGTGTGCTTCTCGTTCATCGGCTTCGACGCGGTGTCGATGTACTCCGAAGAGGCGAAGACCCCCAAGATCATGCCGCGGGCGATCCTGCTCACCCTCGTCGTCGGAGGCCTGATCTTCCTCGTCGCCTCGTACGTGACGCAGCTGCGCTTCCCCGACTCGACCGCGTTCCCTCCCGAGGCCATCGAGGACAGCACGCTTCCCGAGATCGGAGTGCAGGTCGGCGGCCCGGTGCTGCAGGCCGTGCTGACGGCGGCGGGCTTCGCCGCGACCCTCGCGTCGTGGCTCGCCTCGCACGCCTCGGTGTCGCGCATGCTCATGGTGATGGGACGCAACAACGTGCTGCCGCGCCGCATCTTCGGTTTCATCAACCCGAAGACGCACACCCCCACGTTCTCGATCGTGATCGTCGGCGTCGTGAGCCTGCTCGCGATCCAATTCACCCTCGAGCAGATCGCCGCGTACATCAACTACGGCGCACTCGTGGCGTTCTCGTTCGTCAACATCTCGGTCATCGCCTGGTTCGCGATCCGCCGGGGACTGCGCAAGACCCCCGGCGACATCGTGCGCTACATCGTCATGCCCACCATCGGCCTGCTGCTGACCGCTCTGCTGTGGGTCAATCTCGACGGGCACGCCCTGATCGGCGGTCTCATCTGGACGGCGCTCGGGGTGGTCTACCTCGTGATCCTGACCCGCGGCTTCCGGCGGCCCATCGCCTCGTTCGACGAGAACCAGCCGGTGACGGGCGTGAACAAGACCGTCTCGGGTCCGCGCTCCGAGATCTGAGTCCCGGCATCACGGCCGCGGCCTCCCTCCGTTCCGGGATGCCGCGGCCGTGACGGTGCCGCCGCCGACCGGGGAGCGTGCCGAACTCCTGAGTTATCGCGGCCACACGCGGGCCATGAGCGGGAAAGCGGCTCGAACGGCCGGTTCATCCGGAGTCCGGCACGCTTCGCCGACGGCGTCAGCGCTCGAACGGGGTGACCGCTCCGAGCACGACGGTCTCGCCGTCGTGGCCGTTCGCCCACCAGTGCGGGGCCGAGCAGCCGTAGGTCACGGTGTCGCCGGCGTGCAGCTCGACGCGCCGGTCGGCCTGGCAGACGACGAGGACGCCCGCCTCGACCGTCACCGTCTCGGTGCCGATGTGGCGGAACGGGCTGGCCTCGTTCGTGAACCCCGCCGGCAGGGTCGAGCGGATGAGCTGCAGCATCGATTCGCCCCGCGGCGTGAGCAGCTCGCGGACGGCGCGCTGGTGGGCCGGGGCGTCGGCGGCGGTGGGCACGACGTGACGCTTGGCGCGGGTCACCACGGCCAGCGGCACGGCGGGTTCGTCCAGCAGCTGACCGACCGGGATGCCGAGCGCCCCGGCCAGACGCTGCAGGGACTGCAGCGAGGGGTTGCCGAGGCCGCGCTCGAGCTGGCTGACCAGCCCGAAGCTCACCCCGGCCTTCTCGGACAGGGCGTGCACGCTGAGGCCGAGGCGCTTGCGGGCATCGCGCACCGCGGCCCCGAGGGTCTCGACGGCGCGCTGCTCGTCGGCATCCGTGGCTCGAGTCATGACCGTGTCAGCGTATCGCCGTCATGCCCGTACGCGCGGACCGTCGGGCGGCGCCGCAGCCAGCAGGGCGCGCGTGTAGTCCTCGCGGGGATGGGCGAACAACTCGGCCGCGGGCGCTGCCTCGACCACCCTGCCCCCGCGCAGCACGACGACGTCATGGCTCATCTGCTGCACGATCGCGAGGTCGTGGGCGATGAACAGGTACGTCAGCCCCTGCTCGAGCTGCAGGCGCCGGAGCAACTGCAGGACCCGCGCCTGCACCGAGACGTCGAGCGAGGCCGTGGCCTC
Organism: Microbacterium sp. Leaf179; assembly: GCF_001423785.1. Classification (NCBI taxonomy): domain Bacteria; kingdom Bacillati; phylum Actinomycetota; class Actinomycetes; order Micrococcales; family Microbacteriaceae; genus Microbacterium; species Microbacterium sp. Leaf179. The sequence goes on along the minus strand of NZ_LMPH01000001.1, from coordinate 1,516,392 downwards.
GTCGAGGATCATCAGTTCGGGCTCGAGGGCCAGGGCGCGGGCGATCGAGACCCGCTGACGCTGGCCGCCCGACAGCTCGTGCGGGTAGCGGCGCGCGAATTCCGGGTCGAGGTCGACGAGGGTGAGCAGCTCCGCGACGCGGGCCGAGCGCGCGGTGGCCGTCGCCCCGCCGAGCCGGTGCACGCGGAGCGGTTCGGTGATCGCATCCGCGACGGTGCGGCGGGGGTCGATCGAGGCGAAGGGGTCCTGGAACACCATCGCCACGCGTCGACGCTCGCGCCGCCGCGCGCGCAATACGTCGCGCACCTCCGGTCCCTGCGCATCGGCGAGGGTCGCGGTGCCCGCGTGCGGGGCGATCAGACCCGTGAGGGCGTTCGCGATGGTCGACTTGCCCGACCCCGACTCCCCCACCAGGGCCAGGGTCGTTCCGCGGCGCACCGTGAACGAGACGTCGTCGACGGCGTGCACCGTGCGGCGCCCCGCGGGCGTCTGCACGGCGAAGCGCACGTCCAGCCCCGCCACGCGCAGCAGCGGGGCCGCCGAGGGCGCGGGGGCGGGACCGGCTCCGGCCACGACCCGGAGACGCGCCGCGAGCAGCTCCCTCGTGTAGGCGTGGTGCGGGTCGGCGTACACCTCGGCGAGCGCGCGCTGCTCGACGGCCTCGCCGCCGCGGAGCACGAGCACGTCGTCGGCGACCTGCCCGATGACGCCGAGGTCATGGCTGATCCACACCACCGCGGTCCCGCGGTCGCGCTGCAGTTCGCGCACGAGGTCGAGGATCTGCGCCTGGGTCGTCACGTCGAGGGCGGTGGTCGGCTCGTCGGCCACGAGCAGGGCCGGATCGCACGCCAGGGCGATCGCGATCATCACGCGCTGCTTCTGCCCGCCCGAGAACTGGTGCGGGTAGGCCTCGACGCGCTCCTGGGGGTCCGGGATGCCGACGGCCTCGAGCAACTCGATGGCTCGGGTGTGCGCTGCCCGGCGGGACAGCCCCCGGTGCACCTCGAGCGATTCGGCGATCTGCCGCCCCACGGTGAGGAACGGGTTGAGAGAGGTGGAGGGGTCCTGGAAGACGAAGCCCACCGAACCGCCGTGCACCGAGCGGAGCGCGGCCTCCGACGCTCCGACGAGTTCGAGGCCCGCGGCATCCGGGCTCGTCCGCAGCACGCTGGAGCCGCTCACCCGTCGCCCCGGCGCGTCGATGAGCCCGGTGGCGGCGAGCACCGTGAGCGACTTACCGGAACCCGACTCCCCCACGATGCCGAGGGTCTGGCCCCGCTCCACCGAGAAGTCCAGGCCCCGCACGATCGCGGTCTCGCCGATCGCGACGCGCAGATCGCGCACTTCGAGAACGTTCATCGTGTGCTCTTTCCGTCACGGTGCGTCGGAGTCGACCTGCGCGAGAGGGCGGCGGCGACGCGCTCTCTCCGGCGCTGACCCTGGCGCGCTTCGATGATGGTGCGCTGGCGGGGGTCGAGTCCGTCGCGCAGACCATCGCCCAGCAGGTTGAACGCGAGGGCGGTGACGAAGATCGCCGCTCCCGGGAACACGCTCATCCACCACGCCTGGGCGAGGAAGCCCTGCGCGGTGAACAGCATCCCGCCCCACGACGGCGCGGGCGGCTGGATCCCGAGGCCGAGGAACGACAGCGCCGCCTCGGAGAGGATCGCGAAGGCGAGCGAGAGCGAGGTCTGCACCACCACGGGGCCGCCGATGTTCGGCAGCACGTGGCGCACGAGGATCATCGGGGCGGGCGTGCCCATGCTGCGCGAGACCTGCACGAACGGCGACGTCCGCAGCGACAGCGTGCTGGCCCGGGCGACGCGGGCGAAGATCGGCGTGTAGACGACGCCGATGGCGATGGTCGTGGTGAGCATGCCCGGCTCGAAGATCGCGATGATGGCGAGCGCCAGTAGCAGGACGGGGAAGGCGAACATCACGTCGACCACGCGCATGAGGGTCGCATCGACCGCGCCGCCCGCGTAGCCGGCGACCACGCCCAGCAGCAGGCCCAGCACCAGGGCGAGGGCGACGGCGATCACGGCGATCGTGAGCGAGGTGGATGCCGCCCGCAGCACGCGCGAGAACACGTCGCGGCCGAGCTCGTCGGTGCCGAACCAGTGGGCCGGGCTCGGCGCGGTGAGCGCTCGGGAGACGTCGATCTCGTTCACGCCGTAGGGCGCGATCCAGGGGGCGAGGAGCGCGGCGACCACGATGATCGCGAGCACGACGGCGGCGGCCACGGTGAGGGGGTTCGCGGCGAGCAGGCGCCACGATGCCACGCGGGCGGGAGTCGCGGGCGCGGCCGCGGCGGGGACGAGGGCGGGGTCGGTGGCACTCATGCGGCTCGGATCCTCGGGTCGACGACGGCGTAGAGCACGTCGACGATCAGGTTGACGACGATGAACATGACGGCCACCAGCAGCACGGCCCCCTGGATGAGGGGGTAGTCGCGCGCCGCGACGGCGTCGTAGACCAGGCGGCCGAGGCCCGGCCAGGCGAAGACCACCTCGACGACGATCACCCCGCCGAGGATGGTGGCGAGCTGGATGCCGGCGATCGTCAGCACCGGCACCAGTGCTCCGCGCACGATGTGCCGCGACACGACGATGCGCCGCGGCAGCCCCTTCGACACCGCGGTGCGCACGTATCCGGCCGACGCCACGTCGATGACCGCCGCGCGGATGTAGCGCGTCATGATGGCGCCCGCGACGAGACCCACGGTGAGTCCGGGCAGCGCGACCTGTCGCAGCCACCCCGCCGGGTCGTCGGTCAGGGCGACGTACCCGCTGGCGGGGAGCCATCCGAGGGTCACGGAGAAGAGGGAGATCAGCAGCATCCCGAGCCAGAAGTCGGGGATCGAGACGCCGAACTGGCTGCTCACCCGCACGATGACGTCGCTCACGCGTCCCTCGCGGAGGGCGGAGTACACCCCGGCGGGGAGCGAGATGAGCAGGGCGACGACGAGCCCGACGACGGCGAGGGACACCGTGGCGGGCAGTCGCTGGAGGAGGGTCGTGGTGATCGGCTGACCGTTTCGGAAGCTGACGCCGAAGTCGCCGGTGACGGCGTGCAGGACGTACGAGACGAACTGCTCGGGCAGGGGGCGGTCGAGACCGGACGCCGTACGCAGCGCCTCGTACGCCTCGGGGGTGTACCGGGTGCCGAGGGCCAGCCGCACCGGGTCACCGGGGACGAGGTGCACCAGGGCGAACACGACGATCAGCACACCGAGCAGCACCACGGCCGACGACAGCACGCGCGTGCCGATGAATCGGAGCACCTGTGCGGGGGCGATCCTCATGGGTCCCTCCTCTGTTCGAGCCGTGGGGGCGCCGACCCGGCGCCCCCACGGCGGGGATCACTTGTCGAGGCTGGTGCCGGCGAAGCGGATCGCGCGGTCGGCCCGGGTCTCGTACCCCGTCACGGCCGGCGACCACACCTGGGTCACCGAGGGGTTGTAGAGGTAGATGTAGCTGGCCTTGTCGGCGATGATCGTCGCGGCGTCCGCGTACAGCTTCTTGCGGGCGTCGGCGTCGGTCTCGACCCGACCGGCGTCGAGCAGGCGGTCGACGTCGGGGTCCGAGAACTTCTGCGCGTTGCTCGCACCGTCGGTGTGGTGCTGCGAGTAGTAGAAGTCGTCGGGGTCGATGTTGCCGAGCCACCCCATCATCAACATGTCGAAGTTGCCGGAGTTCTGCTCGTCGAGCCAGGTGGAGAAGTCGGGCTGACGGATCTGCACCTGGATGCCGAGGGGTTCGAGGTTGGCGGCGATGATCTGGGCCGCGGTCACGGTCTCGGGGTAGTCGCTCGTGGCGAGCAGGTCGAGCGTCCCGCCGGTGTACCCGGCCTCGGCGAGCAGCTGCTTCGCCTTATCGACATCGGTGGAGTACTGGTCGTACTCCGTGTACCAGACGCTCTGCGTCGGGATGGCGAGCTGGTTCTTCTCGGCGGTGCCGTAACTGACGGCCTGCACGATGGCATCCCGATCGATGGCGTACGCGATCGCCTGGCGGACGCGCACGTCGCTCCACGGCTGCTTGGCCTCGTTGAGCGCGAGGTACCAGTAGTCGCTGGAGGGGGTGAGGCCGAGGGTCACCGCACTGTCGCTCCCGAGCTGCTCGACCTGCTGGGCGGGCACCACGTCGGTCCAGTCGATGTCGCCGGCCTTGAGCGAGGCGAGGGCGGTCGCCGGTTCCGAGATGAAGCGGTACTCCACGCCGCCCAGCGACGGTGCGCCACCCCAGTAGTCGGGGTTGGCGGTGAGGGTGATGTGATCGCCGGCGGTGTAGTCGCTGAGCGAGAAGGGGCCGGTGCCGACGGGCGCGGTGGTGATGTCGCCCGATTCGACGTTGGCCTTCTCGACGATCGCCATGCCCTTGAAGCCGCCGAGGTTCGACAGCAGGTTCGGGGTGGGCTGGGTGACGGTGATGACGACGGTGGCGTCGTCGGGGGCGGCGACGTCGGCGACGGTGGCGAATTTCCACGCGTTGGAGAGCTCTTCGTCGATGATGCGGCGGTAGGAGTAGACGACGTCTTCGCTGGTGAAGGCGGAACCGTCGTGGAACGTGACGCCGTCTCGCAGGTGGAAGGTCCACGTGAGCTGGTCGTCGCTGGTCTCCCAGCTCTCGGCGAGCGCGGGCTGCATCTCGAGCGCCGCGTCGGGCGCGACGAGGGTGTCGTAGACGTTCTCGAGCACCTCGAACGCGAAGTACGACGTCGTCTTCTGCGGGTCGAGCTGGTCGGGCTCACCGCCGATCGCGGCGACGAGGGTCTGGCCGGAGGCGGTGCCGGAGTCGCCGAGGTCCACGCCCTGACCAGCCGAGCAGCCGGCGAGGGCGAGGGTCGCGGCGAGCGCGCCGGCGATGCCGAGTGTGATGCGCGTGTTCATGTGGATGCCAATCGGGTGAGCGAATCATCATTTAGATGATGTTTCGATCAGTATGTGCAAGCATGGGGACGGACACAAGCCCCGGCCGGCACCGAAACACGATCTTCACAAAGCGCCGTCATCCCCCCGGGCGCCCCTCGCCGACCCCTCGGGAGCATCCATGACCTTCACCGTCCTCGGCCGCGACCCTCTGCGCGGGCGGATCGGCGCCGCCACCGCGAGCAGATCGCTCGCCGTCGGCGCCTCGGTGCTCGCGGTCGCCCCGGCGGTGGGCGTCGTGGCGAGTCAGGCGTGGACCAACCGCTCCTTGCGTGCGCTGCTGCTCGACGAGATGCGGGCGGGATCCGACGCGGCCGCGGCGGTCGCGCGCGTCCCCGACTGGGACGACGGGTCGCGCCTGCGGCAGGTCGCCGTGCTCGGCTGGGCCGGCGACGGTGCGGCGCGCTCCGGCGCCGACATCACCGCCTGGGCGGGCCACCGGGTGGGGCCGGATGCCGTCTTCGTCGGCAACCTGCTCGTCGGCGGCGAGGTGCTCGAGGCGATGGCCGAGACCTGGACGGCGACGGCCGGAATCGATCTGGCGGACCGGCTGCTGGAGACGCTCGCCGCGGGCGACGGGGCCGGGGGCGATGCGCGGGGCCGCCAGAGCGCCGCACTGCTGGTGGCCTCCCGCGCCGACACCCTGCTCGATCTGCGCGTCGACGACCACACCGACCCTGTTCCGGAGCTGGCGCGCCTCCGCCGCCTCGCGGGGCAGGATGCCGAGGCACCCGCCCGCGCCCGGTGGTGAGGGGGCGCTACGGCGCGGTGTACTCGGTGGTGACCGTCTCGGTCGTCGACGCCGTTCCCGCCGGCATCCGCACCGTGCCCGTGACGCTCACGCTGTAGGTGCGGCCGGACGCCACCTCGGTGAAGACGGTCGATCCGCGAAGACCCGCGATGACCACGGGATAGGCGCGACCGGTCGAGGTGTCGGTCACCGTCACCGAGAAGGCGGTGGGCGTGCCGATGTCGTTGGTGGTCCAGGCCAAGGCGACACCCGCGGGGTCGGCGGTGGCCGTCAGCGCGGTGATGCGGGGAACAGCGGGGAGGGCGGCCAGCAGGTTCGGCGTCCCGGCCGGGAGATCGGCCACGTGGCCGGTCGCCGCCGCCGTCGTCAGCGCGGCCTGCACCTCGGCCGGTCCCCAGGCGGGGTGCAGCTGACGCAGACGGGCCGCGAGGCCGACGACGTGCGGCGTGGCCATCGACGTCCCGTCGAACACCGCGGTCGAGGAGTCGAGGTAGGTCGATGTGATTCCCGAGCCGGGGGCGAGGATGTCGACGCACGGACCGTAGTTGCTGTACCACGCGAGGGTGCGGCTCGAGTCGATCGCTCCGACGGTCAGCAGATCGGGAGCGCCGGCGGGCGAGACGTTGCACGCGTCCTGCGTCTCGTTGCCGGCGGCGACGACGATCACGAAACCGAGCTCGATCCCGTCGTCGATGATGTCGTCGACGAAGGCGTTGCGCGGCAGACCGAGGCTCATGTTGATGACCGCGTTCGCACCGTCGTGGTTGTCGTAGATCCAGAACATCGCGTACAGCAGGGCGAGGCCCGAGCCCTCCCGACCACAGCCGAGCACCCGCACGGGCACGATCCGCACGTCTTTGGCGACGCCGTACGTGGTGCTGCCGACCGTGCCCGCCACGTGGGTTCCGTGACCGTTGCAGTCCTCGGTGCCCCGACCGTCGTCGACCTCGCTGTGACCGTTGGCGGCGTCGACGCGTCCCCCGAAGTCGGGATGCGAGGACTGCACGCCGCTGTCGACGATGAACGCCGTGACGCCGGCTCCCGTGGAGTCGTACAGGTAGTGGTCGTCGGTGAGGGCGGCGGTGTTGTCGACGGCATCCAGACCCCACGAGGGGGTGGGGGTCTGATCCGCGGATGCCGTGACGATCTCGTTGGGCAGGAAGCGGGCCTCGGGGATGACCGCGAGGACCGCCGGCACGTCGGTTGCGGGTACGGCGACGTAGACCGTGTCGCCGCGCGTGACGGGGCTCACCTCCGAGACATCCGGCAGGGCGCGGAGCTCGTCGTAGCGCGCGGTCGGCACGGCGACGAGGTCGTACGACAGCTCGATCCGCAGCCGCTCCTCTTCGGTGGCGTCCGCGGGGATGCCGATCGCCTCCGACCACGACGGGGTCGCCGCCGCGACCGCGGGCGCCGGCGGCGGGGAGGCGGCGGCCTCCGGCGTCGCGGGGGCGGAGGGCCACACACCGACCACGCCGGCGGTGGTCAGCAGGGCGCCGACGATGCCGACCGCCCACCAGCGACGAGCACCGGACGGGCGACGCCCGGGCGGGCGAGGAGTGGGGGTCACGGGTTCTCCTTCGTGCGGACGGCTCAGCATGAGGGCGCCACGGATGCGAGGGGGACGACGATCTGGGACGACCCCGACGCCGCGGGCGCGGGGTACCCGACCGCGGCCACGCCGGTGGCGACCACGCCGTCGCCGTCGCGGTGGATGCTCTCGCCGAGCAGGAACAGGTCGGCACCGATCGGGGTCGCACCGTTCGGGACGGCCGTGGCGTCGCGCACGGTGTTGCCCGACACCATGAACACAGCCGGCGCGCCCGCCGCGGTGACGACGGGCAGCAGGCGCTCGCCGATGTACGACGGGTTCGGGGTGAGGGTCCCCCACGACGCGATCCCCGTGGCCACGACACCGGCGCCGTAGGGGCAGTCGCCGTCCCAACTCACCCGGTAGATCGAGCCGTCGGCGGCGAACAGGTCGCCGGCGATCGGCGTCGCCCCCGTCGGCGGCCCCGCGGGACCGCCGAACTCGAAGGCGGCGCGCGTCTCGTCGAGCGGGACGCGCAGCAGTCGCGGCGTCCCGTCCAGGGCACGGTAGGGCAGCTCGAACTGTCCGGTGCCGCCCGCGCCCTGCTCGTGCTCGAGCAGTTGGCCGTAGGCGGCGACATCGGTGGCGATCGCGACGCCGGCGCGGTAGACGGTGGTGCCCGCCAGGAACAGATCGGCCGCCACGGGCGTCGCCCCGGAGGGGATGCCGACGACGGGGACGACCGTCCCGGCCTGCGTGTCGTAGACCGCGGCGGAGCCGTCTTCGAGACGCAGGGGCAGCAGGAAGGCCCCGTTCTTCGCGGGCGCCTCGGCGAGGGCGCCCGCGGCTGCCACCCCGGTGTGCACGACGCCGACACCGGCGCGGTAGAGCGCAGCGTCGTGCAGGAAGAGGTCGTGAGCGAGGGGCACCGCCCCCGCGGGGACGAGTGAGACCGCCGACAGCGTCCCCGGCGTCGTCAGCAGCCGTCCGCCGAACGCGGTGAGGGTGGCCGAGGCGCTCGTCGCGCCATTCGCCGAGGCGGCCAGGGTGCCGGTCGCGCCGCTGCCCGGAACGTGGATGGTCCCGCACGGGGCCGTGCCGTCGGCGTCGGTGACGACGGTGGCGGTGACGGCGGCCGCATCGAAGGTGTAGCCGTCGGAGAGCTGGAGCACCACGCTCACCCCCGCCTGGGGGACGCCCCCCGTGGCCGCGCGGACGACGGCGTCGGTGATGTCTTCGCAGGGCACTCCCGCGTAGGAGCCGGACGAGAACGACAACGTCACCCCCGACACCGCGAAGGCCGGGCTCGTGACCACGAGCGCGAGGGCGGGAACCGCCCACGTGCCCGCCACCACCACGGCGCGCCGACTCGGGGCGGCACCGGACAGGTCGATCGGAGCCCGGGGGCCGTCGAGGTTGTGACGCACCGGTCATCCTTCCCGTCGTCGGCCGCGGGGCGACCGGCGCCGTGGCACACGGCGTTCTCGCGACGATGCCCGGGATCGCCGGCGAGCCCTGCGCACAGCCCGAAGCGCCGGAGCGGGTGAGCGGCCGCGGGGGCGCGGCATCCGGGGCCGTTTCGAGGCGCGGTGCACGCGCGGACGCGCCGGGTCTCACCCGGAAAGTCACCCGTCGTCCGGAGCGACCTCGCCGATCCGGCGGCGCGGGCGGGGCGCCGGTAGACTCGAGCCAGTGAGCAGCACCCGAACCGAAGCCGCGTACCTGCGCTCGGTGACGGCGTTCAAGAACCCCACGCTCGACCTGCTGCACGGGCGCTTCGCCCCCTTCGTCGTGGCCGTGCTCTCGGTGGTCTTCACCCCCGACCGCGCGGCGGTCACCGTCGCCGACGCGCACGTCGAGGTGGCCGAGGCCATCGACGAGCTGCGCGCGGCGGGCTACGACACCGACGACGACCGCCGCATCCCCGCGGGGTCGGCGCGCGAGATCTGTCGCGGCTGGGTGCGCGTGGGCTGGCTCGGCCTGCAGATCGAGGACGACGTCGAGGTGTACCGCCTCTCGGCGCACGCCGTGGGCGCCCTCGAGATCGCCGGTCGCGCCGGCGGCGGCCGCGCCCGTGTCTCCCGCTCGCGCGTGCGCACGCTTCTCGACGCGGTCGAGCGCCTCGCCCGCGACGCCGAGAGCGACCCCGCCCGACGCCGCGAGGCACTGCTCGAGGAGCGGGCGGCCCTCGACGCCGAGATCGCCGCGCTGGAGGAGGGCATCGTCGAGCCCCCCGACGACGACCACCTGCTCGAAGAGGCCGAGAACGTCATCCACCTCGCGCGCGAGCTGCCCGCGGACTTCTCGCGCGTGGCGGAGTCGATCGCCGCGATGCAGCGCGACGTCGTCGCCGAGCTCCGCCGCGACGTGCGCCCCACCGGCGAGGTGCTGCGCGAGTATCTCGAGCGCGGGCGTCAGGTGATGCAGGCCACCCCCGAGGGTCGAGCCTTCCAGGGCGCGCTGCGCCTGATCGGCGATCCCGAGAACATCGACGACCTCACCGACCAGCTGCACGCCGTGCTCACCCAGCCCTTCTCGCGGCTCATGACGGCCGAGCAGCGGGGCGAATTGGATGCCATCGCCCGGCGTGTCGAAGCGGGCGTGCAAGAGGTGCTCACCGCCCAGCGGCGGGCCTCGCACGTCATCACCGCGCAGGTGCGCACCCACGATCCCATTCGCGACCGCCAGGTCGACGACCTGCTGCGCGGCGTGATGGCGGGGCTGCACCGCTGGAGCCAGACCAAGACCCCCGGTCGCGTCGAGCCCGTGCGCACGCTCCCGCTCGCCGACATCGGACACTTGCGCCAGTCGCTCAGCGACGTGCGTCCGGCCGGGGCGCCGGCGCCGTTGGCATCCGCAGACGTCGAGGCCGAGTTCGTCGACGCCGACACCCGCGCCTGGGGCGGCCCGCACTACGCCGAGCTCGAGGCGTACGTCGCCACGCTCGGCGACGGCTTCGATCTGGCGACCGCCTTCTCGGGCGGCTCCGCCGACACCCGCCGCCCGGTCGATCTGGTCGGCCTGCTCGAGATCGTGCATCGCGGGGGGCTCACCGAGACCGACGACGTCTCGATCGTCGAGGCCGTACGCCCCGACGGCACCACGCGACGCTTCGCCTTCGGAGCGGTCAGAGCGAACAGCCTGCGAGAAAAGGATGCCGATGACTGACGCGGACACGTTCGTGCCCTCGGGCGAGGGCGCCGAGGCCCCCGCTTCCTCGACGACGCCGTCGTCGCCGGATGCCGAGGTCTCCCCCGGCGGCACGGAGTCCTCCGCCTTCATCGCCCCGGTCGCGATGGAGAACGACCCCGACGCGCTGTTCCCGGGCGATCGCGGCATCCTGGACTCCGAGGTGCGGCGCGTGCTCGTGCGCATCCTGCAGCGCCGGTTCCTGAGCGCCGAGAACTCCCCCGTCGAGTGGAAGCTGCTCCTCGAGCACCAGCAGATGATCGAGTCGCGTCTGAACGATCTGTTCGTGCGGCTCGTCGTCGACCACGCGCGGGGCGTCGCGTACAAGGAGCAGGTGCGCAGCGACGAGATCGACGTGCCCATCCTGCTGAAGGACGAGGCGTACTCACGGGCCGAGACGCTCGTGCTCGTATATCTGCGCACGGTGTTCCAGCGCGAGACCACCGCCGGCACCGCGTCGGCGCGCGTCGACGTCGAAGAGGTCGAGCAGACCGTTCTGACGTATTTCGCCGAGACCGACGGCACGCGCGCGAGCCAGCAGCGGGCCGTGCGCACCGCGATAGCGCGGCTGGACCGCGAGGGCATCATCGAGGAAGAGTCCGAGGGGCGATACCGCATCGGGCCGCTCATCGAGGTCGTGCTCAGCGCCGAGACGCTCCGCGAGCTGCAGCTCTGGTTGGAGGAGCAGACGCGGGATGCCGGGAGCTCACCCGAGGGCGGGGTCGTGACATCCGCTTCCGACGAGCACACACAGGATGCCGGGAGCCCACGCGAGGGCGGCGTCATGGCATCCGCCCTCGACGAGCACACACAGGATGCCGAGGCTGCCGGTGACCGCGAGGTCGCGGCATCCGGAACGTTCGAGGGAGACCCCCGATGACCATGCTCGAGACCCTGTTCGGCCTCATCCCTGCCGCCTCGCGCGGACAGCAGTGGGTGGCCGAAGACCTGCAGCTCGTCAACTGGGGCGGCTACGACGGAACGCATCGCGTGCGCTTCGCCCCCACCGCGACGCTGCTCTGCGGTGGTTCGGGCTCGGGCAAGTCGACGCTGATGGACGCCTACGTCGCGCTCATGATGCCGCACACCACCCCGTTCAACGGCGCCTCCAACGGTGCGGTGGTGGGGCGCCCGCGCGGGCAGGAGCAGCGCAACATCCTCTCGTACGGCCGCGGCAAGCTCGATGAGTCGCGCACCGATGAGGGCACGAAGATCCGGGTGCTGCGCGGCGACGGCGTCGACACGTGGACCGCGATCGCGATGACGTGGGCCGACCACGACGGCGCCCGCTTCACCGCGGTACGCGCCTGGTACATCCCCGCCGCCGCCCGCACGCTCGACGACGCCGTCAAGGTGCGCGCCACTGTGCACGGCGCGTTCGACCTGCGCGATCTGGAGCGGGCGGCGCAGCAGCACCTGTCCGACGCGGCGGTGCGGGCGACCGGACTCGACACCCTCGCCACCGACCGCGAGTTCTCGGCCCGGCTGCACGGCGTGCTCGGCATCGGCGCGGCGGGGGCGGGCACGAAGGCGATGAGCCTGCTCGCGCGCATCCAGGCCGGGCAGCAGATCACCACCGTCGACGACCTCTACAAGCGCATGGTGCTCGAGGAGCCCGAGACCCTCACCGTCGCCGAGGCCGTCGTGTCGCACTTCGACGGGCTCGAGTCGACGCGCACGCGCATGCTCGAGGCGCGCCAGCAGGTGCGGGCGCTGCAGCCCATCCGCGCGATGAAGACGCGCATCGACGAGGCCGCCGAACGTCTGCGGCTGATCGACGCGCTCGGACGCTTCACCGACCCCGACTCGCGCGCCTCGCTCTGGCGGGCGCAGCGCCGGGTCGATCTGCTCGGCGCGGTCGAAGCGGAGCTGCGCGACCGCACGCACGCCACCGACGCGCTCGTGCGCGAACGCCAGGCCCTCGCCGACGCCGCCGAAGCCGAGCGCGAAGGCCTCGGCGACGTGCTGCGCGCGGCCGGGGGCGATCGGCTCGACGCCGCCCAGCGCGAGCTCCGCACTCTCGAGCGGCGCCTGGCCGGCATGCAGCGCGACCGGGAGCGCTTCGAGACGGCGCTCGCGGTGCTGCAGACCGAGGTGTCGACCGAGAAGCAGTTCGCCGCCCTCGTGGACGACGCGCGCCGCACCCTCGGTGACGCGGATGCCAAGACAGCCGTCCGCGACGCGTTCGTCGCCGCCAGCAGCACCCACACCGACCTGCGCCAGCAGCTCGCCGCCCTCGAGGCCGAGCACCGCCGCACGCAGACGCGAGACGACAACATCCCGCCCCGTCTGCACGAGGCACGCGAGGCCCTGGCCGAGGCCGCCGGTCTGACCGCCGCCGAGCTGCCCTTCGTCGCCGAGCTCGTGGACGTGCGCACCGAGTACGAGCCGTGGCGCGGGGCCTTCACCCTCGCGCTCGGGGGGTTCGCGACGACCCTTCTCGTGGATGCCGCGCACCTGACATCGTTCCGCGCGGCGATCGACGGCGTCCGGCTGTCGGAGCGCCTGCGGTTCGAGGGCGTGTCGACCGGGCTCCCCGAACGCGGCGGGCTGGATCCGGCGACCCTTCCCGGGCGTCTGGAATTCCGCACCTCGCCCTTCACCGGGTGGCTGCAGGACCGGCTCGAGCAGCAGTTCGCGTTCGTCTGCGTGGATGCCGCGTCGGAGTTGTCGCGGCACCGCCTGGCGCTCACCATCTCGGGGCAGACGAGCCAGGGTGCACGCGGCGCGCACGGGGGGTCGATCCGTCAGAGCGTGCTCGGGTTCTCGTCGCGCGTGCGGTTGACCGAGCTCGGCGAGCAGATCGTCACCGCGCGCCGCGCCCTCACGGCCGCCAAAGCCACGGTCGACGAGGCGGCCGCTGCCCTCGACGCGTTCGACGAGCGGCGCAGCGCCCTCGAGAAGATCGCCGACCTGTCATGGGACCAGGTGGACGTGGCATCCGTTCAGCGCGATCTGGACCGCTGGAACGAGACGATCGCCGAGATCACCGCCGGCAACCCCCGTATCGCCGAGCTGCAGGAGCAGATCTCGGGCACCCGCGCCCGGGCCGGCCGCCTGCGCGAAGAGATCGGCGGGGCCAAGACCGAACAGCAGGCGGTGGCCGCGCGCTGGGCCGAGATCACCGACGACGTCGACGCGGCACAGATGCTCATCGAACGCGCGGAGGATTCCGAGACCGCCCTCTCGCCCGACGAGATCGACTACCTCGACGCTCTCTTCGTGGCACCGGGAGCATCGGACGCGACGCCGTCGCAGCTCCTGGCGAGCTTCGACGCCGCCCTCGAATCCGCCTCCCGACGGTTGCTCGAGGAACAGCGGTCGGCGCAGGAGACGTGGGGCGACCAGCGCGAGAGCCTGCGGCGCACGCTCATCGCGTTCACCGACCGGTGGCCGAGTCCGAACCTGCTCGCCGACCCCGACGAGTCGCTCGGCGACTTCGAGCGGATCCTCGCCGACCTCGAAGCGAGCGGCCTGCACGAGCTCGAAGCGGAGTGGCGCGACAGCCTGCTGCGCCTGTCGGGCAACGACCTGACGAGCCTCGACTCGGCGCTGACGCGGGCGCTGCGTGAGATCCGGGAGCGGATCGCGCCGATCAACGACATCATGCAGGACCTGCCGTTCTACGACGACGAGCACCGCCTGCAGATCGTGCCGCGCGAGGGGCAGTCCGAGGTGCGTCGCCGTTTCCGTCGCGAGCTGCGCGACGTGCGTGCGGCCATCGACGCGGCCTCGTCCGACGAGGAACGCGAAGCGGTGTACACCCGCATGGCGCGCCTCATCAACCGCATCCGCTCGACAGCGCCCGACTTCGCCGACCTCGTCGACGTGCGCAACCACGTGCGGGTGAGCGCCGAGCGCTTCCGCGCCGACACCGGCGAGCACGTCGCCCTCTACGACCACATCGGTGAGAAATCCGGCGGGGAGTCGCAGGAGCTCATCGCGTTCATCGTCGGAGCGGCGCTGCGGTACCAGCTCGGGGATGCCGGAGCCGAGCGCCCCCGCTACGCCCCGGTGTTCCTCGACGAGGCGCTGATCAAGGCCGACGCGCACTTCACCAAGCGCGCGATCGGCGCGTGGCGCGGCCTCGGATTCCAGCTCGTCATCGGCGCCCCGAACGACAAATACAGCGCGATCGAGCCGCACGTCGACGTCGAGTACGACATCTTGAAGGACACGCGCGGACGGTCGTGGGCGAAGGCGAAGGTGGGGGTCGCGGCGGAGGGGTGAGGCGGCGCTGCGGGCCGGGTGGGCCGGGTGGGCCGGGTGGGCCGGCGCGGCGGGCTCGGCGGGCGAGGTGAGCCGTCGCTGCGGAGGGGTGCTTCCACGCTGCGGGCTCGGCGGGCGGGGTGAGCCGTCGCTGCGGAGACGCGGGGGCCGAGATTCCGGGGCCGAGATTCCGGGGCCGAGACTGCGGGGCCGAGACTCAGGAGCGAGACTGCGGGGCCGAGACACCGGGTCGTGAACGGCCCGGGCGCGTGGGCAAGGGCGTTCTCGGGTGTTCGTCAGCCGTCACGAGGCACCACACGCAGCAGCTGTTCGAAAGAGTCCGCAGCTGGCATCCACCGGTCTTCGCCGCCGAGGTAAACCCGCACGGCTCCCGTGGATTCGCGGCCGACGTGAAGCAAGAACAAGTTGCCCCCGGGATCGTGTGCGAACGGCATCCACTCGTCGAACGCGTCGCCGCCGCCTTGGCGAAGGTCCGCCCACAGCCGTTCGATCGGAAGCGCTCCGTGCTTGACCGCCGTGAAGCCGTGCAACATACCGGACTCCGCGAGGGGCCACCCGCCGTTGTGCCGCAGATAGAACGCGCGGAATGCCCGTGGCAACGCGCATCCGACGAGTTGCTCCAGCTCGTCGAGATCCTCCGCCCCCACCGGCAAGGCGGAGCCCTCCCAGTCTTCCGAGAACCACGGGAGATCGGCCCAGGTGGGCAGATCGTCCACGCCGCTCACGCGGAGAATCATGTCACAGGCCAACCACGACGGGAGGGCCGGCGGCTTCGATCCTGCCCCGGCGTTGCCTCGTCGACCTCGGCGGCGGCGTGCCCGCTTCGACTCGGCTAGAACGGCGGCGGATCCTCGGCGATCTGGGCGCCGAGCGGCGACGTCCAGCGCAGGTCGCCGGTGTCGGGGTCGCGCGAGGGATTCCACCGAGTCTCGTGACGGATGCGGTGATGATGTCGGCACTCGGGTGCGAGGTTATCGTCATCGGTGACACCGCCGGCGCTCCACGCGGCCAGGTGATCCAGGTCGCACTCGCGCGCGGGTCGTCCGCATCCTGGAAAGACGCACGTCGGCGAGGTCACGCCCAACCATCGACGCAAGGCGGTCGGCACACGGTAGGTCGACCGATCGAGGGCGAGGGGCACGCCCGTCACCGGATGCGTCAGAATCCGAACCCAGGAGGTGGCCTCGCCGGCGAGACGCCGAGCCGTATCGAGATCTATCGGGCCGTACCCGTCGAGACGAGCGGGCTCGTCGCCTGCTCCGAGAAGCGTGAGTGCGGGGACCGTGATGACGATCGACGCGCGACGATCCGGGGGCGCGGAGGGGGTCGGCGGTGAGGCGGCGGTCGGAGCGGTGACAGTCGGCGCGGTGGCAGTAGAGACGGCGGCAGTCGGCGGGGCAGCGGCTGGCGGGGCGGCGGCCGGTACCACGGCAGCCGGCACGGCGGCAGCCGGCACGGCGGTATTCGGCACGGCGAAGGGAGCGCCGTCGCCGGTACGATCACCCGCACTCGCTGGGCGTTCCTCGGCGCGATGGATCGAACCCGTCCCCGCGCGGGACCCGGCCCCGCCCGTGGACCGCGTCAGCAAATCCGCGAAAGCATCGGCCCGCAGCTGCGCGAGCGTTCGTTCCTCATCGGGGGCCACCCGCAGGTGACGGGCCGCGCGATCGACATGCGCGAGGGCATCGTGCGCACGATCCGCGGGGAGCAGCGCGGTCAGCGTGGCCATGCCATCGAGTTCGGCCGAGAGCCAGACGCCGCGGTCGCGAGCCGCCCGACGGTGCCGCGTCTGAAGGGACTCGCGGTGCACGCGCTCACGGAGAGCGCGCGCCGAGACGGAGAACCGCGCGGGAGGAAGCCGGAGAGCGCGGTCGAGGGCGCCCTCGTCGAACGCCCGCCAGGATTCATGCTCGCCGGAAGCCGGAGCCGGCCCGCCAGAGGCCGGAGCCTGCTCACCCGAAGCCAGAGCCGGTTCGTCGGCGAGCGTTGCCGTGTCGTCCAGAAGCACGTCGGGGAGCAACGTCGCCCCGTCAGAACCGGGCACCGGGCCATCGGCCCCGATTGGGGCGGCGAGCAGTGACTCGGTCTCGTCGGCCGGCGATGACTCGGGCTCGTCGGGAAGAGACGTCGCCAGCCGCGCCGACTCGACGGCGTGACGTTCCGAGATCGTGCCGTCGACGAAGGCGTTCCAGACCTCGGGGCAACGGCTCTGCAACGTCTCGGCATGGGCGGCTCGCGTGCGCACCGTCTGCTCCGACAGCCGCAGGCGCGTCGCGATCTCGGCGATCACCGCCCGTTCGGCCATGTCACGCCGGTCGCGGCGCACCGCCGCCACGGTGCGCCGCCTAGGGTCGGTCCACGCGAGGTCGAGGGTCGGGTCGGGACCCACCCACGGCTCGGGATCGGCCACCGCCTCGTGGAGCAGCAGTCTCAGGAGGCGGTACTCCGCGGCCGTGGCCCGGTGGCGTTCGCGCACGTGGTGCTCGAGCTCACCGAGAAGGTGCGCGGGAGTGGGGGTGAGGAGCCACGCGCCGTCGTCGGCGGCGGCATCGGTCGCGCCGTCACCGAACGGGTGGGGGTCTACCAAACCCACGTCGATTGCCCACGCCGTGGCGGCGTCGGCGGACAGGTCTTCATCGCTGGGCCACGGCACGCCCCACCCCGAAGAAACCGGCTGTGACCGGCCTTTCGAAGGTGCCATGGTGTCCATGCACCCAATCTAGCGAGGGGGTACGACATCGCCGCGAGCGGCACCTAGGGAGCCTGCTCGAGCAGAGCGGAGCTGCGCGCACGCGCCGCTCGCCGCACGCGAGCCGACCCACCCGCGAGCCGACCCGCGCGCGCTGCACCAATCCTCACGAGCCGACGCGCGCTGCACCATTCCGACACAAGCCGACCCACACCGCGAACCGACCCACACCCGCCAGTCGCCAGTCGCCAGTCGCCCACCCCTCCCCGCCGCGCCACTCCCCACGAACCCGTCACACCGTCACGAGCACCCCCCGCGGCACCTCTGTGTGCTCCACCACACCCAACACCTCACCCAGGCGCCGAACACCCTGCGCCGGGTCGGCGACGACCCGCGACGCGACCGAGCGCACGAGCATGACGACCCGCGCCGAGGGGACGACCGCGTGGCTCCCGGGCGCGGTGCGGGCTCCGGCGACCGAACCGCGCGCGAGCGCCTGGTCCACGGCATCCAGGATCTCGAACAGCCGTTCGTCGTGGCAGCGCTCGTCATCGACACCGATCCACTCGAGCACCGCGGCAATGGTCCACTGGGGAGTGAATGGACTGGGGATGCGATCAGAGGAAGCGAACGAGAGGGTCATTGGACCAGAATCACCAGGTATGACCCTTCTCGACAGAGCCACTTCCGCCCTGGTGGACCAGCGCACGGCTGTCGTCTCGGCGGAACAGCTGGCGTTGCGCCTCGGCCGTTGGGCGACGACCGACGCCACCCTCTCGGCGAGCCTCGCCGACGGCATCGCCCGGCTCGTGCGCGAGGGGGAACTGCGCGGCGGCGACCGGCTGCCCTCGGAACGCACGCTTGCGGCGACGGTCTCGGTGTCGCGGGGCACGGTCGTCAGCGCCTACGCGCGGCTGTACGACGACGGCATCCTCGATCGCCGCCAGGGCAGCGGCACGCGCGTCGCGGGGACGCCCCCGACGGCCGCGCGTCAGACCGCCGGTCGCGCGGAGGCGCTGTACGCCACCCTGCCCTCGAGCATCGATCTGCTGCGCGCGGTCCCCCCGATCTCGCCGCTCGCCGTCGACATCGTGCAGCGCCACCGGCCCGTGCTCGACGCGAGCACCGTCGAGGGCGACCCCGCGGGCCTCCCCGCCCTGCGCTCCCTCATCGCGCAGCTGATGACCGACGACGGCACCGCCACGACGTCGGCGCAGATCCTGGTCACGCACGGGGCGCAGCAGGCGCTCAGCCTGCTCGTCGACGAGCTGGTCTCCCCCGGCGACACCGTGCTCACCGAAGAGGTGGCCTGGCCCGGCTTCACCGATGCCGTGCGTCGTCGCGGAGGCCAGGTGCACGGCATCCGGCTCACGCCCGACGGCGTCGACATCGACGCGCTCGAGATGGCGATCGTGGTGCGCCGACCCGTTCTCATCGCGCTGAACCCGCACAATCACAACCCCACCGGCGTCCAGACGAGTCTCGCCGTGCGGCGGCGCATCGCGGATCTCGCCGCCGAGCACGGCGTGACGGTGATCGAGGATCGCGTGCTCGCGCACGTGTCGTTCGACGGCGTGACCCCTCCCTCACTGGCGAGCCTGCGCCCCGACGCGCCCATCGTCGTGGTCGAGTCGCTGTCGAAATGGGCATGGGAAGGCCTGCGGGTCGGGTGGTTGCGGGCGGACCCGGTGCTCGTGCGGCGACTGCGCGGACTGCGTCAGACCACCGACCTGTCGACCAGCGTCCCCTCGCAGTTGCTGGCGATCGACCTGATCGCGCAGGCTCCGGTCCTGCGCCGCACCGTGGCCACCGTGCACCGCGAAGCGGCCGACGCCGCGGCGAAGCTGCTCGCCGTCCACCTGCCCGACTGGCGGTTCCGGCCGCCGCGCGGGGGGCTGTGGCTCTGGGCGCAGCTGCCGTCGGGCTCGGCGGCCGGCTTCGCGCGCTACGCCGCGGGGCTGGGCGTGTCGGTGGCCGGGTCGGCACAGTTCATGTCGGACGTGGATGCCGACGACCACATCCGCATCCCCGTCACCTCGACGCCCGCGGTGCTCGAGGCCGGAATTCAGCGTCTCGGCGAAGCGTGGAGGGGATACGTCGGGAGGGGCTGAACGGGCACCGGGCCGGGTCCGCTCAGCGCGACGCGACGCGGCGCGGGACGGTGCGGTCCGGCGCGGTCCAGCGCCGTACCGGCGCGGCGCATAGTATGAAGTCGTGCCTTCACATCTCCCGGAGCGCCGGATCATCCCCACCTCGGCCATGCTCGCCGCCCTCGCGGTGCCGTCGCGCCTCGCGATCCTGTCGCTGCTGCTGTCGGTCGGGCCCCGGACGGCGACCGAATGCGCCGAGGTGGTCGGGGCGACGGCATCCAACTGCTCGTGGCACCTGCGCGAACTCGCCCGGCTCGGCCTCGTCGAGCGATCCGACGACGACACCGGCGACGCACGCAAGCGACCCTGGCGTGCGACGATCACGGGCATCGACCTGGATGCCGGCGGCGGACCCGCCGACGATCTCACGCGCGCCGCGGTGCGCTCGGCCTGGTTCGCCGACACCGACGCGCGGTTCGACGACTACCTGCGGCACGAGAGCGACCTCGCCGAACCTTGGCGCGAAGCGGCGGTGATCAGCGACTACGCCGTGCTGCTCACCGCCGACGAACTCGCCGACCTCGGCGCACGCATCGACGCGATCGTGCGCCCCTACGTGCGCGCGACCCGGGCCGACGCCCCCGCGGGCAGCGCCGTCGCCTCGATCTCGGTGCGCGGTGTCGTCGACCCGCGCTTCGTCGACCCGCGCTTCGTCGACCCGGGCTCGGTCGGCGCGGGCTCGAGCGGCCGGCGCGCCCGGAACGCGGACGCGATGGGCCCGCGCGCCCGGGACACCGACGCCGCTTAAGCCCGCCGCGCCCAACCCCGCCCCACCGACCCCCGCCCCACCGACGCCGCCGACCCGCAGACAGGACCCCCGCGCACACCCGACCTCCCCTCCCCCGACGACGCGACGTGAGCGGCGGCACCTGGCGGTTCCCCGGTGTCGTGCGCCTGATGTCGGGGGGCGCGATCGCCGAGACCGCCGATTGGATGCTGCTGGTCGCCCTGCCCCTCTTCGTGCTCGGGGTCACCGGGTCGCCGCTGATCACCTCGATCGTCTTCGTCCTGCAGGCCGTGCTCACGGTGGCGGCCGCCCCGCTCGCGGGCCTGCTCATCGACCGGGCCGACCCCTGGCACCTGATGGGCGGCACCGCGGCGCTGCAGGTGATCGCCGTGCTCCCCCTGCTGTTCGTCGGCTCGGCCGCCGACCTGTGGATCGTGTCCCTCGTCGCGGTCGTGCAATCGGTGCTGGGGGCGATCATCGAACCCGCGCGGCCGAGCGTGGCCGCCGCTCTCGTACCCTCGGACCACGTCGCACCCGTGAACCAGCTGCTCGGCATCGGCTCCGGTCTCGCCCGCCTGGTCGGGGCACCGCTCGGCGGTCTGGCGCTGGGGCTCGGCGGAGTCGACGCCCTCGTCGTCGCCACCGCGGGTGCCTACGCCGTGGCATCCGTCGTGCTCTTCGCGCGGGCGAAACGGCGACCGGATGCCGCCACCCCGGCGAACGACGACACCGCGGCGCTGCGCACCCTCGAGGTCGACGCCGCGGGCGCCCCCGCGCGCGCCACGTTCTTCGGCGAGCTCGGGTCGGGACTCGCGATCGTGGCCGGCGACCGCGTGCTCCGACGTCTCATGCTCGTGGCGGTGCTCATGTCGCTCGCGCAGGGCCTGTTCTCGATCCTCTTCGTGCTCTTCGTACCCCAGGTACTGGGCGGCGGTGACGTCGAGATCGGCGTGCTGCGCGGCATCCAGGCGATCGGGGCTCTCGTGGCGGGCGTCGGACTGCTCGGCGTCGTCGGACGCGTCGCACCGGCGCGCCTGGCCGCCGCCTCGATCCTCGGATTCGGCGTGCTGTCGCTCCTGATCTGGAACCTGCCGGCGTTGACGACGTGGTTCCCGCTGTACGTCGCCCTGTTCGCGCTGGTCGGGGCTCCGGGCCTGCTCGCCATGACCGCGATGCTGACGATCGTCGACCGCGAGACGCCCGCCGGTCATCGCGGGCGGGTCACCAGCCTGCTGTTCGCCGCACTGACCGCGCTGCAGGCGGTGGGCACCCTGGTCGGCGGATTCATCGGCACGGGACCGGCGTTCACCGTCTCGCTGCAGGTGCAGGGGGCGCTGTATCTCGTGGCCGGCCTCGTCGCGCTGACGTTGGGGCGACGCGGATCCGCCTGACCCTCGGGAATGTCCGGGCCTCTCTCTACGCTGTGTGGTGAGGGCGCAGGGAAGGCGGTTGGCATGCAGGGACTCGAAGTCACGGTTCTGCTCGGACTCGCGATGCTGGTGGGCACGGTGCTCGCGCCGCGGCTGCGGGTGGCGACGCCGCTCGTGCTGCTGGTGATCGGCCTGGCGCTGGGCTTCATCCCCGAGCTCCGCGCGATCGAGCTGCCGCCCGAGACGGTGCTGCTGCTGTTCCTTCCGGTCATGCTCTTCCGCGAGGCGTGGACCACGTCGCTGCGCTCGGTCCGCCGGTCGCTGCGCTACATCATCCCGATGAGCACGCTCCTCGTCGTCGCCTCGGCCTTCGCCGTCGCCGGTGTCGCGACCTGGATGGGCGTGCCGTGGGAGGCCGCCCTCGTCATCGGAGCCGCCGTCGCCCCGCCCGACGCCACCGCGGTCGCCGCCCTCGGTCGACTGCTGCCCGCCAAGACCTTCATGAAGCTCAAGGCCGAGAGCCTTACCAACGACGGCACGGCCCTCGTGCTCTACGCCATCGCGGTGTCGCTGCTGCTCGGCGGGCAGGTCACGCCGTGGTCGATCACGGGCATGGTGCTGCTGTCGTACGTGGGAGGTGCGGCCGCGGGCATCGCGGTGGCCGCGCTGGCGTACGTCGCCCTGCGTCGCATGCAGTCGACACTCACGATCAACCTCACCCTGCTGCTCGTGCCGTTCCTCGCCTTCCTCATCGCCGAACTGATCGAGGCGTCGGGCGTGCTCGCCGTCGTGTTCGCGGGGTTGATCGTGGCCTGGGTCTCGCCGCGCATCACCACGGCGATGTCGAGAAGAGCAGCCGACGCCACCTGGCCCTTCGGCGTGTACCTGCTCAACGGGGCGTTGTTCGTGCTCATCGGTCTCGAGGTGCAGCTCGTACTGCACGAGATCTCGCCGTCCGAGATCGGGATGCTGCTGCTGATCACGGTGGCCGCGTGGGTGGTGCTGTTCGTCGTGCGCTACCTGTTCCAGTGGCTCTTCTCGCCGTTCTCGCGGCCGCCCGCGGGGTCATCGCGGTCGCTCCGGCACCGCTCCCGGGTGGTGAGCACGGTCGCCGGGTTCCGCGGCGCCGTCTCGCTCGCCATCGCCCTGTCGGTGCCGATCACGACCGCGAACGGCGAGCCCGTCGCCGGCCGCGACGCCGTGGTCTTCGTCACCGCGGGCGTCATCGTGCTCACGCTGCTCGTGCAGGGGCCGTTGCTGCCGGCCGTGATCCGGTGGGCGAAGCTCCCCAACGACGACGCCGCGATCGAGGAGTACGAACTCGCCGAACGCGCGATCTCGGGCGCCGCGCTGGCGGCACTCGACGACCTCGCCGTCGAACACGGCATCAGCGACCGGGTGCGCGACCGTGCCCGGCGCGAAGGCTACGAGCGCCTCGAACTCGCCAACGCACGCGCCGTCGCCCGCCAGCGCGCGATCGAGGAACGCGACCTGGCCGAGCTCGACGCCTCGCTCGACGACGACGCCGGCGAGTCCTCGACGATGGGCCCCGTCCCGCCCGAGGCGACGGACGAGGGCCGCCCGCGACGCCGGCTTCCCGCGCCCCCCGACGGCACCCACGGCGGCCTGGGCGGCGCCGACGCCACCGGAATGGACACCGGCGACGCCGCCGCGCGGCTCGCCGCCGGCCCGCTCGAGATGATCGCCGTCAGCGACGACATCGACGTGACGCAGCGTTCTCCGCTGCTGCGCCACAAAGAGGCCGTGCGGCTGCGCCTGGCGGTGCTCGACCGCAAGCGCGAGGTGCTGCTGCGGCTGCGCCGCGAGGGGACGATCGACGACCTCGTCGCGCGCAAGATCCTCGCCGGGCTCGATCTCGACGAGATCCGCGCGCGCGGGATCGACAAGTCGAACGACTGAGCGGGCGGCACCCGACGGCTCGACCGGGCTCACCTCCACGCGGCGACGCGGAGCCGGTGGTCACGCACGGATTCTCCGGCGTGCGCCGGCGCGATGACGCCCCCGACGCCAGGCGGACGATTCCGCGTCAGGCCAGCACGAGCTCGATGTTCTCGTGGTCGGCGAACACGCGCAGCACGAGGTCGAAGTACGTCTCGCCCGCTCCCGCGTCGAGGGCGTCGAGCGCTCTCTGCGCCGGTCCCGCGGCGTACACCTCGGGCCTCTCGAGCTTCGCGCGGTAGTACGCCCGAGTCGCCTCGACCCCCAGCGCCGCGCGTGACGCGGCGTGGTCGACCCAGGTCACGCGGACCGGGGCCGCCCCGTCGAGCACACCGAACCCCCCGTACAGCAGGTCGTCGAGCGCGTCGAGGCTCTCCCCCAGCGTCCACGGCTCGTCGGGCATGAGCACGCGACCCAGTTCGCGGTAGAGCGAGGCGATGCCGTCGACGCGCGATCCCTCGAGGCGCAAGGTGAGCGGGCTCATGGCGTCTTCCTTTTCTCGACTCTCACGACGAAGGGTCGGAGCCTGACGGCATCCGACCCTCTCGCGACGAGCCCGAGGCCCGCACGTGGACGACCTCAGTTGCCGCCGTTGATGACCGACAGGTAGGCGCCGAAGGGGCGCGAGGCGTCGGTGGTGGCGAAGTCGTCGGCAAGGCCCTCGTGGGGCGTGTTCTCGTTGTGCATTCCCCGAGTGTGACCGACCGGACCCCGAGATCGACGTCGGTTGACATTCGGCTTTACTTCATCTAGCTAACTACTCGCCTACCAAGTATTCAGCCTCAGTCCGCCGCCGTCGCCGTCGGCCCGAGCATGATGATGCCCGCCCCCACGAGCGCCACCGCCGAACCGATGTAGTCCCACGAGGTGGGGCGGAACCCGTCGACGACGATCCCCCACGCGAGCGAGCCGGCCACGAACACCCCGCCATAGGCGGCCAGCACCCGTCCGAAGTGCGCGTCGGGCTGCAGAGCCGCGACGAAGCCGTAGGCACCGAGGGCCAGGATGCCGAGAAGCGCGAGCCACCACCCGCGATTCTCGCGCACCGCCTGCCAGATGAGCCAGGCCCCGCCGATCTCGGCGACCGCGGCGAGGGCGAAGAGAACGACGATACGCGCGGTGGTCATGCGTCCCAGTTTCTCCTCCGAGGCTCGTTTTCCGAACGAACAGCGCCCGAAAAGACCTCATTGCGAACCCTTACGTTACGGAGAGGGAACATCTCGGTAGTACCGAAGAAAGAGGACTACCGTTCCCCGCAAGGGGGTGAGCATGACTCGACCACGCATCGTGACCCACACCTACACGCTCGACGGCGGATGGCGCAGAGCCCACCACGAACCGCTGACCGTCGACCACGCCGACGACCTGCGCCACCAGGGGGTGACGATGGTGCGAGCGCGACGCGGAATGTTCGACAGCCGCGAGCTCTCGCTCCGCGAGTATCCGCCCCGCGCATCGACCCGGCCGCCCACGCCGGCCTGACCGGACGACGGCGCGCCTCACCGCCCGGGTGCCAGCAAGCCGCTCTCGTACGCCGCGATCACCAGCTGCGCCCGATCGTGCGCGCCGAGCTTGATCATCGTGTTCTTCACGTGCGTCTTCGCCGTGTGCGGCGAGATGTACAACAGCGCCGCGATCTCGTCGTTCGAGCGACCACGGGCCACGTGCAGCAGCACCTCGCGCTCGCGATCGGTGAGCGCGTCGAGCGCGGCGGGCGCCGGCACGTCGGCGGCGCCCGTGGCCCGCACGTACCGCTCGATGAGCGCGCGGGTCGCGGCGGGAGAGAGCAGCGCGCCGCCCTCGTGCACCGACAGCACGGCCCGCACGATGTCATCGGGTTCGGCGCCCTTTCCGATGAAACCGCTCGCCCCGGCGCGCAGGGCCGCGACGACGTAATCGTCTTCCTCGAAGGTCGTCAGGATCAGCACGCGCGTGTCGGCCAGCGCGGGATCGGCGCAGATCGCCGCGGTCGCCTCGATGCCGTCCATGCGTGGCATGCGGATGTCCGACACCACGACGTCGGGGCGGAGCCTGCGCGCGAGCGCGACACCCGCCTCACCGTCGGCGGCCTCGCCCACCACCGAGATCCCGTCGGCGGCGTCGAGGAGGTCGCGCACGGCCGAACGGATCAGCGACTGGTCGTCGACGACGATGGCGGTGGTCACGAGCCCGACTCCCCCGCGCGCGCGGGCAGGGGCAGGCGAGCGGCCAGGCGGTAACCGCCGGGGGCGAGGCCCGCCGCGAGGTCGCCGCGCACCGCGTCGACGCGCTCCCGCAGCCCCACCAGACCGAAGCCCGACGACGGCAATGCCGCCTCGGCGGCCTCGGGCACGCGCTCGATCGGATTCGTCACGACCACCTCCAGGTCATCGCCGTCACGACGCAGCAGCACGTGGGCGCGGCGGGTGCTGCCGTGCTTGAGGGCGTTCGTCAGCCCCTCCTGCACGACGCGGTAGGCCACGATGTCGATCCCCCACGGGATGCCGGCGGCCTCGGCATCCGTTCCGATCTCGTCGCGCACCACGACATCCCACCCGGCGACCCGCACCGACTCGACCACCTCGGGCACGCGCGCGAGCCCGGGCTGCACGCGCACGGCGGCGTCGTCGGGCGCGCGGAGCAGGCTCATCATGGTGCCGATCTCGCCGAGCACGTCGCGCGAGGCGGTGCGGATAGTGGCGAGGGCCTCGCGCGCGCGGTCGGGGCGGTTCTCGAGCGTCGACGAGGCGACCCCGGCGTTCAGGCTGATGACCGAGATGCGGTGAGCGACGGCATCGTGAAGGTCGCGCGCGATGCGCAGGCGTTCCTCGGTGACGCGGCGGCTCGCCTCGGCCTCGCGCGTCTGCTCGGCGCGACGGGCGCGCTCGACCACCGCCTCGAGGTAGGCACGACGCGAGCGGGCGGCGTCGCCGACGGCTCCCGCGAGCGCGAGCGAGAGGGCCACCTGCAGCACACGCGTGTCCATGCCGGTGACGAGGGCGACGATCACCCCCGCCGACACCACGGCCCCCACGGCGGCCAGGGTCGCCGGCACCGACGTGCGCCTCTGCGCGCGGTGGGCGATGCCGTAGGTGGCGACGACCATCGCGATCGCCCCGCCCGGCGAGAGCGTGCCGAGCGCGAGGGCCGCGATCCAGGCGGCGACGCATACGGCCAACACGATCCGCGGCGCCCGGCGACGGAACGACAGCGCCAGGGCGGGCAGCAGCACGAGCACGAGCACGAACGGGTGCGACGGCCGCATCTCGGCGAAGGGCACGGGCGCGAGGGCCGGGACCGCGACGAGCACGATCAGCACGACGTCGATCATCCAGGGCCGACCGGCCCACGGCGAGCGCGGCGCCGGCTCGTTCGTCTCGTCGGGCCTCACGGCTCCAGTCTCCCGCGTCCTGCGGCCCCCGGCCATCGCCTGGCGGGGGCATTCGCGAATCCCCCACCGGGGGTAGACGACCGACCCGGCGGTGGGACGCGCGTGGCTCCGCCGCGAACGAGGCTGAGGTCATGGCATCCGACCCTCCTCCCCCGCTCTTCTCGATCACCGATCTGCACAAGTCGTACGGTCGCGGTTCCGCCCGCTTCGACGCCCTGCGCGGGGTGAACCTCGACATCCACCGCGGCGAGAGCATCGCGATCATCGGCAAGAGCGGCTCGGGCAAGTCGACGCTCATGCACCTGCTCGCCCTGATGGACGCGCCGACCCGGGGCACGGTGCGCCTCGACGGAGTGGATGCCACGACCCTCCGCGGACGTCAGCTCAACCGCACCCGCAATCAGACGTTCGGCTTCGTGTTCCAGCAGTTCTTCCTCACGCCCAGCGCCTCGGTGTTCGACAACGTCGTGCTGCCGCTGAAGATCGCGGGCGTCGGCCGCGCCGAGCGGAGCCGACGGGGGCGGGCGGCGCTCGCGGAGCTCGACATGGACGACAAGGCGCGCAACAAGGCCACCGCGCTCTCGGGGGGACAGAAGCAGCGCGCGGTGATCGCGCGGGCCCTGGTGAACGACCCGCAGGTGATCTTCGCCGACGAGCCCACCGGCAACCTCGACACGGCCACCGGGGCCGTCGTCGAAGACATCCTGTTCCGGCTCAATCGTGAGCACGGGATCACCCTGATCGTCGTCACCCACGACGAAGACCTCGCCGCGCGCTGCGACCGGCGCGTGCAGATCCGCGACGGTCTCATCGTCGCCGACGAACGGAACGCCGCATGAGAACCGTCGATCTCGTCTCGACCGCCGTCGCGAACACCTTCCGCTCCAAGACGCGCACGATCCTCACCGTGCTGGCGATCTTCGTGGGTGCCTTCACCCTGACCATCACGAACGGCCTCGGTACGGGCATCAATGCGTTCATCGACAAGACGGTCGCCTCGATGGGGGCCTCCGACGTGCTCACGGTGACCAAGACGACGTCGGCGACCTCGACCGGGCCGCAGAAGTACGATCCGGATGCCGTCGCCTCGGCGCAGCAGACGGGGGGCCGCCCCGGCGCCACGGGTGAAGTGACGGCGCTCACCGATCAGGACATCGCGACCGTCTCGCAGCTCCCCGGCGTGGAGAAGGTCGTTCCCGTGACCTCGGTGTCGATCGACTACGTCGAGGCCCCCGGCGGGGACCCCTACACGGCGCAGGTGGGCAGTCTCGTCGCCGGGCAGACGCCGCAGATCGCCGACGGGGCGGCGCCCGACGATGCCTCCGATGCGCTGCAGGTCGCGCTCCCCGACGCGCTGGTCGCCCCCCTGGGGTTCGCCGACGCGAGCGACGCGGTGGGCTCGACCGTGACGATCGCCGTCACCGATCCGGTGCGCACGCAGCACCTGGTCGAGGCGACCGTGAGCGGAGTGACCGAAGCGGCCTTCGGCGGGACGACCTCGCTGACGACCAACTCCGCGCTCGAGAAGACCTTGTTCAGCCTGCAGAACACCGGCGTGCCCGCCGACCAGCTCGACCGCTACGCCTCGGCGAGCGCGACCGTGTCATCGTCGGCGACGACGGCGCAGATCGACGAGGTCAAGGCCGCGCTGACCGACGCGGGGTACACGGGGACCACCGTCGCCGATCAGCTCGGCACGTTCGAGTCGGTGATCGACGGCATCGTGCTGGTGCTCAACGCGTTCGCGGTCATCGCCCTTCTGGCGGCGAGCTTCGGCATCGTCAACACCCTGCTCATGTCGGTGCAGGAGCGCACCCGCGAGATCGGTCTGATGAAGGCCATGGGCATGGGCAGCGGCCGCGTCTTCACCCTGTTCAGCCTTGAGGCGATCTTCATCGGACTGCTGGGCAGCGCTCTCGGCGCCGTCCTCGCGATCGGTGTCGGCACCGCCGTCAGCGCGCAGCTCGCGGCGAGCCTGTTCAGCGATCTGCCCGGGTTGCAGCTGATCGCCTTCGACCCGGTGTCGATTCTGCTGACCGTGCTCGCGGTGATGGGGATCGCGTTCCTCGCGGGGACGCTCCCGGCGGCACGCGCCGCGCGGGCCGACCCGGTGGAGTCGCTGCGGTACGAATGACGGCGGTGCGCCGAGCGGCGGGCCGGGGCGGCGGCAGATCATGCCGATGCCCCGGCCCGTCCCTCGGGCGCGGCGATCTCGCTACGACCACCGCGCCGCCGCGCGCAACCCCGACGGCGGTGGAGTGCTCGTCTGTCATGCTCGGGCAGTGAAGTCGTTCCGTTGCCGCGTCTGCGGAAACCCCCTGTTCTTCGAGAACTCGGTCTGCCTCTCGTGCAGTACCGGCCTCGGGTACTCGCGCGAAGAGGCCGAGATCGTGCCGGTCGATGCGCGGGGCCGGTACATCGACGCCGCCGGACTCATCTGGCACGTCTGCCGCAACCTCAACCTGTCGGGCTGCACGTGGCTCTCGCGGTTCGAGGGCGGGCAGTGCTCGGCCTGCGAGCTGACCCGCGTGCGGCCGAACGACGCCGACGCCCGGGGTCTGTCGCAGTACCCGGTCGCCGAACGCGCCAAGCGGTGGCTGCTCGTCGACCTCGACCGCCTCGGCATCCCGATCGCGAGCAAGGCCCAAGACCCCGATCGCGGCCTCTGCTTCGACCTGCTGTCGAGCGTGGCCGAGAACGTCACCATCGGTCACGCCGACGGCGTCATCACGATCGATCTGGCCGAGAGCGACGACGCGCACCGCGTGCGCGTGCAGGAGCAGCTCGGCGAGCCCTACCGCACGATGCTCGGCCACTTCCGCCACGAGGTCGGGCACTACGTCGAGTGGGTCCTCGTCGAGGGCACCGACCGCATCGCCGAGGCGCGCGCCCTGTTCGGCGACGAGACCGCCGACTACCAGGCCGAGATCGACCGCCACTATTCCGAGGGCCCTCCGAGCGACTGGGCGGAGCGGTACATCTCGACCTACGCGAGCATGCACCCCTACGAGGACTTCGCCGAGACGTGGGCGCACGTCCTGCACATCACCGACACGATCGAGACGGCCTCCACGTTCGGGCTGACGAGCGTGTCGGGCCCCGGGGAGGTCCCGCGCTTCCGCGAGTTCGTCACCGAGGTGTGGATGCCGCTGTCCGTGGCCCTCAACATGGTCAACCGATCCATGGGAAAGAACGACCTCTATCCGTTCGCCCTGCCCGACCGCGTGCTCGACAAGCTCGACTTCGTCGCGTCGCTGCTGTCCACGCGCTGAGCGGGCTCGGGTCTCACGACCGCGTCGCGAACGCGCCGGGCGTCACACCCCAGACGCGGCGGAAGTGCCGGGTCAGGTGCGCCTGATCGTGGAAGCCCGTCTGCGCGGCGGCGTCGGCCGGACGGCATCCGTTCCCCAGCAGCCGCCGCGCGGCGTCGACCCGTCGCCCCACGAGGTACCGGTGCGGGGCGATGCCGTACGTCTCCGAGAACACCCGCACCGCGTGGCTCGGGTGGGCGCCGAGCTCGGCGGCGGCCGCCGCGATCGTGAACGACTCGGTGTAGCGGGAGTCGAGCAGCACGCGAAGCCGACGCGCGAGGGGCACGTCGCGCGTCGCCGGGCGGGCCGTTCCGGCGTGGCGGTACACGGAATCGCGCACGGCCAGCAACCAGTGCTCGGCCGCCATCTCGTCACCCGGGTGCGCCAGCGCCGCGTGCACCCTGCGTGCGGCCGCGTGCGCGGGCGGCGCGGTGACGGTGGGCCGGTGCGCGATCCGGCCCGTCAGCTCGTCGGGGAGCCAGTCGCGGCGAAGGTAGAGCACCTGCTTGCGGTACCCCGACCCGGTGACGGCCGGGCGCCCGTCGTGGGCGACGCCCGGGGGCAGCAGGGTCACCGCGGCGGGCGATGCCCGGTGCTGCGCGCGGTCGAGGGCGTAGGTCACCGCGCCGCGGTCGACGAGCATGACGGCCCAGTCCTCGTGGGTGTGCATCGGGTAGCTGTGCGCGAAGCTCGCGTGGTAGACCTCGCGCAACATCGGCACGTCCGGGTGCCACGCGCGCACCCGGTTCTCCATGCAAGAAACGTACAAGACGCCGCGGCGCCCGGTCGTGATGCTGGAGGGATGACCGACGACACCGCCTCCCCCGCCCCGCTGTTCGACACGAAGGTCGTCGTGGTGCTCGCCGACGACCTCACCGCCTGGCAGGAGCTCAACGTCACCGCGTTCCTCGCCTCCGGAATCGCCACCAGTGCGCCCGACCTCGTCGGCGAGCCCTACCGCGACGCCGACGGCACCGACTACCTGCCGATGCTCCGCCAGCCCGTGATGGTGCTCACCGCCGACGCGGGCCTCCTCGGCCGCGCGCGGGCCAAAGCGGCCGCGCGCGACGACATCGCCCTGGCGATCTACACGCGCGACCTGTTCACGACCTCGCACGACGTCGCCAATCGGGCCGCCGTCGCCGGCGTCGCCGCCGCCGACCTCGATCTGGTGGGTATCGCCGTGCGCGGCCCACGCAACGCCGTGGACCGCATCGTCAAGGGCGCCGTCTTCCACGCCTGAACCCCGGGACCGGGGGCGATGCGGTGCGGCCGCGCACCTCAGTGAGGCCGAAGGCGCCGCGGCACCCGTTCTAGTCGAGCGCCGCAGCCGCCGTCGCGCTATCCAGCAGCGATGCCACGGCTTCCTGCTCCTTCGCGGCGACCCCCGAGAGGGCGGCCGAGAAGGCGTCGTCGAAACGGGTGAGGCAGTCCCACGGTTCGACGCTCAAATCGACCTGGGCGAAGATGTGGTTCGCACGCCGGTCGTCGAGGTCGACCTCTCGGCGCAGGATGTCCCGGCGCACGAGGCGGTCGACGATGGTGGTCACTCCCGCCGACGTGACGCCGAGGTGCTGCCGCAGTTCCGAGGGGCGGATGCCGGGATTCCGGGTGATGTGCAGCACGGCGACGACGTCGACCTCGTTCAAGCCCAGAATGCGGCGGGCCTCGGCGAGACAGCGCGCTCGTTCCACGAGATACCGGTTCAGCGCGGCAACGACAGGGGAGGATTCGTTCGTCATATCGATTCAGTTCGTTTCGCGGCTCTTCTGCGCGTGTACACCTCACGGTACCCGGCGGGGCGTCGGCACCCGCCGCGGCGCGGGGCACTTGACATCGCGACCATTGTGGTGCGCGGTGCCTCCACGTCGCACGTCGTCGACGATGCCATTGACGTGTGCAGACGCGAAGCGCCGCACCCCCATGATCCGGGATGCGGCGCTTCAGCGGGACGCCTTACTTCATGCGTCCGAAGGTCGCATCGATGTCGGCCATCCCCATCGCGGCCGTCGCCTCGATCAGCTCGCGCAGTTCGGCATCCGCTCCGGGAGAGAACTCCTCGAGACGTTCGGGCGCCAGGGTGATCGGGGTGCCGACGGGTGCCTGCTCGCTGGCGTCCAGCTGCGTCCCGTCGTGAGAGGGCGAGGCGCCCTGGAAGATCTTGCCCGCCTCGGACTGGTTGCCGAGGTCGAAGGAGTACTGCTTGCTCTGCAGACCGAGGTCGAGCAGCCGCTTGACCTCGGGGAACTGCTCGGCGTTCGTCTTCGGAATCGGCAGCGAGGTCCGCCAGTTCACACCGAGCGTTTCGAGAGCTTTCGCATACGCGTTCTCGTGGGCCTGGTCGCGCACGATCAGGTACGCGATGGTGCTGCGCGCCATCTTGTTGTCGGTCATCTCGTACAGGCGGCACTTCTGCAGACGCCCGGTCGATTCGAGCATCAGATTGTACAGCAGATCGAGAACGAGATTGCCCGAGTTGTAGACGTAGCTCCCCGACCACGGGTTGCCGGCCGCATCCACGGGCAGAGCGCCCTGAGCACCCACGAGGTAATGGTGGATGTTGCTGTGATCCACCGCGATGCTCAGCGGAGTCGCACCGCCGGCACCCGGCTGATCCACCGGATCGCCCGGCTTGCCCTGATACGCGGGAGAGCCGTCCAAAAGGCGGGAGATCGTGGTGCCGATGAGTTCGACGTGGCTGATCTCCTCGGTTCCGATGCCCTGGATCAGATCCTTGTACGCCTTGCCGGACGGGCCACGGAAGTTGATGCTCTGGAAGAGGTACTGCATCATCGTGCGCATTTCGCCGAATTGACCGCCCAGTCCCTCCTGGAGGGCGTTGGCCGCCGCCGGATCGGGCTCGTCCTGGGCGATTTCGTTGATGAATTCCTGCAGGTGGAAATACATGGTGCCTCCGAGGGGGAATGGTCCTCGAAGTGTCCGCAGCATCGAGGAGCGACGCTCCCCCCTCGCTATCGCGGGCGACGGCGGGTACCCTTCCCGGGCTGTTGCGCCGGAGGTTCCGTGGTGCGCAGACGGGGCGTCGGGCACCACACCTGCGACCGCCCCCGCCCGCGGCAGCGCGAGGCCTCGGCAGCTCTCATCACGGTGGCCCGGCGGTATCGTCATCACCGTCCGCATCGTCGTATCCGGAACCCACGCCAGCGGTAAGCGCACCCTCATCTCGGACTTCGCGTCCCGGCATCCGGAGTTCACCGTGTTGCCCGATCCGTTCGAACTCGTCGACGAAGACGACGCGGTGGGCCCAGCGCTTTTCGCGGCGCAGCTCCGCATCGCCGCTGACCGGCTCACCGACGAACCGGGTCGTATGCACGTCATCGCAGGAGTTCTGAGCGGTGAACGAGGGGCCGCTTTCGTCGAGGGTGGAGAGGCTGACGTCGGTCGAGGCGTTGTAGTTGTTCTTAGCCTGGCTGATCGCGGTGCGGAAGTTACCGTTGACGTAGCGGTAGTCGATTCTCAGCGAGCCGGTGCCCCACTTGCACCCGGTGGTCGCATAGGCGAAGGCCGTGCTCGCCGGGACGGCCACGAGCACTGATCCGACTCCAGTACGGGCAAAGGGGCATCCGGCACCGCGGGTGCCACTTCCCCATGCCGCGCGCCGACCCTCAATCGCAACAGGCTGTCAGTCTCGGCCGCATGGTTGGCAGGTACTCGACGGTGACCGCGAAGAGGGGCCATTACCGTTGTCGACATGATCGTTCGCGTGTCGGAGGCCCACCTTCGCGAGGGACTGCAAGAGGAGTTCATGACACTCCTCTTGAATCGGGTAGCCGACTTCCCTCAGCAGCACCCGGGCCTACTTCGCCATGAGGTTCTTATTGATCGAGCCGATCCACTCCGCGTGCAGTATCTGAGCGTCTGGTCTGACGAGGCGGCCCTAGTGAACTATGCCGGTGAGAGGTGGCGGTCAGAGCCGGTGACGTTCCCCGATGAAGACCGGTTCCTCACGCAACCATTGACTCTCCATCATTTCGACACTGTTCCGATCACTGCGTAGCGCGGTTCGCCCGTTGTCGCTCACCCCGTTCTCGGGTCGGGGAGCGCTCTCGTTGCCACATTCCAACCGACCGACTCCCCACGAAATCGCCGGTCGAGACAGGTCCGATCAGTCTCGCCCGTTCACGCTCTCGAGATGGCTCTGCACAGTACGCGGGCTTCGTTGGAGAAGCTCGCTGAGGAGGGGATCGACTCCCGCGAAGAGGTCGGCTGCTGCAGCGAGGTAAAACCCGAGCATGAAACGGGCCAGAAAATCTGGCTCACCCCCGGCGACGCGCTTGTCAACCCACTCATCTTCACCAAGCACGCGGATCTCAACCGGACGACCGCTGGATTCACTTGCGATCTGTGCAATATCAGCAAAACTCGGAGCGGTGGCAGCAGTCATCGTGACGGGCCCGTCGTACGCTTCGTTCGAAAGCAGAACGAGAGCGGCACCTTCGGCGGCATCCTCGCGCGCCGTCCAAGAGACCTGCCCATCCGATGGAACGTCGATGAATCCACTCTCTCGCCAATCACCCAAGAAGTACTCGAGGGTGTGCGTGTAAGAACCATTCCTCAATGCCGTCCAGGGCACGCCCGAATCAGCAAGGATCTGCTCGGTCTTTGCATGATCTCGCATGGGAGCGAAAGGACTGATCGACGACGCTCCCTGATGACTGGTGTAAAAGATCCGACCCACGCCCGCTGCCACTGCCGCATCGATGGCAATTCGATGCAACTCGACGACGTCGGCGCCGTGATCGCTAGACGACACCAGAAGAAGGTGATCCGCACCAGCGAAGGCCGCGCGAAGACTCCGAGGATCGGCGTAGTCCCCCACACGAACATCGACCCCTCGAGCTGCAAAGCGTGCGGCCTTAGCAGGATCTCGGGCCATGACTGCAAGATCGGACGGCGGCAACGACATGAGGAGTCGATCGACTGTGGCGCCATTCAACGCTCCCGTAGCACCCGTCACTACAATCATCGGAACTCGCTCTCGGCTATGGGGTCAGCGGAATATTAACAAGGTTACCATCGGAAGGATATCGTTGTTACCTCCCCGCTCGGGCAGCGTAAGGTGGAACACGTGACGGGGGAGGCAGCGGAAGGCGACCTCCGACGACGAATACTTGCGGCCGCCTCCCAGCTACTCAAGGACAGCGGTATGACCGCCCTGACGACGAGAGCTATCGCCAAAGCGGCAGGGGTACAGGTACCTGCTATCTATCGTCTGTTCGGCGACAAGGACAAACTGCTTGATGCCATAGCGGAGCACCACCTAGAGATGTTCTTCGCTGAAAAGGGTGCTTCAACCGAGCCGAACGAAGACCCACTTCTGGCCTTTCGGCGCAGCTGGGATGCTCAGATACAGTTTGGGCTGGCAAACCCGGAAGTCTTCAGCCTTCTGTCCGATCCGACTCGAGCCGCGGGTGAATCGGCTCGTGAAGTGGGCACACGCGCACTGACTAAGCGCGTTCGCTATCTGGCTCAATCAGGTTACCTGCGGGTACCGGAACAACGTGCCATCGGACTCATCCTCGCCGCAGGGACAGGGGTCGTCACCACGCTCCTCTCAGCCACGCCTGAATTGCGTGACACCGGCCTCGCCACCGCAGCCCTGGACGGACTGCTCCAGCAAATCCTGGTCGACCAAGCCCCGCCTGCCGAAGACAGTCCTCTACCGGCGCTCATCGCACTCCGCGCGTCAATACCCCGCCTCACAGACCTTACTCCGACCGAGCGAGCCCTCCTTCACGACTGGATAGACCGGGTGATCGCAGGCGGCGTGAATCTGGCCCCACCAGACGGAAAGTAGCTCCGTCCTTGCCCCTCACTTGACCGATCCGACGGTCAGTCCTTCCCGGAGGAGCCGGAAGGAGAAGACGTAGACGACCAGGAGCGGCACGCTCGAGATCACGGCGAACGACATCAGTGCGGGCCAATCGACTCCGTAGCCCGAGGTCTGCTGCGCGATCAGCGCGCTCATCGGGTAGTTCACGGGCGACACGAACAGGTTGATGGCGTAGAGGAACTCGCCCCACGCGACGAGGAAGATGAGGGAACCCACGGTGGCGATGCCGTTGCGGACGATCGGGAGGATGACGGCGAGGAAGGTGCGGATCCGTCCGGCGCCGTCGATCGCCGCGGCCTCTTCGATCGCGTCCGGCACCGCGGCGAAGAACGGCCGCAGCAGCAGCGTCGCCCAGGGCAGGAGCATCGCCGTGTCGGCGAGCACCAGGCTGACGGTGCTGTCGAGCAGGTGCAGGCGGCTGAAGACAGTGAACAGCGGGATGATGTTCGAGGTCTGCGGCACCATCTGCAGGAAGATGAGCACCCCGAGCACGATGCCCGCGGTCCAGCCGTTCACCCGGGCGAGCGCGTAGGCGAACGGGGTGGCCAGCAAAAGCACCAGCAGGGTCGTGCCGATGGCGATCTGCGCGGACTGGAGAAGCGCCGTCGGCAGCTGAGGGTTGGCCAGAGCATCCTGGTACGCGGCCAGGGTCGGTGTGAACAGCAAACCGTCGCCGCCGAGCACGTCGCCCTGCTGCTTGATCGAGGTGAGCAGGATCCAGAGCAGCGGCAGACCGTAGATGACGTACAGGGCGATGCGGATGCCCGCCGCCACCGGTTCACGGCGACGGCCGCGCCGGGGCGGCCGACCGCTCCGGAGCCTGGGCGGGACGACTGCGGTGGAGGTCATGCCTCCTCCTTCCGGGTGGAGCGCACGTACACAACGGCGAGCACCGCGACGATGAGAAGCGAGAGGGCGCCGGTCGCGGAGCCGATTCCGTAGTCGTGCTGCACGAATGCCTGCGAGTAGCTGAGGAAAGGCAGCGTGGTGGTGGAGCTGCCGGGGCCGCCGGAGGTCATCACGTAGATGAAGTCGAAGCTGCGGAACGCGTACACGACGGTGAGGATCGCGAGCACGACGGCGGTCGGTCGAGCGCTCGGGATGAGGATCGAGCGGATCTCCTGGAACCTCGACGCGCCGTCCATGGACGCCGCCTCGAGCACCTCGGGATCGATGGCGAGCAGCGCGGAGCGGAAGACCAGGGCATTGAACGGGATGACGGCCCAGGAGTTCACGAGGGCGACCGAGATCAGCGCGAAATGGCTGTCGTAGAGGAAGGGCAGCCCGTCGCCGAGACCCAGTGCCCGGATGCCCGAATTGAGCAGGCCCTGGTCGGCGAGGAGGAATTTCCAGATGCTGCCGTTCACGACGGGCGGCAGGGCCCAGATGAAGACCATCATGCCGAGGAGGAACGCGCTGCCGATCGTGGAGGAGCGCAGCACGATGGCCACGCCCAGACCACCGACGACGCCGACGACGGTGACGACGGCGACGAAGACGACGGTGTTCAGCGTGGCGTTGCCGAGGTCGCTGCCCGTCCAGAGCGCGGCGAAGTTGTCGAGCCCGACGAAGGGCCACGGCTTGTTGAGCGTGCCGGAGCTGACCTCGCTCACGCTCATCGACACCAGCAGGTAGATCGGGTAGAGCGACAGGAGGGCGAGGAACGCGCCCCCGGGCAGGGCGAAGCCGAGTCGGCTGCGCCCTGCCCGATGGTGCCGGATGCTCGAGGTCACTTGCTCGCCAGCAGCGGGTCGAGCTGCGTCATGAGGTCGGAGCTGATCTCCTCCGGGGTGCCGGTGCCGGCCACCGCCGAGCTCCAATGCTCGCCGACGACCTGGAGCACCTTCGCCACGCTCGCCGACGGGATGGCCCGGTCGGGCGAGGCGTGGCCGTTCTTGGCGACGATGTCGGCGAACTGCGAGAGGATCGGGTTGCCGCTGACCTTCTCGTCGGCGGCCGCGTCGGCGCGGGCCGGGATGGAACCGAAGGCGTCGAGGAGGGTCAGCTCGCCCGCCTTCGAGAAGAACTCCTGCTCCAGGTACTCCTGGGCGAGCTCCTTGTTCTTGGAGAAGGCTCCGATGTTCTGGGCCTCGCCGCCGAGGTAGACCGAGCCCTTGTCGCCGACGGGGATCGGCACGACGCCGTAGTCAAACTTCGCGTCGTTCGCCGCCGAGGTGATCTGCCAGTTGCCGTTCACCGCGAAGGCGGTGTTGCCCGCCTCCCACTGCTGGAACGGGACGGTCTGGTCCCAGGTCGAGGCCTCCTTCGTCAGGTACCCCTTCGCGGTCCAGTCCTGCACCATGGCGAAAGCGTCCGTCAGCGGCTGCTGCTCGGGCTTCGCGTAGTCCCAGCCCGCACGCGAGAGCCAGGGGAAGGCCTGCCACTCGCCCTCGGAGTTGGGCTTGCCGGTGAGGGTGATGCCGTCCTTGCCGGCCGCCTTGGCTGCGGCCATGGTGCTCTCGAGCTCGTCGAAGGTGGTCGGGGGCTGGACCCCGAGGCCGTCGAGGATGTCCTTGTTGTACCAGAGGCCGATCAGGTTGACGAAGCCCTGCACGCCGAGCACGTCGTCCCCGACCTTCTGCACGACCGCGTCGGGGAACTGGTCCTTGTCGGCGTACGCGTCCCACCAGTCGTTCATCGGCTCGATCGCGCCGGCCTGCTGCAGCGTGTACGTGTCGGCGGCGTTGAAGACGACGACGTCGGGCCCGGTCTGCGTGCCGGCCGACTGCACGAGCTTGTTGGTGAGCTGGTCGAACGGAACGTAGACGTTCGTGACCGTCACGCCGTCATGGGTCGATTCGAAGTCCTTGCCCAGAGCGTCGAGACCGGCGGTCTGGCCGTCGACGGAGTAGTAGTGCCAGACGGTGAGCTCCTTGGAGCCGGACGAGTCGCCCTGGCCCGCGGTGCCGGCGGACGGGGTGCAGCCGGCCAGCAGGGCCGCGACGGCGGCCACTGCCGCGATGGTGATGATTCGGGTCTTGCTACGCCTCACGACGCGCCTCGCTTTCGGGATGTCTTCGTTGACTGCCTGACCTTCATCTACAGTTCATCGATGAAATGCCGAGGCGGATTGCTGAACAGAAGCGATAGTACGCACGAATTCGCTTAGCGGTCAAGCAGATGAGGCGAGGACGGCGCGAGTTGACCGTAAGCCGTTTCCCAGCTAGTTTCATCGATGAACTGATTGGACGTAGAATGACAACTGGACACCTGCGCAGAGCCGCGATCGTGGTGCACCCCGCCTACACCGTCGCCGACATCGATCGGAGGCTCTTCGGCTCGTTCGTCGAGCACCTGGGCCGAGGCGTCTACGGCGGGATCTTCGACCCCCACCACCCCCTGTCGGACGGGAACGGGTTCCGGCGGGACGTGCTCGATCTGGTTCAGGAACTCGGCGTCACCACGGTTCGCTATCCCGGCGGCAACTTCGTCTCCGCCTACGACTGGCGCGACGGTGTCGGCCCGCGCGCGGAGCGACCGACCCGCCTCGACCCCGCCTGGCACAGCGTCGAGACGAACGCCTTCGGGCTCGACGAGTTCGTCGCCTGGTGTCGCGCTGCGCACGTCGAGCCCATGCTCGCCGTGAACCTCGGCACCGCGGGCATCCGCTCGGCCCTACAGCAGCTCGAGTACGCGAACCACCCGTCCGGAACCACCCTCTCCGACGAGCGTCGCGCCAACGGGGCGGACGAGCCCCACGACATCACCCTGTGGTGCCTCGGCAACGAGATGGACGGCCCCTGGCAGATCGGGCACATGGACGCCATCGCCTACGGCAAGCTCGCCGCGGCCACCGGGGCCGCAATGCGGGCGATCGATCCCCGCCTAGAGCTGGTCGTCTGCGGCAGCTCGAATGATCGGATGGACACCTTCGCCACCTGGGAACGCGAGGTGCTGACGCAGACCATCGATCTCGTCGACTACATCTCCTGCCACCAGTACTTCCGGAACGACGGCGACCTCGACGCCTTCCTCGCCTCCGGTGTGGCGATGGACCGCTTCATCGACACCGTCTCCGCAACCATCGCGCACGTGAAGGCGGCCACCGGATCGACCCGCGACGTCGCGATCTCGTTCGATGAGTGGAACGTCTGGGACTACGTCGCGCACGACGAGATCGCCGCCCGGGGTCTCGCGTGGGACACCGCCCCTGCTCTCCTCGAGGACCGATACACCGTGGCCGACGCGGTCGTCGTGGGCGACATGCTGATCAGTCTCCTGAACCACTCCGACGTCGTGCGCGCCGCCAGCCTCGCTCAGCTGGTCAACGTGATCGGCCCCATCGTCGCCCCGGAGGAGGGCGACGCCTGGCGCCAGACCACCTTCTGGCCCTTCGCCGACGCCCGGGTCGCCGCCGGCCGAACCGCACTCCGGGTCGCTGTCGAAGCCGACGGCTGCACCAGCGCGATCGGAGCCGGCGAGCCCGTGCCCGTCGTCGCGGCGGCGGCCGCCTGGGACGAGCGCACCGGAAAGCTCTCGGTGTTCCTGGTGAACCGCTCCATCGACGCACCCACGACCGTTCGAGTCGATCTGTCCGCCTTCGTTGGCGTCGCGCTGGTCGCCGCTCGCACGCTCACCCACGACGACCCGCTTGCCGGCAACACCGACGACCAGCCGAACCGGGTGGCGCCGGCCGAGCTGCCCGCGGCCGTCGTCGATGGAGTGCTCGAGCTGCTCGCCCCTGCGGTGTCGTGGTGCGTCGTTCACCTTATGGTGGACGTGCACGGTCGATGAGCACCTTCAGGAGTCAGCGGATGGGACGACAGAACAACCGGCCCGTCACCATGGCCGACGTCGGGGCGGCCGCGGGAGTGACCGCCCGAACGGTCTCGAACGTGCTGAGCGGCAACGCGAACGTCCGCCCGGAGACCCGGGACAGCGTCATGCGCGCCGTTCACGAGCTCGGCTACCAGCTCAACGTGTCGGCCAGAGGGCTCCGCACCGGCCAGACCGGTCTGATCACCCTCGCCATCCCCGACCTCGGCATCGAGTACTTCGGCGAGCTGGCGACCTCCATCATGAACGAGGCCGACCGACACGGCTGGACCGTCATCATCCAGCAGACCGGCGCCCGGCGGGACGTCGAGCTCGCCGTGCTCTCCGGAGCGAGCCGCCAGCTCTCCGACGGCCTCATCTTCCAACCCCACGCCCTCGGGCAGGGCGACGAGCGAGCGCTGGTGGGCGATCGCCCGCTCGTGCTGCTCGGCGACCGCATCTTCGACGGCCCGGTCGATCACGTCACCATGGCCAACACCGCGGCCGCGGCCGCGGCCACCCAGTACCTGATCGACCGGCAGCGGCGTCACATCGCGGTGATCGGCGCGAACCCCTCGGGCGGTTCGATCAGCGCCGCGGCCCTGCGCCTCGACGGCTACCTCGGCACCCTCGAGGCGAACGGCATCCCCTTCGACGAACGCCGCGTCGCCATCGCCACCGAGTGGCACCAATCCGACGGCGCCGTGGCGATGAGCCAGCTCCTCGACTCGCGAGTCCCCCTCGACGCCGTCTTCTGCTTCAACGACACCCTCGCCCTCGGAGCACTCCACGTGCTCGCCAACCGCGGCATGCGGGTCCCCGAGGACATCGCCGTCATCGGCTTCGACGACGTGACGGCCGCCGCCTACGCCGTCCCCTCACTCACCACAATCGACCCGGGGCGCCGCCAGATTGCGAAGACCGCCGTCGACCTGCTCGCGCGGCGCGTCAAGAGCGGGCCGGCAGAGCATCCCAGTGAGATCGTCGCCGACTTCGCGCTCATCGCCCGACGCAGTGCCTGAGGGACTCCGACTGCACAACCCAGCACTCGCATGCCCCGCCGGCGTCACACGGGCGGCCTGGGAACATCGCTTTCGCGCGAGCGCCGGTCGTCCGTCTCGAAGCCCTCGCGGGACTGCCGAAGCTCCAGCGTCTCGAGCTCTTGGAAGAAGGTGATCTGCCACCCGGCCGGACCCTGGACCCGGGCATTGATCGTCCGGAACGGCGTCTCCGTCGGACTCGCCACGACGGCGGCACCTGTTTCCGCAGCGACCGCGACCGCTTCGTCGGTATCGGCCACCTCCAGCGCCAGGCGGAGAGTCGGCCCTTCCGGCGTGGGGGCGTTCTCTATCGCGTCGATCGCGCGCACATGGGTTCGCGTGGCCAACTCGATCGTCGCGATCCCGGCATGCAGGATCGACACCCGATCATCGCCGGTCGTGGCGAAAGCCGGCTGCTCGGGCATTCCCAGCACGTCGCGGTAGAACCGCACCGCCTCATCGAAGTCGTCTGTCTCGATGATCAAACGGAGCTGGCGCGGTGGCTGCTGAAGAGTCATGGGCACCACCCTGCACGCTGACATGGGTGTCAGGTGCAAGCCCCAACCGTGACCGGAGGGAGTGCAGCGCCGACAGCTCAGCCTCGATCGACTCCTTCTCGCTGATCAGCCTGGCCGCCGCCGCAGCGAAGGCCTCGTCGAGGGCTTCGCGATCCGGCTCGGGCGAGCCGAGTGCCGGCAGCAGCTGCTGGATCACCGAGCTGCAGAAGCCCGCCTGGAACAACTCCTGGATCTGGACGACGAGAGCCAGGTGTTGCGGTGAGTACACGCGCTGGCCTCCCGCCGTTCGCGTCGGCGCGAGGAGCCTCTGCGCTTCGTAGTAACGAAGCGACCGGGCGCTGACTCCGCTTCGCGCCGCGAGCTCACCGATCCTCATCCCTCGATTCTCACCCATCCGGTGCTCACGGAAGGCTCCGACGCGTCCCCATCCTGCAAGCGCTCACCCCCGTGCTTGAGCGCCTCACCGCAGGCCGTGAGCCTGACGAACGGCTACTGACCGGACCCCGCGGCGGCGTGCTCACTACCGCCTCCGTCAGGGACGCGACGAAATGGGATCAGCTCGTCACCGATCTTGAACTGACGAGCCTCACCCGGCACGGGCTCCGCCACACCGGAGCAACCTGGCTCGCCGACGCCGGCATCCCCCTCCATGTCCTCCAAGGCATCCTCGGGCACAAGTCCATCGAAACCACCCGCGGCTACCTACACCCCGACACCCGACACCTCACCGACGCCGCCGCCCGCGCGAACGCGTTCCTCGACGGACAAGAAACCCCCACCCAGGAGGCTCTTATCAAGACACGTCGGGCAGCA
The DNA here is from genome assembly GCF_001423785.1 of Microbacterium sp. Leaf179. Lineage (NCBI taxonomy): Bacteria > Bacillati > Actinomycetota > Actinomycetes > Micrococcales > Microbacteriaceae > Microbacterium > Microbacterium sp. Leaf179. Next base: position 1,473,205 of record NZ_LMPH01000001.1, on the reverse strand, counting down.
GCACCCGGGCGATGAAAACGGACGCAGATCGCAGTGAAAACGGGCTCCAGGTCCCGGCCAGGTCCCGACTCGTCGTAACGTCCGCAGTTGAAGCATCTCGATGGACATCGGCAGCCACGGTGGGATGCTTCCATAAACCCCTCCAAAGGGGATCACGGAAACGACGAAGCCCAGGCGAGAAAAATGCTCTCACCTGGGCTTTTCTGTCGGGATGACAGGATTTGAACCTGCGACCCCCTGACCCCCAGGCGTCCAAACGGCTCGAATCAAGCTAGGAACCGCGTAGTTCCGCGGATCACATCACGCAGGACACGTCACGCGATGCATGGTTTGCATGATTCTGGTCCCCTTCTGGTCCCCCCTGGAAGCAAGTTCCAGTTATGCGCTGAAGTCAGCACACAGTCGTGTCACCATGAGGCACCACACCCGTGGTGTGCAACGACATTCACTGCGGTTCGCACGGCGAGTTTCGCTCGCGCAACTTGCCACCGACCTTGAGCAGGGACGAACGAGAGGTCCGTCCATCGAAGGCGCGCTGAATCCAGTTTCTCAGGGAATTTTGACTCGCGGGCGGGACGTAGTAATTCGCATAACCAGTCTCGTTCTTCGGCGCAAGATTGGTGGACAGCCGCGCTAAGATGCTGGGGCTGGACCCGGCCACGGACGGCAGCTGAACGGCTAGCAGACCGTTCGGCGTGGGGTCGGAACGCAGGCTCGTGTATATCTCCCAATCCACATACTTTCGAGCCCAGGTGCATTCACCAATCGCAACGAGAGTCACAGTCGAGTCTCGCAGGTACTTGGTCTTGATCGTCTGACGGATGTACCCGACGTTTGTCGAATCTATGATGTCAGAGCCGTCTTCTTCCAGGCCGACAGCGCGAGGTATGAAAACATCCGTGTTCTCCTCGATAAAATCCAGGACCTCCACCGCATCCACTGCGTGATAGCTTACGAACACCTTGTGACGACTCGGCGACGAGGTGGTCTTGCGATCTCCTTCCGCAACGCCTTGGTACTGCCGTGTTATCGCAGCCAGTTCCCGCAATGCGCCCTGAGTGCGCGAGCTATACGTGACCATAGTTTCCCCTAACGAGCTTGATCTAACACTGAATTGAGTCGTTCGATCACGTCTTGTGGGTCGCCGTACCTAGCCAAGAACCTCAACTGGTACTTCGTGGATCGAACCTGATCGGCGTTGCCATACCGAGCCGCCTCTGCATACTGCTCCGCAGCCACGTCAACAGGCTGACCGTTCTCAAGACACTCGTGCAGCGTCAGCTCAGCACGTGTTGCAAGGGCCCAATAGTCGGTGGGCTCGTCCGCGATCGCCAGCCTGTTGAGGAAACGGGAAACAGTCAGGAACTCGTTAAACTCCTCACGGAAGGACTCGTCCTTTTCCCGTCCGCTGAGGCGGAGTGCCATAAGCAAGTTGACTCCGGTGTAGTAACTGGGATCGCTTTCGAACCCAGCACGATACTTCTCTGCCATCTCACGGAAAAGGCTCGCCGCAACGGCTGGGTCTCCGCTGTCGAGCTGGTTCTCCAGTTCTCGTTTAATGAGCCCGCCCCAGCTGCCGTATGTCTCAGAGTCCGCGTAGCCCGCAATCTCGGCATCTTTGAGATACTGACGAGCCGTCCGCCAGAGTTCCTGCCGGGTTACAGGGTTTTGCGCGTCCTCCCCTAGGCGTCGATAGACCATGACGCTCTCCTGTAGCCAGATCCGATGTAGCGGATCATCAAGGCTTGGTTGAGCGAGTTCTAGTAGGGCTCGCGCGTCCTCGTAGGCTTCCTCCGCGTGCAATCCAATAGCGACTTCGATCCGGAGGCTGCGACGCAGCCCTTCATGAACCTCGGTCGTGGAGCCCACCCACTCCGCAGCGGCGTTCATCTCGGCAGCGTCGGATGACTTGATTGCCGCACTGATCCTGTCGCGTGCCCTGTTCTGAGCTGTAAGCGCGTCGGCGACCTCTGATAGCTGGGCGTAGGGCCTCTTCACTGCGGCCAAGTCGAACCAACTATGCGCTGGGCTATCGACTTCGAGTTCACTGGTTACCCGTTGGACGACAGGACGAAGTGCTCGTATTGCTTCCTCGGCTTGCACATCCGAAATCGTCTGCCCACGAGTGAATGAATGAATACGAATCATGTTGATATCGAAGGGTGGTGCATGGCGTGCATGTCCCTCGATGTGTGGGTTGATCAGAACTGTGGCTCGGTCTGCGAATATGTGCCTGACACCGAGTTCATACGCAACATTAAAGTTGGTTGCGGTGAGGTCAACTAAAGCGAGATCAGAGTTCGCTAAAGCCGCAAGCATTCCCGAGTGTATGATTCCGCTGTCTGTCTCCAGGTCTGCCCTTTTCCAGCTGATATCTGCGTCTTCTAACAGCGGACGATAGACCCTATGGAAGGCCGGATCGCAGTCCACCTTCTTACCGGTTCGAACGTCCTTCTTAACTCCACCAGGCATGACGATGAACGCCGAGACTTGTTCATGAGTAGGGGCTAGGTCGAATGTAAAATGGCCCCTCTCCTCAGCTCGTAGTATAAGGTTGTCGGTGACTGTTGGCGCACAGGGGTCGGGCATCGGCCGGATGGCTACGACCCACACGCGTTCGTCCGTGCCTTCGACTAATGCGCGCGCGTCGTCGAGCATCGCGAGGTTGTGTACGTTGAACGCCTCCGCGGTCTCTTGGACGGGGCAATCCCTTTCAACCAAATCGACGGCCGCGTCGCCAACTATCCGATCAAAATGTGCGAGCCAACGTTCTCCTCGTGCCTCGACACTGGTTCTCCTGAACTCGCCCTTCGCGAAGGGAAGGACGACCCGTAGAGGGATGCCCTCTAGCAGGGCCGCGCGCGCAAAGAGAATGTCCGAGCCCGAGGCGAGCGCTCCGACCAAGCGCCTTGGTTGGAGCGATTGGAAGAGCCCTCTGAGTCGTGTCAGAAGCTCGTTCTCGGAGCTTTCAGGCAACCGTGCTGGTGCTCGCCCGACCTCATCGGCTTGCACCCCGGCGTAGAGAATGAGCACTCAACCACCTCACTTTTGGGCTGCAACGATATGCGCGCCTGCTGAGCTACCGCTCCAATCACCCAGACCTACTCGACATTTTAGTCAACATACTCTCGGCCCGATCACTGGCAGCCATCGCTGGTTCGAACTGGTTCACGCCAGACGGTTCGTCCCGGTCGAGAAACCTTGCGTCGCATCCCGTCAAGCAGGCCCGAGCTGCGGCACCCGGGCCGATTCTCATGCAAACCGTTCCCCTGCTCTGATGCCTTCTCCGCTGGACCTCTTGTGACCCGCTCGGTTCGGGCGGTTCCCTCTCCGACTCGCACGACCAGATTACTGAGCTTGCTCCCTCCCTACTCCAAGAGATACCCCGTCCAGGCGGAGATTCTTAAGGCCGAACCCTCGTCTTGGCAGCGATCGGTTCGGCACGCTTCGCAAATGCGCGCTCAATTGCGGCCTCCGGATCGTGTCTGAAGTCATCCCACGTCGTCAGGACGCAGTACCGATCTTCCTCTGTATGCGCGCACTTTCCATTGGGGATGTAGTAGTTGTAGCTGAACTCCTTGACAACTGTGCTGTCGTTGATCGAGACGAGGTTGTGGCTGCCTCCGCAGTTCGAACAGCTGTATGTTCCACCAAAAACCCGATCGGTTGAGCCCGGAAGGACGATACCTAAAATTCCATTCTTGGAATGAGCCGCCGAGCTGTACAACGATGCTTGAAGTTCGCGCTTGATGAACCTCTGTTCGTAGCTACCAGCGTCTTCAGCACTGAAATTACCGATGAGGAAAATGGTGACCGTCGAGTCATACAGGTAGTCAGATCTGATCTTCTGCATGATGTAGTCCTCATCGACAGAATTGATCGGATCATTCAACGACTTGTCGACATAGTCGAGGTTCTCCATCGTCTGAATTGCCGTTTTGTAGTCGGCGTCCTCGGTCTTGAACGAGATATAGATTTTTCTACCCAATATTTTCTCTCTTCATTTAGGTCTTCGCGAGGGGTTCTTCGCCGCGGGAGGCGAGCCACATTGTGTGTTCGCGACTGATCGCTTCCTCTGCGTCGGCAACCGCTTGGGGCCACTTCTTCTCTTCGACAGATTCGAGGAGGCTCTCTTGGATCGCGAGTTCTGCAGCGGCAACTCGATAGGCGGAGGTAATTTGTGAGTGCTGTTTTATCGCCAGCCAGGCGGCACCGGAGGCAACGAGTGCAGCTACTATTCCCGCGAAGTCAAAGGGGTTTCCTCGGCCAAGGGTCAGCGCGGCGGCGACCACGGCGAGGATCTCGCCCGAGAGCAAGACGTATCTCCAGGTTCGAGCACGAACCCTGTTCTTCTTCGCGTTCGTTGAGTACCACTGCCGTTGGTCGCTGGTACGGAACGTGAGATAGGTAGCTCGTCGTTGCTCCAAATCGGCTGCTCTGAGAAGACGCATTGACTCAGTAACAACGGCTGGTCCAGTTCCCACGTCAAGACGATCTTTGCCTTTCGCGAGCACTTCACTGATCCGTTGTCTCAATAGAGACTCTGCCTGATCTAAGGTCAAATTCGGTCCGAATGGTTTGCCTTGTACTGCGAACCTCCATGCGATTGTTTTCGTCGATTCAGCAACAGCGCGCCCTGAATACCAGTCACGCTCCGGCTGGAAAATAATCAGAGAAAGCTCTGAAACAGCAGCCACAACAAAGGCGGCGAGCAGAATCAGCCCGAACACATCGAATCCCAGTGTGATGAATCCAAGTGCGCCAGCGATGGCGGCTATGAGCAACGAGATCAGTCTCATCGCACTTAGCAGGAGGTAAACCTTTTGCCCGCGCCCCGATCCCTCGTTGGCTGTGTCATGCACTACCGGGAGATCGATATTCGTAGGCGACCACGGGGTAACGCCAGCCATAGCCTGATCGTCCGAACTCATCGTGTACAGGTGCTGTAGGTGTTTGTTGGCATGTTGCGAGCACGAGACGTCGCGGCAATTGCCCGTTCGATCGCGTCGTCGAACTGCTGGACGTCGTCTGGTTTGAACCAATCTAGGATTTCCGCACCGCAGTCGACCAGCGCGTCAGGAACGGATGCGTCTGGATCGATACGGATTCCTATGACGCCTTTACCAGCTTCACGACTCCATTCGATCTCTTTGTCCACCCAGGCGCTGTCGGCTTTCTGCGCCCCGATAAGCACGATCGTGGCGGAGCTCCCTTTGATTTTCTCCTTGATCTTCTGGCCGATGTAGTCAGGATTATGGCTCTTGACGGGATCAAGGAGATGGCGCCCGGTGAAGTCGACGTTGACGTTCTTGTTGTAAGTCATGAGATTCAGGCCGTGGGCTTTCATAAGATCCGCGTGTTGGTAGCTGATGAACACGCGCCGAGTCATGCTGCGACCTCTGTGTCGGGGACGAGGGTCGCTGCCTTCTTACACAAGGGACACTTTTTGAGGAGTGCACCACTTTTGATGACAAAGCCGCATTCACGGCAGCGCCATTTTTTGTTCTTCGAGCTATTGGGCACCTTCGAGAGGTCATCGTCGGTCTGGTAATACTCGGGGGCATCGGCCCAAGTGAAGCCGCCGTCTCTACCCCATGATGGATACGAAAGCTCGGTCTGTGAATATGCGAAGCGCTCGACTCTTGAGACTTCCGAGAGGTACTCTTCGGTTCGGTCTTCGGCGCTGTCGCAGATGGCTCGAAGTGCGCGTGTCGCGTCAACGTCGGTTGGTCTGATCTGTCTGAACGGCACCGAACAGAATGCGGCGAGCGGTTCTGGAAGTGAACCAACTGGTATGGGTTCGATGAATCGCATTAAGTCTGCCGCAAGGGCGAAATCTCGGTTGACTGCGCCTTGGGTGCCCTCCGTGAAGTGGCCGACGTGATAGTAGCCGGACAGCACCCGACCGTTTCCAGGTTTATGCGTCGTGATGAAGAAAATCGTTGCTGCGCCATCTTGAACGATGCGATTGCGCATGCTCGGCTCACAGGTAGAGAAGAGCCCATAGGTCCCCGTCTCGATGTTGGGATCGCTCTTATTGTCCCCACGGCGGGTGATCTCCCGAACCGGCCACCTTGCCATCTGTTCGCTGAAGTAGACAGACAAGTAGCCTCGCCCAGTATCCGTCAGGGGACGCCACGGCTCACCCGGCGGGCGCGTGCTCGCGCCTCCGCTGGTTTCGTCGTTTTCTACCATACGTTGAGACTAGCTGCGACCACCGACACCGCCGGGGACAACGCGCAGCGCGCAAGGGGGCACGTCGTGAAAAACTCTCAGTTGACACTTAGTCAAGGAAGTACGGTCGTCTTCGAAGGCTTGGACCGAACCGGGAAGTCCACACAGCTACAGATGCTCGCGGGTGTGTTGGACGGCTCGCAAACTGTCTTCGCTCACATGCCCTCTGGGTTCACCCCCTTCACGAACCGTGTCTACCAAGCATCAACCACCATCCGAGATTCTCATGCGTCGAATCCACATCTTAGAACACAAGTGACAGTGAGCACGCTGATGTTGACCGCCAGGCCAGCAGCGGGCTGACAACTCAAAACCGTCACCCAGACGCACTCTTCTAGGCACTCAAATGACCATTCGCAACCCCGAGCGGGAATATACACGAATCAGCGCTTCGAGAATTCGGAGACAATCCTTGGCTTATCGGAGGACGCTCATCCCATGACCCTGTCGGATGGCATCCCGCCCGCGGTCCTGGGGAGCCCACGGCCTGTTCCGCTAACCGATTCTGTCGGCGCAGGCACCGTCTGTTCCGATTGTGGCTGACAGCTTGGTTACGATCGCGCCGAGTTGGTCTACTTCGGTTGGCGTGAGCTGGTCGAAGATCAGTTCCCTCACGCGCTCGACGTGCCCGGGCGCTGCCGCGACGACCTTCTCCCAACCTGCCTCAGTCAGGGTGGCAAGGGTACTGCGGCCATCTTCAGGATCAGGGTGTCTCTCAACCCAACCCTGAGTCGAGAGGCGATTGACCACCTTGGAAAGGCGAGAAAGGGTGCTGTTAGCGAATCGGGCGAGTTCGCTGAGTCGCCTCGTGCGACCCTCGCCCATCGAGAGCGCGGACAAAACCCCGTACTCGTAGTGGCTGATGCCGGCATCGCGAAGGAGTTGGGTATCCAGAGCTGAGGGCAACCACATCATCGTCGTTACCAGCGGCACCCACGCTGCCGCTTCTGCCTCGTTCAACCAACGGACCTCACTATCGCTCATGGCATGATTCTAGACCACTTCGCTTGACATGGAAAGCTTTCCACGGCATGCTCTTACTTGCCGCGGCAATTGAGTGCTGGCGGCGTCGGCAGATGGCACCGTCCTGGTGTCAGGAGAAAGGGCATGATCATGACAAAGGCAACGATTTTCGGCAAGGGCAACATGGGTGGCGCTATCGCAGGCATCCTCGCTGCGGGTGGCACCGACGTGGAGCACATCAACACGTCGAGCGAGAACGCCATCGTGAACGGCGACCTCGTGATCCTCGCCGTCCCCTACACGGCCTTGTCGGACATCGCGGGTAAGTACGGTGACCAGCTCGCCGGCAAAATCGTGGTCGACATCACCAACCCGGTCGACTTCACCACCTTTCAACTCGCCGTCCCGGCAGATCGCTCTGCCGCGTCCGAGCTTGCCGCTGCGCTGCCAGCGTCGATCGTGCTGAAGGCGTTCAACACCAACTTCGCCGGTTCCCTCGTGAGCAAGAGCGTCGGCCAGAACCCCACCACCGTGCTGATTGCCGGTGACGACGAGGCCGCCAAGGCGACCCTGGCTGCCGTGGTCACCGCAGGTGGAATCGACGCCATCGACGCCGGGTCCCTCGCCGTGGCTCGTGAACTCGAAGCGATCGGGTACCTCCAGCTTCAGCTCGCGGTCGCTCAGAAGATCAGCTTCACCGGCGGCTTCACCGTCACCAAGTAACCCGAGACAGAACGACACGCGTAACGACCAGGAGCTCTCCGTGATCATCGCTTTCTCTATCGCCGCTGGCCTCGCCGCGCTCGTGTTCCTCGGCGCCGGCTTGATGAAAGTCGCCCGCCCCAAGCCCGCTCTGAAACAGAACGGGATGGGTTGGGTCGAGGACTTCTCCGCCCCGACCGTGAAGCTCATCGGCCTCGCTGAAGCCCTGGGTGGTCTTGGCTTGATTCTCCCGGTGCTCACCGGGATCGTCCCGGTCCTGTCCCCGATCGCCGGCATCGCACTGGCCGTGATCATGATCGGAGCGATCGTGGTCCACGTACGACGCAAGGAACCCGTCGTGCCCCCACTGGTGCTGGCTGTGCTCGCGATCGCCGCAACCATCCTCGGGTTCATCGTCATCTCCTAAGCGCCGTGGTCCGGCCACCCACACAGGTGGCCGGACCACGGCACCCCCGACTTCCCCTATCCGCAATGCCTCGAAGGAGGACCCCATGTCCCTCGAATCTTCCACCGCGGGCGTTGTGCCCGCGGTCACTGACCCCCGTGCCCGCGAGGTTGCGACCTTTGGCGCCGTTCACCTCGAGGTCACCGATCTCGGCCGCTCCACCGCATTCTGGCAAGAGATCGTCGGCCTCGCCATCCGCTCCGAACAGCCCCACGAAGTGCAGCTCGGCACAGTCACCGATACCCTCGTTACCCTCCACCCCGGTGCGGAAACGGGTTTCCTCAACCGTCACAGCGGCCTGTACCACCTCGCGATCCACCCGCCCACGGCCGCCGACTTCGCCCGTATCCTGCTGCGCATGATCCGCGCCGGCTGGGAAATCTCACCCACCGACCACATCATGTCCAAAGCGATCTACCTCCTGGACCCGGACGGCATCACCATCGAGATCACCCTCGAGACCCCGGAGCGGATGCTCGAAACGATTCTCGACGACGACGTGCCCTACATCATCCGCCGAGACGGCACCCGCTCCAACGGCCGCGAACCCCTCGACATCCGACGAGCCCTCGACGCCCTCCCAGACGACGACACAACCATCCCGGTTCCTGTGGGTACGAAGATCGGGCACGTGCACCTCTACGTCGGCGACCTCGACGCCGCCTACACCTTCTACAAAGCTCTCGGCTTCAACCAGGCCGTCTGGGCACCCCGCTACCACTTTGGTGACCTGGGCGGCGGCGGCGCATTCAACCACCGTATCGCCGTCAACACCTGGCAAGGCGTGAACGCCCCCCAATCGCCGGCCGGCACGGCCCGGATGCGAAACTTCACCCTCCACCTGGACACCACCGAACGCCTCGACCACGTCCTCGGCACCCTCTCCCACCCCGTCACCGAAACCGAAAACGGGTTCCTGCTCCGCGACCCCTCGCTGAACACCCTCATCCTCAGCGCCTAAGACGCCCATCTCTAGAAAAACAGAGAAAAATAGGGTCTAGGTGCACTGAGCCATCAGGTTGGTGACACTCGGGCTGCGGGCGTGAACTCGTGGCTAATGTGGATGCACTCATTGTTGTAGCGAGCGAGCCAGCCAGGGGGCAAGGGCTTCGTTGCTGGCAAATGGTTGTCGGGAGGCCCACGCGGCTCCGAGGGTCCGGTTAAAGCGTTCGCCTTTGCCTTTCTGCCAGGAGAGTAGCTACTGAAGCGGTCACACGCTACCTCGTAGCTCGCAACTCCCACTCAGTAGCACCGGCGTAGATGCCTCGTGATACCTCTCATTAGCGTCGAGGGTCCTCCACGAACATGACAACCGCGCCAAGTTGAGCCTTCATTATCACGTGGGAGTGCACACCAGCCGATGAACGGTCGGTGGCCGCAGAGCAGTGACTACAGGTAGTCCCGCGCGGCGTAGATCGCACTCTGTAACGACCTTATTGTGAAGTCGAGGTGAGCGTAGGACAGTCGACGCACTCTATGCCGCCGCATTAGTTGGTCGCGTCGTCGAAAACGCGCTCTAGCACTCGTCGGATAGTCGGCTCTGCCCATTCATCCCTGGGCCGGCGAGTCGTTGTTGTGAACCGTGGAACTAGGTGGCGTGCTTTTGACGGTGGTATCTGTCGCGGTGTTGTGCCGACCCGCGCTCGGAGGGTGTAGCTCTGCGCTCCTAGCGCTTCAGTGAGATGTCGCAAGGACGGCGCGCAAGGAACGGAGCGTGGCGGTGTGCTCACCACGGCGACTGTCCGGGATGCCACCAATTAGGACACGATCGTCGCAGGACTCGGCATGCCCGATCTCACCCGTCACGGACTCCGCCACACGGGTAGCAACGTGGATGGCTGACGCTGGCGTGCCTGTGCACGTGCTTCAGGAGATTCTTGAGCACGCGTCCATGGAAACCACTCGCGGGTATGTGCATCCCGATGACTGGCACCTAGCCTCTGCGGCGGAGCAGGCCAACGCGTTCCTCTCCGCCTCCGGGCAGAGGCGCCAGGCCTCACGAGGCAGCGCTTCAACGCGAGGCCTCTGATGCCTTGTCAGATGCCGACGGATCGGCTGGGAGCAGTTTTGGTCCCCTTTTGGTCCCCTTATCCACAGGGAGGGCATCGCGCGGCGTTCCGTTATCCACAGCCTCATCCCGCCAAGAGGTCGAGGGGGACCAGAAAGGGACCAAAAAATCCGGCGTCCGGAACAACAAAACCCTGATGAAAATAAATCCTCATCAGGGTTTTTCTGTCGGGCTGACAGGATTTGAACCTGCGACCCCCTGACCCCCAGTCAGGTGCGCTACCAAGCTGCGCCACAGCCCGTGGCATTCAATTTTCAGTTATTCGGGCCGTCCGGGAGGGGTGAACCCCTTGACCCCCAGTCAAGTGCGCTACCAAGCTGCGCCACATCCCGTTACCCGCGAGCGGGCAACTCCCCTATATTAGCCCCTCCCCGACCCTGCCGCGAACCAGCGCACGCCCCGGGCGTGTGGGGCTCGGCGGCCCATTCTTGCGCGCGAAGGATTGTCGATGTCGGAGCCCCTCGCTACCGTCGCGTCATGACCATCGAGATCCTCCCCGCGGCCGGCGACCGCTTCGACGACGCCGAGACGGCACTCGACAGCGGTGACGGCCCCGAGTGCCAATGCCAGTGGTGGCTGCTGCCGAACGGCCCCTGGAAGGAAGCCTCCGTCGATCAGCGCACCGACCTGTTCCGCGCCGAGCTCGACGGTCCCCGTCCGCCAGGCCTCATCGCCTACGTCGACGGCGAGCCCGCCGGATGGGTGCGCGTCGGCCCCCGTGTCGCGCAGGCCCGTCTGCTGCGCACACGCGACGTGACCTCGTCGACCGCCGAGAGCCTCGACGCCGATGATGTCTGGGCGGTCTCGTGCTTCGTCGTGCGCACGCAGCACCGCGGGCGGGGCCTCGCGGCGAAGCTGCTGGATGCCGCGATCTCCACCGCCCGAGAAGCCGGCGCCCGGGTGGTCGAGGGGTATCCCCTCGACCCGAAAGCGGCGAAGCGCTCGTCGAACCAGCTCTTCCGCGGCACGGTGTCGGTGTTCGAAGATGCGGGGTTCACCGTCGTCGACCGGCCGAAGCCCGACCGCGCGCTCGTCTCACTCACCCTGCGGGACTGACCCACGCGCGCCCTCGGTCACGCCAGCGCCCGTGCCCGTGCCCGTGCCCGTATGAGCCCCCGCGCCGTACGCCAGCAGCACCGACCCGTGTCGGTAACGGCGCCCGAGACGCCCACCCGCAGCACCCCACTTACGATGGGAGTTCCCCCGACGAGAGACCTGACATGACCGACGCCCCCACTAGCGCCCGCGTCGACGCGTGGCTGTGGGCGGTGCGCGTCTACAAGACCCGGTCGGCCGCGACGACCGCCTGCCGCGCGGGTCACGTGCGCGTCAACGGCGACCGGGCCAAGGCGGCGCAGCCGGTGCGTCCGGGCGACGAGTTGCGGGTGCGCGTTCAGGGCTTCGACCGAATCCTGGTGGTGAAGAAGACCATCGCCAAGCGCGTGGGAGCAGCCCTCGTCGCTGAGTCGGTCGATGACCGCACTCCCCCACCGCCCCCGCGCGGGAGCGTGCCGTTCGTTCCCGTCCGCGACCGGGGAGCCGGTCGGCCGACCAAGCGTGATCGCCGCGACATCGAGAAACTGCGCGGCCGAGACGGCGAGTGAGGCATCAGCCGCCACGACCCGGCGGTCGCAACCCCGCGCACAACCTCCGCGATGCGCACAACCTCAGCCACCCACCCCTGAATCGAACAGAGGTTGCGCGCATCGCTGAGCGTGCGCCGCGCCACGACCCCAGCGACAACCCCGCAGCGCCGAAAACGAGCCCGACGCACGCGCGAGCTCAGTCCAACTGCTCCTGCAGCCACCGCGTGCCCTGTACGACGGCGCCAATCTCCTGCACTCGCGCCGCGAGGCCCCGATCGCTCGTCACGACGATCACCGGGCTGTGCAGCGCGACCAGCTCGCGTGTGACGGCGACGATCTCATCGTCTCCGGAACCCTCCGCGATGCGCACCGAGACGCCGGCCCCGTCGACGGCGGCGGAGCGCGCCTGGCCCTCCAGCACCGCGGTGACCGGCGGGAACCAGCGCGTCGCCGAGAGGCCGAGGGTGTCGGCATCCATTCCCGCCTCAGCCCTCGCCGAGACACGCGCGAGCAGTCGCGATGCTGCTCCCGCGCGATCCTTCCACCAGCCGTCGGGCACCGACCCGACGACGTTGGCGACGTCGACGACCACCGCGGGGCGCGTCGACAGCTCGGTGCGCAGCGCGGGCCACGCCGAGGCGAAGCCCGGATGCAGGGGCAGAGCGTCGACCCGGTCGACGGCGACCCACTCGAGGGCCACGCTCTCGGGGTCGCTGATCACGGGCTCGAACGGCACCGTGACGTCGGCGACGAGGGTCGAGTACGACCAGATCCCGAGGTCGAGGACGCTCTCGAAACGTGCCCGCACGGCATCCGCCGGCACTCCGGCCTCTTCGCCCGACTCGCGCAGGGCGCCGTCGAGGGCCGATTCGTTCTCGTGGCGCGCACCCCCGGGCAGAGCCCAGGTGTCGCCGAAGTGACTCCACGAGACCCGGTGCTGCAGCAGCACGCCCCGCCGCGGATCGAGCGCGAGCAGACCCGCCGCGCCGAAACGACCCCAGTACTTCTCGCCCGTCGGGGCGACCACCCAGGCATCGCCGGGGTCGCGGGGCCCATGCGGGCGCCGCGGTTCGCCCGGGGCGGGAGGCTGGATCGTCATCCTCCCCAGCCTGACACACCCCGGCCGCGCGTGGACCCTCGGTCGTCATACGGCGCCGTCATCGGCCGGCTTTCCTCCGCAAACGCCACGCGCCCCGGCTCCACGAGGGAACCGGGGCGCGATGAGAGCGAGGATCAGCGGTCGAAACGCGCACCCTCGGGCTTCGGGCCCATCAGCATGAACACCAAGAGCACGATGCCACCGACCAACGGGACCAGACCGATGAAGATCCAGAAGCCGCTCTTGTCGGAGTCGTGCAGGCGACGCACGACCAGGGCCAGGTACGGCACGATCGTCGCGAGCGACCAGATGATGTAGACGATGTAGAAGACGAGGCCGACGCCCGAGGGAGTGGCCATCATTCCGTACTCGTCGACCGTGCCGGCGCCGCCGGTGGCCGCGGCGAGCACGTTCAGGACGCCGCCGACGATGAACATGACCAGCACCCACCACCAGAACTCGCTGCGGCTGGCGCGGCCCGAGAAGGTGGCGTACTTCTTGAAGAAGCGCTTGACGGCGGCGCCGATCGGCGCCCCGTAGTACGGCTGAGCCAGAGGCGGCTCGATCGTGGAATTGCTCATGGTTCCCCCAGGCTGAAGTTTCGATCACGACGGTGCGGGCGGGTATTGCACCGCCGCGAATGAACCTTATCGAACCTGAGTGTTGGCTGTGCACACGACACATGTGTGCTGCATGCCGCTCCCGTGTGCCCAGGCCATGCCCGCAGACGCCGAATGCCCCGATCCCGCGCGGGGACCGGGGCATTCGACACGCGCGTCAGCGCTGGCGCTTCTCGCGGATGCGCATGTTCAGCACGATCGGGGTGCCGTCGAAGCCGTAGATCTCGCGCAGGCGACGCTGGATGAAGCGGCGGTAGCCCGGGTCGAGGAATCCGGTCGTGAACAGCACGAATGTCGGCGGACGCGTCGCCGCCTGGGTGCCGAACAGGATGCGGGGCTGCTTGCCGCCGCGCAGCGGGTGCGGGTGCTCGGCCACGAGCTCCGACAGGAACGCGTTGAACTTGCCGGTCGGAATGCGGGTGTCCCACGATTCCAGCGCCGTCTCGAGCGCCGGCACCAGCTTGTCGAGGTGGCGGCCGGTGCGGGCCGAGATGTTCACGCGCGGGGCCCACGCGACGTGCGCGAGGTCCTGCTCGATCTCGCGCTCGAGGTACCGACGACGGTCCTGGTTCTCCATGTCGTCGTCGTTCAGACGGTCCCACTTGTTGAACGCCAGCACGAGCGCGCGGCCCGATTCGAGCACCAGGTCGATGATGTTCAGGTCCTGCACGCTGATCGGCTGCGAGACGTCGATCACGACGACGGCGACCTCCGACTTCTCCAGCGCCGTGGAGGTGCGCAGCGACGCGTAGAAGTCGGCACCCTGCTGAAGGTGCACGCGACGACGGATGCCGGCGGTGTCGACCAGCGTCCAGAGCTTGCCGCCGAGCTCGACGACCTCGTCGACGGGGTCGCGGGTGGTGCCCGCGAGCTCGTTGACGACGACGCGCTCTTCGCCCGCCGCCTTGTTGAGCAGCGACGACTTGCCGACGTTGGGGCGTCCCAGGATCGCGACGCGACGCGGGCCGCCGATCTCGTACCGTGCCACGGCCGAGACCTCGGGAAGCACCTTCATGATCTCGTCGAGCAGGTCGGCCACGCCGCGGCCGTGGATGGCCGAGACGGGGTGCGGCTCACCCAGACCCAGGTTCCAGAGGGCTGCGGCCTCGGGCTCGTGGCGGGCGTCGTCGACCTTGTTCGCGATGAGGAACACCGGCTTGCCGCTCTTGCGCAGCAGCTTCACGACGTGCTCGTCGGTCGAGGTCGCCCCCACCGTGGCATCCACCACGAACAGCACGATGTCGGCGAGGTCGATCGCGACCTCGGCTTGCGCGGCCACCGAACGGTCGATACCGCGCGCGTCGGGCTCCCAGCCGCCGGTGTCGACGAGCGAGAACCGCCGGTCGAGCCACTCGGCCTTGTAGGTGACGCGGTCGCGGGTGACACCGGGGGTGTCCTCGACGACCGCCTCACGGCGCCCGAGGATGCGGTTCACCAACGCCGACTTGCCGACGTTCGGACGGCCGACGATCGCGACGACCGGCAGCGCCGGCAGGAACTCGATGGCTCCTTCGCCCGACGCGAGGCCCGCGAGCAGCGCGGCATCCTCTTCGTCGAGGTCGAAGTCCTCGAGTCCCGCGCGCAACGCTTCGGCCCGCTGTTCGGCGAGCACCTCGTCGAGCTGCTCCATCTTTTCGGCGAGCTGGTCGGGCCCGCCTTCGTACTCGTCTTCAACGCCCATCGCGGGCTCCCATCGTGGAGTCGACGACGCTCAGCACGGCGTCGACGGTCTGTTCGAAATCGAGGTGGGTCGAATCGACGACCTGCACGCCGGGGGCGGCGGTGAGGAAGTCGACGACCGTGGAATCTGCGGCGTCGCGCTGGTGCAGAGCTGCGGCGACCTTGGCGGCGTCGTGCCCTGTCAGCTCGGCGCTGCGACGCGCGGCGCGCACCTCGGGCGCCGCGGTCAGAAGAATGCGCACGGGCGCGTCGGGGAAGACGACCGTGGTGATGTCGCGGCCCTCGACGACGACACCACGAAGACCCGCGGATGCCACAAGCCGGCGGAACAGCTCGTTCACCGCGTGCCGCACGGTGGCCACCCGCGCGACGCCGCTGACGGCGTCGGTCACGCGGGGTTCGCGGATCGCGGCGGTCACGTCGGTGCCACCGACGCGCACCCAGCGGTCGGACGCGTCGAGCGAGATCGCGTAGTCGAAGTCGCCGAACACCTCGACCACGGCCGTGGCGTCGGAGGTGTCGATCCCGTGCTGCAGCGCGTGCCAGGCGAGCGCGCGGTAGGCGGCGCCGGTGTCGAGGAAGCCGTACCCGAGGCGGGTCGCGGCGGCCTTCGACACGCTCGACTTCCCGCTGCCGGCCGGGCCGTCGACGGCCACGACGACGGGAGCTGCTGCTCCCGCGGGCGTCGTGGTCAGCGAGGGGGTGGAATCAGTCATGGGTGGTGCTCGCAATCCGCCATCCGCGCTGCTGGAGTCCGTCGACGGCACGGCGGACCGCGTCGGGGACGACGCTGATCTCGGCCAAGCCGAAGGGGGCACCGGGCGAGTGCTCGAGGCGTAGGTCTTCGACGTTGACGTCGAGGTCACCGAGTTCGCCGAACAGGCGACCCAGCTGGCCGGAGGTGTCGTCGACCATGACGACGAAAGTATCGAAGCGGCGGTTCTGGCCGTGCTTGCCGGGCAGGCGTTCGACGCCCTCATTGCCCCGGCGGATCGTGTCGGCGACCGTGCGGCGGGCTCCCGGCACGTCGGGGTCGCGCAGGGCGTCGGCGACGTCACCGAGGTCGGCGGCGAGCTGGTCGAGCACCTCGACCACGGGGGCCGCGTTCGCGCCCAGGATCTGCACCCACAGCTCGGGGGCCGATGCTGCGATGCGCGTCGTGTCGCGCACGCCCTGGCCCGCGAGCCGCAGCGAGCCGTCGGGGGCCTCGATGAAGCGCCCGGCGAGCAGGCTCGCCACCAGCTGCGGCACGTGCGACATGAGCGCGACGGACTCGTCGTGTTCTTCGGGCGTCATCTCGATGAGCGTCGCGCCGAGGTCGAGCGCGAGCCCTTCAACGAGCGACAGGTCGTGAGCCGAGGTCTCGCCGTCGCGGCAGACCACCCACGGACGCCCCACGAAGATGTCGGCGCGGGCCGAGATGGCTCCCCCGCGCTCGCGCCCGGCCATGGGATGCGAGCCGATGTAGTGCGTGAGGTCGACGCCGCGCTCGCGCAGGGTGCGCAGCGGCTCGAGCTTCACGCTCGCGACGTCGGTGATCACGGCAGCGGGGAACGCCGCGAGCTCGCGCTGCACGACGTCGGCGACGACGTCGGGAGGCGTGGCGACGACGATGAGCGAGGGCGCGTCATCGGCGCGCTCGGCGCGGCCGGCGCCGTAGTCGATGGCCAGACGCAGCTGCGACGGAGACGCGTCGACGAGCACGACGTCGACGCCGCGGGCCGTGAGCGCGTGACCGATGCTCGCGCCGAGGAGTCCGGAGCCGACGATGCGGACGGTGCCGCTCGTGCGGGTCGCCAAAGGCCCGGCCGCGCGCGCGGACGTTTCCTTCGGTTCGGTCATCGGGTCTCCTGCTGCCCTGGGCGGCGCCGCTCGCACCGCGAGACGCGCCGGACGTCACTCAGCCGGATCGGCCGAGGTGTCGCCGTCTCGACGAGACAGCGTGAGAAGCGCGCCGCGTTCTACTGTAGTCAACTCGCGTGCCTTGCCCACCGGGAGAGTTCCCAGGTGGAGGGGACCGAACTGCCGCCGCACGAGTTCGATGACCGGGTGTCCGACCTCGTCCAACATGCGCCGCACGATGCGGTTCTTCCCCGAGTGCAGCGTGAGCTCGACCAGGCTCTCGCCCCGCGACGCGTCGAGCAGGCGTGCCTTGTCGGCGGCGATCCGCCCGTCCTCGAGGTCGACGCCCCGGGTCAGCTTCGCGATGGTCTGCGGCGTGACGAGCCCCTCGACCTTGGCGATGTACACCTTCGTCACCCCGAACGAGGGGTGGGCGAGCACGTGGGCGAGGTCGCCGTCGTTGGTCAGCACGAGCAGGCCGCTCGTGTCGGCATCCAGTCGTCCGACGTTGTAGAGGCGTTCCTCCCACTCGTCGGCCCACTCCCGCAGGTCGGGGCGACCGCGGTCGTCGTTCATCGAGCTGACGACACCGGTCGGCTTGTTCAGCACCACGTAGCGCTTGGACTCGTCGAGCTGGATGGCGACGCCGTCGACGTCGACCAGGTCGGTCTCGGGGTGGATACGCGAGCCCAGCTCGGTGACGGTCTCGCCGTTCACGCGCACGCGGCCCTCGACGATCATGTTCTCGGCCACGCGCCGCGAGGCCACGCCCGCATTGGCGAGCACCTTCTGCAGGCGGATGCCCTCGTCGCTCGCGGAGCCTGCGCCCCCGGTCGCTGCGCCTGTCGAAGCGTCGCTCATTTCAGTACCTCTCCGTCGAATCCGTCGGCGCCGTCGTCGAGCAACGGCGAGATGTGCGGCAGCTCGTCGAGCGAGTTGATGCCGAGGTTGACCAGCAGCTGGTCGGTGGTCCCGTAGTGGATGGCGCCCGTGTCGGGGTCGGTGAAGACCTCGGCGATCAGCCCCCGCGACAGCAGGGTGCGAACGACCGAGTCGACGTTCACCGCGCGGATGGATGCCACCTGCCCGCGCGTGACGGGCTGCTTGTACGCGATGACGGCCAGGGTCTCGAGCGCCGCCTGCGACAGGCGCGAGGGTGCCTGGGTGTTGACGAACTCGCCGACGACGTCGTCGTACTCCTCGCGCACGTACAACCGCCATCCCCCGCCCACCTCGCGCAGTTCGAAGCCGCGCACGGGTCCGCCGGTCTCTCCGTCGTAGTCGGCGACGAGGCCCGCGACGGCCTGGCGCACCGCGGGCACGGGAGCGGCGACCGCGGCGGCCAGACTCACGAGGCTCTGCGGCTCGTCGAGCACGAGCAGGATCGCCTCGAGGCGACGGGCGACGGACGCCGGATCGGTCGGGCGGGCGACGGGCGCCGGTTGCTCCGCGGCCGCGGCGGCGTCGACGGGGGTCGCCGCGGCGTCGACGGCGACGGCGACGGCGGGGGGATCAACGGTCATAGTCGGCTCCGAGGGCGGCGAGGTTCTCTTCCGACCACCGTTCGGCGGTCCAGCGCAGCGTCAATTCTCCCAGGGGTTCGAGCTGCTCGAACGACAGGGCGGCGTGGCGGTACAGCTCGAGGATCGACAGGAAGCGTGCCACGACGACCCCGGTCTCGGTGACCCCGGCCACGAGGTCGCGGAAGTTCAGGGTACCGGCGGAGCGCAGCAGGGTCACGACGATGGCGGCCTGCTCGCGGATGCTCACGAGCGGGGCGTGCAGGTGATCGAGGCCGACGGTGGGGATCTGCTTCGGGGCGAGCGCCACGACCGCCAGCGCCGCGAAGTCCGCGGCGTTCAGCGTCCACTTCAGCTCCGGCACGGCGCTGCGGTACTTCTCATCGAGGCGCACGGCACGCGTATGGCGGCGGTCCTCACGCTGCAGGCAGCGGGCGAACCACGCAGACACCTCTTTGAACGCCCGGTACTGCAGCAGGCGGGCGAACAGCAGGTCGCGTGCCTCCAGCAGCGCCACGGACTCGGCATCCACCAGCTCGCCCTGCGGCAGCAGACCCGCGATCTTCATGTCGAGCAGGGTCGCGGCGACCACCAGGAACTCCGACGCCTCATCGAGATCGCCGTCGGGCCCCATCGCGCGCAGGTAGGCGATGAACTCGTCGGTCACGCGGCTGAGGGCGACCTCGGTGATGTCGAGCTCGGCCCGCGAGATGAGCGTGAGCAGCAGGTCGAAGGGACCGTCGAAATCGGGGAGGATGACGCGGAAGCCCGCGGGCTCGGGGGCCGAGGCGGGCTCGGTCACCGGCGCGGGCTCGGGCACCGACGCCGGCCGGGAGTCCGAGGCCGGAGCATCGAGCGTCGCGGCGGGGGCGCCGTCCTGCGGCGCGGCGGAGGCGGTGTCGTCAGGCGACGGCGCCACGGGCGACCAGTTCCCGCGCCAACCGCAGGTAGGCCTGGGCTGCGGCGTGCTCGGGTGCGAACTCCGTGATCGGCATGCCCGACACCGAGGCGTCGGGGAACTTGACCGTGCGGCCGATGACCGTCTCGAGCACATCGTTGCCGAACGCCTCGACCACACGCTCGAGCACCTCGCGCGAGTGCAGCGTGCGGGGGTCGTACATCGTCGCCAGCACGCCGTCGAGCTCGATCGCCGGGTTGAGGCGGTCGCGCACCTTGTCGATCGTCTCGACCAGCAGTGCGACGCCGCGCAGGGCGAAGAACTCGCACTCGAGCGGGATCAGCACGCCGTGCGCCGCGGTCAGCGCGTTGACGGTGAGCAGGCCGAGCGAGGGCTGGCAGTCGATGAGGATGACGTCGTAGTCGGCCGCGACCTTGCGCAGCACGCGCGCCAGGATCGTCTCGCGGGCGACCTCGTTGACGAGGTGCACCTCGGCCGCCGACAGGTCGATGTTGGCCGGCAGGATGTCGAGGCCCTCGACGCGCGTCGCCACGATGACCTCGCGCGGGTCGCGCTTGGTGTCGAGCAGCAGGTCGTAGATGGTCGGCACGTCGTGGGTCTGGATGCCGAGACCCGCCGACAGCGCACCCTGCGGGTCGAAGTCGATGGCGAGCACGCGGCGCCCGTAGCCCGCGAGGGCGGCGGCCAGGTTGATGGTGGTGGTCGTCTTACCGACGCCACCCTTCTGGTTGCACAGCGCGATGATGCGCGCCGGACCGTGACTGTCGAGGGCGGCCGGAGTGGGGAACCCTTGGTAGGGGCGACCGGTGGGTCCGAGGATGACCTCGTCCGCGACCGTCTTCTTGCCCTTCGTGCTCGCCGACACCGAGTCTCCCGCCTTCGTCATAACGCCCCCGAGTCTAACCGCCGCCCGCTCCCCCGCCCGGTGCACGCGCCGGACGCCGACCCGGTCGGTGCCGAGACCGCATGGAGGCCGCTGGACGGGCCGCAGGGGGCGGCCGTCGGGCGGGGGCGTGCCGCCGGACGCGGGCGTGCCGCCGGACGCGGGCGAAGCCGCCGAAGACGCACGCGATTGACGAGGACGCACGGGATGGGCGTCGAAGCCGTGCGGCCTCGACAATCGCATGCGGTCTCGGCGCCGGGCGGTGCCGGGCGCGCGGGCGCGGGGTCGCCGGGCGCGGGTCAGCGGCTGCGACGCACCGCGGCGCCGCGGGCCTGCACGGCGAGCGCGAGCACCAGCGTCGCCGCTCCCCAGGCGGCGGCGACCTTCACCAGCACACCGTAGATGAGGTGGGTCGGGGTGTAGCCCGCGTCGAAGCCGCCCGCGACAGCGAGCGCAACGATGGACGCGACGACCAGGGCGGCCGGCAGCGACAGCCACCACGCGACGCGCACGGCATCCGGAAGCACGCGGCGCACGGGCGTCGCCGCGCGCCGCGACCACCACCACAGCCCGAACGCCGCCAGACCCGCCAGCCCGAACACCCCCGAGCCGTACTGCAGCCACTTCACGCCGAGCAGCGGCCCCCACTGCTGCTCCAGCACGGGCAGCAGCGCCTCGCCCGCCCGTCCCTCGTGCGTGAAGAAGTCCCAGACGACGTGCGTGACCACACCGATCGTGAGCGAGAGCACGAGCCACACGATGCCGCGCACTCCCCCGCTCAGCGTCTCGCGGGCGGCGGCGCGAGCCCCGACATCCCACCCGTCGGGGAGACGGTCCGCGACGACGCGGGGAGTCAGCTCCCGCGTCGCGGGACGCAGGACGCACCTCCACACCAGCAGCAGCACGAACGCCATGACCACCGTCACCGGTAGCCACGCGAGATCGTGCGTCACCGCGTACGGGGGCACGATCCCGCGCAGGAACAGCGGAAGGTCGGGCGTCATCGCGCCGATCGCGATGGCCGCCGGCACGAGCGGTGTGCGCAGGAACGGCAGCGCGACGACGGCGTGACTGACCGTGAACGGCATGTCAGTCGAGGAACAGGCCGGCGAGCGTCTTCTTGCCGCGGCGCAGCACCGACACTCCACCCGGGAGGGTCCCCTCGACGACCGCGTCGTCGGAGGTCACCTTCTGGCCGTCGAGCGACACCCCGCCCTGCGCGATCGCGCGGCGGGCCTCGCTGAGGCTGCCCGACAGCTCGGTGGCGGTGAGCGCCTCGACCACGGTCGTGCCCCGGGCGACGGTCGCGTGTGGCAGCTCCTCGAGCGCGGTGCGCAGCACGGCGGCGTCGAGGGCCGTCACGTCGCCCTGACCGAACAGGGCCTCGGTGGCGGCGATGACGGCCTCGGTCGCCTCGGCGCCGTGCACGGTCGTGACGACCTCGCGGGCGAGACGCTTCTGCGCCGCGCGCCGGAAGGGCTCGGCCTCCACCTGGGCGGCGTACTCCTCGATCTCGGCACGCGTGAGGAACGTGAACACCTTGAGGCGCTCGAGCACGTCGCGGTCGTCGGTGTTGAGCCAGAACTGGTACATCGCCCACGGGCTGCACATCTCGGCATCCAGCCAGATGGCGTTGCCCTCGCTCTTGCCGAACTTCGTGCCGTCGCTGTTGGTGATCAGCGGCGTGCCGATCGCGTGCACCGAGGCGCCCTCGGCGCGCCGCACCAGGTCGGTGCCGCTGGTGAGGTTTCCCCACTGGTCGCTGCCGCCGGTCTGCAGCACGCAGCCGTAGGCGCGGTACAGCTCGAGGTAGTCGAGCCCCTGCAGGATCTGGTAGCTGAACTCGGTGTAGCTGATACCCGCCTCGGAGTTCAGGCGCGCGCTCACCGCGTCTTTCTTGAGCATCGTGCCGACGCGGAAGTACTTGCCGATCTCGCGCAGGAAATCGATGGCGCTCAGCGGCGCCGTCCAGTCGAGGTTGTTGACGATGCGGGCGGCGCTGTCGCCCTCGAAGCTCAGGAAGCGCTCGACCTGCGCCCGCAGGCTGGCGACCCACTCGGCGACGGTCTCGCGCGTATTGAGCGTGCGCTCGGCCGTGGGGCGCGGGTCGCCCACCAGACCGGTGGAGCCGCCGACGAGGCCCAGCGGGCGGTGACCGGCGAGCTGCAGGCGACGCATCGTGAGCAGCTGCACGAGGTTGCCCAGGTGCAGGCTCGGCGCGGTCGGGTCGAAGCCGCAGTAGAACACGATCGGGTCTCCGCCGAGCAGTTCGCGCAGCTCGCCCTCGTCGGTCGACACGTGGATCAGCCCCCGATAGACCAGCTCGTCCCAGACGTTGTCGAAGGTCGGGTCGTTGGCGGGGGTGAGGGCGCTCACGGGCGCCGCGTCGATCGGTGCAGACACCGGCCCAGGGTATCAGCGGGGTCGTGGGCCTCCGGATGCCGAGACCCCGCCGCCGACGCGCTCGCCCCGCGTGCCGCGCGATCGCCCCCTGCCGCTCGGTCGCACGCGCGGCCGCACACTGCCGTCAGCCCGCGTGCACGCCCCACCACACGAGGAACGCCGCCGCCAACGACGTCACCCAGCTCACGAGGCTGCCGATCAGGAAGTACTCCGCGCGGTCTCCCCCGTCGCCGTCGCGCGAGATCTCGGGGAAGCGCACGATGCCCTTCGCGGCGAGCACCGCGGCGATGAGCGTGTACGCCCCGGCGAGCGTCAGCACGAAGACCAGGATGCGCTCCAGCGGTCCGATGAGGCGTCCGCCCTTGAGCGTCGGCGTCGCCGTCTCGTCGGGGGCGACGCGGCCACCCATCTCGGAGCGGAGCGCGATGCGCACGACCGCGTTGCCGGACTCGAGCAGGAAGACCAGGCACCCGACGACCAGCACGATCACGTCGACCGACACGGCGTCGGTCGGTCGGTAGGTGGTCCACATCTCGCCCAGCATGCCGGGGCGGACGCGGCCCGGGGCGATGACCACGCAGGCCGCCGCGGCGAGCGCCAGCAGGGCCACGGGCCAGAGGCCCGCGCGCGCAGGACCGTGCTCGGGCACGACCCACGTCCAGATCGCGGCGACGGCGACGGCGAGCAGGCCCGCGATCACGGCATCCAGTCCCGCCGACACCACGACGAGCGCCACCGCCACCGCAGCGAAGGCGATCCAGCGGCGGGATCGGATCATCTGGCGCAGCAGGTCGACCGACCCGACGGCCAGCAGCAGGAGTCCCGCGGCGATCACGAGCGCGCTCCGCGGGTGAGGGCGGCGAAGCCCTCGACGATCGCGGCGGAGCCGGCGGAGGCCAGGGCCTGCGAGACGGCCGACTGGCTGACGCCCTCGGTCTCGGCAAGTTCCCGCTGCGAGCGACCCAGGCAACGGCCGTAGGTGAGGCGGCGCGTGCGTTCGCTCATCGTCGAGACCAGTTGGTCGCGGCTGAGCGCGTAGGCGTTGGCGAGCGAGATGGTGTCGACCATGGCGGCATCCTCTCCCTCGGCGGCCTCGATCCACGTGCGCGCGAACGGCGCGGCGCGTTGCTGCAGTCGCGCGGTTCTCTCGATCGCGGCTCGGGCTGCCCACCAGGCCGGCCCCTCGGGCACGGTGCGTCCGTCGAGCTCGATGGGTCGCACCGCGCCGACTCCCACGCCGAAGCGGCAGTCGATCCCGTCGGGGAGCGCCAGACGCACGAGCAGCAGCGACGCGAGCGCGTCGCCGAGTCGGTCGTACTCCCCCTGCAGTTCATCGCCCACGACGGCCGCGAGGGGCTGCTTCGCGACCGGCAGGTCGCGGTCGGCGTCGCCGACGACCCGCGCGATGCGTCGCTGTGCGGCGGCGCGGTCGGCGAGCTGCCTCGAGGCGACGATGTCGGCGATCACGGCGATACTCATGACATAAGCGTATCGCTTATCTTTACCGTTTGATAAGCGAAAAGCTGATACTCAGTCGACGAGTGCGCGAGCGGCGGCCTGCGCCCGCGAGACGAGCTCGTGACGCTGCTCGCTCACGCGTGCGGGCGCCGTTCCGCCTGCGCCCGTGCGGCTCGACACCGACCCCTCGATCGAGAGCACCTCGCGCACCGCCGGAGTGAGACGGGGCGAGACCGAGGCCAGCAGAGCGTCATCGGCGTCTTCGAGGCCGATCTCGCGCTCCTCGCAGGCGCGCACGAGCTCCCCCGAGATCTCATGCGCGTCGCGGAAGGCCACGCCCTGACGCACGAGCCACTCAGCCACGTCGGTCGCGAGCGAGAACCCCTGGGGGGCGAGCTCGGCCATGCGCTCGGTGTGGAACCGCAGCGTCGCGATCATGCCCGAGAAGGCCGGCAGCACGAGCTCGAGCGTGCGCACCGAGTCGAACACGGGCTCCTTGTCTTCTTGCAGGTCGCGGTTGTACGCGAGCGGAAGACCCTTGAGAGTGGCCAGCAGGCCCGACAGGTTGCCGATCATGCGGCCGGCCTTGCCGCGCGCGAGCTCGGCGATGTCGGGGTTCTTCTTCTGCGGCATGATGCTCGAGCCCGTCGAGTAGGCGTCGTCGAGCGTGACGAAGCCGAACTCGCGCGTGTTCCACAGGATGACGTCTTCGGACAGCCGCGACAGGTCGACGCCGATCATGGCGGTGATGAACGCGAACTCGGCCACGACGTCGCGCGACGCGGTGCCGTCGAGGGAGTTCTCGGCCGGTCGGGCCAGGCCCAGGTGATCGGCGACCAGCTGCGGGTCGAGGCCCAGGGTGGCGCCGGCGAGCGCCCCGCCGCCGTAGGGCGACACCGACGCGCGCACCGACCAGTCGCGGAGGCGTTCGATGCCGCGCGTGAAGGCCCAACCGTAGGCCTGCAGGTGGTGGGCCAGCAGCACCGGCTGCGCGTGCTGCAGGTGGGTGCGGCCCGGCATGATCGCGGTGTCGTGCGCCTCGGCCTGGGCGACGAGCGCGTCGATGAGGCGCAGCACCTCGCGGGTGATCGTGCGTGCGTGGTCGAGCAGGTACAGCCGCACGAGGGTGGCGATCTGGTCGTTACGGCTGCGGCCGGCGCGGAGCTTGCCCCCGAGCGCGGGCCCCACGGTCTCGATCAGCACGCGTTCGAGGGCGCCGTGCACGTCTTCGTCGCCGGGAGCGGCGACCAGGGTGCCCGCGCGCAGGCGCGCGGCCAGGTCGTCGAGACCGGCGTGCATGGCCGCGGCCTCATCGGCGTCGAGGTAGCCCGCCGCCTCGAGGGCGGCGGTGTGCGCGTGCGAGCCCGCGATGTCGTACAGGGCGAGGTCCCAGTCGAAGTGCGTGGAACGGCTGAGGGCCGCCAGCTCGGGAGAGGGGCCGCCCGAGAAACGGGCCCCCCACAGGGCGCCCTCGTTCGTCGACTGACCGCTCTCGTGACTCATGCCCCCAGCCTACCGAGGCGTCTCAGCGAACCGCGGCCGGGGTCGCGGCATCCCGGCCCACGACGAAGCGCACCACGGCGTCGATCAGCGCCTCGAGGGGCCCGCGCCCCACCGTCAGCGCCCACGCGGTGCAGCCGACGACCAGGCCGAGGGTCAGCGGCCCGAAGAGGCCCAGGGCGCGGATGCCCCACAGGTCCGACGTGTCGCCCAGCACCGCGAGCGCGACGAACGCCCACACGACCAGCTGCAGCACGTAGGCCGTGAGCGGTATGGAACCGACCGCGCGGAGAGGGATCGCGAGCCACCGCACCGGCGTCCGGCACAGCAGCAGGCACAGTCCGATCGTCGCGATCGCGAAACCGCCCGATCCGATGACCTCCCACAGCCCCGCCGAGTGGTCCTCGGCGGTGAGGACGGTGGACAGGTACCGATCGTCGGCGACGGCGGGTTCCGTCACCAGGGCCAGGCCGTAACCCGCGAGCATGAGGGCGCCACCCGACAGCAGCATCAGGGTCTGCTCGGGCAGCAGACGCAGGTCGAGGCGTCCGAGCCCCATGCCCGCCAGCAGGAACGCGATCCACACCGGGAACGGGTAGTTCCAGCCGAGCGCGGCGGAGATCTCTTCGCCGAACCGGCCGCTCCAGAGGGGGGCCGCATCGAGCACGGGTTGGATCCACGGCATGACGAGGGCGACGGCCCCCGCCGTGAGGAACAGCCCGCGCGGACGCATTCCCAGAAACGGCAGCGACAGCGCGAACAGCAGCGCGTACGCGGGAAGGATCACGTACACCGGCACCCCGGTGAACACCAGCAGCATGCCGATCACCCACAGCAGCGCCCCGCGCAGTGCCAATCGCGCGGCCGCGCGAGCGCGCCGGGGTCCCTCGAGCGGACGGGGACCGCCGGTCACCAGCGCGATCGACACGCCCGCCAGCACCGCAAAGAGGATGGACGAGCGCCCGTTGACCACGTCGAGCCACGACGACGGGTCGCGCGCGACGAAGTCCTCGGTGTCGAGCAGGTGCGCGGCCAGCATGCCCAGGACCGCGAGGCCCCGGGCCAGGTCGACACCGATCAGCCGCCCCGGCCCGTCGAAGCGGGTCCAGGTGCGGCCGATCCGCGTGGTCAGCCCTGGCGCAGAAGCCACACCAGCAACGCCTTCTGGGCGTGGAGCCGGTTCTCGGCCTCGTCCCACACCACGCTCTGGCGACCGTCGATGACCTCGGCGTCGACCTCGTAGCCGCGGTCGGCGGGCAGGCAGTGGATGAAGATCGCCCCCTCGTCGGCGCGCGTCATGAGCTCGCTCGTGACCTTGAAGTCGCCCAGGTCGCGGATGCGCGCGAGCTTCTCTTCTTCTTTGCCCATCGACACCCACGTGTCGGTGACGACGACGTCGGCTCCGGATGCCGCGGCCTCGGGGTCGCTGGTGAGAGTCACCGATCCGCCGGTGGTGGCGGCGATGCGCTCGGCATCGGCGATGACGTCGGCGCGGGGCGCGTAGTCGGCGGGAGCTGCGACACGGACGTGCATTCCGGCTGTGACGCCGGCGAGCACGTACGAGTGGGCCATGTTGCTCTGCCCGTCGCCGAAGAACGACAGCGTCAGCCCCGCGAGCTCGCCCTTGTGCTCACGGATCGTCAGCAGGTCGGCGAGCAGCTGGCACGGGTGGAAATCGTCGCTCAGCGCGTTGACGACGGGAACGCGCGTGCCGCGCGCCATCTCTTCGAGGCCCGCCTGCGCGTACGTGCGCCAGACGATCGCCGCGACCTGCCGCTCCAGCACGCGGGCGGTGTCGGAGGGGGTCTCCTTGCCGCCGAGCTGGCTGTTGGCCGTCGAGATGATGAGCGGCGAGCCGCCCAGGTCGGCGATGCCCACGGCGAACGACACGCGCGTGCGGGTCGACGATTTGTCGAAGATCACCGCGACGGTCTGAGGGCCGGCGAGCGGCTTCTGCGCCCAGCGGTCCTTCTTCAGCTCGATGGCGAGGTCGAGGATCTCGGCCTGTTCGGCCGGGCTCAGGTCGTCGTCGCGCAGCAGGTGGCGGGTCACGCGGGGGCTCCTTCGAGGATGAGGGCGTCGGAAACGGTGGCGAGCGCGGCGCCGAAGAGCGAGAGGAACTCGGCCACTTCGGCATCGCCGATCGTGAGGGGCGGCGCGATGCGGATGGTGTCGTCGTTCGCCGCGTTGATGATGAGCCCGTGCTGCTGGGCCGCGGCGACGACGGCCTTCGCGACGGGGCTGGTGAGACCGATGCCGAGCAGCAGGCCGCGCCCGCGGACGCCGGCGACCAGGGGCGAGTTGAGCCCGGCGATACCCTCGCGCAGCTCGGTCTCGCGGCGGGCGGCGTTCTCGACGAGGCCGGACGACTCGATCTCGTGCAGCACGGCGCCGCCGACGGCGGTCCCCAGCGCGTTGCCGCCGAAGGTCGAGCCGTGCGTACCGGGGAAGAACAGATCGCTGGCCGCCCCGAAGGTGATGAGCGCGCCGATCGGGAAGCCGCCGCCGATGCCCTTGGCCACGGTGATGGCATCCGGCACGATCCCGGAGTGCTGGAAGCCGAACCAGGCACCGGTGCGGCCGGCGCCCGTCTGGATCTCGTCGATGATCAGCAGCGCGCCGTGGCGGGCGGTGATCTCGCGGGCCGCCTGCAGGTAGCCCTCGGGCAGCTCCACGACCCCGGCCTCGCCCTGGATGGGCTCGACGAGCAGGGCTGCGACACGGTCATCGACAGCGCTCTCCAGCGCCTCGATCGTGGCGTCGATGTGCTCGACCCCCGGGACCATGGGCAGGAAGTCGGCCTGCAGCGCGGGCTTGCCGGTGAGCGCGAGGGCGCCCATGGTGCGCCCGTGGAAGCCGCCCTTGAGCGTCAGGATCCGAGTGCGCTCGGTGCCGCGACCATGCAGACGCGCGAGCTTGAGCGCCGCCTCGTTCGCCTCGGCACCCGAGTTGCCGAAGTACACCCGGCCCGATTCGCCCGTGCCCGCGAGACGCTTCAGACGCGCGGCGAGCGCGAGCTGCGGCGGCGTGGCGAAGTAGTTCGACACGTGCGCCAGGGTGGATGCCTGGGCGGTCAGCGCCTCGACGAAGGTGGGGTGCGCGTGACCGAGGGCATTGACGGCGATTCCGGCCAGGAAGTCGAGGTACTTCGTGTCGTCGGCGTCCCAGACGTAGGCCCCCTCGCCGCGCACGAACAGTGCCATGCGGTCGCCGAAGCTGCGGACGAGGTCGCGTCCGGCGTCTTCCTGCCAGGTTGCGGTGGTCATGCCACCACCTCCGTTCCGATTCCCTTGCTGGTGAACAGTTCGACGAGCACCGAGTGCGGCACACGACCGTCGATGATGGCCGCGGAGGGCACTCCCCCGTCGACCGCGTCGAGGCAGGCCTGCATCTTGGGGATCATGCCCGATTCCAGACGCGGCACCATCTCGCGCAGCTCGGTCGAGGTCAGGTGCGACACGAGCGAGTCGCGATTGGGCCAGTCGGCGTAGAGACCGGGCACGTCGGTCAGCACCACGAGCTTCATGGCGTTCAACGCCACCGCGAGCGCCGCGGCCGCGGCATCCGCGTTCACGTTCAACGACGCGCCGGGGTGGTCGAGGTCGGGCGCGATGCTCGAGACGATGGGCACGCGGCCCGCGGCGAGGTGATCGAGCACCGGCTGCGGGTCGACCGTGACGACATCGCCCACGCGGCCCAGGTCGTGCTCGACGCCGTCGACGACCACACCGCGACGACGACCGCCGAACAGGCCGGCATCCTCACCGCTCAGTCCCGTGGCCAGCGGACCGTGGGCGTTGACCTTCGCGACGAGCTGCGGGTTGATCTGTCCCGTGAGCACCATGCGCACGACGCCGATGGCCTCGGTGGAGGTCACGCGGTAGCCGCCGCGGAACTCGCTCGGAATGTCGAGGCGGTCGAGCATCGACGAGATCTGAGGTCCGCCACCGTGCACGACGACCGGCTTCACCCCGACGTAACGCAGGTAGGCGATGTCGGCCGCGAAAGCGTCCTGCAGCTCGTCGCTGACCATCGCGTTTCCGCCGTACTTCACCACCACGACCTGGTCGCGGTACTTGCGCACCCACGGCAGCGACTCGACGAGCGTGACCGCCCGGTCACTGGCCTGGGCGGGATCGGTGTCTTGAAGGTCGATGTGTGTCATGAGGAGTAGGCGCTGTTCTCGTGGACGTAATCGTGCGTCAGGTCGTTGGTGCGGATCGTGGCCTCGGCCGAGCCGGCACGGAGGTCGACGACGAGGTCGAGCGCGCGCGGAGTGAGGTCGACGTCTTCGCGAGGGCGGTCGGGGCCACCCGCGGTGCACACGCGCACGCCGTTCATCCAGACGTCGACGTCGTACGGGTCGAACCGGGCCGAGGTCGTGCCGATCGCCGCGAGGACCCGCCCCCAGTTGGGATCGTTGCCGAACACGGCGGCCTTGAACAGGTTGTTGCGCGCGATGGAGCGGCCCACCTCGACGGCCTCGTCCTCGGAGGCGGCCTGGGTCACCCGGATCGTGATGTCGTGACTCGCCCCCTCGGCGTCGCCCTGCAGCTGCGCGGCGAGGTCGTCGCACACCGCGGCCAGCGCCGTGGCGAACTGATCGGCGGGCACACGGATGCCACTGGCCCCGCTGGCGAGCAGCGTCACCTGGTCGTTGGTCGACATGCAGCCGTCGGAATCCAGACGATCGAAGCTCACGCGCGTGGCCGCCCGCAGAGCCGCGTCGGCTTCGTCGGCGTCGAGCACGACGTCGGTGGTGACGACGACGAGCATGGTGGCGAGGCCCGGAGCCAGCATGCCGGCGCCCTTCGCCATCGCGCCGATGCTCCATCCGTCGCCGACGTGCACGGCGCGCTTGGGGCGGGAGTCGGTGGTCATGATCGCCAGCGACGCGTCTTCTCCCCCGTCGGTCGAGAGAGTGGCGATACCCGTGTCGACACCGGCGAGCACCTTGGCGCGGAAGACCTCGTCGCCCGTGCCGATCAACCCGGTCGAGCAGACCACCACGTCCCCGGCGCCGACACCCAGCAACTCGGCGGCACGCTCGGCGGTCTGGTGCGTCGTCTGGAACCCGAATGCGCCCGTGAAGCAGTTCGCCCCGCCCGAATTGAGCACGACGGCCTCGATGACGCCGTCCTTCACGACCTGCTCCGACCAGAGGATCGGATTGGCCTTGGCACGGTTCGACGTGAAGACGGCCGCACCGACCTTGAGAGGGCCGCGGTTCACGACGACGGCGACATCGCGCGCACCGGTCGACTTCAGGCCCACGGCGACTCCGGCCGCCTCGAATCCTGCGGGGACGGTCACGCTCACGGGGCGACTCCGTTCAAGGGGAGGGCGGTGGTCTCGGTGAGGCCCAGCGCGATGTTCATGGATTGCACGGCGGCACCGGCAGTGCCCTTGACGAGGTTGTCGACGGCGGCGACCACGACCACGCGGTTCGCCGCGCGGTCGATGGCGAGACCCAGCGAGGCGACGTTGGCGCCGAGCACGTCGGCGGTGCGCGGGAACACACCCTCGGGAAGCAGCTCGACGAAGGGCTCGTCGGCATAGGCCTGCTCCCACGCGGCGCGGATCTCGGCATCCGAGACCCCCTCACGGATCGGGGCCGACGACGTCGCGAGGATCCCGCGCGCCATGGGAACCAGGACGGGGGTGAACGAGATGCGGATGCCGGCGGCGGGCGTCCCCGCGGCGGCCAGCGCCTGGCGGATCTCGGGGATGTGACGATGTGTGCCGCCGACGGCATATGGGTTGGCGGTCCCGAGGATCTCGCTCGCGAGGAGGTTCGTCTTGGCCGACTTTCCTGCCCCGCTCGGGCCCACCGCGAGCACCGAGACGATGTCGCCGGGCTCGATGACCCCCGCCGCGATCCCCGGCGCGAGCGAGAGGGCGACGGTCGAGGCAT
Source organism: Microbacterium sp. Leaf179 (assembly GCF_001423785.1). NCBI lineage: Bacteria > Bacillati > Actinomycetota > Actinomycetes > Micrococcales > Microbacteriaceae > Microbacterium > Microbacterium sp. Leaf179. The sequence continues at coordinate 1,441,348 of NZ_LMPH01000001.1, read as the reverse complement.
TGCATCCCGGAGCGGCGATACGTGCGGCGCCCCGCAGCAGCTCACGCTGCTTGCGGCGCCCGACGGGCAGCTCGGGAACGCCGTAGGCCCACGGCTCGGGGTGCGCTCCGCCATAGAACTCCGCCCAGTCGTCCGGCGAGGTCAGGCGGTGGTCGGCACCCGCGTCGATGACGAGCGGGGTGTCGGCCAGCGCGTCGGTGTACTGCGCGGACTGGCCGTGCGGGAGGGCGAGGAAGACGACGTCGTGACCGGCGAGCACCTCGGGTGTCGTCGGCTTCAGTTCGAGATGCGCGAGAGAGCGCAGGTGCGGCTGATGGGCGACGAGGGGCTGGCCGGCACTGGAGTGCGCCGTGACCGTTCGCACCTGGACGTCGGGATGATCGGCCAGCAGACGGAGGATCTCGCCGCCCGCGTAGCCGGAAGCGCCGGAAACGGCGACCGAGAGGGTCATGTGTCCACCTTAGGAGTCGGGGCTGGTGCTGAACTCAGCGATAACCGGGGCGGCGACGCCCGCATGCCCGACCGTCGGCGGGTTACGAGGTCGCCGAAACTCGGCGTGCGACCCGACGTCGACGCACGGCAACGGGGCTCACGGAGAGCTCCTCGGTGCACACGACGGTCGACGACATGTGGCGAGGTTATCCGCCGCGCCCGGGCGAGGGCAAATCAGCGACCGTATCCACGCCCGCGTGATATCAGCGAATGACCGGCCACACAAAGGCATGGCCTTCACCGCCAGGGGTCTTACGCTGATCCGCGCTGCCCCCATCGCCGTGCACTTCCCCGTGCTCCCCTTACCGGCGATGGGGGCATCGTCACGCCCACCGGTGGACGAGATCGACGCACCGTTCGCCCCGCGAATCGCGAACTATGACGGGTGCCGACGGCGGAGTCAACCACCCCCGCATGATCCATAAAGCTCTCTAGCTTCGACCACGTGGTGCTTAGGGGGGCCTAGGTAACCAGAGGATTCTTGTGCTTCGCACGAACTTTCACGGAGTTCGCGCATCTCGCACGATGCGAGTGCGCCGGACCATCATCAAGACGACAGCTGTGCTCGCTCTGAGCGCACTCGCAGCATTCGGAGCGCCGCTGAGCGCTTCGGCTCTCGGGGAATCGGTCACGGAGGAGTCGTCAGCGGCGACGATCGAGCCGCAGACCACCGACGGGTCGCACACCGACGGCACAACGGGCGGCACCACCGATGGGCACACCGACGGCACGACCGACGGCACCACCGACGGGCACACCGACGGAACGACCGACGGTCACGTGGACGGAACGACCGACGGGCACACCGACGGCACGACCGACGGAACGACCGACGGTCACGTGGACGGCACGACCGACGGCACCACGGACGGCCACTCCGACGGCACGACCGACGGTCACGTGGACGGAACCACCGACGGCCACACGGACACGAGCGTCGACGGCAAGGATTCCACGGACTCGCATGACGTGACCGACTCCAAGGACTCCACCGACTCCACCGACTCCAAGGACTCGAAAGACTCCCAGGACATGACCGACTCCAAGGACTCGACTGACTCTTGGGACTCGAAAGACTCCAAGGACATGACCGACTCCAAGGACTCCACCGACTCCTGGGACTCCACTGACTCCAAGGACTCNGACTCCACCGACTCCAAGGACTCGACTGACTCTTGGGACTCGAAAGACTCCAAGGACATGACCGACTCCAAGGACTCCACCGACTCCTGGGACTCCACTGACTCCAAGGACTCGAAAGACTCCAAGGACTCGAAAGACTCCACCGACTCCAAGGACTCCACCGACTCCAAGGACTCGACTGACTCTTGGGACTCGAAAGACTCTAAGGACATGACCGACTCCAAGGACTCCACCGACTCCAAGGACTCGACTGACTCTTGGGACTCGAAAGACTCCAAGGACATGACCGACTCCAAGGACTCCACCGACTCCTGGGACTCCACTGACTCNGACTCCACCGACTCCAAGGACTCGACTGACTCTTGGGACTCGAAAGACTCCAAGGACATGACCGACTCCAAGGACTCCACCGACTCCTGGGACTCCACTGACTCCAAGGACTCCACCGACTCCTGGGACTCCACTGACTCCAAGGACTCGAAAGACTCCAAGGACTCGCACGACGCAACCGACTCCAAGGACTCGACCGACTCCAAGGACTCCACCGACTCCAAGGACTCGACTGACTCCTGGGACTCGAAAGACTCTAAGGACATGACCGACTCCAAGGACTCSACYGAYTCCAAGGACTCGACTGATTCCAAGGACTCGAAAGACTCCAAGGACATGACCGACTCCAAGGACTCGACTGACTCGAAGGACTCCACCGACTCCAAGGACTCGACTGAAGGACTCGAAAGACTCCAAGGACATGACCGACTCCAAGGACTCGACTGACTCGAAGGACTCCACCGACTCCAAGGACTCGACTGATTCCAAGGACTCGAAAGACTCCAAGGACTCGACTGATTCCAAGGACTCGAAAGACTCCAAGGACTCGACTGACTCCACCGACTCCACCGACTCGAAAGACTCCACCGACTCCACCGACTCCAAGGACTCGAAAGACTCCACCGACTCCACCGACTCGAAAGACTCCACCGACTCCACCGACTCCACCGACTCCACCGACTCCACGGACTCGAAAGACTCCACCGACTCCACCGACTCCAAGGACTCGCACGACGCAACCGACTCCAAGGACTCCACCGACTCCTGGGACGCCAAGGACTCGACCGACTCCAAGGACATGACCGACTCGGCCGACGCCACCGACTCCACCGACTCGGCTGACTCCACGGACTCCACGGACTCCCGCGACGCCACGGACTCCACCGACTCCTCGAACCGCTCCGGCACCCCTGCCGGATACGCCGCTCCCACGACCGGCTCGCACCTCGCCATCACGGGTTCCGACACAGGAACCAGCGCCGCGTCGTTCTCGCTCCTCGCCGGTGCGTTGCTGATCGCCGGCCTGGCGCTGATGTCGGCTCGCCGACGTGGTTCCTCGGCTCGCCCCGCGATGTCGTCGGCATCGGCCGCCGCACCTTCGGCACCGACCGCCGTCGCCGCGACGACGCATCGCTCGGACGGCCGAGTGCACCGAGTCGCTGAGAGGGGGATGCCGCGAGCGCAGGCGCCGACGGCATCCCGAGCCCGAGAGGGACTCCGACCAGACAGTCCCCGACGCGGTGACGGTGGACGTCCCGCGGACGGGACCGACTCGGAATCGCTGAGCGGCTGAGATGACCTCGAAGAAGACAGGGGTCGGCCGCACCACGCGGCCGGCCCCGGCCTCCGGTTCATCGCAGGCGGCGCCGCGCCGCCTGGCGCCCACGATCGCGACGGTCGCGGCCGTGGCGGTCGTCGGGGCCTACGTGTTCGTGAGTGCGGCGTTCACGGCGCCGCCCTCCCCCGCCCGCGCCGCCGTCAGCGACGGCTTCGCTCCGTACTTCTCGCAACGGTGGGACGTCTTCGCCCCCAACCTCCTGCGCGTCAACAGCGCGCTCCAGGTGCAGGCGCAGTGGCGCGACGACGACGGAGAACTCGTCACCAGCGACTGGGTCGACGTCACCGATATGGAGCTGGCCGCCGTCCGCGGCATCCCTGCCCCGTCTCGCATTTCGAAGAACAGCATCAACGCGCTGAGTTCCTACATCGAGCGCTACGACGAGCTGTCCGACGCGCAGCAGGAACGCGTGCAGGACTCGTTCATCGAGCGCACCGCCGAGGGGAGCTTCTCGGCGATTCCGGATGCCGAGCTGCTCGACGATCTGGAGTCGCTCGGCGACACGGATGACAGCGGCGCGGCCGTGCCCTTCGTGCGCTACGACTACATGATGAACCGCTACTCGACGGTCTTCACCGAGGCCTACTTCGGCCGCGACGTCGAACGCGTGCGGTGGCAGGCGCAGTTCGACCGCCCCAACGAGTTCCTGCATCGCTTCGACGACGAGCGGCAGTTCCCGCTGTCGCAGCTCACCTTCGGGTGGCGTCAGGCCGAGCAACCCGATGACGCATCCGTGCGCGACGTCTTCGCCGACGTGCAGACGCGCTACACCGGCGAGGAGCGGCCATGACCCTTCAGTTCACCCGACGCGCCGGCTGGCGCGAGCGCCTCAGCCCGGTGCGAGCGTGGAACGGCTTCCAGTCGTGGCTGACCTCCGCGCCCCACGCCACCATCGGCTTCTCGCTGCTGCGCATCATCTTCGCCGTGGCGATGTTGCTGGTGCTGCTTCCGAGCTTCGCGGACCGGCACTACCTGTGGGGCGCCGGTTCATGGTGGGTCGAACCCGAAGCGCGCCGGCGCGGGTGGTGGGAACCATTCCGCCTGATCTTCTCGAAGAACGACCCGGTGCTGTTCGACGTGGCGTACTTCGTGCTCATCGCCCTCGCGCTGCTCTTGCTCGTCGGGTTCAAGACCCGGTGGGTCACACCGGTCCTGCTGCTCTTCTGGGTCGGCCTGTCGACGAACACCACGCTGCTGACCAACGGCGGCGACACCCTCATGCGGATCGTGCTCGTGTTCGCGCTCGTCGCCGACCTCAGCCGCCACCTCTCCGTCGACGCCTGGCTGCGACGCCGTCGGGGTGATCGCGCGGGTCGGTTCGACGGCATCCGTCGACGCCTGCCCGAGTGGTTGTCGCCGCTGCTGCACAACACCGCGTTGATCCTGTGCTGCTACCAGATCCTGCTCGTTTACCTCGTCTCGTCGATCCTGAAGCTCCAGGGCGAGGAATGGATCGCGGGAACAGCGCTCTACTACGCGCTGTCAATCACCGAGTTCCAAGTGCTCCCGGCGCTCGGGCAGGCGGTCTGGCAGGTGACGCCGTTCGTCATGCTCGGCACCTGGTTCGCCGTGGTCGTGCAGTTGACGTTCCCGGTGGCGTTGCTGTGGAAGCCCACCCGCTACATCGCCGTCGCCGGCCTCGCCCTCACGCACTTCGGCATCGGTCTGCTGCTCGGCTTGTGGCCGTTCTCGCTCGCGATGATCGCGCTCGATCTGCTGCTCGTGCGCGACCAGTCGTGGCTGCGCGTGCAGGCCGTGGGCCGCGCGGTCCTCTCGCGTGCGCGCCGCACGATCGCCACGGCGCGCGCCAGTGTCGCCGACCCGCCCGCCGAGACGACGAAGCGCCGCGCGGCATGAGCCGGCGGCGCTCCGTTCGATCAGGGCGTCAGTCGCGAATGGCCGCGCCGAAGCGCTCCGCGGCCACCGCGACGCCGGCGAGCTTGGCCTCCGTCGCCTCGGCGGCGGTCAGGGTGCGGTCGTCGGCGCGGAAGCGCAGGGCGAACGTCAGGCTCTTCGTGCCATCGGTCACCCCGGGGCCGCGGTAGTCGTCGACCAGACGCGCCCCCTCGAGCAGCGGGGCTCCACCCTCGATGAGGGCGGCACGCACCGATCCCGCCGACACCTCGACCGGGACCGTCAGCGAGACGTCCTGCGTCGCCGCCGGGAAGCCCGAGAGCGATGCCGCGACCACGCGCGCCTGCGCCAGCTCGAGCATCGCGTCGAGATCGAGTTCGGCCACGAGCACCCGGCCCGGCAGGTCGGCGTCGGCCGAGACGGCGGGCAGCAGCTCGCCGACGTAGCCGATGTCCTGCCCCGCGGCCAGGACGCGTGCGGTGCGGCCGGGGTGCAGGGCTGCGCGCTGAGCCTGCACGAGCTCGATGTCGAGGCCCGCCGCCGAGGCCAGCACGCGCACGGCGTCGACCGCATCGGCCAGGTCGGCCGCGACGGCCGGCTGCCCGGGCTGCTTGGCGACGGTGTTCCCGGCCAGCAGTACGGCGACGTGTCGGCGCTGCGGCGGGATCGAAGCGTCCAGAGCGGTGAGGGTCGCGGCATCCGGTCGCACCGCCAGCGGCGGAACCGACGCCGTGCCGTACTGCACGCCCGGCTTCGGCAGGAAGACGGTGCCCATCTCGAACAGCGCGAGATCGACGATGCCGCGCGAGACGTTGCGGTGTGCGACCTGCAGCAGCGCGGGCACGAGCGAGCGGCGCAGGTACGGCGCGAGACCGTCGAGCGGATTGGCGAGCTTCACGCTCGGCAGCGCGTCGCCCGAGGGCGAGCCGTGCAGGGCGTTCTGCTCGTCGGTGGTGAACGGGAACGACGGCGTCTCGACGAAACCGGCCGCGGCCAGCGCGTTCGTCACCCGACGACGACCCTGCTGCGCGGCGGTGAGGCCCCGGCCCGAGGGAGGCGTCGGCAGCACCGAGGGGATGCGGTGGTATCCCTCGATGCGGGCGACCTCTTCGGCCAGCGTCCACTTGTCGGTGAGGTCGTGGCGCCACGAGGGGGCGACGACCGACCAGCCCGACTCGCGCTCGTCGACGGTGCATCCGATGAGCCGGAGCGCCGAGACGATCTCGTCGTCGGTGTACTCGACGCCGATCAGGCCCGAGACGAACCCGGCCGGCAGGGTGATCGCGTCGCGACGGTACGCCGACGAGAGCGACCCACCGAGCTCGGTGTCGAGCGTGCCGCCGGCGAGCTCGACCATCAGCGACGCGACGCGCTCCGCGGCGACGTAGGGCACGAGCGGGTCGACGCCGCGCTCGAAACGCCGCGACGCTTCCGAGGGCAGCTTGTGCCGCCGCGCGGTACGCGCGATCGAGACCTGGTCGAACGTCGCCGCCTCGATCAGCACGTTGCGGGTGGCGTCGCTCATCTCGGTGGGGCCACCGCCCATGACACCGGCCAGGCCGATGGGGCCCGACTCGTCGGTGATGAGCAGATCTTCGGCGTTCAGGGTGCGCACCTGGCCGTCGAGGGTCTCGAGCTTCTCGCCCGCCGTGGCGCGCCGCACCGTGATGCCGCCCTGCAGGCGGTCGAGGTCGTAGCCGTGGATCGGCTGGCCGAGCTCGAGCATGACGTAGTTCGTGATGTCGACCAGCACGCCGAGCGAGCGGATACCGGCGAGCGAGAGCCGCGTGATCATCCACGGCGGAGTCGGACGCGAAGGGTCGACGTCGCGCACGATGCGCGCCACGAACTCGGTGGCGCCGTGACGACCGCGGATCGGCGCCTGATCGTCGACGGTGATCGCGAAGCCCGAGGGCGTGCGGGAGACGGCCTCGTCGTGACCGGCACCGGGGTCACGGAAGTCGGCACCCGTGGCGTGCGAGTACTCGCGGGCGACCCCGCGCAGCGACAGGGCGTAGCCGCGGTCGGGAGTGACGTTGATCTCGACCGCGAGGTCGTCGAGCCCCAGCAGCGCGATGGCATCCGTTCCCACGGGCGCGTCGATGCCGAGGTCGATCAGACGCAGGATGCCGGAGTGCTCGCTGCCGAGACCCAGCTCCTTCGCCGAGGCGATCATGCCGTCGGAGACGTGGCCGTAGGTCTTGCGCGCGGCGATGGGGAACGGGCCGGGCAGCACCGAACCGGGCAGGGTCACCACGACCTTGTCGCCCTCGAAGAAGTTGCCGGCACCGCAGACGACGCCGCGCACTCCCCCGTTGTCGGCACCGACGTCGACCTGGCACCAGCGGATGGTCTTGCCGTTGGACTGCGGTTCGGCGGTGAACTCCTTCACCTCGCCGACGACGATCGGGCCCGACAGTTCGAAGCGGTGCACGTCTTCTTCTTCGAATCCGACCGAGACCAACGCCGCGAGGACGTCTTCGGGCGTGGCCGTCGCGGGTACGTCGACGTACTCGCGCAACCAGGAGAGCGGGACGCGCATCAGACCACCATTCCGAACTGCTCGCTGAAGCGCACATCGCCCTCGGCCATGTCGCGCATGTCCTGCACGTCGCTGCGGAACATGAGCGTGCGCTCGATGCCCATGCCGAAGGCGAAGCCCGAGTACTCCTCGGGGTCGATGCCGGCGGCGCGCAGCACATTGGGGTTCACCATTCCGCACCCGCCCCACTCGATCCAGCGCGCCCCGCCCTTGAAGGTGGGGTGCCACAGGTCGAGCTCGGCGCTCGGCTCGGTGAACGGGAAGAAGTTCGCGCGGAAACGCGTCTTGGCCTCGGGCCCGAACAGCACGCGCGCGGCGTGGTCGAGGGTGCCCTTGAGGTGGGCCATCGTGATGCCCTTGTCGATGACGAGGCCCTCGAACTGCGTGAACACCGGCAGGTGCGTCGCGTCGAACTCATCGGTGCGGTACACGCGGCCGGGGCACAGCACGTAGATCGGCAGATCGCGCTCGAGCATGGAGCGCACCTGCACGGGGCTCGTGTGCGTGCGCAGCACCAAGTGCCGCGCGACCGGGTCGACGAAGAACGTGTCCTGCATCTGGCGCGCCGGGTGGTCGACGTCGAAGTTGAGGGCGTCGAAGTTGAACCACTCGTGCTCGAGCTCGGGCCCCTCGGCGATCTCCCATCCCATGCCGACGAAGATGTCCGACACCTGCTCCTGCAGGAGCGAGATCGGATGCCGTGCCCCCACGCGCGCGCGCTGCGGCAGCGCCGTCACGTCGATGCGCTCGGCTTCGAGCTGGGCGGCGGTCTCGGCTTCGGCCAGCTCGGCCTCGCGGGCGGCGAGCGCCTGAGTGACCTGGCCGCGGGCCTGACCCACGAGCTTGCCGAAGGCGGCCTTGTGCTCGGGGGCGACGGCGCGCATCTGGGCGTTCAGTCGCGCGAGGGAGGATTGCTCCCCCGTGTGCGCGGAGCGGGCGGCTTTCAGGTCGGCCGTGGTCGCGGCCGCGGCGATGGCCGCGAGTGCGGCTTCGACGGCGGAGGCGACGGCCTCGGGGGTGATCTCGGGTGCGTCGGACACGAGATGAGAGTCTACCGACGGGCGGGGACACTCCCCCGCCCGTCGGCGGATTCGATCAGATCCCCGACCCGCCGCGCTGGGCGACGATGAGCGCCGTGTCGGTGCCGCCCTGCTGCGGGGGCTGCACGGGGGCGGCCACCTGGCCGACGCGCGGCGACCGGCGCAGACGCTTCTCGACCAGGGTCGCCACGTAAGACAGCAGCAGGCAGAGCGCGATGTAGATCGCACCGACGATGATCGTCGCCGGGATGATGGGCGAGCCCACGCTCGGCTGCGCACCGATGTACTTCGCGTAGAACAGCAGCTCGGGGTACGTGATGATGAAGCCGAGAGCCGTGTCCTTCAGGGTCACGACGAGCTGGGCGATGATGACGGGCATCATCGCGCGGATCGCCTGCGGCAGCAGCACGAGGCGCATGACCCCGGCCTTGCGCAGGCCCACGGCGTAGCCCGCCTCGGCCTGGCCGCTGGGCAGCGACTCCACACCCGCGCGGATGACCTCGGCGAGCACCGAGCCGTTGTAGCAGATGAGGGCGATGACGACGGCCCAGTACGGCTCCATGCGGATGCCGAGGACGGGGAAGCCGTAGTAGAGCAGGAACATGAACACGAGCACCGGGATCGCGCGGAAGACCTCGATCACGGCGGTGAACGGCCAGCGCACCCACTTGTGATCGGACAGGCGGCCGATCGCGAGCACGAAGCCCAGGGCCAGCGCACCGAGGGCGGCCACGACGAAGGCGGCGATGGTACGCATCGTGGCCTCGCCGATCTGCGCCCACACGTTCGTGTAGGTGAACGCCGACCACTTCTGGGCAGTGAACTGACCGGTGTCGGCGAGACGCCAGACGAAGAATCCGATGATGCCGAGCACGACCAGGATCGTGACGACACCGAGGACGCGGTTGCGGGCGACGGCCTTGGGACCGGGGACGTCGTACAGGACGCTGCTCATCGTGCGACCCTCCATCGGTTCTCGAGCGTTCGCTGCAGCCATGACAGCAGCAGGACGAGCGCGACGAAGATGACCATCACCCACAGGATGACGACGAACGCGTTCTCTCCGCGCTCACTGAGGTAGTTGCGGACCGAACCCAGGTTCACGATCGAGAAGCCCGCGGCGACGGTCGTGTTCTTGAGCAGCGCGATGAACACGCTCATCATCGGGGGGATCACGGAACGGAACGCCTGCGGCAGCACGACGAGCGTCATGACCTGGCCGAAGCCCAGGCCGAGCGCTCGAGCGGCCTCGGCCTGACCGACGGGGACGGTGTTCACGCCCGACCGGATCGCCTCGGCGACGTACGTCGCCGTGTAGATGCCGAGGGCGCAGATCCCGAGCGTCAGCGAGACATCGCCCGTCAGACGCAGCCCCAGGAGCGGGGGCAGCGCGAACACGAACGCGAAGAAGACGAGCGTGAGGGGGGTGTTGCGGATCGCGCTCACATAGAACGTGCCGACACCGCGGGCGATCGGCACGGGCGAGACGCGCATGGCGCCCACGATGAGGCCGAGCACGAGGGCCAGCGCTCCGCCCGCGAAGAACAGCAGAAGGGTTCCGCCGAGCGCCTCGCTCCACACGTCGAGGTTGTCGGTGATGACGCCCATGCGTGCTCCTTATCTTGGTCGGGGGTTCGGGGGCGGTGCGGTGCACCGCCCCCGAACGGATCACTCGTCGGCGGTGGGCTGGTCGCCCTTGATATCGGCGGGCGCGAGGTTCTTCTCGAACAGCGCCGTCCAGACGTCGCCGCCGTCGTTGAACAGGGTGTTGATGTGGTCCTTCAGGACGGTGTCGCCCTTGGGCAGGCCGACGCCGTAGCGCTCCTCGCTGAAGGTGTCGCCAGCGATCTTGAACGCGTCGGGCTCCTGGGCGACGTAACCGGCGAGGATCGCCTGGTCGGTGGTCACCGCGTCGACCGAACCCGCGCGCAGCTGCTCGAGGCACTGCGTGTAGGTGTCGTACTCGACGGTGTCGCCGGGGGCGTACTCGTCGCGGATGCGCTGCAGCGGCGTCGAACCGGTGACCGAGCAGACGATCTTGCCGGCGAGGTCGTCGGGGCCGGTGATGTCTTCGTTGTCGGCGGCGACGAGCAGGCCCTGACCGGTGATCAGGTAGGGGCCGGCGAAGTCGATCTGCGCCTTGCGCTTGTCGGTGATCGAGTAGGTGCCGACGTAGTAGTCGACGTTGCCGTTCACGAGCTCCTGCTCGCGGTTGGCCGAGGGGATCGTCTTGTACTCGATCTGGTCCGCGTCGAAGCCGAGCGAGGCCGCGATCCACTGGGCGATCTCGACGTCGAAGCCGCCGCGCTCGTTGCTGACCGGGTCCTTGAAGCCGAGACCGGGCTGGTCTTCCTTCACACCGACGATGACCTTGTCGGCGGCGACCATGCGGTCGTAGGTGGGGCTGCCGTCGAGCGAGACGTCGGAGGCGACCTCCCACAGCTGCGTCGATTCGGTGCCGCCGTCGGCGCCGGGAGCCGCGCCCGGGGTGCCGCTGTTACAGGCCGTCAGGGCCAGAAGGCCGGCGGCGACGATGCTCGCGCCGGCGAGAAAACGTGTCTTACGCATGTGATGTCTCCTTGGTTACGTGTGCTGTGCGGATAGGGGTCGTCGGTGACGGCGCGCGAGATAGACCGGGGGGAACGGCAACCAGGCGGTCGGCGGGAGAACCTCCTCGTTCATCGCCGTCAAGGGGAAGAGCGTCAGTGGGTGATGAGCTTCGACAGGAAGTCCTTCGCCCGATCGGATTCGGGCTTCGTGAAGAACTGCTCGGGCGTCGCCTGCTCGACGATCTGCCCGTCGGCCATGAACACCACGCGGTTCGCGGCCTTGCGCGCGAAGCCCATCTCGTGCGTCACGACGATCATCGTCATGCCGTCCTTGGCGAGACCGACCATCACGTCGAGCACCTCGTTGATCATCTCGGGGTCGAGCGCCGAGGTGGGCTCGTCGAAGAGCATGACCTTGGGCTTCATGGCCAGAGCACGGGCGATCGCGACACGCTGCTGCTGACCGCCCGAGAGCTGGGCGGGGAGCTTGTCGGCCTGGTGACCGACGCCCACGCGTTCGAGGAGCGCGCGCGCCTCTTTCTCGGCATCCGCCTTCTTCATCTTGCGGACCTTGAGGGGGCCGAGCGTGACGTTCTCGAGGATCGTGAGATGGGCGAACAGGTTGAACGACTGGAACACCATGCCGACGTCGGCGCGCAGTTCGGCCAAGCCCTTCCCCTCTTTGGGAAGCTCCTTGCCGTCGATGGTGATCGTCCCGCTCGTGATGGTCTCGAGGCGGTTGATGGTGCGGCACAGCGTCGACTTGCCCGAACCCGAGGGTCCGATGACGACGACGACCTCGCCGCGGTCGACGGTGAGGTCGATGTCTTTCAGAGCCTGGAACTGTCCATAGTGCTTCTGGACGTCGCTGACGACGACCAGGGGCTCGGTCTTCGGGGGAACGGATGCCATGTCAACACCCTATGAGGATGCTGGGCGCCCGACCACATTCCGGCGCGCGCCTTAACCGATCTGTAACAGCAGGGATTCAGCGATCGCGCTGCGCGAACGCCGTCTCGTAGAGGCAGACGCTGGCCGCGGTGGCGAGGTTGAGCGACTCGGCCCGCCCGTAGATCGGCAACCGCAACGCGATGTCGGCGTGCGCCAACGCCTCGTCGTCGAGACCGCGCGCCTCGTTCCCGAACAGCCACGCCGTGGGTTCGGCGAGCATGTCGCGGGATGCCAGGAAGTCACCGCCTTCAACGTCGGCGGCCACCACCCGCATCCCCGCCTCGTGCACCCGCGCGACGACGTCGGCCAGCTCGAGGTCGACGGCGACGGGCAGGTGGAAGAGCGACCCCGTGGTCGAGCGGACCACCTTGGGGTTGTACGGGTCGACCGTCCGACCGGTCAGGATCACCGCGTCGGCTCCCGCCGCGTCGGCCGCGCGGATGATGGTGCCGAGGTTGCCGGGGTCGCGCACCTCCTCGCAGATGGCGATGAGGCGGGGGCCCGCTGCCAGAACGTCCTTCAGGGCGGTCGGCGACTGGCGGGCCACGGCGACGATGCCCTGCGGCGTGACGGTGTCGGCCATGGCATCCAGGACCGCTTCGGTCGTGTACTGCAGGTCGACGCCCGCGGCCTCGGCGGCCTCGCGCAGGTCGCCGTGCTTTTCGAGGGCTGTCGGGGTCGCGTACATCTCGATCACCGTCTCGGGTGCCCACGCCAACGCCTCGCGGGCCGCCTGCGGTCCCTCGAGGAGGAACAGACCGGTCTCTTGACGGGCGGCGCGCTTGCTGAGTTTTGCCACGGCGCGCACCCGGGGCGAACGGGGGTTCTCGAGCACGTACTCAGTGTATGGCGTCTGCGGTATGCGCTCCGGACGCCGCGCAGGAACGACGAACGGGCGCCCTCCGAAGAGGACGCCCGTTCGACGAGGAACTACGTATTACGCGGTCTTCGCGGCGTTGACGTCGCTGGGCAGCGCCGCCTTCGCGGTCGCGACGAGCGAGGCGAACACGGCCGGCTCGTTCACGGCGAGCTCGGCGAGCATACGACGGTCGACCTGCACACCCGCGAGGCCGAGGCCCTGGATGAAGCGGTTGTACGTCATGCCGTTCTGGCGGGACGCCGCGTTGATGCGCTGGATCCACAGACGACGGAAGTCGCCCTTGCGCTTGCGACGGTCACGGTACGCGTAGACGAGGGAGTGGGTGACCTGCTCCTTGGCCTTGCGGTACAGGCGCGAACGCTGACCGCGGTAACCGGACGCGCGCTCGAGGATGACGCGACGCTTCTTGTGGGCGTTTACTGCCCGCTTGACTCTAGCCATTTCTTCTTCTTCCTAACGTGCGTCGGCGCTCAGAGGCCGAGGAGCTTCTTGGCGACCTTGGCGTCACCCTTGGCCAGGACCTGCTCCTGGTTCAGGCGACGGGTGCGCTTGGACGCCTTGCCCTCGAGGTTGTGCCGCATGCCGGCCTGCTGCTTCATGAGCTTGCCGCTGCCGGTCAACTTGAAACGCTTCTTGGCACCGGAGTGGGTCTTCTGCTTCGGCATGTCTCTTCCTTCGTTGTGTTTCCCGCCGGGCGGGAGTCTGGGGGGCCTTACTCGGCGGGGGCCGAGGTGGGCTGGTCTGCGGGAGCCGCGGTGGGCTCACCCTCGGAGTCCGAGTCGCCGCGGGCGGCGCTGCGTGCTGCTTCACGGTTCGCCGTGCGCTGCGCGTTCTGCTCGGTCTTGACCTCGGACTTGTTCTTGTGAGGCGCGACCACCATGACCATGTTGCGACCGTCGATCGTGGGGCTGGACTCCACGGTGCCGAACTCGGCGACGTCTTCCGCGAACTTGCGGAGCAGACGCACGCCCTGGTCGGGACGCGACTGCTCGCGACCGCGGAACAGGATCATGGCCTTGACCTTGTCGCCCGCCTGGAGGAAGCCCTCGGCGCGCTTCAGCTTGGTTATGTAGTCGTGCGCTTCGATCTTCAGGCGGAACCGAACCTCTTTGAGCACGGTGTTGGCCTGGTTGCGGCGCGTCTCCTTGGCCTTCTGAGCGGCCTCGTACTTGAACTTGCCGTAATCCATGATCTTGACCACGGGCGGCTTCGAGCTCGGCGCAACCTCGACCAGGTCGAGGTCCGCTTCCTGGGCCAGGCGCAGCGCAGCTTCGATGCGGACGATGCCGACCTGCTCGCCGTTGGGTCCGACGAGACGGACCTCCGGGACTCGGATGCGCTCGTTGGTGCGGGGATCGCTGATGCGGAACTCCTCTTGTCTACGGATGACGGCCGCCGCGATTCGAGGGAATCGCGGGCGAAGAGGAGAAACACGCCACCCGGCACAGTGCTACCAGCACCGGCTTCTGCACCCAGACGACCCCGTGCGAAACGGAGCGGAGTGCGGGAACCCGGTAGCCTGGAGCGGCAAGCGCGGGTGGGATGTCATCCTCTTTCGTCCGGAGTGAAGCACTCCGAAGCCCGCCATAGTCTAGCAGAGAGATTCACGTGGACACGATCCCCCCCGACCAGCCCGCCGACGACAGCGCCGCACACCGCCACGGAGCCGAAGACGAGCGCCTCGCCCGCTGGGAAGAGCAGGAGCGCGCCTCCGCCTCCGCCACCCGCGACATCGCCGACGTCCCCGCCGTCGAAGTCATCACCACCGCCGCCGTGCACCTTATGAGCGCCGCCGCCGTGAAGACCGGCCTGGCCGATAACCCCGCGCAGCAGCTCGACCTCGACGAGGCCCGCAAGCTCATCAACTCCCTCGCCGGCCTCATCACCGCCGGAGCCCCCGAGATCAGCGACATGCACGCCCGCTCCCTGCGCGACGGCCTCCGCTCCCTGCAGCTCGCGTTCCGCGAGGCGTCGGTGATCCCCGACCCCATCGGTAAGGGGCCGGGCGAGAAGTGGACGGGGCCCGTCACGTAGGTCGTTCGTTCTGGGGGGGGTACCGGGCTCCGGAATGGCCCCTCCCCGGGGCAAGAGCAGGGCCCCTACCCCGATTGCCCCGGGGAGGGGCCATTCCTCCGCCCTCTGCCACCGCAGGCCGACTCCTCCGTGACACCCGTAGGGGTATGAGGTGGGGCCTGCCCCCGATTGCCCGGGAGGATGGCATCCCTGCGCTCTTTGCCGCAGGCCGACTGCACCGTGACACCCGTAGGGGTAGGGGGCAGTGGGCCCCTCCCCCGATGGACGACGCCGCCCACTCCCGGCAGGCGGGCTCCCGGAAGAACGCGCGACTCAGGCCTCGGTGCTGCGGTGCAGCTTGACCGTCAGGGAATCGACGAGCACGGCGATGCGGTCGTCGGCGGCCCAGCGGCGGGCGACGCGGGCGAGCACGGCATCCAGTTCCTCCTGCGCGAGACCCGACATCAGCTGCAGATGCACCACCAGCTCGGGACCGCGAAGGCGTCCGGTCGGGTCTCCCGCCTCGACGGCCAGGTCGAGAACGGCCAGCTCGCCCGAGATGCTCTCCTGCAGGCCGGTGAAGATCGTGGGCGACGTGTGCGCGGGCTCCCACGCCTCGCCCTGTGCGATCGCCCAGACGGCGGGGCGGCGGATGACGAACTCCGTCTCCGAGCCCGGATCGACGACGATGAGCTCGGTGTCCTCGGAGGCTGCGGCCAGGGCCGTGCGACGCCCGTCGGCGGGAACCGGTCGGGCCAGTGCGTCCCAGGTCTGCAGCGCCGTCACCGACGTGAACACCGGCAGGACCTTGCGGCCGTCGGGAGCGGCGACCGTCACGATCGACAGCTCCTGCGTCTTGTCGACCTCGAGGCCGTGCGCGCCGATGCCGTGGTCGCCCTTCTCGGCGACGAGCGGGATCAGCAGGCGCGCCTCGCTGTAGGCGTCGACCACCGCACGCGCGTCTCCCTCACCGGCGCGGAACGCCAGAAGAGCCGCGAGTAGGGCGGGGTCGGCAGAACCGTCGTCACCCGAGTGCGGGTTGGACTGGAAGCTGCGTCCCTCCCACGGGACGCCGGCGGAATCCGCGTTCGCGGCATCCGAATGGAGGGCGTCCGTGTGCGGAGCGTGCGCACGCTGGTCGTGCCCGTGCGCGCCATGGCCGTGCGGACCGTCAGTGTCCGGCGACATCCAGTGCCTCAGCGAGCGTGAACTGCCCCGCGTACAGTGCCTTGCCCACGATCGCGCCTTCGACGCCGAGCGGTACCAGGTCGCGCAGCGCCGCGATGTCGTCGAGGCTCGACACCCCGCCCGACGCCACGATCGGCTTCGGGGTGCGCTGCGTCATCTCGCGCAGCAGTTCGATGTTCGGGCCGCGGAGCGTGCCGTCTTTGGTGACGTCGGTGACGACGTAGCGGCTGCAGCCGGCGTCTTCGAGCCGGTCGAGGACGGTCCACAGGTCGCCGCCGTCGCGGGTCCAGCCGCGCGCGGCGAGCGTGGTGCCGCGCACGTCGAGGCCGACGGCGATCGCCTCGCCGTAACGATTGATGACATCGGCGGCCCACTCGGGGTTCTCGAGCGCGGCCGTGCCGAGGTTGATGCGGCTCGCGCCGCTCTCGAGGGCGGCCTCGAGGGAGCGGTCGTCGCGGATGCCGCCCGACAGCTCGACCTGCACGCCCTTGACCTGCTTGATGACCTTGCGCATCACCGCGGCGTTGTTGCCGCGACCGAAGGCGGCGTCGAGGTCGACGAGGTGGATCCACTGCGCGCCCTGGCGTGCGAAGTCCGCGGCGGCGTCGACGGGGTCGCCGTAGCTGGTCTCGGTGCCGGCCTCACCCTGGGTCAGGCGGACGGCTTTGCCGTCGGCCACATCGACCGCGGGAAGCAGGACAAGTTCGGGCGTCGACGCGAAATCGTTCATGGCTCCTCGCACCCGTCAGCGCACTTCGCCGAGCCTGGGCACGAGGTCACACAGTAGTCGTGCGCAGCCCGTCGATCCAATTGGCCAGGAGCCGGATGCCGGCTTCGCCCGACTTCTCGGGGTGGAACTGCGTCGCCGACAGCGGACCGTTCTCGACCGCCGCGAGAAACGGTGCGCCATACGTGCACCACGTCAGTACGGGCTCCGGGAACGGCGGCGTGACCTCGAGCGACCACTGCTGCGCCGCATACGAGTGCACGAAGTAGAAGCGCTCCTTCTCGATGCCCTGGAACAGGCGCGACCCGTCTCCGGACGCCACGGTGTTCCAGCCCATGTGCGGCAGTACGGGCGCTTCGAGCTCGCCCACCGTGCCCGGCCACTCACCGAGCCCGGGGGTGTCGGCACCGCGCTCGACACCCCGCTCGAACATCACCTGCATGCCGACGCAGATACCGAGCACCGGGCGACCCCCGGCGAGCCGCCGGTCGATGATCTCTCCCCCGCGGCTGGCGTTCAGGGCGCCCATGACCGCGCTGTACGCACCCACACCGGGCACGAGGAGCCCGTCGGCGTCGAGGAGCAGCGCGCGGTCGGAGGTCAGTCGCGCATCGGCACCGGCTTCGATGAGCGCCTTGACGGCCGAGTGGACGTTGCCGGAACCGTAATCGAGGACCGCGACGACGGGCTTGCGCGTCACAACGCACCCTTGGTGCTGGGGATGCCGTCGACCAGCGGGTCGAGCGCCTTGGCCTGACGGAAGGCACGCGCGAACGCCTTGTACTCGGCCTCGGCGATGTGGTGCGGGTCGCGCCCACCCAGAACGCGCACGTGCACCGTGAGGCCGCCGTGGATCGAGATGGCCTCGAACGTGTGACGCACGAGCGAACCGGTGAAGTGTCCGCCGATGAGGTGGTGCTCGAAGCCCACGGGCTCACCGGTGTGCACGAGGTACGGGCGACCGCTGATATCGACGACCGCCTGGGCCAGCGCCTCGTCGAGGGGAACGAGCGCATCGCCGTAGCGGGCGATCCCCGACTTGTCGCCCAGGGCCTGACGAATCGCCTGGCCGAGCACGATCGCGGTGTCCTCGACCGTGTGGTGGGCGTCGATGTGGGTGTCGCCCGTAGCGCGCACCCGCAGATCGGTCAGCGAGTGCTTGGCGAAGGCCGTGAGCATGTGGTCGAAGAACGGCACCGTGGTCTGGATGTCGCTGACCCCGCGACCGTCGAGGTCGAGTTCGAGTTCGATGCGCGACTCGCTCGTCTCGCGCGTGATCGAGGCGGTACGGGGCGTGGCGGGGCCGGTCATGACCGCGATCCTACCGAGGCGAGGGCGTCGAGGAACGCGGTGGTCTCGTCGTCGGTACCGGCCGTGACACGCAGGTGGTGCGCGATGCCGACGTCGCGGATGAGCACACCGCGGTCGTACAGCGCCTTCCACGTGGCGGCGGGGTCGTCGACGCCGCCGAAGAGCACGAAGTTCGTCCACGACTCGTGGGCGGTGTACCCGAGGGCGGCCACGGTGGCCGAGATGCGGTCGCGCTGCGCGACGATCTCGTCGACCATCGACAGCATCGTTTCGGCGTGCACGAGGGCCGCCGTCGCGGCGGCCTGCGTGAGCGCGCTCAGGTGGTACGGAAGTCGGACGAGTCGCAGCGCGTCGACCAGAGCAGGATCGGCGGCCAGGTACCCCACGCGTGCGCCGGCGAAGGCGAAGGCCTTGCTCATGGTGCGCGACACCACCAGACGCGGGCGACCGGGCAGCAGCGACACGGCCGAGGGCTCGTCACGCGGAGCGAACTCCTGGTAGGCCTCGTCGACGATCACGATGCCGTCGGTCTCGGCGTATACGGCCTCGATCACATCGAGACGCAGCGGGGTACCCGTGGGGTTGTTCGGCGCGCAGAGGAAGACGATGTCGGGGCGGTGCTCACGCACCTGGGCCGCGGCGGCCTCGGCGCTCAGCGAGAAGTCGTGCGCGCGTTCCCCGGCGATCCATCGCGCGCCCGTCGCGCGGGTGAGGATCGGGTACATCGAGTAGGTGGGTGCGAAGCCCATGGCCGTCCGGCCCGGTCCACCGAAGGCCTGCAGGATGTGCTGGAGCACCTCGTTGGAGCCGTTGGCCGCCCAGATCTGCTCTCGCGTCAGGCCGTGACCGAGGTATGCGGCGAAGCTCTCTCGGAGCGCGGTGAACTCGCGGTCGGGATACCGGTTGACGTCGCGCAGGGCCCGAGCCACGGCGTCGAGGATGTCATCGGCCACCTCGGGCGGAACCGGATGCGTGTTCTCATTCACGTTGAGAGCCACGGGCAGGGCGGCCTGCGGGGCTCCGTAGGGGGTCATCCCCCGCAGATCGTCGCGAAGAGGCAGGTCGTCGAGGCGTACGGTCACCCCACCCATCGTAGGCGGCGTGCCGAGGAGCGGCTCATCGCGCACCCGCGGAGGTCAGCCGGCCTGGATGTACTCGGTGGGGATCGCGATGCGCTGACCGGCCGCGAGCGAGCCGCCCTGGAGGGCGTTCAGACGCGTGATCTCGGCGACGACGTCGCGCGGATCGGCCGCGGGGGCGATGTCTTCGGCGATCGACCACAGGGTCTCGCCGCTCATGACCGTGATCTCCGTGAACGAACCAGCCGGTGCGCCGGCGTCGCCCGAGGCGAGTGCTGCTCCCCCACCGACGGCGGCGACGCCGAGGGCGACGGCGAGCGGGAGGGCGACGACGAAGGCGACGACACGGCGCCCGCGGGCGGTGATACGCAGGCGGGTCGTCGAGGCGGTGGAGGTGATGCTGCTCATGGTGTGCTCCTTGGTGGGGAGAGATTCGCACCCCGCCCTCGGCCGGGAGGGCGGTGTGCGAATCTGTATTCCGAATCTATCTTCGATACTGCGACGGTGTCAACACACCGGTTGTCGGAAACGAATCGAACGCGACACGCGTGCGGCTCCGTGTCATTCGTGTCGTCGACCGGATACGGTTTCGACACGGAGACCTCATCACCAACCTCCGACATTCGAATTTCCGCCGCCCTTCCCGCGGCGCGAGGGGAGCACAGATGACCGACGCGACGACCGCCGCAGGGCGCGAACGACCGCAGACGCGACGGCGCAAGAACCTCAGCGACAAGCAGCTCGCGATCCTCGAAGTCATCCAGCGATCGATCGCGCGGCACGGTTACCCGCCGAGCATGCGCGAGATCGGCGACGCCGTCGGCCTGAAGTCGCTGTCGAGCGTCACGCACCAGCTGAACCAGCTCGAGCTCAGCGGCTACCTGCGCCGCGACCCGGGTAAGACCCGCGCCATGGAGGTGCTGATCGACCTTCCCGGCACCGCCGCCGAGAACCCCGCCGACACCGCCCCCGCGGTGGGCGACGCCGCCCTCGTGCCCCTGGTGGGCCGGATCGCGGCGGGCGTGCCCATCACCGCCGACCAGCACGTGGAGGAGATCTTCCCCCTCCCCCGCCAGCTCGTCGGCAAGGGCGAGTTGTTCATGCTCAAGGTCTCGGGCGACTCGATGATCGACGCGGCGATCTGCGACGGCGACTGGGTGGTCGTGCGTTCGCAGGCGAACGCGGAGAACGGCGAGATCGTGGCCGCGATGCTCGACGGCGAGGCCACGGTGAAGACGTTCCGTCGCCGTGACGGCCACACCTGGCTTCTCCCCCGCAACAGCGCGTTCGAGCCCATCCTCGGCGACGAGGCCGTCGTGCTCGGGCGCATCGTGGCGGTGCTGCGCGCGGTGTGAACCGTGCGTCGCGGTGGCGGGCGCGCCACAATGGCGCCATGACCGCCGGCCCGCCCTCGACCGCATCGACCTCGACCAAACGCGTCGCGAAGCCGTCCGTCGTGGTGCGCGTCACGGCATCCGTGGTGGTGCTGATCGTGGTGGCCCTGCTCACGCCGGTGGCCCTCGTCGCCTCGTGGGCGCGCGTGCAGCTCGTCGATGAGGACTCCTTCGTCGCCACGCTCGCGCCCCTCTCGTCCGACCCCGCCGTGCAAGACCTCGTCATCGCCGAGACGACGAGTGCCATCTCGGCGTCGGTCGACTTCTCGGCGATCGCGGGCGCGGGCGTCGACGGTCTCGTCGCCCTCGGCGTGCCGCAGGAAGCGGCGCGCGTCCTCGGCCTGGTGGCACAGCCGTCGGCCGACTCGCTGCGATCGATCACGCAGCAGGCGGTGACCGACGTGGTGCACTCCGACCGGTTCTCCGACGTCTGGTCGGGGGTCGTGCGAACCGCGCACCGCGCCTTCGTCTTCGGAGCCACCTCCGACGGTGGCGGCATCATCGTGCAGACTCCGGACGGCCTGGGAGTGCAGATCGGCGGGGTGGTCTCGGCGATCGTCGCCGAGCTGGACCTGCAGGGCTCGCCCGTGGCCGCCCTCGTCCCCCCGATCGACCGGGTCGTGGTCCTGAGCGACGGAACGACGCTGCAGGCCGTGCGGTCGGCGTACGCCGCCACCACCACGGCGGGAGTGGCGGCACCCCTGCTCGTGGGCGTGCTCCTGATCGGCGGGGTCGTCATCGCTCCCCGCCGGCGACGCGCACTGATCGGCGCCGCCATCGCGGTCGCCGTCGGCTCGGCCGCGGTGCTCGTGGCGGTCGCCGTGGGCGCGGCGCAGGCGCACCTCACCGCCGTTCTCCGGGGCCTCGACGCCGCGGGGATCGACGCCGTGGTGCGGCAGCTGTCGTCCGGTCTCGTGGGCACCGCGAGCGCGGTTCTGGGCATCGGCCTCGTCGCGGGCATCGCGGGCGTCCTGCTCGTCCGGCGTGCCCGACCCCGACGGATGTCGGAGCCCCGGCCTACGCTGGAGTGATGGCAGACACCCTCCCCTACGGTTCCTGGCCCTCGCCGATCACTCCCGAGTCGGTGGCGCAGTCCTCCCCCCGCATCGACGGCGCGCTGTTCGTCGGCGATGAGGTGTGGTGGGCGGAATCCGTGCCCGCCGAGGCGGGTCGCGTCGCGGTGAAACGGCGCCGCACCGACGGTGCGGTCGAGACGGTGCTGCCCGCACCCGCCAACGCCCGTTCCGCCGTTCACGAATACGGCGGCGGGGCCTGGACCGCCTCCGACGACGGGGAGCTGTTCTACGTCGAGAAGACCGACCAGCGCGTCTACGCCCTTCGCCCGGGCGGCGAGGCGCGCGCGCTGACGCCGGCCGACGACACGGTGCGCCACGGCGGGTTGCGGTTCGAGCACGGCACCCTGCTCGCCGTCCGCGAGACGCACGGGAGTGACCGCGTTCCCGCCCGCGCCATCGTGCGCATCTCGCTCGACGGCGCCGTCGACGTGCTCGCCGAGGGCAGCGACTTCGTCGCGCAGCCCGCGCTGTCGCCCGACGGCCGGTCTCTCGCGTGGGTGGCGTGGAGCCACCCCGACATGCCCTGGGATGCCACGACCCTGCGCGTGACCGAGATCGGCACCGGCGAGGTGCGCGAGATCGCCGACACCCCGCGCCGCGCCCCGCTCCAGCCCGTGTGGCTCGGCGACGACGAGCTGCTGTACGCCGACGACCCCGACGGCCGGTGGAACCTGTTCCGCCGTCCCCTCGACGGCGAGCCGCAGCCGGTGTCGCCGGTCGACGCCGACACGGGCGGCGGGCTGTGGGTGCTCGGGACGCGGTGGTTCGGAGCGACCGACGACGGGCGCATCGTCGCCGTCCGCACCGACGGTGCCGACGAGATCGTCGAGATCGCGCCGTCCGGCGTGCGCCCGGTGGACGTGCCCGTCGTGGCCGGCGCGGCGATCGATGACGTGCGCGGGCACCGAGTGCTCGTGTCGGGCTCCGACGCCGGCGGCCGCTCGGGGCTGTGGGCGGTCGACCTCGACGCCGGCACCGTCGACCTGGTGACCGGTGGATCCGGGGCCTGGGGCGACGAATGGATGCCGACGGCCCGTGCCCTCGAGACCGAGGGGCCGCACGGACCCGTGCACGCTTTCGCTTACGCGCCCACGAACCCCGACGTCGCCGCGCCCGAGAACGAGCGCCCGCCTTACGTCGTGCTCGTGCACGGTGGCCCCACCTCGCACGTGGGTCCGGCGCCGTCAGCCAAGACGGCGTTCTTCACGAGCCGTGGCATCGGCGTGCTCGACGTGAACTACGGCGGTTCCACCGGATACGGTCGCGACTACCGTGACCGGCTGAAGGGTCAGTGGGGCGTGGTCGATGTCGATGACGTCGCCGCCGCGGCCTCCGCCCTCGCCGAGGCGGGTCTGGCCGACCGCGAGCGCCTGGCGATCGCCGGGGGCTCCGCCGGCGGATGGACGGTGCTCGCCGCCGTGACGAACACCGACGTGTTCTCGGCCGGGATCTCGCGCTACGGCGTGGGCGACGCCCGTGCCCTCGCCGAAGACACTCACGACTTCGAGGCCCGGTATCTCGACGGCCTGATCGGACCGCTGCCCGAGGCCGAAGCGGTGTACGTGGAGCGCTCGCCTCTGAGCCATCCCGAGCGCTTCCGCGTTCCCCTGCTCATCCTGCAGGGAAGCGAGGACCGGGTCGTGCCGCCGTCGCAGGCCGAGGCGATCCGTGACGCCCTCGCGGCGCACGAGATTCCCCACGCGTACGTCCTGTACGAGGGCGAGGGCCACGGCTTCCGCCGCGCCGAGACGGTAGTCGACTCCCTGCGACGCGAACTGGGCTTCCTCGGGGCGGTTTTCGGCTTCGAGACCCCCGGTATTCCGCCGCTCGAGCTGAGCTGAGGCTGTCGCGCGGCTGAAGCGGGCGATGCAGGCTCTCGGTGCGGAAGAAGCCGAGGCGTCGGCGCGCGCGTCGGGACAGCGTCGGGGGCGAGGTCGGCGTGCACGGTGCGCGCCCCCGAACCGCACGCCGACGGGCCCCCACCGCGATCGGAGGGGGCCCGTCGTGCGACGGCCGTCAGGCCGCGAACTGCTCCAGCTCGGCCGCCAGGCGCGCCCCCACGTGAGCGTGCAGGAACGTCCCGGTGTCGCGGTGCTCCTGCGCCACGATGAGTCCGCTCTCGTGCACGGCCGACACGAGGTCACCACGGTCGTACGGGACGACCGCCTGCACCTCGACGGCGGGCAGGGGCAGAGCGTCCTCGATGGCGGCGCGAAGCTCCTCGATCCCCTCGCCCGTGCGCGACGAGACGAACTTCGCGTTCGGGGCGAGGCCGCGCAGCACCAGGCGTTCGTCCTCGGTCACGAGGTCGGCCTTGTTGAAGACGACGATCTCCTGACCGAAGTTCGCGTCGACATCGCCCATCACGTCGCGCACCGTCATCAGCTGCGCGGCCGGATCGGGATGCGACGCGTCGACGACGTGCAGGATGACGTCGGCGTCGCCGACCTCTTCCAACGTCGAGCGGAACGCCTCGACGAGCTGGTGCGGCAGGTTGCGCACGAAGCCGACCGTGTCGGTCAGCGTGTACACGCGCCCGTCGGTCGTCTCGGAACGGCGGACCGTGGCATCCAGGGTCGCGAACAGCGCGTTCTCGACCAGCACGCCCGCGCTGGTGAGGCGGTTGAGCAGGCTGGACTTTCCTGCGTTGGTGTACCCGGCGATCGCGACCGACGGGATGGTGTGACGCTTGCGCTCGGCACGCTTGGCCTCGCGCGCCGGGGCGAAGTCGCGCAGCTGCTTGCGCAGCAGAGCCATCTTCGTGCGGATGCGCCGACGATCGAGCTCGATCTTCGTCTCACCCGGACCGCGCGAGCCCATGCCCGCGCCTCCGGCACCGACCTGTCCACCGGCCTGGCGCGACATCGAGTCACCCCAGCCGCGCAGACGCGGCAGCAGGTATTCGAGCTGCGCGAGCTCGACCTGCGCCTTGCCCTCGCGGCTCTTGGCGTGCTGGCTGAAGATGTCGAGGATCACCGTGGTGCGGTCGATCACCTTCACCTTCACGACGTCCTCGAGCGCGCGACGCTGGCTGGGGGCGAGCTCGGTGTCGGCGATGACGGTGTCGGCGCCGACGGCGGCGACGATGTCGCGCAGCTCCGCCGCCTTGCCCCGACCGACGTAGGTCGCGGGGTCCGGATGCGGGCGGCGCTGCAGAACGCCGTCGAGCACGACGGCCCCGGCGGTCTCGGCCAGCGCCGACAGCTCGCGCAGGGAGTTCTCGGCATCGGCCTGCTCGCCCTGCGGGTGCACGCCGACGAGAACGACGTTCTCGAGGCGCAGCTGGCGGTACTCGACCTCGGTGACGTCTTGGAGCTCGGTCGACAAACCGGCCACGCGGCGCAGCGCTGCGCGTTCCTCGCGGTCCCACTGGTCGCCGTCGGCGTCGCCGCCGTACGCCGTGGAGGCGTCTTGGAGCGCCTGCGCTGCACCGAAGACCCGGACCCCGCGGTGCGCTTCGGCGCGCGACAGCACGCGGTCCACCGGGTCGACCGGCGTCGCGTCCGTGCTCGGGGGTGTGGTCTGTTCGGTCATGTGTTCCTTCCGTCCGCGGGTGTTCCCGCGGGTTTTCCTGGTGTTCTCGCACTTTAGCCGCCCGCGGCGTCGCGCGGCCGGGTCGGATATTCTGTGGGGATGGGGAGCGAGCACTACTTCAGCGCGTCGCCGTCGAGTCCCGAACAGCTCCGCCGTATCCGAGTGACACTCGCGGGGCGCGAATTCGAGGCCGTGACGGCGGGTGGCGTCTTCAGTCCCGATCACGTGGATGCCGGAACCTCGGTGCTGCTGCACAACACCCCTCCCCCTCCCGCCGGCGGGGACTTCCTCGACCTGGGGTGCGGGTGGGGTCCGATCTCGTTGTCGCTCGCGCTCGCCTCACCGCACGCGACCATCTGGGCGGTCGACGTCAACGAACGTGCTCTCGATCTCGTGAGGCGGAACGCACAGTCTCTCGGCCTCACCAACATCAACGCGGTGCGACCGGAAGATGTTCCCGACGACGTGTCGTTCCGGACGATCCGATCGAACCCGCCGATCCGCGTGGGCAAGAGCGAACTGCACGGCATGCTCGAGCACTGGATCCCGCGGCTCACCGAGCGCAGCGACGGGTGGTTCGTCGTGCAGCGCAACCTCGGCTCCGACTCGCTGCAGCGCTGGCTGTCCACGACGTTCGAGAACGGTTACAGCGTGCAGCGGGCCGCCACCGGGCGCGGTTTCCGTGTGCTCCGGGTGCGCCGTCACGGCTCGCCGCCGAGCGAGCCGATCGACATCATCGCCTGAGTCGCCGTCGTTCAGGCGCACGGAACGATCCCGGCCACCAGCGGGGTTCCCACGACCCCTCGACGCGCGCCGGACCGCGGCCCATCGACGGGCTCAGGCCAGTGCGACCTCGCCGGTGAACACCAGCGATGCCGGCCCCGACAGGAACACGCGCCCCTCGGCGACCCGCACCCCGAGCGTGCCGCCGGGGGTGTCCACGACCCACGAGTCGGGAGCAGCCGCCCCCGCCCAGTGCCGCACGGCCAGGGCGGCGGCCGCGACGCCGGTGCCGCAGCTGAGCGTCTCGCCGACGCCGCGTTCGAAGACGCGCAGGCGGATCGCGCCGACGCCGTCACGCACCAGCGGATCGGCGGGAACGACGAACTCCACGTTCGCCCCGTGCCGCGGCGCGGGATCGAGCACCGGCTGGTAGGCGAGCTCGAGGCCGTCGAGCTCGACCTCGGACGACAGCGCGACGACGACGTGCGGGTTGCCCACGTCGATGCCCACGCCCGGTCGCGCCACCGGAAGCCCCTTCGCGCGGACGAGGGTCTCTTCCGCCTCGATCGCGTAGGCCCCCAGATCGACCTCGAAGCCGCGATCGCTGCGGGTGAGGGTCTTGACCCCCGCGCGGGTGCCGATGCGCAGGCCCCCCTCGATCGAGGCGAGGCCGGTGTCGGTGAGGTAGCGGGCGAACACGCGTGTGCCGTTGCCGCACATCTCTGCCGCGGACCCGTCGGCGTTGCGATAGTCCATGAACCACTCGGCGCCGGATGCCATGGCATCCGCCCCCTCGTCGATCGCCGAGGAGCGCACCACGCGCAGCAGACCGTCGGCACCGATGCCGAAGTGGCGGTCGCAGAGCGCGGCGATCTGCGCGGCGGACAGGTCGAGCTCCCCGTCGGGGTCGGCCACGACCACGAAATCGTTGCCGGTGCCGTGGCCTTTGGTGAACGCGAGAGTCGCCATGCGACCAGTCTAGGAGCGGGCGTCGGGGTCGCTTCCCGGGGCGTCCACGAAACGGCACCGCGCGGGTGACGGCACGCGCTCTTCGCGGCGGTCGCTAGGCTGTCCCAGCCCTCCGCCCTTCCGTTCGAGGAGACCCATGCCGAAGCCCCCCGCCCTGGTCGGGCCCTCGTTCGATCGCCCTCCGCTGGACGATCTCGATCCGGGAGAGCCCGCGGCCCTCGCTCCCCGGGCGGCCCTGGAGGGGCTGTCGTTCCGCGACCTCCGCGTCGACGGTCTCGACCTCGAGAGCGCGGAACTGACGCTGTGCCGCATCGAGGGCCTCCGCGCGCCCGAGGTCACGCTGCGGTATGCGCACCTGTCCGAATCCGCGCTGTCGGGCTGGGACGTGCCGATCGTCCGGTCGGCGCGGACCACGTGGCGCGACGTCGAGATCGAGGGGTCGCGGACGGGATCGCTCGAGGCCTACGAGTCGACCTGGAACGGCGTGCATTTCGTCAACTGCCGACTCGGATTCGTGAACCTGCGCGGGTCCCACCTGCAAGACGTCGCCTTCACCGACTGCACGATCGACGAACTCGACCTGGGGCAGTCCCGGGTCACCCGCTTCGCCGCGAACGGCACCCGGATCTCGCAGCTCATCGTCGAGCAGGCGACGCTGCAGCACACCGACCTCCGCGGCGCCGAGCTGGAAGGCCTCGCGGGTCTGTCGGCGCTACGAGGCGCGACCATCTCGTCGATGCAGCTGCAGCAGCTGGCCCCGCTCCTGGCCGCGGACCGCGGCATCACCGTCCGGGACTGACACGAGCGGGCGCGGGTCGGCGATCGTCCCGTGCGACCGACGCGTGAGGCCCGCGCCGGAAACGCAGACCGCCGCGCTCAGCCGGGTGGCGGCGGTCCGCCGGGTCCGTCGACGACGAGCCTCTTCCCGGTGGCCCACGTCTCGAACGGTTCGTACCCCAGGGCGTCGTAGAAGCCCCGGGCGCCCGTGTTGTCGGGACGCACCATGAGCTGCACCTTCGGACAGCCGAGCGCCTCGAGCAGCCGCTCCGCCTCGGCCACGAGCAGGCGACCGACACCTCGACCGCGGTGCGACGCCGCCGCGGCCAGGTAGTAGAGCCATCCGCGGTGGCCGTCGTAGCCCGACATGACGCTGCCGACCACCGTGTCGCCGTCGACGGCCACGAGGAACAACTCCGGCTGCACCGTGAGCTTGCGGCGGATGTCGGCTCGGGGGTCGTTCCACGGTCGGGTGAGACCCGCCTCCTCCCAGAGGGCGACGACGGCGTCCTCGTCCTCGAGCTCGAAGCTCCGCACGACGATGCTCACTCCCCCGCCTCCCCCACGGACACCAGGGTCGTGGCATCCACGGTGCGGGCGTCGACCCATCGAGCCTCGGCGTAGCGGCGGAACCACGACACCTGTCGCCGCGCGTACCGACGAGTGAGGGCTTGCGTCTCGGCCACCGCCTCGTCTCGTGTCAGGTCGCCGCGGAGCTGGGCGAGGGCCTGTGCGTACCCGATCGCCCGTGCGGCCGTGATCCCGCGCTCGAGCCCGTCGCCGCGCAGCCGCTCGACCTCGTCGAGCATCCCGGCCGCCCACATGCCCTCCACACGGGCGTCGAGAAGCGGCACGAGCTGTTCGCGGTCGACCGTCGTCGCGATGATCCGGGTATCGGGATGCCAGAACTCCGGCGCGGAGGGAAGGGCGCCGCCGTGCGTCTCGCCGCCCTGTGCCAGCACCTCGAGCGCCCGCACCACGCGGCGACCGTTGCGCGGATCGATGCGCTCGGCGGCGGCGGGATCGGCCTCGCGCAGTCGCGCGTAGAGCGCACCCGCGCCGAGACGGTCGAGCTCCGCCTCGAGCCGCGCCCGGACGGCCTCGTCGCGCGGGGGGAACCGGAAGTCCCACAGCACTCCCGAGACGTACAGGCCGGAGCCGCCCACGAGGATCGCGTCGGCTCCGCGCCCGTGGATCTCGGCGATCGCCGCGCGGGCGGCATCCTGATACCAGGCCACCGCCGCCTCGTCGGTGACGGCGAGAGCGTCGAAGAGGTGATGCGCAATGCCGCGTCGGTCACCGACCGGGAGCTTCGCGGTCCCGATGTCCATGCCCCGGTACAGCTGCATGGCGTCGGCGTTCACGATCTCGGCCGCGCGTCCCCGGGCGGCGAGGGCCTCGGCGAGATCGAGGGAGAGCCCCGTCTTGCCGGTGCCGGTGGCCCCGACGACTGCCCACAGGCGCGGCGCGGCGGAACTCACACTCCGACGCGCAGGGACGGCAGACCGAGCGAGACCGCGCGCGGGGTCGCGGCGTCGCCCGCCGGCGCCGGGACACCGCAGGACTCCGCCTGCGAACGGTCCCAGGCATCTCCCGCGCGCGTCCGACGGATGCGCAGGGGCGCGGCATCGGGCGCGTCGGCCAGCAGGTGGAAGGGCGCGGCGTGCGTCACGGTGACCGAGACCACGTCGCCGGGGCGCGGGACGGGAGAGCCCGCCGGCACCTCGAAGTGCACGAGACGATTGTCTTCGGCGCGACCGGTGAGGCGGTGCGTCGCGGCGTCCTTCTTGCCCTCGCCGGCCGAGACGAGCACCTCGAGCGTGCGTCCGAGCTGCTTCTGGTTCTCTTCGGCCGCGATACGGTCCTGCAGCGCCATGAGCCGCTCATAGCGCTCCTGCACGACGGCCTTCGGGACCTGGTCGGGCATGGTGGCCGCCGGCGTCCCCTCACGGATGGAGTACTGGAACGTGAAGGCGGTCGCGAACCTCGATGCCTCGACGACCCGCAACGTCTCGAGGAAGTCCTCTTCGGTCTCGCCGGGGAAGCCCACGATGATGTCGGTCGTGATGGCCGCGTGCGGCATGCGATCGCGCACCCGGTCCAGGATGCCGAGGAACTTCTCGCTCCGGTAGGACCGGCGCATCGCCTTGAGCACACGGTCGGACCCGGACTGCAACGGCATGTGCAACTGCGGCATGACGGCGGGCGTCTCGGCCATCGCCGCGATGACATCGTCGGTGAACGCGGCGGGGTGCGGGCTCGTGAACCGGACGCGCTCAAGGCCCTCGATCTCGCCGGCCGCGCGCAGGAGCTTGCTGAAGGCGAGGCGGTCGCCGAATTCGACGCCGTAGGAATTGACGTTCTGGCCCAGGAGGGTGACCTCGATGGCACCGTCGTCGACCAGGAGGCGGATCTCGTTCAGGATGTCGCCGGGGCGACGGTCTTTTTCTTTGCCGCGCAGGCTCGGCACGATGCAGAACGTGCAGGTGTTGTTGCATCCCACCGAGATCGACACCCAGCCGCTGTGCACCGAGTCGCGCTTGGTGGGCAGGGTGGAGGGGAAGATCTCGAGCGACTCGAGGATCTCAAGCTCGGCTTCGCCGTTGTGGCGGGCGCGCTCAAGCATTCCGGGCAGCGATCCCATGTTATGCGTGCCGAAGACGACATCGACCCACGGCGCCTTCTGCTGCACGGCGTCCTTGTCCATCTGCGCCAGGCACCCCCCGACCGCGATCTGCATACCCGCGTGGGCGTCCTTGCGGGACTTCAGGTGCCCCAACGTCCCGTACAGCTTGCCGGCGGCGTTGTCGCGCACGGCGCACGTGTTGATCACGACGACGTCGGCCTCGGACCCGACATCGGCGCGGACGTACCCCGCGCTCTCGAGCGATCCCGACAGGCGCTCCGAATCGTGGACGTTCATCTGGCATCCGAAGGTGCGCACCTCGTAGGTGCGGGCGCCCGTCTCGCCCTGTGCGGCGGGAGAGGGAGCGATGAGCGTCGGGGAGGAAACGGGGGTCGTCATGATGCGAGCAAGTCTAAGCGCCGGGACGGGACGACCCTCGGGCCGGACTCGGCGTCACTCCGACAGGCGCGGAGCGACCGTGGTCGCCGGAGACTACCGAGAGGCACTACTGGTCGATGGCCGCGGACTACCGGTGTGCCACATTTAGCGCAAAAGGCGCATACGCTTCGGTTAAAGGCCGGACGACGCTGTGGTCAGTAGGTAGCCTTTTGGTCGTACGCCATAACCCGTCCGCCTGCGGGTTTTTCCGGGGGGAGATGGGCATGCGGAAAGAACGATCGAGGGAGTGGGCGAAAGCCCTCGTGGGGGCAGATCGGAACGCCGGCGTGCTGGCATCCCGACTGCGAGAGGGGACCTCTCTCGTGCTGGCGGGGCCACGAGGAAGTGGACGGAGCTACGTGCTCCGCACCGTCGCCGCCGAGCTCGAACGCTGGGGGTCCGCGCCCGTCGTGCTACGGCCGTCCGCCCTCTTGAGCGACATCCCGTTCGGCGCGATCGACGCCACCGACGACCCGCGGGCCTCCGCTCTGCGGGACGGCCCGCCACCCGACTCCGACCGCACCATCGTGATCGTCGACGACGTCGACGCGCTCGATACCGCCTCTACGACCGCGATCGTCCGCGCGGCGGCCGCGCGGCGGATCACCCTGCTCATCGGCGTGCGCACCGCGCGGGCGCGGGCAGCCCGCCCCACCGCAGAATCCGACGCGCAGCGCCTCGCCCTGGGACTGTGGCACGACGGCTTCGCGAAGCGGATCGATCTCGGCGAGCTCATCGCCCCCGACGCCGAGGAGCTCGTGGCCCTCTTCCCCGGGAGCGAGACTCTCGACAGTGCCACCCGCGCGGGGCTCGTGTGGCGCGCCGACGGCTCCCGCACGCTTTTGCGGCACCTGCTTCTCGAGGCCCTCTCGGCCGTGGCCGCGGGACGTGATCCCCTGCGCGCGCTCGAGAACATCGCACCGCAGAGCCGCCTGGCCGTCGCCGTCGAGAGTCACGTCGCCGACATCGCCCCCGACGACCTCATGTGCCTCTCCATCGTCCACCGACTCCCCCACCTCGAGCTCAGCGTGGCGACACGCCTGTTCCCGACCGACACCGTCGGCGGCCTGGTGGCCGGTGGACTGATGCACGCCGACGGCACTCCGGCTCGGCGCCTCACGGCGAACGATCTCATCGCGCGCGAGGCCGAACGCCAGCTCGGGTCGGCGTGCGTGCGCGCGGTCATCGACGCCGCCTGTGAACGCATGCTGGCCGAGGCAGAAGAATGGTGGAGCCTGCCGATCTCGCTCCACGTGGCCGAGAAGTGGCATCGTGACGGTTCCTCGGCGGCCGACGCCCCGCCGGTCGATCCCCTCGTCCGCGCGCGGATCGCGCTCGACGCGGCGAGGATCGCCAACGATCGAGGCGACTCCGCTCATGCGGCCGCACACGCCGCGCGGGGCCTGCGCGCCCACGATCATCCCGACCTGCGACTGGAGGCAGTGCTCGCCTCCGGGGGGTGGAACGATTCCGCGTCCGGAGTCGACGCGGTCGACGCGTCGGATCGCGACGTCCTCCGGCGACTCGCTCGGCTGCGCGCGCGACCGCGCGACGGAGCCGCTGACTCCGCAGCCCCGCGTGACGAGGGTGACGCGGACACCCAGATCGAGGTCTTGCTGGTGCGATCCGGCCAGGCGGGCCACGCCCTCGACTCGGCTGGGGCCGCCGACCTTGCGGCCCAGGCCGTGGCGGTCCAGGCTGCGTCGCCCGAAGCGCGTCTGCGCGCACTCATCACCGCCGGAACATCGGCGACCTTCCATGGCGGGTGGAGCGCCGCATGCCGGTACTACCGCGCCGCGGAAAGACTCCTCGACTCCCGCCAGAAGATCACGGGGATCGCGGCCAAGGACCGATTGTCAGCCGTGATGTTCATGCTCGCCGGGTATCAGGTGGCGGGGGCTGACGGCAACGACGTGCGCCAGCGGCTCGACGAAGAGCTGCGTACCGCGGCACGCGAGGGCGGGGCAGCAGAGCTGACGCTCGCGGGGGCTGCGGCCTCCATCGCCTTCGCCGGCGAGGGCCGACCCGTCGAGTCGCAGCGGGAGTTGGAGGCGGCGCTCGGCCGGCAGCCGCTCGCCGTCACAGACGCGAATGCCGCCATGATCGAGCTGGGCGTCGCCGAAGAGCTGGCGATGAGCGGGCGCACGAAGGAGGCACGCGCCTCTTTGGCGAGTCTCGACCTGGAAGCCAGCCCGATGCTCCTTCACGGCATGCGGTACGTCGAAACGACCATCCTCGCGGCCGAAGGGCGAGACGAGGAGGCGCGGGCGACCGCTCGCGCGGCGGCCGAAGTGACGGCCGGGACGACCGCCGCAGCGCTGCGGATCCGCGACCTCTTCCGCCTGTCGACCCTGGGAGCAGCCACCCGGGAGGAGACCGACGAACTCATCCAGCTCGCCGCCACCACAGACCTCCCCCTCGCCGCCGAAGCGGTGCGGCGGTTGTCGGCCCGTTCGGCGGAAGAGGAATCGACGCCCGTCGATGATCTGCGCTTGCACAACCTGTGGACCGCTGATCACGGCGAGCGGTGGACGCAACCGGGCGGGATCGAGCGGCTCCCCGCGCACTCCCCGGCCCTGGCCTCGGGCGAAGAACTGACCCGACGCGAGCACGAGATCGCCGTGCTGGTCGTCGAGGGCCTGACGAACCGAGAGATCGCGACACGGCTGTTCCTGTCGGTACGCACGGTCGAATCGCATGTGTACCAGGCGCGCTTGAAGGTCGGGGCGGCGAGTCGACGCGATCTGGGCCGTATGGTGGCCGCCGGTGTGGTGCCTGTGCCGCCCGGGGTGCGGTAGCAGGCCCGCCGCGCGTGCGGCGAGCGGACCCGCCGGGCGTGCGGCGAGCGGACCCGCCGGGCGTGCGGCGAGCGGGCCCGCGGTGGGCGGACCCGCGGTGGGCGGACCCACGGTGAGCGAGCCGCCCGGGCCGCGGTGAGCGGGCCCGCCGACGTCTGGCGTGCGCGACCCGTCGGGCGACGCGCGACACTCAGTCGTCGGGTGTGAAACGAACGCTCGTCGTCGGCGAAGACCGGAACGTCGAACGGCTGCGGCCCAGTCCGGCCTCGTCGAGCGCCGTCCGCGCCGCCGTCAACGCCACCGACGAGGGGTAGCCGCGTCGCGCGAGCTGGCCGACCAGGCGGCGCAGATCGGTGTCGAAGTCTTTGCCGCCCACCGACCGCACCTTCGATCGAGCGAAGTCCAACGCTCGCTCGGCGTCGTCGTCGGGCATCTCGGCGATCGTCGCCTCCGCGACATCGCGCGAGATGCCGCGCTTGCGCAGAGTCTCGGCCACCGCACGACGACCCTGCCCGCGGCGCTCGGTCGCCGACATGGCCAGCTGCTCGGCGAACGATGCGTCGTCGAGATAGCGGAGGTCGAGGAAATGATCGATGATCTCGGCCGTGATCGCGTCGTCGACGCCGTCGACACCGCGCAGAACCGTCCGCGCCTCGGACAACGACAGCGAGCGGGAGTTCAGCTTGCGCAGCAACACGGATTCGGCACGCTCGCGGATCTCTTCGGGGCTCGGCGCAGCCTCTTCGGGGACAAGACCTTCGTCGGCGTCGCCGGGGCCGTCGACTCGTGAGAACCCTCGTCTCGATCCTCGTGAGCCGCGTTGCGCCGGGTGCTCGTTCCGGTCGCGCCAGGACGACGATCCGGCGGGAGCGTCGCCCGATGCGCCTCGCGAGGGGTGCGGAGCCGATTTCGCTCCGCCGTTTCCGAAGAGCGGGATGACGGGAGCGAGGGTGTCGTCGTCGAGGGCGCGCAGCGCGGGCCGCGCACCTCGTGCGTCGTCGACGCCGAGCGAGGCCTCGTCGCTCGACGCGACCTCACCGACGGAGCCCGAGTCGACGGCGCCGAGCCCTCGGTCGTCGACATCGTCGGGGTTCTGGTCGCCGCCCGCCCGTCTGAACGGACGAAGACCAGAACCCGATTCGTGTTCCGTCATCAGGCCGGGCGGCGGGCAGCCAGCTCGTCGTCAGCGG
The DNA here is from genome assembly GCF_001423785.1 of Microbacterium sp. Leaf179. NCBI lineage: Bacteria > Bacillati > Actinomycetota > Actinomycetes > Micrococcales > Microbacteriaceae > Microbacterium > Microbacterium sp. Leaf179. The sequence continues at coordinate 1,406,385 of NZ_LMPH01000001.1, read as the reverse complement.
GAGCTTCGGCGACGACGGGAGGTGCGCCGATGCCCGTCTTGTTCTTGATCTTGGTCTCGATGTCTCCGGCGATGTCGGGGTTCTTGATCAGGAAGTTTCGGGCGTTCTCTTTACCCTGACCCAGCTGCTCGCCGTCGTAGGTGTACCAGGCCCCGGACTTCTTGACGATGCCGTGCTCGACACCGAAGTCGATCAAGCTGCCCTCTCGCGAGATGCCCACGCCGTACAGGATGTCGAACTCCGCCTGCTTGAACGGCGGAGCCATCTTGTTCTTCACGACCTTGACGCGCGTGCGGTTTCCGACTGCCTCGGTGCCGTCCTTGAGCGTCTCGATACGACGGATGTCGAGGCGAACCGACGCGTAGAACTTCAGCGCCTTACCCCCGGCGGTCGTCTCGGGCGAGCCGAAGAACACGCCGATCTTCTCGCGCAGCTGGTTGATGAAGATCATGGTCGTGTTGGTGGTGTTGAGCCCACCCGTGAGCTTGCGCAGCGCCTGCGACATCAGACGGGCCTGCAGACCGACGTGCGAGTCGCCCATCTCGCCCTTGATCTCGGCCTCGGGCACGAGAGCGGCGACCGAGTCGATGACGACGAGGTCGATGGCTCCGGAACGGATCAGCATGTCGGCGATCTCGAGCGCCTGCTCACCGGTATCGGGCTGCGAGACCAGAAGCGCGTCGATGTCGACGCCGAGCTTCTTGGCGTACTCGGGGTCGAGCGCGTGCTCGGCGTCGATGAACGCGGCGATGCCGCCGGCGCGCTGCGCGTTGGCGATCGCGTGCAGGGTCAGCGTGGTCTTACCCGAGGACTCCGGGCCGTAGATCTCGATGATGCGGCCGCGGGGCAGTCCGCCGATACCCAGAGCGACGTCGAGGGCGACGGAACCGGTGGAGATGGTCGCGATGGGCGCACGGTCGTCGCTGCCCAGGCGCATGACCGAGCCTTTTCCGAACTGCCGGTCGATCTGGGCGAGGGCTGACTCGAGGGCCTTTTCGCGCTCTGCGGGTGAGGGCATGACGTCTTCTTTCTGCTCGCGTTCCGGTCGCCTATAGGCTGTCGCGCTCCCCATCGACGATGGGGCTGCCCGACAAGGCGTTCAGAGTGTCGTTCGACGTTGTCCACGTTAGGGAGGGCCTCCGACATTGGCGGAGGAGAACCTCCCCGATGGGGATGAACGCGTCGCAATCGCTCTTGTGAAGAAGCCTACCGACAATCGAACGAAGATTCGATGACCGCCGCGCCCGGCGTGTCCGACTCCCGAAACCTCAGTGTCGTCGCGGCTCGAGGCGTCCGACGCCGTACCGACGGTCGGCGGGCACGTCGGTCTCGGCACACAACGCCAGCCAGACGTCGCGCGGGTCGACTCCCGCCGCCAATGCGTCGACGCTCGTGCGGCCGCCGACCGCGGACAGGACGAGGTCGGTCAGCAGAGAGCCGCCGCGTGCGCCGAATTCATCTGCCACGGCGCGATCGAACTCGCTACGACGCATGGAAGACGACGAGTCGGCTGCTCAGCGCAGCGAGAGCTCGGGTTCGACCGATGCGACGAGCTCGTCGGGAACGACGTCGGGGAACGTCTGGAGCCCCTCGAGGACGGAAAGTCGGTCTCCGACTTCGCGCATGATGGTGGAGATGGGAACGTCGAGGGCCTCGGCCACCGAGGCGAGGATCTCGCTCGACGCCTCTTTCTGGCCACGCTCGACTTCGCTGAGGTACCCGAGGGCCACGCTCGCGCGGCTCGCGACCTGGCGGAGGGTGCGACCCTTCTGCTGGCGGAGGTCACGCAGGACTTCGCCGATCTCTTGACGAACCAGGATCATTTCGGGCCCTCCTCACTGCTGATTCCGTCGCTGTCCGGGTGGACAACTGTAAACACCGTCTGTGTCACCCTAATGCCGCGCGCTGTGCACCGGATGGGAATCGCTAGACGAAACCGGGATGTGCGACCATTTGTTCCCGCGAATTCGGGCGGGTTCTCGCGACGGCTCGCGGACGGTCTCGGCGTCCGGTCGCGAGTCGCCGTCACAGCGCCGCCAGAGCCCGTCGGATCGCCTGGTGGGCCGTCTCGTGACGGATGCGATCACGATCTCCCGCGATCACGAGCGAGTCGACTCGCGTTCCCAGGGGCGTGGAGACGGCGATGTGCACGGTACCCACCGGTTGTCCGTCTTGCTCGTCGGGACCGGCGACGCCGGTGGTCGCGATCCCCACCTGAGCCGCCGCGCCATCGATGCCGAGCACGTCACGGACACCGCGAGCCATCTGGCGCGCCACGCGGGGATGCACGGCCCCGTGCGCCTCGAGCAGAGCCGCATCGACGCCCAGCACGCTGTGCTTCAGATCGGTCGCGTACGCGACGACTCCGCCCCGCACGACGCGTGACGCCCCCGGCACATCGACCAGCGACGACACCACGAGCCCACCCGTGAGCGACTCGGCGACCGCGACGGTCCACCCCAGCTCCACCAGCCGCTCGATCAACGACGCCGCACTCTCACGAGGGTCCCGGACGAAGGTCTCGTCGAAGTCCTCGGGAACGCCGTCGATCATCGGGCGACTCGGCCCTTGCGCGCCGCTCTGATCTCGGTGATGACGTAATCGAGGCCCGAGGCGATGGTCAGCACGACCGCGATCGTCATGGTGATCACGCTCACCCACCAGACGGTGTCCTGCCACGCGCTCGCGTCGGACAGACCGGCGAACGGAACCAACGCGATCGAGAGCGCCACGGCCTGGGCCACGGTCTTCAGCTTGCCCATCCACGCGGCCGCCAGCACGTGGTCGCTGACGACGATGAAGCGGTAGATCGTGATGCCGATCTCTCGGATCAGCACGATGATCGTCACCCACCAGGGCAGTTCGCCGAGCAGAGACAGACCGACGAACGCCACGCCCGTCAGAGCCTTGTCGGCGATCGGATCGAGGAGTTTGCCGAGATCGCTGACGATGTCGTACCGACGGGCGATGTACCCGTCGATGCCGTCGGTCGCGATCGCGACGATGAAGACGACCGCGGCCGCCCACCGGAGTCCTCCGCCCCGTCCGTCATCGGCCAGCAGCAACCACAGGAACACCGGCGCGCACAGGATGCGCGCGATGGTGATCGCGTTGGGGAGTTGGGGGTGCACTGCCATCAGTCGCGTCCTGTCAGCTGCCAGGCGTCTTCCGAGCCTTCGTCGTCGTCGCTCTCGACGACCGGGAGGCCATCGTACTGAGACGCGATGGCATCGGTACCGTAGCGGTCATCATCGGCGAGGGCCGATGCCGCCGACGGAGCCGCTGCCGGCGCGGGTGCCGACGGGGCGTCGTCGCCGCGCAGACGAGCGATCACCGCGGGAAGCTGCTCGTTGGTGACGAGCACGTCGCGGGCCTTCGATCCCTCGGACGGTCCCACGATCTCTCGGGATTCGAGCAGGTCCATCAGGCGGCCGGCCTTCGCGAAGCCGACGCGGAGCTTGCGCTGCAACATCGAGGTCGACCCGAACTGCGTCGAGACCACGAGCTCCGCCGCAGCGAGCAGCAGCTCGAGGTCGTCGCCGATGTCGGCGTCGATCTCTTTCTTCTCGGCGGCCACCTGCACGTCGGACCGGTACTCGGGCCGCGCCTGCTGGGTGACGTGCGCGACGACCTTCTCGATCTCTTGCTCGCTGACCCACGCCCCCTGCACGCGGACGGCCTTCGAGGCCCCCATCGGCAGGAAGAGCCCGTCACCCTGACCGATGAGACGGTCGGCACCCGGCTGGTCGAGGATGACGCGGGAGTCGGTGACGCTCGTCACGGCGAACGCGAGACGCGAGGGCACGTTGGCCTTGATGAGACCGGTGACCACGTCGACCGACGGACGCTGCGTGGCGAGCACGAGGTGGATGCCGCTCGCACGGGCGAGCTGCGTGATGCGCACGATGGAGTCCTCGACGTCACGGGGCGCCACCATCATGAGGTCGGCGAGCTCGTCGACGACCACGAGCAGGTACGGGTACGGCTTGAGCACCCGCTCGCTGCCCGCGGGCAGCGTGATCTCGTTGTTGACGACGGCCTTGTTGAAGTCGTCGATGTGACGGAAGCCGAACGACGCAAGGTCGTCGTAACGCATATCCATCTCTTTCACGACCCACTGCAGCGCTTCGGCGGCCTTCTTGGGGTTCGTGATGATGGGCGTGATGAGGTGCGGAACGCCGGCGTACGACGTCAGCTCGACGCGCTTGGGGTCGATGAGGACCATGCGCACGTCGGAGGGCTTGGCCCGCATCAGCAGACTCGTGATCATCGAGTTGACGAAGCTCGACTTTCCGGATCCGGTGGAGCCGGCCACCAGGAGGTGGGGCATCTTCGCGAGGTTCGCCACGACGAATCCCCCACCGACGTCCTTGCCGACGCCGATCGTCATCGGGTGCGTGGACGACGTCGCCGCATCGGAGCGCAGGATGTCGCCGAGCGTGACGATCTCGCGGTCGGCGTTGGGGATCTCGACACCGATCGCGCTCTTGCCGGGGATGGGCGCGAGGATTCGCACTTCGTTCGAGGCGACGGCGTAGGCGATGTTGTTGGTGAGCGCGGTGATGCGCTCCACCTTCACGCCGTGCCCGACCTCGATCTCGTACTGCGTGACCGTGGGGCCGCGCGAGAAGCCCGTCACCCGGGCGTCGACCTTGAACTGCTCGAGGACGCTCTCGATGGCCTTGACCACCGCGTCGTTGGCGGCCGAACGCGCCTTCGGCGGGGTTCCGGCGGCCAACGCCGTGACCGCCGGCAGACGGTAGTTCGCCGCGGGCGGGGCCCCCGCATTGTCGCCGCCGAGGCCCGAGATGCCGGGCAGTTCGTGGTCGGGTGCGTCGTCGACGGGCGAGTCGTCGTGCAGCCCCCGACCGGCGGCGGCTCCGGCGAGGGCGCGCGCGTCGAACACCTCGGTGAGGGCATCGGGCGTGGGGGTCGACGGCACCGGCGGACGAAGGGGGGCGGTGACGGGCTCAGGTGCCACGACCGCGGATTCGAAGCCGCCCTGCGTGGTGCCGGGGCTGAGCAGGGTGGTGAGGTCGTCCGACCCCAGGGCGCCGTCGGTGTCTTCTTCGCGACCGGACTTGTTGCGCCGCCACCAGGGCAGCGACTTCTCGGCCGGCTCGTCGTCATGATCGTCGACGGGGAGGACCTTGGTGGTCGCGTCGCGCTCGACGCGCTCGGCGCCGAACATCCAGGCGTAGAGGTCGCCGAGGCGACGGCCGATGCGGTTGGGCGGCGTCTTGGTGAGGATGAGGACGCTGAGCACGGCCAGCAGGGACAGGGCGATGTACGCGCCCACCTCGGTCAGCAGGGTGAGCGGTTCTCCGACGATCCAGCCGGCGATCCCCCCGGCGCGGCTGAGGACCGGCGGTCCGCCCTCGTTGGGGGCTGGTCGGCCGCCCGCCACGTGACAGAAGCCCGACACGGTGACGACGAACAGGCCGAAGCCGATGCCGACCCGGCCGTTGTCGTGGACGGAGGAGGGATGCCGGAAGAGCCATCCCGCCAGAAGCAGCAACAGCACGGGGAGCACGAAGGCGACCCGCCCGAAGAGGAGCCCGAAGCTGTACGCGCTGATCAGCGCCGCCGCCTCGGTCCCGATGAAGAACCACTCCACGACGGCACCGACGACGGCGAGCACGACGAGGAAGAACGGGAAGCCGTCTCGACGCTGATCCCGCTCGAGGTTCTCGGGGCCGAAGGTGCGGAACATCCCGCCCACCCCGTGGGCGAGCGCCATCCAGGCGCGGACGGCGGCCGAGGGCTTCTCGGGCTCGTCGACGTAGCGCTTCGGCGCCGGAGCCGAGGCTTTCGATCGCGGAGACCCCTTCGCGGGGGCGCGACCGCCGGTGGGGGACGAACTGCGAGCCATGCCTCCACGGTAGGCGGGACCCCCGACATTCGCCCGCACCGACGCGGGGTTCAGCCCAGGCGCTTCACCATCACGTCGCGTCCGATCCCGGGGCGCGTGACCGCGAAGCCCTCGGATCGGTACAGGCTGACGGCGTAGTTCCCGCGCTCGACGCTGAGGCTGATCCGGGTGTAGCCCTGCGCACGGGCATGATCGACGAGGCGCTGCAGGAGCGCGCGCCCGACGCCGTGGGCACGCCAGACGGGCCGGACGCCGATGATCAGCTCGGGCACCCCGGTGCCCACCCACCCGAATCCGGGTTCGTCGCGCGGCAGCATCCGGTACCAGGCCGCGCCGACGGCTTCTCCCCCGGGCGACTCGGCGATGAAGCCGGCGTCTCCGGGACGCATCCATCCCGCGATGTACCGGCGGTACTCGGGGCTGCTCACGATCTCGTGACGAGCACGTGCCGCTCCCGCGCGCCACAGGGCGGCCTCGACCGTCATGTCGGCGAGGAAGGCGCCGTCGGAGGCGACGGCCGCGCGGATCGGGAGACCGGGCATGCCCGAATGATAGCGGCGGCGCGCCGCTCCCGCGCCGGGTGAATCGACGAAGCGCCGCCGGCGAACCCGAGGGTCGTCCGGCGGCGCTTCGGAATGCGGGTCAGGCCTCGATGACCATCGGCACGATCATCGGCCGACGGCGCAGCGACTGGTTGACCCAGCGACCGATCGTGCGGCGCACGACCTGCTGCAACGCGTGGTTGTCGCGGACACCCGACTTGGCCGCTTCGGCCAGGGCCGCTTCGATCTTGGGCTTGACGCTGTCGAAGACCTTGTCGTCTTCGGCGAAACCACGGGCGTGGATCTCGGGACCCGAGATGATCTTGCCGGTCGCCGAGTCGACGACGACGATCACCGAGATGAAGCCCTCCTCGCCCAGGATGCGACGGTCCTTGAGGTCGGCATCCGTGATCTCGCCCACCGACGAGCCGTCGACGTAGACGAAGCCGATGTCGATCTGACCGACCACGCGGGCGACACCGTCGCGCAGGTCGACGACCGTGCCGTTCTCGCCGAGGATCGTGTTCTCTTCGGGGATCCCGGTCTCGCGCGCGAGCTTCGCGTTGGCCATGAGGTGGCGGTACTCGCCGTGCACGGGCAGGACGTTCTTGGGCTTGAGGATGTTGTAGCAGTACAGCAGCTCGCCCGCGGCGGCGTGACCCGACACGTGCACCTTGGCGTTGCCCTTGTGCACGACGGTCGCGCCGAGCTTGGTCAGCCCGTCGATCACGCGGTAGATCGCGTTCTCGTTCCCCGGGATCTGGCTGGAGGCCAGGATGATCGTGTCGCCCTCGCCCGGCTCGATCGCGTGGTCGAGGTTGGCCATGCGACTGAGCACCGCCATCGGCTCGCCCTGCGAACCGGTCGACATGTAGACGATCTTGTCGTCGGGCAGGTCGCGGGCCTTCTTGTAGTCGATCAGCACGCCGTCGGGGACGTTGAGGTAGCCGAGGTCGGCGGCAATGCCCATGTTGCGCACCATGCTGCGACCGAGCAGCGCCACGCGCCGGCCGTTCGCGTGCGCGGCGTCGAGCACCTGCTGCACGCGGTGCACGTGGCTCGAGAAGCTGGCGACGACCACGCGGCGCGGAGCGCGCGCGATGACCTGATCGAGCACCGGGCCGATGCCCCGCTCGGTGGGCGTGAACCCGGGGACGTCGGCGTTGGTGGAATCGACGAGGAACAGGTCGACGCCCTCTTCCCCCAGGCGGGCGAACGCGCGCAGGTCGGTGATGCGGCCATCGAGAGGAAGCTGATCCATCTTGAAGTCGCCGGTGGCGAGCACGAGGCCGGCGGGCGTGCGGATCGCCACGGCGAGCGCGTCGGGGATGGAGTGGTTCACCGCGATGAACTCGAGGTCGAAGGGCCCGACCTTCTCGTGCTGTCCCTCTTTCACCGTCAGGGTGTAGGGGCGGATGCGGTGCTCTTTGAGCTTCGCCTCGATCAGCGCCAGCGTGAGCCCCGACCCGATGAGGGGGATGTCGCCCTTGAGCTTGAGCAGGTAGGGAACCGCGCCGATGTGGTCTTCGTGTCCGTGCGTCAGAACGACGCCGACGATGTCGTCGAGACGGTGCCTGATCGGCTCGAAGTCGGGCAGGATCAGGTCGACGCCGGGCTGGTGCTCCTCGGGGAACAGCACGCCGCAGTCGACGACGAGCAGCTTGCCCTCGTACTCGAAGACGGTCATGTTGCGTCCGACCTCGCCGAGACCGCCGAGCGGGACCACGCGCAGCGTGCCGGGCGCGAGTGCGGGGGGATCGTAAACAGTCGTGGGCATAAGTGCCTCCTCGGATGCCACCGCGTGGCATCCCCTCGTGTGGCGTCCCAGGCCGCGGATCGGCGGACGCCCATGTCTATCTCGTGGTGCCGTGCACCTTCGGCAGGGCACCGCCGGCGGCCGCGTTGCGGTCGGGGCGGAAGTTGGAGAAGTCGGCACCCGCGACGTCGGCGACCAGGGCGAGCTCGTCTTCGATCACCGCGGCCTCCCACTCTTCGGGGCCGACCAGGGGCAGGCGCACGCGCGGGCTGGCGATGCGCCCGAGGCCGTGCAGGATGTACTTCGCGGCGACCGTGCCGGGCACGTGCGTCATGACGGCGCGCACGAGCGGCTCGAGGCCCCGGTGTGCGGCGGTGGCCGTGGCGAGATCGCCGGCGTTCACGGCATCCACGATCGTGCGGTAAGGCGCGGCGGCGATGTTGGCCGTCACGCCGATGAGCCCGCTCGCACCGATCGACAGGTGCGGCAGCACGTTGGCGTCGTCACCCGAGAAGTACATGAGGTCGGTCTGGTTGAGCACCCGGCTGACCTCGCTGAAGTCGCCCTTGGCGTCTTTGATCGCGAGGATGTTGGGGTGCTTCGCCAGGCGCAGGATCGTCTCGTACTTGATGGGCACACCGGTGCGGCCCGGGATGTCGTACAGGATCACCGGGAGGTCGGTCGCGTCGGCGACGAGACGGAAGTGCGTCAGGATGCCGGCCTGGGTGGGCTTGTTGTAGTACGGCGTGACGATCATGATGCCGTCGGCGCCGGCCTTCTCGCTGGCCTTGTAGAGCTCGATCGCGTGCGCGGTCTCGTTGGACCCGCCGCCCGTGAGGATCTTGGCGCGGCCCGCCGAGACGTCTTTGCCGACCTCGACCAGACGCAGCTTCTCGGGGTCGGTCAGGGTGGAGGTCTCACCGGTGGTGCCGGTGACGACGATGCCGTCGGCGCCCGCGGTGATGACGTCGTCCATGTGCTTCTCGACGGCGGGCCAGTCGACTTCGCCGTCGGCGGTCATCGGGGTGATGAGCGCGACGAGCACCTGACCGAAGGGATTGCCGGAGTGCGTCATGCACCCAGGATATCGGTTCGCGGCCCGCTCTCCGCGGCGTCCATCTGCATGATCGGTGGGGCAGCAGTGAACATCGGGCGTCGAAGTGCCCCCGCTGCATGATGCCGGTCATGCATACCGACCACCGCGCGCGTGTGCGCGGCGCGCCAGGACCGCCGCCTCCACCAGATGCCATTCGTGCAGCACCATCGCATAGTCGAAGCGCAAGGTCTCGAAGCCCTGCGCCGCGGCAATCGCGTCCCGACGCAGATCTTTGTGCCGCAGCGACACCCCGTCATGGTTCTCGCGGCCGTCGACCTCCAGGATGATCCGCCCGTGGAGCAGGAAATCGACCACGCCGACGCCGGGAATGCGTATCTGACTCTCCAGGCGGATGCCGAGACGACTCAACCGCAGCCGAAGGATCGACTCGAGGCCGCTGTCGGCATCGGGACGCGCGAGGTCGACGAGCCATCGTCGTCCAGCGCGCAGTCCCGCCCTCACCTCGGCCCGTTGTGCACGATCGATCAGCCCCTTGCGCCATGCGGACTCGAAGGCGGCGAAGAAGACCTCGTCTCCGAGGCAGGTCGCCACTTGCACGAGAGCCTGAACGATCGACACGACACCGAACGAGGCAGTCCCGGCATCGTGGTGGTTGACGCACCGGCATCCGGGATGACCGTGGCGGCGACCCGAGGTGCCCAGCCACACGTGGACGCGCGCATCGTCCTCCCACAACCAGACCCCGTACCGGCGGAGGGCGGAGGCGCACGCGACGGATCCGCCGTGCATCGCCGCCGTCGCGACGAGCGGATCGGTCTCGGGCAGAGCGAGCACGCCGTCGCGCAGGCGTTCGAACACCTCGCCCCGCACGAATCGGCGGACGTCGGCATGCGTGGCACCGCGGCGGATCAGGTCGGCACGCCGCATCACGCCCCCGGCTCGCGCCACGAGTTCGATGGCGGTGGATGTGCGCACTCGTGCAGCGTGCCCGAGCGCGACCCGCGCTCGCGCGCCTCCGGGCGCGGCTGTGGATAACAGCCCGCCCGCCGGGCGGGCGGGGGGCGCGGTGGGCGGTCGATATGCATGATCGCTGGTGCGCCTGCGCACAGATGTGGCGAATGGAGCCGTCGCGCCCAGCCCGATCCTGCATCTGAACCACGGCACGAGCCGCGCCGTAGGGTGACCTCATGGCCTGGACCACCCGCGCATCGCGCACCGTCTACGAGAACCGCTGGATCCACGTGCGCGAAGACGAGGTGACGGGGCCCCACGGCGACGGCATCTACGGGGTCGTCCGCGTGCAGCACCCGGCGGTGTTCGTGATCGCCCTCGACGACGACGAGCGCGTGTGCGTCATCGAGCTCGAGCGCTACACGACCGGGCGTTCGCTCGAAGTGCCCGCGGGCGGCTCCGACGGCGAGGATCCGCTCGAGGCCGCGAAGCGGGAACTCCTCGAGGAGACCGGGGTCACGGCATCCGAGTGGCACTACCTCGGCCGTATGAACGCCCTCAACGGCATCGCCGACGCCCCGGAGCACGTGTACCTCGCGCGGGGTCTCGAGACGACGGATGCCACGGCGTCCCAGCACGAGGAGGGGATCGACCAGGTGCGATGGATCCCGTTCACGGAGCTGCTGGCCCTCGTGGCCGACGGCACCGTCTCGGACGGCGAGACGATCGCCGCCCTCGCGTTCGCCGGCATCCACCTGGGACGCTTCCGCTGAGCAGCGACCCGGCCGTCGCGGTGGCCCGAGCCGGCCGCGGCGAGGGGCGTTTCAGCGCCCTCGAGCGGCGGCGAGCACGACCAGCCCGTCGGGCAGCAGCCGCGACGCGGCGACCAGCGCCTTGTACCGCAGCGACGGCACCGACACCGCGCGTCCGCGCGCGGCATCGCGGAGTCCTTCGCGCACGACGTCTGTGGCCGTCAACCACATTCCCGGCGGCACCCCCTCTTCGCCGGGAGGCAGGCCCAGACGCTCGTGGAAGTTCGTGTGCACGAACCCCGGGCACACCGCGGTGACGCTGACGCCCCGCTTGCGGTAGGCGACGTTGGCCCAGCGGCTGAAGGAGATCAGCCACCCCTTCGCCGCGCCGTAGGTGCCGCGCGGCACGAAACCCGCCACCGAGGCGACGTTGACGATGCGTCCACTCCCCCGCGCGAGCATCGCCGGCAGCGCGGCGTGCGTGAGACGCAGGGCGACCTCGACGTGCAGACGCAGGTGACGCACCTCGTCGTCGACGGCGTTCTCGTCGAACGCGAGGTCGAGTCCGAAACCGGCATTGTTGACGAGGATGTCGACGCCCGCGGCCACCCGCCTCTCGACGAGGGCCACGGCATCGTCGTCGAGGAGGTCGGCGACGACGACCTCGACCCCGACGCCGTGCGCGGCCCGCACGTCGGCGGCGACGGCCTCGAGTGCCTCGCGATTGCGGCCCACGAGCACGACGTCGGCGCCGCGCGCGGCGAGCTGGCGGGCGAACTCCGCGCCCAGACCGGAACTCGCGCCCGTGATGAGAGCGGTGCGCTTCATGTCAGGCGCCCCGGCGCTCGTAGGTCTCGAAGCGGTACCGGATGCCGCTGCGCGACACGCGCCATCCCTCGACGGGGGTGGCGGCGACAAGCGACCATCCGTCGAGGCTCGGAGCGTGGGTGTCCCCGTCGACGGCGACGTCGAGACGGGTGAGCTCGATGCGGTCGGCATAGCCGATCGCCTCGGCGTAGAGCTGCCCGCCCCCGATGACCCACGCACGCTCTCCCTCGGCGCGGTCGAGTGCTGCGTCGAGCGACCCCGCGCGATCGGCACCCTCGGCGGACCAGTCGTCGGAGCGCGTGACCACGATGTTGCGCCGGCCGGGCAGCGGCCGGAAGCGCGGCGGGAGCGATTCCCACGTACGCCGACCCATGATGACGTCGGACGACCCGGTGACCTCGCGGAAGTGCGCGAGGTCTTCGGGGACGTGCCACGGCATTCCTCCGTCGGCGCCGATGACGCCGCCGTGGGCCTCGGCCCAGACGAGCCCGATCGAGGTCATACCGCGACGGCTCCCCTGATGGCGGGGTGGTGCTGGTAGCCCTCGACGATCACGTCGTCGTAGCGGTAGTCGAAGATCGAGTCGGGCGTGCGGGCGAATCGCAGCGTGGGCAGGGCGTACGGCTCCCGCGTGAGCTGCTCCTGCACCTGCGCGCGGTGGTTGTCGTAGACGTGGCAGTCGCCGCCCGTCCAGATGAACTCGCCGGGCTCCAGGCCGGTCTGCTGAGCGACCATCAGGGTCAACAGCGCGTAGGAGGCGATGTTGAACGGCACCCCCAGGAACATGTCGGCGCTGCGCTGGTACAGCTGGCACGACAGCTTTCCGTCGGCGACCGAGAACTGGAACAGCGCATGGCACGGCGCGAGTGCCATGTCGGGGATGTCGGCGGGATTCCACGCCGACACGATCAGCCGACGGGAGTCGGGGTCGCGCCGGATCTGCTCGACGACCTGTGCGATCTGATCGATCGTGCCGCCGTCGGCGGTGGGCCAGGAGCGCCACTGCACGCCGTACACGGGTCCGAGCTCGCCGTCGGCGTCGGCCCATTCGTCCCAGATCGAGACGCCGTTCTCTTTCAGCCAGCCGACGTTGGACTCACCGCGCAGGAACCACAACAGCTCGTACACTATGGACTTCAGGTGCACGCGCTTGGTCGTGATGAGAGGGAACCCGTCGGCGAGATCGAACCGGATCTGTCGGCCGAAGACGCTCGTGGTGCCGGTGCCGGTGCGATCGGACTTGTGCGTGCCGTTCTCGAACACGTCGCGCAGCAGGTCTTCGTACGGGGTGAGGATGTCGGCGGTCACGCGCTTCACGATACCCGCGCGGGGCCCGCGACGACCGTGCCCGTACGGCATCGCGGACATCCGCCATCTGGGGAGGAGGGGTACTCCCGTCACGCGACGACTCATCCGCCCCGGTGTCGGTGGCGGCGGCTACCGTTGACGATCGTGGACCTGACCCTCGCCCTCGTGATCGCCGCCGCGCTTCTCGCGGCGACCGCCGCGGTGGGCCTGCTCCTGCGGCGCGGTCAGGGGCGCGTCCGCGCCGTCGACTCCGCCGAGTCGATCGACCCGCGCACGCTCGGCACGGGCCCCCTGGGCGAGTACGCGACCCTTCTGCAGTTCAGCACCGAGTTGTGCTCGCGCTGCCCGGGCGTCCATCGTCTGTTGTCGGCGGTCGCCGACGAGCGCACCGGTGTCCGCCACCTCGACGTCGATCTCACTCATCGCCCCGACCTCGCCCAGCGGTTCCGCGTGCTCCAGACCCCTACGACCCTCGTGCTCGACCGCACCGGCACCATCCGCACCCGTATCGCCGGCGCACCGACCCGCGCCGTCGTCGAAACCGAACTCGATCGTCTGCACGAAGAGGCCCCGCATGTCTGAGAACGCCCGCATCGACGTCCGCGGCCCCCGGTTCGCCGCGTCGATCACCGCCGTCCTGTTACTGATCGCCACGGTGCTCAGCCTGATCGGCGTCGCGACGGCGCACGAGACGTCCTCCCCCAACGGCTGGCTGCTGCCACAGGTCTCGGTCGTCGCGCGGATCGTCGACCCGGGCTTCCTGCTGCTGCTCGTCATCGCCCTTCTGTTCGTCTGGGGGGTCGCCTCCCCGCGCACCGCCCCCTGGGGTGTGCTCTTCCGCCGGGTCGTCCGACCGCGCCTGTCGCCGCCGACCGAGTTCGAAGACCCGCGTCCCCCGCGGTTCGCCCAGGGCGTCGGCCTGTTCGTCACCGCGGTCGGTCTCGTCCTGCACCTCGCCGGGGTCCCCTGGGCCCTGCCGATCGCCGCCGCCATGGCCTTCGTCGCCGCCTTCCTCAACGCCGCGTTCGGCCTGTGCCTCGGATGCCAGCTCTACCTCGTTCTGCAGCGCGTCGGCCTCATCGGGCGCCGGGGCACGGCATCCGCCTGACAGCCACCTTCGCGGAGGCTGTCAAGACCCGAGCGGTGTGGCAGACCCTCGTTAGGCTGGCCGCGTCGCGGTCGCTCCGGACCGCGCGTGATGATGGAGGTCCCCATGGCCGTCACGAGCGAAGCAGCCACCGCCTGGAAGGGCAGCCTGTTCGAAGGTTCGGGTGAGGTGACGTTCACCTCGTCCGGCATCGGCACCTTCGGTGTGAACTGGAAGGCCCGCAGCGAGGGGTCGAACTCGGTCACGACCCCCGAAGAGCTGCTCGCCGGTGCGCACTCGGCGTGCTTCAGCATGGCGCTGTCGAACGCCCTCGCCGAGAACGGCACCCCTCCCGAGTCGGTCGACGCCACCGCGTCGATCACGTTCAAGCCCGGCACCGGCATCACCGGCAGCCACCTGAACGTCAACGCCGTCGTGCCCGGTCTCGACGCCGCGACGTTCGAGAAGATCGCCGCCGATGCGAAGGCCAACTGCCCCGTGTCGCAGGCGCTCGCGGGCATCGACATCACCCTCGAGGCCACGCTTGCCTGAGTCTTCGGCCCGACGCGTCGTCATCGCCGGCGCGTCGGGCCTCATCGGCTCCGCTCTGGCCGATTCGCTGCGCTCCGACGGCGTCGAGGTCACCGCTCTCGTCCGACACGAGCCACGCGACGCGAACGAGGTGCAGTGGCTCCAGAACGCCGCCCCGCTCGATCCCGACGTGCTGGCCGGAGCCGACGCGGTCGTGTGCCTGAACGGCGCATCGATCGGCCACTTCCCCTGGACGCCGTCGTACAAGAGCCAGCTGCTGTGGTCGCGCGTCACGCCGACGCGCACCCTCGCCGCGGCCGTACGCGCGTTGGGCGACGACGCTCCGGCCCTGATCAACGCGAGTGCCACCGGGTTCTACGGCTCGCAGCCCGGCATCGTACTGACCGAGACCTCTCGGTCGGGTCGGGGTCTGCTCGTCGACATCTGCGTCGAATGGGAGGCCGCGGCCCGCGGAGCGGGCGACAAGGCGCGCGTCGCGTTCCTGCGCACGGCTCCCGTCGTGCACGAGCAGGGGGTACTCAAGCCCCTGCTGCTGCTCACCAAACTCGGCATCTCGGGCCCCATCGGCCGCGGCACCCAGGTGTGGCCGTGGATCACGCTCGAAGACGAGGTACGCGCCATCCGGCACGTCATCGACTCCGACCTCGACGGCCCGGTCAACCTCACCGGTCCCACGCGGGCGACCGCCAACGATCTGGGGTTCGCCCTCGCCCGACGCATGAACCGGCCCTACGCCCTGCGCGCCCCGATCTGGGGCGTCAAGCTCGCTCTCGGTGTCGACGCCACCGAGGCGCTGCTGACCTCTGACGCCGACGTGCGTCCGACCGCCCTCGAGAACGACGGCTTCACCTTCACGCACCGCACGGTCGACGAGGCCGTCGCCTCGGCCGTCCCCGCCCACGACGCCGCCTGAGACGCCCGCGCCGGGCAGTGCTTCTCGCCCGGCGCGGTGCGGTCGCGGCGCCGTCGGCGCCCCGGCTGCGACTCAGCGCGCGCGGCGCTCCGCGCCCTCGAGTCGGATCGCCGTGCGCACCGACTCGCGGGCACGGCGCCGATCACCCGCCGCGTCGTAGGCGAGGGCCAGGCGGTATCGGGCCCGCCAGTCTTCGGGATGCGCCTCGACGTCGGCACGGTACTGCGGAAAGAGGGCGTCGCCGTCTTCGCGCTCGATGCGCCCGCTGGGACGCACCGGCAGGTCTTCGTCGGGCAGCCCGCCCTCGGCATCGAGGCACTCCCCCAGGCGTTGCGCGCCCACGCCGAACCACAGCTCCCGGCCGATGGCCCAGAGCGCCAGCAACGGAAGCACGAGGAGCGCGACGCCCATCGCGATCCCGACCCCGTCGCCGCTCGTGAGCAGCACGATGGCCCGCTGTCCGGCCAGGACCACGTACAGCAGAAGCAGCACCGTCATCACGGCGACGGCGATGCGCGTTTTCATGCGCTGGTGGCGCCCGCCACCTGGCCCGAGACGTCGCCGTCGGCGATCGGGGCCCCCGGCTCGATCGGGCGGGTGCGCACGCCGATGTCGATGAAGCTGTCGAGCCCGACGATGACGCCCCGCGCCTCGCGCGCCGCCGCGAGGGCGATGCGGATGCCGGGGGCATAGGCGGTGGCGGGCTCCACCGTGTCGTGCACGATCGTGAGCGACTCACCGGCCCCCGACAGCACAGTCTCTTGGCGAGCGACCACGCCCGGTCGACGCAGCGAGTGGATCGGCACGGAGGCCACCCGCTGACCCCGTGCGCGCTGGTCGACGTGCGGCGAGTCGACGGGACCGACCTCGGCGCGCGCCGCGGCGATGAGCTCGGCGGTGCGTACGGCGGTTCCACTCGGCGAGTCGATCTTGGTCTCGCGGTGGGCCTCGACGATCTCGATCGACGGGAAGAACGGGGCGGCCGCGGCCGCCAGCGCGCTGCCGATGACGGATCCGAGTGAGAAGTTGGGGATGAACACGGCACCCGTGCCACTGGCCTCGACGAGCGCGCGGACGAGGGCGATGCGCTCGTTCGACCAGCCCGACGTTCCGACGAGCACGTTGATGCCGCGCTCGATCGCGGCGCGCACGACATCGATCGACACGGCGGGGGTCGAGGCATCGACGACCAGGTCGGCGCCGTCGAGTTCGCTGAGGTCGGACTTCGACGTCAGGATCACCGAGACCTCGTACCCGTTCTCGGCCTCGACGACTTCGCGGATCACCCCGCCCAGTTTGCCGGTACCGCCCACGATGGCCACACGCGTCGTCATGCGTCCAGCCTAGGCGGCGCGCACACGTTCGACGCGCTGTCCACGGATGTACGGTGCGCGGGCCGTCAGACCGGGAGCGGGTCCATCAGCCCCGTGCGCAGCTCGACCGGCAGGTGCGCCAGGTCGTTGTGCGAGAGCAGCGTCCAGGGCCGGCCCTTCTTCTGCGCGATGACGGTCAAGCCGCAGTAAGCCTGATTGATCGTCATCCAACGCCAGTCGGGGGCCTGCAGCACCTCGCGGACGAACCACGAGATGACGAAGTTGTGGGTGATGACGAGCTCGTGCACCTCCCCCGCCTTGCGGGCGAGGAACTCGGCGGTGGCGTCGGCCATCTGCGCGCGGCCGGCCTCGATCTCGGCCTCGGAGACCGACCCGAAGAACGACTCGTAGGCCGCGGGCGTTTCGGGCGTCATCCCCGTGGGCACGCAGTCGAACAGCAGGGCCGACGACTCCGGAGCCACCGACGGCAGACGCTCGGCGACGGCTCGCGCCGTCTGCGCCGCACGCTCGAGCGGGGAGTGCCACACCGCGTCGAGCGGAAGCCCCGACAGCCGGTCGGCGAGCAGGGCCGCCTGACGCTGACCACGCGGAGACAGGGGGCCGTCGGTGAGCCCGTGCTCGGCATCCTGGTGCTCGCCGTGGCGCACCAGATAGATGTAGTGCGTCACGTCAGCTCACCTCGTCGTCGATCTGCCGTCCCCCGGCCCCGTGTTCCAGCCTACGTCACGCTCTCGCGCGCGGGCCGGTCACTCGGCGGCGCGTGCGATATCCGCCAGCTGGGCCCGGCTGAGGCGCACGCCCACGGCGCGCATGCATTCGACGACGTGACGAGGCGCGAAGGCGTTGACGATGGGGGCCGTGACGATCTTCTGCGCGAGCAGCCAGGCGACGGCCACCGCGGCATCCGGGATGCCGAGCTCGGTGCCGACGGTGTCGAGGGCGCGCAGCACACGAGTCCCCCGGCGGTTCAAGTTGGCGGCCAGTTGGAACCCCCGCACCGACTGCGACGAATGGTCGCGCGTGCGGGTCTCGCCGGAGAGGAAACCGTGCGCCAGGGCGTGCGACGGCGTCACGGCCATCCCCTGCGCGGACGCGATCAGTCGCAGGTCGCCGTCGAACTCGTTCCGGCGCAGCACGTTGTAGGGAACGTCGAGCACCGAGATGCGCGGGTAGCCCGCCGACGACAGGATGCGGGCCTCGACGAGCTGCGCGGCGGTGTACCCGTGCGCACCGATGGCCCGGACCTTGCCCGAGTCGACGAGCCACTCGCTGGTGGCGAGCGTGTCTTCGAGCAGGGCCGTGTCGCCGCGGGCGGCGTCGAGCGACAGCACGTCGATACGGTCGGTGCCCAGGCGCGTGAGCGACGCCTCGACGGCACGCACGAGGTTGACGGAGTCGAGCCCGGGGTTGTCGGGGTGTCCTCCGATGCGCACGGTGACCACGGCCTCGTCGCGCATGCGCCGGGTGCGCAGCCACTCGCCGATGATGAACTCGCTGCGGCCGGCCGCGTAGCTGTCGGCGGTGTGCAGCGCATTCCCACCGAGCTCGGCGTAGGCGTCGAGGATGTCGTGGCTGGCGCCGGCGTCGACGTTCCAGCCGAACTCCCCCCCACCGAGGAAGAGCGGGAAGACCTCGAAGCCGGTCTCACCGAGCGGAACCCGCACGTGGGAGCCCAGACCGGGCCCCTGCAGGGTGATCGGAGAAGAGGGGTGCGACGCGCGATCACGACGCAGGCGTGGCGAGGCCGTCTCGTCGACGCCCGGGCCGCTCATGGTGAATCCCCTCGATGCCGGGCGACGGTACGGCGACCCCGTAACTGCACGCCCCCCGACGTACTTCGAGGCTAAAGCTTCGCCCGCGGTGGGCCGCCGATTCGCCCGCCACGGCGATAAACATTGCGTAACGCTTGTGCACCGATCACCCCATGCGTCACACCCGTCACACGACGGATGCCCGCCCCGCGAGAAGCGGGACGGGCATCCGATCAGACGAGAGGATCAGCCTTCGGCGGGAGCCTCGGGGCCCTCGCTCGCGGCGGCCGAGCTCTGCGTGTCGGCGGGCTCGGTCGCGTCAGCGGCCTCGTCGACGACCGGCTCGAGCGACAGCTTGCCGCGGTCGTCGATCTTCGTGATGCGCACGAGGATCTTGCGACCGACCGACAGCACGTCTTCGACGTTCTCGACGCGCTTGCCACCGGCGAGCTTGCGGACCTCGCTGACGTGCAGCAGTCCGTCCTTGCCGGGCAGGAGCGAGACGAACGCACCGAAGGTCGCGATCTTGACGACCGTGCCCAGGAACTGCTCGCCGACCTCGGGGTTGGTCGGGTTGGCGATCGCGTTCACCTGCGCACGGGCAGCCTCGGCCGAGGGGCCGTCGGTCGCGCCGATGTACACGGTGCCGTCGTCTTCGATCGAGATCTGGGCGCCGGTCTCGTCCTGGATGGAGTTGATCGTCTTGCCCTTGGGTCCGATGAGCTCACCGATCTTGTCGACCGGGATCTGCACGCTGATGACGCGGGGCGCGGTGGGCGCCATCTCGTCGGGGGCGTCGATGGCCGAGTTCAGGACGTTGAGGATCGTCAGACGAGCCTCCTTCGCCTGGGTGAGGGCAGCGGCGAGCACCGACGACGGGATGCCGTCGAGCTTGGTGTCGAGCTGGATCGCCGTGATGAACTCCGACGTACCCGCGACCTTGAAGTCCATGTCGCCGAGGGCGTCTTCGGCGCCGAGGATGTCGGTCAGGGCGGCGTAGCGCGTCTGTCCGTCGACCTGGTCGGTGACCAGGCCCATGGCGATACCGGCGACGGGAGCGCGCAGCGGCACACCCGCGTTCAGCAGCGACAGGGTCGAGGCGCAGACGGAGCCCATCGAGGTGGAGCCGTTGGACCCGAGGGCCTCGGACACCTGACGGATCGCGTACGGGAACTCCTCGCGGCTGGGCAGCACGGGCACGAGCGCGCGCTCGGCCAGGAAGCCGTGCCCGATCTCGCGACGCTTGGGGCTGCCCACGCGACCGGTCTCACCGGTCGAGTACGGCGGGAAGTTGTAGTGGTGCAGGTAGCGCTTGCTCGTGATGGGCGACAGCGAGTCGATCTGCTGCTCCATCTTGAGCATGTTCAGCGTCGTGACGCCCAGGATCTGGGTCTCACCGCGCTGGAAGATCGCCGAGCCGTGAACGCGCGGGATGACCTGCACCTCGGCGTCGAGCGGACGGATGTCGGCCAGACCACGGCCGTCCATGCGGACGCCCTCGGCGAGGATGCGGCCGCGGACGATCGTCTTGGTGACCGACTTGTACGCGGCGCTGAACTCGAGCGTCGCGACGGCGGGCAGCTCACCCGACTCGACGGCGGCGACGAGCTCGGCCTTGACCGAGGTCTTGATCTCGTCGTCGGCGTTCTGACGCTCCTGCTTGTCGGCGATCTGGTACACCGGCACGAGGCGGTCGTAGGCGCGACCGGCGACGAAGTCGTACGTCTGCTGGCTGTAGGCCGGGAAGACGGGGAACGACTGGATCTCCTTGGCCGCCGTGCGGGCGACCTCGTTCTGGGCGTCGACCAGCTGGCGCAGGAACGGCTTGGCCGCTTCGAGGCCTTCGGCCACGACCTGCTCGTTGGGCTTGGTGGCGCCGCCCTTGATCATGTTCCAGCTGCCCTCGGTGGCCTCGGCCTCCACCATCATGATGGCGACGTCGCCGTCGTCGAGCACGCGGCCCGCGACGATGAGGTCGAAGACGGCCTCTTCGAGCTGCGTGACGGTCGGGAACGCGACCCACTGGTCGGCGTTCTCACCGTGGCCGGGGATGAGCGCGAGGCGCACACCGGCGATGGGACCCGAGAAGGGCAGACCCGAGATCTGGGTCGACAGCGACGCGGCGTTGATCGCGAGGGCGTCGTAGAACTCGCCGGGTGCGATCGACAGCACGGTGACGACGATCTGAACCTCGTTGCGCAGGCCCTCGACGAACGAGGGGCGCAGCGGGCGGTCGATGAGGCGGCAGACGAGAATGGCCTCGGTCGAGGGGCGACCCTCGCGGCGGAAGAACGAGCCGGGGATCTTGCCGGCGGCGTACGAACGCTCTTCGACGTCGACGGTCAGCGGGAAGAAGTCGAAGCCTTCACGCGGGTGCTTGCCGGCGCTGGTGGCCGACAGGAGCATGGTCTCTTCGTCGAGGTAGGCGGCAACGGCGCCCTGGGCCTGCTGAGCGAGGCGTCCGGTCTCGAAGCGGATGGTGCGGGTGCCGAAACGGCCGTTGTCGAGAACGGCTTCAGCGGCGGTGATTTCTGGACCTTCCAAGAGGTCCCTCCTTCTTTGTTTAGGCTCGCCGCCCCGTGTGGGCGACGAGCTGCATGCGAAGGAGCAGGAACAGGCAGAAAGGGCGCGCCGACGTGTCGGCCCGGAAATCCCGGCGACTGGCCACCAGTAGACGACCACCCGGCAAACGACGGGGAGTCCACCACAGGGGACCAGCGTCTGCCGGCCTGCTCCGTGAGCTCATGTGTAATTGAGCGGATGCCAAGACGGCATCGCCCTCACCCTACCAGCGCCGCGCGGAACGGGGTGGTCACCGCACGGCTTCGTGCTTTAGCGTGACCTCATGGGCATCATCCGTCGCAGCAGTCACACGCTCCTCGTGTGCGTGCTCCTCGGCTCGGCGATGGCCCCTCTGTCGGCCGCCGCCGCCTCACCCGCCTCCGCGACCAGGGCCGTGACCGCCGCCGTCGATGAGGCTGCCGTCGCCCAGGTGAAGCAGGCGCTGGATGCCGCGGAGCAGTCCGCCGCGTCGGCGTCGCGTCGCGCGCTCGACACCTCGGCGACCGCCGAGCGCACCCGTCTGCTCGCGGAGTCCACCGCCGCCCGCGCCGAGACGCTGACGGCGCAGAGCACCGCCGCCGACGCGCACCTCTCGTCCACCCGCACCCGGGCGGGCGCCAGCGCCTCACGCCTCTACCGCACCACCGGGAGCGGCCCCCTCGTGGCGCAGCTGCTGACGGGCGCCGATCCCGACTCCCTGCTGTCGCGTCTGGGCATCCTGGATCGGATGGCGACCGTGGCGGCGCGCACGGCCGGCCAGGCCCGCAGCGCGGCCGACGTCGCCACGTCTCTGCGCGCCCAGGCGGAGCAGGCCCGCGCCGAAGCCGCACGCCTGGCGGCCGAGGCGCAGACGACGGCGGCCACCGCCGCCGCCGAGGCCGCGACCGAGACGGCGACCGTCGCCGCCGCCCAGGCTCAGCTGAACGACCTGTACGCGCAGCTGGCCGAGTTGCGGCGCACGACCGCCGAGCAGGAGCGCGCGGCGCGCGAGCGCGAGAAGGCCGAACGCGACGCTGCCGAGCCCGGCGGGTCGACCGGCGGCGGTCCGGGCTCCGGGGACGAGGGCGGTGGGTCCGGCGGTGGCTCGGGCTCGGGCGGCGGCGACTCGGGCGGCGGGTCCACTCCCGGCGGCGGGTCCGGCGACGGCGGCGGCTCCGGGAGCGGGTCGAATCCCGGCGGCGGGAACGGCAACGGCTCCGGCAGCGGCGGCGGGGACTCAGGCGGCGGCGGGAACTCCGGCGGCGGCAGCGGCGGAAACGGCGACGGCTCGGGCGACGGCTCGGGCGACGGCTCGGGCGACGGCTCGGGCGGCGGCTCGACGGCCCCCGCCGGCCCGGTGATGAGTCCGAGCGAGGCGCGCACCTATGCGCGCGGAGCGATCAGCGGCTACGGCTGGGGCGACGACCAGTTCTCGTGCCTCGTGTCGCTGTGGAACCGCGAGTCGGGCTGGCGGGCCGACGCCCTGAATCCCGGGAGCGGCGCATACGGCATCCCTCAGGCCCTTCCCGGCGAGAAGATGGCCTCGGCGGGTCTCGACTGGCGCTCGAACGCGGCGACGCAGATCTCGTGGGGCCTGCGCTACATCGCCGACCGCTACGGCAGCCCCTGCGGCGCATGGGCGCACTCGGAACGCACCGGCTGGTACTGACGCGGCCCCGCCGCCCGCTAGGTCACGAGACCACCCGTCCTTCGCGAACGCACGGGCCGTGGCGTGTGCTCGCGGCGACGCCACCACGACGTCCGCGACAGGAGCGCTCGTCAGACGGTGCGGGTGCGCTCGCGATCGCCGCGGGTGGGCAGCTCGACGTAGCCCGCGTGCTTCGGCCGGATGCCGTCGCCCGCGGTGCGTCCGCGGACGCGGCGCCACACCCACGGCAGGGCGTCGCGCGTGAGCCAGGCGCCGTGCGGGGCGTCGTCGTCGGCGTGCAGAGCCTCGTCGAGTCCGAGCAGCGCCGACGCGTCGGGCACCCCCAGCGCCTCGGCCGCGCGATACGCCACGAGGCGATGCCCGGCCGAGCGCAGGTGCACCAGATCGTCGGCCCAGTGCGGCAGCTCGCCGAGGTCGGCGACGGCCTCGAGGTCGAGCAGGATCGCACCCTGCTCCTGCGCGATGCGACGCAGCTCGACGTTGTACGTCGCGAAGCGGCGCGCGAAGATGCGGGCCGCCGCGCGCCGGGGCAGGAAGGTCGTCACCAGGAGCACGTCGGCGCCCGTCCGGCGGATTGCGCGCACGGCGGACTCGACCTCGGCGACGATGGCCGGGATGACGGGCGCCGGTCCCACGAGGTCGTTGGCGCCGATGAGGATCGACACGAGGTCGGGCTCGAGGGCGAGCGCGGCGGGGACCTGCTCGTCGATCAGGTGACGCACCCGACGGCTGCGCACGGCCAGGTTGGCGTAGCGGAAAGGACCCGCGTCGCTGGTGTGCGCCAGCAGCTCGGCCAGACGATCCGCCCACCCGCGGTATTGCCCCGCCGGCATGCGCGACGCGTCGCACAGGCCCTCGGTCAGCGAGTCGCCGAGCGCGACGAAGCGCGTCCACCGCCCCCGGGTGCGGGATGCCGACAGGGTGGCCGGTCGCGTTCCCCCGCGCAGCAGCATGCTGTCGTCGACGGCGCGGAGGGCGACGGCATCCTGGTAGTGCCCGACCAGGTCGCGGGTGAGGGCCTGCCAGGTGCGCCCCTGTACCGCCTCGCGCGCGGCGCGGGCGAACGCGCGGCGCTTCGACTCGTCGCCGACGAGATCGGCGACGCGGGCGCGCAGGTCGTCGAGGTCACCGGGACGGTACAGCCAGCCGTCGACGCTGGAGCGCACCAGGTCGAGCGGCCCGCCCACGCCGGTCGCCACCACGGGAACGCCGCTGGCGAGGGCCTCCTGGATGGTCTGGCCGAACGTCTCGCTCTCACCCGGGTGCACGAAGACGTCGAAGCCCGCCATGGCCTGCGCCAACGCCGCACCCGACAGGTGCCCGGTGAAGACGGCATCCGGAATCGCCCTCTCGAGCGCGGGACGCGAGGGGCCGTCGCCGACGATCACCAGGCGCGTGCCGGGTACGTCGGCGAGCGCGCGCAGGTCGTCGACCTGCTTCTCGGGGGCGAGGCGCCCGACGTACCCCACGATGCGTTCACCGTTCGGGGCCACCTCGGCCCGCCACGCGTCGTCGCGGTGCTCGGGCGCGAAGCGGACGGCATCCACTCCCCGACCCCAGCGGCGGATGCGGTCGACGCCCAGACCCTCGAGCTGGCGCGTCGACGCCGACGACGGGGCGAGGGTGAGCGTGGCGCGGCGGTGCAGGCGGGCGACGTGCCCCGCGACGAGCGCCGTGGCGTGGGGCAGGCCGTACTTCTGCGAGTAGGCGACGACGTCGGTCTGGTACACCGCGACCGAGGGGATCCTCAGCGCGTCGGCGGCGGCGAGCCCCTGCCAGCCGAGCACGAACGGGGATGCCAGGTGCACCACGTCGGGATCGAAGTCGCGCAGGAGGGCCCCGAGGCGGGCGGCCCGGGCGAACACCACGCGCACCTCGGGGTACGACGGCAGCGGCACCGAGCGCAGCAGCTCGGTGCGCGCGCCGTGCAGATCGGCGGTGACATCGCCCGACTTCGGAGCGATGACCAGGGTCTCGTGCCCCGCCTCGGCCAGATGGCGCAGCACATGCAGAACGGAACCGGTGACCCCGTTCATGTGGGGAAGGAAGGATTCGGCCAGCAGCGCGACTCTCACGCCTCCAGGGTGGGACCTCGGGCGGGCCGGTGGGGGCCGGATCGGGGCCAGGTTCGCGATGTTCACCCGATGCTCCGCTGGGCGTCACCGCCGCGTGGGCGGGGCGTCTCGATCGGCGGCGGAGAGTGACGGAATGGACGGTGTCGACGGGTGGCTGCAGGCGATCGCCGCGAGCCCGTGGGCCCTGCTCGGCATGGCGGTCCTCGTGTTCGCCGACGCCTTCCTCGTCGTCATCCCGGGCGAGGCGGCCGTCACCGCCTTCGGGGCACTGGCGGTGTCGCACGGCACGCCGCCGCTCCTCGGGGTCGTGCTCGTCGCCGCAGCCGCGGCCTTCGCGGGCGACGCCTGCTGCTACCTGGTCGGTCGCACGGTCGGCGTCGAGCGCTGGGCGTGGATGCGCCGCCCCCGTGTGCGCGCCGCCCTCGACTGGGCGCGGGCACGCCTGGAACGCAACGCCGCGGTCGTGCTGTTCACCGCGCGGTTCGTGCCCTTCGCTCGCCTCGCGGTCAACCTGGCCGCGGGCGCCGCGCGGGTGGCTCCGGCGCGCTACCTCGGGGTGGCGGCGGTCGCGGCGCTCGCCTGGGCGGCGTACCAGGCCGTGATCGGCGCGATCGTGGCCGCGGTGGTGCCGGGCGGGCCGGTCGTCGCGGTGGTCGTGTCGATCGTCGTGGCGGTGGGGATCGGCGTGGGGATCGATCTCGTGCTGGCGCGTCGCGCGAAGCGCAGGGTGGCGTCGCGGAGCTGATCGTCGGCGGCGGATGCCGGACCCCGGGCGCGACGCCGGACGGGCCGGGTCTTCACACGACGTTCTCCGCGCGCGTCTGTCGCGATGTCGGAGGCCCCGGGCAGCATGGGGGCATGAGCGACGGCTACGACCCGGACTTCCTCGGCATCCCCCTGCCCCTCCCCTCCCCCACCGCGCCGGTCACCCGGCTCGACTACCCGCGGTTCTCGGTGCTCCTCGACGAGGAGCGTCGGTTCGCCGCCGTCACCGGGGTGGTCGTCGACGGGGCGACGCTGCGCGAGCAGCCGCGCACGGGCGAGTGGCGGCTCGATCCGCGCGTCTCCGCCGACGCGCAGGCGGGACCCGAGGTCTACAGCCGCAATGACCTCGACCGCGGCCATCTCGTGCGGCGGCGCGATCCGGGCTGGGGCTCGGCGTCCGAGGCTCGAGCTGCCACCGAGGCGACGTTCTTCTACACGAACGCCGCTCCCCAGGCTGCGGGTTTCAACCAGTCGAAAGAGCTCTGGCTGGGCCTCGAAGACCACGTGCTCGCCTACGCGGAGACGACCGACCAGCGTCTTGCGGTGTTCACCGCCCCGGTGCGGGGCGCCGACGACCCGCCGTATCGCGGCATCCGCGTGCCCCTGCGGTTCTGGAAGATCGCCGCCTGGCGCGACGGCGACGCCCTGGCTGCGGCGGGCTTCGTGCTCGATCAGAGCGCGCTCGTCGATACGCGGCAGGCTCTGACGGTGGCACCGCTCGGGGCGTTCCGCACGTTCCAGGTGCCCATCGCCGACATCGCGGCCGAGGCGGGGGTCGACGTGGGGCCGCTGCAGGCCGCCGACACGTTCGTGCGGCGGGGGCTGCGCCCGGTCGCGGCGCGCGAGCTGCGCAGCGCCGACGACATCGTGCTGTGAGGCGAGCGCTCGCGCCGACGCCTCGCTATTCCGCGCAGCACGGCGGCTCGCCCGTCGACGCCTCCGCGAGCGACGACCCCGCGACGTCGGGGCCGCCGACCCGGCGCGTCAGCCCACCCGCACCGCGTGCAGAAGGGTGTCGATCGCGGCGGAAGCGTGCCCGCCCCGCAGCTCGGCATCGGCGCTCGTGCGCGTGATGCGCTCGCAGCGCTCGATGCGGAACCCCTCGTCGAGGGCGCTGCGCAGCAGTTCGGGCGTGTACAGGATCGCGGGGTCGGTCGGTCCGTGACCACCGGCGGCGATGTTGTCGACATCGTGACCGATCACGACGAGCGACCCCCCGGGTGCGACCCACTCCGCGATCCGCGCGACGGCGGCGGCGCTGTCGGGCAGGTGCAGGTAGCACGACACGACGAGGTCGACGGGAGTCGCGGGCTCCCACTCGTGCACGTCTGCGCGCGTCCAGGTGACCGCGTCGCCCCCGGGCCGCGCCGCGGCGAGCGCGAGACCGGCGCCCGAGAAGTCGACTCCCGTGCAGGTCCAGCCGCGCCCGGCGAGCCACAGCGCCGTGCGCCCGTCGCCGGTCGCGACGTCGATGGCGGTTCCCGGCGGCAGCGTCGCCGCGATCTCGCGCACGGCGGCGGGCGGCTGGGTGGCCCACACTCCCCCGGCCGAGGCGCGGTATCGCTCGTCCCACTGCGCGGCATCCATCGCGGCTCCTCTGCTCGCCCCCACCCTAGGGCGGGTCCGCTCCGGGCCGGGTGCACGGGCTCAGCGATCGGCCGGTCCTCGAACGCGCGCGGCCGCCCACTCCCACGCCACAACCTCAGCGATGTGCACAACCTCAGCCCGAACGGGCCCCTCCCGACTGAGGTCGTGCGCATGACCGAGGTTGTGCGCGACCCCGCGCACGACGACGCCCCGCCGCCCGCGAGGGCGACGGGGCGTCATACGGGGTCACTCCCCCGACAGACCACCCAGCAGGTGGCCGAACGAGCGGCCCTCGCCGAGGTACGACGACGGGTCGAACGGATCGGCGTCGCGCACCGGCTCGCGCGCGGCGATCGCGTCAGCGAACTCCCGGGCTCCGCGGTCGACGCGCGAGCCCAGCGGGGCGACCTCGTCGGCGTTCGATCCCCAGTCGCTGGATGCCGCGAACACGCCGGTCGGCACGGGATTGGCGTGCAGGTAGGTGAACAGCGGCCGGATGGCGTAGTCGATCGCGAGCGAGTGGCGCGCCGTCCCCGCGTTCGCGCCGATCAGCACGGGCGTGCCGTTCAGCGCCTGCGGGTCGAGCACGTCGATGAACGACTTGAACAGGCCCGAGTAGCTGGTCGAGAAGATCGGCGTCACGGCGATGATGCCGTCGGCCGACACGACCGTGTTGATCATCTGCTCCAGCGCCGGGGGCGCGAAGCCGGTGAGCAGGTTGTCGGTGAGGTCGTGCGCGTAGTCGCGCAGTTCGAACACGTCACTGGTGGCGTCGATGCCGCGCTCGCGCAGCTCGGCCAGAGCCGCGTGGGCGAGGCGGTCACCGAGCATGCGCGTCGACGACGGCGTGGACAGTCCCGCGGTGATCACCGCGATGCGGCGGGCGGCCACGTCAGGCCCCCACGCGCGTCGCGGCGGAACCGAAGGCGCTGCCGGCCTTCGCGGCATCCTGGTACGGGCTGCCCGCGGTGAGGTTGTCGCCGCGGTTCGCGGCGGGAACGGCCTGGCGCGGAGCGGCACCGGCGTACGCCTTCTCAACCATGTTGGCGTGCGTGGGCGCGTCGGGCACCTCGGCGGGGCGGTTCTTCTGCAGCTCCTTGCGCAGCACCGGCACGACCTCGGAGCCCAGGATGTCGAGCTGCTCGAGCACGGTCTTGGTGGGAAGCCCCGCGTGGTCGATGAGGAACAGCTGGCGCTGGTAGTCGCCGTAGGTCTCGCGCATCGACGCGTAGCGGTCGATGATCTGCTGCGGCGAGCCGACGGTCAGCGGGGTCATCTCGCTGAAGTCCTCGAGGCTCGGGCCGTGGCCGTAGACGGGGGCGTTGTCGAAGTAGGGGCGGAACTCCCGCACGGCGTCCTGCGAGTTGGAGCGCATGAACACCTGTCCGCCGAGTCCGACGATCGCCTGCTGGGGCGTGCCGTGGCCGTAGTGGGCGAAGCGCTCGCGGTACAGCGTGATGAGGCGCTGGTAGTGCTCCTTGGGCCAGAAGATGTTGTTGGCGAAGAAGCCGTTGCCGTAGTACGCGGCCTGCTCGGCGATCTCCGGAGTGCGGATCGAGCCGTGCCAGACGAACGGCGCCACGCCGTCGAGAGGACGCGGGGTCGAGGTGAAGCCCTGCAGCGGGGTGCGGAACTTCCCCTCCCAGTCGACGACGTCCTCGCGCCACAGCTTGTGCAGCAGGTCGTAGTTCTCGATGGTCAGGGGCAGACCCTGGCGGATGTCCTTACCGAACCAGGGGTACACGGGTCCGGTGTTGCCCCGGCCGAGCATGAGGTCGGCGCGGCCCCCCGACACGTGCTGCAGCATGGCGAAGTCCTCGGCGATCTTCACCGGGTCGTTCGTGGTGATGAGTGTCGTCGAGGTCGTGAGGATGAGGCGCTCGGTCTGCGCGGCGATGTACGCCAGCGTCGTCGTGGGCGACGACGACCAGAACGGCGGGTTGTGGTGCTCGCCGAGGGCGAAGACGTCGAGGCCGACCTCTTCGGTGTGCTTCGCGATGGTCAGCGTGTCCTTGATGCGCTGCGCTTCGCTGGGCGTCTTACCGGTGGTCGGGTCCTGGGTGATGTCGCTCACCGTCATGACGCCGAACTGCATCCCGGGCCAGTTGTTCGTCTCGTTCACCGTGCTCATCTGAATCAGCGCCCCTCTTATTTGTATGCAACTGAATATACATGCTCCAACGTGCGAGACCGAGCTTTATTCCGCGTTACCTCATCGGCATCCGGAATCCACCCCCGTGGACCGCCGCTCCCGGCGGGGATATCGTCGCTGGCGATGACGACACCGACCCGTCTGCCCTTCTGGGACAACGCCCGCTTCGCCGCGATCGTGCTCGTCGTGTTCGGTCACGCCGTGCAGCGACTGACCTACGATTCGGATGCCGCCGAGGCGCTGTACCTGCTCGTCTACGCGTTCCACATGCCCCTCTTCGCCCTCGTGGCTGGCTACTTCTCGTCGTCGGCCGAACCGACCCGCCTGCGGATGGCGCGACTGTTCACCGACCTCATCGCGCCGTACCTGATCTTCGAGACGCTCTGGACCGTCACCCAACTGCTCGTGACCGGCCGGAGCAACCTCGATCCGGCGCAGCCGTCGTGGACGCTGTGGTTCCTGCTGGCGCTGGCGCTGTTCCGACTCGTGCTGCCGTATCTCGCGCTGCTGCGCGCGCCCGTGCTGTGGGCGTTGGCGATCTCGATCGTCGCCGGGTACCTCCCCGGCATCGACTCGACCCTCTCGCTCTCGCGCTTCCTCGGCCTGTTGCCGTTCTTCACCCTCGGGTGGTGGCTGCGCGAGCGCGACGTCGTCGCGCGCCGGGGGCTGCTCGACGCCCGACCGGTGTGGCTGCGGATCGTCGCCGTCCTCGTCCTGGCCGGAGCCGGGGCGATCGCGTTCGCCTTCGTCGACGTCTGGCGGGACGTGCGCCTGGGCACGTGGTTCTTCTTCGTCGACACGTACGCCGACCTGGACGCCCCGCAGTGGTGGGCGGGCGGGGTGCGGCTGGCGATCATCGCCCTCGCGCTCGTGCTGATGACGGCGTTCCTGCTGCTCGTCCCGCGCCGCGAGACGTCGTGGACGCACCTCGGCCGGTACACGATGTACGTCTACCTGCTGCACACGTTCGTGCTCTATCCGTTCCGCCAATCGGGCGTCCTGCGGGGTCTCGAACCCGCGGCGCTGTGGATCCCCCTCATCGCCGTCGCGAGCGTGGCGATCGCCGTCGGCCTGTCGAGCCGGCCCGTGCGCCGACTCACCCGCCCCCTGGTGGAACCCCGGATGCCGTGGCTCTTCCGCGACCGGGAGCTGGGGGCGGGTCGCGGGTCGCGGTAGGTGCCCCTCCGCGCCCCGCGCGCGTCGGCTCCCCTCACGCGCCGAGCAGCCCCGCCCCCACCGACTCCCCCGCGGCCGGCGCCGGCGGTACGGCCCACAGCCCCGACCCGACGTGACGCACGTACTCGTTCATCGCATCGGTCGACAGGGACCGCTGCAGGGTGACGTAGCGGTCGGGGGCCTTCTGGAACGACAGGAAGAAGAGCCCGGCGTTCAGCCGCCCGAGGTCGGTCGTCCCGTCGACGAAGTTGTACCCGCGGCGCAGGATCTGAATGCCGCCGTTCGTGTCGGGGTGCGCCAGGCGCACGTGGCTGCGCGGGTCGATGCGCGGTTGCCCCGCGGCATCCGTCGCCTGGAAGTCGGGCTTCGTGAACTCGTCGCCACCCGAGAGCGGCGCCCCCTGGCCCTTGTCGCGGCCGATCACGCGGTCCTGCTCGGCGAGGCGGGTGCGGTCCCACGTCTCGATGAGCATCGCGATGCGCCGCGCCACGAGGTACGACCCGCCGACCAGCCACGCCGGGCCCTCGGATGCCGACACCCAGACGTTGTCGTCGAGGGCGGCGGTGTCGTCGGCGAGCACGTTGGCCGTGCCGTCCTTGAATCCGAAGAGGTTCCGCGGGGTGGCCTGCGCGGCCGTGGTCTTGGACGTGCGGCCGAAGCCCAACTGCGACCACCGGATCGTCGCCCGCCCGAAGGCGATGCGGCTGAGGTTGCGGATCGCGTGCACGGCCACCTGCGGATCGTCGGCGCAGGCCTGGATGCACAGGTCGCCGTCGGACCGCAGCGGGTCGAGGTCGTCGCCGAGGAACGCCGGCAGCCGCTCGAGCCCCGCCGGACGCTGCCCCTCGAGGCCGAAGCGCGCGTCGAACAGGGTCGGACCGAAGCCGAACGTGATCGTGAGGTTGCTCGCGGGCAGCCCCACCGCCTCGCCCGTGTCGTCGGGCGGCGCCTGCGGCGACCCGCCGACCGCCCCCGTCGCACTGACGTCGAGCCCCTGCATCATTCGGGTGGCCGCGTACGTCCAGTCCGACAGCAGCTCGGCGAGATCGTCGCGGGTGGTGCGGGCCATCATGTCGTACGAGGCGAAGTGCAGGTGGTCCTGCACCGGTGTGGTGATGCCGACCTGGTGGATGCCGGAGGCCGGGGCCGTGGCATCCATCGCCCGCCGCGCCTGATCCTGACCGTACGCGGCACCGCCCGCGAACCCGCCGCCGGCGCCGACGGCGAGGCCGGCCGCACCCGCCCCGATCGCGAGCCCCATCAGGCCGCGTCGGGACAGGCCGGTGGCCTCCGGGTTCGGGTCGGAGACCGTGGTCGGGGTCTGCTCTTCGTCGGTCACGCTCACTCCAGAACGGTCACCGTGAGCTGCGAGAGCGGCTCGGCCAGCGCATTGATGAGATCGGTGAACTGGCGCTTGTCGGCGTCGGTCAGCTGCGAATAGGCGACGAAGCCCGCGTCGGCCGAACCGTGCGCGGCCAGGGCCGCTTCGAGGTCGGCGTACCCGGTGTCGATGCGGGTGACCAGGGTCGTGCCCTTGTCGCCCTTCGATTCGGCGAAGTCCCGCACGAGCGAGAAGGCCATCTTCGAACCCTCGACGTTGGCGGCGAAGTCGTACAGGTCGGTGCCCGACCACCAGTCCTCTTCGCCGCTGATCTTGCCCGTGGCGACCTCGTCGAGCAGCGCGATCGCCCCGTTCGAGATGCCCGCGACGCCCTGCGCGTCCAACGCCTGCACGAACTCGTCGCCGTGCACGTAGTCGTACAGCTCCTGCGTGTCGGCGATGAGCTTGTCGCCGTAGGTGGCGCGCTCGGCCGGGGTGGACGGCGCCCAGTCCTTCCACGCCGGCGTCTCGCCGTCGGCGTTCAGCGCGTCCTGCGCGGGAACCCACAGGTCCTTCTCGATGCGGTGGAAGCCGGTCCAGTCCAGGCCCTCCGCCACGGCGTCGACCTCGCGGTAGTCGATGCGCGGGTCGAGGTCGCCCAGGGCCTCGGCGATCGGCTCGATGCTCTCGTAGTAGGCCCGCACGCGCGGGAACTGCGTCTGCGCAGCCGCGTCGTCGCCCGATTCGTAGGCCGCGGCGAAGGTCTGCACCGCGGGGAGCAGCTGACCCACCTGGTCCTTCACGAAGGCGGCGTACAGGTCGACGGCCTGCTGCTTCTGCTCGGCATCCGGTCCCGTCACGGCCACGGCGTCGCCGGTGACCGAGAAGCTCGCCCGGCCCACGCCGTCGCCCACCATGCCGGGCTTGCAGAGCGTGAAGTAGTCGCCGGGCTGCGCGACGACGGTGAGGTTGCGCGAGGCGCCGGGGGCGATGTTCTCGACCTCGCCGACGATGCGCAGGCCGTCGGAGGCCAGCAGGTAGAACTCCGTCGTCTGGTCGCCCTTGTTGCTGACGTCGAAGGCGACGGTGCCGCTGGGGGCGGATCCCGCCGACACGGCGCACCCGTCACCGGTCGAGGTGACCGTGAGGGCACCGGAGGCGGCCGCGTCGGTCTTGGCGACGCAGCCCGAGAGGACGAGGACGGCCGCGCCGGCGACGGCCGTGGCCGCGAGGAGGCGAGTCGAGGTCATGATGCTCCATTCGGATGGGTGGATGCCGCGGCGTCGGGTACGCGAGCGGCGTCGAGGGTCTGTGGGGTGGGGTTCCCGCTCGCGTCCGGGGCCGCGTCGGCGGCGCGGGGCTTCGGTCGCCGGTTCGCGCGCACTCCGCGCACGAACAGCGGCACGACGATCGCGATGTACAGGGCCCAGGCGATGACCTGCAGCCAGGTCATGGCGGGCATGAAGCCGACCGTGGCCTGCAGCAGCGCGGCGAGCGCCTCACCGGGGGCGATGGTGTCCGAGACGTCGAACGCCCAGCCGAAGGGGAACCCGCTCCAGCCCGTCGCCACGAGGCCGGTGACGGGATCGAGGGGGGCGGCGCTGCCGAAGGGGCCGGGAAGGGCACCGGCTTCCTGCAGGTCGTGCAGCGCGTAGGCGAGCACCCCGGCGGCGACCACGACGAGGAAGCCGCCGGTCCAGGTGAAGAAGCGACCGAGGTTCAGGCGCAGCATCCCCCGCGCGATCAGCCAGCCCAGCAGAACGGCGGCGATCAGGCCGACGAGCGCGCCGAGAAGGGCAGCGGGCGTGTCGCCGAACGACTGCACCATCGACCACAGCAGCAGGGTCGTCTCGACCCCCTCGCGCGCCACCGAGACGAAGCCGATCGCGACGATCGCCCAGACGCCGCCGCGGAGCGCCCTGTCGACGCCCCCCTCGAGGCCGACCTTGAGCGTGCGGCCGGCCCGCTGCATCCAGAAGATCATCCAGGTGACCATCGCCACCGCGAGCAGCGACAGCCCGCCCCCGAGCAGCTCCTGCGCTTCGAACGTGAGCATGTACGCGCCGAAGGTGAACACGGCGCCGACGGCGAGGGCGAGGGCGATCGCCAGCCCCACGCCCATCCAGAGCCGCGGGAGGGCGTCGCGACGCCCGAGGCGCGTGAGGTAGGCCACGAGGATGCCCACGACGAGCGCGGCCTCGAGGCCTTCGCGAAGGCCGATGAGGAAGGTGGCGAAGAAGCTGGCAAGCACGGGCGGGGTTCCGACTCTCGGGTTTCGGGTGGGGCGCCGCGGCACTGCGGGAAGGTAAGGACAGCCTCACCTGACCAGGACACGATACGCATCTCCCTGGCCGGTTCGCACCCCGCCGATCGGCGGGGTTTGCCCCGGGAGCGCGATCGACTCGCCTTCGCGCCCCCTCCGTTCCGCCGTCCACGAAGGCTCCGTCGGTAACCATCGGCAACATTCGCGCGGCGCCACGCGGATCGACCTAGCCTCGTCGCATGTCCGACCTCACTCTCCCCGTGCTCGATTTGTCGCTCCTCGACCAGGGTCCGGATGCCGCCGCCCGCTTCCGAGACGAGCTGCGCGCCGCGACCCACGACGTCGGCTTCTTCTACCTGACCGGCACGGGGGTCAGCCCCGCGCTCGAGGCGAGCCTGCTGGCGGCCGCGAAGGGCTTCTTCGCGTTGCCCGAGGCCGACAAGCTCGCGATCGAGAACGTCACGAGCCCGCACTTCCGCGGATACACGCGGGTCGGCGGCGAGCGCACGCAGGGCCGGGTCGACTGGCGCGAGCAGATCGACATCGGACCCGAGCGCGAGGCCATCTGGGCCCACACGCCCGGAGGCTCGCCGCGGCGCGCAAGCGACGCGACGAGTGGGCGTGGGGACGACCCCGACGCTCCCGGGTACGACCGGCTGATCGGTCCCAACCTGTGGCCGGCGGCGCAGCCCGAGCTCAAAGAGGTCGTCACCGAGTGGCACGACCACCTCACCGGCGTCGCCCGCAAGCTCCTGCGCGCGTGGGCCCTCGCCCTGGGCGCCGAGGAGCAGTACTTCGACCGCCACTTCGGCGACCCGCAGACGCTCATCAAGATCGTCCGCTACCCCGGTAAGGACGACCCCACGCCCCAACAGGGTGTCGGTGCGCACAAGGACTCGGGCGTCCTGACGCTGCTCTGGGTCGAGCCCGGCAAGGGCGGCCTGCAGGTCGAGCGCGACGGCGAGTGGGTCGACGCCCCTCCGGTGTCGGGCGCTTTCGTCGTGAACATCGGAGAGCTTCTCGAGTACGCCACGCAGGGCTACCTCCGGGCGACGAACCACCGCGTGATCTCGCCGCGGTTCCCCGACGAGCGCATCTCCGTGCCGTTCTTCTTCAACCCGGCCCTCGACGCGCGCCTGCCGATCATCGAGCTGCCGGCCGACCTCGCGGCCGAGGCCCACGGCGTCGAAGACGACCCCACCAACCCCATCCACGCCACCTACGGCGAGAACGCGCTCAAGTCGCGCCTGCGCGCGCACCCCGACGTGGCCGAGCGGTGGCACCCCGACCTGGTGGCCGCGCGCGCGGCATCCTGAGTCCGCGTCTCTCGAACGCCCGTCGTCGGTCCGGCCGGCGGCGGGCGTTCGTCGTGCGCTGAGCGGGGCGGGGCGTGCGCGGCGCGGGCGGGCCGCGGCCCCGATAGCCCCGGGCACGGGGCTCGACGAGGTACCCGGTCTCATACGGCCCGACGCCGCGCTCCCTCCGGGCACGCATAAACGCCGTTCCTGCGCATAAACGCTCCGACACCGCGTTTATGCGCAGGAATGGCGTTTATGTGGAACTGGCGCCGGGGGACGCGGGCATCGACGCCAGACTCCGGATGCCGGGCCCCCGGCATCCGGGAACAGCGAAGGCCGCCCCACACCGTGGGACGGCCTTCGAGAAAGCGATATACGCGGGGTCGCGCTTAGCGACGGAGACCCAGGCGCTCGATCAGCGAGCGGTAACGCGCGATGTCGATGTCCTGGAGGTAGCCGAGCAGACGGCGGCGCTGACCCACCATCAAGAACAGACCACGACGCGAGTGGTGGTCGTGCTTGTGCTCCTTGAGGTGCTCGGTGAGGTCCTTGATGCGCTGCGTCAGCATCGCGACCTGCACCTCGGGGGATCCGGTGTCACCGGGGTGCGTCGCGTACTGTTCGATGATCGCCTTCTTGGCGTCAGACTCGAGTGGCATAGATGGGATCCCCTTTCTCTCATTGCGCGGCGCCCGACGCCTGATACGTGGGCTCTCTTTATCCGCGGCCGATCAAACGGCAACCGCATGAGTCTACAGCACGGCTCACCCGTTCACACACGCCCGATGCTCGGCGCCTGCGGCGACGCGATGTCGGAGGGCTGGCGTACCCTCAATCCGTGCAGCTCACCGTCTTCGTCAAGCCGGGTTCCCGCCGCGGCCCGCTGGTCGAAGACGGGCCCGACGGCCTGGTGGTGCACGTCCGCGAACGCGCGGTCGACGGGGCCGCGAACGCCGGCGCCGCGCGAGTGCTCGCGGCGCACTTCGACGTCGCCCCGAGCCGCGTCCGCGTCGTACGCGGCCACACCGCGCGCGTCAAACGCTTCGAGGTCGACGAGTGAGCCGTCAGAGCGCCTTCATCGACCTGCGGCCCCTCACCACGTCGCCCGCCTTCGCCCGTCTGTGGATCGGCTCCACCCTGTCGGGGCTCGGCGGGCAGCTGACGGTCGTCGCGGTCATGCTGCACGTGTTCGAGCTGACCCAGAGCACGCTGGCCGTGTCGATGATCGCCGTGGCGGGACTGGTGCCGATGGTCATCGCGGGCCTCTACGGCGGCATGCTCGCCGACGCGTTCGACCGCCGCACGGTCGCCCTGCTCGCCGCCCTCGTCACCTTCGCATCGACCGGCTTGCTCGCCGCCCTCGCGTGGTCGGGGCTCGAGACGGTCGGCTGGTTGTTCGTCCTGAGCGTCGTGAACTCGGCGGCGAACTCCATCGTCATGGCGACGAAGTCGGCGATCACCCCACGCCTCATCCCCCGCGACCTCCTTCCCGCCGCCGCGGCCCTGCAGGGCGTGACGGTCGGCATCATGGTGATGGCCGGACCCGCCCTCGCCGGTGTGCTCGTCGCCGTCGCGGGGTACGCGTGGACCTACTCGCTCGACGTGCTGCTGATGAGCTCGCTGTTCCTCGGGCTGTGGTCGCTCCCCCGGCTCCGCCCCGAGGGCGTCGTGGTGCGCCCGGGCCTCGAGTCGTTGCGCGACGGCGCGCGGTTCTTGAAACGCGCGCCCAACATCCGCCTGCAGTACGTGCTCGACATCATCGCCATGACCTTCGGCCAGCCGGTGGCGCTCTTCCCCGCCATCGGAGCGGTGCTGCTGGGCGGTGGCGCGATCACGACCGGGGTGCTGACCGCGGCGGTCGCGGCGGGGGCGTTCCTCTCCAGCCTGTTCTCGGGGCCGATCGGCCGCGTCCGTCGACAGGGGCTCGGCATCGAACGCGCGATCCAGGTCTACGGCCTCGCGATCGGCCTGTTCGGTCTCGTCCTGCTCGCCGCCAGCCTGGGCTGGCTGCGCCCCGACGTCGTCGACGAGACGCACGCCGCGGTCGCACTGATCGCCCTCGCCGCCGTGGTGCTGGCCGTCTCGGGAGCCGCCGACAACGTCAGCGCGATCTATCGCTCGACCATGATGCAGGCGGCCGTCCCGGATGCCATGCGCGGGCGCCTGCAGGGCATCTTCATCGTCGTGGTCGCCGGCGGCCCGCGCGTGGGAGCCCTGTACGCGGGCACCCTCGCGACGGCCACGGCCCTCTGGGTGCCGCCGCTGTTCGGCGGCATCGTGATCCTCGGCCTCGTCGGCACGCTGGTGCGCTTCACGCCCCGGTTCCGCGCGTACGACGCGCTGAACCCGCAGCCCTGACCCCCAGCGCGTCGAGAGCCGCGTTGCAGCGCATCGCGCGCATCCCGCTCCGCGGAGGGCACCCGTCCCCGGGTCTTCTCCCCGCAGGGACCCGGGACGCCCCTCGTGTCGCAGCTTCGTGCGAGCACAGCCCCGCACCCGCACTGCCGACCGTCGGCGGATTTCCGCCGTCGCATCCGCTTCGCCCGCGCGATGTCGGCACTCGGGCCTAGGGTCGGGATCGTGGCATCCGGTTCCTCTCCCTCCCCCGTCTCCATCGCCGTGCAGTTCGTGCTCACGGGCATCGTGTGGGGCTCGAGCTTCCTCTTCATCGCGATCGCCCTCACCGGAATGACCCCGGCGCAGGTCGCCGGCGGGCGGCTGCTGTTCGGTGCGCTCGCTCTCGCCGCGATCGTCGCGATCCGACGCGAACGCCTCCCCCGCAGCCGACGGGTGTGGGGTCACCTGTGCGTTCTGGCGGCCACGTTCTGCGTCGTGCCGTTCCTGCTGTTCGCCTGGGCCGAGCAGCACGTCTCGTCGGGGCTGGCGAGCATCTTCAACGCGACCACGCCGATCATGACGGCGATCATGGCGTGGGCGGTGTTCCGCGTCGAGAGCCTCAAGCCGGGCCAGCTGCTCGGCATCGCCGTGGGCATCGCCGGGGTCGTCGTGATCATCGCGCCCGGCGCGGTCGCCGACGTGGGCGACAGCACGGTCGCGCAGATCGCGCTGCTGGGCGCCACCGCCTGCTACGGCTTCAGCCTCGCGTACATGCGTCGGTTCCTCGGCGACACCGGACTGTCGGGCATCGCCTTCGCCTTCGGTTACATCGGCCCGGCGGCGGCGTTCATGGTGCTGCTGTCGCCCGTGATCCTCGCCGAGCCGATGGACCTGACGACCCCGGTGGTGCTCAGCATCGTCGCCCTGGGGGTACTCGGCACCGGCATCGCCTACGTCTGGAACCAGAACACCCTGCGCGCCTGGGGGCCCACCCGGGCCTCGACCGTCACGTACATCACCCCCGTGGTCGGGGTGGCTCTCGGCATCCTCGTGCTCGGGGAGCGCATCTCGTGGAACGAACCCGTGGGGGCGGCCGTGGTGTTCGTCGGCATCCTGCTCGTGCAGCAGAGGCTGCGCCTGCGGCGTCGCGTCACCGCGGGGTGACGCACCGCGGGCGGCGCCCGCGCACGACGGAGAAACCACAACGACCCCGGATGCCGAGCACCCGGGGTCGCCCGAGAAACGCGGAAGGCCCCGGATGCCGAGCACCCGGGGCCTTCGCGGAGATCACGCCTGGAGCGCGAGCTGCAGGTCGAGCTCGATGGTGACGTCCTTGCCGACCAGCACGCCGCCGGTCTCGAGGGCGGCGTTCCAGGTGAGGTCGAAGTCTTCGCGGTTGATGACCGTCTTGGCGGTCGCGCCGGCCTTGTAGTTGCCCCACGGGTCGGTGCCGAAGCCGCCGAAGTCGAGCGAGAAGGTGGCGGGCTTGGTGATGCCGCGGATGGTGAGGTCACCGTCGACGAGGAAGTCGCCCTTTTCGACGCGCACACCGGTGGAGCGGAAGTCCATCGTCGGGTAGGTCTCGATGTCGAAGAACTCGGCGGAGCGCAGGTGCTGGTCGCGGCCCTCGTCCTTGGTGTCGACGGAGGTCACGTCGACGGAGGCCTCGACGGTGGCCTCGAGCGGGTTCTCGGGGGCGACGATGGTGGCGCTCTTCACACCGAACGTGCCGCGCACCTTCGAGATCATCATGTGGCGCACCGAGAAGGTGACCTCGCTGTGCGACGGGTCGAGGACCCAGGTGCCGGTCTTGTAGCCGGGGATGTCGAGGGCGGTGGTGTCAGTCATGTCACTCCTAGAGGTCTGGGGAGCCGCTTCGGCGTCCTGCCGGGATCCAACTCCCATTCACACGAATGTATTCCACGATCGAGGAAAATAACGAACCCGAGGGAGCCGCAGCCCCCTCGGGTTCGTGAACGTTCCGTGAAGAAACGGCTGGTCAGCCGACCTTGAGCAGGTCGATGATGAAGATGAGGGTCTTGCCACCCAGGAAGTGTCCGCCGGCGGGACCGTAGGCCAGGTGCGGCGGGATCACGAGCTCGCGGCGACCGCCGACTTTCATGCCCGGGATGCCGTCCTGCCAGCCCTGGATGAGGCCACGGAGGGGGAACTGGATGCTCTCGCCCCGGCCCCACGAGGAGTCGAACTCTTCGCCCGACTCGTACTCCACACCGGCATAGTGCACGGTGACGGTGCCGCCGGGCTTCGCCTCGGCGCCGTCGCCGACGGCGATGTCGCGGATGACGAGGTCGGAGGGGGCGGGGCCGCTGGGAGCGTCGAACTCCGGCTTGGTGCGATCAGTCATGCCTCCATCCAAGCACGGCCCGGCGGTCGATGACCGCCCCTGGACAAAGACTCAGCGCCCGGTGCCGCGGCGATGCCTGCGTGTCTACCGGGCGCTGAGTTGGCCTACATCGATGGTGCTCCCGCCTCGCCGCGCTGTCAAGACCTCACGGCGCGAGCAGCGCCGCCCGCGCGTCGGTGGTGCGCTCGAGCAGGTACCGCTCGGTGGCGACCGCCTGCGGATCGCGCCCCGACAGGGCGCGCTGGCGCGCGGCGGCGAGTGCCGTGGCATCCGCGATGAAGGCCTTCATCACCGCCGTGCGGTCACCGGGCAACGTGCGCGCCCACGCGAGGGCCGAACGGCGCCCGGGGCGGGTGGCGAGCATGTCGACCTCTTGCGGCGTGAACCAGCCCGCGACGGCGTACTCGCCCAGCCGTGCGCGGGTGAGACGCGTCTCTTCGCGCCGCAGTGCCAGGATGCCGGCGATGAACGCCAGGAACAGCGGCACCTGCAGCGTGGCGTACACCTCGAAGAAGTTGGCGAACGTGGCCGAGCCGTTCCACAGCCCGTGCAGAACGATCGCGGCGAGCACTCCGGGGATCCCGTAGGCGAGGGCACCGCCCCCACGCAGCCCGCGACGCGCGGCGAGGCCCAACGCGAAGCCGGTGAGGCTGGTGAACATGACGTGCGCGAACGGCGACAGCACCGCGCGCAGGAAGAAGGTCGTGGCGACCTGGCCCGGGCCGCCCTCGAGATAGCTGATGGCGAAGTACTGCACGTTCTCGGTCAGGGCGAAGCCCGCACCGATCAGCGCGCCGTAGACGATCCCGTCGACCGGGCCGTCGAAGAACCGTCGGGCGAACACGAAGATCAGGAGCACGCCGAGGCCCTTCGCGAGCTCTTCGACGATCGGTGCCTGCACGACCGAGCTGAACTCGGCCGGCAGCCGGCCCACCGCCAGGGTGAGGACCAGGTCCACCCCCAGCGCGAGGGCGACGGCCGCCACCGCGCCCCAGGCCACGGCGAACACGAGCAGTCGTCTCGGTTCGGGCTCCCACCGGTCGATGTAGCGCACCGCGAACCAGACGATGACGAACGGGATCACCGCCAGCACGAGCCCGATGAACGAGGCCGCCGTTCCCAACACGCCCGTGAAGTAGCGGACGAGCAGGGCGAGCACCGGCACCAGGAGTACGGCCACCACCCACAGGGCGATGCCCCCGCGGCGCCGGCGCGGAGGCGCGGCCGAGCCGGCCGCCTGCGGTGCCGGGGAGATGCGGGCGGGCTCGGCGGAACCGGGCTGCGCCAACGGCGAGGGGTAGCTCATGCGCACAGCCTAGGGGCGGCCGGCGACACGGCATCCCGGGCTTGCGACGACTCCCCGCCGGTGCGGCCCGGTAGCGTGGAGGCATGCGATTCGCCCACGTCCGTTCCCCGGAGGGGGCGGAGTCCCCCCGTCTCGTCAGCGTCCACGATGACGAGTTCTCGTTCGTCGACGAGTTCTTCGAGGGCGCCCCCCGCCAGCTCGAACAGCTCATCGCCGGCGGTGACGCCCTGCTCGAGCGCGTGCGCGCGGCGTCCGTCGGTGCACCGCGGCATGCGCTCTCGGGCGTCGCCTTCGCCTCGGCGGTGCTCGCTCCCCCGGCGATCCTCGCGGTCGGCCTGAACTACGCCGCCCACTCGGGCGAGCTGGGGCTGAAGACCGACACCGGGCCCACCGTCTTCGTGCTGTGGCCCAACTCCCTCACCGCCCACGGTGCGACGACGACGTGGCCGCGACAGCTCAGCGAGGCCGTCGACTACGAGGCCGAACTCGGCGTGATCATCGGGCGCCCCGGGCGTGACGTCGCCGAGGCCGACGCCCTCGACCACGTGTGGGGCTACACCGTCGTCAACGACATCACGGCGCGCAACATCCAGTTCTCGGAGGCGCAGTGGTCGCGGTGCAAGTCGTTCGACGGCTTCACCCCGACGGGCCCGTTCGTGGTGACCGCCGACGAGATCCCCGACCCGCAGGATCTGCACATCTGGACCGTCGTCGACGGGCACACGGTGCAGGATGCCAGCACCGGCCAGATGGTGCGCACGGTCGCGACGCTCATCCACAAGCTGTCGGAGTCGGCGACCCTGCTGCCCGGCACGCTCATCTCGACCGGCAGCCCCGGCGGAGCGGGCTACTCGCGCGACCCGCAGATCTTCCTGCGCGACCGCTCGACGGTGACCGTGGGGATCGACGGGATCGGCGAGCTGACCACGCACTGCCGGATCGTCGACTGAGCCACGCCCGCGCGGCGACGGCGCCGCCGGACCGACGGTGACGGCTGCCCGGTGACCGACGCCCGACCCCCGGGCGGGCGACTCGGCGCTCACCCTCGACACGACGACGGGGCCGCGACCACTGGTCCCGGCCCCGGCGTTCGTTCGTCTCAGCCTTCGACGACGTCCTCGACGGCACGGATGACCGGGATCGCCTCTGTGATCGGGTGCAGGCCCGACAGGCGCGCCGGCGAAAGCTGCTTGATGACCTCGTCGCGCGTCATCAGCCCGGCCTCGACGACCAGGTCGGCGACGTTGCGGTGCGTCAGCAGAGC
Organism: Microbacterium sp. Leaf179; assembly: GCF_001423785.1. Taxonomy (NCBI): domain Bacteria; kingdom Bacillati; phylum Actinomycetota; class Actinomycetes; order Micrococcales; family Microbacteriaceae; genus Microbacterium; species Microbacterium sp. Leaf179. The sequence continues at coordinate 1,363,563 of NZ_LMPH01000001.1, read as the reverse complement.
CGTCTTGGCCAGGGCCGCCGACGCCGCGTAGCCGATGAAGGGCGTCAGCGCCGTCACGACGCCGACCGAGGAGCCGACCATGGCTCCCAGGCGCTCGCGGTTCGCGGTGATGCCGTCAACGCAGTTGACCCGCAGGGTCCACATCGCCTGCCGCATCCACGTGATCGACTGGTAGATCGAGTGGGCGATGACGGGCTCGAAGGCGTTGAGCTGCAGCTGCCCGCCCTCGACCGCCATGGTCACCGTCATGTCGGCCCCCACGACCGAGAACGCGACCTGGTTCACGACCTCGGGGATGACGGGGTTGACCTTGCCGGGCATGATGCTCGAGCCGGCCTGGCGCGCCGGAAGGTTGATCTCGCCGAGGCCCGCCTGCGGACCGCTGGAGAGCAGACGCAGATCGTTGCAGATCTTCGACAGTTTGACGGCGTTGCGCTTGAGCGACGACGAGAACGACATGAACGCGCCGGTGTCGCTCGTGGATTCGACCAGGTCGGTCGCGGTCTCGAGATCGAGCCCGGTGATCTGGCGCAGGTGCCGCAGAACAGCGGCCCCGTACCCGGCGTGAGCGGTGATGCCCGTACCGATGGCCGTGGCGCCCATGTTGATCTCGTACAGCAGGTAGGCGTTCTCGGTCAGACGGCTGTAGTCCTCGCCCAACGTCGTGGCGAACCCGTGGAACTCCTGTCCGAGCGTCATGGGCACGGCATCCTGCAGCTGGGTGCGGCCGACCTTGAGGACGTCGTGGAACTCCTCGGACTTCGTCAGGAAAGACTGACGCAGCAACGCGAGCTCTTCGAGCAGGCTCTGCAGGGTGAGCGCCAGCCCGATCTTGATGGCCGTCGGGTAGACGTCGTTGGTGGACTGGCTGCGGTTGGTGTCGTCGATGGGCGAGAGGAAGCCGTAGTCGCCCTTCTCGCGGCCTGCGAGCTCGAGGGCGATGTTGGTGATGACCTCGTTGGCGTTCATGTTGGTCGAGGTGCCGGCCCCGCCCTGGATGACGCCCACGGTGAACTCGTCGTGGAACTCGCCGTCGATCACGCGCTGGGCGGCGCGGTCGATGAGGTCGGCCTTCGCGGCGTCGAGCACGCCGATCTCGCGGTTCGCGCGGGCCGAGGCCTGCTTGACCATCGCGAGGGCTCGCACGAGATCGGGGTAGACCGAGATCGGCCGCTTCGCGATGGGGAAGTTCTCGAGCGCGCGCGCGGTGTGGATGCCCCAGTACGCCTCGAAGGGGATCTCGAGGGATCCCAGGGAATCGGTCTCGGTACGGGTGCGCGTCATTGCGTCCAAAGCCATGTGGTGTCCTCGTGGGTTGTCACGGCGAGCAGGGATGCCACGAGCCTAGCCACCGGTCCCGTTGCGGTCGTTCGACACTGCGGCCTGTCGCCCGGCCGACACGCTCCGGCGCGTATACCGAACGCGGCGGCCGTCGCGGCGGCGTCACCGCTTGCGCGAGAACGCCTCGAGTCGCTCTTCGGGGCTCAACGCCGCCATGCGCGCCGTCCACTCGGGCGTGAAGAAGCCCGTGGCCTGTGCGTCGACGACCGGGACCACCGCGTGGGTGATCGTGTCGTCCCACACGTGCACGAGGTGGAACGCGCGCCCGGCGTCCATTCCATTGACCTCGTCGGCGGGGCGGGCGAGGTCCATCGTGTAGCAGGAGGCCGCGGCCACACTCACCGGCACCCCGGCGAAGGTCCCCGACGTCGAATAGTGCAGGTGGCCCGCGAGGATCGCGCGCACGTCGGTGCCCGCGATCGCGTCGGCGAGACCGCGCTGATCGCGTAACTCGAGGATGTCGAAGAACGGGATGTGCGAGGGCAGCGGCGGATGGTGCAGCGCCAGGATCGTGCCCCGCGGCGCCGGCTCGGCCAACTCGGCGCGCAACCACGAGAGCTGGGCGGCGTCGAGGTCGCCGTGGTGCCACCCCGGCACGGTCGAGTCGAGCGCGATGAGCCGGAGTCCCCCGAGGTCGTACACCCCGGTCACGGGCTCCTCGCTCGGCTCGCCGTCGAGCAGCTCGGCGCGCAGCGCGGGCCGTTCATCGTGGTTGCCGGCCACCCAGACGACCGGCGCCCCCAGACGCGCCGCCCACGGTTCGACCTCGGCGCGCAGCGCCCGGTAGGCCTCGGGCTCGCCGAGGTCGGTCAGATCGCCGGTGAAGACCACGGCATCCGGTCGCACCCCGGTCGCCTCGGCGGCCGCGAGCGTGCGGCGCAGGTGCTGCGCCGTGTCGTAGCGATCGCCGAGCAGCCGGCCGCCGCCCAGCAGGTGCGTATCGCTGAGGTGGAGGATCACGCGCGCGGCGGGCGCATGCTGACCGAACTGCACGGATGCCATGCCCCCAGCCTACGAGGGGCCTCCGACACCGCTCCCCGGGCGCCTCCGTGGGCGAGCAGGATCAGTGGTTGAGCAGGATCAGCAGCAGCGCGCCGAGCACGACTGCGGCGCACACGGCGAAGCAGAGGTAGGCGGCGACCAGCGAAAGGCGCTTCTGCCCCTCGCTCAGCGGGTTGCGCGCGGCGGCCTTGTCGACCGCCCTCTCGGCGCGACGCTTCTGCTTGTCGGTGAGCACGGTGATGGCGTCGGTGAACTCCGCCGGCGCCACCAGCGGCGGACGGCCACCGCGCACCAGCAGGCGCAAACCCAGGGCGTAGAACGTCACGACCACCGTCGCCCCGAGCAGGGCGGCGACGAAGACGTGCAGGAAGGCTTCCCAGTCGATGCTCACGCGCGGTCCTTCCTCGCGTCGTCGTGGCGGCGCTGGCCGCGCGTGGGCTCGGGCTTGCGCGGCACCTTCACGGCGGCGCCGGAGTCGGCGACCTCGCTCATCGCGTTGGCCGAGGTCACCGAGTCGCGCCGGGAGCGCAGGAACAGACCGAGAACGATGACGACCGCGATCACGGCATCCACCGCCACGCCCCATCCGCCCAACCAGACCACGATCAGGGCCGCGGCGGCGCCCACGGCGCCGGCGGCGGGAAGCGTGAGCACCCAGCCGATCATGATGCGGCCCACGGTGTTCCACCGCACGGTCGAGCCGCGGCGGCCGAGGCCCGAACCGATGACGGATCCCGAGGCCACCTGCGTCGTCGACAGCGCGAAGCCGAGGGCGCTGGATGCCAGGATCGTGGCCGCCGTGGAGGTCTCGGCCGAGAAGCCCTGCGCGGGCTTGACGTCGGTGAGCCCCTTGCCGAGCGTGCGGATGATGCGCCAGCCGCCCATGTAGGTGCCGAGCGCGATCGTGATCGCGCAGGCGAAGACGACCCACAGCTGCGGGTCGGGGTTCGCCGACGACTGCCACCCGACGGTGATGAGGGCGAGGGTGATGACGCCCATCGTCTTCTGCGCGTCGTTGGTGCCGTGCGCCAGAGCCACGAGCGACGAGGTGAAGATCTGGCCCCAGCGGAAGCCGTCGCGCCCGTCGGCCTTCATGTCGTACCGGCGCGTGATGCCGTAGGCGATCTTGGTGACGGTGAAGGCGATGATGCCGGCCGTCAGAGGGGCGATCAACGCCGGCAGGATCACCTTGCTCAGCACCACGCCCGTGTCGATCGCCGAGGCGCCGACGCCCACGAGCGTCGCGCCGATCAGGCCGCCGAACAGCGCGTGCGACGAGCTCGAGGGGAGCCCCAGCAGCCACGTCAGCATGTTCCAGGTGATCGCGCCGATCAGACCGGCGAAGATGATGGGCGGGAAGATGTCGGGACTCAACTGGTCTTCGCGGATCATGCCGCCCGAGATCGTCTTGGCGACCTCGGTCGACAGGAACGCGCCCACCAGGTTGAGCGAGGCCGCCAAGAGGACGGCGACCTTCGGCTTCAGCGCACCGGTGGCGATGGGGGTGGCCATCGCGTTGGCGGTGTCGTGGAATCCGTTGGTGAAATCGAAGAACAGTGCCAGCGCGATGACCAGCATGATGATGAGGGCTGCGCTCTCCACCGTTCGCTTTCCGTGAGAAGGAAGAAGGGATGCCGACGGGATCGGCGCGACGAACGAAGAGTTCACCTGGAGTTCGACACCCGTTCACCGGGGTCCCGTCCACATCCTGTCATCGGGGACCCCGGGGGTCAAACGCGCGCGGCTCGCTGAGCGTTCTCCGAAGCCCGCGTCGGAGGAGCGCACTACCGTGGAACGGTGACCGACCTCGACCCGCAGCCCACCCCGCCCGTCGCCGCCCGCCGGCCCGTCTCGCGCTCGCACCACGGCGACACCTTCGACGACCCGTACGAGTGGTTGCGCGCGAAAGACGACGCCGAGGTCGTCGGGCACCTCGAGGCCGAGAACGCCTACACGACGGCCCGCACCGGGCACCTCGCGGGCCTGCGCGACACGATCTTCGGCGAGATCAAGGGCCGCACCCTCGAAACCGACCTCTCGGTCCCCGCGCGCCGCGGCGACTGGTGGTACTACGGCCGCACCGTCGCGGGCGCGCAGTACGGCATCCAGTGCCGGGCGCCCCTGGACTCCCCCGACGACTGGACCCCGCCCACTCTCTCGCCCGGCACCCCCGTCGCCGGCGAGCAGGTGCTGTTCGACGGCAACGTCGAGGCCGAGGGCACCGACTTCTTCTCGCTCGGCAGCTTCGAGATCTCGAACGACGGCACCCGCATGCTCTACGGCGTCGACGTCGCCGGCGACGAGCGGTACACCGTGCGCGTGCGCGACCTGACCACCGGCGAGACGCTGGCCGACGAGATCCCCGACACCTTCTCGGGGGCGACCTTCTCGCCCGACGGGCGCTTCATCGTCTACACGACCGTCGACGACGCCTGGCGTCCCGACACCGTGTGGCTGCACGAGATCGGCACCCCCGTGGATGCCGACGTGAAGCTGTTCCACGAGCCCGACGACCGCTACTGGGTCGGCGCCGACTTCACCCGCAGCGATCGCTTCCTCGTGATCGAGATGGGTTCCTCCATCACGTCCGAGGAGTGGCTGCTCGACGCCGACGACCTCCGCGGCGAGCCCCGCGTGGTGTGGCCGCGTCGTGAGGGCGTCGAGTACTCCTCGTCGCACGCCGTCGTCGACGGCGACGACGTGCTCTACGTGCTCCACAACGACGGCGCCCTCGATTTCGAACTCGTGCGGGTCTCGGCATCCGATCCCGAAGGCCCCCGCGAGACGGTGATCCCCCACCGCACCGGTCAGCGGCTGCTCGGCGTCGACACGTTCCGCGACTGGGGCGTGGTCGGCTACCGTCGCGACGGCCTCGCGCGCCTGGGGATGCTGTCGTACGCCGATGGCGCGGTGACCGAGATCGCCTTCGACGAGCCGCTGTACAGCGTCGGCACCGGCGGCAACCCCGAGTACGCTCCCCCGGTCCTGCGGCTGGGCTACGGCTCGTTCGTCACCCCCGGCACCGTGTTCGACTACGTCGTCGCCACCGGCGAGCTGCTGCTGCGCAAGCGCCAGCCCGTGCTCGGCGGCTTCGACCCCGACGACTACGGCCAGGCACGGGTGTGGGCCCCCGCCGACGACGGCACGCAGGTGCCCGTGTCGCTGGTGTGGAAGCGCTCGTTCGGCGAGCCCGGTGCGGCTCCGCGTCCCGTGCACCTGTACGGCTACGGATCGTACGAGCACTCCATCGAGCCCGGCTTCTCGGTGCCGCGTCTCTCGCTGCTCGACCGAGGCGTCGTCTTCGCCGTGGCGCACGTGCGCGGCGGCGGCGAGATGGGTCGGCAGTGGTACGAAGACGGCAAGATGCGCGCCAAGCGCAACACGTTCACCGACTTCGTCGCCGCCGCCCGCCACCTCGTCGATGCCGGGTACACCACGCCCGACCGCATCGTCGCCGAGGGCGGCAGCGCGGGCGGACTGCTCATGGGCGCCGTCGCCAACCTCGCGCCCGAGCTGTTCGCCGGCATCCTCGCCGATGTGCCCTTCGTCGACGCGCTGACGACCATCCTCGACCCCTCGCTCCCCCTCACCGTCATCGAGTGGGACGAGTGGGGAGACCCCCTGCACGACGCCGACGTCTACGCGTACATGAAGTCGTACTCGCCGTACGAGAACGTGCGCGAGGGCGTCGAGTACCCCCGCATCCTGGCGGTCACCTCGCTCAACGACACCCGCGTGCTGTACGTCGAGCCCGCCAAGTGGGTCGCGCGCCTGCGCGACGTGGGCGCCGACGCGCTGCTGAAGTGCGAGATGGTCGCCGGCCACGGCGGCGTCAGCGGCCGCTACAACGCCTGGCGCGAGCGCGCCTTCGAGATCGCGTGGCTGCTCGACGTGCTGGGCCTGGCGGAGTAGGCCGAGCCGCCGCTGGATGCCCCGGTGCTGGACGCCTCGTCGCTTCGTGCGGCGGGGCGTTCGGCGTTATGGGCTGCAGGGCGTGTCCCACTTTGTGCAGCTATCGCGCCTGAATCTCGCACGAAGTGGGACACGGGCTCACGGCGGCCGCTCACCGTCGGCCGAGGCGGTGGCCGCCTGCCGTCGCCCCCGTGGGCATGTCCCAGTTTGTGCGGCTATCGCGCCTGAATCTCGCACGAAGTGGGACACGGGCTCACGGCGGCCGCTCACCGCCTGCTGAGCACCGTCGGGCGGGGACGGTCCTCCCCCGCGCGCCGATGCGCGCGGCCATCCACAGAACGCCCCGCGCACTCGTGACCGCAGTCGCAGTGCCTGCATCCTCGAGTGATGGTCGACGATCCGCTGATCTTCTCCGTCCGCGATGCCGTTGCGTCGGGGCGCTCGCGCTTCGCTCTGCGCCACGTCGGCATGCGGATGCCGTACCGCGGCGTTCGTTCCATCGCTGCGCCTGCGCCTCCCGACGATCTGCGCGCCCGCGCCGCCGAGTACGCGCCGCGCCTTCGCGACGGACAGTTCTTCAGCCACGAAACCGCGCTGGGGTTGCTCGGCGTTCCGTTGCCTCCGTATCCCTGGCTTCCCGGCATCCATGTGTCGGCGCATCGCCCGAGACGCGAGCCGCGCATCGGCGGCGTCCGCGGCCATCGACTTCAGACGCGTGACGCGGCCACCGCGCGCACACCGGAGGGCTGGCCCGTCGAGGACCCCGTCAGGGCATGGCGACAATGCGCGGCTCTCTGGCGCATCGACGACCTCGTCGCAGCGGCCGACTTCCTGCTCACCGAACTGCGCCCGCGGGTCGATGCCGATGACCTTCGCGCCGAGATCGCCCGCATGGGCGATAGCGAGGGTAAGGCGCTCGCCCGCGCGCTCGCGCTCAGCCGTCATGGACCGCGTTCGGCGGCCGAAACCCGCCTTCGCCTGGTGCTCGTGCGCAACGGTCTGCCCGAGCCGGAGATCTCCTGGGTGCTGCGCGATACCGAAGACCGCTTCGTCGCCGAGCTCGACCTGGCCTATCCCCAGTGGAAGGTCGGTGCCGAGTACGACGGCCGCGTCCACGCCGAAGACATGCGGCAGTTCGCACGGGACGCCGATCGATGGGACGCCATCCGAGCCTGCGGCTGGGAGCACGTGCGCGTCATCTTCCACCACATGCGGTCCGACGGCGCTCCGGCGGTTCGAAAGGTACGGGAGGCGCTCGAACGCGCGGGCTGGCGTGAGTGACCGCTCGCATGTCCCACTTCGTGCAGGTTTCCTCCGCCGCAACTGTACAAAGTGGGACATGGCAGGTAAGCCGCCAGATCACCGTCTGCGCAGATCGTGAGGCGTGTCTCCTCGCGACGGGCATGTCCCACTTCGAGCAGGAAAGCGACCGTAAAGCTGCACGAAGTGGGACACGCGCCTCGCCGAAACGCAGACGCCCCGCCCCGCGCGAGCGGGACGGGGCGACGAACGAGCGCGTCTCAACCGAACAGCGCGGCGGCCTCTTCGTAGCGGTACAGGGGCACGCTGTTCAGCTCGCCGAGGGCGTCGGCGAACGGCACGCGCACGATGTCGGTGCCGCGCATCGCGACCATCTGGCCCCAGGCGCCTTCGTTCAGCGCGTCGGCGGCGTGCAGGCCGAGGCGCGTCGCGAGAACGCGGTCGAAGCCCGACGGCGAGCCACCGCGCTGGATGTGGCCGAGCACCGTGGAGCGGGTCTCGATGCCGGTGAGGCGCTCGATCTCGGGCGCGAGCAGCTCGCCGATCCCGCCGAGGCGGGGACGGTTGAAGGCGTCGAGGCCCTTGTCGCTGAACGCTTCGTCCATGCCGGTGAGCTTGAAGCCCTCCGACACGACGACCAGCGGCGCGCGGCCGCGGTCGTGGGCGCGGGTGACCTGCTCGACGATCTCGTCGATCGACATCGGCACCTCGGGGATGCAGATGACGTGCGCGCCCGCGGCGATACCCGCGTGCAGCGCGATCCAGCCGACGTGGCGACCCATGACCTCGGCCACCATGCAGCGCTGGTGCGAGTCGCCGGTCGTGCGCAGGCGGTCCATGGCATCCGTCGCGATGTTCACGGCGGTGTCGAAGCCGAACGAGTAGTCGGTCGCGCGCAGGTCGTTGTCGATCGTCTTGGGGACGCCGAGCACGTTGATACCGTCCTTCGACAGACGGTCGGCCGCCGCGAGCGTGCCCTCGCCGCCGATGGCCAGGATGCCGTCGATGCGGTGCCCGTACATGGTCTTCGAGATGTTCTCGGCGCCGCCGCGCGCGCCCTCGTAGGGGTTGGTGCGGCTGGTGCCGAGGATGGTGCCGCCGACCTTGGACAGCCCCTTCACCTCGTGACGCGTCAGGGGGAAGAAATCGCCGTCGACGACGCCGCGCCACCCGTCACGGATGCCGACGAATTCGATGTCGTAGTTGGTCGTGCCTTTGAGCACGACGCCACGGATGACCGCGTTCAGCCCGGGGCAGTCGCCGCCGCTGGTCAGGATGCCGATCTTCATGGGCAGAGTCCTCAAGTGCTGTGGTTCGGGTGGAGGTCGGCGCCGTTGCCGTCTCCGACCCTATCGCCGCAGACGGGAGCGGTGCCACACGGCGGGGGCACCGCCTCCGGATGCCGTGGGCCCGGGACCCCGCGCAGCCGTCACGACCGGCGCCATCGGCGCTCGTCTCCGTGCGGGTCGATGACCCAGCTTTCCGCGGGACCCACTGTTGGCGCCACCTCGAACCAGAACGTCTCGTCCGGCCCCCAGCCGGCGAGCACGCTCGCCCCGAGATCGCCGACGTCGATGGCACGCCCGGCCGTCGTGAGGTATCCCGCGACACTGAGGTGCACGCCGACGGCCTCACGCGCGAACGCCGCCCAATCGGGTTGCACCCACGCTCCCTCACGTCCGGTGGTCATGGACCACACGTATCGGCGGGAGGCGGTGACGGGGAGCGGATGCCGCCGGCACAACGCCGCCCAGGTCTCGGGGCCGTCGATCTCGATGACGTCCCCATGGGGCGCGCGCACGGGCTCGACGCGGGCCGATTCCCATCCGAGGGAGTCTTCGACGAGGGTCAGTCCGGCGGGACCCGTCGTGCCGCGCACGCGAGTCGTGCGCGGGAGGCCGGTCGGAGGCGTCGACCACCAGGTTCCCGAGACGTCCCGGCCCGCGAATTCCGTCGCGAAGCTGTGTTCTTCCGCTGCGATATCGTCGCGCCAGCGGGCCAGGACCACGACCGGGTGTGCTGCCGGCGGGCGAGGAGTCTCCGAGCACACCGTCGCCTGGGCCGCGTGGTCCACCGGACTCGTCCACCACTCGGCAAGGGTCGAGGCGGCGATCGCTGCTGCCACCGGCTCGAGGACCGGATGCATCTCGTCGGTCGCCAACAGGACGTCCTCGCCGTACGGCGGCTGCCAGTAGGCGGCCAGATCGACGGCCACGGCGAGCGCCGTGTCGAGCACAGCACCGGTGACGGCGGTGGCCCGGAGGCGACCGAGCGCCGCGGCCGCGGCCGCGTCGGCGGGGCTCACCTGGGGCTCGACGAACGCGGACGTGTCGGACCCGATGACCAAGAACGTACCCGGGTTTTCGGCCAGGGGGCGCGCGGCCCACGACACCGCGGCGGCCGCATCCTCAACGCCGCGCCGGCCCTTCTCGCCCAGCAGAACCTCGAGACACAAGCGGCGCCCTCGTGGTCCCGCCAGCAACGCGTCGGGATGGAGGGTCATGTGCCGACCCTAGCCTCCCTGTTCCTCTCCGCCGCCGGACAGAGCCTGGAAATCGATCAACGCGCACGAACGCCCCGAGGCCGAAGCCCCGGGGCGTGCGAGAAGCGACGGCTCAGGCCGCGCCGAGCGCCTGACGCAGCAGGTGCATGAGCGCCGAGAGCTGCACGGAATCGCTGGAGCCGGCCTCGATCGACTGTCCGTCCAGGGCGCGCTGGGCGAGTCCCTCTTTCGAGTCGATGAGCTCGGCGATCTTCGTGTCGATCGTGTGCGCGGCGATGATGCGCCACGCGGTCACGGGCTCGCCCTGACCGATGCGGTGCACGCGGTCGATCGCCTGCGTCTGCTCGGCCGCGGTCCACGACAGTTCCGCGAGCACGACGTTCGACGCCGCCTGCATGTTCAGCCCGACGCCGGCGGCGGTGAGCGAACACACCGCGATGCCGACGCTCGGGTCGGTGTTGAAGGCGTCGATCGCAGCCTGGCGGGCCGTCGACGTCTGCTCTCCGCGCACCGACACGGCTTTGAGCCCGGATGCCTTGAAGTGGGCCTCGGCGGCATCCATCACGTCGATGTGCTTGGCGAAGAACACCACCTTGCCCACCGAGCGCTGCAGCTGCACGGCGTAGTCGGCCGCGAGGTGCGCCTTGGCCTGACCGATGCGGCGGACCATCGTGAAGACGTTCTCGCTGCCGGAACCGGCGGCCTTGGCCTCTTCGAGCTCGCCGTGGGCGACGAGGCGCACGATGTCGTCGTCGATCTCGCCGGCGGCAAGTCCGCGATCGCCGCGGGCCTCGATGATGCGGCGGTACTTCGCCGCGAGGCGGGCACCCAGCTCGCGCTCGGCCTGGCGGATCGAGCGACCGAATTCGTCGTCGAGCTCGACGGGCAGATCGGCCACGAGCTTGTCGGGTAGGTCGGCGGCGACGTCTTTCTTCTTGCGCCGCACGATGCCCATCGAGATGACGGCCTCACGCGCTTCGGGGTAGAACGCCTTGTCGGCGGGCGTCAGGCCCGTGGCATCCAGCTTCTCCATGAGCTCGGGACCGGGCTTCTCGCCGTTGGTCCAGCCGAGGAACCGCCAGATCGCGTCGAAGTCCTCGACGTCGTTGATCAGCGGGGTCCCCGTGAGGGCGAGCATGAGCGGATCCCGCGTCTGCTGACGGACGCGCGAGGCCAGGGCCAGCACGTTCTGCGAGCGCTGCGACGTGAGGTTCTTGATGAAGTGCGCCTCGTCGACGACGATGCCCTTCAGGCCGATCGACGACAGCCACGACAGGTGACGGTCGAGGATCTCGTAGTTGACGATGAAGACGTCGGCGAAGGCGTCGATGTCGGCTCCACCACCCGAGATGACGGTGGCCCGACGCTGCGGAGTCCAGCGCTGCACCTCGCGGGCCCAGTTCATCTTGACGACGTTGGGCACCACGACGAGCAGCGGGTACGCGTCGGCGACCGAGGCCGCGAGCACCGACTCGGCCGTCTTGCCGAGGCCGGGCTCGTCGGCGAGCAGGAAGGAGCGGTGCCCCTCGCGCACGGCTTCGAGGAAGCGCGACTGGTGCGGCATGACCTCGAGTCCACGCGGCGAGAGCCGGTCGAACTCGGGCACGGGCGGGAGGTCCATGCTGGCGGCCGAGCCACCGGCGCCGATCTCGAACGCCTTGTACAGCGGGCCCATGAGCTCCCAGCCGTCGAGCCGGCGCCGCGGGGCGTCACCGGTCGCGCGGGGGGTGAGGTCGGGGGCGAGGAACGGGTTCGCCATCTGGCGCGCCTCGATGGATGCCGGCACGACCTGCTTCTCGGCGAGAGCCGCCGAGACCATCGGCGTCACCTGCGGGGCGGTGTCGGTGATGATCAGCTCGTCGGGCGGCAGCTCGGCGCCCGACTCGATCAGCCAGTCGCGGCGCATGCGCCGGGCGACGGGCGAGGTGGTCTGGTCGACCTCGAGAAGCTGGATCAGCGAGGTGTCGCGCGCGGCGGTCTTGGCGAGGATCGTCGCCACACCGTCGAGCCGCTTGAGCAGCTCGGCGCGCGCGGCGTCGGTGATCTCGGTGTCGGCCTTGACCCGGGCGCGCTCTTCGCGCACCAGGAACGCGATGACCTGGAACTTGATGCGATTGGTCGGCCCCAGCTTTCCACGCTGGGCCTTGGCCTCGATCTCGCGCACCTTGCGGGCGAGGATCGGGATGACGGGGGCTTCTTCGTCGCGTCGGGATGACGTGGTCTTCCTGCGCCGCTGGCTCGAGCCTCGGGCGGCGGTTGCCGTGGTCGGCATGCTCCTCCTGAGCGTGTCGTCCGGATGACAGTCCGGAGCGTCCGGCGAATGCCGGTGGATCAGTGACCCCGGGAATCGTCGCGCGAACCGCCGCCGAAGAGGCGGTGTCGGCGACCCGCAACGCGTCTACGCCGGAACGGCTCGCGAGAAAGCGGATGACGAGGTCATCGATATTCTAGCGGTCCCGACCCCCTCCTCGCGTGAGGTGCCGATATTCGTCGCTTCCGAGCCCACTGAAGCGACAGATACTGGCACCTCCCGCGAACGGCCTCGGGTCAGGACGCGCGGCGCAGACGCAGGCTGTTGAGCACCACGAAGACGCTCGAGAAGGCCATGGCCGCCCCGGCGAGCATGGGGTTCAACAGTCCGAGTGCGGCGAGCGGCAGAGCGGCGACGTTGTACGCGAACGCCCAGAACAGGTTGCCGCGGATCACGCGCATCGTGCGACGGCTGAGCGCGACGGCGGTGACGATCCCGCGCGGGTCATCGCGCATGAGGGCGACGTCGCTGGCGTGCAGCGCGGCATCCGTTCCCCCGCCCATCGCGATCCCCAGATCGGCGGATGCCAGGGCGGCGGCGTCGTTGACCCCGTCACCGACCATGGCGACGGTGCGTCCCTCGGCCTTCAGCGCCGCGATCTCGGCGACCTTGCCCTCGGGAAGCACCCCGGCGCGGACGCGTTCGATGCCGAGCTCCGCGGCGACCGCGCGCGCGATGTGCGGGTTGTCGCCGGTGAGCAGCACCGGTTCCAGACCCATCCGGCGCAACTCGGCGACGGCCTCGGCGCTCTCGGGGCGCACGGCGTCGGCGACCTCGATCACGGCGCGGGCGTGCACGACGCCCAGATCGTCGGGCCATCCGGCCACGATCACCGTTCCGCGCTGCTCGCCCGCCTCGACCGCCGCGGCGAGCGCCGGCGGCAGCGCGGCGCCGAGGTCGGCGGCCAGCGCGGGACGCCCGGCGAACACGCGCACCCCGTCGACGACGCCGACGATCCCCCGACCGGGGAGCGCCTCGAGGTCGCCGGCGACGGGTCCGTCACCGGCGGCCGCCACGATCGCGTGGGCGACGGGGTGCTCCGACCCGCGCTCGACCGCCGCGATGCGCCGCAGGGCGTCGGCGGCATCCCCTCCGTCGACGACCGTGACGGTCGTGACGCTCATGCGGCCCGAGGTCAGGGTGCCGGTCTTGTCGAGAACGATCGTGTCGATGCGCTCGGCCGATTCCAGTGCCGCCGGACCCGTGACCAGGATGCCGAGCTGCGCGCCCCTCCCCGTGCCGACGAGGATGGCGATCGGGGTCGCCAGACCCAGCGCGCACGGGCAGGCGATGATGAGCACGGCCACGGCCGCGGTGAACCCGGCGGCGACCGGCTGACCGGCGACGAGCCATGCCACGAGGGTGAGCACCGCGAGCACGATGACGACGGGCACGAAGACGCCCGAGATGCGGTCGGCGAGGCGCTGCACGCGGCTCTTGCCGAGCTGGGCGTCTTCGACGAGGCGCGCGATGCGGGCGAGGCGCGTCTGCTCGCCGACACCCGTCGCGCGGACGACCAGGCGACCGCCCGCCGCGATCGTGCCGCCGGTGACCCGCGACCCGGGCCCGACCTCGACGGGAACCGACTCGCCGGTCAGCATGCTCTCGTCGACCGAGGCGCGCCCCTCGAGCACCTCGCCGTCGGTGGCGACGGTGGCGCCCGGGCGTACGACGAACTCGTCGCCCACGGCGAGAGCGTCGACGTCGATGCGGCGACCGTCGGCCAGCTCGGCCTCGCGCGCACCCAGGTCGAGCAGAGCGCGGAGCGCCGCGCCGGCGCGACGCGTCGATCGCTGCTCGATCACGCGACCCAGCAGCAGGAACACCGTCACGGCGGCGGCGACTTCGAAGTAGACGACCGAGGTGGAGTCGTGCACGGGACCGAACAGCATCACCTCGTGCCGGATGCCGATGCGCCCGGCCGTCCCGAACACGAGCGCCCACACGCTCCACAGGTAGGCCGCGAACGTGCCCAGGGTGATGAGCGTGTCCATCGTCGCCGCGCCGTGGCGCGCGTTGCGCAGGGTCGCGCGGTGGAAGGGCCACCCGCCCCAGAGCACGATCGGGGTGGCGAGCACGAGCGAGACCCACTGCCAGGCGGGGAACTGCCACGCGGGCACCATTCCGAGCGCGACGACCGGAACCGCCAGGCCGAGCGAGACCCAGAGGCGCACGCGCAGGGGCGTGGTTCCGGGGGCGTCGGCGTGGTCGTGGGCGTGAGCGCCGGGGGCGCCGGGAGCGTGCGCGTGATCGTGGTCGCCGGGGGCGCCGGGAGCATGATCGTGGTCGCCGTGGGCGTCGGGGCCGGCGTGGTCGTGCGTGCCAGCGTCGGATCCGGCGGCGGCGTCGTCGCGGGCGGTCTCGACCTCGACCGGGGTCGACACCGCGCGGCCGTGCGGCGCGACGATGTCACGACCGGTGACGGCGTCGATCTCTCCCCCCGGGGCGGGCACGGCGACCGCCGCGACGGGGGCGGGCGCTGCCGTCGCGCCGCGCGTGCGCACCCGGGCGTCGTACCCGGCCGCCCGCACGGCGTCGACCAGCGCGGCGGGGTCGAGCTCGGCCGGGTAGCGCACGCGCGCGGTCTCGGTCGCGAGGTTCACCGCCGCCTCGACGCCGTCGACGCGGTGCAGGCGCTTCTCGACGCGTGCGACGCAGCTTGCGCACGTCATGCCCTCGATGTCGAGCACCGCCTCGGCGGTGGGTGCGGTGGCATCCGTGTTCTCGCGCATGGCTCCTCCTCGTGTCCCCCGGGACAACACGATACCCCCTGGGGGTATTCCGGGGGGTCGCCCGGACACGATGCAGCAGTCCGCCGCGCACCCCGCGCCCCACCGCGCGCCGGCTCCGCTGCTCGAAGCTCCCTCCCGCGGCCGCCCGTCCCGCGGCCGAACCGGACCCGCCCCCGCCGCGCGACCCTACGCTGGAGCCATGGCCGAGCCGATGACACGCGAGCAGCGCACCGTTCTCGCGATCGCGGTCCTGGCCTCGTTCGTGTCGTTCCTCGACGGAACGGTCGTCAACGTCGCCCTCCCCGCGATCGCCGGTGAGCTGGGCGGGGGCTTGTCGACCCAGCAGTGGGTGGTCGACGCGTACCTGGTGACCCTCGGTGCGTTCATCCTCGTCGCCGGTTCGCTCAGCGACGTCTTCGGCCGCGTCGTCGTGCTCCGCGTCGGCCTGATCGGCTTCGGCATCACGTCGGTGGCGATCGCCTCGGCCCCGACGGCGGAGTTCCTCATCGTGGCGCGGGCGCTGCAGGGCGTGGCGGGGGCCCTGCTCGTGCCGAGCTCTCTCGCCCTCATCACGTCGACCTTCCGCGGCCCCGCGCAGTCCCGCGCGATCGGCATCTGGACCGGGGCCACCACCGTCGCCATGATCGCGGGTCCCCTGATCGGCGGCGTCTTCGTCGACACCCTGTCGTGGCGCCTGGTGTTCCTCGTCAACGTGCTGCCGATCGCGGTGACGATGTGGCTGCTCACCCGTCTGGGCCGACGGGACCATCGTCGCCCCGGCGCCCGGGTCGACATCCTCGGCGCGGTGCTCTGCGCAACGGGTCTCGGCGGGGTCGTCTTCGCCCTCATCGAGCAGCCGAACCTCGGGTGGACCTCACCGGTGATCTGGATGCCGGGGGTGATCGGCGCCGCAGCCTTCGTCGGCTTCCTCGTGCGTCAGCGCGTGGCGCGCGATCCGATGATGCCGCTCGATCTGTTCCGCGCCCGCAACTTCTGGGCCGGCAACCTCGCCACCGCGTTCGTGTACGCGGCCCTGTCGCTGAACGGCTTCGTCGTGAGCGTCTACCTGCAGCAGGGCGCGGGCCTGCCCGCCACGCTCGCGGGTCTCGCGTCGCTGCCGAGCACGCTGCTCATGATCGCGCTGAGTTCCCGGATGGGCGCCCTCGCCGGACGCTTCGGACCGCGCCTGTTCATGACCCTGGGCCCGCTCGCGATGGCCGCCGGCTCGCTGCTGCTGCTCACCGTGGGCGAGGACTTCGACTACTGGACGCAGGTGCTGCCCGGCATCGTCGTGTTCGGCCTGGGCCTGACCGCCACGATCTCGCCCCTCACCGCCGCCGTGCTCGGCGCGATCGACACCGAGCGCTCGGGCATCGCCTCGGCGGTCAACAACGCGGTCTCCCGCGTCGCCGGTCTCCTCGCCATCGCGGGCGTGTCGGCGGTGGTGGGCGGCGCGCTCGATCTCGGCGGCTTCCACCGGGCGGCCCTCTTCACCGCCGCGCTGATGGTGCTGGGCGCCACGGCCGCGTTCCTCGGCATCCGAAATCACCTGTCGCGGCAGGACTGACGGCCGGATCCGCTCGGCCGTGGGTGACCGCGCGGCCATGCCCCGCACCCCGGTGCCACATCCGACGCCCCCACCCGCAGCGCGCCGGCCCGACCCCGCCCGCCTCACGCGAGGATCGCGCGCGTCCGTTCCACGTCGTCGGCCATCTGCACGAGCAGCGCGTCGATGCCGTCGAACGCCGTCATCTCGCGCACCCGCTCGACGAACCGCACCTCGACGTGGTGTCCGTAGAGGTCGAGGTCGGTTTCGTCGAGCACGTACGCCTCGACCTGGCGGGAGTGCACGTCGTCGAACGTCGGGTTGGTGCCGACGCTGATCGCGGCGGGGTAGCTGATGCGCCGGCCGCCCTCGACATCGACGAGCCATCCGGCGTAGACGCCGTCGGCGGGCACGAAGCCCTCGAGGTCGCTCGACAGGTTGGCCGTCGGATACCCCAGCTCGCGCCCGCGCTTCAGGCCGTGCACGACCTCGCCCCAGACCGACGGCGCACGGCCGAGCAGTCGAGCCGCGG
Source organism: Microbacterium sp. Leaf179 (assembly GCF_001423785.1). NCBI lineage: Bacteria > Bacillati > Actinomycetota > Actinomycetes > Micrococcales > Microbacteriaceae > Microbacterium > Microbacterium sp. Leaf179. Next base: position 1,346,424 of record NZ_LMPH01000001.1, on the reverse strand, counting down.
TGGTCACGTCTCCGGCCGACAGTGCCTCGCGGATCCAGGTCGACGACACCCGTCGGTCGGCGTGCACCGCGCGCACGTCGTCCACGACGTCGACGCGGAAGCCGTGCTGGGCGCCCAGGCGCGTGAGCAGCGCGGGGTCGCCCGCTCCCCCGGCACCGAAGCGGAAGTCGCTGCCGACCAGCACCGTCCGCGCTTGCAGGGCGTCCACGATGATGCGGCGGACGAACTCCTCGGCGGGAAGGGCCGCGAGCGCCTCGTCGAAGGTCAGCAGCAGGGTCGCGTCCACCCCGGCGCGCTCGAGCAGCTCGAGCTTCTGGTGCGGACCGATCACGTCGGTCGGGCACAGATCGGGCCGCAGCACGCGGAGCGGGTTGCGGTCGAAGGTGACGGCGACGACGCGGGCACCGTCGGAGGCATCGACCCGCGCGCGATCGATGACGGCCCGGTGCCCGGTGTGCACGCCGTCGAACTTGCCTATCGCGACGACCGAGGGGCCGAACCCCGCCGGCACCTCCGCCGGATCGCGGAAGACGATCACGGTGCCATCCGGCGGTGGCGCGTGAGCCACCACAGGCCGAGGAAGGGCAGGACGAGCGGGATGAAGAGGTAGCCGTAGCCGTACACCGACCACACCGTCGGGTGCTGGAACAGCGCCGGCAGCACGAGGCTGAGCGTCCCGACGACGAGCACGCCGACGAGTTCGAAGCCGATCGCGATCCAGGCGACGCGGTACCAGGCGGGCCGCGCCGAGAAGATGAGGGCGAGGGTGGCGAGGATGTACACGACCGCGGCGAGCGCCGACAGCGAGTACGCCAGCGGGGCGTCGTCGAACTCGCGCACGATCTGCACGAACGATCGGCCCGTGGCGGCGAGCGCCATGATGCCGTAGACGACGACGAGGACACGGCCGATGCCGGTCATCCCCCGGGAGCGGGTGGGAGTGGTGGATGCCATGACCCCACGATTCTAGTTCGCTCACGCCGTCGCCGAGCGGCGCTCCCCCGCCGCGGCCTGCTCGAGCCCGTCCAGGGCGTCGCGCCGCACGGCCCCGCCGCCGGCGTGGATACGCTCCCCGCGAGGTCGCCGAGCCCGTGGGGCACCCTGATGGCGCGATGCCTCGTGCGCGTGGTGGCTCGGCCGGATCGTCGGCGGAGACGATCAGGCGATCTGCACCGCCCAGATGACGTACATGCGCCACACCATGACCGCGACGGCGAGGGCGGCGACGCCCATGATCACGGTGCTCCAGCGGCTGCGCTCGATGAGCGCCCACGCGGCGCCGGCCACGGGGACGAGAGCCGCCGACACGAGGTAGGTCCAGAACTCGAGCAGACTGCCCGACGGCGGGTTTCCCGCGAACGGCGCGATGATCGCGACGACGATCTGCACGATGAGCAGCAGCTCGATGAGGGCGAGGGAGCCGACCGTGACGTCGCCCGGGCGGCGACCGGCGAGCCCCGCCACGACGGCGACGAGACCGGCGAGCACGGCGATGCCGACCTGCGCGAGGGTGAACCACAGGATCATCGGGCGGCCTCCGTCGGCATGTTCATGACGCTCTTCAGCTGCGCGCCGCGCTTCTCGACGACGCCGATCAGCTCTCCGTCGGGGTCGATGGCCGCGGCCACGGCTCCGGTGAGGCGCCCGCCGCCGTCGATGCGCTTGCCGTGTCGCAGGTCGCGGGCCTCGTCGGCGCCCACGGCCAACGCCCCCATCACGACGGCCGCGGCGGTCGCGGGGGGCACGAGCTCGTTCTCGGCGATGTCGTCGACGGGCGCCGCGACGGCGACGTCGAAGGAGCCGATCCGCGTGCGGCGCAGCATCGTCAGGTGCCCGCCCACCCCGAGGGCCGCACCCAGGTCGCGGGCGAGGGCGCGGATGTAGGTCCCGCTGGAGCAGTCGACGACGACGTCGAGCTCGATCGTCGCCTCACCCCGGCGGGTCTCTCGAACGGCGAAGCGCGACACCGTCACGCGCCGGGCCTTCAGCACGACCTCTTCCCCCGCGCGGGCCAGGTCGTAGGCGCGGCGCCCGTCCACCTTGATGGCCGACACCGTGCTCGGTACCTGCTCGATCTCGCCGGTCAGGTCGGCGATGCCCGCGGCGATGGCCGCGTCGGTCACGGCGGCCAGGGCCGTGGCATCCGCTCGGGCCGTCTCGATCCCGTCGGCGTCGTCGCTGTCGGTGGCGACACCCAGCAGGATGGTGGCCTCATAGGTCTTGTCGACGCCCACGATGTAGGTCAGCAGGCGCGTCGCCCCTTCGACGCCCAGCACGAGAAGGCCGGTCGCCATCGGGTCGAGGGTGCCGGCGTGCCCGATCTTGCGGGTGCCGAGCGCCTTGCGCGCCCGCGACACGACGTCATGGCTGGTGATGCCTCCCGGTTTGTCGACCAGGAGGATTCCGGGGCGCACCATCAGCAGAAGTCTCCGAAGACCTGCAAGGGGTGGGCGGGGTCGGAGTTCTCGACGATGACGGATGCCGCAGCCTTCGGTCGCGCCGTGCGGAGGTAGTGCTTCTCGGCCTCGGGCAGTTCCGGACGGGGCGTGCCGATGGGCGGGTTGCTCTCGAGCCAGATCGAGAAGTTCCAGAGTCCGCGCACCTCGGAGGCATGGAGGAAGCGTCCGGAGACGACGAGCACCGCGTCGGCGGGGGCGACCTCGCCCGGCCCGAACGACTCGCCCGCTCGGAAGGGCGCGATCAGGCGCTCACGGGCGCGCGGCGCCCCGTCGGCGAGGGCCGCTCGGAAGACCGCCGTGCCCTCCTCGTCGACAGCGGCCGCGAACGCATCGGCGAAGGCGCCCGCCGCCTCGGCGTCGAGCCCGTCGACGGCGACGACGACGCGCCCCGCGCGGTTGTTCTGCCGCATCAGGTCGCGCAGACTCCGCTGAAGATCACGGGCGGTGGTATCGGGCGACGACATGTTCCCAGCCTACTTTCGCCGCCGCGCAGCCCTCCCCCATCCGCGGAAACCGGTGTCCGCAGGACGCCCCGCCGCTCCCGCGCATAAACGCGATCCGTGCGCATAAACGCGCTCTCACCGTGTTTCTGCGCACGAACGGTGTTTATGCGCACCAACAGTGTTCATGCGTGCCGACGACGCCGACCCGGCCGACGGCCCGCCACGCCCGCGGCGTGCACGTGCCCGGCGCATCCCGCCGGCCGGCGCCCCCACCCACGCATAAACGCGATCCGTGCGCATAAACGCGCTCTCACCGTGTTTCTGCGCAGCGATAGCGTTTATGCGTGGCGAATCACGCTGCGGGCGCTCGTAGGCTGGACGGATGCCAGGACTCGCTGCCCCGCTCATCGAGTGGTACCGCGACGCGGCGCGCGATCTTCCGTGGCGCCGCGAGGGGTTCGGCGCGTGGGGCACGCTCGTCAGCGAGTTCATGCTGCAGCAGACCCCGGTCGCTCGGGTGATCCCGCACCTCGACGCCTGGCTCACCCGATGGCCGACGCCCTCGGACCTGGCCGCTGCTCCCCCGGCCGACGCCGTGACGCAGTGGGCCAATCTCGGCTACCCGCGGCGGGCCCTGTGGCTGCACCGCGCGGCGGTCGAGATCCACGATCGTCATGACGGTGTGGTTCCGCGCGACGTCGACGCGTTGCTGGCCCTCACCGGTATCGGTGACTACACGGCGCGCGCGGTCGCGGTCTTCGCGTACGGGGATCGGCATCCGGTCGTCGACACGAACACGCGGCGCGTCCTCGCCCGAGCCGTCGAGGGGCGCGCGCAGCCGGGATCCCCGAACAAGGCCGACCTGGCGCGGATGGATGCCGAGCTGCCCGACGACATCGTCGAGTCGGCCATCGTCAACGCGGCGGCGATGGAGCTGGGCGCGATCGTGTGCACGGCTCGGTCGCCGAGATGCGAGGTCTGCCCGCTGGCGGCGCAGTGCGCCTGGCGCGCGGCCGGATACCCCGAGTCGGAGGACCGCCGCCGACGTCAGGCGAAGTACGAGGGCAGCGACCGCCAGGCGCGCGGCGCCGTGCTGAGGGTGCTGCGCGAGGCCGCCCCCGCGCCCGTCGCCTTGTTCGCCGTCGTCCCCGACTGGCCCGACGCCGTTCAGCGCGACCGCGCGATCGACTCCCTCATCGCCGACGGCCTCGCCGAGGCATCGGACGGCCTCCTGCACCTGCCGGGCCACCCGGCATCCTGAGTCCCGCCCGGGAGCTCCGGCACGCCCGCGATACGAGAAACGGCCGGACACCGGCCCCGAGGGGCGGGCATCCGGCCGTGTCGTCGCGCGGGCTCAGGCCCGCGGGGCGTCTTCGTCGTCGGTGGCGGCGTCGTCGTCGTCCGCGTCACTTTCGTCGAGCTCGTCGTCGTCGTCGGCGTCGTCTTCGCGCGGCTTGACGTACGGGTCGGCGTCGCCGGCGTACGTGGCCGCGGCGGCGAGACCCGCGACCGACTGGTCGCGCTCGCGCGCTTCGCGCAGCAGCGCCGAGATGTGGTCGGCGTTCTCGGGAATGGCGTCGAGGATGAACTCCAGCGACGGGGTGAGGCGCGTGTTGAGGTTCTTTCCCACCTCGCTGCGCAGCAGTCCGGTCGCCGACTTCAATGCCGCTGCGGTGTCGTTGCGGTGCGCTTCGTCGCCCATGACGGTGTAGAACACCGACGCGTGCTGCAGGTCGCCCGTGACGCGTACGTCGGTGATCGTCACGAAACCGAGCCGCGGGTCGCGCAGCCCCTTCTCGAGACGTTCGGCGAGCACCACGCGGATCCGGTCCGCCACTCGTGCCTGTCGCTCTCCTGCCACTGCCTTCTCCTTTGTTTCACTACCGCCGCGAGTCGAGCGCCCCGTGGCTCATCCGCCGGGTGAGGTGGCGCCGTTCGCCGCTGCACCCAGCGTAGGCCGGAGGGGGTGTGCATTCTCCCGAGCATCGGGGTAGGGGCCCCGCTCTGCTCGGGGGAATGCACACCCCCGCAGGCCGAAGCGGGAGCCGCGCCGAACAGCGCGACCCCCGCCCCGTGGATCAGCCTCGCGGCTTCTCGATGAGTTCCGTCGTTTCGATCTCATCACCGATCTGGATGTCGTTGAACTTGCCGAGACCGATACCGGCCTCGAAGTCCGTACGCACCTCGGTGACGTCGTCCTTGAAGCGACGCAGCGACTCGATGGCCAGGCCATCGGCCAGCACGACACCGTCGCGGATGACACGAGCCTTGGCGTTTCGCGTGATCGTTCCCGATCGCACGATGACACCGGCGATGTTGCCGAACTTCGAGGAGCGGAACACCTCGCGGATCTCGGCGACACCCGACTGCACTTCTTCGAACTCCGGCTTGAGCAGGCCCTTGAGCGACTGCTCGACATCGTCGATCGCGTTGTAGATGACCGAGTAGAACCGCACGTCGACACCCTCGCGGGCGGCACGCTCGCGGGCCTTCGTGTCGGGACGGACGTTGAAGCCGATCACGATCGCGTTGTCGATCGTGGCCAGGTTGATGTCCGACTCGGTGATCGCACCCACACCGCGGTGGATGATGCGTAGCTGGACGCTGTCGTCGACCTCGATCTTGAGCAGCGATTCCTCGAGCGCCTCGACGGCACCCGACACGTCACCCTTGATGATGAGGTTGAGCGACTCGACCTTGCCCTCTTCGAGAGCACGGGTGAAGTCCTCGAGCGAGATGCGCTTGCGGGCCTTGGCCAGCTGGGCGTTGCGCTCGGCGGCTTCACGCTTCTCGGCGATCTGACGCGCGGTGCGGTCTTCTTCGGTGACGATGAAGACGTCGCCGGCGCGGGGAACCGAGTTGAGGCCCTGCACCGAGACGGGGCGCGAGGGGTAGGCCTCGTCGACCGCGTCGCCGTTCTCGTCCATCATCGCGCGGACGCGGCCGTAAGCCGTTCCGGCGACGATCGCGTCTCCGACGCGCAGAGTTCCCGACTGGATGAGCACCGTGGCGATCGAGCCGCGGCCCTTGTCGAGCCTCGCTTCGATCGCGACACCGCGGGCCGCCTTGTTCGGGTTGGCCGTGAGGTCCAGACCCGCGTCGGCGGTGAGCAGCACGGCATCCAGCAGAGCCTGGATGTTGAGGTTCTCGCGAGCCGACACGTCGACGAACATGACGTCTCCGCCGTACTCCTCGGCGACCAGACCGTACTCGGTGAGCTGCTGGCGCACCTTGGCCGGGTTGGCGTCGGGCTTGTCGACCTTGTTGACCGCGACCACGATCGGCACGTTGGCCGCCTGGGCGTGGTTCAACGCCTCGACCGTCTGGGGCATGATGCCGTCGTCGGCCGCGACCACGAGGATCGCGATGTCGGTCACCTGCGCACCGCGGGCACGCATGGCGGTGAACGCCTCGTGACCCGGGGTGTCGATGAAGGTGATCGCGCGCTCGATGCCGTCGTGCTCGGTCCAGATCTGGTACGCACCGATGTGCTGCGTGATGCCGCCGGCCTCGCCCGCCACGACGTTGGTCTGGCGGATGGCGTCGAGCAGTCGCGTCTTACCGTGGTCGACGTGGCCCATGACGGTGACCACGGGAGGACGGATCTCGAGATCGTCCTCGCTCTCGGCTTCGAGTTCGCCGTCGAGGTCGAGACCGAAGCCCTCGAGGAGCTCTTTGTCCTCGTCCTCGGGCGAGACCATCTGGATCTTGTAGCCGAGCTCGGCGCCGAGCACCTCGAAGGTGGCCTCGTCGAGCGACTCAGTCGCGGTGGCCATCTCGCCCAGGTTGAACAGGATGGTCACGAGCGTGCCGGGCTGCACGTTGTAGCCGCGCAGGGCCTCGAGCTTGTCCGCGAAGTCGGAGATCGATGCGCCGCGACGGAGGCGGATGATCTCGCCGTTACCCTTCGAGACGTTGACGCCGCCGACGACCGGCGCCGACCGCATCTCGAATTCCTGCCGCTTCGCCCGACGCGACTTACGCTGCTTCGACTTGCCGCCGCCCTTACCGAAGGCACCTGCGGTACCACCGCCGGGACCACGGCCACGACCGCCACCACCGCCGGGACGACCGGCGAAACCGCCGCCGCCCGCACCGGGTGCGCCACCGGGCCGCTGGAAGCCGCCACCGGCACCGCCGGGACGACCGGGGCCGCCGGGACGCTGCTGGAACGGGGCGCCCGGACGACCGGCACCGCCGGGACGACCGGCACCGCCGGGACGGGGAGCGCCGGGACGCGGGGCACCGGGACGCGGAGCCTGCGGGCGCGGGATGTTGCCGGGCGTCGGGCGTTGGCCCATGCCCTGCGCCGACGCGAACGGGTTGTTGCCCGGACGGGGACCGGCGGGACGCTGGCCCATGCCCTGGGCCGACGCGAACGGGTTGTTGCCCGGACGCGCGCCACCCGGACGCGGGGGCGAGCTCGGGCCGGGCTTGGGGGCACCGGGGGTCGCCGACGACGACGCCTCGGCGTCACCGGACGCGGGAGCTGCGGGAGCGGGGGTCGCCGCAGCCGGGGCGGAGGCCTCAGGAGCGGATGCCGCGGGGGTCGCTGCCGCGGGAGCGGCCTCGGCCGGAGCCGGGGCGGCGGGGGCTGCGGGCTTGGCGGGGCCCGGGGTTGGACCCGACGGGCGGGCGCCCGGGGTCGCTGCCGGACGAGCGGGGCCGGGACGGGCGCCGGGGCGCGCCGCAGCGGCGGCGGGCTTGGCATCCGAGGATCCGGAGGAGCTCTCGGCCGCGAGGGCGGCGCGGAGCTTACGAGCCACGGGGGGCTCGATGGTGGATGAGGGGCTCTTGACGAACTCGCCGAGCTCCTTCAGCTTCGCAAGCGCGACCTTGCTGTCGACGCCGAGCTCGGAAGCGATCTCGTGCACGCGTGGTTTTGCCACAATTCTCCTGTCTGAGGGCCTACCCCGGACAGGGCAGACCGTTACTTGCGGACGGGTCTCATTTCGAGCCGTTCACTTCGTGTCCATAGCCGTTCAGCCTTTTCGCTGGTGGTGTGATTCGAAGGTCTGCGTGTCAAGCGGGCTTGACACACGCAATGCTCGTACGAAGGCGCGACGCGCGAGAGCTTTTCTCACGCACGCGTCCGTCTCGTGCACCCACGCACCCCGGCCCGGCAGGACCGCCCGCTCGTCGGGGACGAGCTGAGATCCGTCGGCGACCACACGCAGAAGCGAGGATCGGGGGGCGCGTGCGCGGCATCCGACGCACGTTCGTACTGGTTCCATCGTACACCTCGCCGTCGCCGCAGCGACGGACGCTCAGTTGTCTTCGAGGATGCTGTCGGGCTGGATGTCGATCTTCGCGCCGGTCAGCTTGGCGGCCAGACGCGCGTTCTGCCCCTCTTTGCCGATCGCGAGCGACAGCTGGTAGTCGGGCACGAGCGCGCGGACGGCCTTGGTGGTGGCATCCAGAACGAAGCTCGAGGTGACCTTGGCCGGCGACAGCGCGTTCGCGACGAAGCGCGGCAGCTCGGCGTCGTAGTCGATGATGTCGATCTTCTCGCCCGCGAGCTCTTCGGTGACGGCGCGCACGCGGCGGCCGAGCTCACCGATGCAGGCGCCCTTGGCGTTGACTGTCGGGTCGTTGGCCTTGACGGCGATCTTCGAGCGGTGACCGGCTTCGCGGGCCAGCGACACGATCTCGACCAGGCCCGCCGCGATCTCGGGCACCTCGAGGGCGAAGAGCTTGCGGACCAGGCCCGGGTGCGTGCGCGACACGGTGATCTGCGGCCCCTTGTTGCCCTTGGACACGCTCGTCACGTAGACGCGCAGACGCGAGCCGTGCGCGTAGGTCTCGCCGGGAACCTGCTCCTCGGGCGGGAGGATCGCCTCGACCGTTCCGAGGTCGACGTGCACCATGCGCGGGTTCGGGCCCTGCTGCACGACGCCGGCGACGATGTCGCCCTCTTTGCCGCGGAACTCCCCCAGCACCGCGTCGTCGGCGATGTCGCGCAGACGCTGGCTGATGACCTGCTTGGCGGCGAAGGCGGCGATGCGACCGAAGTCGTCGGAGGACTGCTCCTCTTCGCCGATGACGATGTCTTCGTCGTCGGTCACGGGCGTGAAGACGCCGACGTGTCCGGTCTTGCGATCGAGTTCGACGCGGGCGCCGGCGGGGATCTCGCCGGTGGGCGAGATGTGCTTGGCGTAGGCGGTCAGGATCGCCTGCTCGATGATGCGCGCGAGTTCATCGAAGGGGATCTCCTTCTCGCGTTCGATCGTCTTCAGAAGTGCGAGATCGATGTCCACAAGGGCCCTCCGTTATTCAGCTCTCATCGACGCGACCGGCGCCGACAACCCCCCTACGATACCCGGGATGCCACCCGCCCCGCGACCCGGCGAGCGATTCGGCCGACGCCCGGGCTGCGCACGACTGCTGTGATCCGCCCGCCGCCTCCCCGCCGACACGCGGAATCTCGGCACCTCGACCCGCGCGACGTCGCGAAGTTCAGGAGTTCTGCACGGGAGGGCCGGTGGCGGGCAGCTCGACGCACGGGAGCCTGCGTCACAGGCGCTCGAGCGGGTTGGCGGCCAGCTTCGCGACCACTCCCCCCTCCGCCAGTCGGCGCGCCGCGGTGTCGGGCTTTCGCGCGGCCTGGTCGAGCACGCAGGCGCCGAACTCGGCGGCGAGCGTTCCCCGCGGATGGGCGCGGAGCACCTCGCGGCGGAAGTCCTCGGGCAGCGCGTCGGGGCGGGCGCCCGAGATGTCGAGCGCCGTCGCCGTCTCGAGCAGGTGGCCCTCGGCATCCATCGCCGGGTCGACGCTCGGCCAGTTGTGCCGCACGATCACCTCGAGCACGCGCTGGCGCCGCGCGGGCTCCCACCCCGCCCCCGTGGTCAGGGCGATGCCGACGTGGCCGCCCGCGTGCTCGTACGAGAGGGTGTGGTTGTCGTACTCGGCGACCGTGCCGACGTCGTGCAGCACGGCGGCGACGTACAGCAGCTCGTGGTCGATGCCGGTGATGCCGTCGACGCGCGCGAACGCCTCGGCCCACAGCCAGGAGCGCAGGGCGTGTGCGGTGATCGCGGGCGACTGGTACTGCGTCGCCAGTTCGAGAGCACCGCGCGCGGCGAGGGTGTCGGGCACGGGGATGTCGGCGATCTGCACGGGGCCTCCGGGGTCGGGTGAACCCTCACTCTTCCGCCGCGCGCCCGGCGCCGACAGACCCGCGCCGGTCAGCGACCGAAGGCATCCTGCCAGAGCGGGGCACCCTGCGGGACCCCGAGCGGCACGCCGGTCGTGCGTCGCGCACACGTCACGGAACGCGGATGCCGCGACCGAGGGGGCCGCGGCATCCGGAACCGCTCAGCTCACGGGCGACGCGTGCCAGATGCGCTCGAGGTAGTCGCGCATCGCGCGGTCCGACGAGAAGTACCCGCTGCGCGCGACGTTGAGGATCGCCGAGCGCACCCAGCCGTCCTGGTCGGCGTAGGCGGCGTCGACCCGCTCCTGCGCGTCGAGGTACGACGAGAAGTCGGCGAGGGCCATGAACCGGTCTTCGTACAGCAGGTTCGACACGAGCGGCTCGAACACCGTGCGGTCGCCGTCCGAGAACGCTCCCGAGGCGATGAGGTCGATGGCGCTGCGCAGCCGCTCGTCGCCCTGGTAGTGGTCGGCGGGGCGGTAGCCCTCGCTCCAGAGCGCCTCGACCTCGGGCTCGCTCATGCCGAAGAGGAAGAAGTTGTCGTCGCCGACCAGGCGGCGGATCTCGACGTTCGCTCCGTCGTCGGTGCCGATGGTGAGCGCTCCGTTGAGCGCGAGCTTCATGTTGCCCGTGCCCGAGGCCTCTTTGCCCGCGAGCGAGATCTGCTCCGACAGGTCGGCGGCGGGGATGATGCTCTCGGCCAACGTCACGTTGTAGTTCGCCGGGTACAGCAGCTGGAGCTTGCCCTCGACGCGCGGGTCGGCGCTGACGACCTCGCCCACGGCGTTGATGAGGTGGATGATGCGCTTGGCCATGCCGTACCCGGGTGCGGCCTTCGCCCCGAAGAGGAACGTGCGCGGTTGCACCTCGTCGATCGGCAGGCGCCCCGACACGATCCCCTCGTACGTGCTGACGATGTGCAGCACCTTCAGCGTCTGCCGCTTGTACTCGTGCAGGCGCTTGATCATCACGTCGAGCATGTGGGTGTCGTCGAGGGGCGCGTCACCGCGGGACTCGAGCACCCGCCCGAGGCGCCGCTTGTTGGCGAGCTTCACCGCGGCGAAGCGCTCGCGGAAGTCGCCGTCGTCGGCGAGGGCCTCGAGCCCCCGCAGCCGCTCGAGGTCGACCGTCCAGCCCGCGCCGAGCGCCTCGGTGATGAGGGCCGACAGGTCGGGGTTCGCCAGGCGCAGGAAGCGGCGCGGGGTCACGCCGTTCGTGACGTTGGTGAACTTGTCGGGCCACATCTGGGCGAAGTCCTTGAGCACGTTGTCGCGCAGCAGCTGCGAGTGCAGCTCGGCGACGCCGTTCACCTTGGAACCGGCGACGGTGGCGAGGTAGGCCATGCGCACCGAGCGGGAGGGGTGCTCGCCGATGATCGACATGTTGCGGATGAGCATCTCGTCGTCGCCGAAGCGCTCGCGCACCTCGAGCAGGAACTCGTCGTTGATGCGGTAGATGATCTCGAGGTGGCGGGGCAGCAGGCGGCCGAGCAGGTCGACCGGCCAGACCTCGAGCGCCTCGGGCAGCAGCGTGTGGCAGGTGTAGGCGAAGCACTTCTGCGTGATGGCCCAGGCGGCATCCCAGTCGAGCTTCTTCTCGTCGACGAGCACGCGCATGAGCTCGGGCACGCCGATGACGGGGTGGGTGTCGTTCAGCTGGAAGATGACGCGCTCGGGCAGTGCCTCGATGTCGAAGTCGTCGGGCAGCACGTTCTCGATGAAGTCGGCGATCGAGGCCGCGACGAAGAAGTACTGCTGCTGCAGGCGCAGCTCTTTACCCTGGGGCGTGGAGTCCTCGGGGTAGAGCACCTTCGAGATGTTCTCGGCGAACGTCTGCGCGCGCACCGACTCGACGTAGTCGCCCGAGTTGAAGGTGTGCAGGTCGAAGGCGTTGGTGGCCACCGCACGCCACAGGCGCAGGGTGTTGACGCGGCCGTTGTGATAGCCCGGGACCATCATGTTGTACGGCACCGCGAGCACGTTCCACTCGGGGACCCAGCGGGTGCGCTCGACGCCGTCGTCGTCGTACGTCTCGGTCGTGCCGGCGAACGAGACGGTCTGTGCGGCCTCGGGGTGCGGGAAGTCCCACGGCGAGCCCATGCGCAGCCACGCGTCGGGCTGCTCGATCTGCTGCCCGTCGGCGAACGCCTGACGGAAGATGCCGTACTCGTACCGGATGCCGTACCCGATGGTCGGCACGCTCATCGTCGCGAGCGAGTCGATGAAGCAGGCGGCCAGACGGCCCAGGCCGCCGTTGCCGAGGCCCGGCTCGATCTCGACCGCGCGCACGGCGTCGATGTCGATGCCGCACTGGGCGAGCGCCTCGGTGGCGATGTCGGTGAGGCGCGCCGCGAGCAGGTTGTTGTCGAGCTGACGGCCCAGCAGATACTCGGCCGAGAGGTAGCAGACGGTCTTCGCCTGCAGCTTCTTCTGCTGGGCGCGATCGTCGAACCAGCGCGCCATGAGGTAGTCGCGCACCGTGAACGCCAGCGCCAGGTACTGGTCGTTGACGTCGGACGCCGACAGGGTCACGCCCTGGTCGAAGTTCAGGTTCTGCAGGAACTGTTTCGTGAAGCCGTCGACCGAGGCTGCGGGCGCCACGACGGGCGCGATCGCGAGCGGGTGGGTGGGACGGAGCTCAGGTGTGTTCTCGGGCACCCTCCGACCGTAATCAGAACGACCCCGTCCTGCCAGGATTCACCGAGAACGACACATGATCTTCACCACCGCGCCGCACGACGACCGGGGAGCCGGATGCCGGATGCCGGATGCCGGCGGTCAGCGCAGACCGCACCCGTCGACGACCTGCGTCTTGCCTTCGATGAGGTTCTTCGTCCAGGTGTAGAGGACCGGCAGGAAACGCGACTTCGGCAGGATGGGGCGCAGGTGGTCGTAGCCCGCGTACGTCGCCCACCGCACCGGCTGCCCCTCGGCGCAGAGCTTCTGCACGTAGTCGCGCTGCAGGCTCGGCGGGATGACCTCGTCGTCGGCTCCCCAGGCCACGAGCATCGGCGTGCCGAGCGGCTCGGTCATGGTGTTTTCGGCGAGTCGGCGTCCGAGGGCGCCGTCGGTGAGGTCGGCGTTGTACAGCGGGCGGTCCTCCGACACCCCGAGCGCCGTCAGCACCGAGACGACGACGCCCGGCTCGGTGGGGCATCGCTGGGTCATCTCGAGCACGATCGAGCGCGAGCCCTGGGCGATGTAGTCGTCGAGGTGCACGTCGGCGTAGGTCTGCGAGTACGGCACCAGCACCCACGAGGTGATCACCGAGAGCATCGCGTTCGGCGGTCCCGACAGCAGCTCGCGCGCCAGGGCGGGCGGGTCGGCGACGGGGGCGACCACGGCCGTGCCGAGCACGTCGATCCCGGGGGCGTAGTCCTCGGCGATCGCGGTGGTCCACAGCGCTGCGTGTCCGCCCTGCGAGTGGCCCCAGACCACCGTGTCGGGCGAGAGCGTCACATCGGTGCGCAGCTCCGCCGTCGCCAGCACCGCGTCCAGCGACGAGCGCGCCTCGCCCCGGCCGATCAGGTAGGGGTAGGTGCCGGGTGCACCCTGGCCGGAGAAGTCCGAGGCGACGACCACCCAGCCGGCCTTGAGCGCCTGCTCGAGGGCCGGGATCGACCACCGGGTCGCCGAGGCGTCGCGCAGGCTCGGTGCGCACCCCTGGGCCACCCCCGTCGTGCCGTGGTTCCAGATGATGACGGGACGCGGTCCCGGGGGCGGGTCCTTGGGCATGATCACGAGGGCGCTCGCCACGGCGGGCCGGCTCACGGCATCCCTCGTCGTGTAGAGGATGCGCGTGACGTCGCCGTTCTGGGGAAGGCGGCCGAGGTAGGCGTCGGAGCGGATGAGACGGCCGTGACCGCTCGGCACCTCGGCCGGGGCGTCGTAGAAGGCGTCGACGACCGGCGCGCCGTCGTTGAGCCAGTCGTTCAGCCACCACCCGCCCGCGGCGGTCGCGACCAGCACGAGAGAGAGGGCGTAGCGGCCGGCGGCGGCCCAGCACAGCCGCGTCCGGCGACGTCGAACGGCCCGCGGCGCGTCGAACGGCGTCCGCGGCGCGTGCGGACGACGGATGCCGCGGACTCCGCGGGCGAACACCCCCACGCCGAACACGATCGTGCGCACCCCGAACACCACCGCAAGCACCAGGACCGTGACGTCGGGCCAGGTGAACGACAGCAGTCCGAGGGCGATCTGGGCGACACCCCAGGCCAACGACAGCACGCGGGCGCTGACCTCACCCGGCGAGACGGCGCGTCCCACCGACGCGAGCCCCCCGATGACGAGCAGCACCGCGAGCACGGGCGGCAGCAGTTCGAGGCTGCGCCCCAGCCAGACCAGGACAGCGACACCGGCGACGATCCAGGCGGCGGCCACCGACCGTGCCCACCATCCGGCGGGGCGCGCGACCAGCTCGACGATGCCCATCACCACGGCACTGGCACCCACGTAGATGCCCAGCAGCACCAGCGAGGTGAGCGGCCGCGACACGATCAACGCCCCCAGCACGACCACGACGATCCCGACGATCAGCAGCACGCGCGGCGGGGCGTGGCGGGTGAGCACCGGGAGCGCATTCCACCGGCGCGGGCGCGGGCGGCGGGGTGCGGGCATCAGGCAATCCTAGGCAACGCGGCACCGCGCGAATCGGGCGAGGGGCGGGGCGCGGGGCTCGGGCCTCCGCGGACGCCGCGAGACGACGCGCGACGGGCGCGGCCACGCGGGCGCGCAGGCGAACGCACGGCGCCGCACACGACGCAAGGGACACGGCACACGCGATTACCGGATTCCCGCACCGCGGCATACGGTTCGTCCGTGCCGTCTTCCGCCCGAGCAGCCGCTCGCGATGCCGAGGCCAACCCCGCCTTCCGCGTCGCGGCGCGCACGGGATACGTCGCCAACGGCATCCTGCACCTGCTCATCGGCGCCCTCGTGCTCGCCGTCGGCTTCGGTGCGGCCGAAGACACCGACCAGACCGGGGCATTCCGAGCCCTCGCGGCGGTGCCGCTCGGTGCCGTGGCCCTCTGGGCTCTGGCGATCGGACTCGTCGCCCTGGGCTGCTGGCACCTGCTGCAGGCCGTCGCTCCCCGTCACCTGTCGGGGTGGCGCCGCCTCGCGCGGATCGCGGCCGAGGCGCCGCAGGGCCTCGTCTTCGTCGTCATCGGGATCCTCTCGGCCTCGGTCGCGCTCGGCGCGCGCCCCCGCGCCGAGCAGGCCGCCGAAGACGCCAGCGCCGCCGTGCTGACCCTTCCCCTCGGCGGGCTGCTGCTGGGCACCACCGGAGTCGTCGTCGCGAGCGTCGGCATCGGCTTCGTGTGGATGGGACTGCGCCGCTCGTTCCACTCCAAGGTGCGCATCCCCGACGGACCGGCGGGCCACGCCCTCAGCGCGCTCGGGGTGGTCGGCTTCCTCGCCAAGGGCGTCGCGCTCGGGATCGTCGGGGTGCTGCTCGTCGTGGCCGCCGTGACCGTCGAGCCCGATACCGCGGGCGGCCTCGACGGCGCGGTGTCGGCGCTGATCGCGCTTCCCACCGGGCCGGTGCTGGCGTTCCTCGTGGGCCTGGGCTTCGTCGCCTACGGCGTGTTCACGGTGTTCCGTGCCCGCTACGCCCGGCTCGACGTCTGAGCGTCAGTCCAACGCGGGGTCGCGCCCGGTGCGCTCCCCCGTGTCGAGCGTGGCGATCGCCGCGTGGTCGTCGGCGTCGAGGGTGAAGTCGAAGACGTCGCCGTTCTCGCGCAGACGCGAGAGTGACACCGACTTGGGGAACACGACCAGGCCGCGGTCGAGGTGCCAGCGGACGACGACCTGGGCCGGAGTCTTGCCGTAGCGCTCGGCGATCCGCATCAGCACGGGCTCGTCGAGCAGTCCGCCGCGCGCCAGCGGCGCCCACGACTCGGTGACGATGCCGTGCGCGGAGTCCCAGTCGACGAGGCCGTTCTGCGGGAAGCGCGGGTGCAGTTCGACCTGGTTCACCGCGGGGAGCACGCCCGTCTCATCGCGCAGCCGCTCGAGGTGCGGGATGGCGAAGTTGCTGACGCCGATCGAGGTGGCCCGTCCCTCGTCGCGCAGGCGCAGCAGGGCGCGCCAGGTGTCGACGTAGCGGTCCGCGCTGGGGATGGGCCAGTGGATCAGGTACAGGTCGACCCGGTCGAGGCCCAGCCGTGCGCTGCTGGCGTCGAACGCGCGCAGCGTCTCATCGAACCCCTGGTCGTCGTTCCACACCTTGGTCGTGACGAACAGGTCGTCGCGGTCGAGCCCCGACGCGCGCAGTCCCTCGCCGACCTCGGTCTCGTTGCCGTAGAGCGCGGCCGTGTCGACGTGACGGTAGCCCGCGGCGAGCGCGCCGGCGACCAGGTCGGCGGTGACGTCGGCGGGCACCTTGTAGGTGCCGATGCCGAGCTGCGGGATCGTGGAATCGTCGGACAGCGACAGGCGGGGGGCGGCGATCATGGCATCCACGCTACCGGCGCGCGCACCTACCGGGTCGGTCAAAGGCGGAACGGCACCCCGGTCGACTTCGCGTCGGCGGGGTGCCGTTCCGGCGGATCGATCAGCGGGTGAGCGCCGCCACCGCGTCGGCG
This sequence comes from Microbacterium sp. Leaf179, assembly GCF_001423785.1. Classification (NCBI taxonomy): domain Bacteria; kingdom Bacillati; phylum Actinomycetota; class Actinomycetes; order Micrococcales; family Microbacteriaceae; genus Microbacterium; species Microbacterium sp. Leaf179. The sequence continues at coordinate 1,329,786 of NZ_LMPH01000001.1, read as the reverse complement.
ACCGCGAGCGTCTCGCGCTCGCCCGTGCGGCGGTCCCACAGCTCGACCTTGCCCTCGGCGGCGCCGCGGCCGACGATGAGGATGCGCGGGATGCCGACGAGCTCGGCGTCGCCGAACTTGACGCCGGGCGAGACCTTGGGGCGGTCGTCGTAGAGCACGTCGCGCCCCGCGGCCTCGAGCTGGGCGGCGACCGACTCGGCGAGCTCGAACGCCGCCGAGTCGCGACCGGTGGCGACGACGTGCACGTCGAAGGGGGCGACCGACTCGGGCCAGATCAGGCCCTTCGCGTCGTTGTTGAGCTCGGCGATGATCGCGAGGATGCGGGTGACGCCGATGCCGTACGAGCCCATCGTGACCGTGGCGAGCTTGCCGTTCTCGTCGAGCACCTTCAGGCCCAGGGCCTCGGCGTACTTGCGACCGAGCTGGAAGACGTGACCGATCTCCATGCCGCGCGCGAGCTCCACGGGGCCCGAGCCGTCGGGAGCGGGGTCTCCGGGGCGCACGGTCGACACCTCGACGAAGCCGTCGCCGACGAAGTCGCGGCCGGCGACGAGCGAGTGCACGTGCTTCTGGTCGACGTTGGCGCCGGTGATCCAGGCGGTGCCGTCGACGACGCGCGGGTCGAGGACGTAACGGATGCCGGTGGCCGATTCCTCGCCCAGCACGGCGCCCGTCGGCGACCAGGGGCCGATGTAGCCCTTGACCAGCAGGGGGTGCTTGGCGAAGTCTGCTTCGGTCGCGGCTTCGACCTCGGCGGGCGCGAAGGCGACCTCGACGCGCTTGTCGTCGACGTCGCGGTCGCCGGGAAGACCCACGACGACGAGCTCGCGCGTGCCGTCGAGGTGGGTGAGGGCCATCACGACGTTCTTCAGCGTGTGGGCGGCGGTCCACTCGGTGGCCCCGTCGGTCGCCGGGCCGGCGATGCCGGGGGCGGGTGCGTCGAGGTGGGCGTTGCTGTGGTCGACGAGGGTCGCGATGGTGGGGGTGTTCGGGGAGTCGAAGATCACGGCATCCGGGCGGCCCTCGATCGACAGCGACTCGGGCACGACCGTGGTGAACGCCTCGACGTTGGCCGCGTAGCCTCCGGCGGAGCGCACGAAGGTGTCTTCGCCGATGGGGGTCGGGTGCAGGAACTCCTCCGACTTCGAGCCGCCCATGGCACCGGCGTCAGCGGCGACGATGACGTACTCGAGGCCCAGGCGCGTGAAGATGCGCTCGTAGGCATCGCGCTGCGCCTGGTACGAGACGTCGAGTCCCGCATCGGTCGCGTCGAACGAGTACGCGTCCTTCATCGTGAACTCGCGGCCGCGCAGCAGGCCGGCGCGGGGGCGCGCCTCGTCACGGTACTTGTCCTGGATCTGGTAGAGCGTCAGCGGCAGGTCCTTGTACGAGGAGTACAGGTCCTTCACCAGCAGGGTGAACATCTCTTCGTGCGTGGGAGCGAGCAGGTAGTCGGCACCCTTGCGATCCTGAAGGCGGAACAGCGCGTCGCCGTACTCCTCCCATCGACCGGTCTGCTCGTACGGATCGCGGGGCAGGAGCGCGGGGAAGTGCACCTCGAAGGCACCGGCGTTCGCCATCTCCTCGCGCACGACCGCCTCGATCTTGGCCTTGACCTTCAGGCCCAGCGGCAGCCAGGCGAAGATGCCCGGCGCGTTACGGCGGATGTAGCCGGCCCGCACGAGCAGGCGGTGGCTGGCCACCTCGGCATCGGAGGGGTCTTCACGGAGCGTGCGGAGGAAGAAGTTCGACAGACGGGTCACCACGAGAGTCGAGTCTAGGGCGGCGGGTGGGAGGTGGATGCCGAGAGCTCAGCCGAGGGCGGAGATGATCGCCGCGGTCACGGCTCGCAGCTGTTCCCGCGACAGATTCTCGCCGCTGACGTCGACGACCCCTCCGGCGGCGTTCGCGAGAAGGCGCCCGCCGTTGCCGTCTGCCGCGGGCATCCACCAGGCTGCTTGCGCTCCGCCGACCTCGACGGGGCTGCCGCCCGACTGCTCCCCCTCGCCCGGATCGGATCGCGCACCCGCGGCGAGGCTGACCCGCAGGCTGGGAGGATTCGTCTCGTCGTACGAGACCGGGGCGAACGTGCACCAGGATGCCGCGCCCCGGGCCGTGAGAACCTCCCAGGCCTGACCTTGCGGCACGTTGTCGGTTCCGAGCGGTCCGAGATCGTCACGCCCGAGTGCCCCCTCCACCGCCCCCTCGAGCTGCTCGCCGCAGTCGGCGAGGCGCCACGCGCCGGGCGAGAGGGGCCGCTCGGTCCCCGGCGACACGGCTGCGCGCGCACCCGCCTCCGCGACCGCACGTACCGCGGTGGCGCCGTCGTCGGAACCGACGACCACCCACGCGTCGCCGAACCGCTCCGAGTAGTCGCAGGGTCCACCCCCGTCGCAGACGGGTGCCGCGCCGACCCGCGACCGGACCTCGTCCGGCACGACGGACCACGGCAGGACGGTGAGGTTCACCACCTGCCATTCGGTCGGGTCCTGGGCGCGCCACTGGCACGAGATCCCGCCGAGCCACCTCGCGTCCCACACGATCGGCTCCCGCGACAGCCGCATCTCCACGCCCGCGACGGCCGAGACCGTGCTGTCGTCGAAGACGGTCGAACAGTCGCCGCCGAAAGCCAGAGCCGGCGCGGTCGGGGTCGGCGAGGGAGCGGTCGGGCTCAGGGTGGGCGTCGGCGTCGCGGTGAAGCGGGGCGTCGGCGCGGTCGCGCTCGGCGACGGCGGGGTCGCGATCTCGGGCGCGCTCAGCGTCGACGTCGCCGCCACTCCCCCGGCGATCGCGACGATCAGAGCCGCCGCCACCGATCCCGCGATCCAGGTGCCCCGGTGGGCGCCCGTCGGGGTGATCCCCCGCGCACCGCCGAGGATGCGTGCGCGCATCGCCGCTCGCTCATCGGGCGTCAGCTCGTCGTTCATGCGCGTGCTCCTTCCGGCGCGAGGTCGTCGCGCATCTTCGCCTTCGCGCGGGCGAGACGCGACTTGACCGTTCCCGCGGGGATGCCGAGGGCTTGGGCCACCTCGCGTTCGGCGTAGCCCTCGAGCACCGCCAGCACGACGACGGCCTGCTCCCGTTCGGGGAGCCGTTTCAGGGCGCCCAGCACGGCGCCGTCGTCGACGTCGGGCGCCGGAGCGGGCAGTGCCGCGGGCACACGCTCGAGCAGGGTGCGGTACCGCCTCCCCGAGCGCTCGAGGTTGCGGGCGCAGTGCGCCACCGCCGTCAGCAGCCACGGCAGCGGAGACCCGTCGACCAGACGCACCGCCGCGCGTTTGCGCCAGAGTTCGAAGAACGCCACCGTCACGGCATCCTTCGCGTCCTCCCGGTGCGTGAGCAGTCTCGTGGCGTGGCGGAACAGCCGCGCTTCGTGCCGATCGAACAGCGCGGCGAGCGCGAGCTCGTCGCCTCGGCATACCCGGGACCAGAGCCCGGCGTCGTCGTCATCCACACTCTGTAGTGTCCACATCCCGCCCATCGGTTCCCTCGCGGGGAATGTTTTCGATGTCGAATCGGTAACGACGTCGCCGATCGGCGTCGACGGGCGCGCCGGATGCCGGGTGTGCGGCGCCCGCGCCGCGGGCATCGTCGACGCAGCCCCCGCGCCGTAGCCTGGAACGATGACCACGGTGCTTCTCACGGGCTTCGAGCCGTTCGCCGGTGACGCGACCAACCCCTCCGGTGATGCGGTGCGCGCCGTCTCGGCGGGCTGGAGCGGCCCCGAAGAGCTGATCGTCGAGGTGCTGCCGGTCACCTTCGACCGGGCGGACGCGCAGCTGCGGGCCCTCATCGACCGGCATCGACCCGACGTGGTGATCGCCACGGGACTCGCCGGCGGTCGCACGCAGGTCACCCCGGAGCGCGTGGCCATCAACCTGGCCGATGCCCGCATCCCCGACAACGACGGCGCCCAGCCCGTCGACCGCCCGATCGTCGAGGGCGCGCCCGCGGCGTACTTCGCGACCGTCCCGGTCAAGGCGATGGCGGCGGCGATGGGCGAGGCCGGCCTTCCCGCCGCGGTGTCGTACTCGGCGGGCACGTTCGTGTGCAACCACGTGATGTTCGCCGCCCTGCACGCGACGGCATCGACGCCGGGGGCGCGCGCCGGGTTCGTGCACGTCCCGTACGCGAGCGAGGACGCCCCGGCCGGCGCCCCGTCGCTCCCGCTGGCCGACATCGTGCGCGCGCTCGAGAGCGCGGTGCGCGCCGCGATCGACGTGCCGACGGATCTCGCCGTGTCGGCCGGCACCCTGCACTGAGGCCGCGCGCAGCCCCCGGGCTTACCCGGCGCGACGCCCCACGTGCAGCACCGCGCGCGTGACGAGGCCCGCCACGAGCGCCCAGAAGGCCGCGCTCACCCCGAACACCGCGATCCCGGATGCCGCGACCAGGAACGTCACCACGGCGGGGAGCCGCTCGCCGGGATCATCGATGGCCTGCTGCACCGCCGAGCCGAACGCGCCGAACAGCGCGACGCCCGCCACCGCCGGGATGACGCCCGCCGGGGCCAGCAGCACGATCGCGGCGAAGGCCGCCGACAGCGCGCCCAGAACGAGATAGGTGCTGCCCGCCGAGACGCCCGCCACCCAGCGCTTCTTCGGGTCGGGGTGGGAGTCGGGGCCGGCGGCGATCGCCGCGCTGATGGCCCCCAGGTTCATCGCGTGTCCGCCGAAGCCCGCCGCGGCGGCCGATCCGAGGCCGGTGACCAGCATCGCGGGGCGCCACGGGATCGTGTAGCCGAGGCTGCGCATCACGGCGACGCCGGGGACGTTCTGCGACGCCATGGTCACCACGAACAGCGGCAGCGCGATGCCCACCACCGATCCGACGGTGAGCGTGGGAACGGTGAACTCCAGCCGCGGCAGCAAGGTCGCGGCATCCGCGTCGACGCCGGTGCGCGCCAGCTCCACGGCGACCACGGCGATGGCGGCGAGGAAGGCCAGCGGCACGGCCCAGCGGGGCAGCAGACGCGAGGCCACGAGCCAGACGATCAGCACCGGCGCCACGCCCCACGGGTCTTGGATCAGGCCGAGGAACGGGGCCACGCACAGCGGCAGCAGCACGCCGGCCAGCATCGCCTGCGCGATCGAGGGGGGAATGCGGGCGATCAGGGCCCCGAGCGGGGGGAAGAGCGCGGTGCAGAGGATGAGCGCCGCCGACACGAGGAAGCCGCCCACCACGGCCGGCCATTCGCCGTCGACGGCGCCCGTGGCGGCGAGAAGCGCGACGCCGGGGGTCGACCACGCGACGGTGATCGGGATGCGGTAGCGCCCCGCGAGAACGATGCACCCGACACCGACGACGAGGGTGATGGCGAGCAGCCCGCTGGCCGCCTGCTCCGCCGTCGCCCCGACGGCCCGGAGACCGGTGAGGACGACCGCGAAGGTGCTGGTGAAACCGACGAGGGCGGTGACCACCCCGGCGATGAGCGGACGGGTGAGGGAGGCGGCGGGATTCTCGGTCATGACGATGCCGACGCTAGCGGACCGTCACGGCGCAACGCCCGCACTGCGCACGCAGGCCAGCGCTCGGCGCGCCGGGTCTCCCCGCGGCCGGGCGGAGCCGGGGCGCGTCAGGCCGTGATGACCTGCGCGGTACCGGTGGCGGCGTCGGGGCCCATCTCGGCGGCGAGGCGGTTGGCCTCGGCGATGAGGGTCGCCACGATCTCGGACTCGGGGACGGTCTTCACGACCTCGCCCTTCACGAAGATCTGGCCCTTGCCGTTGCCGGAGGCGACGCCCAGGTCGGCGTCGCGCGCCTCACCGGGGCCGTTGACGACGCAGCCCATGACGGCCACGCGCAGCGGCACGGTCATGTCCTTGAGGCCCTCGGTGACGTCGTCGGCGAGCGTGTAGACGTCGACCTGCGCACGGCCGCACGAGGGGCACGAGACGATCTCGAGCTTGCGCTCGCGGAGGTTCAGCGACTGCAGGATCTGGTGGCCGACCTTGACCTCCTCGGCGGGCGGGGCCGAGAGCGAGACGCGGATCGTGTCGCCGATGCCCTCCGACAGCAGGATGCCGAACGCCGTGGCGCTCTTGATGGTGCCCTGGAACGCGGGGCCGGCCTCGGTCACACCGAGGTGCAGGGGCCAGTCGCCCCGCTGGGCGAGCAGGCGGTAGGCCTTCACCATGACGATGGGGTCGTTGTGCTTGACCGAGATCTTGAAGTCGTGGAAGTCGTGCTCCTCGAACAGCGAGGCCTCCCACACGGCGCTCTCGACGAGCGCCTCGGGCGTGGCCTTGCCGTACTTCTCGAGCAGGCGGCGATCGAGCGACCCGGCGTTGACGCCGATACGCAGCGACACGCCCGCGGCCTTGGCCGCCTTCGCGATCGCGCCGACCTGGTCGTCGAACTTGCGGATGTTGCCCGGGTTCACGCGCACCGCGCCACAGCCGGCGTCGATCGCCTGGAAGACGTACTTCGGCTGGAAGTGGATGTCGGCGATGACCGGGATCTGGCTCTTCTTGGCGATGATGTGCAGCACGTCGGCGTCGTCTTGCGACGGTACGGCCACGCGCACGATCTCGCAGCCGGATGCCGTGAGCTCGGCGATCTGCTGAAGGGTGGCGTTGATGTTGGTGGTGGGAGTCGTGCACATCGATTGCACGCTCACGGGGGCGTCACCGCCCACGAGCACCTTGCCCACCTTGATCTGGCGGGTCTTGCGACGAGGCGCGAGGACCTCCGGCACGCGGGGCATCCCGATGTTCACTGCAGGCACGGACTCAGCCTACGCCGTGGTACCCGGACGGGGGCTGAAGGTGCCCTGTGGTAGGTTCGGCGCCATGCGCGCGCACACATCCTGGTGGCACACCGTCTAGGCGGTGCGCTCGCATGCAACAGACCGCCCTCCCCCTGGGGAACCCGGGCGGTCTTCGTGTTTTCGGCGGCCGCTTTGGACCCTCGCTCACAGACGGAAGTTATCTCGATGACCGGGCCCGACCCCTCCTCCCTGCTCCTCGACCTCGCCGCAGGTTCTGCTCCCTTCGCCGTGATCGCCCGTGACGGCGTCACGGTCGAAGTCCTCACGGGCGACGTCGTCGACGTCGACCTGCTGGCCGACGTGCCGCTCGTCGACGACGCCGGCACACCCCGCGAAGTGCTCGCCCTCGTGCCGTACCGCCAGGTGCGCGAGCGCGGCTTCGTCTGCCACGACGACGGCGCGCCGCTGCGATGCCTCGTGATCGACCAGCGCGTCTCGCTCCCCCGCGCCGAGGTGCTGGCATCGCTGCCGACGACCGCGATCCCCCTGCAGGACGCCGGCTTCGACATCACCGACGAGGACTACGCCGACATCGTGCGCGAGGTCATCGCCGATGAGATCGGCCGCGGCGAGGGCGCCAACTTCGTCATCCGTCGCGACTTCGTCGCCGGGGTCGACGTCGACCCGCGGATCGCCGCGCTCACCTGGTTCCGGGCGCTGCTCGAGCACGAGAAGGGCGCCTACTGGACCTTCGCCGTCGTCACGGACGGGCACATCGCCGTGGGCGCGAGCCCCGAGGCGCACGTCAGCGCCCAGGGCGGCATCGTCACGATGAACCCCATCTCGGGCACCTTCCGCCACCCGGCGGGCGGGGCGACGGCCGAGACCCTCGCGGAGTTCCTGCGCTCGACCAAAGAGACCGAAGAGCTCTTCATGGTCGTCGACGAGGAGCTGAAGATGATGAGCGCCGTCTGCAGCGACGGCGGACGCATCACCGGTCCCCACCTCAAAGAGATGTCGCGGCTCACGCACACCGAGTACATGCTGCGCGGGCGCAGCGACCTCGACCCGCGCGACATCCTGCGCGAGACGATGTTCGCGCCCACCGTCACCGGCTCCCCCATGCAGAACGCCTGCACGGTCATCGCGCGCCACGAGACGACCCCCCGCGGCTACTACTCCGGGGTCGCCGCCCTCTTCACACCCAACGGCGCCACCGAGGGACCCACGCACGACCTCGACGCGCCCATCCTCATCCGCACGGCCTACCTGGTCGACGGGCGCCTGCGCGTGCCGGTCGGCGCGACGCTCGTGCGCCACTCCGACCCGTACGGCGAGGTCGGCGAGACCCACGGCAAGGCCGCCGGTGTGCTCGGCGCCATCGGCGCGATCCCCCGCGACACGACGCCCGCCGCTCCCGCCGACGCCGACCCCGACGCACCGGCGGCCCCGCGCCGCCCCCTCGGCGAGGATCCCGCGATCGCCGAGCTGCTGGCATCCCGCAACGACCGTCTCGCCCCGTTCTGGATGAACCCGCAGGACCCCGACGGATCCGGTCCCTTCGCCGGTCGCACGGCGCTCGTCGTCGACGCCGAGGACCGCTTCACCACGATGCTCGCGCACCAGCTGCGCCACCTGGGTCTCGACACCCGTATCGTGCACTGGTCCGAGGTCTCCGACGACGACCTCGACGCCGCCGACCTGGTGGTCTCGGGCCCCGGCCCCGGCGACCCGCGCGACGACAGCCCGCGGATGAGCGCGATGCGCCACGTCGTCGGACGCCGCCGCGCCGCATCGACGCCGCTCCTGGCGGTGTGCCTGAGCCACCAGATCCTCGCCGACTCGCTGGGGATCGACCTCGAACCCCTCGCCCGGCCGCACCAGGGCCTGCAGAAGAGCGTCGAGCTGTTCGGCGAGTCCGCCTCGATCGGGTTCTACAACACGTTCACGGCGCGGGTGGCTGCCGGAGACACGCAGCGCGGCCTCGCCGTCGGCTCCGCAGCCGGCACGACGCAGACCGTCACCGACGTCGCGGCGGATGCCGAGACGGGCGACGTCTACGCGCTCCGTGGCCCGGGCTACGCCTCGGTGCAGGGTCACCTCGAGTCGATCCTGTCGCGCGACGGCATGCGCACGCTGGAGCGTCTCATCGGCCACGTGCTCTGAGGCCGGGGGCGAACAGCACGCCTCCTGCACAAGCGACAGCGGCCGCCCCCGTTCCGGGTGCGGCCGCGTCGATGTGCCGGAGCACTGCGCCGGCGACGAGAGCGCCGCGTCCGCCTAGAGCAGCTTCACCGGGTTGAAGATGTCGGCGAGGAACAGCACGCCGCCCATCCCGACGAGCAGGATCACCACCACGAAGGTCACCGGCACCAGGCGGGTGGCGTCGACCGGCTTCGCGATGCGCCCGCGAGCCCGCGCGAGGGCTTTCTTCAGACCGTCCCACAGGGCGACGACGATGTGGCCGCCGTCGAGCGGCAGCAGCGGGATGAGGTTGAAGACGAAGAGAGCGACGTTCAGACCCGCCAGGAGGGCGATGATCGACTGCACTCGGTCGAGGATCGGCGCGTCCACCGCGGCGATGTCGCCCGCGAGGCGGCCCGCACCCACCACGCTCATGGGGCTGGTGGGGTCTCGGGGCTGACCGGTGAGGGTGTCGACCGCGGTGTCGTAGATGCGCACGGGCAGGGTCGCCACGATCCGACCGACCGCCTCGATCTGGGTGATCGTCGCCTGGGGACCGCTCCACAGGGGCTGCGGCACGAGGGACTGCTGCGCGGTCACGCCGGCGAAGCCGACGGTCTCGAACTCGGGGGCACCCGACGCGTCGACGACCGGGCGACCCTGGGCGTCGGTGACGGCGCGATCGGTGGTCTGCGGGGTGAACTGCACGGTCTGCTGCGCGCCATCGCGTTCGATGACGACCGAGAGAGGCGTGCCCGGCGAGCGCTGGATGATCGCCGCGGCGTCGGCGAACGTCGCCACCGGCGTCCCGTCGATCGACACGATCGTGTCGCCCGGCTCGATGCCCGCGGCGGCGGCGGGGGCGACGGGATCGGTCGACGTGCACGCGTCGCGCTGCTGGCTCGCCGGGATCACGCACTGCGAGACCGACGCGACGGTGGTGGTGCCCTGCTGCACGCCGATGCCGCTCAGCGCGATCGAGAACAGCACGACGGCGAGCACGAGGTTCATCAGCGGGCCGCCGAGCATGACGATGACGCGCTTCCAGACCGGGAGCTTGTAGAAGACGCGATCGTCGGCGGCGACGAGCGTCTCGGCGTTGGCGTCGCGGGCGTCCTGCACCATCGTGGCGAAGAAGCGCGACCGGCGGGTGCCGGGCTCGCCCTCGTCGGGGGCGGGCGGATACATGCCCGCCATCGAGATGTACCCGCCGAGCGGCAGGGCCTTGACGCCGTACTCGGTCTCGCCGATGCGCTTGGACCAGAGCGTGGGCCCCAGGCCGATCATGTACTGCCCGACGCGCACGCCGAAGAGTTTGGCGGGCACCAGGTGCCCGACCTCGTGCAACGCGATCGAGACGGCCAGGCCGAGCACGAGCACGATGACGCCGAGGAGGAACGCGATCGCAGTCACCCGCCGACGATACCGCCGCATCCCTTTGAACCGCCCGTGCGGCCGCGATGCGGTGTCTGTGCGACACCGGATGCGACAATGGACGAGATGCCGACCCACGCGCCCTCGAACCTCCCGCCCGTGCTCCGGCCGGAGCGTCCGCCCCGCCGCGACCTCGCGGAACTCGCCCGCCGCTTCGGCGTGCGCAGCTCCGGCGACGTCGACGGCACGACCCTCACCGGCATCACGCTGGCCACCGCCGATCTGCGCGCGGGCGAGGCCTTCGTCGCGATCCGCGGAGTCAACCGCCACGGTGCCGAGTTCAGCGCGACCGCCGCCGAGCGCGGTGCGGTCGCGGTGATCACCGATGCCGACGGCGCCGAGATCGCGGGCCCCGCGGGTCTTCCGATCGTCGTGGTCGACGACCCCCGCGCCCTGCTGGGCGACCTGTCGGCCTGGGTCTACGGCACCGGTCCCGACGACGAGCTCCCCCAACTGCTCGCCACGACCGGCACGAACGGCAAGACGAGCGTGTCGCACCTGCTCGAGGGGATCCTGGGGCAGCTCGGGGTCGTCACGGGTCTGTCGTCGACGGCCGAGCGTCACATCGCGGGCGACGTCATCGTGTCGCGGTTGACGACTCCCGAGGCCTCGGAGTTCCATGCCCTGCTCGCCCTCATGCGCGAGCGCGGCGTGCAGGCCGTCGCGGTCGAGGTCAGCGCGCAGGCGCTCACCCGGCACCGCGTCGACGGTCTGGTCTTCGACGTCGCCGGCTTCACTAACCTCACCCACGACCACCTCGACGACTACGCCGACATGCGCGAGTACTTCGAGGCCAAGCTCCCGCTGTTCCGTCCCGACCGCGCACGACGGGGGGTCGTCTGCCTCGACTCCGCCTCGGGTGCCGAGATCGCGGCCCGCGCCGAGATCCCCGTCGTGACCATCGCGACGCCGGCCATCGCCGACGACGCCGCCGCGGCGGAGCACGCCGACTGGGTCGTCGAGATCGTCGACGAGCGTCAGGAGGGCACCGAGTTCACGCTGCGCGATCGCGCGGGCCGCTCGCTCACCACGGTGGTGCCGGTGATCGGCCGGCACATGGCCGCCAACGCGGGTCTGGCGATCGTCATGCTGCTCGAGACCGGCTACACGTGGGAGCACCTGTTCAGCACCCTCGACGGCGAGCGCATCGAGGCCTCGCTCCCCGGCCGCACGCAGCTCGTCTCGGGCGCCGACGGGCCCGCGGTCTACGTCGACTTCGGGCACTCCCCCGACGCGTTCAAGAAGACGCTCGCGGCGGTCCGCCGCGTGACGCCCGGAAAGGTCGTCATGGTGTTCGGCGCCGACGGCGATCGCGACGCGACCAAGCGTCTCGACATGGGCCGCACCGCCGTCCTGGGCAGCGACGTGCTCATCGTCACCGACCACCACCCCCGTCACGAGAACCCGGATGCCATTCGCACGGTGCTCGTCGAGGGCGCGCGTCGTGCCCGCCCCGACGCCGAGGTCCACGAGTTCACCCCGCCCGAGCGGGCGATCCTCGAGGCCGTGAAGCTCGTCGGCGAGGGCGACGCCATCCTGTGGGCCGGCCCCGGCCACCAGGATTACCGCGACATCCGGGGCGTTCGCACCCCGTACTCGGCGCGGGAGCTCTCGCGCCGCGCGCTGCGCGCGGCCGGCTGGGCCGTGCCGGATCCGCAGTGGCCCGTCCCGTATCCCGCCGACCAGACGCCGTCGTCGGATCCCGAGCGCCCGGTCGACTTCCCGGCCTGACGCCCGCCCGTCCCGCGGATCCGCGGCCCGACGCCGCCCGGCGCGTGAGGACGGCGCTGCCGCCCCGCGCGCGAAGCCCCGCGGGAGCGGGAGCCCGCGAGCCGTCGTCAGCGCGCGGCGATGATCTCGTCGGCCGTGCGTCGCGCCCAGGCCTCGGCCTCGGCCAGCGACTCCCGCGTGAGCGTGGACGGCGGCTCGTGCTGGTCGACCACGCGTTCGATGAGGTCGACGATGTCCAGGAAGCTCAGCCGCCCCTCGTGGAACGCGTCGACGGCCTGCTCGTTGGCGGCGTTGAACACGGCGGGGTAGGTCGCCCCCGCGCGTCCGACGCGCTTGGCCAGGGCGACCGAGCCGAAGGCCTCCTCATCGAGGGGCTCGAAGGTCCACTGCGAGGCGCGCGTCCAATCCAGGGGCGCGCCGACGCCGGCGACGCGGTGCGGCCAGTCGAGCCCGAGCGAGATGGGCAGTCGCATGTCGGGCGGCGACGCCTGGGCGATCGTGGAGCCGTCGACGAACTCCACCATCGAGTGCACGATCGACTGCGGGTGCACCGTGACGTCGATGCGGTCGTAGGGCACGTCGAACAGCAGGTGCGCCTCGATGACCTCGAGGCCCTTGTTGACCAGGGTGGCGGAGTTGGTGGTGACCACGCGGCCCATGTCCCAGGTCGGGTGCGCGAGCGCCTCGGCGGGGGTGACCTCGGCGAGCTGGGCCCGCGAGCGCCCGCGGAACGGACCTCCGGATGCCGTGAGCACCAGCCGGCGCACCTCGTGCGCCTCACCGGAGCGCAACGCCTGCGCGATCGCGGAGTGCTCGGAGTCGACCGGAACGATCTGGCCCGGCGCGGCGAGCGCGGTGACGAGCGGACCGCCGACGATCAGCGACTCCTTGTTGGCGAGGGCGAGGGTGCGGCCCTCTTCGAGCGCGGCGATCGTGGGGCCGAGGCCGACCGAACCGGTGATCCCGTTGAGCACCACGTCGGCGTCGACGTCGCGGACGAGATGCTCGGCGTCGGTCGCGCCGAGCGCCGTGTGCTCCACGCCGAACTCGACGGCCTGCGCCTGGAGTCCGGCGCGATCGGTGCCGGCGGCGAGGCCGACGACCTCGAAGCGGTCGGCGTTGGCGCGGATGACGTCGAGCGCCTGGGTGCCGATCGAACCGGTGGAACCGAGGATGAGGACGCGGCGCATCCCGTCAGCCTACTGAGCGGCGGCGGGAGCGTGCTGGACGCCGAGGATGTCGACCACGAAGACGAGGGTCGAGTTCGCCGGGATCGATCCTTTCTCCTCGTCGCCGTAGCCGTCGGCGGGAGGGATGACGGCGAGCACCTGCGAGCCGACCGTCTGGCCCTCGAGAGCCTGCCGGAAGCCCGCGACGACACCCGTGGTCGGGAACTCGGTGGGCATGCCCTTGTCCCAGCTCGAGTCGAACACGGTACCGCCGTCGTAGAGCACGCCGGTGTACTGCACGATCACCTGGTCGCCGGGGTTGACCACGTCGCCGTCGCCCCGGCGCAGGTTCTCGATGCGCGTCTCGGCGGGAGCGGGCGTGGTCGGCACGGTGATGGTGGGAGCGCCGTCGTCGGCCAGCGTGACCGTGGGCATGCCGTCGACAGGCGGGACCTCGGTGCCGGTGGCGCGCGTGGGCAGCTCTGCGATGGCGTCGGCCACGAGCACGTAGGCCGGCGACCCGTCGCCGAGCAGCCCGGCGGGGAAGGTCGACACCGTGCGCGAGCCGATCGGCACGCACGACAGGGCCGCGCCGAAGATCTGCTGCGCGTTGACGACCATGTCCATGCCCGCGGGATCGGTCGTCAGGGAGTCGAGCGCGACGGCACCGCTGGCGGCGTCGATCACGGTGTAGTTCGCCCTGACGATGTCGCCGGGGGCGATCTCGGCGCCCGAGCCCTCGATGAGGGTGGTGCGCTGCACGTCGGTCGGCGCGAAGCCGTCGGGACGCGTGACGGTGACGGGGCCCTGGAAGTCGCCCGACACCTCGAGCCCGGCGGGGACCTCGCCGGTGAACGGGGTCTGGCACGCTCCGGCGTCCGGGGTCGCACTGGCATCCGGGGTCTGCGCCTGATCGGGCGAACCGGTGCATCCGGCCAGCAGCAGCACCGCGGCGGCGGCGACGGACAGGGAAGCGATCGGGCGGAAGCGCACGGGAGACCTCTCGAGAAGAACGGGGAACGTCCATCCTGACGCACCCGGCTTTGTCGATCCTGGGAGTCCCCGCGCGCACACCGTCGCGCCCGGGCACGCAGACGCGGGTGCGCACACGCGGGCGGGCATGCGCGACCCGGCATGCGGCGGCGAGTAACCTCGACAGGTGAGTTCCGACGCTGCCGAGACCCCCGCCGCCGCGCCGCAGCAGATGGGTGCGGCCTACGGCCTCGGCCGTTTCCTGATCGCCCCGCTGGCGCGGGCCGTCTACCGCCCGCGCATCGAGGGCCGTGAGAACGTGCCGCGCACCGGACCGGTGATCTTCGCCAGCAACCACCTGTCGTTCATCGACTCGATCGCCATCCCGGTCGCCGCTCCCCGCCCCGTGCACTTCATGGCGAAGTCGTCGTACTTCGAGAAGTGGGCCTCGCGGCAGTTCTTCACCGCCATCGGCGCGATCCCCGTCGAGCGCGGCGCCGGTCAGAAGGCCCTCGACGCGCTCGATCAGCAGCGCGCCCTGCTCGACGACGGCCGCGCGGTGGCCCTGTACCCCGAGGGCACGCGGTCTCTCGACGGCCGGTTGTACAAGGGGCGCACGGGTGTGGCGTTCCTCGCTCTGCAGACCGGGGCCCCCGTCGTTCCGGTCGGTCTCATCGGCACCGACAAGGTCATGCCCGTGGGCGCGAAGATCCCGACGACCCAGGAGCGCATCACGGTGCGCTTCGGCACGCCCCTCGACCTCTCCCCGCACGGCCCCGCGTCCTCGGGCCGCGCGCGTCGACTCGCGACCGACGAGATCATGGCCGCGATCCACGCGCTCAGCGAGCAGCAGCTCGCGAACGCGTACAACGAGGCTCCGGCCCAGAACCCCCTCGAGCGCATCAAGCAGGTCTTGCCGCACGAGCGCCTCTGAGCCTTTGCCGCTTGACGCGGCGACGCACGGCGAGCAGGGTCGGGAGTGACGGCCCCGCGCCGTCGACGCCACGACGAGGAGGCACCCGTGAAGAAGTTCGTGAACGACCCGGCCGACGTTCTGGCCGAAGCTCTGCGAGGGATCCAGGCCGCGCACCCCGAGTTACGGGTGGATGCCGAGAACCGGGTGATTCTGCGGGCGGAACCCACGCGCACGGGCAAGGTGGCGCTGGTGTCGGGCGGAGGGTCCGGTCACGAGCCGATGCACGGCGGGTTCGTCGGGCGGGGCATGCTCGACGCCGCCGCCGCGGGCGAGGTGTTCACCTCCCCCACCCCCGACCAGGTGCTCGCCGCCACGCAGGCGGTCGATGCGGGCGCCGGCGTGCTGCACATCGTGAAGAACTACACCGGCGACGTGCTGAACTTCGAGATGGCGGCCGAGCTCGCCGCCGCCGAGGGCGTCGAGGTCGAGTCGGTCCTCGTCGCCGACGACGTGGCCGTGCAGGATTCGACCTGGACCGCCGGACGCCGCGGGACCGGCACCACCGTCATCCTCGAGAAGATCGTCGGGGCACGGGCCGAAGAAGGCGCCGACCTCGCCGCCGTGGCCGACCTCGCACGACGCGTCGCCGCCGCCGGGCGTTCGATGGGCGTCGCGCTCACGAGTTGCACGGTGCCCGCCGCCGGTCGCCCCACGTTCGAGCTGCCCGACGACGAGATGGAGGTCGGAGTCGGCATCCACGGCGAACCGGGCCGCTCGCGCGTGAAGCTGGCATCCGCGCACGAGATCGCCGCCCTCCTGGTCGACCCGATCGTCCACGACTTCGGCGAGCCGGTGGGACCCGCGATCGTCCTGCTGTCGGGTCTGGGCGCGACGCCCCTCATCGAGCAGTACCTGCTCTACGGAGAGATCGCTCCGCTGCTGGCCGCGGCCGGCGTCGAGGTGCAGCGGGTGCTGATCGGCGACTACATCACGAGTCTCGACATGGCCGGCGCCTCGCTCACCGTCGTGAAGGCCGACGACGAGATGCTGCGCCTCTGGGATGCGCCCGTCGTGACCCCGGGCCTGCGGTGGGGCGCATGAGCGGCACCGTCGCGCTCGACGACCTCGTGTCGTGGATCCGGGCGTTCCGCGACACCGTCCAGCAGCACAAAGACGAGCTGACGCAGCTCGACTCCGCCATCGGCGACGCCGATCACGGCTCGAACATGGCGCGCGGTCTCGATGCCGTCGTCGCGCGGCTCGACCCCCTGCCCGCCAGCCCGACCGACCTGTTCAAGACCGTCGGAATGACGCTCGTCTCGTCGGTCGGCGGCGCGAGCGGTCCGCTGTACGGCACCCTGTTCCTGCGCATGGGGCCCGCGCTGAGCGAGGGAGAGGTGGATGCCACCACCCTCGGTGCCGCCCTCCGCGCCGGCGTCGAGGGGGTCGTCGCCCGGGGCAAGGCCGAGCTCGGCGACAAGACGATGATCGACGCGCTCTCGCCCGCCGTGGACGCCTGGGACACCGCCGCGGCCGCCGGGGCGACGCCGGCCGACGCCGCGCGGGCCGCGGCCGAGGCGGCGGCCCGCGGTCGCGACGCGACCGAGCCGCTCGTCGCCCGCAAGGGCCGGGCGAGCTACCTCGGCGAGCGCAGCGCCGGCCACCTCGACCCCGGGGCGACCTCGGCGACGATGCTGCTCGAGGCCCTACGCGACACGTTGGCGGCGGCCGAGTGATCGGGATCGTCGCGGTCTCGCACAGCCGCGCGCTGGCCGATGCCGCCGTGCACCTGGCCCTGCAGATGGGCGGCGAGCAGCCGCCCGGGGTGCGCGTGGCCGCGGGCGGTCCCGACGGCGATCTGGGCACGGATGCCGTCGCCATCGCCGCCGCGATCGACGACGCCGACTCCGGCGACGGGGTGCTCGTGCTGATGGACCTCGGTTCCGCGATCCTCAGCGCCGAGACCGCCCTCGAGTTCGTCGCCGCGCCCGACCGGGTGAGGCTGAGCTCCGCGCCGTTCGTCGAGGGGCTCGTGGCCGCGGTGGTCACCGCGGCCGGCGGCGCCGACCTCGACGCCGTGGCCGCCGAGGTGCGGGGCGCGGGCGCGGCGAAACAGCGTCAGCTCGGCGAGGGCGAGGCCACGGCATCCGCGGATCGCGACGACGAACCGACGGCGCACGGCACCGACTCCCCGGCCTCGGTACCCGCCGGCGACAGGGACGCGATCTCGTTCGAGACGGTGGTCGTCAACCCGTCGGGCCTGCACGCGCGCCCGGCGGCCACGTTCGTCAAGGCGGCGTCGCGGTACGACGCCGAGGTGCGTATCGCCGACCTCGACGCGGGCTCCGACGAGGTGTCGGCGCGGAGCCTGCTCGCTCTCATGGCGCTCGGCGTCCGGCAGGGTGCACGGGTGCGGGTGAGCGCGAGTGGCCCGCAGGCCCGTCAGGCCCTCGACGAGCTCCGCGCCCTGATCGACGAGGGCTTCGGCGAGCGCTGACCGAGGCTGGTCAGCGGGTCACGCTCAGCAGGCGGCGCGCCAGCGACTCCTCGACGACGAGCTCCGTGATCAGACCGGCGGCGAGGGCCCCGCGCAGGCCGTCGAGCTTCGAGAGGCTCGACACGACGCAGAAGCGGCGCGGAATGCGCCGGACCGTGTCGAGGTCGGGCCCGCTGGAGCGCGCGTTCAGTTCGGGGACGTCGCTCGAGCCGTCGGCGCGGTAGAACACCGTCGCGCAGTCCCCCACGATGCCCTCGCGTTCGATGACGGCGCGGTCGCGCTCGTCGAAGTAGTCGCCGCTGTAGACGTGCGAGGGCACGTCGGCGTGCGGCGAGCCGAGTCCGAAGACGAACAGGCCGACGCGCTGCTGGATCTCGAGCACGGAGCGCACCGAGCGCTCCCGCCACATCGCCTGCTTGGTGCGCGGGTCGTCGAACAGCGCGGGCACCGGGAATTGGTGCACCGACGACGACCAGGCGGTGCCGAACTTCGACAGGATCTCGCCGGCGTACGGGATGCCGGAGGTGCGCACGTTCGCGGCTCCGTTCATCTGCACGATGTGGGTGTCATGCACGTCTTTCAGCGGCACGTGACGGGCGACGGCCGAGAGGGTCGACCCCCAGGCGACGCCGACGGTCATCGACGACTCCACCCGCTCGGCGAGGATGCGCGCCGCGGTCAGCGCCGTGCGCTCCAGGCGCTCGGCCTCGGAGGTGCGGGCCGGGGTCGGCACGACGTGCGCGGTGATGCCGAATCGATCGGCGATGCGCTGTGCCATCTGGCCCCGGGCGTCGTCGGGCGGGCTGATCGAGATCGTGACGAGACCCACGTCGCGGGCGTGCTGGAGCAGGCGCGACACCGACGAGCGTGACACGCGCATCTCGTGCGCGATGGCGTCCATCGTCAGGTCCTGCATGTAGTACAGCTGCGCCGCGCGCAGTGCATCACGGGACCGCTCTTCCGCCTGCGTCACCATGGTTGCGTTCCCATGAACACCATTGTGCACGTTTGTTCAAGGGGCTTGCAACAACGTGCAGACAGGCGCATTGTGACTGTCGTACCAACAACGAAAGGTCGCAGTCGACATGTCGTCCCCCGCAACACAGCTCCGCGCCGACGTCCAGGCGCTCCGCGACGCCGAGAACCTCGACGTCCTCATCATCGGCGGGGGCATCAACGGCCTCGCCACCCTCCGCGATCTCGCCCTGCAGGGCGTCAGCGTCGCCCTCGTCGAGCGCGGCGACTTCGTGTCGGGCGCCTCGTCGGCGTCGAGCCACATGGTGCACGGCGGTATCCGTTACCTCGAGAACGGCGAGTTCCGCCTCGTCAAAGAGGCCGTGACCGAGCGCAACGACCTGCTCAAGACCGCGCCCCACTACGTCAAGCCGCTCGAGACGACGATCCCGATCTACAAGACGTTCTCCGGCATCCTGTCGGCGCCCTTCCGCCTGCTCGTCACCCACGGCCGCGGAAAGCCCAACGAGCGTGGTGCGTTGCTGATCAAGGTCGGCCTCATCATGTACGACACCTTCTCGCGCGACGGTGGCTCCGTTCCCCGCCACAAGTTCCTCGGCAAGAAGAAGTCGCTGACCGAGCTCCCCCAGCTCAACCCCGACCTGGCCTACACGGCCACGTACTTCGACGCCTCGATGCACGACCCCGAGCGCATCGCGCTCGACGTGCTGCGCGATGGCATCGAAGCCGGCGCCGGTCGCACCCAGGCCGTCAACTACGTCTCGGCGGTCGGCGCCGACGCGAACGGCGTTCGCGTGCGCGACGAGGTCTCGGGCGAGGAGTTCTCGGTCAAGGCGAAGGTCGTGCTCAACACCGCCGGCCCCTGGACCGACCTCGCGAACTCCGCCATGGGGCTCACGACGCAGTTCATGGGCGGCACCAAGGGCTCGCACATCGTGCTCGACAACCCGGAGCTGTTCGCGGCGACCGGTGGGCGCGAGATCTTCTTCGAGCACTCCGACGGCCGCATCGTGCTCATCTACCCGCTCAAGGACCGCGTCCTCGTCGGCACGACCGACATCGACGCCGACCCGTCGAAGCCGGTCGTGTGCACCGACGACGAGATCGAGTACTTCTTCGACCTGATCGGCCACGTGTTCCCCCGCGTCGCCGTCGACCGCTCGCAGATCGTGTACACCTTCTCGGGTATCCGTCCGCTCCCCCGCCACGACGACACCGCGCCCGGCTTCGTGTCGCGCGACTACCGCATCGTCGAAGACGAGGTCGCCGGTGTCCCCTCGATGAGCCTCGTCGGCGGCAAGTGGACCACGTTCCGCGCGCTGGCCGAGCACTTGAGCATGAAAACGCTGCAGAAGCTGCGTCGTCCGCACCGCATCAGCACGCAGGGCCTGCCCATCGGCGGCGGCGCGGGCTTCCCCTCGACCCCCGAGCAGCGGCGCCGCTGGATCGCCACGCGCACGAATGCGCACTCGGCCGAGCTCGTGGATGCCATGCTCGAGCGGTACGGCACGCGCGCCGACGCGATCCTCGCGGTTCTCCCCGCCGAGCCCACCGCCCTGGCGGACGCGGCCGGTTACTACCGCGAAGAGCTGGTCTGGATCGCCCAGAACGAGCAGGTCGTGCACCTGATCGACGTGCTGCTGCGCCGCACCCACCTCGCCTTCGTGGGCGGGATGACCGAGCGCACGCTGCGAGAGGTCGCCGAGACGATCGCGGAGCCCCTCGGTTGGGACTCCGCCCGTGTCGACGAAGAAGTGAACCGTACGACCGAGATCCTGCGCTCCGCCCACCGCGTCGATCTGGCGTCGGCCGGCGTCGCGCGAATCTGAGAGAACGTGCGGGCGCGCCGCCTGTTGCGCGCCCGCACGCTCGCCGTAGGTTCGGAGCACCGAGCCGCACAACACCACCCGTGCCGAAGTTGTCCGGGTGACAGAAGAAAGGTCGATGACGACATGCAAGAAGTCAACTTGGGGCTGTACTTCCTCTCGGAGGTGGTCGGCACCGCGATGCTCATCCTGCTGGGATGTGGCGTGGTCGCCAACGTGGCCCTGGCCAAGACCAAGGGCAACGCCGGCGGCACCCTGATGGTCAACTGGGGATGGGGCCTGGCGGTCTTCGCCGGTGTCATCGTCTCGGCGTACTCCGGTGCGCAGCTGAACCCGGCCGTCTCGATCGGCCTCCTCGTGGCCGGCAAGATCGCCTTCGTCCAGTTCCTCGTGGCCGTGGCCGCGCAGCTGGTCGGTGCCATCATCGGCGCCGTGCTCGCGTGGGCGTCCTACAAGCAGCACTTCGACGACGAGCCCGACCCGGCCGCCAAGCTGGGCGTGTTCTCGACCGGCCCCGCGATCCGTTCGTACGGCTTCAACTTCCTCACCGAGGTCATCGCCACCTTCGTCCTGGTCTTCGTGATCTTCGGCTTCGGTGACTACGGCGTGGCCGACATCGGCGTTCCGGGTGGCATCGGCGGTCTCGCGGCCGTTCCCGTCGCCCTGCTCGTGGTCGGCATCGGCGCCTCGCTCGGTGGTCCCACCGGTTACGCCATCAACCCGGCCCGTGACCTCGGCCCCCGCATCGCGCACGCGATCCTCCCCATCAAGGGCAAGGGTTCCAGCGACTGGGGCTACGCCTGGGTGCCGGTCGCCGGTCCCCTCGTCGGTGGTCTGCTCGCGGGTCTGCTGGCCCCCGTGCTGCTCAGCCTCGGCAACTGACACTCCCGCGGGGGCGACTCGCCCCTCGACTGCGCGTCGCCCCCGCACCCGTCTTCACCCCTTCCTCACACTGAACTAGACAAAGGAGTCCTTCCATGGCCGACTACGTCCTCGCCATCGACCAGGGCACGACCTCGACGCGCGCGATGATCTTCGACAAGTCCGGGAGCGTCGTCTCCGTCGGGCAGAAGGAGCACGAGCAGATCTTCCCGCGCGCGGGATGGGTCGAGCACGACCCCCTCGAGATCTGGCGCAACACCCAGGAGGTGATCGGCCTGGCCCTCAGCCGCGCCGACATCACCCGCCACGACATCGCCGCCGTCGGCATCACCAACCAGCGCGAGACCGCGGTGGTCTGGGACAAGAACACCGGCAAGCCCGTCTACAACGCCATCGTGTGGCAGGACACCCGCACGCAGTCGATCGTCGACCGTCTCGCCGACGGCGACCCGGAGCGCTACAAGAGCGTCGTCGGCCTTCCCCTGGCGACGTACTTCTCGGGCACGAAGATCGTCTGGATCCTGGAGAACGTCGACGGAGCCCGCGAGAAGGCCGAGGCCGGCGACCTCGTGTTCGGCACCACCGACACCTGGGTGCTGTGGAACCTCACCGGCGGTATCGACGGCGGCGTCCACGCCACCGACGTGACCAACGCCAGCCGCACCCTGTTCATGGACCTCGAGACCCTCGAGTGGCGCGACGACATCCTCGCCGACTTCGGCGTGCCGCGCTCGATGATGCCCGAGATCCGCTCCTCGTCCGAGGTGTACGGCGCCGTCGAGTCCTCGTCGCTGCTGCGCGAGACCCCGATCGCCGGCATCCTGGGCGACCAGCAGGCCGCGACCTTCGGCCAGGCCGCCTTCGACCCGGGTGAGAGCAAGAACACCTACGGCACCGGTAACTTCCTCATCTTCCAGACGGGTGAAGAGATCGTCCGCTCGAAGAACGGGCTGCTGACCACCCTCGGATACAAGCTCGGCGACCAGCCCGCGCACTACGCACTCGAGGGATCGATCGCCGTCACCGGCTCGCTCATCCAGTGGCTGCGCGATCAGCTCGGCATCATCTCCTCGGCTCCCGAGGTGGAGGCCCTGGCCCGCACCGTCGACGACAACGGCGGGGTGTACTTCGTCCCGGCGTTCTCGGGTCTGTTCGCGCCGTACTGGCGCCCGGATGCCCGCGGTGCGATCGTCGGCATGACCCGCTTCGTCAACAAGGGCCACATCGCCCGCGCGGCCCTCGAGGCCACGGCCTTCCAGACCCGCGAGGTGCTCGAGGCCGTCAACGCCGACTCGGGCGTCGACCTGACCGAGCTCAAGGTCGACGGCGGCATGACCGCCAACGACGAGCTCATGCAGTTCCAGGCTGACATCCTCGGCGTGCCGGTCGTGCGTCCCGTCGTCGCCGAGACGACGGCCCTCGGCGCCGCCTACGCCGCGGGCCTCGCCGTCGGCTTCTGGAACAACCTCGACGACCTCCGCGCCAACTGGCAGGAAGACAAGCGCTGGGAGCCCGACATGGACTCCGACGAGCGCGACCGCGAGCTGCGCCTGTGGAAGAAGGCCGTCACCAAATCGATGGACTGGGTCGACGACGACGTGCGCTGAGCACCCTCTTCACGAAACGGACCCCGTCGGCCTCGCGCCGGCGGGGTCCTTTCCGTTGCGCGACCGAGCGACATCGCCGGCGGTGGCCACCGTGTCGGGACTCCCGGCGGGGCACGCACGACTCCTGCACACCCCGCGCTCGGAGCGCGAAGGGCCCCTCGTGAGGTCACGATGCCGGAAGCGTGCTCGCCGCGGTGCCCGCGATCACGCCGGGTCTCCGGCATCCGGATGCCGAGAACTCAGCGTTCAGGCTTGGGATACGCCGCCCGCATGACATCGGACTGCAGGTAGTCCGACACCCCGATCAGCAGCACCGCGAAGAGGATCTGCTCGGTGACGACCCAGAACGGGTACAACCCGGGGATGGCCGCGAGCACCAGGGCGACGATGGGGAAGATCCGACTGAACAGCTGCAGGCGGCGGAACGCCCAGTACCACCCGGCGCGAGCGCGCCACAGGAAGTAGAACAACGTCGTGGTGATGGCGAGCACGACGAGGCAGCGCATCCACACCGCGAGGCCGACGTCGGCGCCGTCGAGCGTCATGACCAGCGCGACGACGACGGTGGCGATCCCCAGCACGAAGCCGATCGCCAGCAGGACGGTGACCGAGCGGAACGACCGGACCACGCGGGGGTCGTCGGAGACGGCGACGCGATGATCGGCGTGGCGTCCGCCGGCGATCCGGTCGAGGCGGCGGAGGGCCGGTTCGAACTGCATGCGCTCACTGTACGACGCCGCCGCGCGCCGTCGCAGCGGACGGCTCAGCCGACGGTGATCTCGGGTTCGTGACGCACGGGGAAGTTCACCGAGTTCGCGATGAAGCACCACTCGCGCGCCTGCCGGTGTGCGGCGCGGGCGGCCTCGACCATCGACTCCTCCGCGACCTGCACGCGAGGACGAAGCACCACCTCGGTGAACGCCCCGCCGCTGTTGCCGTCCTCCTGCATCGTGCCCGACGCATCGTCGACATACGCGGTCACGACGACGCCGGTGGTGACGCAGGCGTGCAGGTACGACAGCAGGTGGCACTCGCTCAGCGCCGCGAGCAGCAGCTCTTCGGGGTTCCACTTGCCGGGGTCGCCGCGGAAGGGCGTGTCGGCGGATGCCGCGACCTCGGGCTTGCCGTCGACGTGGAGCGTGACGGAGCGGTCGTAGTCGCGGTAGCCGCTCGTCCCGCTCCCCCGGTCGCCGGTCCAGGTCGAGCGCAGGCGGTAGTGGTGTTCTCCGTTCATGCTCTCCAGTCTGCCGCCCCCGCCGACCCTCGGGCGTGAGCTGCCAGGATGTGTCGCTTCGGCCACGGCCGAAGCGATGAATACCGGCACCTCACGCGGGTGGCAGACCCGGGATACGAGGGGGCCGCGGGGATACGATGGAGGGATGCCCGCCACGCCCCCCGCCTCCGTCGAGCTCGCCGTCATCGAACGCAGCGGATTCGTCGAGTCCCGCCACTACGGCGTCGCCGTCGTGCTCGCCCCCGACGGTTCCGAGAAGCTGACTCTGGGCGAGGCGTCCGCGTCGTTCCTCCCGCGTTCGAGCATGAAGCCGCTGCAGGCGTTGGCCTGCCTGTCGGCGGGCGCCGACCTGTCCGGTGAGCGTCTGGCGATCGCAATGGCCAGCCACTGCGGCACCGAGCGTCACGTCGAGGTGGCCCGTGGCATCCTGCAGTCGGCCGGACTGACCGAAGACGACCTGGGCTGCCCCGCCGCGTGGCCGAGCGACACCGCCGCGCGCGACGAGCTCGTCCGCGACCACGGTGCCCCCTCACCCCTGCGGATGAACTGCTCCGGCAAGCACGCGGCCATGCTGCTCACGTGCGTGGCGAACGGCTGGCCCACCGCCGACTACCTCGACGAACAGCACCCCCTGCAGGTGCACATCCGCGAGGTGCTGGAGCGTCTGGTCGGCGAGCGCATGACCACGACCGCGATCGACGGCTGCGGTGCCCCGGTCTACGCCATGAGCCTCATCGGCCTCGCGCGCGCGATCCAGCGCATCGCGACCTCGTCGGAGCGCTCCCCCTTCGCCCTGCACCGCAGCGCCGGCACCCTCGTGCGCGCCGTGCGGGAGCACCCGTGGACGATCGACGGCCCCGGTCGCCCCGACACCGTGGTGATCGAGCGTCTCGGCGTCTTCTCGAAGATGGGCGCCGAGGGCGTGCAGGTCATGACGGCCCCCGACGGCACCACCGTGGCGTTGAAGATGCTCGACGGTTCCAACCGCGCCGGCCACGCCGTCGCGCTGCGCCTGCTCGAGCGCGCCGGAGCCCTGTCCCCCGAGGCCGTCGCCGACACGCTCGCCCTGCTGCCCCTGAGCATCTCGGGCGGTGGCCGCGAAGTCGGCGCCATCCGCTCCGCGGTCTGACCCGCCCCGATCCGTCGCGAGACCAGACGCGCAACGTGTGCTCTCGTGGGTGCGCGTGCCCGGCCGGGCACCACGACGCGTCTCCCCGACGCCCGGCCGAGCGGAGCGCGGCCTAGATACCGCCGTCGACCGAGCGCGGGTACGCGATCGGCTCGTCGGGCACGAGCACCTCGGTCTCGCGGTTGAGGCTCTCGCCGCGGAAGAACGGCTTCGACGCGGGGACGAGGAACCACGCGACCATCAGCACGACGCCGATCGCCAGCGCGCCGATGCCGACGACGAAGGTGCCGCCGATGCCGAACAGCACGGTGTTGCCGTACTCCGGGTCCCACATGTCGATCGCCGACTGCACGAAGGCGTAGGTCAGCATGAGCGCGCCCAGCAGGGGCAGGATGCCGCGGTACACGAGGTGCTTGCCCGAGCGGAACAGCTCACGTCGGTAATACCAGACGCAGGCGTAGCCGGTCATGGCGTAGTAGAACGCGATCGCCAGCCCGAGCGACAGGATCGAATCCTGCAGGATGTTGTCGCTGATGAGCGTCATTCCGACGTAGTAGACGCTCGCGACGATACCCATCACCAGCGTCGAGAACGACGGCGTGTGGAAGCGCGGGTGCACGGTGCGGAACCGCTCGGGCAGCGCCTTGTACGCCGCCATCGCGAGCGTGCCGCGCGCCGTGGGCAGAATGGTCGTCTGCGTCGACGAGACCGCCGAGATCAGCACGGCCACGATCAGCACCCACGCGAAGGGGCCGAAGAGGTCGTCCTTCAGCGCGAGGAACACGTCGTCGGCGTTCTCGGCGTTCGCGAGTCCCGCGCCGTCTTCGCCGACCCCGGCGTACATCATGGCGGCCACCGTGACGGTGACGTAGGTCGCGAGCAGGATGACCGTGGTCAGCAGGGCGGCGCGGCCCGGGATGCGCTTCGGGTCCTTGGTCTCTTCGTTCAGGGCGAGGCAGGTGTCCCAGCCCCAGTAGATGAACAGCGCCAGCAGCACGGCCTCGGTGAAGCCGCTCCAGTCGGTGAACCCCAGCGGGTTGAACCACGCCAGGTCGAACGGCGTCGGGTTGGGTGCGGTGCCGTCGAAGAACTTCCACAGGGCCACGACGACGAACAGCACCAGAACGAGGTACTGCACCGCGAGCAGGATGTTCTGGATCCGCTCGCCGATCTCGACCCCGCGGTAGCTGATGTAGGTCATCGCGGCGATGAACGCCACGCCCGTCGCCGTCACCAGGGGCACGTTCTCGGCGAGTGATCCGTCACCGATGAGCGACCACAGGTAGATGCCGGCGATCTGCGAGAGGTTCGCCAGCACGACCATGCCCGCCACGGCGACGCCCCAGCCGCCCATCCACCCGATCCAGGGGCCGAAGGCCTTGGTGCCCCACGTGAAGGTGGTGCCGCAGTCGGGCATCTCGTTGTTCAGCTCGCGGTAGGCGAAGGCGATGAACAGCATCGGGATGAACGCGAGCACGAAGGCGATCGGCGCCGAGGCACCGACGGCGAGCACGACGAAACCGAGGGTGGCGACGAGGGAGTAGACGGGAGCAGTGGAGGCCAGTCCGATCACGGTCGAACCCCAGAGTCCGAGCGTCCCGCTGGCCAATCCCTTGCCCGACGTCCGTTCGGGAGCGGAGGTCATATGCCGAACGTAGAATCCGCGGGTCACCGCGGTCAAGAGGAGATTCTCAGGCGGAGCGGCGGGCCACGTCGAGGACGACGATCGTGATGTTGTCGCGACCGCCGTTTTCGAGCGCCGCCGCCATCATGGCTTCGACCGCTGCGGCCGGATCGGCGTTGGCCTCGAGGAAGTGGCGGATGCCGAAATCGGTCAGCTCTTTCGTGAGCCCGTCGGAGCAGATGACGAAACGGTCACCGTCGAGGACGTCGAGGCGCAGGTAGTCGGGCTTGACGGTTTCGCTCGGGCCGACGGCGCGCGTGATCACGTTGCCGTAGGGGTGGTTCTCGGCCTCTTCGGGGCTGAGACGTCCTGCCGCGATGAGTTCCTGCACCACGGAATGGTCGGTGGTGACCTGCACGATCTCGTCGTCGCGCAGCAGGTAGACGCGTGAATCGCCGATGTTCAGGGTGACCCAGTGCGGCTCGTCGGTGTGCGTCTCGAGATACAGGCCGGTGAGCGTCGTGCCGGTGCCCTCGTCGGTGGTCTCGGGGTGGGCGATGATGTCCTTCACCGCGCGCGACAGGGCCTTCTCGATGCTCTTCGACGAGACGGATCCGGTGGCGACGACGGCGCTCAGCCGGTCGACGGTGCTCGCACTGGCGATCTCACCGCCCAGGTGTCCGCCCATGCCGTCGGCGACGACGAACAGCGGATACTCGGCGAGCACGGCGTCTTGATTGACCTCGCGACGGCGGCCCGTGTCGGTGCTCGCCGCCCACGACAGCTCGACGTCGCCCGCGCCGAGGGGAACGGTACGCGTGTGGGTGGTCACCTCGGGCACGAAAGATCCTCCGGTTGGCCGACAGCTGCGCCGGCGGAAACGCACGGCTCTGTCATCTTAGTGGACACCCCGGCATCGCCCGGGGACGCGCCGCGCCCCATCATCCCGCCGCGGGATCGGCGGGGAGGGCGAAGATGCCGTCGATCTCGTCGAGGTCGGCGGCGGCGGGGGTCCAGGCCGTGGCGGCCGCGGCGTTGGCTCGCACCTGGTCGGCGCTGGTCGCCCCGGCGATGACGCTCGCCACGTGGGGGTTCGCGAGGAACCAGGCGAACGTCGCCTCGAGCATGCTGATGCCGCGCGCGTCGCAGAAGGCCTGGTAGCGCTCGAGGGCGTCCCACGGCGCGTCGCGCCACAGGTGGGGACGCTGACGCATGATGCGGCTCCCCTCGGGACCGCCCTCGCGCGTGAACTTGCCGGTGAGCAGTCCGTTGTGCAGCGGGAAGAAGGGCAGCAGCCCGAGCCCGAAGCGCTCGGCCGCGGGGAGCACCTCGCGCTCGGCCGCGCGCGCCAGCAGGCTGTACTGGTTCTGGGTCGAGACGAACCGCACTCCGGATGCCGCGTACTCGGCCTCGGCGATCTGCCACCCCGCGAAGTTGGAGTGGCCGATGTATCGCACCTTGCCCTCGCGGACGAGGTCGGCCAGGGCGTCGAGCGTTTCGTCGATCGGCGTGGAGTCGTCGGGGGTGTGCAGCTGGTACAGGTCGATCCAGTCGGTGCGCAGGCGCCGCAGCGAGCCCTCGACGGCACGACGGATGTGAGCGCGAGAACCCTTGGAGCCGCCGGGGAGTGCGGGCGCCAGGTGCGAGTGGCCGAACTTCGTCGCGAGCACCACCTCGTCGCGGCGCCCCTCGAGCGCCTCGCCCATGAGGGTCTCGGACAACCCGAACTCGCGACCGTAGACGTCGGCGGTGTCGAGGAACGTGACCCCCGCGTCGATCGCGGCGCCCAGCACGGCGCGCGTGCCGTCGAGGGTCTCGGTGGCGGTGCCGGCTCGGCCGAAGTTGTTGCAGCCGAGCCCGACGGCCGAGACACGCAGACCGGAGCGACCGACGGAGCGAAGGGGAAGCGCGGGGGATGTCATCCCTCCACGCTATCCCCGACCGACGACACCGGGACCCGAACCCTGCGTGCTCCGGCCGGGTGAAGGCTCTCGGCATCCCGGCGCACCGCGAAGGAGCACAGCGAAGGGCCCCCCGCCGAAGCGGAGGGCCCTCTGCGAAATCAGACCTGCGGCATCAGACCTGCGGGCCGGCCGGCGGAGCCGGGGGCGGCGGCGTCGGGCCTGCCGCGGGCGGGGTCTGCGGGGGCGTGTAGCCCTGCGCCGGAGGAGCGGTGGGCGGCACGTAGCCCGGCCCCGCGGCGGGSGAGCCGTAACCGGCACCGCCGGCGCCACCCGAGACGTTCTGGTAGGGCTGAACGGGGATGCCGTTCCAGACGGTCTTGTCTGCCAGGAAGGTCTTCGCCCACGGCGAGGGACCGACCTCGGGGTTCCAGCGGTTGCTGCTGAAGGCGACGATCGCCAGCCAGATCAAGCCACCGATGCCCGGGATGAGCCAGAGGAACAGCAGGGGCCAGTCCTTGCCCAGCTTGACCCCGATGCGGTACGAGTACATGAGACCCGCGGCGAGGGGCACGAGCGACAGGATCCAGCCGATCACCGGGATGTTCGAGAGGACGCCGGAAGCGACGACGGCGATGAGGAAGACCCACGGCGAGAGGTCGCCGAGCTTCGCGGCGACCAGGGTGTTGTAGATCGGCACCCACGCGCGCCACTTGCCCTGCACACCCGCCTTCTCGAAGATCTTCATGTAGAGGAACGACGAGACGACGTAGGCGATGGCCACGAAGAAGAGCAGGATGGGGATCAGAATGGCCAGGAACGCCAGCAGTGCGAAGCCGCCGTCGTCGGAGTAATAGTAGGAGTCATCCATTGCGGATTCCTTTCCAGGCGAATGAGCGGCGGAGCGTCCGTGCGCCCCGTGCGAGTCACATGCTAGCGAAGCTGAGACTTTCCTGACAGGGCCACGCCGGGCTCAGACCACAAGCTCCATCTCACCCGCCGGCTTTTCCCGGACGATCCACCCCGCGCCGCCCGCCCAGGCGAGGAACTCGGCGCGCGTCGCGATGTCGGCGCCCGAGAGGGCCAGCGCGCGAACGAGGTCACCCTTGGCGTGTTTGTTGAAGTGGTTCAGCGCACGCACCGCGCCCCCCTCGCCCTCGGTCACCACCCGCACGTATGCCGCGTCGACCCCCGCCGGCACCGGTCCGAGCGCCACGTACGCCTCCGAGCGCAGGTCGAGCACGAACGACGCGCCCCGCGCCGACAACGCGGTCGTCACGGCCTCCGCCCAGACGCGGCGCAGCACCGGCAGCCCCGGCACCGACGTCCCCGCGGCCAACCGGTACGCCGGAATGCCGTCGAGGGCGCCGACCGGCCCGAAGGGCGCCGAGTGCACCAGCACGTGCGCGCCGAGCCAGGAGCGCTGCTCGGCGTTCAGGGTCCCGGCATCCAGCGCGTCGAAGAGCACGCCGGTGTACCGGTCGATCGCCGGCAGGGTCGGCGCCGAGCGCAGGGCCGCATTGTCGGCGACCTCGTGTCGGCGCTTCGCGCCGAGCTTGAGCACGCGGGCGGCCTCGTCCTCGTCCGACGACAGAGCGACGAGCGCGTCGATCACGGCCGCACGGTGTGGTCGCAACGACGGCAGAGCGAGCGCCCGGAGGTCGAGCGGGGTGCCGTCACCGCCCGGGCGCTTGGTTTCCGACGGGGGAAGCAGGACCAGCATGAACACCCTCGCGCAGGAAAGACGCGCGCCGCCCGGCGAACCGGGCGACGCGCGTCGTGATCGAAAAAGTCGTCAGGAGACGAGGGCGGCGTTACCGGCGACGATGGTGAGTTCGTCGTCGGCCATCGACAGGAAGCCGTCCTTGGCGTTGGCCAGGATCTTCGTGCCGTCGGTCCGCGTGATGCGCACCTCACCCTGAGCGAGGATCGCGAGCACCGGCTCGTGACCCTGCATGAAGCCGATCTCGCCCTCGACGGTCTTGGCCACGACGAGAGAGGCTTCTCCCGTCCACACCTCGGCGTCGGCCGAGACCAGGCTCACACGCAACGACATGTCAGCCGTTCTCCTTCTGGATCTGCGCCCACTTCTCTTCGACGTCGCCGATGCCGCCGACGTTGAAGAACGCCTGCTCGGCGACGTGGTCGAAGTCACCCTTGACGATGGCGTCGAACGACTCGATGGTCTCCTTGATCGGGACCGTGGAGCCCTCGACGCCGGTGAACTTCTTCGCCATGTAGGTGTTCTGCGAGAGGAACTGCTGGATGCGGCGTGCGCGCGACACGACGATCTTGTCTTCCTCGGAGAGCTCGTCGACACCGAGGATGGCGATGATCTCCTGGAGTTCCTTGTTCTTCTGCAGGATCTGCTTCACCGAGGTGGCCACGCGGTAGTGGTCGGCACCGATGTAGCGCGGGTCGAGGATGCGGCTGGTCGAGCTCAGCGGGTCGACGGCGGGGTACAGACCCTTCGACGCGATCTCACGCGAGAGCTCGGTGGTGGCATCCAGGTGGGCGAACGTGGTCGCCGGCGCCGGGTCGGTGTAGTCGTCGGCGGGCACGTAGATCGCCTGCAGCGAGGTGATCGAGTGGCCACGCGTCGAGGTGATGCGCTCCTGGAGCACACCCATCTCGTCGGCGAGGTTGGGCTGGTAGCCCACGGCCGAGGGCATGCGGCCCAGCAGCGTCGAGACCTCGGAACCGGCCTGCGTGAAGCGGAAGATGTTGTCGATGAACAACAGCACGTCCTGCTTCTGCACGTCGCGGAAGTACTCCGCCATCGTCAGCGCCGACAGGGCGACGCGCAGACGCGTTCCCGGCGGCTCGTCCATCTGGCCGAACACGAGGGCGGTCTTGTCGAAGACGCCCGCTTCTTCCATCTCGTGGATGAGGTCGTTGCCCTCACGGGTGCGCTCACCGACACCGGCGAACACCGACACGCCGCCGTGGTCCTGCGCGACGCGCTGGATCATCTCCTGGATGAGGACGGTCTTGCCGACGCCGGCACCACCGAACAGGCCGATCTTTCCACCCTGCACGTACGGGGTGAGAAGGTCGATGACCTTGATGCCGGTCTCGAACATCGTGGTCTTCGACTCGAGCTGGTCGAAGCTCGGCGCCTTACGGTGGATGCCCCAGCGCTCGGTGATCTCGACGGTCTCGCCGGGCGCTGCGTTGAGCACCTCGCCGGTGACGTCGAACACCTTGCCCTTGGTGACATCGCCGACGGGCACCGAGATGGGGCCGCCGGTGTTGCGCACTTCCTGGCCGCGCACGACACCGTCGGTCGGCTTCAGGGCGATCGCGCGAACGAGGTCGTCACCGAGGTGCTGGGCGACCTCGAGCGTGATCTCGTTGGAGACGCCGTCGATGACGATCGTCGTCTTCAGCGCGTTGTAGATCTCGGGGATCGAGTCGTGGGGGAACTCGATGTCGATGACCGGGCCGGTGACGCGCGCGACGCGCCCGACGACGGTCGCGTCGCTCTTCTCGGCGGTGAGGCTCATGGCTTCTTCTCTCCTTGGGACTTACTTGCCGGATGCCAGAGCATCGGCGCCGCCGACGATCTCGGCGATCTGCTGCGTGATCTCCGCCTGACGCGCGTTGTTGCGCAGGCGGGTGTAGTCGGTGATGAGCTTGTCGGCGTTGTCGCTGGCCGACTTCATGGCCTTCTGCGTGGCGGCGTGCTTTGCCGCCGACGACTGCAGGAGGGCGTTGAAGATTCGGCTCTGCACGTACACCGGCAGGAGCGCGTCGAGAACGGTCTCGGCGTCCGGCTCGAATTCGTAGAGCGGGTAGACGGTCGCGGGGGCCGCGGCGGTGTCTGCTTCGACCACCTCGAGAGGAAGCAGGCGCACCGTCTCGGGCGACTGCGTCATCATGCTGACGAAACGGTTGTAGACGAGGTGGATCTCATCGACGCCGTCGTTCTCGCCGGAGCGGCGGTACGACTCCAGCACGGCGGCCGAGATCTCTTCGGCCGTCGAGAACTGGGGCGTGTCCGTGTCGCCGGTCCACTGGGCCTTGCTGGCCATGCGTCGGAACTGGAAGTAGCCGACGGCCTTGCGACCCACGAGGTAGTACTCCACCTCTTTGCCCTGCGAACGCAGCAGCTCGCTCAGCTCGAGACCCTCACGGAGGATCTGCGAGTTGAACGCGCCCGCGAGTCCGCGGTCGGAGGTGAAGATCACCACGGCGGAGCGACGGATGGTCTCACGCTCGGTGGTCAGCGGGTGGTCGACGCTCGAGTGCGTCGCCACCGCCGACACCGCGCTGGTCACGGCACGCGCGAAGGGCGACGCCGCGCGCACACGCGCCATCGCCTTCTGGATGCGCGACGCAGCGATGAGCTCCATCGCCTTCGTGATCTTCTTGGTCGTCTGAGCAGAACTGATCTTCTGCTTGTAGACCCGTAGTTGTGCGCCCATGATTCCGTTCTCGTGTCGTCGCTTTAGCGACGGCCCTTGACGATCCGCTCCTGGTTGACGTCTTCGGCCTCGGCGGCCTCGACCTTCTCGGTGCCGACCAGAGCCTGGTCGTCGCCCGCCTGGAACTCGAGGATGAACTGGTCGACCTTCTGCGTGAGCTCGGCGACGGTGTCGTCACCCAGCACGTTGGTCTCGCGCAGCGTGTCGAGCACGGTCGAGTTGCGACGCAGGTAATCGAGCAGCTCGCGCTCGAAACGCAGCACGTCGGAGACCTCGATCGTGTCGAGCTTGCCGTTCGTTCCGGCCCAGATCGAGACGACCTGCTCCTCGACGGGGTACGGCGAGTACTGCGGCTGCTTGAGCAGCTCGGTCAGGCGCGCACCGCGGGCGAGCTGACGACGCGACGCCGCGTCGAGGTCGCTGGCGAACATCGCGAACGCCTCGAGCGAGCGGTACTGAGCGAGCTCGAGCTTCAGCGTTCCCGAGACCTTCTTGATCGACTTCACCTGGGCGTCACCACCGACGCGCGAGACCGAGATACCCACGTCGACCGCGGGACGCTGGTTGGCGTTGAACAGGTCGGACTGCAGGAAGATCTGGCCGTCGGTGATCGAGATCACGTTGGTCGGGATGTACGCCGAGACGTCGTTGGCCTTGGTCTCGATGATGGGCAGACCCGTCATCGAACCGGCGCCGAGCTCGTCGGACAGCTTCGCGCAACGCTCGAGCAGACGCGAGTGCAGGTAGAAGACGTCGCCGGGGTACGCCTCGCGGCCCGGCGGGCGGCGCAGCAGCAGCGATACGGCGCGGTAGGCCTCGGCCTGCTTCGACAGGTCGTCGAAGATGATCAGGACGTGCTTGCCCTCGTACATCCAGTGCTGGC
This sequence comes from Microbacterium sp. Leaf179, assembly GCF_001423785.1. NCBI lineage: Bacteria > Bacillati > Actinomycetota > Actinomycetes > Micrococcales > Microbacteriaceae > Microbacterium > Microbacterium sp. Leaf179. Next base: position 1,295,686 of record NZ_LMPH01000001.1, on the reverse strand, counting down.
CGATGGCCGAACCGGTGTAGGGAGCGAGGTACTTGAAGCCGGCGGGGTCCGACGCGGGAGCCGCGACGATGGTGGTGTACTCCATCGCGCCGGCCTCTTCGAGCGCGCCCTTCACCGAAGCGATGGTCGAGCCCTTCTGGCCGATGGCGACGTAGATGCAACGCACCTGCTTGTTGACGTCGCCCGACTCCCAGTTGGCCTTCTGGTTGATGATCGTGTCGATCGCGATGGCCGTCTTACCGGTCTGGCGGTCGCCGATGATCAGCTGACGCTGGCCACGGCCGACGGGGATCATGGCGTCGATGGCCTTGATGCCGGTCTGCAGGGGCTCGTGCACGCTCTTGCGCTGCATGACGCCCGGAGCCTGGAGCTCGAGGGCACGACGGCCGGAGGTCGCGACCTCGCCGAGGCCGTCGATCGGGTTGCCGAGCGGGTCGACCACGCGGCCGAGGTAGCCCTCGCCGACGCCGACCGAGAGCACCTCGCCGGTGCGGGTGACCGGCTGGCCCTCTTCGACGCCGGAGAACTCGCCGAGCACGACGACGCCGATCTGGTTCTCGTCGAGGTTCTGCGCCAGGCCGAGCGTGCCGTCCGCGAAGCGCACGAGCTCGTTCGCCATGACACCGGGGAGGCCTTCGACGTGAGCGATGCCGTCACCGGCATCCACGACCGAACCGACCTCGTTCGCCGCGGCGCCAGTGGCCTCGTAGGCGTTGACGAAGTCCTTCAGCGCGTCACGGATGACGTCGGGGCTGATAGAGAGGTCTGCCATTGTCTTCCTTCGTTCGTGGGGCCATCGGCCCCCAGATCTCCGCCCGTTCAGGCGGGAAGTCTTAGCCTGCGATCCGCTGCCGCAGGTCGGCGAGACGCGCCGAGACGCTCGCGTCGATGACGTCGTCGGCGATCTGCACGCGCAGTCCACCCACCACCGTCGGGTCGATGACCGTGTTGAGGGTCACGACGGCGCCGTACCGGGCGCCGAGGGCGTTCTGCAGACGGGTCGCCTGCGCCTCGCTGAGCGGAGCGACGGCGTGCACCGTGGCCACGACGCGACCGCGCTGCTCGGCGACGAGCCGCTCGGCCCACCGCAGGAGCGAACGCACGCGACGCTCACGGGGCTGCTGCACGAGCGACGAGGCGACCAGCACCGTGGCGGCGCTGACGCGCCCCTCGAGGAGCGACGCGACGAGCGCGCCCTTCGCGGCGGGCTCGCCCACACGGCTGCCGAGCGCGAGCTCGAGTTCGCCGTTGGCGGCGACGGTGCGCGAGAACTGGAACAGCTCCCCCTCGACGTCGCTCTGCGTGTCGGCCACGGCGGCGGCACGGATCGCGAGCTCTTCGAGCCCGTCGATCAGGTCGCTGACGCTCGACCAGCGCTGCTCGACGACGGAGCGCAGCAGCGCCACCGTCGTCGGAGCGAACGACGGGCCGAAGACGGCCGTGACCACGTCGGCCCGCGCCGAAGCGGGCGCCGACGAGTCGGCCAGCGCGCCGCTCAGGTGCGACGACGAGTCCACGGTGCGTGCCGCGGCGAAGAGCTCGCGGGTGACGTCGAGGTCGACACCGCTCGCGGCGCCGAGGGCGCCGGCGACGGTAGCCCGCGCCTGAGTGGTCGCGCTGCCCATTACTTGGCCGCCTTCTCGGATGCCTCGAGGTCGGCCAGGAAGCGGTCGACCACGGCCTGCGCCTTCGCGTCGTCGGAGAGGGACTCCCCGATGACGTTGCCGGCGAGGTCGACGGCGAGCGTGCCCACCTCGGCGCGCAGCGACACCAGAGCGGTCTGACGCTCGGCCTCGATCTGCGTGTGCGCCGCGGCGGTCAGACGAGCCGCTTCGAGAGACGCGGTGTCCTTGGCCTCGTTGACGATCTTGCGACCGTCTTCACGAGCGGACTCGCGGATCTCGCCGGCCTCTTTGCGAGCGGCGGCGAGCTGCGCGGTGTACTCCTCGAGAGCGGCCTCGGCCTTGCGCTGAGCCTCGTCGGCCTTCGCGATGTTGCCCTCGATGGCCGTGCTGCGCTGATCCAGCACCGCGCCGACGCGCGGAAGCGCGACGCGCCACACGACGAAGGCGATGATGACGAAGCAGACCGCAGACCAGGTGATGTCGTAAATGGCCGGCAGCAGCGGGTTACCGCTGGAGCCTTCCTCGGCTGCGACCGTGACAAGAGCCTGAAGCATCCTGTCTCCTTACTCGGGGATCGGGTGGATCAGAGCGCGCCGAAGATGAAGGGCGTGGCGATGCCGATCAGCGCGAGGATCTCGATGAATGCGACACCGATGAACATGGTGGTCTGCAGGCGGCCGGCGAGCTCGGGCTGACGGGCGGTCGACTCGATGGTCTTGCCGATCATGATGCCGAGACCGATGGCCGGGCCGATGGCAGCGAGACCGTAGCCCACGGTCGCGATGTTGCCCGTGACCTGAGCGAGAATCGTCGTTGCGTCCACTGAGGGTTTCCTTTCGTAGGGCGAACAGCCGGGCGGCTGGTCGTCAGTGCTCTTCCGCCACCGCGAGCTGGATGTAGACCGCGGTGAGGATCGTGAAGACGTAGGCCTGCAGCAGCGCCACGAACACCTCGAAGAGGGTGAATGCGAACCCGAGGGCCAGCGTTCCCGCAGCGAGAGGCGTGAGCAGGTTGAAGCTGAAGAAGAAGAACTGGGTGGCCGAGAAGAACAGGACGAGCATGAGGTGCCCGACGATCATGTTCAGCAGCAGTCGGAGGAAGAGCGACACGGGCCGTGCGATGAAGACCGAGATCAGCTCGACGATCGCGATGATCGGCACGAGGTAGACCGGCACACCGCTCGGCACGAGCGAGTTCTTCAGGAAGTGACCCACGCCGTGGCGCCGGATGCCCGCGTAGACGAATGCGACGTACGCGGTCAGGGCGAAGACCAGCGGTGCTCCGGCCACCGAGGTACCCGGGATGTTGAGTCCGGGGATGACACCGGTGAGGTTGAGCGCGAGGATCGTGAAGAACATCGCGGTCAGCAGCGGAAGGAAGCGCTTGCCGTCCTTCTCGCCGAGGACCTGGAAGGCGATCTGCTCGCGGATGAATCCGAAGCCGAGCTCCATCACGCTCTGGAAGCGACCCGGCACGACCGTCATGCGGCGCGTGCCGACGACGATGATGAGAACCATCACCGCGGTGGCGAGCAGCTGCACGACGGTGATGCGCGTGACCGCGAACGGCGTCCCGGCGAACAGCAGTTCGGGCGGGAAGAAGTCCGAGATGGACGGGGGGTGGAATGTGTTCGCGTCAGCAACGATGTGCGCGATCGTATTCGCCTGAGTCAACGGGGTGGCTCCAGCTTCTCGAGCCGCAACGAAGCGGTTCGGGGAGGGTGGGAAACGTCTCTCCCCGGGGCCTCGGCGTTACCGCCGCACACCGGCCGAGGTGCGTATGAACACAGTATCAAAGATCGGTGGATTTGCGGCATCCGAGTGTGGTCAGACCTCATTGGGATCGCTGTGCGTCGGCAGGACGGTCTCGGAGACCGCGGGAAGACGCATGCGCGAGATGACGACGAGGTCCACGACGAGCGAGCTGACGGCCGTGGCCAGCAGCGCGAAGAAGAACACCGGCGCCACCACCCACTCCAGGCGCAGCAGCACCAGGAAGGCCACGATGACGAGCACGAACTTCAGCAGCCACCCGCCCAGCACGACGCCGAAGAAGATCTGCAGCCACGACGGGTGGCCGTAGAAGCGGTTGGCGACGAGGATGCTCACGGCCGTCAGCGCCGGGAAGATGGCGCCCACCGCGGCTCCCACTCCCCCGCTGAGCGCTCCGTCACCCCCGGCGACGAGAGCGCCGACCCCGACGGCGACGACGAGCACGACCACCGCGACCACCGCCGACCAGATCAGGGCGGCGCGCAGAACGGGGGTGCTGGAGAGCGGGGCGGTCATGACGGTTCCTCACGGACGGGGCGACGCGCGAAGCGCCGGGACGGAAGCAGGGTGAGCACCACGCAGGCGGCGACGCCGACGATGCCGAAGACGATGCCGAAGGCGTAGTCGCCGGGCCAGCTCTGCTGGGTGCCGATGTACATGAGCAGGAACGCCAGGCTCACCACGGCGGTCCAGCTGTAGAAGATGAGCACGGCATCGCGATCGGTGTGACCCATGTCGAGCATGCGATGGTGCAGGTGTTTGCGGTCGGGCGAGAACGGCGAGCGTCCGGCCCACTGGCGCCGCGCGACGGCGAGCCCGAAGTCGAGCAGGGGAAGCAGCACGATCACGACCGGCAGCAGGATGGGGATGAACGCACCCAGCAGCTGCGATCGCCCGATCTTCTCGGGGTCGAGCACGGCGGGGTCGAGCTGCCCGGTGATCGCGATGGCCGAGCTCGCCATGAGCAGACCGAGCATGAGCGCCCCGGCGTCGCCCATGAAGAGCTTGGCGGGCGTCCAGTTCATCGGGAGGAACCCGAGACAGGCCCCCACCAGCACCGCCGCGATGAACGACGCCAGGTTGAAGTAGGTGCTGGCGCCGGTGTCGCGCACGAGCAGGTACGAGTACGCGAAGAAGACCCCGTTGGCGATGAGGCAGACCCCCGCGACCAGACCGTTGAGCCCGTCGATGAAGTTCACGGCGTTCATGACGACGACGAGGGCGAAGACGGTGAGCAGGAAACTCACCCAGCTCGACCCGACCGTGAGGGCGCCGATCGGCAGCGAGAGGATCTGCAACTGGCCGAACCAGGCGATGATCCCGGCGGCGATGAACTGCGCGCCGAGCTTGATCATCCAGTCCAGGTCCCACAGGTCGTCGGCGACACCGACGAGGACGATCAGCAGCACCGCGCCGAGCAGCGAGAGCACCGGAACCGGGTCGGTCCAGAAGATCGAGAAGTAGGGGTTGCGGCTCGACAGCGCGAAGGCGGCCACGACGCCGAGGAACATCGCGACCCCGCCCAGGCGCGGGGTCGGCGTCTTGTGCACGTCGCGATCGCGGATCCCGGGGTACAGCTTGAACCGCAGGGCGAGCTTCCACACCACCCACGACAGCGCCAGCGTCACCGCTGCCGTGAAGAGGATGGTGAGAAGGTACTGGGTCACGGACCCGGCGCCTCGGAATCCGGGGTCTCGTGAGCGTCGGCCCGCGGCGCGGGGTCGGACGACGAGGGGGTGTCGAGCGACACGGGAGCGGACGGGGTCACGTCGCGGTCGTCGACCGGGTCGGGCTCGAGCAGGTCGCCGAGCACCTCGCGCAGGCGCTCGCGCGAGATCGCCCCCTCGCGCAGCACGCGCACCCGGGGCTCCGCTCCCCCGACCAGGGTGGTCGCGTCGACGATGGTCGAGGCGATGCCGGTCTCGCTCACCCCGGCGTCGAGGTAGGCCGCGACACTGTCGCCGAGCATGTCGCGCGCGGAGTCGATGTTCACCGCGGCGGGCATGCCGGTGCGGTTGGCGCTCGAGACGGCGAGGGGACCGGTCTCCTCGAGCAGTTCGAGGGTGAGCTTGTGGGCCGGCATGCGCACGGCCACGGTGCCGTGGGTGTCGCCGAGATCCCACGACAGCGAGGGCTGCGCGGGCAGCACGATGGTCAGACCTCCCGGCCAGAACTCACGCACGAGGTCGTCGACCGCGGGCGGGATCTCGGCGACGAGGGCGCGGAGCGTCCCGACGCCGGCGACGAGCACGGGCGGCGGCTGCTGGCGGCCGCGGCCCTTCGCCTCGAGGAGTCCCGTGACGGCACGCGCATTGAACGCGTCGGCGGCGATTCCGTAGACGGTGTCGGTGGGGAGCACGACGAGTTCGCCTCGGCCGATCGCCTGACGCGCGTGGCGCATTCCGGGAAGCAGCTGCGACTCGTCACGGCAGTCGTAGACGGGTGACATAACGCGCGCCAGTCTAGTCGCGCGCGCGGCCGATCATGGTCAGGGGCGTACGGCCGTCGTCGCGCGGTCCCGGGCGGTGAGGTCGGGGTGCGTCGCCGCCGCGCGCCAGCCGTCGGCGGTGAGGATGTCGCGGATGGCCGCTCCCTGCCACTCGCCGTGCTCGATGACGATCGAGCCGCCGGGATGGGCGAGACGCAGACCCACGCGGCTCAGCTGCCGCACGGCATCCAATCCGTCGGGTCCGCCGTAGAGCGCTGCCGGCGGATCGAACAACCGCACCTCCGGGTCGCGGGGAATCGCGTCGTCGGGCACGTAGGGCGGGTTGGATGCCACGACCGACACCGTGCCGTCGAGCTCGGGGAACGCGTCGGCGAGGTCGATGAAGGCGAGCGTGACGTTGCGCGCGCCGATGCGGTCGGCGTTCTGCTTCGTCCAGATGTAGGCGTCGACCGAGTTCTCGGCCGCGAAGACCCGCGCGTGCGACACCTCGGTGGCCATCGCGAGCGCGATCGCGCCGCTGCCCGTGCCGAGGTCGACGGCGATCGGACTCTCGGATGCCACGGAGCGCAACGCATCGATCGCCAGTTGCGCCACCATCTCGGTCTCGGGTCGCGGCACGAAGACGCCCGGCCCGACCGCCAGTTCCAGGGAGCGGAAGGGCGCAAGACCCGTCAGGTGCTGCAGCGGTTCGCGCGCGCAGCGTCGGTCGACGAGCGGCGCCAGGGCCGCGACGGCGGGGGGCGGCATCCGATCGCCCCGGATGGCGGCGGCCTGCACTCCCCCGCGAGAGGAGTCGAGCACGTGCGCGACGAGCAGCTCGGCATCGACCTGCGGGTCGGGGACTCCGGCTGCGCTGAAGCGCCGGGCGGTGTCGCGGACGACGTCGGCGACCGACGGCGGGGCGGGGGCGAGGACGGTCTCTGGCATGACGGGAGCCCAGCCTAGTCGCGCGGCGTCATACGGCCGGAGACGTCGGTGGCCTCGCCTAAAATGAGGGGGTTCTGATCGACGGCGAAAGGCGAGCCATGCCCGGCATCCACTCCGACATCACCTCCGCGTTCGGCGACACGCCGCTCGTGCGACTGAACCGCGTGGCGGAGGGTACCGACGCGCAGATCCTCGCCAAGCTCGAGTTCTACAACCCGGCCTCCAGCGTGAAGGACCGACTGGGCATCGCCATCGTCGACGCGGCCGAAGCCTCGGGCGAGCTGAAGCCGGGCGGCACGATCGTCGAGTCCACCAGCGGCAACACCGGCATCGCCCTCGCGATGGTGGGCGCCGCCCGCGGCTACAAGGTCATCCTGACGATGCCGGCGTCGATGTCGAAAGAGCGTCGCATCCTGCTCAAGGCCTTCGGCGCCGACCTCGTGCTGACCGACCCCACCAAGGGCATGTCGCACGCCGTCGACGAGGCCAAGCGCATCGTGGCCGAGACCCCGGGAGCCGTCTGGGCCCGCCAGTTCGAGAACGAGGCGAACCCGGCGATCCACCGCAAGACGACGGCCGAAGAGATCCTGCGCGACACCGACGGCAAGGTCGACTACTTCGTGGCCGGCATCGGCACGGGCGGCACGATCACGGGCGTCGGCCAGGTGCTCAAAGAGCGCGTGCCCGGCGTGCAGATCGTCGCCGTCGAGCCGGCCGACTCCCCCGTCCTCACCAAGGGCCACCCCGGACCCCACAAGATCCAGGGCATCGGTCCCAACTTCGTGCCCGCGATCCTCGACCGCGACATCATCGACGAGGTCATCGACGTCGAGTTCGACGACGCGATCCGTCTGGCCCGCGAGACCGCGGCCAAAGACGGCATCCTGGTCGGCATGTCGTCGGGTGCCGCCATCTGGGCGGCTCTCGAGGTGGCCCGCCGCCCCGAAGCCGCCGGCAAGAACATCGTCGTGATCATCCCCTCGTACGGCGAGCGGTACCTCTCGACGGCCCTGTACGAGCACCTGCGCGAAGACTGACGTGGGGGCCATCTCCCGCATCCGCGAAGACGTCGCCGCCGCCAAACTCCGTGATCCGGCAGCCCGGAGCGGGCTCGAGATCGCCCTGCTGTACCCGGGCCTGCACGCGGTGTGGATGCACCGCGTCTCGCACCGCCTGTGGCGACAGGGTCTGCGCTTCCCGGCGCGGGCCCTGTCGCAGGTGACCCGGTGGCTCACCGGGATCGAGATCCATCCGGGCGCCACGATCGGCCGACGCTTCTTCATCGACCACGGCATGGGTGTCGTCATCGGCGAGACGGCCGAGGTCGGCGACGACGTCATGCTGTATCACGGGGTCACGCTCGGCGGTCGTCAGCGCGAGGGGGGCAAGCGGCATCCCACCCTGCACGACGGCGTCGCCGTCGGAGCCGGAGCGAAGGTGCTCGGCCCGATCACCCTGGGTGCGCACAGCGTCGTCGGGGCCAACGCCGTCGTGACGCGCGACGCCCCCGCCGACAGCGTTCTGGTCGGTGTTCCCGCCACGGCGCGCTCGCGACGGGGCGGCGAAGACACGCGCGCCCTGCTGACCGCGCCCGAGTACTCGATCTGACGCAGGCCCCACTCATGACGCGGCTGCACGATCTCTCCCTCGCCGCGCAGGTCGCAGCGCTGCGCGCGGGCGATCTCTCGCCCACCGACCTCGCTGCCCACTACCTCGCCCGCATCCGACGGTTCGCGGATCTGGGGGCGTTCGCCGAGGTGACCCCGGATGCCGCGATCCGCCGAGCCGGTGAGGTCGCCGCCTCCCCCACCCGGGGTCCGCTGTGGGGGATCCCCCTCGCCGACAAGGACCTCGTCGCCCGCGCCGGGGTGCCGACGCGGTACGGCTCGCGCTCCCGCACCCATCTCGTCCCCTCGACGTCCGATCCGCTGGCCGAGGCGCTCGACGCCGCGGGCGCGGTGAACCTCGGCAAGACGAGCACGTCCGAGTTCGGCCTCACCGGCTTCACCGAACCCCTCATCCACGCGCCGGCCCGCGATCCCTGGCGCCTCTCGGCGGGCGCGGGCGGTTCGAGCGGCGGCGCCGCCGTCGCGGTCGCCGCGGGGCTGCTGCCCGCCGCGGTGGGGTCCGACGGTGGCGGATCGATCCGTATCCCGTCGGCGACGACGGGCGTCGTCGGGCTCAAGCCCTCGCGCGGACGGCTGCCGATCGGCTCGGGCTTCGATTCCCCCGACGGGCTGTCGGTCACCGGCCCGATCGCGCGGAGCGTCGAAGATGCGGCACTGCTGCTGGACGCCCTGGTGGGACTTGGCCCGTTCACCTACGCCACGGCCGCCCCCGGCACCGGCCCGTTCGTCGACGCCGCACGGCGCGACCCGGGCCCGCTCCGCATCGGCGTCACCACGGTCTCGCCGTGGGACGACGACGAGAACATCACCCTCGATCCCGATGCGCGCTCGGCCTACGACACGGCCGCCGCCTGGCTCGCCGACGCCGGGCACGACGTCGAGGACGCCGACTGGCATCCGTTCGGCTACGCGTCGCTCTTCCACGTGCTGTGGCGCGCGAGCGCCGCGCGCATCCCCCTCAGCGACGACGACATGACACTGGTCGAGCCGCTGACGGCGTGGCTCGTGCGCGAGGGGCGCGGACTGTCGTCGCTCGACCTGCTGGGAGGTCTCGCCTCGGCGCGTGCTTTCGAACGGCGCACGATCGCCGGCTTCGCCGCGTTCGACGCGGTGCTCACCCCCGCGTTGGCGCAGGCTCCCCAGCCCGTGGGCTCCTACGCGGGGCACGATCCCGAACGCACTTTCGCGATGCAGGTCGAGTACGCGCCGTACTCGAGCTTCGTCAACGTCGCGGGGCTCCCGGCCCTGACGCTGCCGGTGACGACGGATGCCGCCGGGCACCCGGTCTCGGTGCAGCTCGTCGGTCGCCCCGGCGGCGAAGCCGTGCTGTTGTCGTTCGCCGCTCAGCTCGAGGGCCGTCGCGGAGCGCTCCCCCACCCGCCGGTGTGGGACGCCTGAGCATCTCGGGGCCGGCGGGCGAGCCGAACTCCTATGACTCTCGTGTCGCACCGGCGCCCGGCGCGAGCGGAGTCGCCAGATCGCCGATTCGTCAGGAGTTCGGGCCGCGACGCGGCGGCGTCACTCGCCGGCCAATGCCGTCAGACGCGCCTCTTCGTCGGCCGTGATGGCCGACTCGATGATCGGACCGAGGGCGCCGTCCATCACCTGGTCGAGGTTGTAGGCCTTGTACCCGGTGCGGTGGTCGGCGATGCGGTTCTCGGGGAAGTTGTAGGTGCGGATGCGCTCGGAGCGGTCCATGCCGCGGATCTGCGACTTGCGCGCGTCGGCGGCGACCGCGTCGCGCTCCTCCTGCTGCTTGGCGAGCAGGCGGGCGCGCAGGACGCGCATGCCGGCCTCGCGGTTCTGCAGCTGCGACTTCTCGTTCTGCATCGACACGACGATGCCGGTGGGCACGTGCGTGATGCGCACGGCCGAATCGGTCGTGTTGACCGACTGGCCGCCCGGTCCCGACGAGCGGAACACGTCGATCTTCAGGTCGTTGGGGTCGATCCCGACCTCTTCGGGCTCGTCGACCTCGGGGAACACCAGCACGCCGGTCGTCGAGGTGTGGATGCGCCCCTGCGACTCGGTCGCCGGCACCCGCTGCACGCGGTGCACGCCGCCCTCGTACTTCAGGTGCGCCCACACACCCTGCGCGGGATCACTCGACGACCCCTTGATCGCGACCTGCACGTCTTTGTAGCCGCCGAGGTCGGACTCGGTGCGTTCGAGCATCTCGGTCTTCCACCCCATCGATGCCGCGTACTGCAGGTACATGCGCAGCAGATCGGCGGCGAACAGGGCGCTCTCGGCCCCGCCCTCACCGCCCTTGATCTCCATGATCACGTCGCGGGCGTCGTCGGGGTCGCGCGGGATGAGAAGGCGCCGAAGACGCTCCTGCGTCTCGACGACGCGCTCCTCCAGTGCCGGCACCTCGTCGGCGAACGCCTGGTCCTCGCGGGCGAGTTCGCGGGCAGCGTCCAGATCATCGGATGCCGTGACCCAGGACTCGTACGCGTGCACGATGCGGCTGAGCTCGGCGTAGCGCCGGTTGACCCGCTTGGCGCGCACCGCATCGGCGTGCACCGCCGGGTCGGAGAGCTCCTCCTGAACGGCTTTGTGCTCGTCGAGCAGGCTGCGCACCGACTCGAACATCGCGGGTACCGACATCGCGACTCCCGGTCGGATCAGCGGATGCTGTTGTCGTCACCGCCGCGCGCGGGCGCGGGGATCGACTTCTGCATCTGCACGAGGAACTCGACGTTCGACTGGGTCTCTTTGAGCTTGCCGAGCACGACCTCGAGGGCCTGCTGGGGCTCGAGACCGGCCAGCGCGCGGCGGAGCTTCCAGGTGATCTTGACCTCGTCGTTCGACAGGAGCATCTCTTCGCGACGCGTGCTCGACGCGTTGACGTCGACCGCCGGGAAGATGCGCTTGTCGGCGAGCTGACGGTTCAGGCGCAGCTCGCTATTGCCGGTGCCCTTGAACTCCTCGAAGATCACGTCATCCATCTTGGAGCCGGTCTCCACCAGCGCGGTGGCGAGGATCGTGAGCGATCCGCCGTTCTCGATGTTGCGCGCGGCACCGAAGAAGCGCTTCGGCGGGTACAGCGCCGACGCGTCGACGCCACCCGAGAGCACGCGGCCCGAGGTGGGCGCGGCCAGGTTGTAGGCGCGGCCGAGACGGGTGATCGAGTCGAGCAGCACGACCACGTCGCGACCGAGCTCGACCAGACGCTTGGCGCGCTCGATGGCGAGCTCGGCGACCGTGGTGTGGTCTTCGGCCGGGCGGTCGAACGTCGAGGCGATGACCTCGCCGCGAACGGTCCGCTGCATGTCGGTGACCTCTTCGGGACGCTCGTCGACGAGCACGACCATGAGGTGGACCTCGGGGTTGTTCGTGGCGATCGCGTTGGCGATCTGCTGCAGAACGATCGTCTTGCCGGCCTTGGGCGGCGCCACGATGAGACCGCGCTGGCCCTTGCCGACCGGGGCGACCAGGTCGATGATGCGCTGGGTGAGCTTCTCGGGACCGGTCTCGAGGCGCAGGCGCTCCTGCGGGTAGAGCGGCGTGAGGTTGTTGAACTCGACGCGCGTCGCGGCATCTTCGACCGAGAGGCCGTTGATGGAGTCCACCTGCACGAGCGCGTTGTACTTCTGACGCCCCTGCTGCTCACCCTCGCGGGGCTGCTTGATCGCGCCGACGACGGCGTCGCCCTTGCGCAGGTTGTACTTCTTCACCTGACCGAGCGAGACGTAGACGTCGCTCGGGCCCGAGAGGTAGCCGGTCGTGCGCACGAAGGCGTAGTTGTCGAGCACGTCGAGCACACCGGCGATCGGAACGAGCACGTCGTCCTCGCCGATCTCGGTCTCGAACTCGTCGCCCGTGGTGTTCTGGCCGCGGCGCTTGTTGCGCTGACGGTTGCGGTTGCTCGTGCCGTCCTGCTGCTGCTGGGCCTGCTGGCCGTTCTGGCGGTTGCCGTCACGCTGGGCGGCGTCACGCTGGCTGCCGTCACGCTGGTTCGAGTCACGCTGGTTGTCGCGCTGCCCGGCCTCGCGCTGGTTGTCACGCTGGTTCGAGTCGCGCTGGTTGTCACGCTGACCACCGTCACGCTGGTTGTCGCGCTGGCCACCCTGCTGCGGGGCCTCGGCCTCGTCGGCGGGGGCGGCCGCGGCCTGCGCCTCGGGCTTGTCCGCGGCGTCGGGCTTGTTGCGGTTGCGGTTGCGCGACCGGCTGCGGCCACGGCCGCGGGCGGGGGTCTCGTCGGCCTGGTCTGCGCCGTCGGCGTCGGAGGTGGACGCGTCAGCGGCCTCGTCGGCGGCCGGGGCGTCGACGGCGGGTGCGTCGACGGCGGGTGCATCGGCGACGGGCGCGTCAGCGGTCGGGGCGTCGGCCTCGACGGTCGAGGTCGCCTCGGCGGCGGCCACCTCGTCGGCGACATCGGCCGCGGTGGTCACGGGAGTGGTCGCGGCGTCGTCCGAGGCGGACTCGGCGGCGGGCGCCTCGACGACCGCAGCGTCAGCTGCGGCCTCGTCGGCGGCTTCGACGGCGGCGGCGTCAGCCGCAGCCTTCTCTTCGGCCGCAGCGGCCTCGGCGGCGGCCTTCTCTTTGGCGGTGGCCGTCGTCGCGCGGCGAGGTGCGCGCTTGCGCGGTGCCCGGGCGGGCTTCTCGACCGGCGCGGGCTCTTCGGCCGGCGCTTCGGCGGCGGCGGGCTCCGCGACGTCGGACGCGGCCTCGGCGGCCGGTGCGTCCGAGGCGAGCGCCTCGTCGGTGAACAGTGCCTCGGGCTGCGCCGCGTCGGTCGCGGCGGCGGAGGCAGCGGCATCCGGAGCGTCGACGCCCTCGGCATCCGTCGTCTCGGCGACGGCCTCGGCCTGCGCGGTGTCGGTACCCGGCGTCGCAGCCGTGGGCTGCTCTTCGGCGGGGGTCTCGGCGCCCTCGGGCGCGTCGATGGGCTGGGTCTCGGAGATGGACTCCACGAGTGCTCCTCTGAAGTGCTACGTGATCAGATCGCGCTTCGCCGTGCAGAACGCAGACGAAGAGACACCAGCGGTTCGGGAGACTGCAGCCGATACCGGGTTCGCGATGTGTTGCGGATTTCGCAGGTGGTGCAGAGGCTCAGATTCGCGAAGTTACGCGGAACCCTCTGCGTTTTTCACTGTACCACCCTTGACGTCGACGGCGAGCATGAGCGCCTGCCACGGGGTGTCGACCACGGATGCCATAAGATCCGCCGCGGCGAGTCGCTGTCCGGGACCGTCGGCGAGCACGAGCACGCTGGGCCCCGCACCCGACACGACCGCGGCGTAGCCCTCTGACCGCAACGCCCGCACGAGGCGGTCGGTTTCGGGCATGGCCTGCGCGCGGTAGTTCTGGTGCAGCTTGTCTTCGGTGGCGGCCATGAGCAGCTCGGGGCTCTGCGTCATCGCGGCGATGAGCAGCGCCGAGCGAGAGACGTTGAACACGGCGTCCTCGCGGGGCACCTGCAGCGGCTGCAGACTGCGGGCGACCGCGGTCGACATGGTGAAGCTCGGCACGAACACGAGGGGCGACACTCCGCGGTGCACGATGAGCTGCTTGTGCTGCGGTCCCGCGGCATCCATCCACGCGATGGTGAGCCCGCCGAAGAGGCCCGGCGCGACGTTGTCGGGGTGCCCCTCGAGCTCGGTGGCCAGGCGCAGCAGGTCGACGTCGCTGAAGTCGGCGTCGCCCTCGAGCAGCCCCTTCGCGGCGAGGATGCCGGCGACCACGGCGGCCCCCGACGATCCCATGCCGCGCCCGTGCGGGATCACGTTGCGCGCCGTCAATCGCAGCCCCGGGAGGGAGCGGCCGACGGAGGCGTAGGTGTGGGCCATGGCCCGCACGACGAGGTGCGAGGCGTCGCGCGGGACGTCGGCGACGCCCTCGCCCTCGACCTCGATCTCGAGGCGGTCGCCGTCGAGCTGCTCGACGACGAGCTCGTCGTACACGCTGAGCGCGAGGCCGAGCGTGTCGAAGCCGGGTCCGAGGTTCGCGCTGGTGGCGGGAACGCGGACCGCGACCCGACGGCCGGGGCCTGCGGTCACGCGCTCACCGGCCGCAGGTCCAGGACGGATGCCACCTCCGAGGTGGTGGCGTCGACGACGGTGGGCTGCACGTCGGTGCCGTCGGGCTGACGGAGGGCCCACTGCGGGTCCTTGAGTCCGTGCCCGGTGACCGTGAGGACGACCTTGGCGCCGGCGGAGATGACCCCGGCCTCGGCCCGGTCGAGCAGTCCGGCGACGCTGATCGCCGAGGCGGGCTCGACGAAGATGCCGACCTCGCCGGCCAGGATCTTCTGCGCTTCGAGGATGCGGGCATCGTCGATCGCGCCGAACCAGCCGTCGGTGGCGTCGCGCGCTTCGAGGGCGAGATCCCACGAGGCGGGGTTGCCGATGCGGATGGCGCTGGCGATCGTCTCGGGGTTCTTCACGACCTCGCCGCGCACGAGCGGGGCGGAGCCGGCGGCCTGGAAGCCGAACATGCGGGGCACGGTCGTGGCGGCGCCGCGGGCGGCCTCTTCGCGGTAGCCGCGCGAGTAGGCGGTGTAGTTGCCCGCGTTGCCGACGGGGATGAAGTGGAAGTCGGGGGCGTCGCCAAGAACCTCGACGACCTCGTAGGCGGCGGTCTTCTGCCCCTCGATGCGGTCGGGGTTGACCGAGTTCACGAGGTGCACCGGGTAGTGGTCGGCCAGCTCGCGGGCGATCTCGAGGCAGTCGTCGAAGTTGCCGCGGATCTGGATGAGGCGGCCGTTGTGCGCGACGGCCTGGCTCAGCTTGCCCATGGCGATCTTGCCCTCGGGCACGAGCACCGCGGCGGTGATGCCGGCGTGCGCGGCGTAGGCGGCCGCCGACGCCGAGGTGTTGCCGGTCGAGGCGCAGATGACGGCCTTGGCGCCGTGCTCGACGGCGCGCGAGAGGGCGACCGTCATGCCGCGGTCCTTGAAGGAGCCGGTGGGGTTCATCCCCTCGAACTTCACCCAGACGTCGGCGCCCGTGCGGCGCGACAGCGACGGGGCGGGCAGGAGCGGCGTGCCGCCCTCGCCGAGGGTGACGACGGTGGAGGCGTCGGTGACGCCCAGACGGTCGGCGTATTCGCGGAGGACTCCGCGCCAGAGGTGTGCCATGTTCAGTTCCCTTCCACGCGCAGCACGGAGACCACGCGCTCGACGACGCCGCTCGCGGCGAGACGCTCGACGGTCTCGCTCAGGTCCTGCTCGCGGGCCTTGTGTGTTCCGATGACCAGACGGGCGGAGCCGCCGGTCTGAGTGTTCTCGTCGGCCTCGATGACGGTCTGCTCGACCGTGGCGATCGACACGCGACCCTCGCTCAGGATGCCGGCGACGGTGGCGAGCACGCCCGGCTTGTCATCGACTTCGAGCGTGATCTGGTACCGCGTGATGACGTGACCGATCGGCACGGCGGGGAGATTCGCACGGGTCGATTCGCCCACGCCCACTCCCCCGGCGATGTGGCGGCGCGCGGCCGACACGACGTCACCGAGCACGGCCGACGCGGTCTGCACGCCACCGGCGCCCGCGCCGTAGAACATGAGGTCGCCGGCGGCTTCGGCCTGCACGAAGACGGCGTTGTTCGCTCCGTGCACGCTCGCGAGGGGGTGACTGCGGTCGACCAGAGCCGGGTACACGCGCACCGAGATCGACTCGGTGCCGCCCTCTTCGGCGGCGAGACGCTCGCACACGGCGAGCAGCTTGATGACGTAGCCGGCGTGACGCGCCGATTCGATCATCGCGGCGTCGACCGAGGTGATGCCTTCGCGGTACACGGCATCCAGCGGCACGGTGGTGTGGAAGGCGAGACTCGCGAGGATCGCGGCCTTCTGGGCTGCGTCGTAGCCCTCGACATCGGCGGTGGGGTCGGCTTCGGCGTAGCCGAGGGCCTGCGCCTGGGCGAGCACGTCGGCGAAGTCGGCGCCCTCGGTGTCCATGCGGTCGAGGATGTAGTTCGTCGTTCCGTTGACGATGCCCATGATGCGCACGACGCGGTCGCCGGCGAGCGAGTCGCGCAGCGGTCGGATGATCGGGATCGCGCCGGCGGCGGCGGCTTCGTAGTACACCTCGGCGCCGACCTGATCGGCGGCCTCGAACACCTCGGAGCCGTGGGTCGCGAGCAGCGCCTTGTTGGCGGTGACCACGTCGGCTCCCGAGGCGATCGCGTGCAGCACCTGGGTACGGGCCGGCTCGATGCCGCCCATCAGCTCGATGACGATGTCGGAGCCGACGATGAGCGTCTCGGCATCGGTGGTGAAGAGCTCGCGGGGCAGGTCGGCCTCGCGCTTGGCGTCGAGGTTGCGCACGGCGATGCCGGCGAGTTCGAGCTTGGCGCCCGCGCGGTCGGCGAGCTCGTCGCCGTGCTTGAGCAGCAGGTCGGCGACCTGCGAGCCGACGGCGCCGGCGCCGAGGAGCGCCACGCGGAGCGTGCGGTAGTCGGTCATTCGGTGTCTCCGTGGGGTGTGTCGATCAGGGTGGATGCCGGAACGCCGACGTCGCGAGAGAGGAGGTCGTCGATGCTCTCGCCGCGCACGATCACGCGGGCGGCTCCGTCGCGCACGGCGACGACGGGCGGACGCGGCGTGTAGTTGTAGTTGCTCGCGAGCGAGAAGCAGTAGGCGCCGGTCGCGGGCACGGCGAGCAGATCGCCCGGGGTGACGTCGCCCGGGAGGTATTCGGCATCCACGACGATGTCGCCCGATTCGCAGTGCCGCCCGACGACGCGCGACAGCACCGGGGTCTCGGGGCTGCTGCGCGAGACGATGCGGGCAGAGAAATCGGCGCCGTAGAGCGCCGGGCGGGCGTTGTCGCTCATGCCGCCGTCGACGCTGACGTAGGTGCGGTCGAGGTTCTCGCCCGCGGTGACGGTCTTCACGGTGCCGACCTCGTACAGGGTGACGCCGGCCTGACCGACGATGATGCGTCCGGGTTCGCATGCGACGTCGGGCATGGGGATGCCGCGCACCGCGCACTCGTCGGCGATGGCGTCGAGGATGCCGTCGGCGATCGCTTCGAGGGGTTTCGGGTCGTCGACCGAGGTGTACGAGATGCCGAAGCCGCCGCCGACGTTCAGCAGGGGGATCTCTCCCCCGGCGAGCAGGTCGGCGTGCAGGTCGACCAGGCGGGCGGCGGATTCGCGGAAGCCGGAGGAATCGAAGATCTGCGAGCCGATGTGCGCGTGCAGGCCCACGAAGCGCAGGCTGGGAAGCTCGCGGATGCGGGCGACCGCGTCGGCCGCGCCCTCGAGCGAGAAGCCGAACTTCTGGTCTTCGTGCGCGGTGGCGAGGAAGGCATGGGTCTCGGCGTGCACGCCGGTGCGCACGCGCACGAGCACCGACTGCACCGCACCGCGACGGTCGGCGAGGGCAGCGAGACGCTCGATCTCGATGGGGCTGTCGACGACGACCGAGCCGACACCGACCTCGACCGCGCGCTCGAGTTCACCCACGCTTTTGTTGTTGCCGTGGAATCCCAGTCGCGCGGGGTCCGCGCCCCCGGCGAGGGCGACCTCGAGCTCGCCGCGCGTGCAGACGTCGACGGCGAGTCCCTCGTCGACCACCCAGCGCACGACCTCGGTCGACAGGAACGCCTTGCCCGCGTAGTACACGCGAGCCCGGATGCCATGACGAGCCGCCGCGGCCTCGAACGCCTCGCGCGCGCGCCGCGCGTGGGCACGCACCTCGTTCTCGTCGAGGACGTAGAGCGGGGTGCCGAAGCGGTCACGGAGGTCGAAGACCGAGACGCCGCCGATCTCGACGGAACCGTCGTCGACGCGGTGAGCGGACGACGGCCAGACGGGGGCAACGAGTTCATTCGCTTCGGCCGGGGCGGTGAGCCACTCGGGCACGAGCGCGGAGTGCGAGGCGGACACAGGAGAACCAATCGGGTTTTGCGGCGACGCGACGGCCGCGGATCACGGCGCCCACCCGCGCGGAGAGTCACGCGGCGGGTAGTCCCTGCAGTCTAGGGCACACGCGGATGCCGCCCGACTCAGGAGCGCGCGGCTCCGGCGGTGCGGGTGAAGCGGAAGGTGAACATTCCCCGGCCGGCATCCCGCCCCGCACGGAACGCAGTTCCGGGACGCCGAACGCGTCGGCATCCGTCGCCTACCGTGAGGCGGTGTCGAGCCGTGCATCCTCCCCCGCAGCGAACGTGATGACCGTGGATGCCGTCGGCGTCCGCATCGGCATCGATCTCACCGCCCTCGATCCACCGGAGCGCCTGGCCGTGCGCTCGGCATGGCGGAGCGCCGTCTCGGCCTCGTCGGCGCAGCCGGATCGCACCCTCTCGCCGCAGCGGTTCGCCGAGACCGGCGAGATGCTCGCGCACCTTTCCGGTGCGGTGACCCACGCCGCCGTCACGGCACCGCGCCACGACCGGTGGATGCTGCACGCCGCCGGGCTGGCGCGCCCCGACGGCGGCGTCGTGGTGCTGATCGGCCGATCGGGCGCCGGCAAGACCACCGCCTCGAGATTCCTCGCCCGACAGTGGGGCTACGTCTCGGACGAGACGATCGGCATCGACGCCGACGGCACCGTCCACGCGTACCGCAAGCCGCTCTCGGTCATCACCGACGGCGTCGGGTTCAAAGTGCAGCGCGCCCCGGAGGACCTCGGCCTGCAGCCCCTGCCCGGCGCATCCCTGCACCTGTCGCGCCTCGTGCTGCTCGACCGGCAGCCGGGGCCCTCCGCCGCCGCGCTGGTCTCCGTGCCCGACGTCGAGGCGCTGGCCGAGCTCACCCGCCATTCGAGCGCCCTCACCACCACGGTCCGCCCTGTGCAGACCATCGTGCAGCTCCTCGCGAAGACGGGAGGGGCGGTCCGGGCGCAGTACTCCGAGGCACGTGACCTGGTGCCGCTCCTCGACGACCTCACCGCCGCCCACGCGGCGGTCGGGGGCACGGCGCGGCCCGAACCCGGATGGTCCGGCAACGCTCCACCACTCGATGACGGCGACGTCACTCCCGCGTCGGGCACGCGCTTCCGACGGGTTCCGGTCGTCGACTGGTGCCGCCTCGACGACGGGCTCCTGGCCGTGCTCACCGCCGAGACGAGCGGCGAGGGCACCGTGCGGGTGCTGGCGGGCGTCGCCCCGGAGATCTGGTTGGCCGCCGAGTACACCCTCTTCGAGGATCTGGTGGATGCCGTGACCCGGCGCCACCGCGCCCCTGACGCGACCGCGGCCACACGGGCTGCGCTCGACGCGCTCGTGGCGGCAGGTCTGGTGACGGGCACCGCCTGACACGCGAGAGCCCCGCGACCCGGCGTGAGCGCGGGTCGCGGGGCTTCTGCGTTCTGTCGTCCGACTACGCGGCGACGACGTCGCATCGCGTCGCCGACCTGCGACGTCGCCCCGCCCGGCGCATTCCGCGCCCGGGCAGGGCGACGATCGAGCCCTGAGGGACTCCCCAGGTCAGGAGGTGATGGTGAACATGCGGTACGAGACGGGCGAGTTCGTCATCAGTGCGGTCACCGAGCGTCCGGCCAGTCCCGCCACGGCGACGGGTGCGGCGTGGTTGGCCGTGGAACCGTCACCGAGCTGACCGGAAGAGTTGTCTCCCCACGCGACGACTGAACCGTCCGTCTTGATCGCGTACGCCGAAAGACCCGATGCCGAGATGACGCGCACCCCGGAGTTCAAACCCTGTACGGGTGTCGCCACGGACCGCGACGTGCTCGTCCCGTCACCGATGGTGCCGCTCACACCGTCACCCCAGGCGAAAACGGAACCGTCGGAGGCCAATGCCACACCACCGCTCGTGAACCCGGCCACCGCGGTCACCGTCTTACCCGACAACCCCGCCACCTGCACCGGCGTCGCCGAGCTGTAGACCGAGCCCCCCGGAGACCACCGCGGCGGCACCGGAGTCGTCCCACTGCCCAACGCGCCGGAGTAGTCGACCCCCCATGACCACACCGACCCATCGTTCTTCAGCGCGATGCCTCCGCCCGCGCGGCCGGCGATCTGCGCCACGCCCGACAGGCCCGTCACCTGCACCGCCGTCGACGTGTCGGGCTGGGTCGTGCTGCCCGTCCCCAGAGACGCACCTCCGAGACCCACGGACCAGACGGAACCGTCGGTCACCAGGAAGTACGCGTTCTGAGACGCCGCGCTGACCTGCCTCACCGTCGGCAGCCCGGGCACCTGCACCGGAGTCTGCGCACGACCCTGCGCCGGAGCGTTCGCCCCGATCTGACCGAAATAGTTGTCGCCCCACGCCCAGACCTTGCCCGAACCGTCCAGCGCGTAGACCGACAGGTTGCCCGCACTGATCTGCGTGATAGCCGGAAGACCCGGCACCTTCGTCCAGGACGCGTGGTACGCCTCCACACCATCGCCGATCTGACCGTGACTATTGCCACCGACCGCCCACACGCTCCCGTCCTGCAACAACGCGAACGAAGAGTTGTAGCTGTAGAACGAGTCGCTGCCCGCCCCCGTCGACACCATCTGCACCACCGGGGACGGGAACTCCCGCCACAACTGCGTCGCCTGCGTTCGCGACACACTGGTCGACGATGACTGCGGCCCTGCCGCCCCGTCACCACCCAACTCGTACCCGGTCTGCCGACCGAACCCCAGCGCGTTGGCCCCCAGCACCCGGTACGTGTCGGCCCCGGAACCGAGGTCGCTGTTCGCGGCGACCCGCAGCACCGAACCCGGCATGGTCCAGACGTCGGGGGTGACGCTCGTCTGGTAGGCACCCGCGTTGCTGGTCGAGCCCGAGGCCGAGCCGAGCACGGCACCGCCCGTGGCCGACAACGTCAGCGACGCGTTCGCCACCGGCGCCGACGCCGCCGTGACGGCGACCTGCACGACCCCCGCCGTTCCTGCCGTCACCTGCGCATCGACGTCGACCGTGACCGTGGCGTCTGCGGTGATCAGGTAGGCGCCGGCGGCGGAGATACCGGCGTCGATCCGAGAAATCGGGCGACCGCCGATGCCGGTCATCTGCACCGGGGATTTGCGGAGGTCAGTGGTTCCGTCGCCGAGTTGACCACTGCTGTTCTGACCCCATCCCCACACCTGACCGTTGGAAAGGAGGGCGTAGCCGCCGCCCCATCCATCGGCGATCTGCGACACGGCGGCCAGTGCGGACACCGGAGTCGGGCTCAGCACCGGCGACGTCGACACGGAGCCGATACCGAGCTGCCCGACGTCGTTCGCCCCCCAGCCGACGACCGTTTTATCCGCGCGCAGGGCGTGGAAGAACCCGAAGCCGAAACCGAGCGCCGACACGTTCGACAGACCGGCCACCTGCACGGGCACCGCACTGGTGGCCGCCGTGCCGTTGCCGAGCGTTCCGCTGGTCGCGCTGCACGTCCAGACGGTTCCGTCGGTGCGGAGGGCGGCGGTCTGCTGGTGATCGCCGCCGATGTCCCGCACGGTTCCCCACGCGGGCACCGCCACCGGGGTCAACTGATCGGTGTTGCCGCCGTTGCCCAGGCTGCCCCCGTCGTTCTTGCCCCAGGCTCGCACCGAATCGTCACCCATGATGGCGAACGCCGACCGGTAGGCGCCGCAGATGCGCTTCACTCCGGCCAGGTTCGGCACCTGCACGGGAGTCGCCTGGTCGACCGTGTTCCCGTTTCCGATCTGCCCGTTGCCATTCCAGCCCCACGCGTACACGTTTCCCTCGGCGGTCAAGGCGTACACCGTGGAACGACCACCGGTGATCTGAACGATGTCGGACGGAAGATTCGGTACCCGCCCCCACGTGTTCGTCCCCGCCGAGGGGTTTCCCAGCTGGCCGTAGTCGTTCCGCCCCACCGACCACACCGATCCGTCTGCGAGCAATGCCACGGCGAAGATGTAGCCGGTGTACACCTGAACCACCGGGGACGAGAACACGCGCGACGGTTGGGTCGCCACCGTGTGATTCGCGACCTGGCCATCGCCGCCCGCACCCGCCAGCCCGTAGCCGGCGTGCAGAAGGTTGGCACCGAGCACGGTGTAGGTATCGGTCGCCGTACCGGCGTCGCACGACGCGGTCACGCGCAACACCGAACCCGGCCGCGTCCACACGTTCGGAGTCACCGTCGTGCTGAAGTGCCCGGCGCCGTCGGTCGTTCCCGACGTGGCACCCAAGGTGGTGTTCCCCGTCGCCGACAGCGTCAGCGCCGTGTTCATCACCGCGCTCGACGGGGCCACGACCGAGGCTGTGACGGCGCCGGCGGTACCCGCGGTCACCTGCGCGTCGACGTCGACGGTCACCGACGTCGACTCGGCGACGAAGTACGCCGCCGTCATGCGCGCTCCCGAAGAGATCGCGCTGATGAACCGTCCCGAGAGACCCGCGACGGGCGTCGGGGTGTTGCGGGTGGTCGAATCGCCGGTACCGAGCTCGCCATTGGTGTTGAGTCCCCATGCGAAGACCGTGGAGTCGGCTTTCTTGGCATAGACGCTCGAGACTCCCGCGGCGAGAAGGACGGTGTTGGTCATGCCGTCGACCTCGCGGGGAAGGAGCTCGGTGGGTGCCCCTGCCGGTCCGCTGCCGACCTGGCCTTCATTGTTCCTGCCCCACGCCACGACCTGCTTCGTGTCGGCGAGGAGGGCGTACCCCGTGTCCCCACCGCGGGCGATCGCCGAGTATCGGACCGGGTTCAGGGGGGCGACCCTCACCGGCGTCAGCTGAGTGATGTTCGTGCCGTCGCCGACCTGGCCCTGGTCATTCGCGCCCCACGCCCACACCGTCCCGTCGTTGCGCAGCGCGGAGTGCGTGTCGTTTCCGCCCGCGAGCTGCACGATGCCGGAGAGGCCGGTCACCGTCACCGGGGTGAGCTGATTGCTCGTGCTGCCGTTGCCCACCTGGCCCTTCTCGTTCGCACCTCCCCACGACCGTACGGTGCCGTCGGTGAGGATCACCAGGCCGTTCACCCGGCCCGCCGCCAGAGTGGTGACACCGGACAGGCCGCTGACCAGGGTGGGGCGATCCCGGTCGGTCGTCGTGCCGTCACCGACCTGGCCCCAGTTGTTCCATCCCCACGCGTAGACCTTGTCGGCCACGAGCGCATAGCAGCCGTTCCACTGCGCCGCGATCTGCGTGACATCCGACAAGCCGGGCACCTGACCGAACTGGGTGTAGGGCACGACCGTCGTGTCGCGGCCCAGGCGCCCAAAGGCGGGGTTTCCCGCCGTCCACACCGTGCCGTTCGCCAGCAGAACGACCGCGTGCGCCTCGCCGCTGGCCACCTGCACCACGGGGCTCGGGAACACGGGCAGCGTCTGCGCCGGGGTGGTCCAGCCCCCACCCGGGGCACCATTGCCGATGTGACCCCACGTGTTCGGCCCCGTCGCCAGCATGTTCGAGCCGGCAACCGTGAAGGCCTGCGACGCGCTCGTTCCGGTGGAGACGGCGGTGATCGTGATCGTCGTTCCGGGGGTGATCCACGGCTTCGCCAGCCAGAACGTCGTCGTGAACCGCCCCGAGCCGTCGGTGGTGCCGTCGCTCGAGGCAAAGTTCGAGTCGGGCGGCCCCGTCAGAGAGACCACCTGCCCGGGCAGCACGGCGCCCGCAAGCGAGCGGACGGTCACCGTGACGGCGACGGGTCCCGTGGCCGGAATGACTCCCCCGGCCGCCTCGATCGCGATCTGCGGAAGGACGGAGGTGTTCGCCGACGCGGGCGACTGGCTGAGGAGGGTGACGGCCGGAACGGCGAAGACACCGGCTGCCACGACCGAACGACGCGAGAGACCCGCGCCGGTGGGTGATGCGGTCGGAGGGGATTCGAGGATCGAGGAGACAGAGCTGATGTCGGCCATGAGTGGGTGCTCCCGCGTGTGACGACGCGCCGTGACGGCGATGAGGACGATGAACGTCGCCGACCTCGATTCGAACCGAGGCCACCGACATCGTCACGCTATGAGGAGTAGTCACCGACCGATCACGCAGGACACTTCGACTTGCGCAGGTGAAATACGGCCACACGCAGGGTGAGTCGCGCCAACCCGTCGCCCCGGCGGACGACGCGTCCCCGGGCGACGTCAGCCGCAGGAGCCGTCGGCCTGCAGGGCCGGGTCGTTCACGATGCCGCCGGCGATGTCGAACGTCGCCACCAGATCCTGGCCCTGCACGGTCGCCGAAGCGAGGGTGAGCCCCGCGGGCAGACGATCGGCGATGCACAGGGTCGAGGTCTGCAGCACCGCGTCGGCCACGCCGCCGAACTGCTGACGGAGCGTGTCGGCATCCACCGCATTGCCGCCGACGGAGAACGTGGACGGTGCCAGGGTGAGGTCTCCGTCGGAGGCGCCCGGGGTCACCCCGACGCCGACCGGGATGGCGATGCCGAACAGCGACAACGACGCCTGGAGCATCACGTCGGGCGCGGCGATCGTCACGGTGCTCGCCGGCAGGTCGGGGATCTGGGCGAGGAGCTCGCGCAGCTGATCCTGGTCGAGACGCACGGATGCAGTGCCCCCCTCGGCGGCGGCGCCACCCGATACGGGGACGCCCCGCAGATCGACGAGCACGTCACCGGTGATCGGACCGAGGGTGACGTCGTCCGAGGCGACGGTGACCTCGGACAGTCGTCCGCCGAGCACCTGCGGGAGCACCAGGCCACCGCCCACCTGCACATCGACGTCTTGGTCGTCGGGAAGACCGACGTTCTCGACCACGAGCGAGCGCACCGTCCCGGTCACGATCGAGCGCGCGATGAACTCCGCTGCGACCACGGCCGCCACCAGCAGCACGATGGCCACGACGATCACCGCGATTCGGCGACGGGGCCGACGGCTTTGCGTCGTGGCATCCGTCATCGTTTACATCCGCTCCGGAGCGCTGACGCCCAGCAGCGTCAGGCCGTTGCGCAGCACCTGGCCGGTGGCGTCGTTCAGCCACAGGCGCGTGCGGTGCACCGACTCGACGGGCGCATCGCCCAGCGGGATGACGCGGCAGTTGTCGTACCAGCGGTGGTAGAGACCCGCGAGCTCCTCGAGGTACCGCGCGACGCGGTGCGGCTCGCGCACCTCGGCGGCGAACGACACGATGCGCGGGAACTCCTGCAGAGCACCCAGCAGAGCCGACTCGGTCTCGTGGTCGAGCAGTTCGGGCGCGAACTCGGAGCGGTCGACCCCGGATGCCGCGGCGTTGCGCGCCACGTTGTGCGTACGAGCGTGCGCGTACTGCACGTAGAAGACCGGGTTGTCGTTCGTGCGCTTCTGCAGCACGTCGAGGTCGATGTCGAGGTTCGAGTCGGCCGAGCTGCGTGTGAGGGCGTAGCGGGCGGCATCCACCCCGACGATCTCGACGAGGTCTTCGAGGGTGACCACGGTGCCGGCGCGCTTGGACATGCGCATGGGCTGACCGTCGCGCACGAGGTTCACCATCTGACCGATGAGCACCTGGAGGTTGACGTTCGGCTCGTCGCCGAAGGCCGCGCACATCGCCATCAGGCGCTGGACGTAGCCGTGGTGATCGGCGCCGAGCATGATGATGCAGCGGTTGAAGCCGCGCTCGCGCTTGTCGAGGTAGTACGCCAGATCGCCCGAGATGTAGGCGGGCTGCCCGTCGGACTTGATGATGACGCGGTCTTTGTCGTCGCCGAACTCGGTCGAACGCAGCCAGGTCGCCCCGTCGGCTTCGAAGATGTGGCCGAGTTCGCGCAGGCGAGCGACCGCGCGCTCGACGGCGCCCGAGTCGTGCAGGTCGTTCTCGTGGAAGTACACGTCGAAGTCGACGCCGAACTCGTGCAGCGACTGCTTG
Organism: Microbacterium sp. Leaf179; assembly: GCF_001423785.1. Taxonomy (NCBI): domain Bacteria; kingdom Bacillati; phylum Actinomycetota; class Actinomycetes; order Micrococcales; family Microbacteriaceae; genus Microbacterium; species Microbacterium sp. Leaf179. The sequence goes on along the minus strand of NZ_LMPH01000001.1, from coordinate 1,269,613 downwards.
ATCTCGCCGAACATGAGGTTGACGCCGAGCTCGCGGAAGGCCTCTTGCTTGGCCTCGGCGTCGAGGGCGTCGATGTCACCGTCGTACGCCTCGACCACGCGCTGCGCGATGTCACCGATGTAGGCGCCGCCGTAGCCGTCTTCGGGCGTCGGGTCGCCCTGATGGGCGGCGACGAGGCTGCGGGCGAAGCGGTCGATCTGCGCGCCGTGGTCGTTGAAGTAGTACTCGCGCGTCACCTGGGCGCCCTGCGCCGACAGCATGCGGGCGAGAGCGTCGCCGGCGGCGGCCCACCGCGTGCCGCCGAGGTGGATGGGCCCGGTGGGGTTGGCGCTGACGAACTCGAGGTTGATGATCTCGTCGGCGCGGGAGTCGTTGGTCCCGAAGGCCGCGCCCTGGTCGACGATCGTCTTGGCGAGCGCACCCGCGGCGGCCGCGTCGAGGCGGATGTTGATGAAGCCGGGACCGGCGACCTCGACGCTGGCGATGCCGTCGACGGCCTCGAGACCCGCGGCGATGTCGGCGGCGAACTCCCGCGGGTTGGCGCCGACGACCTTCGACAGCTTCATCGCGGCGTTGGAGGCCCAGTCGCCGTGGTCACGGTTCTTCGGGCGCTCGAGCGGAAGGTCGGCGGCCGTGATCCCCGCCGAAGAGCCCTCTCGTCGCGCCTCCGCGAGCGGGGCGATGACGGCGAGCAGGGCAGCGGAGAGGGCAGCGGGATCCATAGCCCTGCAATTCTAGGCGGAGCCGGCTGCACGCTCCCCGCGCGCACGATACGGGAGTCGCGGCCGTGGGGGCCTCAGGCGATCTGCACCAGGGCTTCGTGGTCGTCGGGGATCGCGGCATCCGGGACCTCGTTCTCGAGCACCGCGTCGACGTGCAGGCGATCGAGGCCGACGTAGCCGCCGTAGAAGCTCAGGAACGCGCAGTCCGACGCGTCGCGTCCGGTCGCGATGCGCACGAGCGAGCGCCGGTCGGCGAGGCGGGTGGCGTCGATCACGTACCAGGCGCCGTCGAGGTACGCCTCGGCGACGGCGTGGAAGTCCATCGGTTCGAGTCCCGGCGCGTAGCACGCGGCGTAGCGGGCGGGCATGTCCATGGCCCGCAACAGCGCGATCACGACGTGCGCGTAGTCGCGGCAGACGCCCTGGCCGGTCATCAGCGTGGTGACCGCGCTGTCGGTACCGAGGCTCAACCCGGGGGTGTATGTGACGGTGGACGCCACGAAGTTCGAGACCGCCGAGACCAACTCCGCGCCGGTGAGTCCGCGGAACTGGCGGCGAGCCTGGGCGAATACCTCGTCGGACTGGCAGTACCGGCTGGGGCGCAGGTAGGTGATGGTCTCGAGGTCGCTCGTGCGGGGGCTCTGCGACGGGCCGTGCGCCCGCGCTTCGTACCGCACGGACAGCGGGCCCTGCTCCCCCGTGAGACGGTGCAAGCGGCTGCCCGATTGATCGACGATCTCGGTCGGCGTGTACACGCGATCGCCCTGCGAGAAGGTCAGCGTCTCGCTCACGAGGGGCACGCCCTGGGCGGCGGTGATCTGGAAGATCAGGTCGACGGACGACCCCAGATCGAGGTCGAGTTCAGCGGTCACTCGGCGCGGCACCGGGCCATCCTCGCACGCCGCACGGGGACGACGGCTCGCGACCGGCGAAAGCGGATGGGTGGATGCCATCCGGCGGCCACGCGACACGATGGGGCGTCGTCGTCCGGGGTCGGAATCGTGACGTGATCGACCCTCGAGACCTCCGCCGACGCGGGGACGGCGCCGCCGCGGTCTTCACCCGGACTCAGCCGTCCTTCTTGCCCGATCCGCCGCCTTGGCCGGGGCCGCCGTCTTTCCCGTTCCCGTTGCCGTTGTTGCCGTTGCCGTTGCCGCCCGGCGCCTGGTCGGACGGCCCGTTGCCCGGTCCCTGGTCGCCCGGGTCGACCTCGTCGTCGGTGCCGTCATCGCTCGAACCGTCTTCTTCCGGCACGGTCGGCTGCTGCACGGGCTCGCTCGTCTGCACCGGCTCCGGCGTCGGCGTGGGAGTGGGCGTGGGCGTCGGCGTGAGTGAGGTGAGGTCGGCGCGCACGGTGGCGATGCGGCTGAGGATCGCCTCGGCCTCGCTTGCGGCGAGTTCTCCGGCGTCGCGGCGAGCGGTGACCTCGGCCTCGAGAGCATCGAGCGTCGCCAGGGCGGCGGCGTAGTCACCGCCGGACGCCTGCGCGGCGACCGTCTCGACCGTCGACTGCCATGCGGTCGGCTCGGCCGCGGGCGGCGTGCACGCCGAGAGGGTCAGGACCGCAGCCAACACGAGACCGGCGGCGGGAGCGATACGGCGCCTCATGGACCGACTTCCTTCCAGAGGTCATCGACGTGCTGATCGAGCGGCTGCGGGAGCGACGGGAGCTCGGGCTGCACGCTCGATCCCGCGCTCGACACGGCGACGGCCGCCGTCACCGCTCCGGCGGCGAGGAGCACCGCGAGCACGGACGCCACGATCACGAGCCGACGCGAGGGGCGACGAGACGTCGACGCGGGTGAGTGGAGGATGCGCGTGGGCGCGGTCGCGTCGGGCAGCGGCGCGGTGCGCGGAGAGGACGCGGCCGGCGACGTCTCGAGGTCGGACAGGGGGCGCAACACGGCGATGAGGCCCGCGGCATCCGGTCGCTTCGCCGGGTCGACGGCCGTCATGTCCTGCAGCACCGTGCGCCAGCGGTCGGGGATCGACGGCGGGATCTCGGGGGCTGCGACCAGACGCGCGGCGAGCGCCTCGTGCGGCGTGCGGCCGGCGAAGGCGCGCGTTCCCGTCAGCGCCTCGAGCAGCACGAGGCCGAGGGCGTACACGTCGCTGGGCGGGGCCGCGGGCATCCCCCGCGCCTGCTCGGGACTGAGGTAGGCGGCGGTGCCGATGACGGTGTCGGCGCGTGTCAGGCGCGTCGCGCCCACCAGCGACGCGATCCCGAAGTCGGCCAGCGTCGCGCGGGGGCTCTCTCCCGCGTGGGCGGCGGGGCGGACGAGGATGTTCGACGGCTTGACGTCGCGGTGCACGATGCCGCGGGAGTGGATGACGGTGAGCGCCTCGGCGATCTCGCGCCCCGTGCGGGCGACGTCGGGGCCGGGGAGGGGTCCGCGGGCGATGAGCTCGCTCAGCGTCGGGCCGGCGATCAGTTCCATCGACAGGTAGGCCGGTTCGGCGGCGAGACGCGCGTCGTAGAGCGTGACGAGCGACGGGTGCGACAGTGAGGCGAGCAGGCGGATCTCGGAACGCACGCGCGCGGCGTCCGACGGGTCGGCGCTGCCCGCGTCGATCACCTTCAGCGCGACGGTGCGCCCGAGACTCGTGTCGACAGCCTCGTACACGCGGGCGTACCCACCCCGTCCGAGCACGCGGCCCAGACGGTACCGACCGTCGAAGAGGCCGCCGACAGCGGAATCGTCGGCGACGGTGGGAGGGGGTTCGGTCATGGCGGGGCCCTCGGGGTGATGCCCCCGAGAGCGATCAGACGAGGTCGTCGTTCGAGGAGCGGGTGGTGGAACGGGTGACCTGCGCGCCGCCCGCGGCCTCGGTGCGGGTGACGGTGTCGGTCTGACGGCGGCGAACCAGCAGCACGAGCCCGATCACGAACACGACCGCCCCCGCGCCCATCATGATGTACCCGATCATGCTGAGGTCCACGAATTCATTCGGCAGGTTCACCGCGAATGCGAGGATGGCGCCGATGACGAAGAGCGCAATGCCGGCTCCGATACTCATGACAGACCCCTTTCCAAGGTGGGTCCAGCATCGCAAGCGGTGACGAATGCGTCGACCGGTCTTGACAAAGGGCCGGCGTGCGCGATTCGGCCGCGGACACCGACAGTTTCACCCGGTCGACCGTCGCGCTCGGCGGGCACCGCCGGTATCGACCACCTCGCACACTCGGTAGCCGTGCCGCCCCCGCAACGGCACGGGGAGGGTCTCATGTCCGTGCCGACCACCGCCGACGCCGATCTCGACATCGAGGCACTCGGGGTCGTCGTGCGCATGGCGATCGCAGGGCTCCCCCCGTGCGACCGCGACCTGCTGGGCGAAGCCTGGTCTGGCGCTCGCCCGGCGCATCTGCGGTCGCCCGTCGCCACGGTGGCTCCCCGCCCGCATTTCCCCTTCGACGCGACCGTCGCCGATCTGACGACCCAGGTGACCCACGCCGCGCTCTCCGCCCGACGCGGCCGGCTCTGGATGGTCCACGCGGGAGCCATCGCCGATGACCGGGGCCGGGTGATCCTCTTCTCCGGTCGGTCCGGCATGGGCAAGACCACGCTCATGTCGCGTCTCGCACGCGAGTACGCCTACGTCAGCGACGAGAGCGTCGGCGTCACCGCAGAGGGCGGGGTGCTGGCCTATCGCAAGCCGCTGTCGATCATCGACGATGTCGCGCGGGCCAAGCGACAGTTGTCTCCGCGCAGCCTGGGGCTGCGGGATCTTCCCGACGCACCTCTGCGGCTGCACGCCATCGTGGCTCTCGATCGCCTGAGCGACGACGCGCCGCCGCGACTCGTCGAGCTTCCCGTCGACGAGGCCGTCGCCGCCCTCGCCCCGCAGTGCAGCTATCTCGGCGAGCTCACGGCGCCCCTGCAGACCCTCATCGGCCACATCCAGGCGACGGGAGGCGCGCTCGGCCTGCGCTACCGCGAGGCCGATGAGGTACTCCCCCTCGTGCGGGCCCTGTTCGACACCGAGCGGGCGGCCCTGCCGGGTGCCACCGCGCTGAATGTTCCCCTCGCCCGGAACAATCGCCATCGCACCGACGTGCACCCCTTCCGCCGGACACCGGTTCAGGATGCCGTCGAGCTCGACGGGCGTCTGGCGCTGCTGACGAGAGCTCCCGACGACCAGACCACCGTGCACCTCCTCGACGGGATCGGCCCCACCCTGTGGCTCGCCGCCGACGGCGCCTCATTCGACGAACTCGTCACCGCCGCCGTGGATACCCATGGACCACCCGAAGGGGACGACGCGCGGGCGTCGGTTCGGCAGACTCTCGACTCACTGCTCGACGTGGGGTTGCTCACGGGGCCGCGTCACACCGACGATCACGGCTGAGCACCCGCCGCGCGACCGCGCAGGGCGGCGATCCACTCTCGACCGACCACGGCTGGCACTCACCACCGATGCGGGTGAATTCGCCTTATGACCGGGTGAGTCGCCGGGTGTGCACGCGTCGGTGAACGAGAAGAGGGCCGCGGAGTCTGAATGACTCGCGGCCCTCTGCAGACATGTGCCCCCGACGGGAATCGAACCAGCGACCTTTGGTACCGGGAACCCTGTCCGAGCCGCATCATCGCGCTCGCGTACCGAGGGACCGCGTGAATCCGGGCCGATTCTGATCACCACACCCCTGCACGATGATGCTCGCTCACGACTTCTGTTGCCACGGTGTTGCCACCGCGAGGGTCGTCCGACGGGGGTCCAAGAATGACTCACATGGCGTCGGCGAAGTGACACACGCACAGGTTCGCAGCAGCCCGGGTGAACCGGTCCGAGCGGACCATCCGGTACTGGCGCCAGTGGGGCATGCCGACGGAGTGGCGGCTGATCGAAGGTCAGAAGACCCACCATGAAGACTCGGGCAGCGCTGATCTCTCGTCGGAGCGAAGAGCGGCCCGCGTGACGCCCGACCTCGGTGAGGATAGAGCGCGGTCGAAGGCCGTCCGGTTGCGGGATGCGAGGGCGTGTCGGAGGGGGCTTCTACAGTGGCGGCCATGGAACCCCGCGCGAACGCCGTCCCCGGCCGAGTCGACACCGCCACCGAGCTGACGTACCTCCGCGCCGGCGCAGATGCACCGTGGGAGCGACCGCATTGCGACGGCGTCGACGTCACGGACATCCCGGAGCTGCAGACCGCGTATCAGCGGCAGCGGCGCGCTGAGTACGTCTCACGAGTCCAGGGGTACCGAGAGCGCGGACTCGTCTGAAACGGACACTCACGAGGCGCACACAGCCGCGCGCATGTAGGTTCACCCCCGTGTCACAGCCGATCGCCGAAGTGTCCGGCATCAACGCACCCGTCACCGTCACACGGACCCCTGCCGCGGGTGACGACGAGTTCCTCATCCAGGTTCAACTCCCCGACAGTGAGCTCGAGCTGTTCGGTCGACAGGCGCGGGCGCTGGCCGCCGCGCTGAAGTTCGCGGTGGGCGACGGTATAACCCACGAGGAGCTCACCGCGGATCCCGACCTCCGTATCTCGTTCGAGGGCTGAGAGGTGCCCCGCAACGGTGGGCGCCGGGGGCTTCTGCGTTGCCGGTAGGCCACTCCGGAAAAGTATTCAACGGGGTTAACTACTAAGCTTTTTTGCGTGAATGACGACGCTCTGGCGGAATCGCCGCCACGCCGCAGCCGGGAACTGCTCCGCACGTGGGTGCAGGAATTCATCGACCAGGGTCACCTCGTAGCCAGTGACGTGCACGTCGCCGACCAGGAAGACACGGAAGGACGCGACACCGGACTCGTCGTCGTCGGCCTCAAGCACGCCGACGGTTCTATTCACCTCGAGCCGGTCGGCTATGACGAACCCCTGTGGCAGGTAAACCTGTCCCTCTATGACGGGGATGCAACGATGCCCCCGTACGTTCTCGCGAGCCTCGCCGCCGAACTCGTCGTCGCCGGCAACCTGTGCACGTTTCTGCAGTGGAAGTCGTTGGAGTGGGATCGGGACAGCGGCCGACACGAAACCTCCTGACCGCCCCCACCCCATAGTTACCTGAGGAGCCCCGTTGGGTCGTCTGATCTACCAAGAGCGTCACGTCCTCGACATCGAGGACCGCCTGCTCTCGCACCTGCGCGTCGTCATCATGAACAAGCTGCGCAGGCAGGAACCATTCATGCTCATGGCGCCGCACTCCGAGCAGGGCATGCTCAGCTTGTGGCTGCACCCCGCGACGCCGATCACGATGCAGTTTTACGGCAGCCGCGCGCCGCAACTGGACACTCAGCTCATCGAGCAGATGATGCACGACGCCAGCGGTCCAAACGGGCTGGTCCTCGACGCCACGACGTGACTACGAAACGCACCGAGCGTCCCGCTCCAAAGCGGGGGGCGCCGGGGGTGGTGCGGGGCAGGGTGGACGGGTTGATCTTGGCGTCGACCTCTTCGCCGCCGGGGAGCACGAGGCGGTAGTACATGAGGCCGTGGGCCATGTCGCTCTCAACGCTCACGAGGCCACCCCCGCGACGCTCCGGAACATCTGCTGGCCGTCCCAGTGGAAAACCGTCTCGTCGCCCGCGATGCTGGTCCACAGGACCTCGACATTCGACGCCTCGATGGTCGTCGGCAAGCGGTCGGGGTCCGCCTTCGCCGCGCACTCGTCCCCGTCAATCCGAAGATTGTACGAACGGAGTCTCATCGCCTGAGCCGTCGCGCGAGCCCGCATTCCGCCGTCGGCCATGTTGGCCAGCCGCGATGACCCTCGACACCTACGCAGACCTCTTGGACGACGACCTGGACGCCGTGGCGGCCGCTCTCGATCAGGCCCGCCGCTCAGCGAATGTTGCCACCCTGTTGCCATGAAGAAAGGGACCGCGGGTCTCAATGACCCGCGATCCCTTGTCTCGTATGGTGCCCCCGACTGGAATCGAACCAGCGGCCTTTGGTACCGGAAACCAACGCTCTATCCCCTGAGCTACGGAGGCGGACCGGTCCAGGTTATCACCGCGTCCGCGGCATCCCCGACGCCGTGGGGCGGGGGCGAGGACTCGCGCTCCGACCCCACGGCATCCGGTTCACTCGCCGTCGATGATCCCGATGCCGGTGGCCTGGTGGTCGGCGTTCGGGTCGTCCTTGGTGGGGGCCTTCGAGCCCTCGTCGGGGTCGGTCTCCTGGCTCGGCTTGACCGTCGGGTCGTCGCCGAGGTCGGTTGCGTCGTCGGCCGGGGCGGAGTTCTGCGGGTCGCTCATGGTGTTCCCTTCGTCGCGTACCGGTCCAGCCTGTCAACGCGGAGGCCTCGGCCCCAACGGCTTGACCGCGGAGGCGACGGAGGCCTAGCGTCCGAACATCCCGCGCATGCGACGACCGAGCGGCTGCGTCAGGACCACGCGTCGGCCGTCGACGTCGAGGGTCACGGTCGACCCTCCGAAGCCGTGCCCCTGCGTGGGCGCGGCGTCACCGCGGACATAGGCCTCGGCGACATCCACGTAGACGGCCAGCAGGCGCGCGCTCTCGTCTTTCGACGACGACGCGTCGATGAGCTCCGTGCGGTGACCGGTGTCGGTCTCGACCGAGAACCAGCGAGAACCGGGGGTCGAGACGACGGCCCACCGCGCGCCTCGGGCGAATCGCGCGCGGGCGGCGCCATCGCGCAGCTCGGTGGACACCTCGAGGTCGGTGTGCGCGATCGCCAGCACCTCGAGCATCGCGAGGGCCTCGGGCGCGGTGACGAAATCGCCCCGACCGGCGCTCAGGCCGCCCCACTCGAATCGGCTCTCGCCCATGCCGTCCGCCTCCGCCATCGCTCGACCTGCACCGAGCGTAATCCCGGCGGTACGCTCCGGCGCCGGATCGCGCACCCTGGGAACTCCCTGACAACGCCCTACGATGAGCCCATGCTGACTTCGAGCCCGTCCTCCATCACCGAGCAGACCTCGCTCTTCGCGCTCAGCGCGACCAACTCGCTTCTCGCCATCGCCGTGTACGTCGTGCTGGTCATCGCGCTCTGGCGTGTCTTCACCAAGGCGGGGTATGCCGGGTGGCTGGCGATCATCCCCCTCGTGAACGTCGTCTACCTCACCAAGATCGCCGGGTTCTCGGGCTGGTTCGCGCTGCTCTACCTGGTGCCGATCGTCGGTTTCGTCTTCCACATCATCGTGTCGCTGCGGGTGGGCCGCGCCTTCGGCCACGGGTGGTTCTTCTCGCTCGTTCTGCTCGTGGTGTTCCATGTCATCGGCTACCTCATCCTCGGCTTCAGCGGCGACAAGTACCGGGCCGAACGTCTGAGCTGACCCGGATCGGATGCCACCACGGGGCCCCGGCGAGCGCACACTGCGCGTGCTCGCGGGGGCCCTCGCGTGTGTCCGCGCTACACCGACCTCAGGCGCTCGTCGGGGTGAAGACTGCGCAGCCGGACCGACCCGTCGACGATCGCGCGCAGCGCCCGGGGGCTGAGCTCCAGTTCGGCCGAGACGCGCTCGACACCCGCGCCCGACGACACCGCGGCACGCAGCGCCGCCTCCGCCTCGCCGGCGACCTCGTCGACATCAGCAGCCGTACTGGCGATGAATTCCGCCAGGCGGGCCTGCGCCGCGCGGATGCGGGCTCTCTGCCGCTCGAGCGTTGCGGTTGCGGTGTCGACGGGGCGCTCGACGGTCGGCACGGGAGCCGAGTCGGCGGTCGGGGGCATGGGTTCTCCGCTCCGGGGGGGCATTCGACGCCTGCGCGGTGCGGCAGACATTGATCCCATGCTGTCGAACCGGGGGAAGTGACCGCATCCTCCCAGAGGTGTATCTCCCCCCGCTGATCGGTGGAATCACCCGCCGAGAGCGACCCGGCGAACGCCACCGGCGGGAGCAGGATGCCACGGGTACGTCGGCCGCGCCCGTGGCATCCTGTTCAGTCGCCCTTCACGTTGACGATCTGCCGCAGCGTGTGTCGCACGCTCACCAGGTCGGCGGCGTCCGCCATGACCCGATCGATCGGCTTGTACGCCTGCGGGATCTCGTCGATGAACGCGTCGGTGTCGCGATACTCGATACCCGCCATCGCGTCACGCAACTGCTCGTGCGTGAAGGTCTTGCGGGCCGCCGATCGCGAGTACTCCCGGCCTGCTCCGTGCGGTGACGAATTCAGCGCGACAGGATTGCCGCGCCCCTCGACGACGTACGACGCGGTGCCCATCGACCCGGGGATGAGTCCCGGCCGACCTTCGTCGGCCATGATGGCACCCTTCCGCGAGACCCACACGCGCTTGCCGAAGTGCCTCTCGGACTCCGTGAAGTTGTGGTGGCAGTTGATGCGCTCCCGCTCCTCGACGGTCGTGTCGAGGAAACGTCCGAGCTGATTCGCGACGCGATCCATCATCTCCTCACGATTCAGGAGGGCGAAGTGCTGTGCCCACCGGAGCTCGCGGATGTAGCGCGTGAACTCCGGGGTCCCCTCGACGAGGTACGCCAGGTCGGGATGCGGGAGCTCGATCCACCACTGCTTCGCCAGGCGCTGCGCGACCTTGATGTGGTGCTGCGCGATGCGGTTGCCGACACCCCGGGAGCCGGAATGCAGGAACATCCACACGTCGTCGTTCTCGTCGAGCGAGATCTCGATGAAGTGGTTGCCGCTGCCCAGCGAACCGAGCTGGTGCCGCCAGTGACCGGCGTATTTCGCGGGGTCGAATTCGGCCTTCTCGGCGAGCGACTCGAGCTCGGCCACGCGCGGCTCGGCGGTGGCGACGATCTTGCGGTTGTCGCGACCGGCCGACAGCGGGATGGCCCGCTCGATCTGCTGCCGCAGCTCCGCGAGGTCGCGACCGGCCAGGTCGGCAGCCGTGAACTGCGTCTTGACCGCGATCATGCCGCAGCCGATGTCGACCCCGACGGCCGCGGGCATGATCGCTCCGAGAGTCGGGATGACCGACCCGACCGTCGCGCCCAGGCCCAGGTGGGCGTCGGGCATGAGGGCGAGGTGGGGGTAGATGAACGGCATGCGTGACGAGGTACGGGCCTGTTCGGTGGTTTTGTCATCGATCAGGCTCGCCCACGACACCAGTCGTTCGGTGAGCTTCTGCATGGATCCTTTCCTTCGTGTGGTGCGCGGATGCGCGGTGGGGGTGAGCTCCGGTCGGAGCACTCCCCCACACGGTGGAAAGAGAAAAGCCCCGACCTGACGGGCGGGGCGCGAGAGAACGAGGTCTAGGCGGCCGGCACCGGAGGGTACGACGAAAGCACGAACGGCAGGTACGTGACCTGCTGCTCCTGACGAAGATCGCGCATCGCGGTCATCGTGTCGTCCCCTCGGCTCATCGTGCCGGTCGGCACGGACTTGCGAACATAGCGGACGCCGCGAACCCGGCGCAAGGCTCGCGGCGTAGCCCCCACCCTGCGGAGCCCGGGCATCACCCGCACCGGCCGTCAGGCCTGTGTCGGCTGGTCGAAGTCCCAGTCGATGGGCTCGTCGTCGCCCTCGTCGGACTCCGAGGGCTCGACAGCGCGCAGGTGCGCTCGCGGGAAGAAACGGTGGTCCTTCAGCTCCTGGGCCGCGTGCGAGAAGTCCGGCTCCTCGTCGGTCCAGTCCACCGGTGCCGACAACACGTCGTTGCCGACCCCGATGACGAGTTCCGCCTGGGCCACCTTCTTGTCGTCGGTGACGATCGGGATACTGACGGCCTCGGCTTGGCCTTCCTTCGCCACCGCCGCCGTCAACAGGATCAGTGACGACGCGACGTCGTCGGTGGTGAGGACGGTTTCTCCGGCGTAGGTGACACAGCGCATGCTCACAGACTGCGGGTCACCGTCGCCCGAAGGGGGGCGGGTTGCCGGGCTTGCCGACGTGAGGTACCGATCAGTCGCGTCGCTGCACCGTGCGGAACATCGCCTCGTCGAGCTCGAACCAGACGGCTCGAACCGTCTCGAACTCCCCGAAGGGTTCAGGTTGCGGATCGCTCAGAGACAGACGGTAGCCGCGCGGCAGATCATCCACGTGCTGTCCGTCGCGGGGGCCGCCGACGAGCACGTAGATCACGGGGAGTCGACCGCCGGGGTCTCGACCGCGACGCCGTCGACCGCGTCGCTCATCCGCCGGAGGAAGGCGACGACGCTCGCCGATTCTTCGGGTGTCATGTCGATCACCGCGGCCAGCATGCGGTCGTGCATGGTGCCCAGGGTCTGCCGCACCTCTTCATCGGCGCGCGGCGTCGCCTGCACGAAGATGCTGCGGCGGTCGTCGGGATTGGCGGCGCGGGTGAGGTGCCCGGATCGCTCCAACCGGTCGAGGATGGCCGTGGTGGACGCCGTCGACAGACCCAGGTACTTCGTCAACTCCCCCGGTCGTACGCGGCGGGCGGAATCGCGCAGCAGGTAACGCAGAACGAGGAGCTCGTTCTCGCCCATCGACATCGAGTCGCGCGTGCGGCGACGCATCGCGACCTCGGCCGCGCGGTACACCCGGAGCGATTCGAGGACGGCCTTGCTGCGCATACGGCGGTCGGCGGGTTCGTCGCCGTACCAGTAGCTCGGCTCAGCGGAGTCGGCCGGAGGGGCGCTCTCGCGAGGCGCGACGCGGACATCTGTCACGACACACTCCTCCCTGGTGGAGAAACTATATCGCCAAACCAATAGTTAGACAAACTAGTTACTAGTCGAATATGTTTGTAAACCAGCAAACCGCTGCGAGAGGAGAACCCCATGGGGCAGTTGTTCTACGGCACGACGAGCGAGTCGATCCAGATCCCCGATCGACTGCTGTCGCACCTGAAAGTCGTCGCGACCACCAAACTCCGCCGCAGCGAGAGCTTCACTCTGAGCTGGGCTCACGTCGACGGCATCCCGGGACGATCGACGATCTGGCTGCAGCCGGCGATCCCAATGCGCTTCGTCTTCGATTCGGCCGAGCCCGAGGCCCTCAACCCCCGCGTTCTCAAGGACATGGCCGACATGGCGAACTCGTCGGCCGGTCTGGTCGTCGACCTGAACGCCGAGATCCCCAAGGCCGAGGCACCCGCCCGTGCCGCCGCGACGCGCGGCACCGCGCCCGCTGCTCGGCGCCCCAGCCTGTCTGTGGCGGCGTGACATGAGCACCGCTTCCCTCGCGCCTCTCAGCGCGCTCGCCTCCACCCGTGTCCTCTGGGCGAAGGTCGACACCGGCTTCTGGGTCGCCCATCGCGGCGGCGAGTATTTCGGTTGCGTCGACCAGGTCACCGGCGGATACGTCTCGCGCGACGCGCACGGCATCCCCGTCGGTCGCTACGACGAGCTCTCCGCCGCGAAATCCTCCCTGCGTTCGACGACGCACCCGGCCAACACCGCCCGGCGTCACCGCGCCGAACGTGCGACTGCCACCGCGGCCACGGTCGTCGGCGGCACGGCCCTGGCGTTCGCGCTGACAGCCGGTGCCCTCGCCCCGTTCCTGTGAGCCGAACCGGGCTCCCCGCCACACCACCGTCCGCGTGACGGCGGCCGCGCCCGACCGCTGGGCCCTCGTCGACCCCCTGGACACGCACGTCGACGCGTGACAGCGTCGGCCCGGGTCGACACGACGCCCCCTGACGGATGGAGATGACATGACCGACATCGACGGACGCACCGACGACGCTCCCGACCAGGACTCGAACGGCGCGGGAAGCGAATCCCCCGAAGAAGGAGCGGCGGCCCAGAAGGACGCCGACGACGCCTCGAACACCGCGGACTCCCCCACCGGCGACATCTCCTGATCGCGCGCTGCACGCGACGGTCCGGCGGCTCCTCGGCGACGAGGGCCGCCGGCGCCGCGACAGTCCCGGCTTTCGGCGGTGCCGACACCGCGCCGTGACCCGCAGCGAGTTCTCGTTCTCGGCGGCCGCGCTGTTCTACCCCGGTGATCCGACCTCGGCGCCCGAGGGCACCGGCTGGCACCGCGGGCACCACCAGGTGCGTCGCCGCTCGGGGTCGTCGACCACCTCGGCGCGCACCTGAACCCGGGTGCCGCACCGCAGGCACGGGCGCCCCGCTCGGCCCGCCACCCAGTGCGATGAACCGCGGCGTCGGTCGCCCGTTGTCACCTGGTACATCCCCGGCACGGTCGCCGACGTCCGCAGGCACCGCGCGGCGAGGGCCACCAGCGCGGGCAGATCCGTCGCTCCGATCGGCGCGAGGGGATGGATGCCGCGGGGGAAGGCGAGTTCGTTCACCCACAGGTTGCCGAGACCGGCGAGGCGCGTCTGGTCGAGCAGGGCGGCGACGAACGTGCGCTCCGGCCGCGCCGACAGCCGGCGCACGGCCTCGGCGGCATCCCAGTCGTCGCGCAGCGGATCGGGGCCCAGGTGACCGATCACGTCACGCTCGCGGGCCGTGGCGACGAGCTCGACGACGGGGAGGTCGATGCCCCACATCTCCCGGCCGTCGTCGAACCGCAGGCGCACGCGCGCCCGCTCGCGCTCGGCCGTCGGCAGGGAGCGCCCGGCGCGCGTGATCGTCCAGCTGCCCTGCATGCGCAGGTGCGTGTGCAGGGTCGTGGCATCGTCGAACCGGGTGAGCAGGTGTTTGCCGTGGGTGTCGTACCCCTCGATCCGCAGCCCCGCGAGCGACCTGCCGGCCGCCGAACCGGAGCGCAGCTCGCCCTCGGCCACGCGGGCGCCGCGCGTCGCGGCATCCAACCGCCGACGCAGGCGCAGAACGCTGTCGCCCTCGGGCACCGTCAGGGCGCCGAGGTGAAGACCTGATCGGCGCGCGGGGCGAGGTCGGGCCGCAGGCGCGTGCCGAACTCGTGCCGCAGGGCGCTGAGGGCCGCCTGCCACCCGGCGAGGCCGTGCACTCCGGGGCCCGGACTGGTCGACGAGGAGCACAGGTACACGCCCTTCATCGGGGTGCGCCAGGGTTCGGGGCTGTACACCGGCCGCCCCAGCAGCTGAGGGAGCGTCGGCGCGCCCGCCGAGATGTCGCCGCCGGGGAAGTTCGGATTCCACGCGGCGATGTCGACGGCCGTGCGCGACGACGAGGCCAGAACCGTGTCGCGGAAGCCGGGCGCGAAGCGCTCGATCTGACGCACCACCGCCTCCTCGCGGTCGGCGGGGCTCCCCGCCGGCACGTGCGTGTACGCCCAGAGCACGTGCTTGCCCTCGGGCGCACGGGCGGGGTCGAAGAGCGTCGGCTGCGCGGCGAGCACGTAGGGCGCGTCGGGCAGATCGCCGCGCGCGACGGCGTTCTCGGCGGCGGCGATCTCGGCCCGCGTCCCGCCGATGTGCACCGTTCCGGCGCCGCCGATGTCGGGGTGGGTCCACGGCACGGGGTCGCTCAGCGCGAAGTCGACCTTGGCGACACCCCCGCCGTAGCGGAACCGCTGCAGGGCGCGGCGGTACGCCGCCGGCATCCGGTCACCGGCCAGGCGGATCAATGCCCGGGGCGTCGTGTCGAGCAGCACCGCCCGCGACGGCGGCAACTCGTCGAGGGCGGTGACCTCGACGCCCGCGTGGAACACGCCCCCGTTCGCGCGGATGTCGGCGATCATCGCGTCGGCGATCGATTGGCTGCCGCCGACGGGGATCGGCCATCCGCGGCCGTGCCCGTAGGTGGCGAGCACGAGACCGGCACCGCCGGCCGCGAGGCTCGGCTGGTGCAGGATCGTGTGCGCGGAGACACCGGTGGCCAGCGCCGGCGCGACGTCTTCGCGGAACCGCGCGTTCCACCAGGGCCCGCCCTGCTCGAGAGAGCGGATGCCGAAGAAGAAGGCCGCGAGGGGGTCCCCCGGCACACGCAGGAGGGCGTTGCCGGTGAAGTCGGCGACCCCGCGCAGGTGATCGACGAGGGGACGCATGAGGCGTTCATAGGCGGGACCGTCGACGCCCAGGCCCTCGGCCGCGCGGGAGAGATCGCGGTAGGCGAGCCCGGCGCGTCCGCCGTCGAGGGGGTGCGCGTACGAGATCTCGGGAACGATGAGCGGCACGCGCCGATCGAGACCGAACTCGCGGAAGAACCACGATTCGAGGGCGAGGGGATGAACCGCTGAGCCCACGTCGTGCCGGAAACCCGGCAGGGTCAGTTCGGCTGTCGAGGCGGCGCCCCCGAAGGTCGTCGAGCGCTCGTACACCGCGACCGACAACCCCGCGCGCGCCAGGGTGACCGCCGCGGCCAAGCCGTTGGGTCCGGATCCGACGATGATCGCGTCGTAGGTCTCGCTCATCGGTCGATCGGCTCCCTCTCGGCGGTGGATTCGTACCCGAGGGCCGACGCTCCGCCCTGTGTTCCGGGGGCGCCCCCCTCCGCCAGGTAGGCGAGGCGGTGCAGCGTCTCGGCGTTGCGCCAGCGCGTGATCGCGTCGAAGACCGTGTCGGGAAGCAGGGTCGTCGGTCCGGTGACCGGCTCCTCCTGGATGCGGACGACGCACATGTCACCGCGCGCCTTCACGTCGATCGCCACGCGGGCGACACCGATGGGCCCGCCGTGCGGTTCGAGCACCGCGCGATACGGCGGCTCCCACACGCGCATGGTGGTGGTGTCATTGATGAGGGCGGGCCACGACCCGAAGGAGTGGTGAAGCGTGGAGCCCTCGGCCGGCCAGGCCTCGGAGACGTCGCGCATCCGCGAGGTCCCCACCACCCACAGGGGGTAGAGCCACCCGTTCGCCAGCACGCGGAAGACGTCGTCGGGGGTGCAGCGCATCAGTCGCACGTTGCGGGCCATGGGACGCTCCTCCTCGGCGGCGGGGGTTCGGGCGAGACGGATGACGGGCCGCCGCGTCTCGATGGGCCCACGCTACGGCTCACGCGGCACCGTGTCGCGATGGTTGCGTCCGGCGGCTGCGGCCGGTAACGGTCAGGCGGCGTCCTGCAGAGGGAGCACGAACCACGCCCGGGTACCTCCGGCGGGCGACGCGTCGAGTCCGATCGATCCCCGATGCGCGTCGATGATGCGCCGGCACGTCGCGAGACCGATGCCGATGCCCGGAACCTCGCCACCGTGGCCGCGTTGCATGGGCTCGAACACGCGTTCGCGCAGCTCGGGGTCGACCGCCTCGCCGTTGTCGTCGACGCTGATGCGCCAGCCATCGGGCAGGACCTCGACGCTCACGCGGATGGTCGGCGTCTTCTCGGCGGCCACCGTGAACTTCACCGCGTTGGCGATGAGGTTCTGCAGCAGGACGCGGAGCAGAGTGTCGTCGGCGATCACCCGGGCCGAGGCGTCGACGGTCACCTCGGCGCCGGTGCGCACGAGAGCGCCATCGAGGTCTTCGAGCACCGCGTCGACGGTGTCGGCGACGTCGACCTCGACGAGGTGGGGACGCGTGCCCCCCATGCGCGCGAAGTCGAGCAGGTCGGTGACCATCGAGGTCATACGCCCGGCGGCGGCCTCCGCCCGCACGAGCGACTGCGCCGCGCGCGGCGCGGCCGCCATCTCGGGGCTGTCCGAGGCGAGCTCGATGAAGCCCGTCAGCGCCGTCAGCGGGTTGCGCAGGTCGTGGCTGACCTGCACGGCGAAGTGCTCGAGCGACGCGTTCGATTCGATCAGGTCGCGCTGCACGCGACGCAGCTCGAGCACGTCGATCACCTGGTGGGCGAGCAGATCGAGCGCGCGGCTGCTGGCATCCGAGAGTTCTCCGACCACGTCGTCGAAGACGCAGAGCGTTCCGATCGCGACCCCGGCCGGGGTGATCAGGGGGCTCGATGCGTAGAAACGTACGTGGGCGATCTCGCCGGTGACGAACCCGCTCCGCGCGAAACGTTCGTCGAGACGCGCGTCGGGCACGACGACGCGACCGGGCGTGCTGATGACCGCGGCGCACATGGAGTCCTCGCGGGCGCACGACGCCGCCTGGATGCCCACCGCCGCGACCTGGTGCTGCATGCGATCGTCGATGATGTTGATCACCGCGGTGGGAACCCCGCAAATGGTCGCCGCGAGCTCGACGAGCCCCTGAAGATCGGGCTCGGAGGGTTCGCCGACTAATCGGTACTGCGCGATCGCCTCGCGTCGCGTCACATCGTGCGCCGTGGACACGTTTTTCCCTTCCCGTCGTTCCCCCGTCGTCGAGCCTAGCGCCGGTACACCCCGCGCGGCCCGGCGGAAAGGGGGTCGCACGATCAGCACGCGCCGCCCAGAGTGGGGGCATGAGCACCCCGACCCCCCTCCCCCAGACTCCCTCCGACCCGGGAACCCCGTCGATCCCCGACGAGCCGCTCGCCCCGACCCCGTCGGAACCGACGGCCCCGACCCCCGCGGAACCCACGGTGCCGCTCGCTCCCGAGACCGCGCCCGCACCGGCCGGTCACGACGACGACTCCGCGGGAGCCTTCGCCGACGACGAGAGCGGCGCGGTCGGCACCGCCGAGATGGATGCCGACAACGCCGTCGAGCAGGACATGATCGACGCCATCGATCCGGCCGGCCGTCCCGACTGACCCCCGCGAGAACGACGAAGGGGCGACGCCGTCACGGCGTCGCCCCTTCGTCTTTCGGAGGTCAGCGGATCACGGGTTGCCGCGAGTCCACAGCAGCAGGATCGCCACGACCTGCAGCACGAGGCATCCGACGAGGATCGCCGTGCGGCGCCGGGGCGTCGACGACCACCGTTCGTCGCCCATCAGGGGCGCCATCGGCATGAGCAGTCGGAACGTGCTCTGCTGCGGGAGGAACACGGCCAGGATGTAGATGCCGTAGCTGAAGCCGTAGGTCACCACCATGAGGCCCAGGCGACGGACGGGACGCGACCACATCAGGGCCAGGAAGGCCACGATCAGGGCGACGACCAGGATGATGCCCACGACGCCCAGGTGCGTTCCCGCCTGGCGGAACCAGGGCGTGAACGGGGTGAACTCGTCGTTTCCGACGTAGTCGAGCCACCACCCCAGCTCCGTGCGGATGTAGGCATTGTGCGTGCCCGTGAAGTGCTGCGCGATGTGGTTCCACGACAGTCCCGCGGCGGCGATGACGAGTCCGCTCGCCATGAGCGAGGCCCACTCGCGCACGGGGAACGGGTCGACCCGGCGTCGGAAGAACCGCACCAGGAAGACCATGCCGAGCGCCAACCCCAGGGCCAGAACCCCGGGACGCGTGTACGCCGTCATCAGACCGATGGGCAGGATCCAGAGATAACGCCGTTTGATCGCCAGCAGCATGCCGGCGAACATCAGCAGCATGAACAGGCCCTCGCTGTAGCCGATCACGAAGAGGAACGACATCGGGGCGAAAGAGAAGAAGACCACGGCCCACCACGCCGGCTGCGGCTTGGTGACCGTGCGCAGCAGCAGGAAGAGCAACCAGGTCGCCCCCAGGCTCGCGCCCAGGCTGAGCAGGATCGCGACCGGCTGCCACCCCAGGCCCGTCGCACCCGAGAGCACGCGCACCATCGTGGGGAACACCGGCAGGAACGCCCAGTTGTTCGGCAGGATGTCGCCCGAGACGTTCATCGGCAGCGAGGTGGGATAGCCCTGCGCGGCGATCTGGCCGTAGCGGTCGGCGTCCCACCCGGTCAGGTAGTCGAAGAACGTGCCGAGGCGCTCGCTGTCGGGACCGAAGCCCCACCGTGCCGCCTTGGCGATGGAGTAGAAACCCCACAGGAAACCGAAGTTGACCGCGCGCGCGATGGCCCACAGCAGCAGGACGCGCGTGAACGCGCCGCGCTCGACGGGGACGATGCCCTCGGGCGTACGCAGCACGTCGTGCCCGTACTGACGCAGTGCCCGACCCACTCGGGAGTCGCGCAAGCGGTCGAGTCGACTCGGTCGCTCGATGACGCGCGACGGACGCGTCGGGGAGGCAAGCTCGCTCGGCGGTGCGCTCACTCGGAACCTTTCACAGGGGAAGATGTGGGCGAGTGACGACGGTGTCGGGCCCGGACAAGTGCAGTGAAGCCAGATAGTAGCGGATCAACCCGAACGTTCCCTGCGGTTGACTTTCGGGAAATCCCTGGTCAGTGGGCGTCGCCCACCAGTTTCAGGCCGATCACGCACCCGACGAGGCCCAGCACGAGCAGCACCTTCACGACCGAGATCGCCTCGGCGCCGCTGATCATGGCGACCACCACCGTCAGTGCGGCGCCGATGCCGACCCACACCGCGTACGCCGTGCCGGTGGGGATGTCCCGCATCGCATAGGCGAGCCCGCCCATCGATGTCACCAGCGCGACGCCGAAGACGACGCTCGGCCAGAGCTTGGTGAAGCCCTCGGAACGCCCGAGGGCGGTGGCCCAGACGGCCTCGAGGACACCGGACACGATGAGGACGATCCACGACATGGCTGTACTCCTTGGCCAGTCTTGTCGCAGTCCGGGTACTGATCCGTCGTCCGGGGACGCGGGAGGCGTCCGACCCTCAGGCTAGCGAGCGCGCCTGGGCAGCACCCGTGCACGCGTCGGACGACGCGAACGACGCCGGGGCCCGGCATCCGGGATCGACCTCAGATGAGGAAGATCGATGCCGCGCCGGGGTTGTGGGCGTGCACCAGCACTCCGAAGACGACGGCGTCGAACAGCAGGTGCACCGTCACGACGTACCAGAGCGACCGGGTCTTCAAGAAGAGGAAGCCCTGGATGAGGGCGAACGGGATCGTCAGCGCCGGACCCCAGGCCTGGTAGCCGAGCTCCCACAGGAACGACACGAACACGATCGTCTGCAGCAGATTGGCCGTGAGGTCGGGGAAATGCCGGCGCAGGAGCACGAACACCGTGCAGATGAAGAACAGCTCGTCCCAGATCCCCACCGCGCCCACGCCGACGAACAGGCGCGCGATCATCTCGGGGGTGTCGACGACCGGCCAGTTCATGTAGACGCCGGAGGTGATGAAGTAGAACGGCAGGATCAGGTAGCCGAGCACGATCACGCCGCCCAGCCACGCCCACTGCCACCACGTCCACCGCCCGCCGCCGCGCCACGGGAAACGGATCGCGTGGTCGCGGTAGACGAACCTCGAGATCACGTACGGCACGAGCACGGCCCCGCCCAGCGCGAGCGTGAAGCGCAGGAAGGCGGGGTTGTCGAGTTCGGCCTGCAGCGGGATGAGGCTGACGATGAACTGCCCGAGGGCGACGAGCGAGACGTCGCGGGCGATGCTCGGCTCGGGGTCGCGACCGGGCACGACGGCGACGCCGGCGCGCCGGTCGACGAGGATTCCGGATGCCACGGCCAGCGCCAGCAGCAGCCAGCCGAGCCAGATGACCTGTACGACGAACAGCGCCGGGGCGGCGAGGCAGACCAGCAGCGCCGGCACGAGTTTCAGCGAGAGCGTGGAGCGCTCGCGCTCGGCGACCGCGGCGTGCGCGGTCACGGCGCCACCCGCGTGTACGTCAGGTCGCGGATGTCGCGACCCACCCGCAGCCCCTTCTGCTCGAACGCGGTGAGCACGCGGCCCTCGAAGCGTTCCGCCCAGTCGCCCGAGAAGGCCCGCGAGAACTCGGGCGCCTCGTCGAGCACCTCGCGCATCTGGTCGGCGTAGTCCTGCCAGTCGGTCGCGAGGCGCAGCGTCGCCCCGGGCCCCAGCGCCAGGGCGGCGACGCGGACGAAATCGGGGGCGATCAGTCGCCGCTTGGTGTGCTTGTTCTTGTGCCACGGATCGGGGAAGAACACCCACAGCTCATCGACGGAGCCGGCCGGCAGCAGGTGCTCCAGCGCCTCGGGGGCGTTGGCCTCGGCGAGTCGGAGGTTCTTCACCCCCGCGCGGTCGGCGTCGAGCATGGTGCGGGCGAGGCCGGCGGTGAACACCTCGACCGCGAGGAAGTCGTTGTCGGGATCGGCGGCGGCGGCCGACACGATCTGGTGCCCCTGGCCCGAACCGATCTCGACGGTCAGGCGGGCCCGACGCCCGTAGACCTCGACCGGGTCGATCGCCGATCCCTCTTTGACGCTCGTGGTGGCCGCGCCCCGCTCGACGGGGAGCAGGTAGGTCGGCGAGAACTCCGCCCAGGCGCGGTCCTGGGCCTCGGACATGCGTCCGCTGCGCCGGACGAACGACACGGGCTTGTCGCGGAAGACGGGCGCGGCATCCATGGCATCCAGGCTATCCGCCGCGCGAGTCGCCCTATCCTGTCGCTTCTCGTCGGCGGGAGCGACAGATTCCGGCGACTCACGCGAGGTGGCACGCTTGCGGCCGCTCACGGGACGGTCACGAAGTCGATGAGTTCCTCGACGCGGCCGAGCAGGGCCGGTTCGAGGTCGCGGAACGTGGTGACGCGCGACAGGATGTGCTGCCAGGCGCGTGCCGTGTCGGCCTGCTCCTCGGCGGGCCAGCCGAGGGCGCGGCAGACGCCGACCTTCCACTCGATGCCGCGGGGTACCTCCGGCCACGCGGCGATGCCGAGGGCGCGGGGCGTGACGCACTGCCAGACGTCGACGAAGGGGTGGCCGACGATCCGCACGTGCGCGCCGTGGCGGCCTCGGGCGATCTTGTCGGCGATCCGCGACTCCTTGGAGTTCGGCACGAGGTGGTCGACGAGAACGCCGTAGCGACGTTCGGCGGTGGGCGGCTCGGCATCCAGTGCCTGTTCGAGCAGGTCGACGCCCTCGAGGAACTCCACGACCACGCCCTCGGCGCGCAGGTCGGCGCCCCAGACCTTCTCGACGAGCTCGGCGTCGTGCTTGCCCTCGACGAAGATGCGGCTCGCTCGGGCTGTGCGGGCGCGCTGATCGGCGACGGCGAACGAGCCCGAGGCCGTGCGCGTGCGTCCCTTCGGGGCCGCCGTCGGCGCGTCGAGCACGACCGGGGCGCCGTCGACGAGGAAGCCGCCGCCGAGGGGGAACAGGCGTCGCTTGCCGAAGCGGTCCTCGAGCTCGACGTTCATGCCGTCGACGCGGGTCACCGCCCCGCAGAATCCGTCGCCGACCACTTCGACGACCAGGTCTGCGGATGCCGCGACGCGGGCGGGCGGGGTGCGTCCGGCGTCGCGCCAGCCGCGGGCGAGCACATCGGTGCCGTAACGGTCGTCCATGGGTACCTCCGAACGCTCGAGCCTAGGCGGCGCGATTGTGCGCTGACAGCGGACGCGCCGGTCCTTCCCCGGTGTCGGCGGTCGTTTATAGGCTGGGGACTTCGGGTCGTCGAAAGGGGAGGCATGCGAAAGCCGAAGGCGGCACACGTGCTGGCGACTCTGCTGCTGGCCGTGGGGGGAATCCTCGGCGGGCCTCTCGCGGCCCTCGCCGTTCCCCCTCCCTCGCTGGGCTCCAGCTACGTCGTCGACCAGGCCGACGTGCTCACCGACGCTCAAGAGGCGCAGGTGCAGTCGCGCATGATCACGCTGTCCACGCAGACGGGGCTCGACCTGTGGGTCGTGTACGTCGATGGGTTCACCGATCCGCCCGCCGCCGAGGACTGGGCGAACGAGACGGCCAACCGCAACCAGCTCGGACCCCACCAGTACCTGCTCGCCGTCGCGATCGAAGACGGCGCCGCCACGTTCTACCTCTCGGGCGACGTCGACGACGGCGCACTGACCGCCGCGCAGCTCGGCGCCATCGAACAGGAACGCGTGCAGCCCCTGCTCGCCGCGGGCGACGACGCGGGGGCGGCGATCTCGGCGGCCGACGGCATCCGCGCCGCCTACTCCGAAGCGGGGGGCAACCAGCCCGCTCCCCCGCCCACTCCCGCCACGCAGAGCGGACCGGCGATCGGACCCATCGTGGTGGTGGGCCTGCTCCTCGTGGCCATCGCGGGCGGACTCGTGTGGTTCGGCCTGCGTCGTCGGCGCGCGACGGCGGGCGCCGCGGGAGGCCCCGCCGAGAGCATCGACGACCTCTCCCGGCGCGCGGGGTCGGCGCTGGTCGCCACCGACGACGCCGTCAAGACCAGCGAGCAGGAGCTCGGCTTCGCCCGCGCCCAGTTCGGCGACGCCGCCGCCGCACCGTTCGTCGAGGTGCTGGCCAAGGCCAAGGCCGACCTCGATGCGGCCTTCTCGATCCAGCAGCAGCTCGACGACGAGACCCCCGAGACCCCCGAGCAGCAGCGCGCCGGGTACGCCGAGATCGTGCGCCTGTGCGCCGCCGCCGACGCGGCACTCGATGCCAAGACCGCGGCCTTCGACGAGTTGCGGGCGTTGGAGGCCGACGCCCCCGCCGCCCTGGCCGCCACGACGCAGCAGCAGACGGCCGTCGCGGCGGCCCTGGCTGCGGCCGAGGCGGATCTCGCGCGTCTGCGTGCGCAGTACGCCGACGATGCCCTGACCACCGTGGCCGACAACCCCGTGCAGGCGCGCGCCCGACTCGACCTCGCCGCTGAGCAGACGGCCGCGGCGCAGGCGGCCCTCGGCGCCGGGCGCACGGGCGAGGCGGCGGTCGCCATCCGCGCCGCCCAAGCCGCGGTCGCCCAGGCCGACGTGCTCGAGCGCGCGATCACCACCCTCGACACCGACCTCGCCGACGCGCAGCGGCGGGCGGGCGCACTCGTCGCCGAGATCGAGGGCGACCTCGCGGCGGCGGCGCAGCTCACCGACACCGACGGACGCATCGCCGGGGCGGCCGCCTCGGCGCGATCGCAGCTCGACGCCGCCCGCGCGACCCTTGCGTCCCCGCGCCCCAGTCCCCTGCGCGCCCTCGAGGGGTTGCAGCAGGCCAACGCGACCATCGACGCCGTGCTCGACGAAGCCCGTGACGCCGCCGAGCGACGCCGCCGCGCCGAGAGCCAGCTCGACGGCACGCTGGCCCAGGCCCGCGCGCAGGTGTCGGCGACCGAGGACTTCATCTCGGCGCGGCGCGGAGCCGTGGGGCCCACCGCACGCACGCGCCTGGCCGAGGCCGGCGCCGCCCTCGTGCAGGCGGAGCAGACGCGCTCCACCGACCCGGCGGCGGCGCTGTCGCTCGCCCAGCGCGCCGCGCAGTTGGGCTCGCAGGCGGGGTCGCTCGCCCAGAACGACGTCGGCGCCTTCGGCGGCGGCGGGGGTCAGGGCGGGGGCGGCGACATGATGGGCGCCCTGCTCGGCGGGATCGCGATCAACTCTCTGCTCGGCGGCGGTGGCCGACGCGGCGGCTTCGGCGGCGGCGGCCCGGGTGGCCTCGGCGGCTTCGGCGGCGGCGGACGGAGCGGCGGCTCGGGCGGCTTCGGGGGCTTCGGCGGCGGCGGACGCTCCCGCAGCGGAGGCGGCATGGCCGGGGGCGGCGGCGGACGCAGCCGTTCCGGCGGAGGACGTGTCAATCGACGCTGATCCACCCCTATCGGCGACCGGGCCGATCACAGAGAATTCGTAGCATCCGACACCAGACTCGACATCGTCGCCCTCAGGAAGGAACACCCCGCATGGCCAAGCAGTCCATCTTCGGTCGCATCTCGACCCTCGTTCGCGCGAACATCAATTCGCTCCTCGATCAGGCCGAGGACCCGCAGAAGATGCTCGACCAGCTCGTGCGCGATTACTCGAACTCGATCGCCGACGCCGAGTCGGCCATCGCCGAGACCATCGGCAACCTGCGTCTGCTCGAGCGCGACCACCAAGAAGACGTGCAGGCGGCGGCCGAGTGGGGCAACAAGGCCCTCGCCGCCAGCCGTAAGGGCGACGAGCTGCGCGCCACCGGCAACGCGAGCGAGGCCGACAAGTTCGACAACCTCGCGAAGATCGCCCTGCAGCGTCAGATCACCGCCGAGAGCGAGGCGAAGTCGGCCGCGCCCACGATCGCGTCGCAGACCGAGGTCGTCGACAAGCTCAAGGACGGCCTCAACGGCATGAAGGGCAAGCTCGAGCAGCTGCGCTCCAAGCGCAGCGAGCTGCTGGCCCGCGCCAAGGTCGCCGAGGCCCAGAACAAGGTGCACGACGCCGTCAAGTCGATCGACGTGCTCGACCCCACCAGCGAGCTCGGCCGTTTCGAAGACAAGATCCGTCGCGAAGAAGCCCTCGCCGCCGGCAAGCAGGAGCTCGCCGCCTCCAGCATCGACGCCCAGTTCAACGCGCTCGACGACGTGGGCGAGCTCACCGAGGTCGAGGCACGTCTCGCCGCACTGAAGGTCGGCGGCCCCCAGCGCGCCGCGATCGACGCGCCCAGCCCCGACCTCTGATCGACACCGAGAGTGCATCGCCCGGCCCGCCGGGCGATGCACTCTCGTCTCTTCGCGAGGAACACCCATGACGCGTTTCATCGTCGCCCCGCAGTGGCAGGGCTCGTCGTCGTCGCGGGCGATGCAGCTCATCGACGGCGCCGACGCCATCGCCGGTGACCTGCCCCGCGCCTCGACGACGGTGCTCGAGGCCCCGACCGAGGCCGGAGACGCCCAGGGCACGCGCGTCCACCGGCTCACCGCCCTCTGGCGCATGCGCGAGCGGATCGAAGACGCCGTACGCGGTTCCGTCGAACCGGCGATCGTCGTGGGCGGGGATTGCGGCGTCGCCCTCGGCGCGGTGGCGGCCGTGGCCGACGACGACCTCGCCGTCGTGTGGATCGATGCGCACCCCGACCTCCACACCCCCGCGTCCTCCCCCAGCGGCGCGTTCACCGGCATGGTGCTGCGCGCGATCACGGGCGAGGGCGAAGACCCCCTGCGCCTGCACCCCGGCATCGCCGCCTCGCGTCTCGTGCTGGCGGGCACCCGATCGCTCGACGACGAGGAGCAGCGCTACGTCGACGACAACGCCGTGCGCGTCGTCTCGGCCGACGCGTTGGCCGACCCCGACGCCCTGGCCGACGCGGTCGCCGGCACCGGGGCCTCGCGCGTCTACGTGCACGTCGATCTCGACGTCCTCGACCCCGCCGAGATCTCCGGCGTCGCCCACCCCGTGCCTTTCGGCGCGCGCACGGCCGACGTCGTGGCATCCATTCGTCGCCTGAGAGAACGGATGCCGATGGCGGGGGCGACCCTGACCGAGTTCTCGCCGTCGTCGCCCGCCGCCGCCGTGGACGACCTCGGAACGATCCTTCGACTGATCGGAGCCCTGGCATGAGCCCCCTCCCGCGCCCTCCGGCCGGCTGGCGCGAGCGCGCGGACCGCGCCGTCGCGCGCGGTCGCGTCTGGGATCGCTTCATTCCCGCCGTGCTGCTCGACTCCCCCGTCAGCCGCGTCGGCTACTGGTACGGCTGCACGGTCGGGTGGGTGTGGGGATCACTGTGGAGCACCGGCCGCATCGAGAAGCGGCAGGGCCTCTGGGTGTTCCGCGGCCTGCCCTCGTGGGCGTTCCCGCGCGGCGGAGTGTGCGTCGGGGGATGCTTCCTCACCGGAGACGCCCGCCCCACCGACGTCGTCCTCGGACACGAGGCCGTGCATCACCGCCAGTGGCGTCGCTACGGTTTTCTCATGCCCGTGCTCTACGCGCTCGCGGGCCGCGATCCGCTGGGCAACCGCTTCGAGATCGAGGCGGGCCTGATCGAGGGCAACTACGTGCCGCGAGGCAGCTGAACCGAACCATCACCGTCGGTGTGGACGGCCGCGGGGTCTTCGCGGGGCCCGCTTCAGCGGGCGGTCGCCAGACCGAAGCGCTCGGGCGTGTGGATCGACTGCGCGTCGACGCCGTGACGCGCGACCAGGTCGTCGACGATCTCGGCGGTACCCAGGTAGCCGCCCAGCAGGAACACGCGCGTGGCGTCGTCGTCGCAGCACAGCATCTCGCCGGACCAGCCGGCGACGGCCCGCGCCAGGGCTTCGCCCGGGGCGCAACCGCGGCCGGTGCCCGGGGCGCCGCCGCGGCGCGAACGGTCGAGCCACGAGAGCGTCATGCGAGCGGGGGCGGCGATGCGTCCGATCCACGACTCGTCGGGCACCTCGACGAACACCCGCCCGGTCGAGCAGATCGGCAACGTCGCGAGCAGAGCTTGGAGCTCGACGAGAGAGGTCTCGTCGGCGGTCACCAGGTGCTGCACGCGGGTGTGCCGCGACGTGCGGCACGCGGCGTCGTTGTGCTCGGTGGAGGTGGTCATGATGGCTCCCACTATACCGCGAGTGAAGGGTTGCCTAACCTGAGTTCCCCCTTTGTATCTCGACGTCGACGAGACGGCGGGCCTCGGCCCCCGCGGTTCAGCCCACCAGCACCGCACGCAGCCGGCGCAGCTCGTCGTCGCTCAGCCCGTGCGCCCGCAGGTAACCGGCCGGCGAGCCGTACTCGCGGTCGAGCCGGTCGAGCAGTGCGCGCATCACCGGCGCCGGAGACCGGGTCGCCAAGTCCTCGACGTGCACGTTGCCGGGGTGCACCGCGCGGATCGCGGCCAGCACGGCGGCGTTGCGTTCGGCGGGCAGCAGAGCCTCGGTGCGCGCATAGTCGGCGATGACGGCCTCGCGATCCACCCCCGCCGCGGCGAGCGCGATCGCGACCGTGACCCCCGTGCGGTCCTTGCCGACGGTGCAGTGCACGAGCACGGGCTGGGCGTCGAGCAGGCCGCGCACCACCTCGACGACGCGGTCGGCGGAGTCGTCGACGATGCCGTCGTACATGTCGGCGAGGCTCAGATCGCGCGCGAAGAACGACGCCACCGATCCGAGGAACAGCGGGGTGTGCTGCACGTCGACCGGCACGTCGTCGAAGCGGCTGGGCGCGTGGGCGACCTCGGCCTCGTCGCGCAGGTCGATCACGCGCCGGATGCCGAGCTCGCGCAGCGTCTGCACCCCGGCGTCGTCGAGGTGCACGAGGTTGCCGGAGCGGAACAGCACCCCCTCGCGCGTGCGTCCCTCTCGGGTCGGCAGACCTCCGACGTCGCGGAAGTTCGTCGCACCCGACACGAGCGATCGCGACGCGGACGATCGCGACTCCGGCGACCCGGTCACGCGGGGTCCTCGCCGTGGAGGTGGGCGGCGGGGGCGGGGCCGTCGGCGACGCCCCCGGCGGACCCCCCGCGCGGGGGAACGGGGTACCGACCCGCGATCGCCACGCGGTTGAAGGCGTTGATCGCCACGAGCACCCAGCTGAGGGCGACGTACTCCTGCTCGCTCAAGATGCCGCCGGCCTGGTCGTACACCTCGTCGGGAATGCCGTCTGCGTGGATGAACGTGAACGATTCGGTCAGTTCGAGCGCCGCCCGCTCCCGCTCGTCGAAGACCCCCGACTCACGCCAGGTGGCGATCTGGGCGATGACGTCGGCGTCGAGGCCGGCCTTCACCGCCGCGTCGACGTGCACGCGCACGCAGAAGGCGCAGCCGTTGAGCTGCGACGCGTGGATCTGCACGATCTCGCGCAGCCGCGCGTCGATGCCGGCTTCGGCGGCGATCCGGCCGACCGTGGTCGAGAACGATCGCAGGGCCGCATAGGCCTCGGGAGCCTTCTTCGACAGGTGCACGCGCTGTTCCTCGCCCATGGCGACAGCCTACGGCGGGCGGGTGCGACCGGTGCCGCGTTCGCCGACCCACCGGTCGCGTCCTGCCGTCGATCGGGCGCCGACCGTGACGCCCGCCGTGACGCCCCGAGGCGCCGAGGTGGCGGCATCCGGGCCCGCGATGACAGGGTGGCTGTCATGCCCGAGGTCGACGAGTTCTCGTTCCTTCCCGCGCAGGCCGACGATCTCGGCCTCGACGTCCCCTCCGTCGAGCGGGTGCAGCTCACCCTGCCCGACGGACGCACGCTGAGCGGCCTGCGGTGGGGCGACGCTCCGCCCGAGGTCACCCTGCTGCACGGTGCCGGGCTGAACGCCCACACGTGGGACACGACGCTGCTCCACCTGGGGGTCCCCGCCCTCGCCCTCGACCTGCCGGGCCACGGCGACTCCTCGTGGCGCGACGACGCCGCCTATGTCGCGCGCGTGCTGGCCCCCGACGTCGCGATCGCCCTCGAAGCCTGGACCGAAGGCCCGCAGACGCTGGTCGGACACTCGCTCGGCGGGCTCACGGCGGTCGCCGTCGCGGCATCCCGTCCCGAGCTCGTCGCGCGTCTCGTGGTCGTCGACATCACCCCGGGGGTCGATCCGAGCGCCGGGCCCGCGCAGATCCGCGCGTTCTTCGCCGGCCCCACCGACTGGGCGTCGCGCGACGAGCTGGTCGACCGCGCCCTGTCGTTCGGGCTCGGCGGCACGCGCGACGCCGCGGAGCGCGGGGTCTTCCTCAACTCGCGCGTGCGGGCCGACGGCCGCGTCGAGTGGAAGCACCACTTCGCCCACCTCGCCGCAGCGGCGGCGAACGCCGGTGCCGACGCGACGACCCCGGATGCCGTTCGCGCGGTGCTCTCGAGTACCGGGTGGGACGACGTGGCCGGTGTCTCCGCCCCGATCACGCTGATCCGCGGGGAACGCGGTTTCGTCACCGCGGCCGACGCCGACCAGTTCGTCGAACGGGTGCCCGGTGCCGCCGTGCGCGTGCTCCCCACCGGCCACAACGCGCAGGAGGAAGACCCGGCGGCGCTCGCCGACATCATCCGCGACGCGGCCGCCCCCGCCTGAGCCTCGGCGCGGCCCGCGGGGCTCACCCGAAGGCGGGTTCCTCGTCATACGGCGTCGCGCACCGTCATGAAGGACGTGGAGGGAATGCGGGTGAAAGTAGGCTGTTCCCACCCCATGCACGGCATCCACAGCACTCGGATGCCCTCGGCCTGCGAAAGGACATCCCCGCAATGCTGCGCCGCACCGCCCTCGCCACGAGCGCGCTCCTGATCGGAGCCCTCCTCCTCACCTCCTGCACCGGCGGGAACACCGCATCGGCCCCGACCGGTGACGTCGACCCCGACGCCACCCTCACGGTGGGTCTGTCGCTGGAACCGTCGAACCTCGACATCCGCCACACGAGCGGAGCCGCCCTCGAGCAGGCCCTCGTCGACAACGTCTACCAGGGTCTCGTGACCCGCAACGGCGACGACGACAACGCGATCGTCCCGGCCCTGGCCACGGAGTGGACCATCTCGCCCGACGGGCTGACCTACACCTTCACCCTGCGGGAGGGCGTGACCTTCCACGACGGCACCGCGATGACCGCCGACGACGTGGTCACCTCGCTGCAGACGGCGAAGGACGACGCGACCATCCAGAACAGCGCCGACCTCGCCAACGTCGCCTCGATCGCCTCGCCCGACGCGTCCACCGTCGTACTGACGCTCGCGCAGCCGAACATCGACTTCCTGTTCACCCTGACCGGCCGCGCCGGACTCGTGTTCAAGAACGCCGACACGACGAACTTCCAGACCGCCGCGAACGGCACCGGGCCGTTCACGGTGGCGTCGCGCAACACCGGTCAGAGCCTCACGCTCGCCCGATACGACGGGTACTGGGGCGACAAGGCCGGCGTCGCCGAGGTCGTCCTCGACTACATCCCCGACCGCAGCGCGGCCGTCAACGCCGCCGTCAGCGGCGACCTCGACGTCGCCCTCGAGGTCGACCCCGAACTGCAGAGCCAGGTCGAGGGCACCGGGAACTTCACGATCGACACGGGCCTGACCACCGACAAGGCGACTCTGGCGTTCAACAACCAGCGCGCCCCCCTCACCGACCAGCGGGTGCGCGAAGCCCTGCGTCTGGCCATCGACCACGACGCCCTCGTCGAGACGGTCATCGCCGCGCAGACCCTGAACGGTCCGATCCCCCCGCTCGACCCCGGGTACGAAGACCTCACGGGCAGCGTGTCGTACAACCCCGACCGCGCCCGCGACCTGCTCGCCCAGGCCGGTGCCGAGAACCTCGAGCTGACGCTGACGATCCCCAACGTCTACCCCACGTCGATCCCGACGTTCCTCGTGTCGTCGTTCGCCGACGTGGGCGTCACGCTCAAGGTCGAATCGGTGGACTTCTCGACCTGGCTGCAGGACGTCTACACGAACCACGACTACGACCTGAGCTTCGTGCGTCACGTCGAGGCGCGGGACTTCGGCAACTGGGCGAACCCCACGTACTACTTCGGGTACGACAACGCGACGGTGCAGAGCCTGTACGCGCAGGCCCAGGCGACCACCGACGAGCAGCAGTCCTCCGACCTGCTCGCCGAGGCCGCCCGCATCGTCGACGACGAGGATGCCGCCGACTGGCTGCTCCTGGCCACCCCGCGCACCGCGGTCGGCACGAACGTCGCGAACTTCCCGAAGAACTCGCTCAACGTGCGCCTGCCCCTCGCGGGCGTGACGGTCTCATCGGAGTGATCCGCTACGCGCTGACACGGCTGGGCCTGCTTCTCCTGGGCCTGGCCGTGGCCAGCGCGCTGATCTTCCTGTCGCTGCGGGTGCTCCCCGGCGACGTCGCGCAGCTGATCGCCGGAACGCAGTCGACCCCCGAACAGGTCGCCGCCCTGCGCGAGAGCCTGGGCCTCGACGTGCCGCTGTGGACGCAGTACCTCGACTGGATCGGCGGGCTGCTGCGAGGCGATCTGGGTACCTCCCTGGTCACCGGCGAATCGGTCGCCGCCGAACTCCTCGACAAGGCGCGGGTCACCGTACCCCTCGCGGTCATGTCGCTCACGGTCGCCCTGCTCATCGGCATCCCGCTCGGAGTGCTGTCGGCCCTCGGCCGGCGCACCGCCGGGGGGACCGCCCTCAGCGTCGCGTCGCAGGCCCTGGCCGCCGTGCCGGTGGTGTGGGCGGGGATGCTGCTGGTGGTCGTGTTCGCCGTCTGGTTGGGCTGGCTGCCGCCGCAGGGGTTCCCCCGCGCCGGGTGGAACGACCCCGGGGCCGCGTTCCGCGCCCTCGTTCTTCCCGCGCTCACCATCGGCGTGGTCGAGGGCGCGATGCTCCTGCGGTTCGTCCGCAGCGCCACCCTGCAGGCCCTCGGACAGGACTACGTGCGCACGGCCGCGGCGAAGGGACTGACCCGCACGCGGGCGTTGGTGCGCCACGGACTGCCGAACGTCGGACTGTCGGTGATCACGGTGCTCGGACTGCAGATCGCCGGCATCATCGTCGGCGCCGTCGTGATCGAGCAGCTGTTCACCCTTCCCGGCGTCGGCCGCATGCTCGTCGCCGACGTCGCGGCGCGCGACCTCCCGAAGGTGCAGGGCGAGCTGCTCGCCCTCACCGGGTTCGTGCTGCTCGTCGGCTTCGTCGTCGACCTCGTGCACCGCCTGATCGATCCCCGCCAGCGGGAGGCCTCGTGAGCACCCTGAAACGCCTGTGGAATCTGGGCACCGGCCGGTTCGGCATCCTGATCGTCGTGCTCCTGGTGATCACGGCCGTGGTGTCGCTGGTGTGGACGCCGTTCGATCCCGCCGCCGTCGACGCGCGTGCGCGCTGGCTCTCCCCCTCGTGGCCGCACGTGCTCGGCACCGACAACAACGGTCGCGACATCGCGAGCCTGCTCATGGCGGGGGCCCGCACGACGATCGTCGTCGCCGTCGGGGCCGGGATCGTCGCGTCGGTGCTCGGCCTCGCCCTCGCCGCCCTCGGCTCGCTCACCGCGCGGTGGATCCGCGAGAGCATCGCCGTGCTCGTCGACATCCTGATCGCGTTCCCCGTGCTCATCATCGCCATGATGATCTCGGCCGTCTGGGGCGGCTCCCTCGCCGTGGTCATCTGGTCGGTGGGGATCGGCTTCGGCGTCAACATCGCCCGCGTGACGCGCCCGGAACTGCGTCGCGTGCTGCACAGCGACTTCGTGCTCGCGGGGCGTGCCAGCGGTTTGACCCCCTGGCAGAACCTCACCCGGCACCTGCTGCCCAACGTCGCCCCCGTCTTCATCGTGCAGCTGTCGTGGGGCATGGCGGTCGCCGTGCTCGCCGAGGCCGGACTGTCGTACCTGGGCTTCGGCGCCCCGGTCACCCAACCGTCGTGGGGCGTCCTGCTGAGCGATCTGCAGTCGTACATCTCGGTGCACCCGCTCACCGTCGTCTGGCCGGGGCTGGCGATCACCCTCACCGTGCTGGGGCTCAACCTGCTCGGCGACGCCCTGCGCGAAGCCGCCGACCCGACGCTCGCCCAGCGTGCACCCGCCGCCCGCACCCACGTTCCGGGAGTGGTCGCATGAGCCTCGTCGTGAAAGACCTGCGCGTCGAGATCGGCGGCCGCGCCGTCGTCGACGGCGTGTCGTTCGAGGTGCCCGACGGCGCGCGGGTGGGCATCATCGGCGAATCGGGCTCGGGCAAGTCCCTCACCGCCCTGGCGATCCTGGGGCTGCTGCCCGACGACGCCCGGGCCTCGGGGAGCGTGAGATGGAACGACCGCGAGATCCTGGGTCTCGACGACCGCGAGCTCGCGCGCCTGCGCGGCGACGACATCGGCATGGTCTTCCAAGAGCCGCGGACCGCCCTCAACCCCATCCGCACGGTCGGGCGCCAGATCGGCGAATCGGTGCGCATCCACGAGGGCGTCTCCCGCCGAGAGGCGGCGCGCCGCGCCGTGATCGAGGCGGAACGCGTCGCCCTCCCCGACCCGGAGCGCATCGTCGCGCGCTATCCGCACCAGCTCTCGGGCGGTCAACGCCAGCGGGTCGCGATCGCGATGGCGCTCGCGTGCCGTCCCCGTCTGCTGATCGCCGACGAACCGACCACGGCCCTCGACGTCACCATCCAGGCCGGGATCCTTTCGCTGCTGCGGTCCCTGGTCCACGACGCCGGGATGTCCCTCGTCTTCATCACGCACGATCTCGCGGTGCTGGCGC
This sequence comes from Microbacterium sp. Leaf179, assembly GCF_001423785.1. Taxonomy (NCBI): domain Bacteria; kingdom Bacillati; phylum Actinomycetota; class Actinomycetes; order Micrococcales; family Microbacteriaceae; genus Microbacterium; species Microbacterium sp. Leaf179. The sequence goes on along the minus strand of NZ_LMPH01000001.1, from coordinate 1,235,586 downwards.
AGGTCGCCACCCACGCCGTGGTCCTCGAGCACGGCCGCGTGGTCGAGCACGGAGCGGTCGCCGACCTGCTGCGGGCGCCGTCGTCGCCGGTCACGCGAGCGCTGTTGCGTGACGCGACCGCGACGCTCTGGCATCCCGAGACCGCCGGTCACGATGCCGCGACCCCGGCCGGCGTGCCGGTCGAGCCCGCACAGCGCGACGCGGGCGGGTCCGGCGCGACCGCCGCTGCCCCCGACGCCGCGCCGACCGGTGGGGAGACGCCATGACCGAGACGCTCATCCACGCGCGCGGGCTCTCGCGCACCTATCCCGCACCGCGGAAGGGCTTCGCCCGGCCCGAACGCACGACGGCCCTCGACGACGTCGACCTGTCGGTGCTCGCGGGCTCGGCGGTGGGGATCATCGGCGAGTCGGGATCGGGCAAGTCCACGCTCGTCCGGCTGCTGCTGGGCCTGGACACCCCGTCGGCGGGCACCGTGGAGGTGACGGGGCGCCCCGTCGTCGCCGGCGGCTCCGCCCGCTCGCTGCACTGGCTGCGCCGCACCACCGGCATGGTGTTCCAAGACCCGTACGCGTCGCTCGATCCGCGCATGGACGTCGGTCGCACCGTGGGCGAACCCCTCTGGGCCCTGGGCGTCGACGGCGACCGGCGCGCCCGGGTGCGCGACGTGCTCGTGCAGGTCGGCCTCGATGCCGACATGGCTTCGCGCTTCCCCCACGAGTTCTCGGGCGGTCAGCGCCAGCGCATCGCGCTCGCGCGCGCCATCGTGCACCGCCCGCGGATCCTCGTCGGCGACGAGCCGCTGTCGGCCCTCGACGTGACCGTGCGCGCGCAGATCCTGCGCCTCCTCGCGCGCCTGCGCGCCGAAGAAGACCTGACCCTCGTGCTCGTCTCGCACGACATCGGCGTCGTGCAGAGCGTGTGCGACCAGGTCGTGGTGATGAAGGACGGCAAGGTCGTCGAGCAGGGCCCGACCGAGAAGGTGCTGCTGCAGCCCCAGGCGGCGTACACGCGGCAGCTGCTGGCGTCGATCCCGACCCTGCCGCGCTGAAGTTTCACCGCCGCCCCGGGAACGGGCTTCGGCGCGGCTGGTTTCGCGCGGATGGCCCCATCCCATGCGCTGCGGAGCCCCATCGTGCGCGTGAGCAAGGGATGCCGCGATGTCGGAGGTCGGCGCTAACCTCGGCGCATGTACCCCGGCATCGTTCCCCCGTTCCTGCTCGATCGGCTCGCGTCCACCGACGACCCGCGGCTCGCACGCGCGGCCGCCGCGGCACGCAAGACCCTGGCGATGCCGCGGCCGCCGCGGCCCACACGCACCCGGCTCCGGCTGTCGATCGACGGCGACGCGCTCGTCGCCGAAGCGGTTCCCGCCCCCGATCGCATCATCTCCGACGCGCAGAACAGCGAGAACCTGCCCGGTCGACGCGTGCGCAGCGAAGACGAAGAGCCCGTCGGCGACGCCGCCGTCGACGAGGCGTACGACGGTCTCGGTGCCACCTACGACTTCTTCTGGGACGCCTTCGCGCGCGACGGCATCGACGCGGCGGGCGGCTCGCTGCTCGCGACGGTGCACTTCGGCGACGACTACGACAACGCGTTCTGGAACGGCGAGCGCATGGTGTTCGGCGACGGCGACGGCGAGGTGTTCGTCGGGTTCACCCGCTCGCTCAGCGTCATCGCGCACGAGCTCGGCCACGGGGTGACCGAGGCCGCCGGGGGTCTCGAGTACCAGGGGCAGTCCGGCGCCCTGAACGAGTCGTTGTCCGACGTGTTCGGCGCCCTCGCCGAGCAGCACCGGCTCGGCCAGAGCGCCGACGAAGCGTCGTGGCTGATCGGCGCGGGCATCTTCGCGCCCGACGTGCAGGGCGAGGCCCTGCGGTCGATGAAGGCACCCGGTACCGCCTACGACGACGACGTGCTCGGCACCGACCCGCAGCCCGGACACATGCGCGACTACGTCGAGACCGACGACGACAACGGGGGCGTGCACATCAACTCCGGCATCCCCAACCGCGCCTTCCACGTCGCCGCGACGACACTGGGCGGCTTCGCCTGGGAGCGCGCCGGACTCATCTGGTACCGCACCCTCACCGCGGGCACCCTCTCCCCCACCGCCGACTTCGCCGCCTTCGCCGCCGCCACGCGCGCCACCGCCGCCAGCGAGTACGGTGAGGAGTCCGAGGAGGTCGCCGCCGTCCGCGCCGCATGGGTCGCAGTCGGCGTCGAGGAGGATGCCGCAGCCTGACGCCGCGAACGACGAGCGCTTCGCCGTGGTCGTCGTGCGCTCGGGTGGCCTCGCCGGACTGCAGAAGCAGTGGCGGGCCGAGCCCGACCCGGCGCGTCTTGCTCAGTGGCGCGAACTCGTCGAGAACTGCCCGTGGGATGCCGCCCCCTCTGCGTCGTCGGGTGCCGACCGCTATCAGTGGCGCATCGAGGTGCATCGCGGAGACATCGCCGTGCGGCGGGTGCGACTCGGCGACGGTCAGGTCGACGGCCCCTGGCGCACGCTCGTCGACGAAGTGCGCCGGGCCGCACCCTCGACGCCGCGGCGGCGCTGACCCGAGAGGCGCGCGGGCGCGCGTCAGCCGAACAGCCTCCGACGCTTCTTCTTCGACACGATGCTCTTCTGCAGGTACACGACCCCGAGCCAGCGGCCGAACTTGAAGCCCACGCGGCCCATGCGACCCACCTCGGTGAACCCCAGCTTCTCGTGCAGGGCGATCGACGCGTCGGCGCCCTTGTCGCTGATCGCGGCGACCATCTCGCGGATGCCGAGCTCCTGGCACGCGGAGATCAGCGCCTCCAGCAGGGCGCGGCCGAGTCCCTTGCCCGCCGCGGCCTGACCGAGGTAGATCGAGTTCTCGACCGTGTACCGGTACGCCGACTTGGACTGCCAGGGCTGCACCAGCGCGTACCCGAGCACTTGACCGCTGGGCGACTCCGCCACGAGGAAGGGCAGTCCGAGCTTGCTCAACGTGGCGAACTTGTCGCGCCACTTCGCGATCGTCCAGGCCTTCTCGTCGAAGGTCACGACGGAATTGCGCACGTAATAGTTGTAGATCTCGCGGATGTGGGGGATGTCGGCCTCGGTGGCCGGGCGGATCTCATACGTGAACGGTCGTTCGGGCTCCGGCGCACGCCGCAGGTGCGTGGGCAACCGACGGCGGGCCTTCTCGTACTCCTCTTCCAGCACGCTCGACACTTTACGCACAGCGGCGTTTCGAGCGTGTGACCCCGGGCCGCGCGGCGACGTCGTCAGGCCGGGAGACGCCAATCGACGGGGTCCGCGCCCTGCTCCTCGAGCAGGGTGTTGACCCGCGAGAACGGCTTCGAGCCGAAGAACCCCCGGCTGGCCGACAGGGGCGACGGATGCGGCGACGACACGATGGCGGTATCACCGAGCAGGGGGGCCAGGTTCATGGCATCCTTCCCCCACAGCACCGCGACCAGCGGAGCTTCGCGGGCGACGAGGCTGCGGATGGCGTGGTCGGTCACGCGCTCCCACCCCCACCCCCGATGGGATGCCGGGGAGCCCGGCGCCACGGTGAGCACACGGTTCAGCAGCATGACGCCCTGCGCGCCCCAGGCCGAGAGGTCGCCGTGCGGCGCGGGGGCGATCCCCAGGTCGTCGGAGAGCTCGCGGTAGATGTTCGACAGGCTCCGCGGCACGGGCCGCACGTGCGGGTCGACCGCGAACGACAGGCCGATCGGGTGCCCCGGGGTGGGGTACGGATCCTGGCCGACGATCAGCACGCGCACCGCGTCGATCGGCGTGCGGAACGCACGCAGCACGAGGTCACCGGCGGGGAGGTACGGTTGCCCCTCGGTGCGCAGGCGCTCCCCGAGCGCCGCGATGTCGTCGGCGACGGGGGCGAGGGGCGTCACCCACGACGCGTCGATCAGGCCGGCATCGGCGAGCTGCGCGAGAGTCTTGCCGCTCACGCGGCGTCTTCTTCGTGCACCGACCCTTGGTGCGACCAGGGGAAGTCGATCCAGAGATCGGTGTCCTTCCACGCGTAATCGGGGGTGATGATCGTCGACGGCTTCGTGTAGATCACGGCGGAACGGGTCTCGGCGCCGTGCCGGCCGAGGAGCTTCACGGCGAGGTCGAGGGTGCGACCGCTGTCGGCGACGTCGTCGACGAGGAGCACCCGTCGTCCGGTGAGGTACGACAGGTCGAGCTCGGGGGGCAGCAGTTCGGGCGCATCGAGGACGGTGCCGACGCCGGTGTAGAACTCGACGTTGAGAGCGCCGCAGTTCTTCACACCCAGTCCGTACGCGATGGCGCCGCCCGGCAGCAGTCCGCCTCGGGCGATCGCGACGACCACCTCGGGGTGGAACCCGTCGGCGACGATCGCCCGGGAGATGTCGCGCGTGGCGACCCCGAAATCGTCCCAGCTCAACCGCTCGCGCTCGTCCGTCACACCGGACTCCTCTCGTCGACTCGTCTCACCCTAGGGCGTGATCGGGACGCCGCCGCGCCCGATGCCGCCTCGTCGCGGGGTGCCCGGTGCGATCCGTGGCACCCCGGCGGGGAGTCGATTGCGGATGCCGAGGGCGGCGGCGGTGCTATCGTCGCGCCATGTCGCGCATCTCGGGTGCGGTCGGACGGGTGCGCACCTCGGCGCTCGGGGTGACCGCGGGGCTCATCGGGTGGTTCGTGCTGGTGGAGCTCGCCAGCGGCATCCTGCAGGGGTTCTACGTCCCCCTGCTGCCCGACATCGTCACGCACCTGGGGATCCGCGACGCCGACGTCAACTGGTTCGAAGCCGCGCAGCTTCTGCTGTCGGCGCTCGTGCTGCCGGTGCTGGCCAAACTCGGCGACATGTTCGGGCACAAGCGCGTGCTGCTGTTCTCGGCGATCGCGACCGCGGCGGCGAGCTGGTGGCTCGTCTTCGCCGACTCATTCACGACGTTCCTGCTGGCCTGGGCCCTGCAGGGCTTCTACGTCGTGTGGCTGCCGCTCGAGATCGCCCTGATCTTCGACCGTGGACGCCGGCAGCAGCGGGGGGTGTCGCAGACCCGCCGCGCCGCAGGTCTGCTCGTCGTGGGATTGCAGGCCGGCGCGATCATCGGCGCCCTGGCTGCGGGGCGCCTGTTCACCGCGACCGGGGGCGATCTGCGCCTCTCGCTCGCCGTCCCCGCGATCGTCGTGACGCTCATCTGCCTGGTGATCTGGTGGGGCGTGCCCGAGTCCGAGCCGTCGACGAGCGACCGCCGCCTCGACCTCGGCGGCTTCACGATCCTCGCCGGCGCTCTGCTCTGCGTCACCGGCGCCCTGTCGTTCGTGCGGCTCCCCGACGGCCCGGGTCCGATCGCGATCGTCGGGCTGCTGGCCGCGGGCCTCGTGCTGGGCGTGGTCTTCGTGCTGTTCGAGCTCCGTCAACGCGACCCGGCCATCGACATCCGCGTGCTGCGCCGCCCCGAGATGTGGCCGGTGCAGGCCACGGCCTTCCTCGTGGGCATCAGCCTGCTGGGAGCGCAGGGCCCGCTCGCGACCTACGCCGGCACCGACCGCGCGCTCGGCTACGGCCTGGGTCTCGATGCCGCGGACCGATCGAACGTCATCGGCGTCTACCTCGTCTCGCTCATCGTCGGCGCTGTGCTGTTCGCCGTGACCTCGCGGTGGGCGCGTCCGCGCGCGATGCTGATCGGGGCCGCGACGCTCGTGGGTGCGGGATACGCGCTCCTGCTCCCCCTGCACGTCGAGCTCTGGCAGGTGCTGCTGTGCCTCGCGATCGCCGGGATGGGCTCGGGCGCCCTCGTCGCGGCGATGCCCGCGGCCGCGGCCGCCGCCGCTCCTCGCGGGCAGACGGGGGTGGCATCCGCCCTCACCAACACCACCAAGACCGTGGGCGGGACCATGTCGTCCGCCGTCTTCGGCGTGGTCCTCGCCGGTGGAGCCGGGGCGGCCGTGGCCGCCACCGCCGCACCGCTCGCGGGCTACCTGACGGTGTGGGCGATCTGCGCGGCGGGCGGGTTCGCCGCGGCCGTGCTGCTGTTCTTCGTGCCGAAAGTGGCGTTCGCCGACAGTGCCGGGACCGAGACCGCCGCCCACGCCGCACGGGGCGAGGTGGCCTGAACGACGACCTCGGGCTCGACCGGCCGAGGATCGATGGGCTGGCGGCAATGCGGCGGTGAGACCGACGGTGACGGCCGTTCAGCTGCTCCTTGCGTTCACTCCGACGGGGACAGCCCATCGGCGACACGGGCGCCAGCTCTGCCGGGAACCGGCCTCTCGGCTACTCCGGGCGCTCGCTCTGGCGGGGGCGCAGCGGCCCCCGCGCGAGCAGGTGCTGCGCCGACTGCGCGACGGGACGCATCGTCACGAGGTCGAGGTTGACGTGCCCCGGTGCATCGAGCGCGTAGGCGATGACGTCGGCGACGTCGTCGGCGACCAGGGGGGCCTCGACGCCCTCGTAGAGCTTGTCGACGGCATCGTGGTCGCCGCCCACGCGGTTGAGGGTGAACTCCTCGGTGCGCACCATGCCCGGCGCGATCTCGATCACACGGATCGGTTCGCCGTTCAGTTCGAGCCGCAGGGCGTTCACGAGCATGGCCTCGCCCGCCTTGGCGGCGTTGTACCCCGCACCGCCCGGGTACGCCGTCTGCGCGGCGGTGGAGGTGACGAACAGCGCGTCCGCGTGCCCGACGCGCGTCGCGGCGTCGCGGAGGAGCGGGAGAAGGGATGCCACGAGCCGCTGCGACGAGAGCACGTTGGCCTCGAACATCCAGCGCCAGTCGTCGGCGTCACCGTCTTCGACCCGGTCGGTTCCGCGCGCCCCACCGGCCACCTGCACCAGCGCATCGACGCCACCGGTCTCGGCGAGCCAGGCCGACAGGTCGGCGATGTCGTCGGCGACGGTGAGGTCGGCCGCGCGGGCGACGACACCGGTCTCGGCTTCGAGCGCAGCGAGCCGCTCGGCCCGGCGGGCGACGCCCACCACGTCCCACCCGCGCGAGCGCAGCAGTCGCGCCGTCGCCTCTCCGATACCCGAACTGGCCCCGGTCACCACTGCACGTCGCGTCATGGCATCCACGCTACCGGCACCCTCCGACACGGGTGTTACGGCGCGTGTCCGCCCCTGTTGTCGGTGTCGGAGGCGGTGTCTACGCTCGCATCAGGCCACGGCGACCGCCCAGGCCACCCGAGCTGAGGAGCGGCCATGTCGGCATCCGAGAACTGGCGTTTCGAGACCAAGCAGATCCACACCGGAGCCCAGCCCGATCCGGTGACCAAGGCCCGGGCCACGCCGATCTACCAGACCACCTCGTACGTGTTCGACAACGCCGACCACGCCGCGAACCTGTTCTCGCTGGCCGAGTTCGGCAACATCTACACGCGCATCCAGAACCCCACGCAAGACGTCGTCGAACAGCGCGTCGCGGGGCTCGAGGGCGGCACGGGCGCTCTGCTCGTCGCCAGCGGCCAGGCGGCCGAGACCATCGCCGTGCTCAACATCGCGCAGGCCGGCGACCACATCGTGTCGTCGAGCTCGATCTACGGCGGCACCTACAACCTCTTCAAGTACACCCTCGCGAAGCTCGGCATCGAGACGACGTTCGTCGAGAACCAGGACGACCCCGCCGCCTGGCGTGCCGCCGTGCGTCCCAACACCAAGCTCTTCTTCGCCGAGACCATCGGAAACCCGAAGATCAACGTGCTCGACATCCGCACGGTCGCCGATGTCGCGCACGAGGCCGGCGTGCCGCTCATCGTCGACAACACGATCGCGACGCCCTACCTCATCCGTCCCTTCGAGCACGGCGCCGACATCATCGTGCACTCCGCGACCAAGTTCCTCGGCGGGCACGGCACCACGATCGGCGGCGTCATCGTCGACGGCGGCACCTTCCCCTGGTCGGAGCACTCCGACCGGTTCCCCGGCCTGACCACACCCGATCCCTCGTACCACGGCGCCGTGTACACGCAGGCGGTCGGCGACGGTCTCGCGTACATCATCAAGGCGCGCGTGCAGCTGCTTCGCGACCTGGGTGCCTCCATCGCGCCGCAGAGCGCCTGGCAGCTCATCCAGGGCATCGAGACCCTGTCGCTGCGCATCGAGCGTCACGTGCAGAACGCGCAAGAGATCGCGGAGTGGCTCGAGTCGCACCCCGATGTCGCGACCGTGAACTACTCGGGCCTGCCCACCTCGCCCTGGTACGCCGCCGCCAACAACTACGCCCCCAAGGGCGTGGGTGCCGTGCTCTCGTTCGAGCTCAAGGGCGGTGTCGAGGCGGGTCGCGAGTTCGTCAACTCGCTCAGCCTGTTCAGCCACCTCGCCAACATCGGCGACGTGCGCTCGCTCGTCATCCACCCGGCATCCACCACGCACTCGCAGCTCACGCCCGAGCAGCAGCTCACCGCCGGTGTCACGCCGGGCCTCGTGCGCCTGTCGGTGGGTCTCGAGAACATCGCCGACCTCAAGGCCGACCTCGACCAGGCCCTCGCCGCCGCGCGGCGCCTGTCCGAGGCCTCGCGCGTCTGACTCCCTCTCGCGAAACGCCCCGACCCGGACACCCGGGTCGGGGCGTTTCGCGGCGTCGAGGGACGTGTCGTCTTCGTGTCCGGCGCGTCGCGTCGCGCAGCGCGCGGGCAGCTCGGCGTCGCGCACCGCGCGGCTCGGCGCCGGGTGACGAGCGGAGGGCGAGGTATTCCGGGAGGACCCGCACCGCGCAGCGACCCTCCCTCCGTCCCTGACCCTCCGCTGATCACGCGCAGCGGCACCGCGCGACGTCCGCGTCAGACCTTCTGGCGCGGGCGCAGGCTCCCGAGGCCCCCGTCGACCCCGATGATCTGGCCCGTCATCCATGCGTTCTCGGGCGAGAGCAGGAACTCCACCGCCCGAGCCACGTCCTCGGGCTCGCCCAGGCGTCCGAGGGGGTGCATGGCCTCCGACACTCTCCGAGACATGTCGGTCGACGTGAGCTTCGCGGTCAGCCGCGTCTGAACCAGGCCCGGCGCGACGGCGTTCACCCGCAGCCCGTGCGATGCGTAGCTGGCGGCGGCCGACAGCGTCAGCCCGATGACCCCGGCCTTCGCGGCGGCGATGCCGTCGTGGTTCGGCAGTCCCGCCAGGGCCGCGGCCGAAGACACCAGCACCACCGCGCCGCCGTCGCGCATGTGCGTCCCGGCTGCCCGCACGGCGGCGAACGACGTGGTCAGAGAGGCGGCGATGAGGCCGTCATATTGCTCGCGCGAGGTCAGGTGCGCGGGCTTGAGCAGCATCGAGCCCGCGAACACCGCAATACCGTCGAGCTCGCCCACCTCGCCGACCACGCGGTCGACGGCGTCGAAGTCCGTGGCATCCAGAACGAAGTCGGGCTCGATGACCGAGGAATCCCGCGCCGTCGTGACAACGCGATGACCGGCGTCGCGCAGTCGGGTCGCGGTCGCCCCGCCGATGTCGCTCGAGGCCGCAATGAGAAGGAAGGTCGCCATGCGGCGATTCTGACCACCCCACCGCGACCGAAGCGGGGGCTGGACAAGGAGGTCAGACGGTGGTCAGCGCCGCGCGCAGGCGTTCGTTCTCGGCGTGCCAGTCGGGGTCGTCCTCCCAGAGCTCGGCCAGTTCACCGTCGTCAGAGGTCGCGTGGACGACCGCGGCGTCGGCCAACGACACCAACTCGGCGGACGGCGCCGACGCGCGCGCCACGAACGCCGTGACCTCGTCGGAGAAGGCTCGGCCGGGCACCCGCCCCAGCCCCCGCGCGACGACCTCGGCGGCCGCGATCGCCACCGTCGCGGCGTCGGAGTCGAGCTGCGAGCCCTCGGTATCGGCGGCGACGCGCAGTGCGTCGCGCACGACGTTCCAGTCGGTCTGCCCTTCGAGCTCGTACGCCCGGTCGGCAGCGGTGTCGTTCCCGAACGGTTCTGCGCTCCATGCACCCATGCGCCGAATCGTACGCGCGGTCTCCGACATCGACGTAACAGTCCGGTCGGGCCGCCGGCGACCGACGAGAATGGATGCCATGGACTGGCAGATCTCCGAAGACACGGTGCCCTCGGCCCCGGTGACGGAGGCCGATGCCCGATCGCTGCTCGGACGCCCCCCGGCGACCGGCGCGTGGCGCGACGGCGACCCCGCGGGGGACCGCCGATTCGCCTCGTTCGGCGCGTTCGCGACCGAGACCGGGCAGTCGCTGCCCCACGTGCGTCTCGCGTACGAGACGTGGGGACAGCTCTCCCCCGCCCGCGACAACGCCGTGCTGATCCTTCACGCGCTCACCGGCGACAGCCATGTGCGCGGTGCCGCCGGTCCGGGGCACCCCACCGCCGGGTGGTGGAGCGACCTCGTGGGCCCCGGTGCGGCCATCGACACCGACCGCTGGTTCGTGGTCGCCCCCAACATGCTGGGCGGATGCCAGGGCTCGACGGGACCGGCGAGCATCGCCCCCGACGGCTACGAGTGGGCTTCGCGCTTCCCGTACCTCACGATCCGCGACCAGGTCGAGGCTCAGGCCCTGCTCGCCGACGAGCTCGGCGTCGAGCGGTGGTTCGCCGTGGTCGGCGGGTCGATGGGCGGAATGCACGCGATCGAGTGGGCCGTCGGCCACCCCGACCGCGTCGCCCGCGCCGCGATCCTCTCGGCCCCGCCGATCACGACCGCCGACCAGATCGCCCTGAACTCGGTGCAGCTCGACACCGTGCGCATCGACCCCCGCTTCGCCGGCGGCGAGTATTACGACGCCGGCGACGGCGACGGCCCGCACCGCGGACTCGCCCTCGCTCGGCGCATGGCACTGCTGAACTACCGCAGCCCGACCGAGCTCAACCAGCGATTCCAACGTTCATGGCAGTCGGGGGTGAGCCCGCTGGGCCGCGGCGGACGCTTCGCCGTCGAGTCGTACCTCGATTTCCACGGCAACAAGTTCACCCGCCGTTTCGACGCGAACAGCTACCTCACCCTCGTCGAGGCCATGAACTCGCACGACGTCGGCCGCGACCGCGACGGCGTCGAAGACGCCCTGGGACGCGTCACGGCGACGACCCTGGTGCTCGGCATCGACAGCGACCGCCTGTTCCCCATCGACGGGCAGCATCGCATCGCCCGCGGCATTCCGAACACGCTCGACGGAGACGACGCCGTCGTGCTCTCGAGCGACTTCGGCCACGACGGCTTCCTCATCGAGACCGCCGCCGTCGCCCTGCACCTGCGTCGTCTTTTCGCGTCCTGACGATTCCGGATGCCGGGCACCGCGGCATCCGTTCCCTCCGGCCCCTCGTCGGTCGGGGAAGAGGTCGTGCGTTCCGTGTTAGGGCCGCGCCGCTGCCGCGGCGAGCCGGCACCTGGACGCATGCCCGGCGCGTTCCGGACACTCACCCGAGCGGCGCGCCGTCGCCGCGACCGCCCGCACACACCGTCGAGTGTCCAGAACACTCCGCATCCCCGGGCCCCAAGGCGGCGTGTCCGAGACACTCGCGCCGGGTTCAGCGCCGCGTCAGCCGCGGCCCGTGGTCGACACGACGCGCGCTCAGCGCTGCGTCGGGATCGAACCGGTGATCGCGGTCTGCGCGGCTTCGGCGGCCGGCACCCGATGTTCGGGGTGGCGTCCGCTGCGGTCCTCGACGCGGTACGAGACCACGGCGACGACCAGTCCGCCCAGGGCGAGCAGCGCGCCCACCCACGCCGGGGCGACGAGTCCGAGGCCCGCGGCGATGGCGAGGCCGCCGAGGAAGGCGCCGAGGCTGTTGCCGATGTTGAGCGCCGAGTGGTTCAACGCCGCGGCGATGGACTGGTTGTCCTCGGCGACGTCCATGAGTCGCGTCTGGATCGCCGGGCTCAGGGCGGCACCGCAGAACGCCACCAGGAACGCGAACAGCACCAGCGCCACGATCCACCCGGCCGTGAGAGCCAGGCCCACCGATGCCGCACCGAGGGCGATGAGCCCGACGTACAACCAGAACCGCAGGTCTTTGTCGGCGAGCGCGCCGCCGACGATGTTGCCGATCGTCATGCCGATCCCCACGAGCACGAGTACGAGCGAGACGGCCCACTCGGGCTGGCCCGCGACATCGGTGATCATGGGCGCGATGTAGCTGTACATCGCGAAGAATCCGCCGAACCCGACGGCGCCGATGCCGAGGGCGAACCAGACCTGTCCGATGCGGAACACGCGCAGTTCGTCACGCAATCGACGACCGGGCGAACCGGGGTGCTTCGGTACGAAGAGGGCGATGCAGATCGTGGCGAGCAGGAAGATCCCGGTCACCACGGCGAACGCCGCGCGCCAGCCGACCTGCTGGCCGAGAAGGGTGCCCAGCGGCACACCGACGACGTTGGCGATCGTGAGCCCGGTGAGGACGAACGCCACGCCCTTGGCGCGATTGCCCGGGCCGAGCGCATCGGCGGCCACCAGGGCGCCGATGCCGAAGTAGGCGCCGTGCGGAAGTCCGGCGAGGAATCGGGATGCCGCGACGAGCTCGAACGTGGGGGCGATGACGGTCAGCAGGGTGAAGAACGCCAGCGCGGCGGCGAGCACGATCATCACGCGATGACGCGGGAACCGTGCCACGGAGCCGGCGATCGTCGGCGCTCCGACGACCACGCCGAGGGCGTAGAGCGAGATGAGCCAGCCGGCCTGGGCGATGGCGTCGTCGGGCGAGGCCGCCCACGCGCCGGGGACGAGTTCGCGGGCGATGTTGGGCAGCAGGCCCATCACCACGAACTCGGTCATGCCGATGCCGAAGCTGCCGATGGCGAGAGAAAGGAGCGCCCGCATCGCCGCACCTCTCGAGGAAGTCGAAGAGGTCACCTTGCGATGCTAGTCCGCGCGGCCGCGAGCGTCGAATCGTTTCGAGGGCCGGGTGCGGCGGGTGAGGTCGGCGTCACGGTCGACCGTGCACCCCGCGGACTGCTCCTCCCCACCCGCACCGCGGGTGAACTTCTCCCGATCTTCGCGGTCGAGCGGTTCCACCCCCACGGAAAGCTGACAGTCTGGGTTTCCTCACCGCGGGATGAACGGATGCCGGACGTGACGGAACCGCAAGTATGGGTGCTCATCGGAACCTTCGCCGCGACTGTTCTGGGCGGCATGACGTTCAGCACGAACCTCATCATGGGTTCGCTCGCGAAAGTGATCACGGCGAACACCGACCGGCTCGAGGCACGTCTCGACGCCGTGCGATACGAGACGGTGGCCGAGATCCACGTCACGAGGACCCGGGTCGACACCGTCGAAGCCGGTCTCACCGCCAAGATCGACACCGTCGAAGCCGGTCTCACCGCCAAGATCGACACCGTCGAAGCCGGCCTGAGCGCCAAGATCGACACCGTCGAAGCCGGCCTGAGCGCCAAGATCGACAGCGTCGAGAGCCGCCTGCGCGGAGACCTCGCCCGCATCGACGCCGACGTCACCGCCATCACCAGGCGCATCTGGAACGACCCGCCCGCCGGGTGAACCTGGCGCGGCCCCACCCGTTCGCGTCACCGTTGACGACGGGGCCGTCACGGCTCAGCCGATCGGCTCAGTCGACGTGACGCTCCAGCGCGTCCTCGAGTCGCTCGATCTTGCCGTCGATCTCGCCCGTGCGTCCGGGGCGGATGTCGGCTTTCAGCACCAGCGACACCCGCGATCCGTAGGGCAGCACGGCATCCGTCGCCCGTTTGACGACGTCGAACACCTCGTCCCACTCCCCCTCGACCTCGGTGAACATCGAGGTCGTGCGATGAGGCAGACCCGAGGCGCGCACGACGGCGACGGCGGCGGCGACGGCGTCGTGCACCGACGCGTCGGGGTTTTCCGAGGCGACGGTTCCGACACCCGAGGGAGCGACAGAGAAGGCGATGAGCATGATTCGAGACTAGGCCGCGGGCGGCCTCGGCGGAACGGGCCGCGTCGCCACCGCGCCGCACAGCGCTGCGCAGCGACGAGCCGCGCCGCACCGCGAAGTGAAGCGCCGCGTGTCTCCGTCGGACGACGCCGCGTGCACCCCGGTCGCGGCACAGCGTCTCGCGGTAGCACCGCGCCTAGACGCGACCCCCGGGTCAGCCGCGCGGAGCGATCCGCGTCCGCGCCGGACGCCGCCCGGTCACGATCTCGTGCAGCCCGGCGGGGGGACGGACGCGGTCGATCGGCGCACGGACGACGCGCACGACGGCCCACACCAGCAGCACGAGGGCGAGCAGGTTCCGGGTTTCGAGCACGAAGACGGGGAACGGGTTCGGGTGCGTCGCCATGAGCCCGTCGTACAGCAGTGGGTACATCCACTGCGTGAGCGCCGCGATCACGAGCGTCATGCCCGCGAATCCGTACCAGCGGCGGCGATCGATCATCAACCCCAGAACGACGGGGGCGAAGAGCCACACGTAGTACTGCGGCGAGCCGACCTTGTTCAGCGCGATGAAGGCGGTGACGAGAGCGAGCGAGAGCGGCGGGAAGAGGCTCACGAAGGTCGCCCCGCGCCGCAGCTTCACGATGCCGACGATGGCGATCCCGACCATGACGAGCAGCATGATGGGCGTCATCGCGGCGATGAGGGGGTCGGCGCCGGGTCCCGTCACCTGGAAGGTGAGCACGCCGCCGTCGTAGTACACCTCGGAGCCGGGAACGTAGAAGGCGGCGAGGAACATGTACAGCCCGCCGACGGGGGCCTCCATCTGGATGCCGCGGGTGGTCTGGTCGCCGACGAAGCCGAAGACGTAGGGCGCACCGCCCAGGGCGACGACCGCGATGACGGTGGTCACCGACACCGCGACGGCACCCCAGATGAGGGCCAGGCGACGGCGGGCGGCGATGAGACCGGCGGCCAGGATCGCCGCGGGCCACACCTTCATCCACACGGCGATCGACAGCAGCAGGGAGGCCACGAACGGGCGGCGCAGCAGCCAGATGCTGCCGAGGATCGCGAACGGCACCGTGATGCCGTCGATGCGGTACAGGCCGACCGGCCCGATGAGCAGGATGGCCGCGAGCCAGAACCAGGCGGCGATCACACGACCGCGCGAGCGTCCCTTGCCCACGAGCACGACGAAGGCGACCAGGTTGGCGAGCGCGACGGTGATGACCCAGGCGGGCGTGTACCCGACGGCCCAGGCGAACAGCCAGGCGAACGTCATCGGCAGGAACGCGAGCTGCGGATAGATCCACTTCTCGGTGATGCCCGGCCAGGCCCACGCGTCGGAGCGCGTGCACGAGGTGACGTCGATGCCGCCGAACAGCGCGCAGCGCGACCAGGGTTCGTACACCAGGTACACGTCGCCCATCGGCTCGTTGGGCTGCTGATAGCCCAGGATGCCGACGACGACATGTACGGCGACGAACGCGATCAACAAGGGAACGACACGCCTCACCACCGCATCATCCTAAGCGGGCGCCCCTGAGCGTCCCGGACGCGCGGCTCGCGCTCCCCCGCCGTCGCGCGGGTCGCGACGACAACCGTTACCCGATCGAGTCCGCCTGCAGCCCGGCCACGACCGAGGGCAGCTCCCCGGCGATGTCGAGCGCGGTGATCGGCCCGCCGAGGCCGCCGTAGGCCTGTGATGCCCGTGTGCCGGCCGTTCCGTGCAGCCACGCGGCGGTGGCCGCGCACGCGGCGAGGTGGTCGAGCGAGGTGCGATCGGCGGCGACCGACCCGGCGGTGACGGCGCCGAGCACACCGGCGAGCACGTCGCCGGTGCCGGCGGTGGCGAGCCACGGCGTGCCCGTCGTCACGCGGCGGGTCCATCCGCCCGCGGCGGCGACGATCGTGACGGCGCCCTTCAGCAGGACCACCGCGCCGATGGCCTCGGCGGTCTCGCGCGCGGCCGCCTCGCGGGCGTCGTCGTCTCGCGGATCGGCCGCTTCGAGGCCCAGGCTCTCGCGCAGTCGGTCGAGCTCTCGCGCGTGCGGCGTCACGATGACCGGTGCCGTGGCCCCGGCGACCAGGCCCAGGGCTCCCGCGTCGACGACGACCGGCACGTCGGCGCGCAGGATGCCGCGCAGCGCCGCGGTCTCGGCGGCGTCGCGCTCCGCGGCATCCGTTCCCGATCCCATCACCCACGCCTGCACCCGCCCGTCGGCGGTCACCGTCTCGGGGCGACGCTGCAGCACGAGGTTCTGCGCGCGCTCGGGTCCGAGGTAGCGGACCATACCCGTTCCGGTGCGCCACGCGGCCTCGACTCCCAGCATCGCCGCGCCCGGATACCGGGTGGACCCCGTACGCATCCCCACGACCCCGCGGGAATACTTGTCGTCGTGCGCCGTTGGCCACCGCAGTGTGCGACCGGCATCGCGCCCGGTCCAGTCCTTCGCCGTCATGGCGTCACCCTAAAGCGCAAAGGTCTTCCATGAGTGCCCTCTTCACACCCCTGTCCATCCGCGGTATCGAGATGCGCAACCGGCTCTGGGTCTCGCCGATGTGCCAGTACAGCGCGGTCGACGGCGTGCCGAACGACTGGCACCACGTGCACCTCGCCCAGTTCGCCGCGGGCGGCGCCGGTCTCGTGATCGCCGAGGCCACGGCGGTGTCGCCCGAAGGCCGCATCTCGCCCGAAGACGCCGGCATCTGGACCGACGCGCAGTCCGATGCCTGGGCCCCCATCGTCGCGGCGATCCGCGCGCGGGGCGCCGTCGCGGGCGTGCAGCTGGGCCACGCCGGCCGCAAGGCGTCGACCACCTCCCCGCTCACCGGCGGCCGCGGCACCGTCGCGCCCGAGGCCGGCGGCTGGACCACGCTCGCCCCCTCGGCGCTCGCGTACGACACGTTCGCCGAGCCCGTCGCCCTCGATGCCGCGGGCATCGAGAAGGTCGTCGAGGACTTCGCGGATGCCGCCCGCCGGGCCGTCGCGGCCGGGTTCGAGGTCGTCGAGCTGCACGCGGCCCACGGCTACCTGCTGCACCAGTTCCTGTCACCGCTCACGAACCACCGCGACGACGAGTACGGCGGCTCGTTCGAGAACCGGGTGCGCCTGCTCGTGCGCGTGACCGAGGCCGTGCGCGCGGCCATCCCCGACGTCGTCCTGTTCGTGCGCTTCTCGGCGACGGACGCCGCCGAGGGCGGCTGGAGCGTCGCCGACACCGTCGCCGCCGCACGGCTGGTGGGTGCGGTCGGCGCCGACCTGATCGACGTTTCCAGCGGCGGCCTCGTGCCGCAGCAGCGCATCGTGACAGGCCCCGGCTACCAGGTCGAGTACGCCGCGACCGTGCGCCGCGAGACGGGACTGCGGGTCGCCGCCGTCGGCATGATCGACGACCCCTCCCTGGCCGAGAACGTCGTCGCCGACGACCGGGCCGACGCCGTGCTGTCGGGCCGCGAGTGGCTCCGCGACCCGCACTACGGCCTGCGCGCCGCCGCCGCGCTCGGCGCCGACTCGCCCGCGCCGGCCCAGTACACCCGCGCGTACTGAGCCGCGCCGCGACGTCCTGACCCGGGTCCCGCCCGACGGCGGATCGGCGAGCACTCACCCCCGCGAATGAGAACACCGGATGCCACGACCCCTCGGGGCCGTGGCATCCGGTGTGTCAGGCCTCAGACGAAGCGACGGCGCTCGGTGGCGTCCTGCACCTCGCCGACGAGCTCCTCGATGATGTCCTCGAGGAACAGCACGGCCTTCACGTCGCCGCTCTCGTCGCGCACCTGCGCCAGGTGGCGACCCGAGCGGCGCATGAGCGCCAGGGCGTCTTCGAGATCGGTCGTCTCGAGCACCGACACCATCTGATGGATGCGCTTGGCGGGGATCGGACGCGCCATGTCGGCGGCCGTCCCGTCGGCCGCGCGCAGGACGTCTTTGAGGTGGACGTACCCGGTGGGGTTGCCGGTGTCATCGACGATCACGTACCGCGAATAGCCGTGCTGCGCGACGGCACGCTCGATCTCGCCCGGAGTGGTCCGGGCGGGGAGCGTCACGAGGTCGCTCATGGGAACGGCGACGTCGGCGGCGGTCTTCTCGGTGAACTCCACCACCGCGCTGACGGTTCCCGACGCGTCGTCGAGCATGCCCTCTCGCCGTGACTGGCTCACGATCGTCGCGACCTCGTCGAGGGTGAAGGTCGAGGCGGCCTCGTCCTTCGGCTCGACGCGGAACAGGCGCAGCACGTGGTTCGCCGTCCAGTTGAGGGCGACGATGATCGGGTAGAACGCCTTCGACACGGCCACCAGGGGCGGCGCGAGCATGAGCACCGCGCGGTCGGGCAGCGAGAACGCCAGGTTCTTCGGAACCATCTCGCCGAACACGACGTGCAGGTACGACACGATCAGCAGCGCCACGATGAACGCCACCACGTCGACGGCCGCCTCGGGCAGACCGGTGAGGCCGAGGGGCCCCGCCAGCAGGTGGTGGATGGCGGGCTCGGACACGTTCAGGATCAGCAGCGAGCAGATCGTGATGCCGAGTTGGCACGTGGCCAACATGAGCGTGGCGTGCTCCATCGCGTACAGCGCGGTCTTCGCCGCCCGCGAGCCGCGGTCGGCGTGGGGTTCGATCTGCGATCGCCGCGCCGAGATCACCGCGAACTCCGCGCCGACGAAGAAGGCGTTGGCCACGAGCAGCACGACCAGCCAGGCGATTCCCGCCCAATCGTTCATCGCTGATCACCGCCCTTCGCCGCGCGCACGAGGTCGCCGACGTTCTGCTCCACCGGCTTCGGGGTGAACTGCACGCGGTCGACGCGACGGCCGTCCATGCGGTGCACGCTCAGGACCCCTTCGTCGGTCTCGACGGTGTCGCCCACCGCGGGGATCCGCTCGAGCTCGGCCATGATGAAGCCGCCCACGGTGTCGTAGACCTCTCCTTCGGGCACGCGCACGCCCGCGCGGTCGAGGGCTTCATCGGGCCGCAGGTCTCCGGGGAACATCACGGATGCCGCGGAGCGCACCACCCCCGCGCGGGAGCGGTCGTGCTCGTCGAGCACCTCGCCCACGATCTCTTCGACGAGGTCTTCGAGGGTGACCACGCCCGCGGTCCCGCCGTACTCGTCGACCACGATCGCCATCTGGTAGCCGCGCGAACGCAGCTCCGAGACGAGGGTGTCGAGGTGCACCGTCTCGGGGACGCGCAGCGGCTCCGTCGACAGCGCGGCCACGGGCACGTCGCCGCGCCTGTCGCGCGGCACGCCGATCGCGGCCTTGAGGTGCACGACGCCGACGATGTCGTCCATCGACTCGCCGTACACGGGGAAGCGGCTGTGCCCGGTGCGCCGGGCCAACTGCACGACGTCGTCGGCGGGGTCGCCCGCGGCGAGCGCGTGCACGCTGGGGCGCGGGGTCATCACGTCGGCGGCGCTGAGGCGGGCGAAGGTGAGGCTTCGGTCGAGGAGCGAGGCGGTGTCCTTCTCGAGCATGCCGGCGCTGGCCGAGCGCTTGACGAGGCTCGAGAGCTCCTCGGCCGAACGGGCGCCCGAGAGCTCCTCTTTCGGCTCGACGCCGATGGAGCGGAGCACCCCGTTGGCGCTGCCGTTGAGCACGAGGATGGCGGGCTTGAAGACGGCGGTGAACGCAATCTGGAACGGCAGGACGAGCTTGGCCGTCTGCCGTGGGATCGCGAGGGCGAAGTTCTTGGGGACGAGCTCGCCGAGGATCATCGACAGCACGGTGGCGAAACCGACGCCGATGATCGCGGCGAGGGCGACCATGACCGCCTCGGGCAGTCCCCACGCCTGGAAGACCGGCCGCAGCAGGTTCGAGATGGCCGGTTCCATCGTGTAACCGGTGAGGAGCGTCGTCAGGGTGATGCCGAGCTGGGCGCTCGACAGGTGCGTCGAGGTGATGCGCAGCGCATCGATCGTGAGCGAGAGCCGCGTCTCGCCCGCCTCGCGGCGGGCTTCGAGGTCGGCGCGGTCCAGGTTCACCAGGGCGAATTCGCTGGCGACGAAGAGTCCCGTTCCGACGGTGAGGATGAGCCCCACGCCGAGCATGACGTAATCCATCAGGCATCACCTCCGCTCGACCGGGGGTCGGTGTCGAAGGGGCGGCGTCGGGGCCTGGGTCTACAACTGGGAGGGTCGTCCATCGTGCGCACGATTCTATTGCAGCCCCAGGCCCCTGGCATCCGGATTCTGCGCATCCCGGCACCTGGGGAGGATGGGTGCATGGATGCCGAGACCACGGCCGGCGAGCGCGCCGCCACCGCTGAACGTCAGGTGACGGACCGCTTCGTGCACCGCTACGGCCCGGTGGCCTGGGCGAGGGCGGCACTGCCCGGCGCCGGCGGCGAGCGCACGTGGCATTACTGGTGGCACGCGCACGTGCTGCACGTGCTCGGCGACGCCGAGCGCAACCGGCCCGACGCGCGCCGTCGGCGGATGATGCGGCGCCTCGCCCGGGGGGTGACCCTGCGCACGATCGGCCGGTGGACGACCCCGTACTACGACGACATCGCCTGGATGGGCCTGGCGCTCGCGCGCACGCACCTGAACGCCCGCGCCCTGCGCCGCATCTCGCGGGTGCTGCACCGGGCGATCGATCCGCGCGTGGGCGCACTGCCCTGGTGCGTCGGCAGTGACCTCTTCAACGCTCCGGCGAACGCGCCCGGCGCCATGGTGCTCGCTCTGACCGGCCACCGGGCCGAGGCCGTCGCACTCGACGCGTGGATGGCATCCACCCTGGATCACCCCGACACGGGCCTCGTCCGCGACGGCGTCGAGCACGGCGTCGTGCGGAGCGAACTGTGGACGTACAACCAGGGCGCGGCCCTGGGGCTCGCCCTGCTGCTGGGCGAGCGGGCCCTGGCCGACGACACGCATCCGGCGTGGGCGTACGTGGAGCGCGCCCGGGCTCTCGTCGCCGCGGTCGAACGGTGGTGCGCCGCCGACGACGGACTGTTCCCCGCGGCGGGCGGGGGCGACGGCGGCCTGTTCGCCGGGATCCTGGCGCGTTATCTCGCCGAGGCGGCGATGGATCTCGCCGAGAGCGGCGACGCCGAGGGCGATGCCCTCTCGCGCACCGCGCGGCGCCTCGTCCAGCGCAACGCCGACGCGCTCTGGGACGCACGCCGCGGCGGGTTGTTCCCGGCCGATCCCCGCCGCCCCGCGCGCGCCGAGGGCGACGACCTCGATCTGTCGGTGCAGGTCGGGGCGTGGATCACGATCGAGGCCGCGGCCGACCTCGAGCGGGTGTTCACCAGCTGACCGGAAGCGCCTTGCCCTCGTCGTACCCGGCCGCCGACTGCAGGCCCACACGAGCGCGCTCGTGGAACTCGGCGACGGTGGCGGCGCCGGCGTAGGTGAACGAGGAGCGCACGCCCGACGTGATCATGTCGAGCAGGTCTTCCAGGCCGGGGCGCTGCGGGTCGAGGTAGATGCGCGACGACGAGATGCCCTCGGCGAAGAGCTCCTTGCGGGCCCGCTCGAACGGGTCGAGTGCCCCGAAGCGCCCGTGCACGGCCTTGGTCGAGGCCATGCCCCACGACTCCTTGTACGTGCGGCCGTCGGCGTCGGCACGCAGGCGCCCGGGCGACTCGATCGTGCCGGCGAACCACGAACCGACCATGACCGATGCCGCACCCGCCGCCAGCGCCAGGGCGACGTCGCGCGGATATCGCACTCCGCCGTCGGCCCAGACGTGCGCCCCGACGCTGCGCGCGGCCTCCGCCGTCTCGAGCACGGCCGAGAACTGCGGCCGCCCCACGGCGGTCATCATGCGGGTCGTGCACATCGCCCCCGGCCCCACCCCGACCTTGAGAATCGTCGCACCCGCGTCGGTGAGGTCGCGCACGCCCTCGGCGGTGACGACGTTGCCGGCGGCGATCGGGATGCCGAGATCCAGCGCGGCGACCTCGCGCAGCGCCCGGAGCATCTGCGCCTGGTGACCGTGGGCGGTGTCGACGACGAGGACGTCGACGCCGGCGTCGGCGAGGGCGCGCGCCTTGCCGGCGACGTCACCGTTGACCCCCACCGCGGCCGCGACGATCAGGCGCCCCTCGGCGTCGACCGCCGGGCGGTAGACCGAGTCGCGCACGGCGCTCCGCGCCGACAGCGTGCCCACCACGCGGTCCGCGTCGACGACGGCGACGATGTCGGCCTCCCCCACCAGCGCGAAGACGGCACGGGGATCCCCCAGCTGACCGACCGAGACCACCGGGGCGTCGCCCCGCGCGATGTCGCCGAGCGTGGCATCCGGGAGCGCCGTCGCGAGGCGCGTGGCCGGAACGATCCCGCGGAAGGCCGAGAGGGCGACGACCCCGTCGTCTCGGGTCTCGGCGACGACGATGCCGCGCCCGGGCACCGGCGGGAGCACCAGACGCGCGTCGGCGACCGTCGCGGTCGGAGGCAGCACGAGCGGGGCGTCCCAGGCCGTCGGCTGCGCCTTGACCCAGGCGACGGCGTCGAGCAGGTCGGGCAGCGCGAGGTCCTGCGGGAGCACGCCGAGGCCGCCGCGACGCGCCAGGGTCGCCGCGAGTCGGGTTCCCGTGACGGAGTTCATGTTCGCCGACACGAGCGGAAGGGTGGCACCGCTCCCGTCGCCGGGTGCCAGGTCCACGTCGAGGCGGCTGCGCACCTCGGAATGACGCGGGACCAGGAACACGTCCGAGTAGGTCAGATCGACATCGGGTTGAGCGCCGGAGAACTCCATGGCATCCACCTCACCACATCAAGGGAACGTAAAGACCCGCAGACCGCCCAGGAACCTCGGCTAGGCTTGACGACGCGCCGGACGGTGACGTTCGCGCGTATCCACAGGAATCTTCATCGAGGAAAGCAGGCGATCGACTGTGTCGAGCCAGGTGGCGGGCGTCGGTACTTCGAGCGAGGGCGAGTTCGGCGCGAACGAGTGGCTCGTAGACGAACTCTACGAGCAGTTCAAAGTCGACAAGCACTCCGTAGACAAGGCCTGGTGGCCGATCCTGGAGGCGTACCACCCGGTCGTCGACGGGTCTGCCGCGGCAGCGCCGCCCTCGGAGCCCAAGCCGGTCACCGCGCCGATCCCGGTGGTCGGTCAGGCCCCCGTCGCGCGCACCACCGCCAAGCCCGCGAAGCCGCAGCCGATCCCGGCGCAGGCCCCCGCCTCGACGCCCGCGGCCGCAGCCCCGAGCACCGAAGAGGACCGCGTCACCGTCCTCAAGGGGATGCCGAAGGCCCTGGCCTCCAACATGGACGACTCGCTCACGGTCCCCACCGCGACCAGCGTCCGCACCGTGCCCGCGAAGCTGATGATCGACAACCGCATCGTCATCAACAACCACATGTCGCGCACGCGCGGCGGCAAGATCAGCTTCACGCACCTCATCGGCTGGGCGCTCATCCAGGCACTCAAGGAGTTCCCGAGCCAGAACGTCTACTACGCCGAGATCGACGGCAAGCCCTCGGTGGTGGCCCCCGCGCACATCAACCTGGGTATCGCGATCGACATGCCCAAGCCCGACGGAACCCGCGCGCTGCTGGTGCCCAGCATCAAGCGCGCCGACACCCTCAGCTTCAGCGACTTCCTCGACGCGTACGAAGACCTGGTGCGTCGCGCCCGCGGCAACAAGCTCACGCCCGGCGATTTCCAGGGCACGACGCTGTCGCTGACGAACCCCGGCGGCATCGGCACCGTGCACTCGGTCCCCCGTCTCATGCGCGGTCAGGGCGCCATCATCGGCGCGGGTGCGCTGGACTACCCCGCCGAGTTCCAGGGCGCGAGCGACAAGACGCTCAACGAGCTGGCCATCGGCAAGACCATCACGCTCACCAGCACCTACGACCACCGGGTCATCCAGGGCGCGGGGTCGGGCGAGTTCCTCAAGAAGGTGCACGAGCTGCTCATCGGGCAGCGCGGCTTCTACGACGACATCTTCGCGGCGCTGCGCATCCCCTACGCGCCCATCCACTGGGCGGCCGACATCAGCGTCGACCTCTCGGAGCGCATCGACAAGAGCGCCCGCGTGCAGGAGCTCATTAACTCGTACCGCGTGCGCGGCCACCTCATGGCCGACATCGACCCGCTCGAATACGTGCAGCGCACCCACCCCGACCTCGAGATCGAGTCGCACGGCCTGACCTTCTGGGACCTCGACCGCGAGTTCGTCACCGGCGGTCTGGGCACGAAGCGCGTCGCCAAGCTCCGCGACATCCTCGGCGTGCTCCGCGACTCGTACTGCCGCACCATGGGTGTCGAGTACATGCACATCCAGGACCCGATCCAGCGTCAGTGGTTCCAGAGCAACATCGAAGTCAAGTACACCAAGCCCGGGCACGACGAACAGCTGCGCATCCTGTCGAAGCTCAACCAGGCCGAGGCGTTCGAGACCTTCCTGCAGACCAAGTACGTCGGCCAGAAGCGCTTCAGCCTCGAGGGCGGCGAGTCGCTCATCCCGCTGCTCGACCAGATCCTCCAGGGCGCGGCGTCCAAGGGCCTCGACGGAGCCGCGATCGGCATGGCCCACCGCGGTCGCCTCAACGTGCTCACCAACATCGGCGGTAAGACGTACGGCCAGGTGTTCCGCGAGTTCGAGGGTGCGGTCGCCACCGGCAGCAAGCGCGGCTCGGGCGACGTGAAGTACCACCTCGGCACCGAGGGCACCTTCGTCGGCGACGAGGGCGATGAGCTCCCCGTCTACCTGGCGGCCAACCCCTCGCACCTCGAGACCGTCGACGGCGTGCTCGAGGGCATCGTCCGCGCCAAGCAGGACCGCAAGCCCATCGGCACGTTCTCGTGGCTGCCCATCCTCGTTCACGGCGACGCCGCGTTCGCGGGTCAGGGCGTCGTCGTCGAGACGCTGCAGATGTCGCAGCTGCGCGGGTACCGCACCGGCGGCACGATCCACGTCGTGGTGAACAACCAGGTCGGCTTCACCACCACCCCCACCGACGCGCGCACCTCCGTGTACGCCACCGATGTGGCCAAGACCATCCAGGCCCCCGTGCTGCACGTGAACGGCGACGACCCCGAGGCCGTCGTCCGCGCGGCCGAGCTGGCGTTCCTGTACCGCGAAGAGTTCCACCGCGACATCATCATCGACCTGGTCTGCTACCGCCGACGCGGCCACAACGAGGGCGACGACCCCTCGATGACGCAGCCGCTGATGACCAACCTCATCGAGGCCAAGCGCTCGGTGCGCCGTCTGTACACGGAGTCCCTCGTCGGTCGCGGCGACATCACCGAAGACGAGTACGAGCAGGCCAAGCAGGACTTCCAGAACCGTCTCGAAGTCGCGTTCGCCGACACCCACGAAGCCGAGACCGGTACGACCCCCGTCGTCACGGCCGACGCGGTCGACGACGTGCCCACGGGCGCGCCCGAGACCACCGGCGTCTCGCGCGAGGTCGTGCAGCACATCGGCGACGCGTTCGTGAACAAGCCCGACGGCTTCACCGTGCACAACAAGCTGCAGCAGCTGCTCGACAAGCGTCTCGACATGAGCCGCAACGGCAACATCGACTGGGCCTTCGGCGAGCTCCTCGCCTTCGGCTCGGTGCTGATGGAGGGCACCCCGGTGCGCCTGGCCGGTCAGGACTCGCGCCGAGGCACGTTCGTCCAGCGCCACTCGGTGCTGCACGACCGCGACAACGGTCAGGAATGGCTGCCGCTGGCGAACCTCAGCGAGAACCAGGGACGTTTCTGGGTCTACGACTCGCTGCTGAGCGAGTACGCGGCCATGGCGTTCGAGTACGGCTACTCGGTCGAGCGCGCCGACTCCCTGGTGCTGTGGGAGGCGCAGTTCGGCGACTTCGCCAACGGCGCGCAGTCGGTCATCGACGAGTTCATCTCGTCGGCCGATCAGAAGTGGGCTCAACAGTCGAGTGTCGTGCTGCTGCTCCCCCACGGCTATGAGGGCCAGGGACCCGACCACTCGTCGGCCCGCATCGAGCGCTACCTGCAGATGTGCGCGCAGGACAACATGATCGTCGCGCGCCCGTCGACGCCGGCCTCGTACTTCCACCTGCTGCGCCGCCAGGCGTACCAGCGTCCGCGTCGTCCGCTCATCGTCTTCACCCCGAAGGCCATGCTGCGTCTGCGCGGAGCCACGAGCCCCGTCGAGGACTTCCTCGAGGGTCGCTTCGAGCCGGTGCTCGACGACAACCGCGGTGTCGACCGCGGCGCCGTCACGCGCGTGCTGCTGCACGCCGGAAAGATCCACTGGGATCTGCGCGCCGAGCTCGACAAGAACCCGAACCCGAACATCGCCCTCGTGCGCCTGGAGCAGTACTACCCGGCGCCGATCGAAGAGCTGACCCGCGTGCTCGATCAGTACCCGAACGCCGAACTGGTGTGGGTCCAGGACGAGCCCGAGAACCAGGGCGCGTGGCCGTTCATCGCGCTCGAGATCGCCGACCAGCTCGGTGGCCGCTCGATCCGCAACATCTCGCGTGCCTCCGCGGCGTCGACCGCGACCGGCTCGCCCAAGGTGCACGCCAACGAGCACGCCGCCATCATGGCGGAGGCGCTCGCGCGCTGATCCGTACGTCGAAGGGCCCGGTCGATATCGTCGACCGGGCCCTTTCGCGTGGGCGGATTCCTCGCGTCAGGATGCCGAGACCGCCGAGGCGTCAGGATGCCGGCGGCGCCAGTCCGAGCGTCGGAGCCAGCGCGGGGATGGCGAACTCGAGGCTCGCGTCGAGCGCCTCGCCGGTGTGGCCCGCGCCCTCGACGATGTGCGTCAGCACGGTGAACCCGGCGGCCTGCGCGGCCTCGGAGTTGGCCTGCTGTCCCGGGCCGTAGGTGGTGTCGGCGCTTCCCCACGTGAAGATCGCCAGGTGGCCGGTGTAGGTCCCGGCGGGAGCTGCCGCCATGATCACCGACGGCTTGTTGGCCTGGAACGCGCCCGCGTCACCGTTGTACGTGTCGGCCACGGTCTCGGCGACGTGCTCGGATCCCGGGAACTCGTTGCCCATGACGTCGAGCATCTGCCCCCACACGTCCGGGTACTTCGAGCCGTACATCGCGGCGCACGAGCCACCGTTCGAGAAGCCCCCGATGGTCCAGTACCGGTGGTCCTTCACGACGTTGAGGTTCTTCCCGGCCCACTGCGGCACGAGCTGGTTGATGTAGGTCGACACGGCGCCGTACTTCGCGGAGTCGACGCACGCGGGATCACGGTCGGGAGCCCCCAGCTGGTCGACGACGACGGCGATCGGGGCGAGGCCCCTGTTCTTCGCCGCGAAGGCATCGAGCGCTTTGGCCAGCGCCGTCGGATCCGGTGAACCGGGCTGCCCCATCATGAAGACGAGCAGCGGCAGGGCCGGCGGGTTCGCGACCTGTGCCGCGGGCGGAAGGTACAACGAGGCGTCTCGCGCCGCGAACTGCCCGGTGGGAATCTTCGCGTTCCCTGACAGGGCACTCAGCGCCCCCTGCGCCGGCATCCCCGCGGGCGGCTCCCAGGTCTGGTAGAGCGTCGCCGGGTCTCCCGCGACGGCGGCCTGAGCGGGAAGAGCCGCGGGATCGAGCGCCTGCACGCCGAGGATGGCGGCGAGGTTATGCGTCACCCCGTAGGCGGCGTTGACGCCGAGCGCGGCGGCCAGGAGCGCCGCCACCACCGTCAGCGCACCGGCGCCCCGACGCCCCCACGGGCGTCGGCAGATGCCCACGACGCCCACCGCGGCCGCAGCGACGCCGCTCGCCGCCCAGACGGCGGCCCCGGCGGGTAGCGGACCCTGGAAGAGGTTCAGGGCCTCGAGGATGTGGGCGACGATGTACATCACCACCCCCGCGGCGACGCCGATGACGAGCGTGCGGACCACGCGGCGCGGAGCCCACGACACCACGGCGAGCGCACCCACCCCGGCGATGATCGCGCACACGATCAGCAGCGGACTGTCGATCAGCTCGAACGACAGCAGGAAACGGTTCATCGGCGGCCCTCCCACGCACTCCTCGCCAGAGCGACCATCTCATGACGGGAGGCGTCGGGAAGGTAGGCGCGTCCGACGGCGGCCCCGATCGCGGGGAGCTGGAGCGGGTCGCGGTACGCCAGGGCGAGCGGACGGTACCGGGGGCGGAACTTGCCCTTGAAGCGGAACAGCGAGGCGAAACCGTATGCCGGCTCGAGCACCTCCGCCAGCCAGCGCAGCAGTGCCCGCAGCGGGGCGGGGTCGCCGTCGACCGGCTCGGCCGGGTCGTCGGCGAGCGGAGCGCCCGACAGGCTGAGCACCGTGGCGCCCTCCTCCTGCAACTGCAACGCGGCCTTCGCGATGAGGAACTCCATCATGCCGTTGGGTCCGTCGGTGCGACGGCGCATGAAGTCGAGGGTCCACCCGGTGATCTCACCGTCGGTCCAGCTCGGCATCCAGCTCGTCACCGCTTCGACACGGTCGTCGGGGCCGACCGCGAGGAGCAGACGCACCTCGCGGTCGCGCAGCTCGTCGAGGGAGCCGAGCGTGAAACCCATCTCGGGCAGCGCGCGGTCGGCCACCCACTCCTCGTCGATCGCGACGACCTGCGACGCCTGACCCACGGTCAGCTCGTGCCACCGCGTCCACACCGCGGTGTAGCCCTCGCGTTCGGCGCGGGTGAGCGGCTGGCGCACTTTCTGCCAGGTCTTGCCGGCGAAGGTCAGACCCGCGAGGTCCATGACCGTCTCGACCCCGACGGGCACGTGCCGCCACCCGAGGCTCACGAGGTCGTCGAGGGTGTCGCCGTGCACGCTGTAGAAGGCGGGGATCCAGCCGTGCTCGAGGCAGTAGTCGGTGAACCCGCGCAGCGCCTCGACCCGG
Organism: Microbacterium sp. Leaf179; assembly: GCF_001423785.1. Classification (NCBI taxonomy): domain Bacteria; kingdom Bacillati; phylum Actinomycetota; class Actinomycetes; order Micrococcales; family Microbacteriaceae; genus Microbacterium; species Microbacterium sp. Leaf179. The sequence continues at coordinate 1,207,035 of NZ_LMPH01000001.1, read as the reverse complement.
CGGCCCGCGGGGGCCAGAGGATCGGCGACGGCCAGGGCGACGTCACCGGTCAGCCGGTACGCCACGGCGCACTCGCGATCGTCCGAGTACCAGTGGCGGTTGCCCTCCCACGTGCCGAGGAAGCCGAGGGTGTCGCTCCCGCGCCGCAGCAACTCGCGGTAGTGCGCGTGTCCCCCCGCGACGGGACGGCGGGCACGACGGTAGAGCCAGAGGATCGCGGCGACCACGACGGCCCAGAACAGCACCCCGATCCACTGGTAGACGAACAGCGCGGGACCCTGATGCGGGAAGGCCGACGAGCCACCGGGGTGGGTGAACGACGGCGGCAGGAAGCGCCGCAGGGTGAGGCCGAGCATCTCGGGAAGCGACAGGTCGCGGTTGAACGAGCGGCGGTTGAGCGACTCCACGACGAAGAACGTCGTCCCGCAGGCGACGAAGGCGACGGCGACGACGGCGGTGACCACTGCGGCGGCCTTGCGCGTGGCGCGCACCGAGAAGCGCGCGCGGGTGACGACGAGAGCCGCCGCCAAAGCGAGCGGGATGACGATGGTCGCGATCGCCCAGAGCACGTATTCGGCGCCGCTGCCATCGACCCACGGGTCGATCTGCAGGCGGCCGTCGAGCAGCGAGATCACCGGCAGCACGGCGGATGCCACGAGCACCAGCATCGCGAGGACCCACGCCGCCCGCCGCCCTCGGCGCAAGCCCCACGCCGCGATCAGCAGGAGCACGAGCGGCACGATCGCCAGCAGAGCGGGGCCGGCGCCCCGGGTCATGAGGAGGGCGATCTGTTCGTCGCACACCGCCTCGGCGACCCGGCCGCATCGGCTGAGCATTGCATCGTCGTACTGGGTGTAGGCCTCGACGACGAGCGAGAGGGGTCCGCGACCACCGCCGCTGACGAGGGCCACGAGGGGGCCGCTGCCCACGACCGCGACGAGCATCGCGAACAGCGTGCGGGTCTCGCGTGTCGAGCTGCGATGCCACGAGCGGCGCTCGCGTCCCCGCGCGAGCACGGCGCCGACGCCGAGGCCGATGACCGCGGCGGTCAGGCGGTACCACGAGTCGGCGTCGCCCGCGTAGAGCGCGAACAACGCCAGCAGGGCGAAGCCCACCAGCCGCAGCCGTCGACGCCAGAGCGTCGGGGCGAAGGCGGATGCCGCCATGACCACCCCGGCGATGGGGGTCGTGGGATCGAGCACGGGAACCTCGGCGGCGACCACCGGACGCAGATCGGTCACCGTCCACGCCGCCGCGTGCAGGCCGATCCCGACCACGAGACCGCTCAGTCCCAGCACGACCAGCAGCAGACCGGCCCGGCGCGAGCCCAGCAGGCGCTCGGCGTACGCCAGCACCGTCAGCGCGAGCAGCACCGACGACACGGCGTCGATCGTCGAGTCGGGCACCACCAGCGCGGTGACCAGGGTCCACCACCGTCCGTTGGCGAAGGTGGCGAGCGGACCCGCCCCCCAGACGAGGGCGTCCTCGCCCCAGAGCGACCCGGTCGCGGCCGCGGTGGCGAGCACGGCCACCACCACGCAGAGCGACACGGGGTGGTCTCGCACGTACCGGCGGGACACCGCGCCGAGGGTGCGCAGCCGCGCGCGGAGGCGCGACGGCGCCCGCTCAGCGGACAGGGGTGGGGAGGGTTCGGACATCGCCCCGGATTTTACGGGGAAAGGCTATGGACGAGGGGTCAGTACCAGATGTCGAGGAGCGGGGTCGCTTCGGGGGTGAAAGCGCCGTCGAGGGCGGCGAGGGCTTCTGCGTCGCCGAGCACCGTTCCCGCGGCCGCCAGCTCCGTTGCGCGCACGCCACCCAGGAGCAACGACGAGAGGGCCCCCACACTCAGCTCGACGTCGGGGGCGTCGTCGCCGGCCGGGGTGACCGTCGCCTCTCCGGACTCATCGATGCGCACGGCCCACGAACCGTCGGCGAAACCGAGCGGGTCGTGCACGGCGAGCACGAGATCGAGCGTTCCGGCGTAGCGGCGCGAGGTCAGCGCGCCGGCGACGTCGAGGATGCGGAGCCAGTGATGGTCGGTGAGGGTGGCGGTGACAGCCCGGCGATCGGACACCATCCACTGCACCGGAGGCACGACCGGCTGCAGCGATGCCGTCACGCGCGCGACGAGGTCGTGCTCGATCGCGTAACGCCAGAGCGCCGCGTACGCCTCGTCACCGTCGGCGAAGAGGGCGCGGATGCTGAGTTCGTGCGCCGTGTAGTCGTCGCCCGGATCCTCGCCGATCGTGTAGACCAGGATGCCGCGTTCCACGCCGTCGAGATCGCGATACGCGACCGCCCGCACCTTCTTGCCGTCTTTCGCATCGGGGGTGAGTCCCGCCATCCCCCGCCAGCGGCCCTCCCACCCGGCGACGGATCCGGGCCGACGCGTACGGATGCGCTCGTGCACCGCTGCCAACCGCTCGGGGAGGCTCTCGCGCGGGACGAAATCGAGACGGCCGGGGGCCACGGGGCCGGTCCAGCGCGCCCGCCGGGTGTCGACGACGACGTCGCTCGCCCAGGCGGCGGGCGAGAAGCCCCAGCGCCCGTAGATGGTCGCCTCGGTGACGGTGAGCCCCGCGATCGCGTACCCGGCCGACACCGCAGTGCGCAGCTCGCCGGTCAGCATGGCGCGCGCGATGCCGCGCCGGCGGTGGGTCGGCGCGACGGTGACGGCGCTGATCGAGTACAGCGGCGCGATGCGCCCCGGAGACACGGTCAACTCAGCCGGCCAGGAGTCCACCGTCGCCACCGGCGAGGCGGGCTCTGAGCCGGCGGGGTCGAACACGCCGACCAGTCGACGCGAACGCAGCGCGCGACGGGCGCTCTCGACCTCGTCGTCCGACGGCTCCTCACCGAGGAAACCGCGCGAGACCGATCTCAGGAAGTCGACGAACCCCGACCCGTCGGGGTCGACCACCGCGTAGTCGAAGCCGGAGTCGGACAGGGTCGCCGAGGACTCGGCATCCGCGGGAAGAGGGAGCGTGTCGATGATCGCCATGCCCCCAGCCTACGGACGGCCTCCGACACGCGCCGAGCCGGGGCCCGGAAGGGTCAGTGCGTCGCCTGGATCGCCCGCAGGCGCGAGAGCACCTGATCGCGCAGTTCGTCGGGCGCGGTCTCTTTGCACGCACGCGCGACCACGTCGGTCAGCGTGCGGGCCACGAGGGCTTCGTCCTGGCATCCCGGGCAACTCTCGAGGTGCTCCCGAATGTCTTTGTGCTGGGTCTTGCAGACCTCATTGCGCAGGTACTCTTCGAGGTCGCGTCGTGCTTGGTCGCAGCCGCAGTCGCTCATTTCGTCTCTCCCGTGGCGGTCTGGATGCCGCGCTCTCTGGCGTAGTCCGACAGCAGGTCGCGCAGCAGCCGCCGGCCGCGGTGCAGACGGCTCATGACCGTGCCGATCGGAGTTTTCATGATGTCGGCGATCTCCTGGTAGGCGAAGCCCTCGACGTCGGCGAGGTACACCGCCATCCGGAAATCCTCGGGGATCGACTGCAACGCGTCCTTGACCACGGATGCCGGCATGTGGTCAATCGCTTCGGCTTCCGCCGAACGGGAACTGCTCGCGGTGGTCGACTCGGCACCGCCGAGCTGCCAGTCCTCCAGATCGTCGATGGCGCTCTGGTAGGGCTCGCGCTGCTTCTTGCGGTACGTGTTGATGTACGTGTTCGTCAGGATGCGGTAGAGCCACGCCTTCAGGTTCGTGCCCTGCGTGAACGACGCCCACGAGCCGAAGGCCTTCACGAAGGTCTCCTGCACGAGATCGGCCGCATCGGCGGGATTGCGCGTCATGCGCATCGCCGCGGCGTAGAGCTGATCCATGAAGGGCAGCGCCTGCTCTTCGAACTGTTCGCGAGGCTCCACGTGGAGTGGGCTCGCGTTCGCCGTGTCGTCCATTGCGCGCCAGTCTACGTCGGGCATCGCGAGGGTCACCGGAGTGGCCCCTGCCCTGCTCTCGCGCTCGAGAAGTGCGGTCACGTGTCGTCCCCTTTCACTAGGCTAGGAACCGATGACTCCCCTCGGGTATTCCCCTTCAACCGCCACTCCCCGCGGTGCGTGGAACGCGCCCACCGCCATCGGTCCCGTGGATGCCACGGTCACGGTGCCCGGGTCCAAGTCCCTCACCAACCGCGAACTCGTGCTCGCCGCCATCGCCGACGGCCCGGGCACCCTGCACGCGCCCCTGCACTCCGACGACTCCGCGCGCATGATCGATGCGCTCCGAGCCCTCGGCGTCGGCATCGACGAGGTCGAGACCGACTCCCCGTTCGGGCCCGACCTGCTCATCACCCCGCCCGCGTCGTTCACGGGCGACTCGACCGTCGACTGCGGCCAAGCCGGAACCGTCATGCGGTTCGTCGCCCCCCTCGCGGGCCTCGCCCGCGGCGACGTGCACGTCACGGCGCACGAGAGCGCGCTACACCGCCCCATGGGCGCGATGATCCGCGCCCTGCGCGAGGTGGGCGTCGACATCGACGACGGCGGGCACTGGGCGCTGCCGTTCTCGGTCCGCGGCCACGGCCACGTGCGCGGCGGCGAGGTCGAGATCGACGCGAGCCAGTCCAGCCAGTTCGTCTCGGGCCTGCTGCTGGCCGCCCCGCGCTTCGACGTCGGGCTGCACCTGCGTCACGTGGGCTCGCGGCTGCCCAGCATCCCGCACATCGACATGACCGTCGAGGCCCTCGCTCACCGGGGGATCCACGTCGAGCGCCCGGCGCCCGGCGAGTGGATCGTGCCCGCCGGACCCGTCCGCGCGAAAGACGTCTCGATCGAGCCCGACCTCTCCAACGCCGCACCGTTCCTCGCCGCCGCGATGGTCACCGGGGGCTCGGTCACCGTCACGGGCTGGCCGTTGCACAGCACCCAGCCCGGAGCCCTGCTGGGCGACATCCTCGCCGAGATGGGCGCGCGCGTCAGCCGCCGGGCCGGAGCGCTCACCGTCGCCGCGGGCGAGGGCATCAGCGGGGTCGAGCTCGACCTCTCGGCCGCGGGCGAGCTCGCGCCGACCCTCTTCGGTCTCGCGGCCTTCGCCGACGGCCCCACCACGCTGCACGGCATCGGGCACATCCGCGGCCACGAGACCGACCGCATCGCAGCGCTGGTCGGCAACCTGCGTTCGCTCGGGGGCGAGGCCCACGAGCTCGAAGACGGCATCCGCATCGTGCCGCAGACTTTGCGCGGCGGCGAGTGGAAGGCCCACCACGACCACCGCCTCGCGACGACCGGCGCGCTGCTCGGTCTGCGCGTCGCCGGCGTGCAGGTCGACGACATCGGCACGACCGCCAAGACCCTCCCCCAGTTCGCCGCGCTCTGGCGCGCAATGCTCGATCCGGACGGATCGACGGATGCCGCGGGCTGACGCGTGAGCTGGCTCGACGACAGCGACGACGACGACCTGGAGTACGACGAGTCGTCGATCCGAACGCGCCCGAACCCGAAGGCCAACCGGCCGCGCACCAAGCGTCGACCCGCGCACGCCGACGCGCAGATCGCCCGGGTGCTCGGCGTCGACCGCGGCCGCTACACCGTGTTGATCGACGAAGACGGGCCCGACGAACGACGCGTGCTCGCCACGCGGGCGCGCGAGCTGCGCAAGCAGCCCATCGTCAACGGCGACCGGGCCCGCGTCGTCGGCGACCAGTCGGGTGACGAGGGCACCCTCGGGCGCATCATCGGTCTCGAGGAGCGCACGTCTCTGTTGCGCCGCAGTGCCGACGACACCGATCAGGTGGAGCGGGTGATCGTCGCCAACGCCGACCAGATGCTGATCGTCGTGGCCGCCGCCGACCCCGAGCCCCGCGAGCGCCTCGTCGACCGCTATCTCGTCGCGGCCCTCGACGCCGGCATCCGTCCCCTGCTCGTCGTCACCAAGACCGACCTCGCCGACCCCACCGAGTTCCTGTCGCACTTCGACGGCATCGACCTGCGCGTGTTCACGAGCGCGCAGGGGGCGATGCCCCTCGACGCCATCGGCGAAGCCATCGCGGGGCACTCCACCGTCTTCGTCGGACACTCCGGCGTCGGCAAGTCCACCCTCGTCAACGCGCTGACAGGTTCGGAGCGAGCCATCGGTCACGTCAACGTGGTCACCGGACGCGGGCGGCACACCTCGTCGTCGGCGGTGTCGCTGCGCTATCGCGGTCCCGCGGGGTCGGGGTGGGTCATCGACACCCCGGGCGTCCGCTCCTTCGGCCTCGGCCACGTCAACCCCGCGCACGTGCTGGGGGCCTTCACCGACCTCGCCGAAGCCGCCGAGGAGTGCCCGCGCGGCTGCACGCATCTTCCCGATGCGCCCGACTGCGCGATCGCCGAAGCCGTGGCATCCGGTCGCCTGGGTCCCGGGGCTGCGGCGCGCCTCGACTCCCTGCATCGCCTGCTGACCACGTTCCAGGCCATCGAGCGTTCTAGGCTGGAGGGGTGACGAACCTCGCGAAGGGCGACACTGCGCCCGATTTCACCCTGCTCGATCAAGACGAGCACCCCGTCTCGCTGAGCGACTTCCGTGGCCGCCGCGTGATCCTGTACTTCTACCCCGCGGCCCAGACTCCCGGCTGCACGACGCAGGCCTGCGATTTCCGCGACAGCCTCGCATCGCTTCAGGGCGCCGGATACACCGTGCTCGGCCTCTCGCGCGACCTGCCCGAGAAGCTGCGGGCGTTCCGCGACAGCGACGGGCTGACCTTCCCGCTGCTGAGCGACGCCGACCACGCGGTGCACGAGGCCTACGGCGCGTGGGGCGAGAAGCAGAACTACGGCAAGACCGTCACCGGTGTGCTGCGCTCGACCTTCGTTATCGACGAAGAGGGCACCATCGCCGAGGCGCTCTACAACGTTAAGGCCACCGGCCACGTCGCGCGTCTGCGCAAGACCCTCGGTCTCGCCGCCGCCTGACCCGCGCTGCCACGACCCCGTCCCGCTCCGGCGGCGGCGGGGTCTTCGCGTGGGTGCCGGGCGGAGCGCTCAGGACTCGTCGTCGCGCCGGCGCGGCGCCGAGGCCCGCACCGCGAGCACCAGCAGCACCAGGCCGACGACCCCGGGGACCGCGATGAGCAGGGCGATGCCCGGCGCCGCCCACTCCCCCGTGATCGCACCGATAGCGACCGACAGGATCAGCAGCTGGGTGACGATTCCGCCCGAGCGCCCGGCCGACACGTCGCGCGCGGTGGCGACGGCGAAGGCGCCGACGATGGCCGCGCCGATGACGGTGAGCACGATGAGCGCGAGGGAGCTGACGATCGAGTCGGTGTCACCCCCGAGCAACGCCACGATCTGCCAGCCGGCGAGAGCTAGGATGCCGACGGCCTCGAGAGCCAGAAGAGCGGCGGCCGTGAGACGAACAGGCATCGAACAGGCCCTCCCGACGGCGCAGCGGCGCCGTTACGTTCCGGAAACCTACCGGTTACCTCTTGATCAGGCGGAAACGCTATGGGAGCATGGAACAAGCCGTGTGCTCCCACAGCGAAGTGGGGCGAGCAATCGCTCGCGTTCCCACCAGGGTACCGGACCCGAATCTCGGTGCCGAATCGATCATTTTTCTGTTACAAGGAGCACCCCTATGGATTGGCGCGACAAAGCAGCCTGCCTGACCGTCGACCCCGAATTGTTCTTCCCGGTCGGCAACACCGGCCCCGCGGTCGACCAGATCGAGAAGGCCAAGTCGGTCTGCGCGCGCTGCACCGTCACGGAGGTCTGCCTGCAGTACGCCCTCGAGTCCGGTCAGGACTCGGGCGTGTGGGGTGGCCTCAGCGAAGACGAGCGTCGCGCCCTCAAGCGCCGCGCCGCGCGCGCCCGCCGCGCCTCCTGACGTCGTCACCGAGAAGGCCCATCCCTCTGGGGTGGGCCTTCTCGGCGTTTCGGTCCGACCCGCGCGCCCTCGGCCCGAGCTCAGACCGACGAACCACCGATGTAGCGCAGCGGGATCTCGATGGTCACCTCGGTGCCGCTGCCCATGAGCGTGTGCCAGTCGATCGTGCCGCCGAGCTCTCCCTGGATGAGGGTGCGCACGATCTGCGTGCCGAGGCCGCGACCCACCTGACCCTCGGGAAGGCCCACTCCGGTGTCGCGGACCTTCACCTCGAGCATCTCGTCGCCGCGCTCGGCGGCGATCTCGACGTCGCCCTCCTGCCCCGCGAGCCCGTGCTCGACGGCGTTGGTCACGAGTTCGGTGAGAGCGAGGGCGAGCGGCGTGGCGAACTGGCTCGGCAGCGTGCCGAACTTGCCGGTGCTGCGGGTGCGCGCGCGGGTGTTGGGCGCCGCCGCGACCTCGGCCACGAGCTTCAGCACCCGCGCGAAGACGTCGTCGAAGTCGACGTTCTGCGCCAGTCCCTCCGAGAGCGTGTCGTGCACGACGGCGATCGCCGAGACGCGACGCATCGCCTGGCTGAGGGCATCCCGGGCCTCGTCGGAGTGGGTTCGACGAGCCTGGATGCGAAGGAGCGAAGCGACCGTCTGCAGGTTGTTCTTGACGCGATGGTGGATCTCGCGGATCGTGGCGTCCTTGGTGATGAGCTCCTGCTCCTGGTGGCGGATCTCGGTGACGTCGCGGCTGAGCACGATCGCACCGATGCGCGTGCCGCGGTCGCGCAGCGGGATGGTGCGCAGCGACACCTGCACGCCGCGAGCTTCCATGTCGGCCCGCCACGGAGCGCGACCGCTCACGACCACGGGGAGCGACTCGTCGACGTCTTGGCGCTTGGCGGGGAGGATGCGCGCGGTCACCTCGGCGAGCGACTCGCCCTCGAGCTCGTCGTCGAAGCCCATGCGGTTGAACGCCGACAGCGCGTTGGGGCTCGCGAAGGTCGTGATGCCGTCGACGTCGAGGCGGATGAGGCCGTCCGAGGCGCGGGGCGCTCCCCGCCGCGGGGCGGTGGGGGCGGTCAGGTCGGGGAACTCGGCGGACGAGATCATTCCGAAGAGGTCGTCGGCGCAGTCGTTGAAGGTGATCTGCTGGCGGGAGGGGGTGCGCGTCTCGCCCAGGTTGGTGTGGCGCGTCAGCACGCCGACGGTGGTTACGGCGTGACCCTCGCGCGAGAGTTCGCGCACGATCGGCACGGCGCGGACGCGGGTGGGCGTCTCTTCGAACCAGTCGGGCGAGGCCGAATCCACGATGCGCCCGCTCTGGAACGCCTCGCGCACCTGCGTGCGCCACTGGGGACGTACGCGATCGCCGACGATGTCGCGGTAGAACAGCGTCGCCGCTCCCCCCGGACGCGTGTGCGCGACGGCGACGAACGAGTCGTCGGGGGTGGGTACCCAGATGACGATGTCGGCGAAGGCCAGGTCGGCGAGAAACTGTCCATCGCCGGCGAGACGGTGCAGCCACTCGACATCGGCTTCGCTCGAGCGGCCCTGGGCGTAGACGAGTTCACTGAGTGTCGACACCCCTCCAGACTAGAGGGCTCGTCCGGCGGGACTCGCGGGGTCTCCACCGCGCGGGCGCCGGATCCCTCGGCGTGGGTGAACTCGAAGGTGAACTTGGACAGGCCGTCTCCTTCGGGCGGGCGAAGCGACAGACCATCACCGACGCGCGGAAACACCCGCACATCGCTGCGCGGGTTACGCCGCACCTCTCGTTCGCGTCTCACGGGTGATTCTCGTGTGCCCACCGAAATGGGGACATACTGACCGGATGACGGACGCGTCCTCACCCCGCGAGCGATTCGTCTCGGCCGACCAGGTCGCTCGCACGCTGGGCTTAGGTGTCGCCGACGTCATCGCGCTCGCCCGCGAGGGGCAGCTGCGCGGCGTCGAGATCGGGGAACCGCCACAATGGCGGATCGCCCTCGACAGCGTCGATGCCTACCTCGACGAACGGAGCGAGACGGCTCGCCGGGCGGCTCTCTGGCGGCAGTCGCAGGCGGCGAGTTTCCCCGAGCTGTGGGGACGCGGAGACATCCGCCACGACGACTGAACCCGCACAGAACCCACTCCCCCTCCCCACCTCACCCTTCCCGCGTTTCGTCCACAGAGGCGAAGAATGCCCCGGCGGGTGTTCTCCCGCTGGCCTACTCTCGGCCTCAGCCCCCCGCTCGTTGGCGCCATTCATGACGACGGAGGGAAGCATGACGCTGCCGCTCACACGCTCGACCGCGACCGGGGGCACCGCCACCCGCCACGACGACTTCTTCAGCCCGCAGAAGACGTCGGCGGACGCCCTTCCCCCACCCGAGACGTTCATCCGCAACATCGTGCGGGGCGTGCTCGAGGTGCTGGCCGGTGTTCGCGAGGTGGAGCAACTCGCGCGCTGGCTGTCGGAGGAGGTCTACCGGTCCCTGTCGGTGCGAGCGAACCTCGCGGCCCGCGCCCGCAGCGCGCGGCGCGTGGCCGCTCTTCGCGATGTGCACGAGATCCGCAACGTCCATCTCTCGCAGCCCGCCGACGGGGTCGTCGAGGCCACCGTCACCGCGGCTGCCCGCGCACGCACGCGCGCCATCGCGCTTCGTCTCGAGGGCCTCGACGGGCGATGGCGTGTGACGGCGTTGGCGCTTCTGTGACGACGGTCGATGTTCCCCAGAGGTGCCCCGACATGGGCGCAACGTTCACGCCCATCACTCTTCCGCCGTGGGCACCGTCATCCCGGCGTCGGAACCATACGCTGCACTCTCGACGCATCGGGGAGATCCCAGGCCGAGATGATGACATGCAAGGTCGCGAGCACACCGCATGACGGACGCGCAGCCGTCCGGCGAAGTGATCTTGTACCACCGTGAGGATGGTGCTCCGACCCTCCACGTCCGATTCGACGCGGAGACCGTCTGGTTGAGCCAGCAGCAGATCGCGGAACTTTTACAGACGTCACGTACGAACGTCGTCGAACACATCCAGCACGTCTACGACGAGGGTGAACTCGACGAGGCGGCAACCTGTCGGAAATTCCGACAGGTTCGCGTTGAGGGCCCACGCCGTGTAGCGCGCGAGCTTCCCTTCTACAATCTCGACGCCATCCTCTCCGTCGGCTACCGCGTGAAGAGCGCCACGGCCACACAGTTCCGGATCTGGGCCACCCGACAGTTACGCGAATACCTGGTTCGCGGATACGTCGTCAACGAGCAGCGCCTCGAACAACTCGACGCGATCGTCCACATCCTGCACCGCTCAACGGATGAACTCCTATCCGGAGTCGCTGACGTCCTCCAGAGCTACCTCCCCGGACTCACACTCCTCCGCGACTACGACGACGGAAAGATTGACGCCCAATCGTCCGTCATGCCCGCGTGGGAACTGACCCTCGATGACGCACACCACGTAGTCACGCAACTCCGCAAGGAGTTCCCCGCCGACACGCTACTCGGACGAGAACGCGGCGACAGACTCACCGGAATCATCGCAACGCTCTACCAGAGCTTCGACGGCCACGACCTCTACCCGACCGTCGAGGAAAAGGCAGCCAATTTGCTCTACCTCGTCGTGAAAGATCATCCGCTCGTGGACGGCAACAAACGCACCGCCGCTGCCCTGTTCGTCACCTTCCTCGCCAGGAACGGCATCCTGAACAAAGCGGGCGGCATAAGGCGTATATCAAACAATGCTCTGGCGGCGACCGCCCTACTCGTTGCAATGAGCGACCCGAAGGAAAAAGACGTCATGATCGCACTCGTGACGAGAATGATCACGGAGTAGTCGACGGCGAAGGCCGAGACCAGAATCTACGTAGAAACGTGCAGGAAACTTCCGCGCCCGACCTCGATCACGGCCGCCAGGACGACAAGAAGTTCCCCAACCGCTCGATCGCATCCGAGATCACGCGGGCCTCGGGCAGCGTGACGATGCGCACGTGGTCGGTCGCGGGCCAGTTGAAGCCCGACCCCTGCACCAGCAGCACGTGCTCGGCGATGAGGAAGTCGTGCACGAACTTGCCGTCGTCGGGGATCTCGTACACCTCGGGGTCGAACCGGGGGAAGGCGTAGAGCGCCCCGCGGGGCAGCACGCACGAGACACCCGGGATCGCTTCGAGTCCCTGCCAGGCGGCATCCCTCTGCTCGTGCAGACGACCGCTCGGGGCGATGAGCGCGTCGATGGACTGCACGCCCGACAGCGCCGCCTGCACCGCGAACTGCGCCGGCACGTTGGGGCACAGACGCGTGGATGCCAGCAGGTTGATGCCCTGCAGGAAGCCCTGCGCGTGCTCCATGGGCCCGGTGATCGCCAACCACCCCGAGCGGTAGCCCGCGACGCGGTAGGTCTTCGACAGGCCGTTGAAGGTCAGGCACAGCAGGTCGGGCGCGACCGTGGCCATGGGGATGTGCACCGCATCGTCGAACAGGATGCGGTCGTAGATCTCGTCGGCCAGGAGCAGCAGCGAGTACTCCCGGGCGATGTCGGCGATCCCCTCGAGCACCTCGCGCGAGTAGACCGCGCCCGTGGGGTTGTTGGGGTTGATGATGACGATCGCCTTGGTGCGGGGGGTCACCTTCGCGCGGATGTCGTCGAGGTCGGGCTGCCATTCGCGCTGCTCGTCGCACAGGTAGTGCACCGGCGTGCCGCCGCCCAGGCTCGTCATCGCCGTCCACAGCGGATAGTCGGGCGCGGGGATGAGCACCTCGTCACCCTCGTCGAGCAACGCCTGCATCGTCATGGTGATGAGTTCGGACACCCCGTTGCCGAGGTACACGTGGTCGGGGTCGAGGTGGGGGAACCCGGGCTCCTCCTCGTATCGCGAGACCACCGCGCGCCGCGCCGACAGGATGCCGCGGCTGTCGCTGTAGCCGTGCGCGTTGGGGATCGACTGGATCATGTCGCGCACGATCTGATGCGGAGCCTCGAAACCGAACGTGGCGGGGTTGCCCGTGTTGAGCTTGAGGATCGAGTGCCCCTCGGCCTCGAGCCGGTCGGCCTCGACGAGGGCCTCGCCGCGGATCTCGTAGAGGACATCCTTCAGCTTCGAGGACTGGTCGAGGGGGCGTAGCGGGCTCATCGGTTCAGGATATCCCCGCCGGTATCCAGCCAATCGACACCCGGTGGACCGCTCCTGCACCTCCCTGGTGAAACGACGGATGCCGCGCCCCCACGTGGGGGCGCGGCATCCGGGGTCGTTCTTACTTCTTCTTTCCGGCGGCGCGGCGGTCGGCACGGTTCCCGGATGCCGGCTCCTCGCCGTCGGTCCGCTGCCCGAACGCCCCGCGGGCCGCGGCCGGAGCCGCCTCGGTCGCCGGAGCGGCGGCCTGTCCGGACTGACGCAGGCGGTTGGTGGCTGCCTGCTGCACCTGTCCGCGATCGTTGCGCACCTCGACCTCGCCCGCGTCGTTCGCGGCGGAGTACTCGAGGCGCTGCGTCTCGACGGGGCTGACGGTGAGGCCCTTGGCCTCGACCTCGGCGTTGTCGCCCTCGACCTTCTTCACCTCGACTTCGAGGTTGTAGAGGTATCCGACCGACTCCTCCTTGATCTGCCCCATCATCGACTGGAACATCTGGTAGCCCTCGCGCTGGTACTCGATCAGCGGGTCGCGCTGAGCCATGGCACGCAGGCCGATGCCGTCTTTGAGGTAGTCCATCTCGTAGAGGTGCTCGCGCCAGCGGCGGTCGAGCACCTGCAGCACGACACGGCGTTCGAGCTCACGGATCGCCTGCTCGCCGAGGCTCTTCTCGCGATTCTCGTAAGCGATGCGGGCGTCGGAGATGATCTCGCGCTTGAGGCCCTCGGGGGTGATGCGCCCCTTGTTCCCACCGGCCTCGGCCACGACCTCGTCGATCGACACGCTCACCGGGTACATGGTCTTCAGCTCGGTCCACAGGGCGTCGAAGTCCCACGACTCGGTGTGCCCCGAGCCGGTGTGGTCGTCGATCACCGCGGTGATGGCGTCTTCGATGAAGTGCTGCACGCGGTCGGCGATGTCGTCGCCCTGGAGCATGTGACGGCGGTCGGCGTAGATGGCCTCGCGCTGACGGTTGAGCACGTCGTCGTACTTGAGGACGTTCTTGCGCATCTCGGCGTTGCGGGCCTCGACCTGCGACTGCGCGCTCTTGATCGCGCGCGACACCAGCCCCGACTCGATGGCGACGTCGTCGGGGAAGTTGGTGCGCGCGAGGATCGCCTCGGCCGCACCCGACTGGAACAGCCGCATGAGGTCGTCGGTCAGCGACAGGTAGAAGCGGCTCTCGCCGGGGTCGCCCTGTCGACCCGAACGACCGCGCAGCTGGTTGTCGATGCGGCGCGACTCGTGACGCTCGGTGCCCAGCACGTAGAGCCCGCCGGCCTCGACGACCTTGGCGGCCTCTTCGGCGACGGTGTCGCGCGTGCCCTTGTAGACCGAGTCCCACTCCGACTCGTAGGCCTCGGGCGTCTCGACGGGGTCGAGGTTCTTCGCCTTCATCTCTTGCACGGCGAGGAACTCGGCGTTGCCGCCGAGCATGATGTCGGTCCCACGGCCGGCCATGTTGGTGGCGACCGTCACGGCCCCCAGGCGACCGGCGCGGGCGACGATCTCGGCCTCTCGCGCGTGGTTCTTGGCGTTGAGCACCTCGTGGCGCACGCCCTTCTTCGCCAGCAGGCGCGAGAGGTATTCGCTCTTCTCGACGCTGGTGGTGCCGACGAGGACCGGCTGGCCCTTCTCGTGGCGCTCGACGATGTCTTCGACGACCTGCGCGAACTTCGCCGTCTCGTTCTTGTAGACGAGGTCGGACTGGTCCTTGCGCACCATCGGACGGTTCGTGGGGATGGGCACGACACCGAGTTTGTAGGTCGACATGAACTCGGCGGCCTCGGTCTCGGCGGTACCGGTCATGCCCGCGAGCTTGTCGTACAGGCGGAAGTAGTTCTGCAGCGTGACGGTGGCGAGGGTCTGGTTCTCGGCCTTGACCGGCACGGCCTCTTTGGCCTCGATCGCCTGGTGGATGCCCTCGTTGTAACGGCGCCCGACGAGGATGCGGCCGGTGTGCTCGTCGACGATCATCACCTCGTCGTTCATGACGACGTAGTCGGTGTCGCGCTTGAACAGCGCCATCGCCTTGATGGAGTTGTTGAGGAACGAGATCAGGGGCGTGTTCGCCGACTCGTACAGGTTGTCGATGCCGAGGTAGTCCTCGACCTTCTCGATACCAGGTTCGAGCACACCGATCGTGCGCTTCTTCTCGTCGACCTCGTAGTCGACGCCGGCCTCGAGGGTGCGGGCGAGCTTCGCGAACTCGGCGAACCAGCGGTTGGCCTCGCCGGATGCCGGACCCGAGATGATCAGCGGAGTGCGCGCCTCGTCGATGAGGATCGAGTCGACCTCGTCGACGATCGCGTAGAAGTGACCGCGCTGCACGAGGTCTTCTTTTCGCCACGCCATGTTGTCGCGCAGGTAGTCGAAGCCGAACTCGTTGTTCGTTCCGTAGCTGATGTCGGCCTCGTACTGCTCCCGACGCACCTCGGGGGTCTGTCCGGCCACGACGGTTCCGGTCGTCATGCCGAGAGCACGGTAGACGCGGCCCATGAGCTCCGACTGGTAGCTCGCGAGGAAGTCGTTGACGGTGATGACGTGCACACCCTCACCGGCGATGGCGTTGAGGTAGGCGGGGAGAGCCGCCGTCAGCGTCTTGCCCTCACCGGTCTTCATCTCGGCGATGTTGCCCAGGTGGAGGGCTGCGCCGCCCATGACCTGCACGTCGTAGGGACGCTGACCCAGGGTGCGCTTGGCCGCCTCGCGCACGGCGGCGAAGGCCTCGGGCATGAGCTGATCGAGCGTCTCGCCGGCCTTGTAGCGGGCGCGCAGCTCGACGGTCTCGTTGCGCAGCTCGTCGTCGGTGAGCTGCTCGTAGTCCTCCTCGAGCGCGCCGGTCGCTTTGACCACGCCCTGCAGACGGCGGAGGATGCGCCCCTCACCGGCGCGCAGCAGTTTCTCGAGCGGATTGGCCACGAAGCATCTCCATCTGTCGGGTGCGGCGCCCGCGTGGGCACCGGCCTGCGAACAGGCATACATCGCCCATGTTATCCGTGTTACCCGTTCGTGACCTGCGAGGCGGCCGCAATCCGAAAGTCGGCACTCGCGCCCAAAGCGAACACTCGGCGACGGCCCCTACCCCGCGGCCTAGGATCGACCCATGGCCGGTTTCTGGGGCAAGAGGAAGCGCGAAGAGCAAGACGCGGCGGACGCCGATCTCGCCCGCCGGGCGGAGCTCGCGATCGTCGCCGCCGATGAGCGCGTGCGCCTCACCTCCGACGAGCTGGACTTCGCCCGCGCCGAGCTCGGCGACAAGGCCACCGAAGATCTCGCGGCCGCCCTCGAGTCGGTGCGCACGCACCTCGCCGAGGCGTTCCGGCTGCACCAGCTGAACCACGACGAGATCCCCGACACCAAAGACGAGCTGCGCACGCGCAACGCGCGCATCATCCAGCTGTCGCAGTGGGCCGAAGACCTGCTCGAGGAGCGCACGCAGGTTCTCCAGCCCAAGATCGACGCCGTGCGCCGCGCACCCGAGACGATCGCTCGCGTACGCGCCGACCGCGACCGCCTCGCCGAGCGCGTCCCGAACGCCCGCGAGGTCGTCGAGCGGCTGTCGCGCCGTTACAGCGACTCCGCCCTGCAGCAGATCGGCGGGAATCCCGAAGAGATCGAGCAGCTGCTCGACTTCGCCGTGCACACCGCCGCCGTCTCGGAGCGTCGCCGCGAGGCCGGGCAGCGCGAGCAGGCCTCGGTCGCCCTCGAAGCCGCCACCGAATCGGCACGGCGCGCGGAGTCCCTGCTCGACGCGGTCGACATGTTCGAGATCGAAGCGCTCCGCGCGGAGTCCACCCTCGCCGCCGTCGTCGAGGACTCGCGCGGCGATCTCGCCGAAGCCCGTCGCGGCGCCCAGACCCCCGCCGTCACGCAGGCCATGGCCGACCTGGAGCGTGCTCTGGCGGCACTGCCGGCATCCGGAGCCCGCACCGACCCGTTCGCGGCACTGTCGTCCCTGCGGCAGGCCAACGCCGCTCTCGACCACGCGCGCGAGCGCGCCTCACGTCCCGTCCCCTCTCAGGAACAGGTCGAGCACGCGATCGACGACGCCGACCGTCAGCTCGCCGTCGCCCGCGGCCTGATCACCGGCCACCGCGGGTGGATCGGAGCCGACGCGCGGACGCGCTTCGTCGAGGCCGAGCGGTTGCGCGCGGGACTCCCCCTGGGGCCCGTCGCCGAAGACGATCGCGAGACGGTGCTGGCCACCGCTCGCCGGGCCGGCTCGCTCGCCTCGGAATCCCTGCAGATCGCCCAGCGCGACATCGAGCAGTCCCGACCCAACGAATGGGACGGCAGCGGGCGCGGCGGCGGTTACGGCCGCGGCGGCGGCGGAATGGGCGGCGGCAACATGGTCGGCGGCATGCTGGGCGGTCTCGTCATCGGCTCGCTGCTCGGCGACATCTTCGACGGCTGAGCACGGCCGGATCCGCTTCGCGCGGCGGATGACGCAGCTGCCGCGCTACGGGGTGCGGCAGCGCGAACCCGCGGGCCCCGCCAGACGGAGCCCCTGTCCACCCGGACAGGGGCTCCGTCATGCGGCAGGGTGCGTCAGGACGCGATCTGCTCCGCCGGTGGGGCCTGCGCGGCGAGCGCGATCACGCCGTAGTCCCAGCCCTTGCGGCGGTAGACGACGCTGGGGTGGTCGGTGCGGGCGTCGATGAAGAGGAAGAAGTCGTGGCCGACGAGCTCCATGCGGTCGACGGCGTCCTCGACCGTCATCCACTCGGCGCCGAACTCCTTCTGGCGGATGACGACGGGCGAGTACTCCGCCTCGTCGACATCGGAATCCTGGACCGGCACCTCACCGGTGGCGACGGCGCGCAGCACCTCGACGGAAGCGGGCTCGACGTCGATGCCCGCCAGTTCGCCGGTGCCTTTCTCGAAGCGTGCCCCGCGGGGGTGGTTTCGGGCGTCGACGCGCTTGTCTTTCGCGCGCCGCACCTGCTCGGAGATCTTGTCGACCGCGAGGTCGAGAGCGGCGAACTTATCGGCATCGGTGGCCTCGGCTCGGACCACCGGGCCCTTGCCGTCGAGGGTCAGCTCCACGGTGTCGTCTTCCATGCGCCCGTTGCGGTACGAGCGATGGGTGACCTTGACTTCGAGAGTCTGAGCGCGGGGCGCCAGGTGCTCGATGCGACTGACCTTCTCTTCAACCACGGTGCGGAAACGATCGGTGATACCGACTCCCACTCCGACGATGTTGGTGTCCATCAGTGACCTCCTTGTTCCGGGTTCCGCCCGGTCTAAGGGCGGAACATCCGTCGCCTTCAGTCATCCCCACGCTAGTCCGACGCCACCGCCCTGTCACGTAGCAATCACCTGCGATTCACCTTCTGATGCGCTGCGACGCGGCGTGTACGCGAGCGCGACGGCCCTCACCTCGGCGGCTCCCGCCGCTCGGAGGGCCCGCGTCGCCTCGATGAGCGTGGCCCCGGTCGTCACCACGTCGTCGACGACGACCACCCTGCGCCCGACGACGGACCGCGCGGCGAAGGCTCCCCCGACGTTCTGCTGTCGGGCGATGCGATCGAGGCCGCGCTGATCGGCCGGCGCGCGCCGCACCCGCAGCACGCGCTCCGGATGCCACCCCGCCCGACGCACCAGCAGCTCGACCGGTCGATAGCCGCGGCGTCGGAAGGCCGCAGCCGACGAGGGCACCGGGACGACGAGGGCACCGGAGACAACGGCCGCACGCAAGACATCGGCGAGAGCCGGGGCGAGATCCCGGGCGAGGGAGGTGCGACCGTCTTCTTTGAGGGCGCGCAGGACCCGCGCCGGCACCCCCGAGAACTCGAGCGCGCACAGCACGGGCACCCCCGGCCCCACCTCGCGCGGGACGGGGACGGCGGCCAGAGCCCGGCGGCATCCGGAGCACAGGGACTCATCGAGCGCGCCGCAGCCGGCGCACGCCAGCGGAAGCCAGAAGGTCAGGGCATCGCGGAGGGCCGACGAGATCGTGTCGGTGAGCGCAGGACGAGACATGCGGCCATCGTGGCGGACGCCCCGCACGGGCGCTGGGCGAGAGGCCCGAACCGTGGACGGATGTCACGCCGACCGCGCTGGGGAGAAGCCGCGCCCGCTCAGGACGTGGTGCCCTGCTGCGCCGCCAGCACCCGGATGTTGGAGGCCACCAGGGTCCACGAGCTTCCGCGCCGACTGTAGAGGCGCCCCTGATCGTCGAGCACGCGGACGCTCGTGCTCCCCGCGGCGAGCGTGCGCGCCCCCTCGGGCGCCTGCGCCTCGGTGCCGCGACCGCCCACGCTGAGCTCGCTCAAGCGGCTGACACCGTCGACCGACGAGAGGACGCCGATGGTGGTGTCGTCGAGCCACGCGAGGTCGAACGCCCCCTGCTGCGAGAACGACAGCACGTGCGGCGGACCGAGGTCGATCTCGCCCGCCGAGCGCAGGATGCCGGCGACCCACACCTCGCGCGCACCCGACACGGTGACGATGGCCGCCACCCTCGTACCATCACGGGAGATCTGCATCGCGGTGATCTCGGAGGCATCGGGCCACGCATTGCCGACGTCGCGGGGAACCCCTTCGGGCGTGATGACGTGCAGCTGCGCGGGGGCCGCACTCGGCACGCTCCAGATCGCTCCCTCGGCGTCGATCGTGGGGGCGATGAGGCCCGGGCGGTCGTCGAGCAGGAACGTCCGACCGTCGGCGAGCGCACTCGCCACCGTTCCCTGCTGCGTGCGCACCGCCGCCAGGCTGCGGTCGGCTTCGAGTTCCACCATCGTCGGCGCCAGGGACTCGATCGCGTCGGACAGACCCGGGATCGACTCGACCTGGTCGCCCGACAGGGCGCCGAACACGCCGAGCGAGGTGAGCACCGCCGGCGAGGGATCGATGCGCGTCACGCGCACGGCGACCTCGGAGGCGGTGACCGGGGTGCCCTCCACCGTCATCTGCACCTCGCTGATGCCGGCCGACGAGAGGCTGCGCGCCAGTTGGGTCTGCATGCGGTCGAGGGTCGTGCGGTCCAGGCTCAGAGCCGCCCGCGGCAGTTGTACCTGGGCGACTCCCCCCGACGACAGCGTCACCGAGCGCCCCACGAGCGACAGCTCTTCGGGGAAGGCGTTGCGCACGGCGCCCGACAGCCACGAGCTCGGCTGACCGTCGACCAGGGCGGTCGCGACGCGGCTGGCCACCAGCGCACGGGGGAACCATCGCACGTCGGGGACGATGAAGCTCCACGTCGGGTCGAAGTACGCGATGGATGCCGACTGGTAGACCGTCGGGAACACTTCCTCGTACAGCACGACCCCGTCGGGGGCGGAGGTGATCCGCCACTGGCCGTCGACCTGCGCGAGGGCGAAGGACAGGGTCTGGGCGCTGCCCGTGGCGGCCGGGGCGTAGGCGCCGTCGGCATCCACCCCCGCCACCGTCGACAGCGACACCGTCACCACCGTGCCGTCGGCGGAGGGTGCGGCGCGGCGCGCGGCGAGCGTGTCGATCGTCACGCGGGCGCGGGGGTCCCAGGTGGCACCGGGCGAGAGGAACAGCTTCGCGGTCGCCCAGTCGTCGGCCGGCCCCGAGCCGGCGCGCAGGAATCCCTCGACGATCTCGGCCGGCGACGCGTCATCCTGCGGACCGTCGGGCACGAACGCGAACGCCTGCGCGTCATCGCTCTGCGGGCCGCGCCCGGGGTTGACGTACCCGGTGGTCGGCAGTCCCGTGCACGCCGTCAAGACGAGCACGAGAGCGAGGCTGACGAGGGCCAAGGCGCGTCTCACGGCATCCTCCCGAAGGTCGAGCGGTTGAGCGAGATGGGCTGGGTGAGCCCCAGCGCCTCGAGGGCGCCGCCCTGCTCGTCGTCGGGGACGAGAGGCAGGGGCGAGGCGCCCACGGGTCGTCCGTCTCGGGGCAGGGTGAGCACGAAGTTGGATCCGCGGCCCGGTTCCGACCACACCGCCAGGGTGCCGCCGTGCAGCCGCGCGTCGCCCAGGGCGATCGACAGGCCCAGACCCGTGCCGCCCATCGTGCGCACCCGCGACGGGTCGGCCCGCCAGAACCGGTCGAACACGCGCTCGACGTCGTCGGCCTTCATGCCCAGACCGAAGTCACGCACGCCGAGTGCCACGGCGTCGCGGTTGCTGTCGACCGAGACGACGATCGGCCGCCCCTCGCCGTGCTCGATCGCGTTGCCGAGCAGGTTGCGCACCACGCGCCGCACGCGGCGGGCGTCCATGTCGACGGGGGTGTACCCGCCGGGTGCGACCAGGCGCACGTCGGAGCCGTGCCCTTCGGCGAGCTGCTCCATCGAGAGGATCACGTCTTCGGCGAGGTGGGCGAGGCTCGTCGCCTCGAGCTCGAGCTGCACGGAGCCGGCGTCGTACCGGCTGATCTCGAGCAGGTCGGTGAGCAGCACCTCGAAGCGCTGCACCTGCGCGTGCAGCAGCTCGGCCGCGCGCCCCGTGACCGGATCGAACTCCTCGCGCTGGTCGTTGATGATATCGGCGGCGAGGCGGATCGTCGTCAGCGGCGTGCGCAGCTCGTGCGAGACGTCGGACACGAAGCGCTGCTGCACGAGCGAGAGGTCGGCCAGCTCCTTGATCTGCGACTCGATGCTGTCGGCCATGGCGTTGAACGACCGGTTCAGCGTCGCCAGCTCGTCTTCGCCGCGCACGGGAAGACGCACGCCCAGATCGCCCGCCGCGAGCTTCGCGCTGGTCTCGGCGGCATCCGCGATGGGCGTGGTGATCGAGCGCAGCACGAACCACGCGATCGAACCGATGAGCACCACCAGGATCAGACCCACCACCCACAGCAGCACCTGGACGAACGCGAGGGTCTGCGAGGCGCTGATGAGGTCGTACCCCATGTACAGCTCGTAGGAATCGACCCCGTCTTCGGCCGGGAAGCGCAGTTGATGACCGACCAGGATGCCGGGAACGTCACGGCCCCCGTCGGAGGGCAACGCCACCGACTGCCACCACTGCAGATCGGGACTCGACTGCACCTGTTTGCGCAGCGCATCGGAGACGAGGCCCGACTCGAACGCGGGCGAGATGAACGGCTGCGGCGCCAGGGGCGAGGGCGGCCCGATGCGGTACAGCGCGATCAGATCGCTCGAGGACTGCTGCGACAGCCGCGTCGCGATGCCGTTCATGAGCGTCTGCGCCGCGGCCGGATCGGTCGAGTCGACGGCCGCGTCGAGCGTGGCCTGCGCCGACGCGGTCGCGCGCTGGGCCTCGAGGAGCACCTGGTCCTTGCGGGCGGTGAACAGCTCGTTCTGGATGACGAGGGCCATCGCCACGCACGTGACGAGGATGGTCGCGGCGGTGAGGGCCACCGTGATGAGGATCGTGCGGAAGCGCAGGGAGCGTCGCCACAGCGTCGCCAGGCGATCGCGGACCGCCCGCCAATCGCGCCAGCTGCTGACCCGCGGCGGGAGCGTCCGCACCGCGCCCGTCATCGCGCGCTCAGGCCACCGCGCCGGCGCGGTAGCCCACGCCGCGCACGGTGGTGACGATCCGCGGGTTGTCGGGGTCGGCCTCGATCTTGGCGCGCAGACGCTGCACGTGCACGTTCACCAGACGGGTGTCGGCCTTGTAGTGGTAGCCCCACACCTGCTCGAGCAGCATCTCGCGCGAGAACACCTGCTGCGGCTTCTCGGCCAGGGCGACGAGCAGTTCGAACTCGAGCGGCGTCAGTGCGATCGGGCTGTCGCCGCGTCGGACCTCGTGCGCGGCGACGTCGACGACGAGGTCGCCGATGCGCAACGTCTCGTCGACGGGAGCCTGGGACGGCCGCAGACGCGTGCGGATGCGAGCCACCAGCTCCTTCGGGTTGAACGGCTTCATGATGTAGTCGTCGGCGCCCGACTCGAGGCCCTTCACCAGGTCGGCGGTGTCGGTGCGCGCGGTGAGCATGATGATCGGCACGCCGGACTCGGCGCGCACGCGCGTGCAGATCTCGATGCCGTCGACCCCCGGCAGCATGAGGTCGAGCAGGATGAGGTCGGGTCGCTCGGTGCGCCACGCGTCGACGGCCTGGGCGCCGTCGGCGCAGAAGACCGTGTCGAATCCTTCGGTGCGCAGCACGATGCCGATCATCTCGGCCAGCGCGGTGTCGTCGTCGACCACCAGGATCCGTGAAGTCATTCGGGGGTACGTCTTCCGTCTCGAACCCGTGCGGCACGGGCACAACGCCCGGGGTGAGGGCGCGTTCCTCCGAGAGTAGTCGACGAGGGTGAGATGAGGCCGAGCGTGTCGGGGGTGTGTGACACGATGAAGACACTGCCGTGCAACGAGGAGGCGTCACCGTGACCGCGTATCCGAACTGGACCCCGGCCTCTCGACCCGGCATCGTGCCCCTGCACCCGTACGGCTTCGGCACGATCCTCGGCCGCTCGTTCGTCGCCCTGCGGCACAACCCGAAGGTGCTGCTCGGCTTCGCGCTCGTCGTGCAGGCCGTCGCCTACATCGTGCTGGCCGCCGCGGTGGGCGCCATCGCCGTCGCCAGCTTCTCGCGCCTCGACACCGTTGCCTACGGCGGTGACGACTGGGGCGCGATCTTCGCCGGATCCACCGTCATCACGGGCGCCGCCGCCCTGGTGCTGAGCCTGCTGGTCGGAGCGCTCAGCGTGGTGGTGCAGGGCGTCGTCGTCTCCGAGGTCGCTCACGCGGTCGTGGCCGAGAAGCCGACCCTGAAGGCCGTCTGGGCCCGCGTGCGGCCGGTGATCTGGCGACTCATCGGCTACAGCGCCCTGGTCGTGCTCGCCAGCCTGGTGGTCGTCGGCGTGCTCGCCGGCATCGTGACGCTGCTCGTGATCTCGGTGCTGTGGCTCGGCATCCTCGTCGGCGTGCTGTTCGTGCTCGGGCTCATCCCGCTGTACGCGTGGCTGACAACGAAGCTCTTCCTCGTGCCCTCGGCGATCATCCTCGAAGGCGCCGGCATCCGCGCGGGGATCGCCCGCTCGTGGCGGCTCACCCGCCGGCGGTTCTGGTCGACGTTCGGCGTGATCGTGATCATCTCGTTCGGCTTCAGCGTGCTCGCCCAGCTCATCTCGGTGCCCTTCAGCCTCATCGCGGGGATCGTTCCGGGCATCCTCGCCCCCACCGGCACCGACGAGATCGGGGCCGTCGTGGGAATGGTCGTGGTGCAGGTGATCGGCCAGTTCGGCATCCTGCTCGTGCAGTGCATCGCGCTGGTCGTGCAGTCGACCTCGGCCGCGCTGGTCTACGTCGACGCCCGCATGCGGGTCGAGGGACTCGACCACGATCTGCACACCTACGTCGAGGCACGCGATGCCGGGGCCACCGACCTCGCCGATCCGTACCTCGTCGGCGTCGGTCGCGTCGTCGAGCGGCCCGCACCCGTGCCCGTCGGCACGGCACCGCCGTACGCCGGCTACGGCGCACCGGCTGGATACGGCGCACCGGCCGGGTACGGCGCGCAGGCCGGGTACGGCGCTCAGGCCGGCTACGGCGCCCCCACCGGATACGGCGCCCCGGCGCCGTACGGTGCTCCCCCGGTCCCCGCTCCCGCCTGGGACGCACCCGCGGCGGGGTCGGTCACCCCCGCCGATCGGTCCGCCGACGACGCGGTCTCGGGTCCGGCGACTCCCCCGCCGGCCGCCCCGCCGAGCCCCGACGTGGCCCCGCCCGCGGCGCCCACCTCGTGGGCTGCGCCCGGGTCGCCGACCGATCGATGACGGCCGCCGCTCTCGCGACCGCCGCCGCCGCGGTGTTCCCGCTCCTCCCCGACCCCGACCAGGCGCGGGAGTGGGCGGAGCGCGAGCTCGAAGACCCCTCGTACCAGGCGTCCGAGCCGACCTTCATCGACCGTGTAGCGCAGGCCGTCGCCTCGTTCATCGGCGACCTGCTGCGGCCGTCGGGCAACGCCGACTGGGGGCCCTCGGCCCTCATCGTGCTGGCCGTGCTCTTGGCCGTCGGCATCATCGTCGCCCTGCTCATCTGGGGGCGCCCGCGCCGTCTCGTGCGCGCGCAGCCGGCGGCGCGCGCGCTCTTCGACGACGACGACGGGCGATCGGCCGACGAACTGCGACGCGAGGCCGATGAAGCCGCCGCCCGCGGGGCATGGGACGCCGCGATCGTGCTGCGCTTCCGCGCCGTCGCGCGCGGTCTGTCGGAGCGCGGCCTCGTGGACCCGCCGCCGGGGGCGACGGCGCGCGC
This sequence comes from Microbacterium sp. Leaf179, assembly GCF_001423785.1. Taxonomy (NCBI): domain Bacteria; kingdom Bacillati; phylum Actinomycetota; class Actinomycetes; order Micrococcales; family Microbacteriaceae; genus Microbacterium; species Microbacterium sp. Leaf179. The sequence continues at coordinate 1,181,973 of NZ_LMPH01000001.1, read as the reverse complement.
CTTCGGCCGTGCCGCGGGGGTCGCCCTGCCCGCACTCGCCGCCGCGATGGACACCGCTGCCGCGAGCTTCGACGACGTGCGCTATCTGCGCCGCCCCGGAACCGCCGACGGGTATCGCGCGATCGCCGATCTCGACGAGGCCGCCGTCCGAGCCCGCGCCGTCACCGACAGCGCCGTCACCGACCGCGCGGCGGCCTCTTCATGAGCGCCCCCTCGGGTGTCGCGAGCCCCGCATCGGCCTCGCGCTCCGCACACCCCCGCCGACGCGCCGCCCTGGGGTGGATCGCGCTGGTGGTGGCCCTGCTGCTCGTCGCGCTCGTCGGCGGCTCCCTCGTGTACGGCGGCTACCAGCAGCGCGCGGTGCTCGACCCCGAGTCGGCCGGCCCCGACGGCACCCGGGCGGTGGTCCGGATCCTCGAGCAGCAGGGCGTCCGCGTCACCGTCGCCCGCGACCGTCAGGCCGCCGAACGCGCGCTCGGCGGAGGCGACGCCACGCTCGTGCTGCGCGACGCCCCGATGCTCTCCGACGACGCACTGAGCAACCTCGCGGAACGGGCACGGCACACCGTGCTCGTCGAACCGCGCTCGCGGGCGCTCGGCGTGCTCCTGAACGGCTCCTCGCTGGGCGGTTTCACCGACGACGCGACGACGGGCCCGGCGTGCGACGTGCCCGCGGCGCGTGGCGCCGGAGACGCCCGCGTGGGCGAACTGCTCGTGCCGGGCGACGGCGTGCAGGGCTGCTACCCCGTCGGCGACGAATACGCCCTGCTGACCGACGAGCGGGGCGGACGCACGGTGACCGCCCTCGACGGTCTGTCGGTGCTCACCAACTCCACCCTCACGGCCGACGGCAACGCCGCGCTGGCGATCGGTGTCCTCGGACAGACCGACGCTCTCGTCTGGTACGTGCCCTCCCCCTCCGACGCCGACCAGGGCACCACCGCCCCCACCCTCGCCGACCTGACACCCCCCTGGGTGACACCGGCGATCCTGCTGCTGCTCGCCTCCGCGCTCACCGCCGCCGTCTGGCGGGGCCGTCGGTTCGGCCCGCTCGTCACCGAGCGCCTCCCCGTCACGGTGCGGGCGAACGAGACCACCGAGGGCCGCGCGCGGCTGTACGCCGCCTCGGCCGACGCGGGGCACGCGCTCGACGAGCTACGGCGCGCGAGCCGCGCCCGGCTCGGTCGGCTGCTGGGCCTCGCGGCGCGCACCTCCCCCGTCGACACCTCCGATGCCGTCGCCGAACGACTGGGCGCCGACCGCGGCCTGGTCCGCGGCATCCTCGTCGACGACTCACCCCGTACCGACCGTGACCTCGTCGCGGCCGCCGACCGACTCCGCGATCTCGAGGCGAGCGTGCGCGCCGCCGTCCGAACCGAAGGGACCACCCGATGACCGACAGCCCCGAGAACTCCGCAGCTCCCCACACCACGACCGCGAGCGCCGACGACCACGCGGCCCTCCGCGAGGCCATGCACCAGGTGCGCCTCGAAGTCGGCAAGGCCGTCGTCGGCCAGGACGGCACCGTGACAGGGCTGCTGATCGCCCTGCTCTCGCGGGGACACGTGCTGCTCGAGGGCGTTCCGGGCGTCGCCAAGACGCTGCTGGTGCGCTCCTTCAGCCGCGCGCTCGGTCTCGACACCCGCCGCGTGCAGTTCACCCCCGACCTCATGCCCGGAGATGTGACGGGTTCGCTGATCTACGACGCGCGGGCCGGGGAGTTCGAGTTCCGCGCGGGCCCGGTGTTCACGCACGTGCTGCTCGCCGACGAGATCAACCGCACGCCCCCCAAGACGCAGGCGGCGCTGCTCGAGGCCATGGAAGAACGCCAGGTGTCGTCCGATGGGGTGAGCCGTGCGCTTCCCGACCCGTTCCTCGTCGCCGCCACGCAGAACCCCATCGAGCACGAGGGCACCTACACCCTGCCCGAGGCCCAGCTCGACCGGTTCCTGCTGAAGCTCGTCGTCGACCTGCCGGGCCGCGACGCCGAGGTCGACGTGCTCCGCCGGCACGCAGGAGGATTCGACCCTCGGCACCTCGACGAGGCCGGGGTGACGCCGGCGGTCACCGCGTCGCAGATCCTGGCGGCACAGCGCGCCGCGGCATCCGTGGCCGTCGACGACGACCTGCTCGGCTACGTGGTCGATCTCGCGCGCGCCACGCGTCAGAGCCCGTCGGTGCTGCTGGGCGTGAGCCCGCGCGCCAGCACGGGACTGCTCGCCGCCGCGAAGGCGTGGGCCTGGCTCGGCGGTTACCCGGCGATCACGCCCGACCACGTGCAGACCATGCTCGTGCCCGTCTGGCGTCACCGCATCCGCCTGCGGCCCGAGGCCGAGATCGAGGGCGTCTCGGTCGACGCGATCCTCACGTCGGTCCTGCAGCAGACGCGCGTCCCCATCTGATGTTCGTTTCCGGCCGTCTCGCCCTGCTCGTCGCCCTCGGCGTCGGGCCCCTCGTGCTGCTCAGCACCGCGGGGGCTCCGGCGTGGGCGGTCGCGGGCGGATGGGTGGCTCTGTGCGTCGTGCTCGCGGCGATCGACATCGCCCTCGCCGCCGACCCGCGCCGGGTCGAGATCACTCGCACGGTGCCGGAGCGGGCGCTGCGCGACGAGCCGGTGACCGGCGAACTGCGGGTGCGCAACCTCGGTACCCGCCTTCTGCGCGCTGTCGTGCGCGACGCGTGGCAGCCGACGGCCGGGGCGCCCGACGAGCGGCAGCGTTTCACCGTGCCGCCCGGCGAGCGACGGGGAGCTGCGCTGTCGTTGCTCCCGCGGCGCCGGGGCGAGTTGCGCAGCGCCTTCGTCACCGTGCGCGCCGCGGGTCCCCTGGGGCTCGCCGGCCGACAGGCGGTGGTCGACGCCCCCGGGCGTCTGCGCGTCCTGCCCCCGTTCACCTCCCGGCGACACCTCCCCTCGCGACTCGCCCGCCTGCGCGAGCTCGACGGCAACACCTCGCTACAGGTGCGCGGGCAGGGCACCGAGTTCGACAGCCTGCGCGAGTACGTGCGGGGCGACGACGTGCGCTCGATCGACTGGCGGGCGACGGCGCGCGCCGGAACGACCATGCTGCGCACCTGGCGTCCCGAGCGCGATCGGCACGTCGTCATCGTCATCGACACCGGACGAACAGCCGCCGCCCGCGTGGGTGACGGCGTGCGGCTGGATGCCGCGATGGAGGCCGCTCTGCTGCTGTCAGTGCTCGCGACGCGCGCCGGTGACCACGTGCACCTCCTCATGTTCGACCGCGTGACCCGCGCGCGCGTCACCCGCACCGACGGCGCGCAGCTGCTGCCCGCGCTGGTCGAGGCGATGGCGCCCGTCGACCCGCAACTCATCGACACCGACTGGGACGCCGCCTTCGCGCAGGTGCGGGGCCTCTCGGTGCGCCCCGCGCTGGTCGTGCTGCTGACGGCCGCCGACGACCCCGAAGCCGCACGCGCGTTCCTCGCGTCGCTCCCGGCGGTCGCGGCGCGATCGCGGCTGCTGGTGGCGACGGCGACCGACGGCCCGGGCGACGCCCCGGCCCACCGCGACGCCGCCGACGTGTACGCCGCCGCCGCGATCGAGCGCGCGCGGCATGACGCCGACCGGGTGCGGGCGGCCGTGGTCCGCGCCGGGGGCGACGCCGTCTCGGCGTCGGCCGACGATCTGCCGCCGCTCGTCGCCGACCGCTACCTCGCGCTGAAGGCGGCCGGGCGCCTGTAGCACACCCAGCCCCCATGCAGCCGAGGACATACGACGCGGCTTATCCTGGGGGGTACCCTTCGAGCCGTCGGCGCGTCCCCTCCGCGCCCGGCTGCGCCGTCTACGCACAGGATGCGGGAGAACTCTTGCCAGGAAACGCCACGACACGCTTCGACGATGTGGCCCTCGTATCGGTGGCGAGCGTTCTGCCCGGCCGGGTCACGACGTCGGACGACATCGAGGATCGGCTCGCTCCCGCGTTGCACCGGCTGAAGTTGAAGCCCGGTCTGCTCCGTCGCGTGGCCGGCGTCAACGAGCGTCGCAACTGGGCCGCGGGCGAGTCGTCCGATGAGGCGACCATCGCCGCGGGCAAGCAGGCACTGGCCGAGGCGGGCGTGGATCCGAGCGAGATCGGCCTGATCATCAACACCTCCGTCACCCGCAAGCACTTGGAGCCCTCGGTCGCCGTCCGCCTGCATCACGGCCTCGGTCTTCCCAGCTCCGCCATCAACTTCGACGTGGCCAACGCGTGCCTCGGCTTCATCAACGGTATGAGCCTCGCCGCGGGCATGATCCAGTCGGGCCAGGTGCGCTACGCGCTCATCGTCAACGGTGAGGACGCCGACGAGATCCAGGTCAACACGATCAACCGGCTCGTGCGCGAAGACCTCGATCGCGACGCGTTCATGCAGGAGTTCGCGTCGCTGACCCTCGGCTCCGGCGCGGCCGCCGCCGTGCTCGGACGCGCGAGCGACCATCCCGAGGGCCACCGCCTGGTCGGCGGCGTCACCCGCGCCGCGACCGAGTTCTACGACCTCTGCGTCGGCAGCGTCGACGGCATGTTCACCGACGCCAAGGCCCTGCTCAAGGGCGGACTCGACCTCGTCGTCTCGGCGTGGAAAGAAGCCAAGGGCGAGTTCTCGTGGACGGGTATGGACCGGTACATCACGCACCAGGTCTCGTCAGTGCACACCTCCGCGATCGTCCGCGCCGCCAAGCTCGACCGCACCCGCGTGCCCGTCACGTACCCCCACCTGGGCAATGTCGGTCCGGCATCCATTCCGATCACCCTCGCCGACGAGCAGCACACGCTCCGCCGGGGTGATCGCGTCCTGCTGATGGGGGTGGGCTCCGGGCTGAACACCGGCATGCTGGAGCTGGCCTGGTGAGGGTCACCGCCCCCGCCGCCACGCTTCCTCCGGCGGGACTGCCCGGGCTCGATCCGTCGCTCTCTCGACTGGTCGAGGTGCCCGGCGCCGCCGCCGACGCGGGGCGCACGCGCACCTGGCACGTGCTCGACACCGGTCCCGCCCTCGCGGAACGCGGCATCGAGCCCCGCGGCACCATCGTCGCGGTGCACGGCAACCCGACGTGGTCGTACCTCTGGCGCGCCCTGGTGAACGCCTCGCTCCGCCGCGCCGAGACCGGGGCGACCCCGTGGCGCGTCGTCGCCGTCGACCAGCTCGAGATGGGCTTCTCGGAGCGCACGACGCTCCGCCGCACGCTCGCGCAGCGCATCGCCGACCTCGACGCCCTCGTGACGAGGCTCGACCTCGCCGGCCCGGTCGTCACCATCGGCCACGACTGGGGCGGACCCGTCTCGCTCGGCTGGGCCGTCGAGAACCGCGACCGCCTCGCGGCCGTCATCGCCCTCAACACCGCCGTGCATCACCCCGACGGTGCCCCCCTGCCCTTCGCCCTGCGGGTGGCGACGGCGCGCGGAATGCTCGCCGCGGGCACCACCGGCACCACGGCGTTCCTCGACACCACCCTCGCGCTGGCCGATCTCGACCCGGCCGTGCGGGCGGCGTTCCGTTCCCCGTACGCCACCGTGGCCCGTCGCCGCGGCATCGGCGGGTTCGTGGCCGACATCCCGGCCACCGCGACCGACGAGAGCACTCCGGCGCTCCGTCGGATGTCGACGGGGCTCCGCGACCTCGACGTCCCCGCGCTCTTCCTGCGCGGACCGAAGGACCCCGTGTTCGGCGAGGGCCACCTCGACGATCTCACCGAGCGGATGCCGCACGCCGACGTGCATCGTTTCGAAGGCGCCGGGCACCTCATCGCCGAGGAGCGCCCCTACGCCGACGTCGTGCTCGACTGGCTCGACGAGAAGGTCGTCGCTCTCCCCGACACCGCCGATGCCGCCCCCGCCGAGACCCGCGCGGGCCGCGCGAAGGCGGCACGCGCGCAAGCGGAGCTCGACGGTGCGGGCGACACCGCCCCCGCCGGTCGCCTGTGGGACGCCCTCGTCGCCCGCCGAGACGACGACGACACCGCCGTGATCGACATGAGCACCGCGCGCGACGGCGCGCCGCTGCGCGTGAGCTGGCGGCAGCTGTCGACCCGCGTCGACGAGCTCGCCGCCGGTCTCGACGCCTTCGGCGTGCGCGCGGGCGACCGCGTCTCGCTCCTGGTGCCACCCGGACCCACCCTGACCGCGGCGTTGTACGCGTGCCTGCGCATCGGCGCCGTCGTGGTCGTGGCTGACCGGGGTCTCGGCATCCGGGGTCTGTCGCGTGCCGTGCGCGGCGCCGGTCCCGACGTCGTCATCGGCGAGGTCGCCGGTCTCGCCGCCGCCCGCGCGCTCGGATGGCCGGGACGCCGGGTGTCGGCCGCCTCTCTGCCGTCGGTGACCTCGCGCGCTCTCGGCGTCGAGGCGAGCCTGTCGGACCTCGCGCGTGCCGGCCGCGGACGCGCGCTGCCCGCCGCCCCCGACGCCGATGCCCTTGCGGCGATCCTGTTCACCTCGGGGTCCACGGGACCGGCGAAGGGCGTCGTGTACACGCACGCGCAACTCACGGCCCTGCGCGACACCCTGGCCGCGCACTTCGGCGTCACGGCCGACACCGGTCTGGTGACGGGCTTCGCGCCGTTCGCACTGCTGGGCCCGGCGCTCGGAACGCGTTCAGCGACCCCCGACATGGACGTCTCGGCGCCGCGCACCCTCACCGCCACGGCGGTGGCCGCAGCCGTCCGTGCCTCCGACGCCCGCATCGTGTTCCTCTCGCCCGCCGCGGTGCACAACGTCGTCGCCACCTCGGATGCCCTCGACGCCGACGACCGCGCCGCCCTCGCCCGCGTCTACACCTTCCTCTCGACGGGTGCCCCCGTGGGCATCGACCTGCTGCGCCGTGCGCAGGAGCTCATGCCCCGGGCGACCGCGCATACCCCGTACGGCATGACCGAGTGCCTGCTCGTCGCCGATGTGACCCTGCCCGAGATCGAGCGCGCGGCAGTGACCGGCGACCGCGGCGTCTGCGTCGGTCGTCCCCTCGGCACGGGCCAGGTGCGCATCTCGGCGATCGGCCCCGACGGCCGCGCCACCGGAGAGCCCTCGACCGACGCCGGAGTGACGGGCGAGGTCGTCATCTCAGCCCCGCACCTCAAGCGCGGATACTTCCGCCTCTACCTCACCGACCGCGAGGCCCGCCGCGGGGTCGCCGACCGCTGGCACCGCACGGGCGACGTGGGTCACCTCGACGCCGACGGACGCCTGTGGATCGAGGGGCGACTCCCCCACGTCATCACGACCGCCGAGGGTCCCGTCACCCCGGTCGGCATCGAGCAGGATGCCGAAACCGTGCCCGCCGTCGAACGCGCGGCCGCGGTCGGGGTCGGCCCCGTCGGTCGACAGGTCGTCGTGGCCGTGGTCGAGGCCGGCGCGCGGCGCCCGGGGCTGGCGACGCCGGAACTGACCGAGGCCGTCCGCGCCTCGACGGCGCAGTCGCTGGCCGCCGTGCTGGTGGTGCCGGCGCTGCCCACCGACATCCGCCACAACTCCAAGATCGACCGCTCGCGCCTCGCCGCGTGGGCCGAGCGTCTGCTCGCCGGCGCGAAGCCGACGGCGCCGTGAGGGTCCTCGCCACCGGCGCGTCCGGCTTTCTCGGCGGCGCGGTCGTGCGTGCCCTGCACGATGCCGGTCATCAGGTGCGCACGCTCCAGCGCCGCCCCTCGCGCGTCGACGGCGCCGAGGATCGCCTCGGTTCCGTGACGGATCCGGATGCCGTGGCATCCGCCCTCGAGGGTGTCGACGGCGTGGTGCATCTGGCCGCGAAGGTGTCGCTGGCGGGAGACCCCGCGCAGTTCCGGGCCGTCAACGTCGAGGGCACGCGGACGCTCCTCGACGCCGCGTCGGCCGCCGGCGTCCGGCGCATCGTGCACGTGTCGTCGCCGTCGGTCGCGCACGCCGGTCACGCCCTGGCCGGGGTCGGGGCCGAGCCCGCCGACCCCGACGCCGCGCACGGCGAGTACGCCCGCACGAAGGCCGAGGCCGAGCTGATCGCCCTCTCGCGCGCGGGCGGCGATACCGCCCTGGTCGCGATCCGCCCGCACCTCGTGTGGGGGCCGGGCGACACCCAGCTGATCGCCCGCGTGGTAGACCGCGCCCGCCGGGGTCGACTCCCGTTGCTCAATGGGGGAACCGCGCTCATCGATTCCACGTACGTCGACAATGCGGCATCCGGGATCGTCGCCGCGTTGGACCGCGTCAACGAGGTGAGCGGTCGCGCGTACGTGCTGACCAACGGCGAGCCGCGCCCGGTCGGCGACCTGCTCGCCGGGATCTGCCGCGCTTCGGGCGTCGAACCGCCGCGGTTCAGCGTGCCGGCGGGGCTGGCTCGCGCGGCCGGCGCCCTCGTCGAGCGCGTGTGGGCCGTGCGCCCGGGCGAGGACGAACCCCCCATGACGCGGTTCCTCGCCGAGCAGCTGTCGACCGCGCACTGGTTCGACCAGACCGAGATCCGCCGCGACCTGCGCTGGACGCCCGCGGTCTCTCTCGACGAGGGTCTGCGCCGCCTGTCGCTCGCCTGAGCCCGGCCGCATCCTCCCCTGCGCACGCGCCGCCCCCGCGAGGCGGTCGCCCGCACCCTGCATGTCCCACTTCGTGCAGTGCCCGTGCCCCAAACCTGCACAAAGTGGGACATCCCCCAGGCAGACACCGCCGCCACCTCGCGCATGTCCCACTTCGTGCAGCAACAGAGCCGCAAACCTGCACGAAGTGGGACATCCCCCGGCAGACACCGCCTCACGCGCCGCCTCTGCACGGCAGTCGCCCGCACCCTGCGTGTCCCACTTCGTGCGGCCCCAGCGCCGCAAACCCGCACAAAGTGGGGACATCCCCCAGGCAGACACCGCCGCCACCTCGCGCATGTCCCACTTCGTGCAGCAACCGGGCCGCAAACCCGCACAAAGTGGGACATCCCCCCGGCGGGGGGACGAAGGCAGCAACAGCTTGCCGGTGAGCCGCAGCAGCGCCGCGCGCACGACGAAAGGCCCGCCCCCGCGAGGGGACGGGCCTTCCGGATGCCGCGGGTACCGAGCCGCAGCGCACCCGCCGCAGCGGGGACGGATGGTCAGACCAGGTCGAAGCGGTCGAGCTCGGTGACCTTCTGCCAGGCGGCGACGAAGTCGCGCACGAACTTCTGCTTCGCGTCGTCCGAGGCGTAGACCTCGGCGAGCGCGCGCAGCTCGGAGTTCGACGAGAACACCAGGTCGACGCGCGTGCCGATCCCGACCGTCTCGCCGGAGCCGTCCTTCGTGCCCTGGAACGCGTGCTTGCCGCTGTCGAGCGGCTTCCACGTCGTGCCGAGGTCGAGCAGGTTCGCGAACACGTCGTTCGTCAGCGCACCGGGGGTGTCGGTGAAGACGCCCCAGTCGGAGCCGTCCCAGTTCGCGCCGATGGCCCGGAGGCCTCCGACCAGCACGGTCATCTCGGGCGCGGTGAGCGTCAGCAGGTTGGCCTTGTCGAGCAGCAGGAACTCCGCGGGCAGCCGCGCGTCGCGCGAAGCGTAGTTGCGGAAGCCGTCGGCGACCGGCTCGAGCCAGCGGAACGACTCGATCTCGGTCTGCTCCTGCGTCGCGTCGGTGCGGCCCGGGGTGAAGGGCACCTCGACCTCGACACCGCCCGCGCGAGCGGCCTGCTCGACACCAGCGTTGCCGGCGAGCACGAGCAGGTCGGCGATCGAGACCTTCTTGCCGTCCGCCGCCTGCGCGTCGAAGTCGGCCTTGAGGTTCTCGAGCACCGAGAGCACGGATGCCAGCTGCTCGGGGTTGTTGACCGTCCAGCTCTTCTGCGGCTCGAGGCGGATGCGCGCGCCGTTCACGCCACCGCGCTTGTCGCTGCCGCGGAAGGTGGAGGCGGCCGCCCAGGTCGTGGTGACCAGCTGCGGCACCGTCAGGCCGCTGTCGAGGATCTGCTGCTTCAGCGCCGCCGCTTCGGCGGCGTCGATGAGCGCGTGGTCGACGACGGGCACGGGGTCCTGCCAGACGAGCACCTCGGCGGGGACCTCGGAGCCGAGGTAACGCTCGCGCGGTCCCATGTCGCGGTGGGTCAGCTTGAACCAGGCGCGGGCGAAGGCGTCCTGGAAGGCGGCCGGGTCCTCGGCGAAGCGGCGCGAGATCTTCTCGTACGCCGGGTCGACGCGCAGCGCCAGGTCGCTCGTGAGCATGCGGGGCTCGCGGCGTCCGTCGGAGTGCGCCTCGGGCACCATGTCGGCGCCGCCACCGTTCTTCGGACGCCACTGGTGGGCGCCCGCCGGGCTCTGGAAGAGCTCCCACTCGTACGCGAAGAGGATGTGGAAGAACTCGTTGTCCCACCGGGTCGGGTGGTAGGTCCAGGTGACTTCGAGACCACTGGTGATGGTGTCGTCGCCCTTGCCCGTGCCGTGGCTGTTCTTCCAGCCGAGACCCTGGTCGTTGATGTCGGCGGCCTCGGGGTTCACTCCCACGTGCGAGTCGCTCGCGGCTCCGTGGGTCTTGCCGAAGGTGTGACCACCGGCGATGAGGGCGACGGTCTCTTCGTCGTTCATGGCCATGCGGCCGAACGTCTCACGGATGTCGTGGGCCGACAGCTGCGGGTCGGGGTTGCCGTTGGGGCCCTCGGGGTTGACGTAGATGAGGCCCATCTGGACGGCCGCGAGCGGGCGCTCCAGCTCGCGGTTGCCCGTGTAGCGCTCGTCGCCGAGCCACGTGGTCTCGGGGCCCCAGTACACGTCGTCGTCGGGCTCCCACACGTCGGTGCGGCCGCCGGCGAAGCCGAAGGTCGGGAACCCCATGTCCTCGAGCGCGACGTTGCCGGCGAGGATCATGAGGTCGGCCCACGAGATCGACTGGCCGTACTTCTTCTTGATGGGCCAGAGCAGGCGGCGAGCCTTGTCGAGGTTGACGTTGTCGGGCCAGCTGTTGAGCGGCGCGAAGCGCTGCATGCCCGCGCCCGAACCGCCGCGACCGTCGGTCACGCGGTAGGTGCCGGCGCTGTGCCACGCCATGCGGATCATAAGGGGGCCGTAGTGCCCGAAGTCGGCCGGCCACCAGTCCTGCGAGGTCGTCATGACCTGCTGGATGTCGCTCTTGACGGCGGCGAGGTCGAGCGCCTCGAACGCGGCGCGGTAGTCGAAGTCCGTGCCGAGCGGGTCGCGCAGCGCGTTGTTCTTCGCGAGGATCTTCACGTTCAGCGACTCGGGCCACCACACGCGGTTGGCGGAGCCCTGGGTCGGATGGGGCAGGGCGCCGGCGGGCTCGCTGTCGGCGGGGGCTTCGCCCACGGGCAGTCGGTTGTCGTCGGGGGCGGCTCCATCGTGGAAGACGGGGCACCCGTTCAGAGCGTCGCTCATCGGGATCCTCTCGGTTTTTCGGCTTCGGACTTCGCTCGACAATCGGAGCACACGCCCCAGAACGTCACCTCGGCGGTTTCGATGAGAAAGCCGCTCTGCTCCGGCATGTGCAGACAGGGAGCCGCGCCGACGACGCAGTCCACGTCGTCGATGCGTCCGCACCCGGTGCACACCACGTGGTGGTGGTTGTCGCCCACGCGCAGTTCGAAGGTGCCGGCGTGGCCGGCGGGTTCGATGCGGCGGGCGAGTCCCGCGTCGGCGAAGTCGCCGAGCGCGTTGTACACGGACTGTTTGCTGGTTCCGGGGAGGGTGCCCCGGATCCCGTCGAACACCGCGTCGGCGGTGGCGTGCGGCCGGGCGCGGAGCGCCTCGAGCACGGCGACGCGTGTCGCCGTCACCCGCAGACCCGCGCCGCGGATGAGGGCATCCGCGGTGGCGTCCGGCTGACTGTCGAGCATGCCTCCACCCTAGCTATTTTTGAGTGAATCAAAAATGACACGCCGGGGAACGGCCGGGAACGACCGGATGCCGTCAGCCGGCGGTGAGGGTCGAAGTCCCCGCCTCGTACTCGGTGAGATCGCCCGTCTCGCCCGCGGCCGCAGCCCTGCGGCCCACCCACAGCATGTAGAACAGGAACACGCCCAGCGCGAGCGCACCGATGGCGATCTTGATGGGCCACGGCCAGTCGCGGGGCGTGACGAAGCCCTCGACGAGACCCGACAGCGCCAGGGCGAACACGAGCCCCACCGCCACCGTGGCCAGCGATCGTCCGGCCGCCGCCAGAGCCGCGGCGCGCGTGCGCCGGCCGGGGGCGACCCAGGCCCAGAAGATCTGCAGACCCGCCGCTCCCGCGACGAAGATCGCGGTGAGCTCCAACAGGCCGTGCGGGAGGATGAACTGGAAGAACACGTCGGCGCGGTCGAAGGCGATCATGATCGCGGCCGACTGCCCCACGCCCACGGCGTTCTGCATGATCACCATCGCCGGCCAGAACCCGGTCACCCCGAACAGCACGCACTGCGCCGCGATCCACGCGTTGTTGGTCCAGACCGTCCCGGCGAAGATCGCGTTGGGATTCTCGCGGTAGTAGTCGACGAAGCGCTCGTCGGCGTAGTTCTGCAGCTCACTCTGCGAGCCGAGCGCGGCCACCGCGGCGGGGTCGTTCGAGATCCAGAGGGCGACGAGGGTGGCGACGGCGACGAAGAACACCGTCACCGCCAGCGTCATCCACCGCACCCGGTACAGCGCCGCGGGCAGCTGCTGCAGGAAGAAGCGCGGGAACTGCTTCAGCACGTTCTCGCGCACGCCCGTCAGCCGCAGCCGCGTGCGGGCGAGCAGCAGCGAGACGTAGTCGCCCTGCGGCGTGCGTCCGGCCGAGGTCTTGATGTCGGCCAGGTCGGCCGATGCCGCGCGGTAGCGCGTGACGAGTTCGTCGACCTCGGGGCCGCTCAACCGGCGCCGACGGCCGAGATCGTCGAGGCGGGACCACTCGTCTCGTCGGGCGGCCGTGAGGGCGTCGAGGTCCATGTGGTCAACTGTACGCATGGCATCGTCGTCGACCCCCGGACCTTCGGTCGCGCTCGTGCACACGGGTGCGGACGAGACCCTCACCGGCGAGGCCGTCGCCCTCGACGTCCAACCCCTCGGGTTCTTCCTGCGGGCGGTCGGCTGCCTCATCGACATGGTGGTGGGATTCGCGCTCCTGCTCGGTGGCGGCCTGCTGATCGCGACCATGGTCGTGGGAGCGACGCTGCCCGAGAGCGCGGTCGGGATCGCCGTGGTCACCCTGCTCGTCGTCGTCATGGTCGCGCTGCCCACGACGGTGGAAACCCTGTCGCGCGGACGCAGCCTCGGCCGCCTCGTGGTCGGTGGGCGCATCGTCCGCACCGACGGCGGCGCGGCGGGGTTCCGTCAGGCGTTCATCCGCTCCCTCGTCGGCGTGCTCGAACTGTGGTTCACCCTCGGGGCGATCGCGGCGGTGGTGGGGATGTTCACGCCCCGCTCCCAGCGCCTGGGCGATCTGCTCGCGGGCACCTCGAGCGAGCGCACGCGCACGCGTCCCCTGCCGCCGCCGGCCCCCGGCATCCCTCCGGGACTCGAATCGTGGGCCGCGATCGCCGACGTCTCGCGCCTGCCCGACCGACTGGCGGCGCGCATGTCGACCTTCGTGCGCGGGGCCGACGCGCTCGACCCGGTCTCGCGCGCGCGGGTCGCCGCCGCGCTGGCCGAGGCGGTCCGCCCGTTCGTGTCGCCCCTGCCCCCGACCGACCCCGAGACGCTCGTGCGGGCCGTGTCGACGGTGCGGCGCGACCGGGAGTACCGGGCGCTGCTGCTCGAGAATCAGCGCGCCGCCGCCCTCACCGAGCGGGTCTGACGCGGCGGGCTCAGGCGCGCAGCGTCTCGTGCCGCACGACGACCCACCCCTGCGGAACAGACAGGCGATCGGCGTGGATTGCGCACAGATCGTGCGCGTGGGGGTCTCCGACGGGACCGAGGGGGCCGAGGGCCGCCATCTGGTCGCCGTAGTCGTAGGTGAGGGTGCTCATCGCCTCGCGGGCGCACGCCACCTTCGAACAGAGTCTGTCGCGCATCGCGGGTCAGCCTACAGAGCCGGCGCATGGCGACCGCCGCGCCGCGCCGTCGCCCCCGGATGCCGCGCCCGACAGCGGCGGTACAGCCACACCATCGCGCCCTCTGCGCCGGGCCCGCATCGCCCCCACACGCATAAACGCTCATCCTGCGTATAAACGCGACGGCAGCGCGTTTATGCGCAGGATCCGCGTTTATGCGTCGACTTCATGCGTCGAAACGAACGGTGGCGGTGCCCGCGGATCATGCAGACGGTACCGACGGAGCTGCCGACGTCGCGCACCGCAACCATAGGATGAACGCATGGTGCGTCGACGATCCCGCGAAGCCCGGCCGGTCGTCCGTCCGTCGCGGCACGGCCGCCACGGGCGCGAGAACCGCAGTCCCGTCGTGCGTCCGCCGCTGCCGCCGGTCGACACGCGCGTCGAGCGCTTCGACGTCGCCGTGGGGGCCGCCGCGGAGTTCCTGCGCTCGGCCTGGACCGAGCTGCGCGACGTGTCGTTCGAGATCGGCATCATGCCGCCGGCCGCGACCGATGGCATCCCCCGGTGGACGGTGCTGCGCGAAGAGAAACGCATCATCCTCTACCGCGTGCCCATCGAGCGCCTCGGGCATCCGCATCACGACGACGACCTGCACCGCCGCATGGTGATCGAGGGCGCCGTCTTCCGCGCCGCGGCCGAGTTCCTCGACCGCGACCCGTGGGACCTCGGCCCCGAGCGCTTCCGCTTCTTCTGATCGACGCGCGCACGCCGCACGGGCGCGACGTCGCGGCGACGCGTCAGGGCAGGATCGTCAGCGCCGAAGCGGCGGCATCCGCCGGCCACAGCGGGTACGACGCGAGCGCGCCCGCTCCCGAGTAGGTCACCGCGGCATGAACCGCGGCGCTCGTCTCGAGACGATAGGCACCCGCCGCCGCGGGGACCGCGACGCTCGTTCCCGCGGCGACCGTCGCCACGATCGGCGCTCCCCCGTCGGTCGGGGCGAGGGTCACCGTGACGTCTTGGGCTTCGGCGGTCAGCACGACCGCGGCGCCCACGCCGGGAGCCACGGCGATGGTGCTCGCCGAGATGAAGCGCGGTGCCGGGGAGTACCAGGCGAAGTCGGCGCCCTCGCCGAATCCCGTGGTCGACCACGTCGCGCCCACGACCGGAGCCGAGGCGTCGACCTCGACGGTGTACGCGCCGGCGGCCAGACCCGACAGGTCGAGCGAGGTGGGTTTGCCGACGCTCAGCGGAACCTGACTCGGAGCGGGGGCGGCGACCGCGGCGTCCAGCGGCGACAGGGTCACCGTGGCGGTGGCGTCGGCGCCGGGCGACAGCAGACGCAGCACCGTGCCGGCCTGCCCCTGACCGGTGGTGAGCACCTCGACGCCCGGGATCACCAGCCGCGTGTCGGCCTGCGCGATCGGCGCGACCTGATCGCTCCCGCCGGGCAGCAGCACGCGGGTGAGGGCGGACTGCAGCGACGCGTGCACCGGAGCGCCCGAGGCGACCACGCGCACGACTGGGCTCTCCTCGCCCAGCAGGAGCCCCGCCAGGGGCACCACGCGGCGACCGGCGGGGGGCACGACGAGGTTGCGCCCGCCGGGAGGCGTCGACACGCCCTGCGCTCCGTAGACCGACAGCTGCACCGTCGCGGGAACCTCGCCGGGGTTGGCGAGCACGACCAGGTCGTTCGCGCCGGTGGTCGTCGCGCCTCCGACCAACCACGACTCCGCGAGGGGGGCGCGGCACGCGGATGCCGCGAACCCGGTCAGATCGTCCGAGACGGCGGTCGCCGACCCCGCGGCGGCCAGAGGGGTCTGGGTCTCGTCGAGCGGTGCCGCGCGGAGGGCCTCGGCGTCGCCGGACGCGTCGGCCGTGGCGCCGGTGAGCGTGGTGACCGCCGCGGCACTGTCGGCGGGTCCGCTGACGACCTGCTGGGCGGCGGCGGCGCTGAGGTTTCCGGCGGCGTCGGCGCTGCGCCCCAGGGCGAGCAGGGGGCCGTCGCACGCGAGCACGGTGTCGGAGGGAGCGGGCGTCGCCTCCACACGCACGGGAGTGGCCGTGTACTCGGGCCAGGGGGCGGCGATGCCGACCACGGTTCCCACCACCGCCGCCGTGGCGACGGCGGCGCCGGCCACGACGCGGGCGCTGGTGGCCGCCACGCGGGCCAAGCGACGGTTGCTCATCGGGATCCTCCCGGCGTCGGGCCGACGATGCGCGGCGTGCGGCGCGCGACGCGGCGCGACGCGGCGGTGGGAACGGCGAGCAGCAGGGCGACCAGCAGCACGCCGATCGATCCGAACGTCACCAGCCGTTGCAGGGCGACCTGGTGGGCGTCCATCTCGGCGCGCGGCTGCAGCGGGGCGTTGACGCGCCACAGGTCGCCCCGGGAGGTCGCCCCGACCGGGTCGAGCAGATCGCGCTGATCGAGCGAGGTGGCCGCCCCCAGGCGCGCCCCGCGGATGACGTCGTCCTCCCCCGCGGGGGCGGATTCCAGCAGCACGAAACCGATGCCGCGTGCGGCCAGGCGCGAGACGACGTCGCCGGCCGAGGGCGATACGAGATCCGCCGCGAGGGCGGCGAGCTCGACGTCGCCCGGACCGGGGGTCGTGCGCGTGGACTGCACGGTGCTCTGTCCCGACAGCGTGGCGCTTCCGCCCCAGACGACGTCGACCCGCAGCCCGTCGGCGCGCGGGTCGAGCACGATGGTCCCGACGTCGGTGGATCCGCGCCCCTCGGCGGCGACGAAGGCCGGCAGGGTCGAGACGGGACCGTTGGTGACGACCGAGCGCCCGGAGTCGCCGTTACCCGTCTGCGCCGTCAGGGCGGGCGCGACGGCGACGAGCAGGGCGGCGAGCACCACGAGGGCGCCGATCGGGCGCAGCGCCGAGACGCGCGGCACGATGCCGGCGTCGAGCGCGACGACCGCCGCACCGACCACCCCCACCCACGCCAGGCTCAGGCCGGCGCCGGGCCAGAGCGGCACCGCGACGGCGTGATCGAACGAGACGGCCACGCCGACGGCGGCGAAGGCGGTGGCCAGCCCGGCGGCGGTGACGACGATGAGAGCGGAGCCGGTGACCCACCGCGGGGTGAGCACCGACAGCACGGCGAGGACCGCCAAGGGTGCCACGAGAAGACCCACCCACCAGACGGGACCGCCGGTGAGCGACGCCCACCCGCCGGGGTCGGAGGTGGGGAAGCCGACGGCCAGGAGCGCCCGCCCGAGGGGATCGGACGGGACCTCGGCGCCGGCGTAGGGCACGCCGGGGTCGGCGAGCAGGCCCCAGACATTGCCCGTGCGCACCTGCGTCCACACCAGCGGCGCGAACACGACGATCGAGGGCACCAGCAGCCAGACCACGCGCGCCACGCCGCGACCGGCGACGAGGGCCACGACGACCAGGGCCGCCGACCAGAGCACGACCACGGCCGGAGCGAGCGAGGGGGCGCACGCGAGCACGCCCACCAGCAGAACGGATGCCGCCCCGGCGGGCGCCCACGAACGGTGGGCGACGCTCGCGGCGTAGAACAGCCACGGCAGCAGCAGGTGCAGCAGCACCCCAGCCGGGCGACCCTCGACGAGCGAGGCGAGGAACGTCGGGGCGAGCGCCCAGGCGAGGGCGGCCGTGATGCGCAGCAGCGACGACTCGGTCACGCGCGTCGCGGCGAACCACGCGCCGAGCACGGCGAGCGGCAGGGCCAGCACCCACAGCACCACGAAGGCCCGCGAGGGGTCGCCGGGCGACAGGGTGCCGATCAGCGCGACGAGGGCCGAGAACGGATCGGCGGGGCCCACGGCATCCAGGCCCAGGGGGCGCGCTCCCCAGGCGGCGTCCTGCCAGAGCTGGGCGATGTTGGCCCGCAGCGGCACGAGGGCGCCCCCGCCGAGCACGGGCCAGGCGAGGAGGGGGGCGAACAGCGCCGCCGACACCGCGAGGGCGCCGAGGACCGTCCACGCGCCCCCACCGACGAAGAAGCGCAGCTCCGAGCGCACGGGGGCGTCGGGGTCGGCCCCGTCGCCCTCCCATCGCAGCCGCATCTCTGCCCGGGAGACCCGCAGGGGGGCGATGCGCGACCACCCCACCGTGCGGACGGCGCGGATGCGGCGGCGGGCGCGGGCGACCGCGGCCACCCGGGCCATCACCAACAGTGTCGCGCCCCACTCGGGAAGGACCCGGTAGGGCATCTTCGTCACGAGGTGCAGCACTGTGCGCCAGAGCGCCAACGGCAGGAACGACAACCAGTGCAGGGGCACGGCGGGCGCCGGCGCGTAGGCGAGACGACGGTGCAACTGCGCGGTGCGCGTGGCGAAGGCGCGTCGTCGGGCCCGTCGACGGCCACGGGCCATCGCCGCGACACCGTCACCGGCGACCGCGACGCGGGCCGCGGGCACGACCGAGACGAGGGTGCCGGCGAGGCGGGCGCGCACGCCCAGGTCGAGCCCCTCGTCGGCGCCGCCCAGGGCGGGATCCAGGCCCCCGAGCGAGGTCCACGCGTCGCGTCGGACGAGCACGCCGCGCACGTCGGTGCCGAGCACGTCGGCGTCGCCGTCGTGCTGGCCCTGGTCGAGTTCGCCCGCGGCGAGCTCGACGGTGCTGCCGTAGTGGTTCATGCTGACGCCGAGCGAGAGGATCATGTCGCGCTCGTCCCACGCCACGAGCTTGGGGGCGGCGACCACGAGCGAGGGCGACAGCTCGAGGGCACCGGCCAGTCGCACGAGGGCGTCGGGGTCGGGCGCGGTGTCCTGCGCGAGCAGCCACACCGCGTCACCGGTGAGGCGTGGGGTCGCGAGTGCGGTCGCGGCGGCGAAGGAGGTTCCCGCGGGGGCGGTGATCACGCCCTCGGCGCCCGAGGTGGCGGCGAGCTGGGTCAGTGCCGGATCGGCGCCGCACAGCACGATGGTGAGGGCGTCGACGGGACGCGTTTGCGCGGCGAGCGCGGCGAGCGTCCGCTGCAGATGGTTCGCGGCGGGAGTGCGTCCTTCGGGGCGGACGACGAGGATGGCGTGTACACGAGCGGGCATGACGCGGATCAGCCTAAGCGCGGTCCTGCGCGATGACGCACGCCGCGCCGTCGGCGACGGGATCGCCCGGTTGCGGGTGAAGCGGGCCGGAGATCAGGCGCGGCGCTTGAGTTTGCGGCGCTCGCGCTCGCTGAGACCGCCCCAGATGCCGAAGCGCTCGTCGTTCTGCAGCGCGTATTCGAGGCACTCGGACTTCACGTCGCACGAGGTGCAGATGCGCTTGGCGTCGCGCGTCGAGCCGCCCTTCTCGGGGAAGAACGCCTCGGGGTCGGTCTGCGAGCACAGCGCATCGGTCTGCCACGAGAGGGTGCTCTCTTCGGTGGAGTCGATGTCACGACGGACTCCGGGAACACCGAGATCGACCGGATCGACGAACCAGTTGTCCGGCACACCGGACCGGTACTGCGATGTCGCCATATCGTCCTCCGCCTGGTTCGAACCCCGTGACGCGCGGTGCCGCGCATGAGTAATTACACCTGTGTCATTCGATTTGGTCAAGTCGCGGATCGTAAACCCTCAAGGCCGAGATGAACCTTCACGACGCGCCACGGCGTGTCGGGTCGTCAGGCGCCGGGCATCGCGACGAAGACCTCGCCGCCGCCGTCGGTCGAGACCGGCGACTCGTCGGGCGTGATGAGCGCCGCCTGACCCGCCGTCAGGGTCACCGTGCCCCCGGCGGCGCCGGTGAGCACCGTCTCACCCGAGACACCCAGGGCGATCGCCACCCCGCGCAGCTCCAGCGCCGCCGCGGCGCCGGGCAGGAGGTGTCCGAGGGCGAAGTCCGCGATCCCCGGGGCGAACACCTCGACACCGTCCGCGACGGTCGGGGGCAGGAACGGCGGCTCCGCCGGACGGAAGTCGACGAGCGAGAGCAGCTCCGCGACGTCGATGTGCTTGGGGGTCAGCCCCCCGCGCAGCACGTTGTCGCTGGCGGCCATGATCTCCACGCCGAGACCCGCGACGTACGCGTGCAGCACGCCGGCGGGCACGAAGATCGCCTCGCCGCGGCGCAGTTCGACGAGGTTCATCAGCAGCGCCACCACGATGCCCGGGTCGGCCGGATACGCCGAGTGGAGCGAGCCCGCCAACGCCAGTTCGGCCGCGAACTCGTCGGAGTGGGCCGCGGCCGCGGCGTCGACGATCTCGGCGATCTCCGCCGCATCGGCGTCTCCCAGCAGCCAGCCGATCGTCGAGCGCAGGGCCGCGCTCGCATCGTCGGCGGCCAGGCGCTCGCGCAGCGCCGTCACCGCGGGCGCGTCGCCGAGGGCGGCGACCAGGGCCCGGGTGCGCGCGATGTCGCGCAGGCCCGCCAGGGCGGTGAACGTGTCGCTGAGGGCGACGATGACCTCGGGCTTGTGGTTGTCGTCCTTGTAGTTGCGCGACCCCGCGTCGCGGGGAACACCGGCGGCCTCTTCACGGGCGAAGCCCTCGACGGCCTGATCCTTCGAGGGGTGCACCTGGATCGACAGGGGCGCGCCGGCGGCGAGCAGCTTGAGCAGGTACGGGAGTTTCGCCGGGACACCGTGCGCCGCGGCCTCGGCCGGGAGCCAGGCGTCGAGCGTGCGGTCGGAGCCGTCGTGCACCTCGGCGGGCGAGCCGGGGTGGTCGCCGAACCACACCTCGGCCTCGGGGGCGCCGGTGGGCTCGCGGCCCTCGAGGTCGGCGATGAGCGTCGGGCTGCCCCAGGCGTAGTCGCGGGGCGTGTTCGAGATCGCAACAAGCACGGGCGTCAGCCTAGTGGCAGCACCCCGCGCCCCCGGATGCCGACCGGTACCCTGAACACACCATGGCGATGTACACGAATCACCCCGTGTCGGCGCCGCCGACGGCACCGCCGCGCGAGACGACCGGGCACCTGCTGATGCGCGCCTGGTGCGTGCTCGTGCTCGTGCTCGCCCTGGGTGGCGTCGGGCTCGTCAACGCGGTCGGCCCCCTCGTCGCCGCGATCGTCGTCGCCTGCTCCGCCGTGGTCTCGGCGATCGTGTGGATCGTGGTGCGTCCCCCGGTGGCGGTGCGCCGCCTGCCCTGGCTCGCCTTCGGATACGTCGCCTGGGCGGCGGCCTCGATCTCGTGGAGCGCGTGGCCCGCGGCATCCGTGCTCACGTGGCTGCTGCTGGCCATCACGACCTTCCAGGCGCTGTTCATCGGCGCCGTGCTCACCTGGCGCGACGTCGTGCGGGCGGTCGCGTCGGCCGCCAAATGGATCGTGGGCCTGTCGCTGCTGTTCGAGGTCGTGGTCTCGGTGTTCGTGCGCGGCCCGCTGCTGCCCGGCTTCGTCGTGCCCTCGGAACGGGTCGATCCGATCGTCTACTGGTCGCGCGACAACCTCTTCGACGGCGGTCGCATCCAGGGCGTGTTCGGCAACGCCAACCTGCTGGCCGCGGTCATGCTCGTCGCCCTCATCGTCTTCGCGGTGCGCCTCGCCGCCGGAGCCCCCCGCCGCACGCTGCTCATCGGCTGGATGGCGGTCGCCGCCTTCCTCTTCGTCCGTGCCGGGTCGGCGACGGCCTTCATCGCGGCGGCCTTCGTCGCCCTCGTGCTCGGCACGGTGCTGGTGATGCGCACCGCCCGTCGCCCCGGCGAACGCACGCGGTGGTACCTGCTGTACGCCGCCGTCGGGCTCGGCGCGGGCGCCGCGCTGTGGTTCGGCCGCGACGCCCTGTTCGGGCTTCTCGGCCGCGGCGCAGACCTCACGGGCCGCGAGGGCATCTGGGCCGACGTCGTGGCGCGCGCCGACCAGCACCCGATCGTCGGGTGGGGCTTCTCGACGCCCTGGATCGCCTCGGAACCGCTCATCGACGGCTGGATCGTCGACCACGGACAGACCGTCGTGCAGGCGCACAGCATGTGGTTCGACGCCTATCTGCAGCTGGGGGGCATCGGCGTCCTGCTGCTCGCGCTGGTGTACCTCGCGTACGTCTGGCGCTCGTGGTTCTTCGCCGTCGATCGACCGCGGTGGGACCTGCGCGCCGATCGCCCGCACTCGCCCCTCACACTGCTCCCGACCCTGATCGGAGCACTGCTGGTCGTGCTCGGCCTGACCGAGTCCGGGCCGCTGCTGCTGTGGGGATGGATGTTCGTCGTGCTCTTCGGCGCGAAGATCAAGCAGACGCCGCTCGTGGGGGTCGGCCCCAGCGAGCAGAGCCTGTCGATCGAACGCGGCGAGCTGCAGAGACCCGCGCCGTGACCTCGGCGCCGGCCGCGCCGCTCCCCCTGCTCGCCTCCCCGGCCCTGGCCCGCGCCTTCACCCTCGCGGTGTTCGCCGCCGCCGTCGGCGGCTTCGCGATCGCGGCGGTCGCCGGGTCGGTGACGCTCGCGACGGTGTTCGCGGGGCTCTGCGCCCTCGGCGGCGCGATCCTCTGGGCCCGGCGCGACGAGATCGACCTCGTGCGCCTGGCCCCCACGACGCTCGTTCTGCTCGTGGCCTGGGCGGGGGCGAGCGTGTTCTGGAGCACGGCCCCCGCCGAGGCGCTCGGCGGATGGCTCTCCTTCGCCGCGCTGGCGTTCCTCGCGGTGGTCATCGGGCTCGTGCGCGACGCGGTGCAGACGGTGCGGGCGCTCGGCGACGTGCTGCGATGGCTGCTGGGCCTGTCGCTCGCGCTCGAGGTGCTCAGCGGCATCCTGCTGGATCTTCCGATCCCCTTCCTGCAGATCCAGGGGGCGATCGCCGACCTGGGCCCCGTGCAGGGCGTGTTCGGAACGCGCAACGCCCTCGGTTTCGTCACGGTCGTGGCCCTGATCACCTTCCTCGTGGAGTGGCGCACCCGCTCGGTCGGGACCGGGGTCGCGATCGGCTCGGTGCTGCTCGGCGGCGTGCTCGCGGCGCTCAGCGGCTCGCCCACCGTCATCGTCGTCGCCGCCGTGACCGGGCTGGCCGCGGGCGCCCTGTGGGCCGTGCGACGCGTTCCTGCCGCTCGCCGTCGCTCGGCGCAGACGCTGCTGGGCGCGGGCGTCGTCGTCGCGACGGGGGCGGTCTTCGCGCTGCGCGCTCCCCTCGTCGCCGCGCTCGGCGCGAGCGCCGACCTGTCGCTGCGCACCGATCTGTGGGTGCGCGTGCTCGACGTGGCCGAGCTGCGTCCGGTGCAGGGGTTCGGCTGGTTCGGGGCGTGGGTACCCGGCATCGTGCCGTTCGACCTGATCACCCTGGCGCTCGGCGCGTGGCATGCCTCCGCGCTCAGCGCCTTCCTCGACGTGCTGCTGCAGCTCGGGTGGGTGGGGCTGCTGCTCTTCGGCGCCCTCGGCGGCCTCGGCCTGGCCCGCGGGTGGCTCGTCGCGGGCTCCCGCCGCGCGGTCGTGCACGCGTGGGCCCCGTTGACGCTGGTCGCCCTGCTCACCGTCTCGGTGTTCGAGAGCTTCACGCTGACGGGGGCCGGGTGGCTGCTGCTCGCGCTGTGCGCGGTGCGGGCGGGGCAGTCCCGCTCGTGGCGCGAGCAGCTCGACCAGCGCATGGCCGCCGCCGCACCGCCGGGCGCTGCGGCGGGCGAGAACCCCGCCGCGGGCCCGCGCACCCCCCGCGCCGACGACGCCGGCGACGGGACCGACGGCGACGCCGACGCTCAGGACGGCCCGCGACGCGCCGGGTAGACTTCCCGCTGGCTGGCTGGCCGCCCGCGGCCGCGGCCCCTGAACGAAAGACCTCTTCGTGACGTACACCCTGCAGAACGCCGTGCTTCCGCTCGATCGCGACCCCGACCTTCTCCCGCTGTACGTCGACCCCGAGACCTGGTCGACGATCGACGAAGAGCCCGTGCGCGTCACGAACGTCGCCCAGCTCAGCAACATCCTCGACCGCCACCGCGCCCGCATCGTCGCGGGGCGCCGCGTGTCGTTCGGCACGTACTTCAACGCCTTCCCCGCCTCGTACTGGCAGCACTGGACGGCCGTCCGCCAGGTGCGCCTGACCGTGCACACCTCGGGCAACGCCACGATCCTGGTGTACCGCTCGAACGGCAGCGGCACGAAGCAGCGCATCGAGACCCGCGAGGTGAAGGGCGACGAGGTCGCGACCTCGTTCGACCTCGTGCTCGACCAGTACAGCGACGGCGGGTGGATCTGGTTCGACGTCGCCGCCGATCGCGCGGACGCGATGTTCGAGGGCGCCGAGTGGACCACCGAGCAGGAGCCGGCGCGCGGCGGCAAGGCCAGCATCGGCGTCACGACCTACAACAAGCCCGACTACTGCGTCGAGACGCTCCAGGCCCTCGCCGACGCCCCCGACGTGCTCGACGTCGTCGACCGCGTGTTCATCATCGACCAGGGCACCGACCTCGTCGAGGATCAGGACGCCTACCCCGCGGTGGCGGAACGCCTGGGTGAGACCTTGCAGGTGCTGCGTCAGCCCAACCTCGGCGGGTCGGGCGGGTTCGCCCGGGCCATGGTCGAGACCCTCGCCCGCTCGGGCAGCGACTTCGTGCAGCTGCTCGACGACGACGTGCGCATCGAGCCGGAATCCATCCGCCGCTCGGTGGTGTTCGGCCGCTACGCATCGGTTCCCACGATCGTCGGCGCCCACATGTTCGATCTGCTCGACCGCCCGAAGCTGCACGCGTGGGCCGAGGTCGTCGACGACGCCCCCTTCATGTGGCGGGCGCTCTACCAGGAGCGCCTCCCCCACGACTTCAGCGTCGCCAACCTGCGCCAGAGCCCCATGCTGCACATGCGCCTCGACGCCGACTACAACGGCTGGTGGATGTGCCTCATCCCCACGAGCATCCTGCGCGACATCGGCCTGTCGCTGCCGGCGTTCATCAAGTGGGACGACGCCGAGTTCTGCGTGCGGGCTCGGGATGCCGGGTACCCGACCGTGTCGATGCCGGGTGTGGCGTTGTGGCACGTGTCGTGGATCGGCAAAGACGATTCCATCGACTGGCAGGCGTACTTCCATGCCCGTAACCGCATCGTCGCGGCCCTGCTGCACTCCCGCTCACCGCTGGGCGGAACCCTCATCCGCCACAGTCGACGTGTCGATCTGAAGCACCTCATGATGATGCAGTACTACCCGGTGGAACTCCGGCACCGGGCACTGCGCGACATCCTGTCGGGCCCCGAGCACATGCGCGCGGGCCTGGCCACCGCCATGCCCGACGCCCGCGCCGTCGCCCGGAAGCACCCCGAGACCGTCGTCCACAAAGACTCGGGCGTTCCGCTGCGGGCCCGTCGCGGCCGGCAGGTGTTCAAGCGTCTGAAGAAGCACGAGTTCGACAGCCCGCGCGGCCTCGCCCTGCGCACCTTCACCGTGCGCACCCTGCTCTCGCACTGGTTCCACACCCCCGACCCGGCCAACGTCGACCAGCCCGAGGTCGAGTTCGGCAAGAACGACGCGCACTGGTGGCGCATCCCGACGTACGACAGCGCGCTCGTGAGCGCCGCCGACGGCTCGGGCAAGAACATCTACACCCGCGATCGCGCCCAGTTCCGCCGCATGCTCGTCGAGAGCGTGCGTCTGCACCGACGCCTGCAGCGCGAGTGGCCCCGCCTGTCCGCCCAGTACCGCCGGGCTCTTCCCGACCTCGTCTCCGAGGCCCAGTGGCGCGCGACCTTCGAGGAGCGCTCGTGAACGCGTTCGACCCGGCCACGGCGACGATCGTCGTCGTCACCTACAACCGCACGCACCTGCTGACGCGCCTGCTCGAGAGCATCACGCAGATGGAGCCGGCGCCCGGCCACCTCGTCGTCATCGACAACGCCTCCACCGATGACACGACCGCCGTCGTCGAATCGTTCCGGGACCGCCTCCCCACCGAGCTGGTGTACCGGCGACTCGACACGAACACGGGCGGCTCCGGCGGCTTCAGCGAGGGCATGCGCGTCGCGTACGAGCTCGGATCCGAGTGGATCTGGCTCATGGACGACGACGTCGAGGTCGTCTCCGACGGTCTCGCCCGCATGGGCCGATGGGCACCGCGATTCCGCAGCATCCAGGGGCGGCGCTACGACTACGACGGCAGCGAGTTCTACTGGCAGTACCGTGTCGCCGAGTCGATGGCGATCCCCATCCCCTTCGCCCCCGCCGGCTTCGACGAGTCCGGCTTCAAGCCGATGAACTCGGGCTGCTTCGAGGGGATGTTCATCCACCGCGACATCGTCGCGAAGATCGGCCTGCCCGATCCCCGATTCTTCATCTACTGGGACGACCAGCTCTACGGGTGGCTCGCCTCCCGCCAGACGCCCTCGGTGATCGTGAACGAGTTCGTGCTGCGCCGCACCCGCGAGATCAAGCAGTGGGACATGGGCATCCGCCACATGAACGCCTCCAGCGACGCGTACCGGTACTACATCATGCGCAACCGCGCGTATCTGCAGAAGTACTACCGCCAGCTCGGCGTCTACCGGGCCCTGCCGTTCAGCGCGGGGACCACCCTGACCTTCGTGAAGGAACTGATCCGCCTCGTGGTGGTGGAGCGCAAGCTCCGCGGCACGAGCCACCTGTTCCGCGGCCTCCGCGACGGGCGCCGCATCACCCGCGACGCGTCGTGGAAGCCGATGCCTCCCCTGGAGCCCGCTCAGCCCGTCGCGTAGTCGGCGTTGTACCGGTCGAGCACCTCGGCGATCGGGGCGTCGAGCTTCAGCTCGCCGCCGTCGAGGTAGAGCCCCCGCGTGCAGAACCGGCGCAGGTCCTTCTCGTTGTGGCTGACGAAGAACAGGGTGCGCCCCTCGGCGAGCAACTCGTCGATGCGGCGATAGCACTTCTCGCGGAACGACCGGTCGCCGACGGCGAGCACCTCGTCGACCAGCAGGATCGGCTCGTCGAGCTGCGAGACCACCGAGAACGCCAGGCGCACCTTCATCCCGTTCGACAGGTGCTTGTACGGGGTGTCGACGAAGTCGCCGATCTCGGCGAAGGCGATCATGTCGTCGAAGCGTCGGGAGACCTCGGCCCGTGGCATCCCGTGCAACCCGGCGGTCAACCGCACGTTCTCGCGGACGGTGAGGTCGCCGACGAAGCCCCCGGTGATCTCGATGAGCGGCGCGACCCCGCCGTCGACGGACACTCCCCCCTCGTCGGGGAGAAGGACGCCCGCGACGAGTTTGAGCAGCGTCGACTTGCCCTGGCCGTTGCGGCCGACCACGCCGATCGACTCCCCCGGCTGCACCCGGAACGACACGTCGCGCAGCGCCCAGAACTCGTCGGGCCGTGAACGGCGCGCGGTGCCGCCGAAGATGTCCTTGAGGCTGCGGCCACCCCGGCGGTTGCGGCGGAAGCGCACCCCCAACCCGTGGACGTCGATCGCGGGACCGGCCATCACAGCTCCTTCAACACCGGACGCTCGAGCCGCGGGAAGACCACCAGGCCCAGACCCAGGATGCCGAGGCTCACCGCCGCGCCCACCACGACCGTGAGGGTGTCCCACTGGTCGGGGAAGAACCCGACGCGGTAGAGCGTGAAGATCCCCGCGAGCGGGTTGAACGCCGCGATGTCCGCGAAGACGCCGGGGAGGTTGCCGACGCCGTAGATGATGGGCGACGCGTAGAACAGGGCCCGCAGCACCAGACGAGTGGTGCGTTCGAGGTCGCCGAACATCACGCACAGCGGGGCGACGATCAGACCGAGCCCCACCAGGAGCGTCGTCTGCAGCAGCACGGCGAGCGGGAAGGCCAGCAGCGCCCACGACACCTGCGCCCCGCCGAAGACCGCGAACAGCACGAGCACCGGGAGCGAGAAGAGGAACTCCACGCCCTTGCTCACCACGATGCGGTTCACCCAGATCCACCGCGGGATCGACGTCGAGCGCACCAGGCGGGAGTCCTTCTTGAACGCTTTCGTGAAATCCGTCACGGCGGAGTTGAACCACACCCACGGCAACAGGGCCGTGATGAGGAAGACGATGTAGGGCTCCTCCCCCACCGAGCGGTGGAAGACCTGGGTGAAGACGAACCAGTAGATGCCACTCATCACGAGGGGATCCAGCACCGACCACAGGTATCCCAACGCGCTGGTCGAGTAGCGCACGCGCAGATCGCGCGCCGACAGCAGCCACAGCGAGTGGAGGGAGCGCCGCGCCGATCCGGGGGCGCCGACGGCGGCGGGGGTCACGGGGAAATCCTACGCGGGGCGCTCATCCGAGCCTGGCCGGGAGCTGCTCGGCCAGCGACGGGCCGAGCGATCGGGCGTACATGCGGGTCAGGTGGTTGTCGTCGCGGTACACCGCGACGTTGCCGATGACACCGACGCAGAGGTCGTCGGGGCAGATCCACGGGGTGAGATCGACCAGGCTCAGCCCCGGTCGATCGAGGTCGTCGGCCGGGTTGCGGTCGGCGAGGGACGCCGAGCGGGGAACCGCGCACTCGAGCGGGTCGGCGGACTCGTTCACGCAGCCGAACATGTCGAAGGCGAACCGCGGGTTGTCGCGGATGCCGAGGACCTCGATCCCGGCATCGCCCATGCGGTCGAGGAACCCCTCGATGCCGGCCCGCACCATCTCGTCGTCGTCGCCGGCGTCGGAGCGCGTGACCACCGTCATCACGGCGTCGGGCGCGATCCGCTCGACGTGCGCGATGGCGGCCTCGCGCCAGTCGTCGCAGGTCGGATCGAGCCCCGGCTCGTCGAGGCCCATCGAGCATCCGCCCTTCACCAGCGACACCACTCCCCAGCGCTGCGCGTCGGCGACCGGCAGCAGCGCGGCCGTGATCTGCTGGGCGTGCGAGTCGCCGATGACGGCGACGGTCCGCGACGCGCGGGAGGTGCCCGCGGTCTCGAAGCACGTCCCCTCGAGGATCTGCTCGGTGACGAGCCGGTCCGACGAGCACACCTGCTCGAGCTGGGTCCACTCGTCGTCGAGCAGGGTGGGAAGCGGCAGCAGCATCGCGTCGGCGGGCGTCCGGGGCAGGGTCGGGTCGCGGAGCACGGCCGCGCCGGGGTTGGCGACCTCCGCGCGCGCAGCGATCACGCGTTGCTCGCTCCACGACGCGATCTGCCAGCTCGCCACCGGCACCGCGACCACCGTGGTGGCCACCGCCAGCACGGCGATCGGAACGAGCGCGGAGGGATCGGAACGCCGCCACGCCCGGACCGGGCGGTCGACGGCCCAGGTGAGCGCGCGCGCCAGCAGCAGCGACAGCACGATGATGCCCGCGCCCCCGACCAGCCCGACCTCGACGCGGTCGTTCACGACGAGGAAGGTCACCAGGATCGGCCAGTGCACGAGGTAGAGGGCGTACGCGTCGCGTCCCACCGCCCGCAGCGGTCGGGATGCCAGCAACCGCCCGGGACCGAGATCGCGTTCCCCGTCGGAGGTCGAGCCCGAGACCACGATCGCGGCGGCGCAGAGCACCGGCCAGAGCGCGAGGAAGCCCGGGAAACCGCCGCGGACATCGAGGACCATGCCGAGCACGAGCAGGCCCGCCAGCCCCGTCCACCCCACGACGGCGCGCGCCACCCGGCCCAGGCGCACGTGCGGCAGCACGAGCACGAGCAGGGAGCCCGCCGCGAACTCCCAGAGCCGAGCGCCGGTGTCGAAGTAGGCCGCCTCCTGCGCGGCCGCGGTGCGGATGACCGAGTAGACGAACGAGACGAGGAACACCGCGCCGAAGACCACCCCGACGACGCGATCGGGTGACAGCCCCCGGCGACGGACGAGCACCTGGCACAGCGCCAGCAGCGCGACCCACAGCAGGAACGCCTGCCCCTGCACCGACAGCGACCAGAAGTGCTGCAGCGGGCTCGGGACCTCGGTGCGCGCGTAGTAGTCCACGGCATCCGCCGCGAGCACCCGGTTCTGCACGTAGGCGAGCGAGGCCCACGTCTGCTCCCACACCATGCGCCACGCGGTGGGCGGGTACAGCGTCCACACCAGCGCGAGCACGCCGACGAGGGTCACCGCGGCGGCCGGCAGGAGCCGGCGGAAGGTTCCCAGCAGGTGGCGGATCGGGCGCACGGGGTGATCTCCGGCCATTCGCCGGACGAAACCGCGGGTGAGGAAGAACGCCGAGAGCATGAGAAAGACATCGACGCCGCCCGAGACCCGTCCGAACCACACGTGGTACAAGACGACCAGCAGGATGGCCACGGCACGCAGCCCGTCGATGTCGGGCCGATACGCCCAGCGCCCCTCGTCCGCCCGTCCGGCGCGTGCCGGGCGGGTGCGCGACCCGAGGGTCAGAGGCACGGCGACGTCACGCGAGCTGGTTGTTCCACATCGTCAGCGCGGAGCCGATCGCCATGTGCATGTCGAGGTACTGGTAGGTGCCCAGTCGTCCGCCGAAGTGCACGTCGCGCTCGCCCTTGGTCAGCTCGCGGTACGCGAGCAGACCGGTGCGGTCGTCGGCCGTGTTGACCGGGTAGTACGGCTCGTCGGCGCGCGTGGCGAAGCGGGAGTACTCCCGCACGATGACGGTCTTGTCGGTCGGGTAGGTGTCGGCGCGCTCGGGGTGGAAGTGCTTGAACTCGTGGATGCGCGTGTACGGGGTGTCGGCGTCGGCGTAGTTCATGACGCTGGTGCCCTGGAAGTCGCCGATCGGCAGCACCTCCTGCTCGAAGTCGAGCGTGCGCCACGACAGCTCGCCCTCGGCGTAGTCGAAGTACCGGTCGACCGGGCCGGTGTAGACCACGGGCACCTGGCCGACGGTGGCCTTCTTGTTCAGCGGCTGCGACTCGTCGAAGTAGTCGGTCGACAGCTTCACGTCGATGTTCGGGTGATCGGCCATGCGCTCCAACCACGCGGTGTAGCCGTCGACCGGCAGACCCTCCCACGTGTCGTTGAAGTAGCGGTTGTCGTACGTGTAGCGCACCGGGAGGCGCGAGATGACCTCGGCCGGCAGGTCTTTGGGGTCGGTCTGCCACTGCTTCGCGGTGTAGTCGCGGATGAACGCCTCGTACAGGGGGCGGCCGATCAGGGCGATCCCGCGCTCCTCGAGGTTCGTGGCGTCCTTGGCCTCGAACTCACCGGCGAGCTCGTGCACGAGCGCCCGCGCCTGATCGGGCGTGTACGCGGCCTGGAAGAACTGGTTGATCGTGCCGAGGTTGATCGGCAGCGGGAACACGACGCCCTTGTGGGTCGTGTACACGCGATGCACGTAGTCGGTGAACCGCGTGAAGCGGTTGACGTACTCCCACACCGTCGGGTTCGACGTGTGGAAGAGGTGCGCACCGTAGCGGTGCACCTCGATGCCCGTCTCGGGCTCGTTCTCGGAGTAGGCGTTGCCGCCGATGTGGTGGCGGCGGTCGATGACCGTCACCTTGCGACCTGCGGCGGCCGCGCGCTCGGCGATGGTCAGGCCGTAGAAACCCGAGCCGACGATGAGAAGATCCATGCGGAGAAGCGTCTTTCGTGTCGACGGATGCGCGGAGACGGTGCCGCGACCCGTCCAGTCTAAACGGCGGCCTCGCCGACGCCTTCAGGGGCGGGTCAGGGACCGTCCGTTAGCATGACTGACTGTCGTCCAGCGAGAAATGGGAGTGCATGAGCGATTCCTGGTCGGTGATCGTGATGCCCGTCATCGTCTCGATCCTCGCTCTCACCGTCCCCGGAATCGTCGTCCTCGCGGCCGGGTGGGGCGTGCGTCGCCTGCGCATCCTGACTCTGGCCCCGGTCGTGTCGATCGCGATCCTCGCGGTCTCCGCCACCGTGGCGCCCTTCGTCGGTCTGGGGTGGTCGCCGCTGCCGGTGGTGATCCTCACGGTCGTCGCCGCCGCCGCCGCGTTCGGGCTGGGCCGCTGGGTCGGCCCCGAACGCGACGACCGCACCCCGCCGTCCACCGCGGCGTGGGGCGTGGTGTCGCTCGGCATCGCAGCCGTCGTGATCGCGCTGCAGCTCGCCGTCGTCTTCGGCGGGCCGGCGCACATCTCGCAGACCTTCGACGCGATCGTCCACCTCAACACCGTCGCCTTCGCCGTCGACACCGACAACGCCTCGGCCTTCCACATCGGCGCGACATCCGACATCGGGTTCTACCCGAACGGCTGGCACACCGTCGCCGCCCTCGCGGCGAACGTCACGGGGGTCTCGGTCCCCCTCGCCGTCAACGCGGCCAACATCGCGCTGTCGGCCGTGGCCTGGCCGCTGTCGGTCGTCGCGCTCAGCACGGCCCTGCTGTCGGAGCGCACCGCGGTCGTGGTGAGCTCCGCGGCGCTGTCGACCGGATTCGGCGCCTTCCCGATCCTGCTGATGTTCTTCGGCGTGCTCTACCCGAACGCCATGGGCTACGCGGTGCTGCCCGGCGGCGTCGCCGTCGTGGTGCACCTGCTGCGCAGCCGCGGCCTGCCCGCCCGCGCCCGCGCCACCGTGCTGCTGCTCGTCGCCTCGGCGGGGGTCGGGTTGTCGCATCCGAACGCGTTCCTCGGCATGGTCGCCCTCGGCGCGGCGATCGTCGTCGTCGAGCTGCTGACCACGGCGATCTCGTTCCCCACCCGCCGCCGGTGGATGGCGACGGCGGCGATGCTGCTCGGACTGCTGCTCGTGCTCGCGGTGCTGTGGCGGGTCATGCGCACCAACGCCGAGATGTCGCGCTGGCTGCCGTGGCAGACCACCGCGCAGGCCCTCGGCGAGGCGCTGCTGCTGTCGCCCCACGGCTACACCGTCACCGTGACGATCTCGCTCCTGCTGCTCGTCGGCGTGGTCGCGATCGTCTGGCGCCCGCGCCGCCTGGTGGTCGCCGGCCCCATGGTGGTCGCCACCGTGCTGTTCGTGCTGGTGTCGGGCACCGCCGCGGGCAACCCGGTGCGCGAGCTGCTCACCAACCCCTGGTACAACGACTCCTTCCGCTTGGCCGCACTGCTCCCCGCCGCGGGGATCCCCGTCGCGGTGCTCGGCGCGATCACGCTGGTCGACCTCGCGGCGCGATCGCTGCAGCGCGCCCGCGCGGCACGCGGCCTGCGCGTGGCCATCGCCGCGGTCGCTGCCGTCGTCGTCTTCTCGGTCGGGGTGAGCCCCAACATCGTCCGCGCGGTGCAGGACGCCCGCGGCGCCTACGCGCTCGACGCGGGTTCGCCCCTGCTCACGGCCGACGAAGAGGCCCTGCTCGAGCGCCTTCCCGAGACCACCCCCGCCGACGCCGTCATCGCGGGCAGCCCCTGGACCGGCACGTCGCTCGCCTACGCGATCGGCGAGCGCGAGGTGCTGCGCAAGCACGTCTTCGGCGCGTTCGGGCCCGACGAGGAGCTGCTCAACAACGCC
The DNA here is from genome assembly GCF_001423785.1 of Microbacterium sp. Leaf179. Taxonomy (NCBI): domain Bacteria; kingdom Bacillati; phylum Actinomycetota; class Actinomycetes; order Micrococcales; family Microbacteriaceae; genus Microbacterium; species Microbacterium sp. Leaf179. The sequence continues at coordinate 1,148,965 of NZ_LMPH01000001.1, read as the reverse complement.
CTGCGCGACATCGACAGCGACCCCCGGGTGTGCGAGGCGGTCGATCGCCTCGGCGTCGACTACGTCCTCGACTTCGGTGCGCAGAACGTGTGGAACAACCCCGGCGTCGGACTCGACCGCCAGGGACTGTACGGCCTCACCCCGTCGGAGCACCTCGTGCTCGTCGACCAGCAGGGACCCGCCGCACGCCTGTTCCGCATCGAGGGCTGCTGAGGTGCCCCGCTCTTCGACGGTCGCCGTCGCCTACGACTGCCTCTTCCCGTACTCCACGGGCGGGGGCGAGCGGCAGTACCGCGCGTTCGCCGACGAGCTGGGGCGGCGGGGCCTCGAGGTCGACTACCTCACCGCCGTGCAGTGGGAGGGCGCGACCCCCGTCGAGGAGCGCTTCCGCATCCGTCCCGTCACCGGCCGCCTGTCGCTGTACTCCGCCGACGGCGTGCGCCGCATCCCGGCGGCCCTGCGCTACGCCGCCGCACTCTTCCGCGCCCTCGTGCGTCGGCGCCGGCGCTACGCCGCCGTCATCGTGAGCGGACTGCCCATCTTCAACGTCTTCGCCGCGCGCCTGGCGCTGCTCGGCTCCGGCACGCGCCTGGTGGTCGACTACCTCGAGGTGTGGCACCGCCGCCAGTGGGTCGAGTACTCCGGCGCCGTCACCGGCACGATCGCGTGGGTGCTGCAGCGCGCGGCGATCGCGATCACGCCCCTCGCGACCTGTCACTCGCAGCTCAGCGCCACGCGCCTGCGCCGCGAAGGGCTCCGCCGCCCGCCCGTGGTGAGCCCGGGCCTCATCGACGGCGCCGTCGACGTGGCGGCCCCCTCCCCCGCGACCACGCCGCCCTACGTGCTGTACGTCGGTCGTCACATCCCCGACAAGCGCGTCGAGGCCCTGCCCGCCGCCGTCGCCGCCGCCCGCGCGGGAATCCCCGACCTGCGCCTGGTCGTGCTGGGCACCGGACCCAGCTCCGACGCCGTCCGAGCCGAGGTGCGCCGCGTCGGGGGCGACGAGTGGACCGACTTCCCCGGCTTCGTCTCGGATGCCGAGCTCGACACGCTCCTGCACGGCGCCCTGTGCCTGGCGAACCCGTCGCGTCGCGAGGGGTACGGACTCGTCGTCGTCGAGGCCAACGCCCACGGCACGCCCGTCGTGCTCGTGGCCGACGAGGGAAACGCCGCCACCGAACTCATCGACGACGGCGTCAACGGCGTCGTCGCCCCCTCCACCCGACCCGACGACCTCGCCCGGGCGATCCGGGCCGTCGCCGACGGGGGTGACGACCTGCGCCGCACCTCGCGAGCCTGGTACGACACCGCCGTGGGCACCCGCACCATCCGCCGCACCGTGGAAGGGATCCTCTCGGCACTGCCGCTGCCGGCCCCCGCCGCGGTGAAGACGAAAGAAGACACCCCGTGACCACTCCCGACTCGACGGACGTCGAGCTGACGATCCTCATGCCGTGCCTCAACGAGGCCGAGACGCTGGAGATCTGCATCCGCAAGGCGCAGGGCTTCCTCGCCCGCAGCGGCATCCGGGGCGAGGTGCTGATCTCCGACAACGGCAGCACCGACGGCTCGCAGGCCCTCGCCGAGCGCCTGGGCGCCCGCGTCTCGCACGCGCCGCGGCGCGGCTACGGCGCGGCCCTCATCAACGGCATCGAGACCGCGCGCGGGCAGTACGTCATCATGGCCGACGCCGACGACAGCTACGACTTCGAGAACCTCGAGCCGTTCGTCGAGCGCCTGCGCGCCGGAGCCGACCTGGTGATGGGCAACCGGTTCCTCGGCGGCATCGCCCCGGGCGCCATGCCGCCGCTGCACAAGTACCTCGGCAACCCGGTCCTGTCGTTCATCGGACAGCTGTTCTTCCGACCGGGCATCCGCGACTTCCACTGCGGCCTGCGCGGCTTCAACCGCGCGCGCATCCGCGAGCTCGACCTGCAGACCACGGGGATGGAGTTCGCCTCCGAGATGGTGGTGCGCGCGTCGCTCGCGCGGTACCGCATCGAAGAAGTACCCACCACGCTGAAGAAGGACGGGCGTTCGCGTCCTCCCCACCTGCGCAGCTGGCACGACGGCTGGCGCCACCTGCGCTTCCTGCTGCTGTTCGCCCCGCGCTGGCTCTTCGTCTACCCGGGCCTGGTGGCGTTCTTCCTGGGGGCCATCACCGTCGGCGTGCTGTCGTTCGGCGGCATCGAGATCGCCGGGGTCGGGTTCGACGTGACGACCATGGTCTACGCGAGCGCGCTGTGCGTGACGGGGTTCCAATCCCTGCTGTTCTTCTGGTTGACCAAGCTCTACGCCACGCAAGAGGGCTTCCTCCCCACCAGTGAGCGGTATCGGCGGATCGTGGCGAGGTGGTCCGCCGAGCGCGGCCTCCTCATCGGCGTCGGCCTGTTCCTGCTCGGCATCGTGATCGCCATCGTGCAGGTCTCGCTGTGGGGCAGCCTCGACTTCGGCACGCAGAACGCCGCCCAGGCGGTGCGCATCGCCGTACCCAGCGCCCTGACGATCGTCCTGGGCTTCCAGACGGTGATGATGAGCTTCTTCTCGGGCGTGCTCACCACGCCCCGGCGCGAGCAGCGCCCCGAAGCCGTCATCGAGAGCTGATGGCCGACCGACGCATCCTCGTCGATCTGCTCGGCTTCACCGGGTCGCGCGGAGGCACCGAGACGTACGTGCGCGAGCTTCTGCCGCGCCTGGCGGAGCGCCTGCCGCACGTGCGCTTCGCCGCCCTGACGGGCCGCGCCGGCGCCGAGCGCGTGTCGTCGTTCTTCCCGGGGCACGTGCAGACGGTGCCGTGGGTGGGCGCCGACCCCGCCACGTGGGCGCTGGGCGCCGTCGCCGTCACCGGCCCCGTCGCCCGTCGCGGCCGCGCCGACCTCGTGTGGGCGCCGGCGAACTTCGGGCCGGTGTTCCGCGGCGTCCCGCGCGTGGTGACCGTGCACGACGCCATCTACGACGAAGTGCCGGGCGGCCTGGCCCAGCGGGCGCAGCGCGCGGTGACCTCGACGCTCATGCGCCGGTCGGCCCGCACCGCCGACCGCGTGCTCACCGTCTCGCACGCGGCGGCGGCCAGCATCTCGGCGCATCTCGACGTCGACGCCACGCGCATCCGCGTCGTGCACAACGGCAGCACCGCACCGCGTCCGGTCGCCGATCCCGCCGGCATCCTGGCGCCGCTCGGACTGCCCGATGACCGGCCGATCGTGCTGAGCGTGGGCAACCGCATGCCCCACAAGAACTTCCCCGGCCTGCTCGCCGCTTGCGCCACCATCGACCCGGCCGTGCGCCCCGTCGTGGTCGTCGCGGGCAGCCGCCTGCCCGACCCGCTCGCCGAAGACGTGCGGCGACTCGGCCTCGAGCGCGACGTGGTGCTGCCCGGGTGGGTGAGCGACGACCAGCTCGAGGCGCTGTTCCAGGTCGCCGACCTGTACGCGTGCCCCTCGCTGGTCGAGGGCTTCGGGCTGCCGGTGGTCGATGCGCTGCGGCGCGGCGTCGCCGTGCTCGCCCACGACGTGCCCGTGCTGCGCGAGGTCGGCGGCGACGCCGCCCGGTACGCCGATGCGACGGATGCCGCCGCCTTCGGCGCCGCGATCACCTCCGCGCTGACGGCGCCGCCGGATGCCGCCACGCGATCCGCCGCCCAGCGGTGGGCGTCGCGCTTCACGTGGGACGACGCGGCCGACGCCACCGCCGAGGTGCTGGATCGCACGCGCGGGGAGCGACGACGGTGAAGGTCCTGCTCGCGCGCCTGATCGGCTTCGGCACCGCCCCGATGATCGTCGCGGTCGTGCCGCTGCTGGTGCTGCCGATCGCGGCGCGCATCCAGGGCGCCGAGGGATGGGCGGCGATCGGAACGGGTCAGGCGCTCGGCAGCCTGTTGGCGATGATCTCGAGCTACGGCTGGAACGTCGCCGGTGGCGCCCGGATCGCGATGGCCGAGCACGACGAGGCGCGTCGCGACGTCTACGCGCACAGCTTCTGGTCGCGTCTGGCCGTCTTCGCCGTCGTCGGCGGCGTGACGGCCGCGATCGCCGCGGCCCTCGTCGGCGGGGCGTTCGGCGGGGTGGCCGCTCTCGTGGTGCTCGCGACGGGGCTCACCGGCCTGACGATGTCGTGGTACGCCGTCGGCACCGGCCGGGCGCGGATGGTGCTGTGGTTCGAGGCGATCCCCATGGCCGTGTTCACGGCCGCGAGCGCCGCGATCATGCAGCTCACCGGTCAGCTGGTGGCGTATCCGCTCATGATGATCGCGGGCGTACTCGTCGGTCTCGCCGCGCTGCACGTGCACATGTACGGCCGCGTCGTCCCCCCGTTCCACGTCGGCGGCATCGGGCGCAGCTTCCGCGAGAACCTGCCCCTCGCCAGCGCCGACGGCCTCGGCGGCAGCTACACCACCGCGCCGGTGCCGATCGCGCAGGGGGTCGTGGGCACGCAGGCCGCGGCCGAGCTCACCTCGGCCGACAAGCTGTACCGGGTCGGCCTCACGGCCATCCTCATCGTGGGCAACACCCTGCAGAAGTGGGTGCTCGAAGCCTCGTGGGCGGCCGGCCGCACCCGCCGCCACCTCGTCGCGCTCGCGCTGCACCTCGTCGTCGGCGTGATCGGCCTGCTGGTGCTCGTGCTGCTCGGCCCCTGGCTCACGGCGGCGTTCCTCGGCGAGGCGGTGGCCCCTCCGGCATCCATGTTCCCCGCCTACGGCGTGACGTACCTGATCATCTCGCTGACGACGCCGCTCATCCGCAACGTCCTGGTACCGGCGGGCCGCAACCGCGTCGTGCTGCTGGCGATCGTCGCTTCGGCGAGCGTCGGCCTTCCGGCCATGTTCGTGCTCGGCGCGACCCTCGGCGCGACCGCGATCGTCTGGGGTCTGGCCGTGTCGGAGGTCGTGGTGCTCACGGTCGTCGGCATCGCCGCGACCCGCGAGATCCGCGCGCAGCGCAGGCTCCTCACCCGCGGCTGAGGGCACGGCCCGGGCAGACGCACCGACCGCGGCGGCTCAGCGCGCGGCGTTCCCGCGCCGACCGCCCGTGACGCTCCAGAGCGCCGCCCCGAGCAGGTGTACGACGGCGGTGCGCGGGGTCGCCTCCGAGCGACGGACGGCCCCGACAACGGCGCGCACCGTCGCCCCGGCCCGCCGGCGACGGCCGAAGGCGGCGGCGAGCGCGCGCGCGACGGGGGTGTCGACCCGTGCGCGCAGGGCGTCGGTCATGGCTTCGGCCCAGCCGGCGTTGACGACGTAGAGCGAGCGGGCGAGGGCGCGCGGGCCTCCGCCCTCGGCGGCGAGCGCCGCGCGGCGTCGTCTCAGCGTCTCGCGCCAGCCGAGGCGCGCGGCATCGGCCTCGCCGAGCACGTTGGCGGTGTGCTGCACGTAGTCCTGCACGACCCGGTCGACCACGCGGGTGCCGTCGGTCGCGGCGGCGCACACGGCCAGCCAGTGATCGTGCACCTGCGCGGGTCCGGGGAGGTCGGGGAAGGGCAGGGCCACGTCGAGCAGCGAGCGGCGCAGAACGCACAAAGCGCCCGAGAACTGGTTCTCCAGCACCAGCGAGGCCGCGTCCACCTCGCGCCGCGCCGTGGATGCCGTGACCACCACGCCCTCCGGATACGTCACCACGCGCGCCTGCCCGCTGACGAGCGCAGCGTCCTGCAGCGCCGGCACGAGGGTGGCGAGCTTGTCCGGCATCCAGACGTCGTCCTGGTCGCTCAGGGCGACCCACGCGGCGTCGGCGGGCACGGCGGCCAGTCCGCGTTCGAAGTTGCGGTAGAAGCCGACGCGCTCCTCGAACCCGATGACCTCGAACCTGTCGTCGTCGCCGACGGCGTCGATCATCTGCGCGCGCACCGCGTCGGAGCCGCCGTCGGCGACGACGAGGCAGCGGAACGCGCCGAGCGTCTGCGCCTGGAGCGAGCGCAGCTGTCGGGCGAACAACTCCGCCGGGGGCCGGTACGCCGCCAGCACGATGTACCCCTCGGTCGGGGCGGCGGCGGGGTCGGTGGGGGTCATGGGCGGGTGCGCCGGGGAGGCGGTCCCATCGTACCGACCCGGGTCGACCACGGGTGCGGTCGTACACTGGGGGCTCATCCCCCGTGCTGCCCTCCGGGTGCCGGTGTCCGAACGAAAGGCCGGTCGCGCATGAGTGCCGATCCCGAGATCGACATCGTGATCCCCGTGTACGGGGGCTGGGACTTCGTGCGCACGTGCGTGCGCGCGGCGCTGGACCAGAGCGTCGCGGCACGCGTCATCGTCGTCGACGACCGCTCGCCCGACGACACCGCCGACCGCATCGAGAAGGCCTTCCCCGAGGTCACGCTGCTGCGCAACGAGGTCAACCTCGGCTTCGCCCGCACGTGCAACGTGGGCATGGAGGCGGGAGACGCGCGGCTGGTCATGCTCGTCAACAGCGACGTCGTGCTCGAGCCCGGTGCGGTCGCTGCGGCGATCACCGCGCTGCCCGACGACTCGGCATCCCGCATCGGCAGCGCCGCGACCCTGCTGCTCGCCCCCGACGGCTCCGTCGACTCGTACGGCATCGTCGCCGACGTCACCGGCGCCGGCTTCGTGCGCTTCCACGGCGCGCCCCTCGCGGCGGTGCACGCGAGCGTCCCGCCCGTGCTCGGTCCGTACGGCGCGGTCGCGGTCTACCGCCGCGCCGCGCTCGACGAGGTGGGCACGTTCGACACGAACATCTTCATGTACGGCGAGGAGCTCGACCTGGCCTTCCGCCTGCGCGCGGCGCGCTGGGGCTGCGTCGCGATCACCGAGCCGGTGGGCACGCACCTCGGCGGGGCGAGCGCGGGCACCGAGTCGGAGCGCCAGCGCCGGTTGTCGGGGTTCGCCCGCGGCTACCTGCTGCGCAAGTACGGCGTGCTGCGTTCGCGGTGGGGACTGCGTGCCGTCGCCGTCGAAGCGGTGGTGTCGGTCGCGCGCCTCGTGCTGCGGCGCGACCTGGTGTCGCTGCGCGGCCGCATCGAGGGATGGCGCCGCGGTGCGCGGGCGCCCCGACTCCCCCTGCCGCTCGACGCCGTCGACGCGACGATCGATCTGCGCACCTCGCTGCGCATGCGCGGCGACGGCTACTGGGCCGGGCGCGCCTGACCCCGTCGGCCGCATCGCCGGTCGCTCCGTAAAATCGGACGCATGCTGTCCGCTCTCCGCTCGCGCGTGCGCGCCGCGCGCGACCTCGCTCCCCTGCGCCCCCTGGTCGCGCGCCTCGACCGCGTCTGGTGGGCGCGCGTCATCCGGCGGGCGGGCATCGTCGACCTCGACTACGTCCGCGCGCAGACGGGTTCGCCGCTCTCCGAGGCCGCCGCCGTGCGCCGCTACGTGAACGGCGGATACCGCGACGGCCTGCGCCTGTCTCCGCTGTTCGTCGACACCGCGGTCGGCGACCACCTCCCCGAGGCGTGGCGCGTTCCCGCGCTGTACGCCTATCTCGTCGCCGATCCGCGAGGTCTGCAGGTGAGCCCCCTGTGGGATGCCGTCGCGTACGGCACCCGTCATCCCGACGCGTGGGACGCCCCGGGAGGACCGGTCGGACACGCCTGGCGCCGGCGCGAGGCCCACTCCCTGCCCTACGGCCCCGCGGCGGAACCCGCCGTCGCGACGTGGTCCGAGCTGTCCCGCACGATCATCGCGGCGGCGTCGCGCGCGCGCGTCGGCGGAGAGGTCGCCGCGACGGCGGGTCGCACTCCCCTGTCCCGCGAGCTGCTGCTCGCCCTCGGCCCCGAGGAGTGGGATTTCGACGAGTCGATCGCCGAGGCCGTGCGCTTCGCCGACGTCGACGGTCAGGGAGTGGCGATCGCCGTGCTCGACGACCGCCCCGAGGACTGGACGCTCGCCTCGATCATGGCCGCGTCGCACCCACGCGTCCGTATCAGTCGGCGGAGGCATGACGACGCCGCGCGCGCCCTCGACGAACTCGTGCAGACCTCGACCGCCGAGGTGCTGGTGCTGCGCGGCCCCAACGAGACGCTGACCGCCGCCGACGCGGTCGTCCTGACAGCGCGCGTCGCCGCGGAGCCGTCGGGAACGGCCGTCGCCCCGGTCTGGCGCGACGGCGACGGCACGATCGCCGCGGTCGGAGCGACCTCCGAGGGGCGCTTCCTCGCCGGGCACCCCGTGGAGGACCTCACCGCCCTCTCCCCCGCCACGATGCTCGAGGTCCCGTCCCTGGCGGGCCTCACCGTCGCCGTCCGTCGCGCCGACATCGACACCGCGCTGCGGGGCCTGGATGCCGCGGGCCGCCTCGGCACCCGCGCGCTCGTCGCCCTCGACCTCGAGACGCGCACGCGCTCGCGCGTCGCCGACCCCACCGCGCAGACCCCGGATGCCGGTTCCCGCACTCCCGGATCCGCCGGCCGCGACGCGGCGTCTGCCGAGGCGCCGCGGCCCCTCGCCGGTGCCGACGACCTCCTCCGCCGCGCGGGGTGGGAGCGCACGCGCTCCGGTCCGCTCCCCCGGGTGCGGCGCCCCGGGCGCACGATCGAGCTCGCCGACGGCACCGAGGTCCCCGTGCTGCGCTGGGCCCTGCGGACCGCGACACCGGTCGGCGTGCGGGCCGAGGGATGGGGCGACACGCACTTCGCCCGCGCCCTGGCCGGGGCGCTCCGCCGGCTGGGGCAGGAGGTCGTGATCGACTCCTACGCCGCTCGCACGCGCTCCACGCGGCACCTCGACGACGTCACGGTCGCCCTGCGGGGTCCCGAACCCCTCGAGGCCTCCCCCTTCGGCGTCTCCCTGCTGTGGGTCATCAGCCACCCCGACGAGATCACCGCGACCGACGTCGCGGGCTTCGACCGGGTCTTCGCGGCCTCCGCCCCCTGGGCCGCCGCCACCGGCGCCGAGCTCGGCGTCGCCATCACGCCCCTGCTGCAGTGCACCGATGCGACGCGTTTCCGCCCCGAGGGGCGCGAGCGCGGCGACGACATCCTCTTCGTGGGCACGGCGCGCGGCATCCTGCGCCCCTCGATCGTCGAGCCCATCCGCGCCGGCATCCCCGTCACCGTCATCGGTCCCGATTGGCGCGGCTGGATCCCGGCCTCGCACATCCGCGCGACCGGTGTGTCGAACGACAACCTGCCGGGCCTGTACGAGAGCGCCGGTGTGGTGCTGAACGACCACTGGCCCGCCATGCAGCAGCGGGGGTTCATCGGCAACCGCCTCTTCGACGTGGTCGCCGCGGGCGGCCGGGCCATCAGCGACCGGGTCGAGGGGATCGACGAGCTGTTCGGCGGCGCCGTCGCCACCTACGACGAGGTGCCCGAGCTCATCCGCATGCTCTCGCACGACGTGGATGCCGTCTTCCCCGACGCCGATGTGCTGGCCGCGGCCGGCGCGCGGGTGCGCGCCGAGCACTCTTTCGACGCCCGGGCGCGTACGCTGCTCGACGCTGCCGTGCGCGCCTCGGAGGCGCAGCCGCGACGCTGACCCGCGGGTGCGGGTCGGCGGGGGCTCAGCGGAAGCGCACCTCGGCGGGGACCGAACCCAGCGAGTCCGACCGGCCGTGCACCGTGAACTCCGCGCCCTGCATGAGGGCGTGCGAGGTCGACTCGCTGATGCCGTGCAGGTTCGCATTGACCCAGTAGCTGCCCGGGTTGAACCGGGCGCTGTCGACGTCGATCTCGACGGTCGTCGTCTCGCCCTCGTGCAGCGGCGGCAGCGAGGTGCCCAGCATGCTGGTGTTCGACGCCAGGGCCAGCAGACCCGACGAGGTGTCGATGCTGAAGCCGAGCGCCCACTCGTCGAGCGTGCGCAGACCGTGCACGGTCACACCGACGCGGAAGGAATCGCCCGTCTGGAAGTCGTTGGACCGGGTGCCGTCGGCCGCGCGCACGTCGACCGCGACGATCTCCGCTGCCCGCAGCACCTGCTCGGGGCGCGCGGACACCTTGCCGGATCCCTCCTCGAGCAGCTCGCGGAAGCGATCCACGGCGGCCTCGGCGAGACCGTCGAACGCGACCCGACCCTTGTCCATAAGGATCACCCGATCGCACAGCTCCTCGATCTGGTCGAGGGCGTGCGACACGATGATGATCGTGCGCCCCTGGCGCTGGAACTCCTTGATCTTGTCGAGGCACTTGCGCTGGAACTGCTCGTCGCCCACGGCGAGCACCTCGTCGACGAGCAGGATGTCGGGGTCGGTGTGCACGGCGATCGCGAACGCGAGGCGCACGAACATCCCCGACGAGTAGAACTTGACCTGGGTGTCGATGAAGTCGCCGACGCCCGAGAAGTCGAGGATGTCGTCGAAGCTCGCCCGGGTCTCTTCCCGGCTGAGCCCGAGCACCGAGGCGTTCAGGTAGACGTTCTCGCGACCGGTGAGGTCAGGGTGGAACCCGGCGCCCAGCTCGATCAGAGCCGCCACGCGTCCGCGCTGCTTCACGTCGCCGGAGGTCGGCTGGATGATTCCTCCGATGACCTTCAGCAGCGTGCTCTTGCCCGAGCCGTTGTGCCCGATCAGACCGATGGTGTTGCCCGCGCGGATGTCGAGGCTCACGTCGTTCAGCGCCCAGAAGTCCTGGCGGTGGCGACGGCCGGCACGGCCGAGCGTGACGAGGCGCTCCTTGATGGAGGTGTCTTTGCGCACGACGAACCGCTTCGACACGTCAATGAGCACGACGACCTCGGGGCGCGCCAGGGCGGGAGTCACGTCAAAAGACATATCGATCACAGTTCCTGGGCGAAGTTGCCCTGAAGGCGCACGAAGACACGGTGGCTGAGCACGAGCAGCACGAAACCGATGAGCAGTGCGACGACCATGCGCAACACGAGGTGGGCGGGCTGATCCAGACCGTCGCCCCCGAGCCAGAACGCCCGTTGGAATCCGAGCACGGCGAGGGTCAACGGGTTGTTCGTGTAGATCTCCAGCAGCGTCGGGCTGGTGATGATCTGACGCGCAAGGTGCCAGGCGTACAGCACGGGCGAGAGCCACATGAGGAGCATCGTCACGACCTCCACCAGGTACTGCACGTCGCGCAGGTAGACGTTCACCGCCGAGAAGAAGAGGGAGAAGGCCATACCGTAGACGAGGATGAGCAACAGCGAGGGGACCACGTAGACGATCTGCCAGTGCAGCGGTGGCTTGCCCGCGATCAGCGTCGCGACCAGCAGCACACCGAGTTGGATGAGGAAGTTGAACAGGGCCGACCCGGTCGCCGCGAGCGGGAAGATCTCGCGCGGCATGTACACCTTCTTCACGACACCGCCGTTGGCGATGATCGACCCGGTGCCGCCCACGGCGATCTCCTGGAACAGGCTCATCGCCGTCAGGCCGGTGAAGATGAAGATGGCGAAGTCCGGGATGCCGCGCGCCGCGCCCAGGAACTGGCCCAGCACGACGAAGTAGATACCCAGCAGGATGAGGGGGCGGATGAGCGCCCACACGAATCCGAGCGCGGAATCCTTGTAGCGCGCCTTGATGTCGCGCTTGACGAGGAGGTCGAGCATCTCGCGGCGCGCGAAGATGTCCCGCAGCGTCGTCCAGAGCGATGCGAACCCCAGGCCGGGGGTGACGCCGACGGAGCGCATCGGCATCTCCGCGAGGCGGGCGAAGCGCGCGTTATCCGCGGAGGATGAGGAACTGGACATGGGGACCGATTCTACTGGTGGGTTCCTGCACGGGGTCTGAACTCACCGACGACGCAGTCGCTGACGGGCCCGCCAGAGGCGCCCACGGACACGCTCGGTGGAGGTGAATACCCGATCGATGCGGTCGGCGGCCGAGGGCCGGTGCAGCCGGACCCACATGTCGACGAAGTCACGGAATCGTCCCCACCCGATGTAGCCGGCGCGTCGGAGAAACTGCACTTGGTGCTGCGTGTCCTCGGGCATCGTGGCCGACATGTGGTCGAGGTTGTAGTCGAAGGCGGTGTAGCTCTTCGAGAGGTACTCGGGGGTGGCGATGGTCATCGAGTGATACCCGAGCTCGCCGGCCGCGTAGACCGGCATCCGCTCGAGAATGTGCGCGAGTCCCCCGTCGACGTACGCCTCGACACCGCCGAACTCGTCGTAGGTCCACTCGCGCTCCAGAAGCAGGCGCAGCGCCTGAGGACGGGCGAAGAACATCGACCCGAACGGCGCGAGGGGCGAGACCTCGTCGAGCGGAACCCGGATGCCGAGCTCGGCGCACAACTCGGCCACCCCGGGCCGATTCGCCCACCATCCGTGCCCCATGGTCGGGTGTCCGAGGTGCACGGTGGGGGGGAACGCGAGTCCGAGACCCGGCTGCTGCTGGAAGAGCGAGACGATGGTGGCTGCCTCGTGGGGGCCGCCGAGCAGGTTCTCGAACTGGTGGCGACGGAAATGACGACCCATGTTCGCGCCATCCTGCGGCGTCTTCTTCGAGTGGATTTTGACCACCAGGTCGTACCGGTCCGACAGCAGCACGTCGCGGCATCCGATGAGGAAAGCCGCCTGGTCGCGGCCGTTGTTCGACGCCACCACCCGCACCTCGACGCGCCCGGGGAATCCCCGCGCGGCGATGATGCGCTCGATCTCGTCGGCGCGCTCGCGCTCGGGCGTCGTCACGATGAGGTCGACGTCGCCGGGCAGGTGGCCCGCGCGATCGAGGATCTCGTCGGTCATCTCAACGTAGAAGATGTGCGCGAACACGGCCGTGCGCATGGGCTTCGACGGGTCGTAGCCGTCGTCGGTGGGTGAGAGCACGCGCAGGAGCGCGGCGTCGGCGTTCAGCACACGCGGCTCGACGTTGCGCGCGAGGTCGTCGAAGATGAGCTCGACCGGGTAGCCGTTGCGCTCCACGGCTTCGAGGGTCCACTTGCCGACCACCGCGACGCGGTCCAGGAAGACCGGCCATTGGAAGAACGGCCGTCGCTTCAGCGTCGGGCACCCGGCGTTGATGAGCTGCTCGGCGTAGAGCACCGCGTGGTTCTCGATCTTGTCGGTCAGCGTCGGGAACGCGACCTCACCCGAGAAACCCTGCTGGGTGAAGTGCTGGGTGAAAATGCCCTCGTGCTTGGTGACCGCGTCGGAGTACGTCGTCATCGCCGGAAGGTCGCGCCAGTAGGCGTCCCACTCGGGCGAGGCGAACATGTTTCGACGTACGGCCACCCAGTACGACTGCAGGTGATACGGCAGGTAGTCCTCGTCGGACGTGAACGGGTGCGGTTCCACCCGCAGGTGGTCCGTCATGCCCCAGAAGTGCAGGGGGTGCGCGTTCATTCGCTCGAAGATCGGGCCGAACGGCCGGATGGGACCGAACCAGGTGTCGTTGACGAGCAGCAGCTCGTCGAACGACGCGACCCGCTCCCCGACGGCGTCCAGACCGTGCTTGTAGCCCCAGATGTCGTAGCCCTCGTTGGGACGCTCGAGAACCAGGTCGCCGACCGTCTCGAGCCGCGCGCGGCCCTGGGCGGTGAGCGGGCCGTTCGAGACCACCACGATCTCGTCGCAGAACGCGCGCATGTGCTCGAGGGCGTACAGCACGAAGTCGCCCACCTCGCCGCGACGGTCGAAGACGACGTAGATGAGCAGCCGCTTGCCGTCGGGAGGGAACGTGTCTGCTGGCCGCGTCCAGTCTCCGATTAGCTCTGCGGTCTTCACGACGACACCTCTCGCTCATTCTCGCCCCGTTCGCTGCGCAGGCTGCGTAGACGCGAGGCGACGCGGCGACCCGCCGACAGCACACGGTGAGCCCGCAGCGCCACGCGGTACACGGGACGGAAGACGTCCGCCACCCGCGGATGATTGGTGCGCACGTACATGCGCGCCAGGGCGACGATCCCGCCGTAGCCGGTGTAGCCGGCCCGATGCAGGAACCCGATCTGCTCGACGGGCCACCCGCGGGTGGTCGAGAACATCTGGTCGACCTTGTACTCGAGCGCGGTGTAGCCGATCTCGGCGTGCGCGTAGTTCAGCACGGTGCGGCAGTAGTAGCCGGCCTGCCCGGCCGCGGCGCTCACCAGTCGCTCCTGCAGGTGGGCGAGGTGACCGAAGCGCCGCTCACCCTTCCAGCCGTAGTCGGCGAAGGTCCACCGGCGCTGCGTCAGCACGCGGAAGGCCGCGGGACGCCCGACCCACATGCCCCCGTACGGCGCGAGGGGCGAGACGGCGTCGAGCGGCACGCGGATACCGAGGCGCTTGCTCAATCGTTCGGCGTGGGGTTCGAGCAGAGCCCACCCGCGCCCCATCGTCGCGTAGCCGATGTGGATCATCGGGGGGAAGACGACGCCCAGACGCTCTTCCTTCTCGAACAGCGACAACAGGTTGCGCACGTAGCCGGGGCTGCTGAGCAGGTTGTCGAACTGGTACCGGCGGAAATACCGCAGCCGGTTCATCGTCTTCCAGGGCGCGCGGCGCATGTGCAGCTTCACGACCAGGTCGTACTGGTCGGACTGGATGACGTCGCGGCATCCGACGAAGTAGTCGGCCATGTCGCGGCCGGGGCTCTGGGGGGTGACGCGCAACTCGTAGGTGTGCGCGTTGGTCGTGGCCCACGCTTCGAGCAGGCGCTCCAGGCGGGCCGCCGTGACGCCCTCGGTCGTCGTGATGAACACGGAAGCGCCCGACGGGAGGAACTGCAGGCGGCGCAGGGCCTCGTCGATCTCGTCGACGTCGCTCACGTGCACGACCGCGGCGATCGACAGCGACGATCCCGCGTCGGGCTCGACCGCTTCGTCGGACAGCACCGAGAGCAGCCCCAGCGTGGTGTTGAGCGCCTTCGGAGCCACGCACGTCGCGAGGCTCGAGCGCAGCACGTCGAGCGGGTACCCGCGCTCGCCCATCATCGCGGCGATCTCGCTGCCGATGATCGCGAAGCGATCGAGGAACGGCGGGTAGCTGGTGAACACCGCGCGGTCGACGAAGGGCACGTCGACGTCGAGCAGGTCTTCGGGCGCGAATAGCCCGGGGTCGTGCGCGTGGAAGCGTGTGGTGTCGAAGGCCCGCTCGTGGGCGAAGCCCGCCGCGGTCACCGCTGTGACGAGCGAGCGTTCCCGCTCACCGGCGGCGGGTGTCGGCCCCCACCACCGGTGCCACGCGGCACTCTCGAAGAGCGCGCGGCGGACCACGGTGAAGAACCAGGGCCGGTCGGCGATAGCGGGGAACCCCTCGCCCGGAAAGGCCTCGCGCGGCGGAGCCGCCGGCAGCACGTCCCAGACGTCGGCGGTACTGTCGGCCATGCGCTCGAACAACGGATGCAGGTCGGCCACAGGGCCGAACCAGGAGTCTCCGGTGAGCACGATCTCGTCGATCGCGGGCCACCGGCGGCGCAGGCGTTCCATCGCGGGGACGTACGCCTCCGAGTCGAACTCCTCGGCGTCGGTTTCGATGACGTCGTCGATCAGGTCATCGAGGCGGGCGCGGACTTCGGATGCCAGGGGCCCGGGGTGCACGAGCACGATCGCGGTCGACACGTGGCGCAACGCTTCGAGGGCGAGCACGCTGGTTTCTTCGATCCGGCCCGCCGCACGCACGGCGTAGACGACGGCGCGCCCGGCGGCACCCGGACGCGCGGAAGCGGACGTCTCCTCGGTCAGAGGTGTCGTCCGCTCCCGCTCAGCGCTCGGCACCATGTTCGAGAGCGCTGAGGAGGTAGCGACCGTAGCCGCTCTTCACCAGCGGCTCGGCGCGCGCGCGCAGTTCGTCGTCGGACAGGAAGCCCATGCGCCACGCCACCTCTTCGGGGCAACCGATCGACAGCCCCTGACGCTTCTCGACCGTGCGGATGAACTCCGTCGCCTCGCTCAGCGAGTCGAAGGTGCCGGTGTCGAGCCACGCGGTGCCGCGCGGGAGCAGCTCGACGCTCAGGCGCCCCTGCTCGAGGTAGGTGCGGTTGACGTCGGTGATCTCGAGCTCGCCGCGCGGCGACGGCGTGAGGGCACGGGCGATCTCGATCACGTCGTTGTCGTAGAAGTACAGTCCCGGGACCGCGTAGTTGCTCTTGGGGTGCTCGGGCTTCTCTTCGAGCGAGACGACGCGCCCCTCGGCGTCGAACTCGACGACGCCGTAGGCCGTGGGGTCGGCCACGCGGTATCCGAAGACGACACCGCCGTCGAGGTCGCTGTACTGGCGCAGGCGCGTTCCCATGCCCTGGCCGTAGAAGATGTTGTCGCCGAGAACGAGGGCGACCGAGTCGGAGCCGATGTGCTCCTCGCCCAGGATGAAGGCCTGCGCGAGACCGTCCGGCGAGGGCTGCACCCGATAGGTGAGCGAGATCCCGAAGCGCGAACCGTCGCCCAGCAGCCGCTGGAACTGCTCGGCGTCCTGCGGCGTCGTGATGATGAGGATGTCGCGGATCCCGGCCAGGATGAGGGTCGACAGGGGGTAGTAGATCATCGGCTTGTCGTAGACCGGTACGAGCTGCTTCGAGATGCCCTGAGTGATGGGGTGCAGTCGGGAGCCCGTGCCGCCCGCCAGAATGATTCCGCGCATGAGGTCCAGTTTCCCCCATCCGGAGGCGCCTGCCAATCCGGGTGCCCCGCGATCGGCCCGGGCGCCCCGGTAACCTGTCGGTATGAGTCGTCTTCTCGTGACCGGTGGCGCCGGTTTCATCGGTTCCAACTTCGTGCACCACGTCATCGCGCACACCGACCACACGGTGACCGTGCTCGACAAGCTCACCTACGCGGGCAACCGCGCCTCGCTCGAGGGGCTCCCCGCCGATCGCGTGCGCCTGGTCGTGGGCGACATCGCCGACGCCGCCGTGGTCGACCCGCTCGTCGCCGAGGCCGACGCCGTGGTGCACTACGCCGCGGAGTCACACAACGACAACTCGCTGCACGACCCGCGCCCCTTCCTCGACACCAACATCATCGGCACCTACACGCTGCTCGAGGCCGCGCGTCGTCACGACGTGCGCTTCCACCACATCTCGACCGACGAGGTGTACGGCGACCTCGAACTCGACGACCCCGCGCGCTTCACCGAGAACACTCCGTACAACCCGTCGTCGCCGTATTCCTCGACGAAGGCCGGTTCCGACCTGCTCGTTCGTGCCTGGGTGCGCTCGTTCGGCGTGCGCGCGACCATCAGCAACTGCTCGAACAACTACGGCCCGTACCAGCACGTCGAGAAGTTCATCCCCCGCCAGATCACCAACGTGCTCCGCGGAATTCGCCCGAAGCTGTACGGCACGGGCGAGAACGTGCGCGACTGGATCCACGCCGACGACCACTCGTCCGCCGTGCTGACGATCCTCGACAAGGGCGAGATCGGCGAGACGTACCTCATCGGCGCCGACGGCGAGAAGGACAACAAGAGCGTCGTCGAACTGATCCTGCAGCTCGCGGGCCAGCCCACCGACGCCTACGACCTCGTCACCGACCGGCCCGGACACGACCTGCGCTACGCGATCGACTCGACCAAGCTGCGCACCGAGCTCGGCTGGAAGCCCACCTACGGCGACTTCGAGTCGGGGCTCGCCGCCACGGTCGACTGGTACCGCGACAACGAAGCCTGGTGGGCGCCCACCAAGGACGGCGTCGAAGCCTTCTACGCCAGCAAGGGACAGTGACCACGGTGTCCATCGAGTTCGGCAAGTCCCTGTCGGTGCGCGAGACCCCCATCCCGGGGCTCGTCGTGCTCGATCTGCCGGTCCACGGCGACGCCCGCGGCTGGTTCAAAGAGAACTGGCAGCGCGAGAAGATGACGGCCGCCGGGATCGAGCTGCCGGACTTCGGCCCGGTGCAGAACAACATCTCGTTCAACGATGCCGTCGGCACGACCCGTGGCATCCACGCCGAGCCGTGGGACAAGTACGTCTCGGTCGCCACCGGCCGCATCTTCGGCGCCTGGGTCGACCTGCGCGAGGGCGACAGCTTCGGCGCCGTGTTCACCACCGAGCTCGACCCGTCGACGGCGATCTTCGTGCCGCGCGGCGTCGGCAACTCGTACCAGACGCTCGAACCCGACACCGCGTACACCTATCTCGTCAACGACCACTGGTCGCCCGACGCCACGTACACCTTCCTCAACCTCGCCGACGAGACCGCCGCGATCGCGTGGCCCATCCCCCTCGACGAGGTCGAGATCAGCGCCAAGGACATCCAGCACCCGCGCCTCGCCGACGTGGTGCCCATGCCCCCGCAGAAGATCCTCGTGACCGGGGCGAACGGTCAGCTCGGCCTCGCTCTGCGCGCGGAGTTCGGCGACCACCCGTGGATCGAATACGCCTCGCGCGCCGAGCTCGACCTCACCTCGCCCGAGCTCGACACCGCGCGCCGCTGGCGCGACTACGGCACGATCATCAACGCGGCCGCGTACACCAAGGTCGACGTGGCCGAGACGCCGGAGGGGCGTACCGAGGCGTGGGCCGCGAACGTCACCGCGGTGGCCGCGCTCGCCCGGATCGCCACCGCCAACGGCATCACCCTCGTGCACGTCTCGAGCGACTACGTCTTCGACGGGACGAAGGACGGCGCCTACGCGACCGACGACGTCGTCTCACCGCTCGGCGTCTACGGCCAGACGAAGGCCGCGGGCGACGCCCTCGTGTCGGCGGTCCCCCGCCACTACATCCTGCGCACCAGCTGGGTGATCGGCGAAGGCAACAACTTCGTGCGCACCATGGCCTCGCTCGCCGAACGCGGTATCGATCCGCGTGTGGTCGACGACCAGGTGGGACGCCTGACGTTCACCGTCGACATCGCGGCCGCGATCCGCGCCCTGCTCGACACGCGCGCCCCCGCCGGTGTCTACAACGTCACCGGCCAGGGCGAACCGACCACCTGGTTCGACATCGCCCGCCGGGTGTTCGAGCTGACAGGTCACGACCCCGGGCGCGTCAGCGGCGTGAGCACCGACGAGTACTTCGCCGGCGCTCAGGGGCCGGTGGCCCCGCGTCCGCTGAACAGCGTCCTCGACGCGCGAGCGACCGAGACCGCCGGTGTTCCGCTCGGCGACGCCGGCGTGCGACTGCGCGAGTACCTCGAACGCCCGTGAGCGAGCGCGTGTCCGCCCTCCCCGACGCGGTGAGCGCCACTCGAGGCTGACGCTCGAACGCGCGGGCCTCCAGGTGCGCCGACGAGGCGACACAGCGCCCACGCCAACCGAGACGGCGACCACGAAACGACCGCGGGCAAGCCACGTCGGGACAGTCCGCGGCCGCCCCCGCACCGGAGTGCGTACGACGCGCTCCGACTCCCCGACCACGTTGAACGGGCCCGTAGATCGCAGCGACGATCGACGGGCCCGTTCAGCGGTTCGGCTCGCCCTGCCTCAGCGGACCGTCACCGAGGTGCAGCCCAGCGACACGGGAGAACCGCCCTTGTCGTCGACGACGCTCGCGCACACCCGCCGATTGCCCTTCGAGGCCGTCAGCCGCTGCTCGAAACCGTGCGCCGAGCCGGCGGCCGGGAAGGCCGCCCCCACGTCGGGCCGATTCTTGTCTGCCCGGACCTCGCGCGTCGTGCCGTCGATGGCGACCCGCACGGTCACGGGACCCTTCACGTCGGGGTCGAACGCCCAGCCCCGCACCGACACCGTGCCGGTCCCTCCGCTGGCCGCATCGAGACGGCCCACCGGGGCACCGGCCATGCCGATCACGGTGCGGCAGCCCAGCAGGGGGTTGGCACCGGCGGTGTTGATCGCGTAGATGCACACGCGCGAGGTGCCGACCGGGATCGGCACGTTCGTCTGATACCCGTGCGCCGAACCGTAGGGCGGATACGCCGCGCCCACGTCGGGCCGGCTCCGGTCGGCGGTGAGCGCCGTAGCAGAACCCCCGACGTACACGTGGACGGCGATGGGACGCGCGGTGTCGGGATCGATCGCCCACCCGCGCACCGTGGCGGTCGTGCCCGAGACGCTCACCTCGTCGACGCTGCCGATCGGGGTGCGCCCCTCGTCGCGCGTGGTGATCGAACGGCATCCGAGGTCGGTGTCGGGCCCACTCGTGTTGACGGCGGTGACGCAGACCTTCGAGGGGCCGATGGGGATGTCCACCGCGCGCGAGAACCCGTGGGCCGCTCCGTACACGGGATAGGCGCCGGCCACGTCGGGGCGGTTGGCCTGGGCGGTGAGGCGGGTCACCTTGCCGTCGACCGAGATGCGCACCGCGATGGGACGCACGGTGTCGGGGTCGAGTGCCCAGCCGGTCACGGTGGCGCTGCGCCCCGAGACCGAGACCGACTCGAAGTTCCCGATGGGCGCGCGCCCCTGATCGGCCGCGGTGACGTCGCGGCATCCGAGGGTGGTGTTGGCGCCCGAGGTGTTGATGGCGTAGACGCAGACAGTGCTCCTGCCGGGCACCAGGTCGACGACCTCGGAGAAGCCGTGGGCGTTGCCGTACGCGGGGTAGGCCCCACCGACATCGCGACGGGAGTCGTCGGCGGTGATGGCCCGACCGGCTCCGGCGACGTAGATGTGCACCGGGATGGACTTCTTCGTGTCGGGGTCGATCGCCCAGCCCGACACGCGGGCCGACGTGCCCGCCACGTCGACGGCATCGAGGCTGCCGATCGGCGCGCGACCGATGTCGCGCGAGGCCGGCGTCATGATGCTGCGACAGCCGAGGGTCGTGTTGTCGCCGCGACCCGTGTTGATCCCGTACAGACAGATCTGCTTCGCATCGAGCGGGACCTTCAGCGTCGCGCTGTAGCCGTGCTTCGTGCCGTGCACGGGGTAGTGCGTGGCGAGGTCGGTGCGCGAGCCGGAGGCGCGGAGCGCCGTCCCGACTCCGTCGACGTACGCGTGCACGTCGATCGACGAGGCCGTGTCGGGGTCGATGGCCCATCCCGAGACCGTGACCGAGCCCGACGAGACCTTGACCGCGTCGACCGCGCCCACCGGTGACCCGGTGTAGAACGGCATGTCGCGGCATCCGAGGGTCACGTTGGACCCGCGGGCGGTGTTGATGGCGTAGACGCACACCTGCCCACTGCCCCCCTGGGTCACGGGGATGCGCGAATCGAAGCCGTGCCTACTGCCGCTGCCGGGATAGGCCGAGCCCACATCGGGTCGGTCGCCGTCGGCGGTGAGCGCGGTGGCGTCGCCCGCGAGGTAGGCGTGCACCTGGATCGGGTCGGAGGTGTCGGGATCGATCGCCCACCCCCGCACACGGATGCCGCCGGGGTACGCCTCGATGGCGTCGAGGTTGCCGAAGGGGCGGCCGCCGGCCTGCGTCGAGCCGAACCAGTCGGAGTAGGTACGCCAGAAGTTGCGGTTTCCGTAGGCCGAGCAGCCGTCGCCCTCGCCGTAGAGATTGTTCAACGCCGCCTGGTTGGGCACGTACGGGGTGTAGATGTAGAGCCCCGCGGTGGCCTGGTTCTCGATGAAGACCCGCTGCGTGCCGCAGCTCGCGCTGGGGTTGTAGAGGATGTTGTTCCAGCGGCCCGCCTGGTAGCCCCACCAGCTGGGGTTCATGCGGTACACCTCGAACTGCCGGGCGCCGTAGTAGACCTGGTAGAAGAAGCCCTGGGTCGACGCGTCGCACGGCGCGGTGTCGGGGCAGCCCTGGCCGGTGGCCGCGGAGTAGTTCCAGGCCGATGGGGCGGTCGAGGTGACCAGGCCCTGCTCTTTCTGCAGCAGGACGAGCAGCGCCTTCTGGCTGATCCCGCACGAGCGCGCGACCTTGTCGATGATGGTCGCGGCGCTCTCGTTGGCCGCGCCGGCGTACCCGTTGCAGTACTTGTCGGCGGGGCGGTCGTCGGTGTTCTGCCGGTAGTCCTTGAGGCAGGTGTAGCCCGACCGGCAGGTGGTGACCTTGCCGTTGAGGAAGCTCTGGATCTCGCCGGCACCCATCGCCGAGCCGTCGTAGAAGACCGCGTCGTCGATGATGTTGCCCGGGTTGAAGTCGCGGGCGTCGGCCGCGGCGGCCGACTCGACCGGGGCGATCGTCGCGGGGAGGGTGACGGGCACCGCGGCCAGCAGCGCGATGGCGCAGGCCCACGTGGCGATGACCGCCGCAACGCTGCGGCGGCGCGACCGCTGCCTCACGGCGCGAGCTCGATCGTGGCCGTCTCGGACTGCGCGCGCAGGTTCGACGAGGAGTAGCCGACGTGGAACGCGACGTCGGCGGAGGTCGTGTCGACGGCGATCGACATCACGCCGCAGTAAGTGACGTCTTTGCCCTCGTTGGCGGAGACCGATACGGACGCCTGGGTGTCGTCGAGCGTCAGCGTGCAGGTTCCCCCCGATT
The DNA here is from genome assembly GCF_001423785.1 of Microbacterium sp. Leaf179. NCBI lineage: Bacteria > Bacillati > Actinomycetota > Actinomycetes > Micrococcales > Microbacteriaceae > Microbacterium > Microbacterium sp. Leaf179. The sequence goes on along the minus strand of NZ_LMPH01000001.1, from coordinate 1,126,871 downwards.
CCGACACCCCGGGGACCATCGCGGTGACCTCGAGGTTGCCGTCGCGCACCTCTGACGTGATGACGAGCACCTCGCCGTTGTACGGGGCGTCGGCGGTGGCGCTATCGGTGGGAGTCGGCTCGGGAGCCGCGGTCTCGGACGGCGACGCCGTCGGCGTCGGCGAGGCAGACGCCGTGGCCGACGCGGTCGGCGACGGGCTGGCCCCCGCCACCGGGGTGGCGCAGGCCGAAAGCGTCAGCACACCCGCCACGAGCAGGAGGCCGGGCAGCGCGACACGCGCGCGCCTCGAGCGAGACGGGCGGGCGGCGTCGAAAGCGTGCTTCACGCGTTCATTATGCGTGGCTTGAGTGACGGATGGGAATATTGCGTGGAATCGGTAAGCGGCCGTTACCGACGCCCGAGGCGGCGGCGCCACCCCCGCAGGCGCGAGAGAACCGGCTGGTGCGCGTCGATCTCGCGCCGCAGATCGTCGCGGATCTCGGCCCGCAGACGCTCCGCGACGCCGTCGAGCTGAGCGCTCAACTGGGCCTGCAGGGCCGACATGTACAGCGGCAGACCGGCCCCCTCTCGCTGCACCCACTCGGCGAGGGCGCGGTCGCGCACGACGGCGTCGTCGCGGGCGTGCTCGGCGGCCAGGCCGAACATGCTGTTGGCGTCGAGCCCGACGGAGTCGGGGCGCTGCGTCCAGAAGGCCAGGGGCTCCCCGCCGAGGAAGCCGATGTCGTGCCCGCGCAGGATGCGCAGGTAGAAGTCCCAGTCCTCGACGGCGTCAAGGGTCTCGTCGTACCCACCCACCTCGTCGTGCAGCGCACGGCGGTAGACGAACGAGATGGGCACCGCGCGGTTGACCGACATCATCTCGCCGAGTGAGATCCGCGTCATGCCCGCCCAGAAGGGGGCCCGGCCGACCTCGACCCACGCGCCGCCGCGGTTCTCTTCGTAGACGATCTCGGTCGCCGCCGAGACGGCCGCCTGGTCGGGGTGCGCGTCGAGCCAGGCACCGGTGCGGGCGAGGAACTCCGGATGCCACCGGTCGTCGTCGTCGTGCAGCACGACATAGTCGGTGCGCAGGGAGCGGATGCCGGCGTTCGCCGCCGCGCACCGCCCTCCGTCTCCCGGGGCGATGTGGATGACGTCGACGCGATCGCCGAGCTCCGCGGCGGCGACGATCGCGTCGACCTCGGCGGGGTCTCCCCCGTCGTTGACGACGACGAGACGCCACTCGGTCTCGGTCTGGGCGGCGATGTCGGTCAACGCCCGCCGGAGGAATCCGGGACGCTGACGGGTGCGGACGACGATCCCGACGGGTGCAGGCATGCGTCCGAGCTTAGGGGGCCGTCGCGCTGTCGTCCGCTGCGGTCACAACTCGGCGTGCAGGGCCCAGACCCGGTCGGCGCAGGCCTCCCAGGCGAAGCCCTTCGCCCGGTCGCCGGCGAGGACCCGCAGTCGGTCGGCGTCTTCTGCGATGGCCCGTGCCACGGCCGCGCCCAGCTCGTCGGCGGCCGCGAAGACCGCGGCGTCGGCGAGCACCTCGCGGTGCACCGGGGTGTCGAGGGCGACGATCGGCACGCCCACGGCGAGCGCGTCGACCGGGCGCCACGGCCAATCGGTGCGTCCGCACGCGGTGACGAAGGCCGCGGCGTGCGAGAGCACCGCCGCGCGGTCCCAGCGGTCGAGGGAGCCGCGCGCGTGCACGCGGGCCTCGGCGAGACCCGCCGCCGCCGCGATGTCGGCGATCGCCGGTTCCTCCCCCTCGGGGACGTCCAACACCACGACGTCGCCCTCCCAGCCCGAGGCGACGACGGCCGAGAACACCTCGGCGAGTCCGTCCGAGGCGGCGGCACCTCCGGCGGCGGCGAGGAAAGACAGGGGCAGATCGAGTGCGCGCAGGCGTCCCACGGCATCCGAGGGCACACGCAAGCCCGCGGCGGGGGCGCCGCCGATGACGCGCACCTTCTGCACGAGCTTGGATTTGGCGACCTCGGCGAGACGCTCGGCCATCGCGTGGGTGGGAACCACGACGGCGTCGGCGTGCTTGGCGACGCGCGAGAGCAGGGCGCGGCTCGCGAGGATCTCGGCCTTGGGCAGCTCGTCGGGCGTCTCCCAGGCGCGCAGATCCCACAGGGTCACCACGATCTGGTGCGTCTCGTTGACGCGGTCGTGGCGCACGAGGGGGGCGAGGGCGGTCGGCGAGTGGATGAGGCCCTTGCCAATCCCGGGGGCGACCCCGAGCTGCCACGAGGTCGCGAGCTCGCGACGGCGCACGGCCAGGCGCGTCTCGGAGGTGAGCCCGGTCACGCCGACGTCGTCGGGCAGCCCGGGCGCGGGGACGATCGCCGCCACGTCGCAGCCGCGCGGGGCGGTGTCGACGAGCGCCTGGGTGAGAGACGCCGAGGCCTCGGCGAGGTCGCGCGAGGTCGGTGAGACGAGTTGGTCGAGGACGACGCGCAGGGTGACGGTCATGGGGTGGGGCTTTCCGTCTCGGTCGGCGGGTGCAGTCTGTCGCGCACCATCTGCTGCACCTGGGCGTAGTCGGGGTCGAACTCGTCGACGCCGCCCTCGGGGGTCAGCTCCAGCGTGCCGACGGGCTGTCCCTTGGCCTTCAGCGCGAGGTCGACGAGCGTGGGGGCGATGAGGCCCTGCGGAAGGTCGGTCTCGACGACGTTCGTTCCCGCCTTCGCGACCTCCTGGAAGTGCGAGAGCACGTTCTGCGGCGTGAACTGGGCGAGGATCGCCTCTTGCAGCTGCCGCTGGCGACCCATGCGGTCGAAGTCGCTGGTCGTGTAGCGCGAACGGGCGAACCACTGGGCGGTGTCGCCGTCCATGTGCTGCGCGCCCGCTTCGACCCAGCCGAACGCCCAGTCGTCGACGGGCTGCCCGTCGTAGGCGGGGCCGCCCTTGGGCAGGCGCTCGTTGACGGTGATGTCGATTCCGCCGAGCGCGTCGATCACGTCGGCGAAGCCCTTCATGTCGATGAGCACGTAGTACGGGATCTGGATGCCGAGGATGCCCTCCGCCGCGTCTTTCGTGGCCTCGATGCCGGGCTCGGAGCCCTGCGACACGGCGTTCGGGTACAGCGCGTTGCCGTCCTGGCACACCTCGACCTCGGTGCGCAGCTGATTGATGCCGCTCCCCCACCCGCAGGTCGGGTCGAACTTGCCCTCGTGGCCGTTGGGGTACTCGTCCTGCATCGGGCCCGGAGCGAAGGGGAAGCCCGGCATGTCGCGCGGGATGCCGGTGATGGTCGTCGCGCCGGTGGTGGCGTTGACCGAGACCACCGAGATGCTGTCGAAGCGCATGGAGTCGCGACCCTCGCCGGAGTCGGCGCCGAGAAGGAGGATGTTGTAGTACCCGTCGGAGGGCGGCACGACGGGCGCCGACTGCGAGAAGATGTCGGCGAACGCGTCGCGCGTGGCGCCCGCGGTCTGCGCGGCCCACGCCGCCCCCGATCCCGAGAGCACGAGCAGGCCGACCGAGACGATCGTCATGCCGATCCTCGCCACGGGCCCGACCTTGACCAGGCGCACCAGACGCAGGGTGTCGATCGTGAGCACGACCCACAGCACGACGTAGGCCACCAGGGCGATCTGCACGAGGGTGAGCGGCAGCGGGCGGAACCACGACAGGAACTCGGGGATGAACGAGCCCGTCGCCAGGGCGAAGAACCCGCTCGGCCAGAGCGCCGCACCGACGGCGGTGAGCACGAGGATCGCCCACATCGCGAGGGTCGCGCCGAGGCCGATGCGCCCCAGCCGGCGGGTGCCGGCGAGCACTTGGGCCGACCCCGGCACGAGGAAGTTCATCACGACGAGCCACCAGCCGCGGCGGGTCATCACCGCGGGATCGGAGGCATCGGGGTTGCGCAGCGGGCGCGACTCGATGAGCGGCGCCTGCCGGCGGGGGCGCGGCGGGGCCGCCACGCTCACAGGGAGTCCTTCAAGCGGCGGTTCTTCTCTTCGACCTGGGCCTCGAGGTCGCGGGCGTACGACTCGATCCGATCGGCCACCGCGTCGTCGGAGGTGCCCAGGATGCGCGCGGCGAGCAGCCCCGCGTTCTTCGCCCCGTTGATCGAGACGGTCGCCACCGGGATGCCGGCGGGCATCTGCACGATGCTCAGCAGGGAGTCGAGACCGTCGAGGGTCGCCAGTTGCACCGGGACGCCGATGACCGGCAGGGCGGTGACCGAGGCCAGCATCCCCGGCAGGTGCGCGGCGCCCCCGGCCCCCGCGATGATCGCGCGCAGCCCCCGGCCGCGGGCCTCGCGGCCGTAGCGCATGAGCTTGTCGGGGGTGCGGTGCGCCGAGACGACCTCCACCTCGTGGGGGATGCCGAACTCGGTGAGCATCTGAGAGGCGTCGCTCATCACGCGCCAGTCGGAGTCGGAGCCCATGACGACGCCGACCACGGGCGTCTCGGAGGAATGCAGCGGCCGGGTCACCGGTCCAGAGTAGGGCGGCTCGCTGGAAGAAGCCGGAACGGCGCGCGAGCGCGGGCTCAGTCGAAGAACGCCGCGGCGCCGCGCGCCTCGTAGACCACATCGTCGAGGTCGTCGCCGATGACGGTGACGTGCCCCACCTTGCGACCCGGCCGGGGGGCCTTGCCGTAGGTGTGGATCTTCGCCGACGGGTGGGCGGCCATGGCCGGCGCGAAGCGCTCCTCGAGGGTGCCGTCCACGGGACCGCCGAGCACGTTGATCATGACGGACCAGGGCGCGATGGCATCCGTGGACCCCAGCGGCAGGTCGAGAACCGCGCGCAGGTGCTGCTCGAACTGGCTGGTGACCGCCCCGTCCTGCGTCCAGTGCCCGCTGTTGTGCGGGCGCATCGCGAGCTCGTTGATGAGGATGCGCTCGTCGGTGGTCTCGAACAGCTCGACCGCGAGCATGCCCGTGACCCCCAGGCCCTCGGCCACGGCGACACCGATCTCGGCGGCGACGCGCTGCACCCGGTCGGCCGCGCGGGGGGCCGGGGCGAGCACCTCGGCGCAGACGCCGCCGCGCTGCACGGTCTCGACGATCGGGTAAGCGCGCACCTCGCCCGACGGACGCCGCGCCACCTGCTGCGCGAGCTCGCGGGTGAAGTCGACGAGTTCCTCGACCAGGAGCGAGCCCCCGTTGCCGTCCTCGGCCAGGGCGGCGAACCAGTCGTCGGCCTCGGTCGCGGCCGACACGACGCGCACGCCCTTGCCGTCGTACCCGCCGCGCGGGGTCTTCACCACCGCGCGACCGCCGTGGTCGTCGAGGAAGGACTGCAGGTCGGCGGCGTCGGAGACGGCCGCCCATTCGGGCTGCGGGAGGCCGAGCTCGGCCATGCGCCGACGCATGACGAGCTTGTCCTGCGCCACCCCCAGCGGGGCGGGACCCGGGTGCACGGCGACACCGGCATCGACGAGGGCGGCCAGGACGTCCTGCGGCACGTGCTCGTGGTCGAAGGTGATCACGTCGACGTCGCGAGCGAACGCCAGCACGGTGTCGACGTCGCGATAGTCGCCCACGGCGGTCGCCGCCAGCGCCGCGGACATCCCCTCGTCTTCGGCGAGAACGCGGATCTCGAGCCCCAGCTCCACGGCGGGCGCGATCATCATCCGCGCCAGCTGTCCGCCACCGACCACTCCGACTCGCAGCACCATGCCGCTCCTTCCGTCGGCATCCATTCTGTCGGGCCCGTCACGGGGGCGCGAGCCGGATGCCGCCCACTCCGGGAGGCGCCGCTCGGGTCAGACGTCGACCGAGCCCGAGCCGAACGTCTGCGAATCGCGGTGCGCCAGGATCTGGTTGACCTCGACCTGGTCGACGAGGGTCTCGTGCACGAGCACCGCGTTCGGGATGTTCTTCATGCGCAGCGCCGGCTCCACGCCGTTCGACAGCGACAGGGTGCCCGCGCCCCACAGGCGCTGCAGGATGCCGCGCCGCATCTGGATCGCGTAGCCCCGCACGTGTGAGATCTCGCGGTGGTTCGCCCCGAACGGTCCCGAGCGTTCGATCACCCGGCGCGTCGTGATGGTCCAGGTGTGCGAGAGCCAGACGAGGAACGGGATGACCACGAGCAGCAGCACGAGCGCACCGGCCGTCGTCAGCAGCATCCAGTTCTCGTACGGCGCCGGGAGGTTGTCGTAGAAGTAGGCCGTCGCCCCCGCGACCGCGATCAGGACGAGGGCCGACCACGTCAGACGCCGCGCGTGGGCCCGCAGTCGCGCGATGCGCAGTTCCGGCGCGGCGGTGCCCGGCGCCGGCGTGCGCGGGCGCCCGATCGAGCTGGTCGGCTGGGTCACGTTCTCATTGTGCGGCGTGAGCCGCGTCAGACCCGTCGCACACGCGGAACGGCGGCGGGGTCATCGCCCGTGCGCCCTCGCGTCCGTCGGCGCGCGTGCCCGTCGGCGCACGTGCCCGTCGGCGCACGTGCCCGTCGGCGCGCGTGCCCGTCAGCGCACGTGGACGACGTCGCCGGCCGAGACGATCGTCTCGATCGTTCCGGATTCAACGACCAGGCGACCATCCCCGTCGAGGCGCGACGCGCGCCCCCGCACGCTCGTTCCGTCGGGAAGCGAGACAGTGACCTCGCGCCCGATCGTCGTGCACAGCTTCTCGATGTCGCGGTGCACGCGCTCGGCTCCTCCCGACGACAGGTGCGACAGCAGCTCGTCGAAGTGCTCGACATAGTCGGAGAGCAGCCGGTCGTCGTCGCACTCGGCACCGATCGCGGCGAACGAGGTGGCCGTGGTCACCGGCAGATCGGCACGGCTCATGCGCGTGTTGATCCCCGCGCCGACCACGACCGTGTCGAAGGTCCCCGGCACGGCCTCGGCCAGGATGCCGCAGATCTTGCCGCCGTCGACGAGGACGTCGTTCGGCCACTTGAGCTCGGCGGTGCCCCCGTGACCGGTCAGCTGGGTACGGATCGCCCGCGTCATCGCGGCGCCCGCCGCGAGCGGCACCCAGCCGCGCAGCGCGAGGGGGATCGTCGAGGCGTCGACCACCAGCGACACCGCGAGCGCGGTCCCCGCCGGCGCCGTCCACGACCGGTCGAGCCGCCCGCGCCCCGCGCGCTGGTCGTCGGTCACCAGCAGCGACAGGTGGGGCCAACCGGCCGGATCGTGCGTGACCGCGGCGACGACGTCGGCGTTCGTGGAGTCGGTGGTCTCGACCACCTGGACACGGGGGCTCCGGGCCGCGGTGCGCGGGTAACCGTCTGAGGGAATCGCCATGCACCACACCCTAGGGATCCCGCCGGATCGGGGCACCCGTCTTGCGCCTCGGCGCGTCACCGGGCAGGGACGGCGGTGGACGGATGCCACAGCACCCCACGGTTTCGCTTGTGCGTACCCTCCAACGCCGGTGCCGTCGCGGTCGCTAGGGTGGAAAGCGTGACCGACCAGCCCGATCTCTTCACCACCGCCGGCAAGATCGCGGACCTGCGCACCAGGTTCCAGGAGGCGGTCGTCGACGCCGAAGCCGCCGCCCGCGACAAGCAGCACGCGAAGGGCAAGCTCACCGCGCGCGAGCGCCTCGAGATGCTGGTCGACCCCGGCTCGTTCGTCGAACTCGACGAGTACGTCCGCCACCGCACCACCGCCTTCGGCATGGACAAGTCCCGCCCCTACGGCGACTCGGTCGTCACCGGCACCGGCACCATCCACGGCCGCACCGTCGCGGTGTACGCGCAGGACTTCTCGACCTTCGGCGGGTCGCTCGGCGAGGTCGCCGGCGACAAGATCATCAAGGTGATGGAGCTGGCCCTGCGCAGCGGCATCCCGATCATCGGCATCCTGGACTCCGGCGGAGCGCGCATCCAGGAGGGCGTCGTGGCCCTCGGCAAGTACGGCGAGATCTTCCGCCTGAACACCGCGGCCTCGGGCGTCATCCCGCAGATCTCGCTCATCATGGGCCCCGCCGCCGGAGGGGCCGTGTACTCCCCCGCCCTCACCGACTTCGTCATCATGGTCGACAAGACCAGCCAGATGTTCGTCACCGGTCCCGACGTGATCAAGACCGTCACCGGCGAGGACGTCGGGATGGAAGAGCTCGGCGGCGCGCACACGCACAACACCCGCTCGGGCGTCGCGCACTACCTCGCCGACGACGAGGACGACGCGATCGACTACGCGCGGAGCCTCATCGGCTACCTCCCCGACAACAACCTCGCCGAGATCCCGGTGTACGACACCCCGTTCGAGTTCGAGACGACCGATGCCGATCGCTCGCTCAACACGGTCATCCCCGACTCCCCCAACCAGCCGTACGACATCCACACGGTCATCTCCGGGCTCGTCGACGGCGCCGACTTCCTCGAGGTGCAGCCGCTGTTCGCCCCGAACATCGTGATCGGCTTCGGCCGCATCGAGGGACGCACGGTCGGCATCATCGCCAACCAGCCGTCGCAGATGGCGGGCACCCTCAACATCGACGCCGGCGAGAAGGCCAGCCGGTTCGTGCGCTTCTGCGACGCGTTCTCGATCCCCATCGTCACCCTCGTCGACGTCCCCGGCTACCTCCCCGGCACCGACCAGGAGTGGACCGGCGTCATCCGCCGCGGCGCGAAGCTGCTGTACGCCTACGCCGAGGCCACCGTGCCGCTGGTGACGGTGATCCTGCGCAAGGCCTACGGCGGGGCCTACATCGTCATGGGCTCGAAGCAGCTCGGCGCCGACATCAACCTCGCCTGGCCCACCGCCGAGATCGCCGTCATGGGCGGTCAGGGCGCGGTCAACATCCTGTACCGCGGCGAGATCAAACGCGCCGAAGAGGCCGGCGAAGACGTCGCCGCCGTGCGCACGCGCCTGGCCAACGAATACACGTACAACGTGGCATCGCCGTTCCTCGCCGCCGAACGCGGTGAACTCGACGGGATCATCGAACCGGCGCAGACGCGCGTGTCGATCGCCAAGGCCCTGCGGGCCCTGCGCAACAAGCGCGCGAGCCTGCCCGCCAAGAAGCACGGGAACATCCCGCTGTGAGCCGGCCGAGCACCGACGCCGGGATCGACCCCGGCGCACCGCGCGCCGTCGCCGAGGTCGTCCGCGGCACCCCCACCGACGAGGAGCTGGCTGCGGCGGTCGTCGTGGTCAGCGAGGCCTACCTGCGCGAGGTGGCCGACGCCACGGTGCCCGAGACCGCGACGCGCTCGCGGTGGGAGCTCTCGGCGCGCGGGCTGCGCCGGCCGCTCGACCGCATCGCCGGCTGGAACGGATTCACCGCCTGAACCTCGGAAGTGTCCCCCGAAATGCCTACAGACGACGGTGGGACAGCTGTCGAATACTGGAGGAGCTGGAACGCATCATGCGTTCGGTCGGACCGCTCTGAGAGCCGGTTCCGGCTTTGCGGGCAGTTTTCGGGTAACTGTCCGCCCGGGTGAGGGGTCGGCGATCACGCCGCCCCTCACCCCTCGGTCTTCTCGGTGCACGTGCGTCGGCGGTTCCCCCCTCCGCCCCCGGCCCCGGCTGTCAGCGGGGTCGGCGGATCTCCCGCCAGAGGTCGACCTCATCGTCGTCGCCGGAGCCGCCCTCGCCGCGGGAGCGCCCGACGACCGTCACCGCCACCTCGTGGTGCGGCGACGTGCGGATGATCAGGCGCTCCGAGACGGCATCGCTGAGGACGGATGCCAGTTCCGTGCGGATGTCGTCGAGGTCGGCCGCGCCGAGCCCCGCGAGCCCACCCTCGTCGAAGAGGTTCACCACGGCCCCGCGCCGGCGCGCAGCGTCGATCTCGGCGCGGACGCCGTCGTCGAGCAGGCGTGTGCCGCGCAGCTCGTCGCGGAGGCTGGCCTCGGCGCGGCGCGCAGCGGCCTTGTCGGACGGCCGGAGGTTGCCCCCCGACTCGATGGTGCGGGCCAGCACGGGGCCGGCCGCCTGCAACGCCCGCTGCACGTGGATACGACGTTCCCGCTGCCGGCCGCTCTGCGAAGCCTGCCAGGCCGACGCGGCCTGCTGCAGCTCCGCGAGATGGTCGGCGTCGCGGGCCGTGCGATCCAGAGCGATCATCACGAGCTGGGCGGCGGCGACCCAGACCAGAGAGCCGACGAGACCCAGGCTGAAGGCGGCGAGCGGGCCGAGCCAGAACGACGCCGACAGGGTGAGCACCGCCATGCCGACCCACGCGACGATCGGACGCCGACGGATCATGATGATGGTCATCAACGCGCCGATGGCGCCGATCACCCAGGTCACGAACGGTTGCGTCCGGCCCGCCTCGGTCACCGCGAAGAAGGTCGCGTTGGGGACGACGACGGCCGCCAGCATCGCCAGCGCCACGCCCCAGTTGGGCACGCGCCGCGCCACCCGGGGTTCGGCGGACTGCTCGGGGGTGCCCGTGCCGATCGCGAAGACCCACAGCCACGTCACCGGCAGGTACAGCACGAGCGCGGCCACGATCAGCCACCCGCGTTCGACGGTGTCGGGCTCGGTCCACAGCAGACCGCGCGCCGCGAGATAGGCGGTGAATGCGAGGGCGATCCCCGAGAGGATGGAACGGACGGTCACCAGCGGTCACCGCTCTCCCACTCGAGCGTGACGGTGGTGCCCGTCGGACCCGACTCAATGTCACTGCGTCCCCCGACCGCCGTCAGGCGGGCGATGATCGAGCCCCGGATGCCGAGACGATCGGGCTGGATCGAGTCGAGCACGAATCCGCCTCCGGAGTCGCGCACGCGCACGGCGACGCCTCCGGGCGCGGCATCACCGGTGAGCTGGACGGTCAGCCCCTGCGCGTCGGCGTGCTGCACGGCGTTCGCGACGGCCTGCATCGCCGCGAGCACGAGCGCACGGGCCACGCGTCCGGGCACGCGGGGAGTGCCCTCCTCGACGCGGCGCGCCACCTCGATCTCCACACCCAGGTCGCGCGCGGCGATCTCGATGTCGTCGGCGAGCCTCGAGGCGGGGACCGGCTCGTCGCTGCCCTCGAGGGCGTCCTTCTCGGCGTTGGCCAGACGCGTGAGAGCCTCACGCGCCATGCTGACCGCGAGGGTCCGCTCCCGCGGGGTGCCGGCGCGCTCCGCGGCCAGCAGAGCCCCCAGCACGCTGTCGTGCATCAGGGCCGCCACCGCGATGCGCTCGTGCTCGCTGGCGGCGGTAGCCGCCGCGGTCGCGTAGCTCGACACCGCGAGCGTGCGCGCCTGGTCGACGTTGGCCGCGATAGAGCGGTACATCCACGCCAGGGTGAGCAGCACGCTGCCGAGGATCAGCGCGAACGACACGTCGAGCAGGATCGGCACGATGAACTCGGGCCGCCCGCCGGCCTGCACCAGCCGCACGACGCCGAACAGCAGGGGTGCGGCGAGCGTCCACGCGATCTGGAACGGCAGCGGGAAGGCCACGACCGCGGCGACCGTGGCGACGTTGACGAGGTAGAAGATCCACGGGTTCTCGGTGGGCACGGGGGTCGGGCCGCCGGCCGTGGCCACCGGCCAGAGCGCGAGCGCGACCAGGAAGAGAACGGCGAAGATCCCCGAGAACGTGCGGGCGAAACGCCCCACCGCGCACGCCACGATCATGGCGACGAGCGGGACGAACACGCCGATGACGAGGGGCAGATGCCATCCCGCGGCCTCGTCGCCCGGGACGAACGCGGCGACGAACGCCTGAGCCCCCAGGACGAGGGACGCCGGCCCCACGATGATCGTGAGGACCCGCTCGATGCGGGTCTGCGTGAAGGAACCCGTGTCGGCTTGGACCTCACGAGTGTGGGGGATGCGTCCCCACGCTTCGTCCAGGACCGACCGGTCGTTCTCACCCATGGCCCGCGGGGGCGTCGGGCGCGTCGTGCAGGATGCCGTCTTCCATGGCCCGCCGCAGCAGGTCGACCTTGGTCGGCGCCGGGCGTCCGACCTCGACGTACTTCACCCGCACGCGCGTGATGTTCTCTTTCGCGGTCGAGTACGCCACTCCGAGCCGCTCTGCGACGGCTTTGAGCGGCAATCCGGCCGCGTACAGCCGCAGGACCTCGCGCTCACGCGCCGACAGCTGAGCGTCGGCGAACTCGCGGTCGCCCTCGACCGCGCTGGCCCACTCGACGTTGTCGAGCAGTTCGCCGCGGGCGACCACCGCGATGGCGCCCAGGACCTCGTGCGTCGGAGACGACTTGCTCACGATGCCGGCCGCTCCCGCGGCGAGCGCCTCGCGCACCGCGGCGGCGCGATCGGCGACGCTGTGGATGATGACGCTGGATCCGTCGCGCACGACGCGGTCGACGTTCTCGGACACCGTCGTGCCATCGCCGAGGGTGAGGTCGAGGACGACGACATCGGCCGGCGACGTGGCCGACGCGCGACGCCAGGCGAGGTAAGACGAGACGTTCGCGCCGGAGAAGACCACATCGGTGGCTTCGGTGCGCGTCAGTGCGGCTTCGAGTCCGAGCCGGACCGACTCGTGATCATCGATGAGGGCGACGCGCGTCATTGGTTCATCGTATCCATGCGGAGGTGCCGTGCGAGGGCTTGCAGACCCGCCGATCGGCGGGTCATCGGCGAAGAACGGCCACCGCTTCGACGTGATGCGAGTGGGGGAACAGGTCGATGCCACGGATTCCGCGATCGGCGCGATACCCCAGGTCGGCGAATGTCGACAGATCGCGGGCCAGGGCCACCGGGTCGCACGCGACGTAGACCACCGTCGAGGGGGCCAGGGCGGCGATGCCCTCGACGACCTCGCGGCCCGCCCCCGCGCGCGGCGGGTCGAGCAGCACCACGCCGCGCCCGAGGCGCTCGCGTTCGCGCTCCGAGGCGTCGGCGGCGAGCTTGGCGACGAAGCGGTCGGCGCGAGCCGTCTCGGCGCGCGCACCGATCCACTCGGCCAGGTTCTCGCCCGCGTGCTCGGTGGCGCGCGGGTCGGACTCCACGCTGACGACACGCGTCGAGGGGCCACCGAGATCGCCGAGGGTAGCGGCGAACAGGCCGACCCCGCCGTACAGGTCGAGGTGCAGCGCCTCGGGGTCGAGGCCGCCGATGGCCGCGATCTCTTCGGAGACCAGCGAGGTGAGGGTGCGCGCCGCGAGGCGATGCACCTGCCAGAAGCCGCCGGCGTCGACGCGGAACACGCGATCCCCCACGCGCTCCTCGACGACCTCGGGCGCGGGACGCGATTTCACGCCGTCGGGTCGCACGAGCACCCGGACGCGGCCGTCGGCCGGCTGGACGAGATCGATGCGACCCGGCTCACTCCCCCGCAGGGCGGCGGCGGCGCGGGCGACCTCGGCGGTGGCGAGGGGCAGGTCGGGCGTCTCGATCACGCGATGCGAACGGGCGGCGTACGCGCCGACGCGGCCGCTCTCGTCGACGTGCAGGCTCACGCGGGTGCGCCATCCCGTGCCGTCGGCGGACTCGGGGTCGGCGTCATCGCCGGCGGAACGCACCTCGACCGGGAGGTCGAGGCGACCCACGCGCTCCAGGGACTCGCGGATGACCCGCTCCTTCAACGCGCGCTGGTGCTCGAGGGCGATGTGCCCGAACTCCGCACCGCCGGGACGCTCTGCCGGATCGACGTCGATGTCGGCCGCCGCCCACACGTGCGGTCGCCGGTCGGCTGCGGCGTCAAGCACCTCGACGGCCTCGGCACGCCAGAACGCCTTCTTGCGCGTGTCGGTGACGCGCGCGCGCACGCGCTCGCCGGGCAGGGTGTCGGAGACGAACACCACGCGCCCCTCGTGCCGCCCGACGAAGACGCCGCCGTGCGCGATACCGGTGATGTCGAGATCGATGAGGTCGCCGTCGTGCATCCTCCGAGCCTGTCACATGCGGCCGGGACACCGCGCGGCGCCGGCGCCGCGGACGGAGCACCGGGAGCCTGTCGAACGGCCGGGGCGGTGGCGACGGCCCCGACGGGTCGGGTGCCGCCCGGCGGTGTGCCCGCACGTGGGTAGCGTGGACGCATGCGCGTGTGCCTGGCATCCACTTCCCCCGCCCGACTGATGCTGCTGCGCCAAGCGGGGATCGAACCCGAGGCGCGCGCGCCGCAGGTCGACGAAGAGGCCGTGATCGCCGAGGTGGAAGCCGCCGAGGGGCGACGCCTGCCCGCCGCCGAGCACGTGCTGCTGCTCGCGCGGCGCAAGGCCGCCGACGTCGCTCAGCGCCTGTGGGCCGACGACCCGGACTTCGAGGGCTTCGTCGTCGGGGGCGACTCGATGTTCGAGCTCGGCGACGAGATCCTCGGCAAGCCCTACACGCCCGAGGCGGCGACCGCGCGCTGGCGCGCGATGCGCGGATGCACCGGGGTGCTGCACTCGGGGCACAGCGTGTTCCGCCTCTCCCCCGGCGCCGCGCCCACCGAGGCGTCCGCCGTCGCCGAGGCCTCGGTCACCTTCGCCGACGACGTCGACGACGACGAGATCGCGGCCTACGTCGCCAGCGGCGAACCCCTGTTGGTGGCCGGGGCGTTCACCGTCGACAGCCTGGGGGGCGCGTTCATTCGGAACGTGCAGGGCGACCCGTCGACCGTCGTCGGGATGTCACTGTCGACCGTGCGCCGCCTGGTGCGCGAACTCGGCGGCTCGTGGACGGACCTGTGGAACCGTTCGTAGACTCCCGCACACGTTTTTCGGCGTTTCTTGTCGAGGAGGGTCAAAAGGGAGGGGGGACCCCTCGCTAGGCTGGGAGGATGCCGAAGATCGCCAAGGTCCTTGTCGCCAACCGCGGCGAGATCGCCGTCCGAATCATCCGTGCCGCCCGGGATTCGGGCAAGGCGTCCGTCGCCGTCTACGCCGACCAGGACCGCGACGCCCTGCACACCCGCCTCGCTGATGAGGCTTACGCCCTCGACGGCGCCACCAGCGCCGACACCTATCTCTCCATCGACAAGATCCTCTCGATCGCCCGGCGCTCCGGCGCCGACGCCGTGCACCCCGGCTACGGCTTCCTCGCGGAGAACGCCGACTTCGCCCGCGCCGTGATCGCGGCGGGGCTCGTGTGGATCGGTCCGTCGCCGGATGCCATCGAGGCCCTGGGCGACAAGGTCACCGCCCGCCACGTCGCCGAAAAGGTGGGCGCCCCGCTCGCCCCCGGCACGCCCGGTCCCGTCTCGGGCGCCGACGAGGTCATCGCCTTCGCCGAGCAGGTGGGGCTCCCCATCGCCATCAAGGCCGCCTACGGCGGCGGCGGACGCGGGCTCAAGGTGGCGCGCGAACTCGACGAAGTGGCCGAGATGTTCGAATCGGCCACGCGCGAGGCCGTCGCCGCCTTCGGCCGCGGCGAGTGCTTCGTCGAGAAGTACCTCGACAAGCCGCGCCACGTCGAGACCCAGTGCCTGGCCGACGCGAGCGGCAACGTCGTGGTCGTGTCGACGCGCGACTGCTCGCTGCAGCGTCGCCACCAGAAGCTCGTCGAAGAGGCGCCGGCGCCGTTCCTCACCGACGCGCAGAACGAGATCCTCTACACGGCATCCAAGGCGATCCTGCGCGAGGTCGGCTACGTCGGTGCCGGAACCTGCGAGTTCCTGATCGGCGCCGACGGCACCATCTCGTTCCTCGAGGTCAACACGCGCCTGCAGGTCGAGCACCCCGTCTCGGAAGAGGTCACCGGCCTCGACCTCGTGCGCGAGCAGTTCCGCCTCGCCGAGGGCGAGGAGCTCGGCTACGACGACCCCGCCCCGGTCGGCCACTCGATCGAGTTCCGCATCAACGGAGAAGACCCGGGCCGCGGGTTCCTGCCCCAGCCCGGTCCGATCCACGTCTTCAAGACGTTCGGCGGCCCCGGTATCCGCCTCGACTCGGGCGTGACCGCGGGCGACAGCGTCTCGGGCGCGTTCGACTCGCTGCTGGCGAAGATCATCGTGACCGGCCGCGACCGCGCCGAGGCGCTCGAGCGTTCGCGCCGTGCGCTCGACGAGTTCGAGGTCGCCGGCATGCCCACCGTGCTCCCCTTCCACCGCAAGGTGGTCCGCGACCCCGCCTTCACCGCCGAGGACGGCACGTTCGGCGTCTTCACGCGGTGGATCGAGACCGAGTTCGACAACGACATCCCCGCGTGGGACGGCGAGCTCGAGGCTCCCGCCACCGCCGCCGGCCGGCACACCGTCGTCGTCGAGGTCGCGGGCAAGCGCCTCGAGGTGAGCCTGCCCGACCGCATCTCGGCCGCCGCTCCGCAGGTGGGCCGCCCGGCCGCGGCCCCGCCGTCCCGACGCTCGCACGCCGCCTCGCCCGCCGCCGGCGCCACGGGCGACGCGGTGAAGTCGCCCATGCAGGCCACGATCGTCAAGGTCGCCGTCGAAGAAGGACAGCAGGTCGTCAAGGGCGACCTGGTCGTCGTTCTCGAGGCGATGAAGATGGAGCAGCCCCTGCAGGCCCACAAAGACGGAACCGTCACCGGCATCGACGCGACCGCCGGCACCACGGTGTCGGCCGGGCATCAGCTGCTGCTGATCAGCTGAGACGCACCGCATCCTTTCGACGCCGCATCCCTCTCGGGGTGCGGCGTCGTCGTTCCTCGCGGGGTCGGTTGGTGCGCGGGGGTGCGCCCCGCCGCGACGTACGCCGAGCGAGTGACGCGAGGGTCCCCCATCCGCATAAACGGTGATCCTGCGGAGAAACGCTCACACACCCCGTTTATGCGCAGGAACGGCGTTTATGCGTGGCTGCGCGCGGGACGAGCGCGGGCTCGGGCGGGGCGCGCGGCGCGCAGCGAGGGACGGATGCCGCGGAGCGCGGCATCCGGAAGGCTCAGTCCTCGCCGGGATCGTCGCGGTCGACGATGTGCATCGCGCGCGCGGCGTCGGTGATGCTCGAGGTCAGGGACGGGTACACCGCGAAGACGCGGGCGACCTGGTCGACGGTGAGGCGGCGCTCCACGGCGATCGCCAGCGGGTAGATCAGCTCCGACGCCTTGGGCCCGACGATGACGCCGCCCATGACCGTCCCACTGCCCTGCCGGGCGATGATCTTGACGAAGCCGTCGGTGATGCCCTGCATCTTCGCGCGCGGGTTGGCCGAGAGGGGGAGCTTCTTCACGACGCCCTTGAAGCGTCCCTCGGTCACGTCCTGCTCGCTGAAGCCGACGGTGGCGATCTCGGGGGCGGTGAAGATGTTGGCCGTGATGCGGCGGGTCTCGAGCGGGATGACGATGTCGCCGAGCGCGTGGAAGATGGCCTGACGCCCCTGCATCGACGCGACGGATGCCAGCGGCACGAAGTTCGTGCAGTCGCCGGCCGCGTAGATGTTCGGCACCGAGGTGCGCGCGACGCGGTTGACGCGGATGTTGCCCCCGGGCGTCATCTGCACACCGGCCTGCTCGAGACCGATGCCGGCGGTGTTGGGGATCGAGCCGACCGCCATCAGACAGTGGCTGCCCTCGATCGTGCGTCCGTCGGCGAGGGTGACGAGCACGCCGTCACCGGTGTTGACGACCGACTCGGCCCGCGCCTTCGCCAACAGCGTCATGCCGCCGCGCTGGAACACGCGCTCCAGCACGGCCGCGGCATCCTGGTCCTCACCGGGCAGCACCTGATCGCGGCTCGAGACCAGCGTGACCTTGGCACCGAGGTTCATGTACGCCGACGCGAACTCGGCGCCCGTGACGCCCGAGCCCACCACGATGAGGTGCGCGGGCACGGACTTCATGTTGTACAGCTGCGTCCACGTCAGGATGCGCTCGCCGTCGGGCTGCGCCGAGGGGAGCTCGCGCGGCGAGGCGCCCACCGAGACGACGAGCGTCTCGGCCTCGATACGGTCGAAGTCGGTGCCGCCGGCCTCGGTCGAGACCACCACCGCGGAACCGCCGTCGAGACGGCCGTGACCCGAGATGATGCGCACGCCCGCCTCGAGGAGCGAGCTGCGCATGTCATCGGACTGCTGACGGGCCAGCGAGAGCAGGCGCTGGTTGACGGCGGCGAGGTTGATGGCCACCTCGGGGGTGAGGGGCTTGCCGCGGTCGTCGCGGGCGAACAGCTGCACGCCGAGGTCGCTCGCCCCGCGGATCGCGACGGCCGCATCGGCGGTGGCGATGAGGGTCTTCGAGGGGACGACGTCGGTGATGACGGCCGAACCGCCCACGCCCGCGCGCTCCACCAGGGTCACGTCGGCGCCCAACTGCGCGGCGGACAGGGCCGCCTCGTAGCCGCCGGGGCCGCCCCCGACGATCGCGACGGACTGCTTGCGCTCGAAGCTCTGCACCATGGCATCCATTGTGTCAGCGTCGTCTGCGTCGGCGACACGCGAACGACCCGTTGTGCCCGCGTCTGGCCCCGGGGGCTCCGCGCTTTCTAGAGTGGAGGCATGTCCAACAGCACTTCTCACCCGCTCGATGACCCGGCGGTCGACCCGTTCGAGGTCGCCACGGCCGCAGCGGCCGACATCGCCCGCCTCTCCGGGGTCGAGCACCACGACATCGCCGTGACCCTCGGGTCGGGGTGGGGACGCGCCGCCGAGCTCATCGGCGAGGAGACGGCGTCGTTCCCCGCCACCGAGGTCGTCGGTTTCTCGAAGCCCGCCCTCGAGGGGCACGTCGGCACGCTCCGCAGCGTCCGCACCCCCGGCGGCAAGAACGTCCTGGTCATCGGCGCGCGGACGCACTACTACGAGGGTCACGGAGTACGCCGGGTCGTCCACAGCGTGCGCACGGCCGCCGCCACGGGGGCGACCACGATGATCCTCACCAACGGCGCGGGCGGCATCCGCGAGACGTGGACGCCCGGGCAGCCCGTGCTCATCAGCGACCACATCAACCTCACCGCCGACTCCCCGCTCGAGGGCGCGACCTTCATCGACCTCACCGACCTGTACTCGGCGCGGCTGCGCGCCGTCGCGCGCGAGATCGACCCCACGCTCGACGAGGGCGTCTACACGCAGTTCCGCGGTCCGCACTACGAGACCCCGGCCGAGGTGCAGATGGCGAAGACCATCGGCGGACACATCGTCGGCATGTCGACGGCCCTCGAGGCGATCGCCGCGCGTCAGGCCGGCATGGAGATCCTGGGCTTCTCGCTCATCACGAACCTGGCCGCCGGCATCCAGCAGACCCCGCTGAGCCACGCCGAGGTGCTCGAAGCCGGCCGCGAGGCCGAGCCCGTGATCTCGGCGCTGCTCGCGCGCGTGATCGGCGCGCTGTGAGCGCGTACCTCGACGCGGCCCGCGCGTGGCTCGCGCAGGATCCGGATGCCGTGACCCGCGACGAGCTGTCGGAGCTCATCGCCCGGGTGGAGACGGGGGATGCCGAGGCCGAGGCCGATCTGGACGACCGCTTCTCGACCCGCCTGGCGTTCGGCACGGCAGGCCTGCGCGGAACCCTGGGCGCCGGCTCCAACCGCATGAACCGCGTGCTCGTCGCGCAGGCCGCGGCCGGATTCGCCGCGTACCTGCTCGAGCATCGCCCCGGAACGCCGACCGTGGTGGTCGGCTACGACGGGCGTCGCAACTCCGACGTCTTCGCGCGCGACTCGGTCGAGATCTTCACGGGAGCGGGGCTGAACGCCATCCTGCTCCCCCGCATGCTGCCCACTCCCGTGCTCGCGTTCGCGGTGCGTCACCTGGGCGCCGACGCCGGCGTCATGGTGACCGCCAGCCACAACCCGCCCGACGACAACGGCTACAAGGTGTACCTCGGCGGCGTCGACCAGGGTGCGCAGATCGTGTCGCCCGCCGACGCCGAGATCGCCGCCCACATCCAGCGGATCGCCGACGAGGGCAACGTCACGGTGCTCCCCCGGTCGGTGGGCTACGCCAACGCCCCCGAGTCGGTCGTCGACGCCTACGTCGCGGCCACCGCGGCCGTCGCCCCCGCCCCCGCGGGGGCCGCGGGCCTGCGGTGGGTCTACACCGCGATGCACGGCGTCGGGTGGGAGACCGTCTCACGTGTGCTCGCCGAGGCGGGGTACCCGCAGCCCACGGTCGTCGAGGCGCAGATCCACCCCGACGGGCGGTTCCCGACCGTGGCGTTCCCCAACCCCGAGGAGCCGGGCGCGATGGACCTCGCGTTCGAGACCGCGCGCGAGGCGGACGCCGAGCTCGTCATCGCGAACGACCCGGATGCCGACCGCCTCGCCGTCGCGATCCCCGACTCCGACGCCGAGGCCGGCTGGCGCCGCCTGACCGGCAACGAGATCGGGCTGCTGTTGGGCTGGCGCGCGGCGCGGGCTGCGGCGTCCGCGCGCGACGACTCTGCGCACGACGCCCGGGACGCGGACGCGGGGGCCCCGGCATCCCTCGCCTGTTCGCTCGTGTCGTCGCCGGGCCTGCAGGCGGTCGCCGAGCACTACGGACTCGACTTCCACTCCACGCTCACCGGCTTCAAGTGGATCTCGCGGGCACCGGGCATCGTGTTCGGCTTCGAAGAG
Organism: Microbacterium sp. Leaf179; assembly: GCF_001423785.1. Lineage (NCBI taxonomy): Bacteria > Bacillati > Actinomycetota > Actinomycetes > Micrococcales > Microbacteriaceae > Microbacterium > Microbacterium sp. Leaf179. The sequence continues at coordinate 1,106,627 of NZ_LMPH01000001.1, read as the reverse complement.
GCCCTGGGGTACCTCGTGAACCCCGTCACCGTGCGCGACAAGGACGGCATCTCCGCCGCCGTCGCGCTGCTTGAGATGGCGGCCGATGCCCGCGGCCAGGGCCGCACCGTCGCCGACCTGCTGCAGGAGTTCCGCGACACGTTCGGCGCGTTCGCGAGCGATCAGATCTCGATCCGCGTCAGCGACGTGAGCGAGATCGGCGGGATCATGGCATCCCTCCGCGCCCAGCCGCCGTCCGCGATCGGCGAGACCGCGGTGACGCGCATCGACGACCTGCTCGACGGCGTCGACGGCTTCCCGCCGGGCGACGTGCTGCGCCTGTGGCTCGACGACGGCTCGCGCCTGATCGTGCGTCCCAGCGGCACCGAGCCCAAGCTCAAGCTGTACCTCGACGTTCGCGGCACGTCGGCCAAGAAGGCGACCCGCCGCCTCGCCGCGCTGCGCGCGGGGGCGGAGGCGTTGTTGGTGTCGATGCGCTGAGCGGCGCGGCGCGGGGCCGGGCGGCGCGGCGGCGCGGCGCGAACGGGGCGCGATCGGGGCAACGGGGCGGTCGATGATCGCCCCGTTGCACCGATCCCGCCCCTATCCCGAGCTCCGCACGGTTCCTCCCCCGCGGGCAGGTTCGCGGCCCCGTCCCCAGACGGCCCGATCTGTGTGAGAGCAGCCCCACGAAGAAGACACAGTGGGTCGATGGACCCCCACGCCGTGCCGCTTCTTCGACGTGCCGATCTGGTCGAGCGCGGATGGCACTCCCGCCGCGTCCGGCGTGAACTCGACGTCGGGTTCCTGCGCTCCATCCGCCCGGGTATGTACGCCCGGGCGGCCGACGTGGATGGGCTCAGCCGCGAAGAGAAGATCGTCGTGAAGGCTCGTGCGCTGGCCCGCACGAGCGGGTCCCCGCCGGTGTTCTGCGGACTCACCGCCGCGGCTCTGCTGGGGCTGCCCTGCCTGCGAGACGACGGCGGTCTGCACGTCCTCACGGCTGAATCGCGCCCGAGCTCCGGCGCGGGGGTGGTGCGCCATCGCTCCCTCACCGAGGGGACGGAGCTGGTGGAGGTGGAGGGGCTGCGCTGCACGCCTCTCGCACGAACGATGGCGGATGTCGCGCGCGCGGAGACGCGGGAGGTCTCGGTCAGTATCGCCGATGCGGCACTGCGAGCTCGGGCGTTCTCTTCACCCGGCCGGTACGACGTCGAGGACGCGGAGCGCCTCCGCGAAGAGGCGTTGAGCTGGGCGCGCACGTCGCCCCGGGGTCGTCGCGCCGCCGAGAAGGTGCTGCTGTTCGCCGACGGGCGCGCCCAGCTGCCCGGTGAAAGCGTGAGCCGTCTGCGGCTGCACGACCTCGGCTTCGCACCGCCGTCCCTCCAAGTCGGGGTTCCCGGACCGCACGGCAACACGTATTGGGTCGACTTCGGCCTCGACGATGTCGCCGCATGGGGCGAGTTCGACGGTCGCGTGAAGTATCGGGGTATCGCGGCGGCCGAAGGCAAGACCCCTCAGCGCGTCATCGAAGAAGAGAAGCGCCGAGAGGACTGGATCCGCGGGACCACGCGGCGCCACGTCGCCCGGTGGGGCTGGGAGGATCTCGGCGACGCGGCCACGCTCGGCCTCCGCCTCGCTGCCTTCGGCATCACTCCTCCGCGCGGCGGGGCGCGATCGGCGCACCGGGGCGCGCAATGACCGCCCCGTTGCACCGAACCCGCCCCACACCAGGCGGCGCCGCGCGGCACGGCACGGCGGCGCGGCACTGCACGACACCGCGCGGCACGGCACGGCACCGCACGACACGGCGCCGCACGGCACGGCGGCACGGCACGGCGCCGCACGGCACGGCACGGCCGAAGGGGCCGATGTGTCAGCCGTCGATCACCGCGACCAGCTCGTCGAGGAACGCGGGGAAGCTCGTCGCCTTGCGCACGATCCGCTGCACGCTGTCGCGCTCGCTGAAGACCTCGACGAACTGCTCGAACACCGTCTGGAAGGCCTCGCGGTCGGTCTCGCTGAACGCCACCAGCGCCACGACCTGCACGCGGCCCTCTCCCCAGGTGATCGAGGGGTCGGCGATGCCGATCGCGATGCGCGTCTGCGTCGCGGTCATGCCCATCGCGTGCGGCACGGCGAGGGCGTCGGTGAACGCGGTCGACGAGATCGCCTCGCGCTCCACGGCGCGCACGACATAGGCGTCGTCGATCACCCCCTGCTCCACCAGCAGCCCGCCGAGGCGCCGGATGACGCCGGCCTCGCCGTCGGTGGCATCCAGGCCCCGCACGAACGCCCCGGGCGCGAAGTACCGCTCGAGCTCGGCGCGCAGCCGCGCCAGGCGACGCCCGCGGCGGATGCGACCGGCCGCGGCCTGTACGCGCTCGACGTCGGCGTCGGTGAGGAAGGGCTGGATCCGCACGAAGCGGTCACCGGGGCGCGGCGGGTCGATCGTGGTGAGCACCAGGTCGGTGTCGATCGCGTCCCAGGCCGGGTCGATGCGCGTCTCGACACCGACGACCTCGATGGCCTGACCGAGCGAGCGGTCGACGCTGGAGCGCAGCAGCTCGTGCAGCTCGTAGTACCCGGGGCACACGATCGTCGCCGTCAGCAGTTGGTCGGCGCGACGGCTGCGCTCGAGGCGCCCACCCACGTGCATCGCGATGTAGGCGATCTCGTCGTCGAGGATCGGAATGCCGAGGCCGTCCTGCAGTCCCTTGGCGATGTAGACGGCGACCTCGAAGATCATCGGGTAGGTCGACTTCAGCGAACGGGTCAGGGGGTTGCGCGACCAGGCCTGCTCGCGCGAGCGGTGCAGCAGGTTCTGCACGTGCAGCGCGAGGCGCAGGATGAAGTCGTCGTGCGCGATGTCGACGAGGAACTCGGATGCCGCGTTCTCGACGACCCGCCGCACGGCCACCTCCACCGCGGGGTCGAGGCGCGAGCGCACGTCGTCGACGGCCGGCGAGCCGGGGGCGACGATGCGCGTGAGCACGAGGGTCGCGAGATGGCGCAGGTCGCCGGAGCCCAGTTGCACGCCGATGTGCTTGAGCGTCAACCGGTCGAGCAGCGCCGCCACGGCGGCGGCGGCGTCCGACGAATCGCCGCCGGGAGATCCCAGCGCGCGGTCGCGGGTGGTGCGGTCGGCGGCGATGGCGATGTGCATGACGACGTCGCCGATGCCGATCTCGTTGACGTAGTACCCGAGGGATCCGAGTTCCGACACCAGCTCGGCCTTGAAGGGTCCGAAGGCGCGCGCACCCACCGAACGCTCCCCGAGCGTGCGCCGCAGGGCGTCGAGGTCGAAGTGCCCGGCATCCATCTCGTCGTGCGCGAGCTTCGAGAGCAGTCGGCGCTGGGCGACCTCGGTCCCGCGGAGGCGGGCGGTGGATGCCGAGCGCTCCAGGGTCAGTTCGGTGCCGCCGAGCAGTCCGCGCACGCGCGACAGATCGGCTTCGAGGGTCGCGGCGCTCACGTGCAGCGCGTCGGCGGTCGCGTAGACGTCGATGCCGTCGGCGGAGTCGAGCAGGCGCCGCACGAGGGTGTGGAGGCGGTCGCGGGGGGTTCCGGCATCCGATCCCGAGATCGCCCGCAGCGCGGCGGCCGCATCGGCTCCCGCGCGGTACCCGAGCGGGCCCGATTCGATGGCGGCGCCTCCCGCCACGCGCGCGTTGACGGCCGTCACGTACGACCGGACGCTGCGCGGGGTGACGCCCAACGCATCGGCCAAGGACGCTGCGGTCGACCATTCCCCGTCCCGCAGCAACAGGGCCAGCAGGCGGTCTTGGCGAGCTTTCGTCGTCACGATCCGTCCTCCGCGCCGCACCGAGTGTGGCAGCGCTCCCTCCATCCAACCACGCACCCCCTCCCCCGGCGCGGGTGGGCGGCATCCATGTTCCGGGGGGTGGGAAACGAACCTGGTTGTCTGCTGGGAGCGCGGTGCGGACAATCGAGAGGAAGAAAGGCCGGTCGATGAGGATCCTCGTGGTGTGCGGAGCGGGTGCGTCGAGCACGTTCGTCGCGCAACGCGTCCGTCATGCTGCGCAAGACAAGGGCCTCGCCTACTCCGCCTCGGCGGGAACCGTCCGCTCGTTGCCGATCGACCTCGATCAGGCCGACATCGTGCTCGTCGGACCCCACCTGGCCGCAGACCTGGAGCGCATCCGGCAGGACGCCGCCGCACGGGACGTCCTGGTCGCCCTGCTCCCCGACGACGTCTTCACCGACCGCAGCGGCATCCGCACGCTCGCGCTCGTCGAAGAGGCCCTGCGCGCCCGCCCGGGCGCGGACACGATCTGAGACCGACGGAAAGGATCCCCATGCCCCACCTCACCCGCACCGTCCGCATCGGATCGACGCACGGGCTGCACGCGCGCCCCGCGAAGCTCTTCGCCCAGGCCGCGAAGGACTCCGGCATCCCCGTGACGATCGCCAAGGACGCGGGCGCCGCGGTCAACGCCGCCAGCATCCTCGGCATCATCGCGCTGGGTCTCGAGTACGGCGACTACGTCACGCTCACCGCCGACGGCGACAGCGCCGAGGCCGTCATCGACCGCCTCAGCGAACTGCTGACCACCGACCACGACACCGAGTAAAGGAAACAGCACCATGACGGAACTCCGTGGAGTCGGAATCGGACTGGGCGTCGCCCAGGGACCCGTGGCGCGCATGGCCGAGCCCCTGCCCGCCCCGAAGGACGAGAAGAGCGCGCAGTCGGTCGAGGCCGAGACCACACGCGTGCGCGAGGCCATCGCGGCTGTCGCCCGCGAGCTCGAAGCCCGAGGAGCACAGGCCGGCGGCGCCGCCCGCGACGTGCTCGAAGCCCAGGCGATGATCGCCGAAGACCCCACCCTCGAGGCCGAGGTCGACAGCCGTCTCGCGACCGGCAAGACCGGCGAGTTCGCCGTGCACGACGCTTTCGCCTCGTTCCGTGAGCAGCTCGTCGCCCTCGGCGGCTACCTCGGCGAGCGCGCCGCCGACCTCGACGACGTCGCCCAGCGGGTCATCGCCCGCCTCCGCGGCGTCGCCGCCCCCGGCATCCCCGACCCCGGCCACCCGTTCGTGCTCGTCGCCAAGGACCTCGCCCCCGCCGACACCGCGCTGCTCGACCTCGACAAGGTGCTGGCCCTGGTCACCACCGAGGGCGGGCCCACCTCGCACACGGCGATCCTCGCCCGTGAGAAGTCGATCGTCGCCGTCGTCGGCGCGGCCGGCGCCAAAGACCTCGTCGACGGCCAGTCCGTGATCGTCGACGCCGCCGCCGGTGTCGTGACCCTCGACCCGACCGACGACGAGAAGGCGCGCGCGCTCACCCGCGCAGCCTCCCGTGCCGCCGCGGCATCCGCCCCCATCACCGACGGCGCGCTCGCCGACGGCACCAAGGTGCCCCTGCTGGCCAACCTCGGAAAGCCCGGCGGAGCCGCCGAAGCCGTCGAGCTGGGCGCCGAGGGCGTGGGCCTGTTCCGCACCGAGTTCCTCTTCCTGAGCTCCAGCTCCGCCCCCACCGTCGAGGAGCAGCGCGCCGCGTACACCGAGCTGCTCGGGGCGTTCCCCGGCAAGAAGGTCGTCGTGCGCGTGCTCGACGCCGGCGCCGACAAGCCCCTGCCCTTCCTCAACGACGCCCACGAAGAGAACCCGGCGCTGGGCCTTCGGGGCCTGCGCGCCCTGCGCGCGAGCGAGGACATCCTGCGCGAGCAGCTCACGGCCCTGGCCGAAGCGGATGCCGCGACCCGCAAGACCGAGGCGGGCCCCGCCGACCTGTGGGTCATGGCCCCCATGGTGTCGACGGTCGAAGAGACCCGGTACTTCACCGCGCTCGCCAAGGACTACGGCCTGAAGACCACCGGCGTCATGGTCGAGGTCCCCTCCTCGGCGCTGCTGGCCGACCGCATCCTGCAGATCGCCGACTTCGCCTCGATCGGCACCAACGACCTGACGCAGTACACCCTCGCCGCCGACCGGCTGCTCGGCTCGGTCGCGTCGTTCCAGGACCCGTGGCATCCGGCCGTCCTGCGCCTCATCCGCGAGGTCGGCGCCGCCGGACGCACCTACGACAAGCCCGTGGGCATCTGCGGCGAGGCCGCGGCCGACCCGCTGCTCGCCGTCGTGCTCGTCGGTCTCGGCGCCACCACGCTGTCGATGGCCCCCACCGCCCTCGCCGACGTGCGCGCCACCCTGCTCACCCACACTCTCGACGATGCGCTCCGCATCGCCGAGGCCGCCCTGGCCGCCGATGACGCGGCCTCCGCCCGAGAGGCGGCCCAGGCCGCCTCGGCAGCCCGGGAAGCGGCTCCCGCCTCGTCCTGACCACGTGAAGCGACCCCGGTCGCTTCCTCGAACACCGGCGGCACCAGCCGCTTCCCCACTGCGTGGCCCCCGCTGCGCACCACACCAAGGAGACACAGCAATGACGACGACGTCACCCACCAAGAAGCCGGGAGGGGCACGGGTCGCGGTACAGCGGTTCGGCACGTTCCTCTCCGGCATGATCATGCCGAACATCGCGGCCTTCATCGCATGGGGCTTCATCACCATGCTCTTCATCCCCGACGGCTTCTTCGGGGCGCGCAGCCCGTTCGGCTGGCACTGGGAGCCGGTTGCCGAGATCCTCGGCGGCGGCGGTGACGCCGCCACGATCGGCTGGCCCGGCGCCATGACCGCCCTCACCGAGGGCGACGCCGGCACCTACCAGGGCTACGTCGGCCTGGTCAGCGTCATGATCACCTACCTGCTGCCCCTGCTCATCGCCAACACCGGTGGACGCATCGTCTACGGTGCGCGCGGTGGCGTGGTCGCCACGATCGCGGTCATGGGTGTCATCGCCGGCACCAACATCCCGATGTTCCTCGGCGCGATGATCATGGGCCCGCTCGCGGCCTACGTCACCAAGCAGATGGACAAGCTGTGGGACGGCAAGATCCGCCCCGGCTTCGAGATGCTCGTGAACAACTTCTCGGCCGGCATCCTCGGCATGATCCTCGCGATCGTCGGCTTCTTCGCCTTCGGTCCGGTGTTCCTCGGCATCAGCGCCTTCCTCGGCGGCATCGTCGCCTTCCTCGTGCAGTTCAACCTGCTGCCGGTTCTGTCGATCATCGTCGAGCCCGCGAAGGTGCTGTTCCTCAACAACGCCATCAACCACGGCGTCTTCACCCCGCTCGGCATCGAGCAGGCGGCGGAGTCGGGCAAGTCGATCCTGTTCCTCATCGAGGCGAACCCCGGCCCCGGCCTCGGCCTGCTGCTCGCGTTCACCTTCTTCGGTGTCGGCGCGGCGAAGGCTTCGGCTCCCGGTGCGATCATCATCCAGTTCTTCGGCGGCATCCATGAGATCTACTTCCCGTACGCCCTCGCGAAGCCGATGACGATCCTCGCCCTGATCGCCGGTGGCGCTGCCGGTGTCGCCACGAACATGATCTTCGGCGGTGGCCTGCTCTTCCCGGCCGCTCCCGGCAGCATCATCGCCGTGACCGCCGCTGCCGCCGGTGGCGGCATCGCGAACGTGCTCGTGGTCTACCTCTCGGTGATCATCGCCGCCGCCGTGACCTTCCTGGTCGCGGGCGTCATCCTGCGGGCCTCGCGCAAGCGCGACCTGGCCGCCGAGGGGGGCGACGACAAGTTCGCCGCCGCCATCGACCAGACCCAGGCCAACAAGGGCAAGGAGTCCTCGACGCTCGGGGCCCTGCGCACCCGCACCTCGAACGACGTCAACGCCTCGGCGGACCGCGACGTCGAGGGCGCCCTGGGCGGCCTCGAGGGCGGCGCTGTCGCGACCAAGCAGCTGAACAACATCGTGTTCGCGTGCGACGCGGGCATGGGCTCGTCGGCGATGGGCGCGAGCGTCCTGCGCAACAAGATCAAGAAGGCGGGCATCGACGGCATCACGGTCACCAACCAGGCGATCGCGAACCTCGACGGCTCGGCCGATCTGGTCATCACGCAGAACCAGCTCACCGACCGCGCGAAGGCGCAGTCGCCCGACTCGCTCCACGTCTCGGTCGACAACTTCATGAACTCGCCGAAGTACGACGAGGTCGTGGAGATGGTGCGCGCCCAGCACGACGCGAAGTAATCCACTATCACGGAGGGGCCGGAGCACATGCGCCGGCCCCTCCGCCTTCCCGTCCGGCCCGATCTTTGCGAGGCTGGACAGCACGACGAGAAAGGCGAGAACCATGTCACACGACGTCCTCCGCATCGAATCCGTCCGCATCCACCCCGGGAGCGCCACCCGCGAGGAGGCGATGAAAGAGGCGGCCGACCTGCTGCAGGCCACGGGCTCGGTCACGGGTGAGTACTTCGCCGCCATGCAAGCCCGCGAAGAGACCGTCTCGACCTACATGGGCAATGAGCTCGCCATCCCCCACGGCACCAACGAGACCAAGCAGGCCATCCTCGAGTCCGGCCTGTCGGTCGTGCGCTACGACGGCGGCGTCGACTGGGGCGGAGAGCCCGTCAGCTTCGTCATCGGCATCGCCGGCAAGGGCGACGAGCACCTCGAGATCCTGTCGCAGATCGCCATCCTCTTCTCCGAGGACGATGACGTCGCGCGTCTGAAGGCGGCCTCCTCGCCCGAGGAGCTCTTCGAGGCCCTGTCCGGGTCCGTCAACGCATGAAGGCCGTCCACTTCGGCGCGGGCAACATCGGTCGCGGCTTCGTCGGACTGCTGCTGCACGAGGGCGGCTACGAGCTCGTCTTCTCCGACGTCTCGGCGGCTCTGGTCGCGGCCATCAACGACGTCTCGTCGTACACCGTCCACGAGGTGGGAGACGGCGGCGTCGACAAGACGGTCACCGGTTTCCGTGCCATCGACAGCTCGGTGGATGCCGAGTCCCTCGTCGACGAGATCGCCACGGCCGACGTGGTCACCACCGCCGTCGGTCCCACCATCCTGAAGTTCGTGGCCCCGCACATCGTCGCGGGGCTCGCGCTGCGCGACCCCTCGCTCGCCCCGCTGCAGATCATGGCGTGCGAGAACGCGATCGGCGCGACCGACCAGCTGCGCGAGCACATCGTCGAGCTGGCCGGCGAATCGTGGGACGCCCTGGCCGCCCGCGCGGTGTTCGCCAACACGGCGGTCGACCGCATCGTTCCCGCCCAGGCGCAGGGCGGTGTCGACGTCACCGTCGAGCCGTTCTACGAGTGGGCGATCGAGCGCGGGCCCTTCGGCGACACCCCTCCGCACATCCCCGGTGCGCACTTCGTCGACGACCTCGAGCCCTACATCGAGCGCAAGCTCTTCACGGTGAACACGGGCCACGCCACGACGGCGTACTTCGGCGCGCGCGCCGGCATCGACCGCATCTCCGACGCGCTGGCGGACCCTGCGATCTCGGCACGGGTCGAGGCCGCGCTGGAAGAGACCAGCGCCCTGCTGGTCCAGAAGCACGAGCTCGACCCCGACGTGCAGGGCGAGTACCGCGCGACGATCCTGCGCCGCTTCCGCAACGCGGCGCTTCCCGACACCGTCTGGCGGGTGGGTCGCCAGCCGCTGCGCAAGCTCTCGCGGCACGAGCGCTTCGTCGGGCCCGCCGCCGAGGCGATCGAGCGGGGGCTCCCGGTCGACGCGCTGGTCGCGGCCATGTCCGCCGCCCTCGACTTCTCGGATACCGAGGACACCCAGGCCGTCGACCTGCAGCGTCTGCTGCGCGAGCTCGACGCCGAGGCCTTCACGGCAGAGGTGACGGGGCTCACTCCCGAGCACCCGCTGCACGCCCGGATCGTCGAGATCGTCGCCGCACGGCAGGCAGCCCTGGCCGCGTGACAACCCCGGTCTCCTCACGACACGCAGCGTTACGCTCGTGAGGTGACCGACACCACCCCGTCCGACGCCGGCGGAGCGCCCCGAGCGCCCCGCCGGCGTCGTCGTGTTCTGCGCTGGGCCCTCGGCGGCATCGGCGCTCTCGTGGTGCTGCTGATCGCCGGGATCCTGATCTACACCCAGGTCGGCGTCATGGGCGCCGAGCCCGGCCCCCTCGCCGAGGCCGAGGCGGACCCCGCGCTGACGATCACCGACGACGGCGCGGGGATCGTGCTCTCGCCCACCGCCGGCGCCACGGGCCAGGGGCTGGTCTTCATCCCGGGCGCCAAGGTCGAGGCCGAGGGATACATCGCCACGTTCGCCGACACCGTCGTCGACGACGGCATCACCGTCGTCATCACCCGGCCGTGGCTGAACCTCGCGTTCTTCGACCCGCGGCCGCTGTCGACCTTCACCGACCTCGCCCCGGGGGTGTCGACCTGGGCGGTCGGCGGCCATTCCCTCGGCGGTGTCCGCGCCTGTCAGCTGGCACCCGACGCCGACGCACTCGTGCTCTTCGCCTCGTACTGCGCGAACGACCTCACGGCATCCGGACTCCCCGTCCTCAGCCTCTCGGGATCGGAAGACGGTCTGAGCACCCCGCAGAAGATCGCGGATGCCGAGAAGGAGCTCCCCGCGAACGCCACGTTCGTCGAGATCCCCGGCGCATCGCACGCCTCGTTCGGCGCGTACGGCCCCCAGCCGGGCGATGGCACGCCCACGGCTGATCCCGCCGACGTCGACCGGGTGATCGCCGAGCAGCTGGCCGGCTTCCTTCCTCGGCCCTGAGCTGACCTCGCGCTGCCCGGCGCAGGACGGGCGCGGCCCGCGGGGCGACGACGGCCGACCTCGGCGGGGCGGCGGTCCGGTGCCCCGGCCCGCGATCACCCCGTCGTGAGCTGAGCCCGTGCGCAAGACGTCTCGCGCACGGGCTCAGCCGGGTGACGCGTCCCCTCACCGACCCCCGTAGTCGCCTCGGTAGTAACCCCGTAGTCGGTCTGTTCCCGACCGCTCAGCGGATTCGTAGCATCGGTCGTACGGGTCCTCGCGAGGCAGATGAGGCGGACGAGACCCCGATCGTCCCGTCCCCCCGGATCGCCGCGACCCCCCGGTCGGTGATTCGCGACCCCGCGGCGCTGAGCGTCGCGCAAGAGGCCCATGCATCACTCGCGTCCCCCCGGCGCGCGCCGCCCGCGCGCGCTCGTCGCTTCCGCGGCGGCGACGCTGGCGGTCATGGCGGTGCTGGTGGGGTCGGGTGTCGCTCCGGCGAGCGCGCTCCCCCTTCCGCCGTCCCCCACGGGGAACCCGAGTGAGCCGACCGTCGCCCCATCACCGATGCCGAGCCCGAGCGACGCCCCCGGCACGCCGTCGCCCGCGGCGAGCCCGAGCGCGTCGGCGACGATCGCAGCCCCCACGCCCGGCGCCGACCGCCCCCTTCCCTCACCGGCCCCCGACGACGACGACACCGTCGACGTCCCGTCGACGCCCTCCCCGGACGGCGGCGAAACTCCCGACCCGCCCGCCGAATCCTCACCCGGCGACGAGGCCGACCCGCCCGGCGACGCCGACTCGACCCCCGGCCCCGAGGCGCGCGACGGCGCCGACACCGGCATGCCGGCGCAGCGCGCTCCGCCGAGCGCACGCATCGACGCCCTCGCGGCGGGGGTTCCCGAGGCACCCGCCACGGTGTGGACCGAGAGCTTCGAACAGGGCCTGACTCCGACCACGCTCACCTCCATCACCGGCTACGCCACCGGGCGCTTCACCGCCTCGACCGGCTGGGCGAGTGGCTCCACCTGCACCGGCGTGGTGCTGGCGTACGCCGCCCCCTACCCGAACGCGCAGGTCTGCCCCAACCAGGGCATCGTCTCGAACTCGTCGCTCTCCGCCCGCGAAGTCCGTCGCCTGGCCGACGTCCTCGGCCAGCTCGGCGCGGGCGTCGCCGGATCGACCGCCGCCGGCACCCCGGCCAGCGGCTCCACCGACGCGACCCGCGGCAACCACGCCGTGGTGGCCCTCCCCTACACCACCGTCGCCGGGGGCACGACGCTCGCCCAGAGCACCGCCGGCATCGGCGTGAGCGCGACCGCATCCCGCTACTACACCGTGCGGTTCGACGCCGCCGCCGCCGCGTGCTCGGCGAACACGCCCGCGCTGTCGGCGGGACTCTTCTCGGGAACGACGACGCTGCTCAGCGCCTTCCCCACCGCCGTGAACCCGTGCGCGGCGACCGGCCCCGTGTTCTACACCTCGACGCCCGTGCTCGCCCCGGGCGGCTCGATCGGCGGCATCCTCGATCCCACCATCAGCACCTCCGCCCGCGCCACGACCTACACGGGCACGGCGGCGGCGCTGCTCACGCCCGCACAGATCTCCGCCGCCCAGGTGCGCCTGACGAACACGACGACCGGCGCCGGCAGCGCTTTCGGCATCGACAATCTGCGCGTGCTCGATGCCACCCCCCGTCTCGACCTGTCGTTCTCGCCCGCCAGAGTCGCCGTCGGCTCGACCTCGACGCTCACCTACACCGTCACCAACACCTCCGAGGGCGCGTCGAAGAACGACTGGTCGTTCACCAACACCCTTCCCGCCGGGCTCACCGTCGCCCCGACACCGGCGATCGGCGGCACCTGCACGCAGGTCACCGGTACGGCCTTCGTCGTCACCGCCCTCGCCGGGGGCTCGAGCATCGCCGCCGTCGGCGGCGACCTCCCCGCCGGAAGCGCGAACACCTCGTGCACGATCACGGTGAACGTCGTGGCATCCGTCGAGGGCACGTACACGAACGGCCCCGGCAACGTCGTCACCCCGCTCATCGCCACCGAGGCGACGACGCTCGCCGTCACCCCCGCCACTCGCCTCACCCTGCGCAAGAACCTGCCCGCGCGCGGCGCCTCGACCGATCAGTTCACCCTCTCGATCCGCACCTCCGCGGCCACACTGGCCACGACGACGACGACCGGCAACAGCTCCGGCGTGCAGTCGGCGCAGATCTCGCGCCTGATCGTGAACCCCGGCGGCACCTACACGATCAGTGAATCGCCCACCTCGGGAACGGGACTCGGCTACGCCGCCTCGTACGACTGCACCCGCGACGGCACGGTCGTGGCCACCGGCACGTCCCGCTCGGGGACCATCAGGATGCCGGATGACGCGGGCGCCGAGATCGTCTGCACCTTCACGAACACCCTGCAGCAGACGCGCCTGGCCTGCGACAGCGGGTTGTTCTACGGCCTGACCGTCACGGGCGCACTCGTGCAGGGCGACATCGTCGGCGGAGGCCAGACGACCGTCGGCACCTGGCCGAACGTCGCGGCCGCGAACTCGCTCGGCATCTCCGCGGGCGGAACCACCGCGTACGCCCTGAACCGCTCCACCGACGGCGCGAACGTGCTGTCGATCCTCAAGTGGACGCCGAGCGGAGGCTTCGAGACCCTCGCGGGCACCGCGTACACGACCGCCGGGCCCGGGGGCACCGCCGTCGCCGGCAGCATCGTCACCGGCGCCGTCGACCTCTCCACCGGCCGGTACCTCTTCGGCAAGTTCACCAACGGCGCGTTCCACCTGTGGAGCTTCACCGAGTCGGCGCCGACCGCGTCGCGGTTCGCCTACCTCGGCTCCTTCTCGGCGGGCACCGCCCCCAACGGCAACGGGGACATGGCCTTCGACTCCCGCGGCAACCTCTACGTGCTGGGCGCGGCGACCGTCAACAACGCCAGCAGCGCCGCCATCTTCACCGTCACGACCGAGACCCTGGCCGCGGCCAGCGGCGGCACGCTCGCCGTGAACACCTCCAACACCCGCGCGCTCGTCGGCATCGACCCCACCCCGGCACCGGCCTTCGGCAGCGTCACGGGACTCGCCTTCTCGCCGCGCGGCACCGTCTACCTCGCCAGTAGCACCAGCGCCTACGAGTTCGACCCCACGTCGTGGACGCGCATCGCCGGGTCGCCGCGCCTCGACATCGCCGCCAGCGACCTGGCCAGCTGCACCGGTCCCGGGAGCGTCATCGTGCAGAAGAACGTCGTCGGACGCGCCGCGGCCGCCGATCAGTTCCAGCTCTCGCTGTCCGACGCCAGCGGCGCGGTGGGCACCGCCGTCACCCCGGGCGCCGCCACCGGGCGTCAATCGGCCCAGGTCGGCCCGTTCCCCGTGCAGGTGGGCACGACCCTGACGGTCTCCGAGACCATGGCGGCGGGCTCGACCTCGACCATCGGGGCGTATACCATCCGCGTGGAGTGCTGGAGCGACGGCATCCGGATCACGAGCGCGAGCTCCGCGAGCGCCGACGTCACCATGCCCGAGCGCTTCGGCGCGAGCGTCGTGTGCACGTTCTTCAACTCCCCCAGCCCCGTCGCGACGGTGACTCTCACCGCACGCGTGCTCGATCCGGCCACGGGGCAGACCACCCCGGTCGCCGGGTGGAGCCTGGGCACCGCGGCCGCGGCCACCGCAGGAACCGCCACCGCGCTCCCCAGCGAAGCACCGCGCCAGAACTCGGATCCCTCCGGCAACGCCGTGTGGAGCGTCCTCTTCGGCTCGGCGGCGTCCCGCGCCACGCTGACGATCTCCGAGGTGTTGCAGACCCGGTTCACTTTCGTCAGCGGAGCGTGCACCGTCAACGGCACGGCGGTCGCCGTCACGTTCACCACCGCGGGCGGCGTGGTCAGCGGCACCCTGCCCAACGTCGCTCCGTCCGCGATCGTCGCGTGCACGCTCATCACGCAGCCGGTCACCTCTCTCACCCTGGTGAAGTCCGTGTCGTTCGGCGCGGCCGCGGCGACGGACTGGACGCTCACCGCCGCCGCATCGACCGGTTCGCTGCCCGGCCCCACCGGACGCACCGGAACGGCCGCCACGACGAACGTGCCCGTCAGCCCCGGCCGCGCGTACCGCCTCTCGGAAGCCGGAACCACCGCCACCTATCTGCAGGTGGGGGCCTGGCGTTGCATCGAATCGACGGGAACCGTCGTCGCGGTGTCGACGGCCGGCGACGTCACTCTGCGAACGGGAGCCGCGGTCACCTGCACGGTCACCAACGCGACGGCGACCCTGACGGTGCTGAAGGACGTGCTCACCCCCAGCACCGGCTTCGTCCCGGCCACGTGGACGGTGACGGCGACCCCCGCGGTGCTGGCCGGGGCGTCCCTGCCGACGCAGAGTCGCGTGGGTGCGGCGTACGACGCCGTCGGCGGGAACGCCGCGAGCACCTTCGAGGTGCGCCCGGGCCACGGCTACACGCTGTCGGAGGCGCCGACGGTCGCGGGAACCCGCCTGGCGTACCAGACGCTGCGCCTCGAGCGCCTAGACGGAGCGACCTGGACCACGGTGGCGAGCCGGAGCATCACCGCGCCCGCCGCGGGACAGAGCGCCGTGTACCGGTTCGTCAACGCGCCCGTGACCGGCCCCGGCCTGCCGATGACGGGCGGTCTCGGCGCCGACACCTTCCTCCTCTCCGGAGGTCTCCTGCTCGCCCTGACCGTCGGGGGCGCCGTGATCCACCGCAGACGCAAGGGAGGAAGCCTTCCGCTATGACCTCTCCCGTCGGGCGACACCGCCGACTGCACGACTTCTCGATTCCCACCCTTCACCACCTTCCGAAAGGCACGCACATGTCCATCCGAAAGAGAGCAGGCGCCGTTCTGAGCGTCCTCGCGCTCGGAGCCCTCACCGTCGTCGGT
The DNA here is from genome assembly GCF_001423785.1 of Microbacterium sp. Leaf179. NCBI lineage: Bacteria > Bacillati > Actinomycetota > Actinomycetes > Micrococcales > Microbacteriaceae > Microbacterium > Microbacterium sp. Leaf179. The sequence goes on along the minus strand of NZ_LMPH01000001.1, from coordinate 1,091,174 downwards.
GCCGTCGCACCGGCATCGGCCGTGACACTCCCGGGCAACATCGACTCCACCGTCACCCGCACCCTGACGCTGCACAAGCACGCGCTGGGGCCGTCGACGCCGCTGAACCCGACGTCGACGGGTCAGGAGCTGGCGAACCCGCCCGCCGACCCCCTCTCCGGCGCGCAGTTCACCGCCACCCTCGTGTCGGGCGTCGACCTGACCACCTCCGCGGGGTGGTCCCAGGCCGCCACGCTGACGCCGGCGCAGGCCGCTCAGCGCCCCAACACGGTCAGCTTCGTCTCGTCGTTGTCGAACACCGCCGGTCTCGCGACGTTCGCCCCCGACCCCGCGCTTTACCCGGACGGACTGCCCATCGGCGTCTACCTCATCACCGAGACGCAACTGCCGGCCACCGCCACCAACCCGGCCGCCCCGTTCCTGGTGACGCTGCCCACGCCGACCGGCGCGGCCGGATCCCCGGCCAACCAGTGGATCTACGACGTCCACGTCTACCCCAAGAACGCCGTCACTCAGCTGACGAAGACGCGCGTTCCGGCACCCGCCGGGTCGGTCGAGCAGCGCAACCCCGACCTGATCCGCTGGGCCGTCGCCTCGTCGATCCCGACGCTCGCCGCCGGTGACGCCATCGACGTGTTCACGCTCACCGACAACCTGCCGTCCGAGCTGACCTACCTGACGGCGGCCACCGTCCCGGCCGGGGTCACCCCGTCGAACGTCGTGGTCACCAACGCCGCCGGTGTCGCGCAGACCTTCACCGAGACCACCGACTACACCGTCGCCAACACCGCCGGGGCTCTCACGATGACCTTCACGCCCGCCGGACGCACCCGCCTCGCCGGACTCCCCGGCGGCACCGTGACGTTCAACGTGCTGACCAGGGCCACCTCCATCCCGGCCAGCGGCGTCATCGTCAACACCGCGACGGCGAACATCAACGGCAGCACCGAGTCGGTCACCGGCAGCACGCCGATCGGCCAGCTCACGGTGTCGGCGTACACGACCTCGAACGGCGCGCGCGTCCCGCTCGCCGGCGCGACGTACCAGGTGTTCCTCACGGAGCAGGATGCCATCAACGGCGCCAATCCGATCGTGATCAACGGCGAGACGAACTGGCTGACCCTGGCCAACGGCAACGTGCTCATCCCGATCATCACACCGGGCAACTACTGGGTGCGCGAGATCACGGCGCCCACCGGCTACCAGCTGCCGTCGCCCGACCGCATTCTGACCGCCGTGGTGCCCGGCCCGACCTCGACCACCGCTCCCGTGCGCAACTACCTCGAGTTCGCCCACAACCAGGTGCCCGCGTTCGCCCTGCCCATCACGGGTGGCGACGGCGGCCTCTGGTTCGGCGTCGGCGGGGCGGCCCTGCTGACGGTCATGGTGGGCTCGGCGTTGGTCGTCGCTCGCCGGCGTGCCCGCGCGGCCCAGGCTCCGGCCTGAGGACGGTCGATCGGTGAGCGGGGGGACGACGCAGCGGCCGGGCGCTGCGGCCTCGTCCCCCTCGCCGGAGGGGAGCCCCGATGCGCGGGACTCCCCTCCACCCGCGCGACGTGACCGCCGACGCCCGCGCTGGCGGCTCTCGATCGTCTCGCTGCTTCTGGCGGTGGGGGCGCTGGCGGGCGTCTGCCTGCTGATGTACCCCACCGTCGCCGGCTGGTTCGCCCAGTACGCCCAATCCCAGATCATCGACGGCTACTCGGATCAGATCCGCGACCTCGGCGCCGATACGCTCGCCGACCGACTCGACGCGGCACGGGAGTACAACACGCGGCTCGTCGACGGCGGCGCCGAGATCGCCGCGAACGAGCGGCTCCCGCTGGCGAACTCCGCCGATCAGCAGACCGACTACGCCGAGCAACTTCGCTCCGATCAATCGGGGCTCATGGCACGGGTGAAGATCCCCTCGATCGACGTCGACCTCCCGGTGTACCACGGCACCAGCGAGCAGGTCCTCTACGAGGGCGTGGGGCACCTCGAGGGCACCGCTCTGCCGGTGGGCGGCGAGACCACCCATTCGGTGCTCACCGCGCATCGCGGGCTCGCCACCGCGGAACTGTTCACGCACTTGGATCGGGTCGCCCTCGACGACACCGTCACGATCGAGGTGTTCGGCGAGGTCCTGGTGTACCGCGTCGTGCAGACCCTCGTCGTCGAACCCGAAGACACCGAGTCGCTGGTCCCCGTGGTGGGGCGCGATCTCGTCACCCTCGTGACGTGCACCCCGCTGGGCGTGAACAGCCACCGCATCCTCGTCACGGGTGAACGTGTCATCCCGACCCCGCAGGGCGCCCTCGACGGCGCAGGAACCCGCCCCGAGATCCCCACGTTCCCGTGGTGGATCGTCGTGCTCGCGGGGTCCGTGCTCGCCGCCGCCGCGTACGTGTGGGGGGCCGGTCGTCCCCCGCGGGCGCCTCGGAACGGGCCCGGGAACGACGACGGGCGCACGCCGGCATCGACGCGCGCCCGAGGTCGGGTCAGGCCTGGAAGCCCTCCGAGATGATCTCGATGAGCTCTTCGCGCTCCTCCACCGGCAGGAATGCGCCGGCGGCGGCGTTGAGCTGGAACGCCTCGAGGTCACCCAGGTCGTAGTCGAACGCCTGGGCCAGCAGCCCCAGCTCACGGGTGAGCGTCGTCGCGCTCATGAGGCGGTTGTCGACGTTCACCGTCACCGAGAAGTCGAGCTGGTACAGCAGGTCGAACGGGTGGGCGTCCATCGTGTCGCCCCAGGCCGTCACGGCGCCGCTCTGCAGGTTCGAGGTCGGCGACAGTTCCAGCGTGATCTCGCGGTCGCGCACCCAGCGCGCCAGGTCGCCGAAGGTGACCTGCACCTCTTCGCCCTCGCGCGAGACGACGTCGAGGTCGTTGGCGATGCGCACACCGTGGCCGAGGCGCAGGGCGCGTCCGTCGAGGAGTGCGGAACGAATGGATGCCAGACCCGCCCCCTCACCGGCGTGCACCGTGGTGGGGAAGAACTGCTCGGCCAGATAGTCGAACGCCTCGCGGTGACGCGACGGCAGGAAGCCGTCTTCCGGGCCGGCGATGTCGAAGCCGACGACGCCGCGACCGCGCCACGAGACGGCGAGTTCGGCGATGTCGCGGGAATTGTCGTTGTGGCGCAGCGCCGTGAGCAGCTGACCCACGCGGATGTCCTGTCCGCGGGCGTCGGCGGCGTCTTCCCCCGCTTCGATGCCCTCCTGCACCGCATCCACGACGTCGTCGAGGCTGAGACCGCGGGTGAGGTGCTGTTCCGGCGCCCACCGCACCTCGCCGTAGACGACGCCGTCGGCGGCGAGATCCTCGACGAACTCCTTCGCCGTGCGCACGAGACCCTCGCGGGTCTGCATCACCCCGACCGTCGCCGAGAACTTCTCGAGGTAGTCCTCGAGCGATCCGCCGTCGATGTGGTCCGAGAACCAGGCCTCGAGGCCCTTCGCGTCGTCGGCGGGGAGGTCGAGGTCGATCTCATCGGCCAGCTCGAGGACGGTCTGCGGGCGCAGTCCCCCGTCGAGGTGATCGTGCAGCGACACCTTGGGCAGGCTCTGCACCTTCACACCCCCGATGCGGACGTCGTCGGTGGCCATGGTGCTGCTCCTTCGGTCGGATGCCATCACGCGGTGATGCGCTCGCGCACGAGCGGGGATGCCGCAGGCGCCGTGTCGCCGATCTCCCACGCTCCATCGACCGAGGCGAGTGCCCGCTCGAAGCGGGCCCCGTCGTCCGCCGACAGCGTGAACAGGGGCTGGCCGGCCGTGATCGGCTGGCCGACGGTGACGTGCAGGTCGATGCCCGCGGCGTGCACGACCGCGTCTTCGGCACGGGCGCGACCGGCGCCCAGGCGCCAGGCGCCGACTCCGAACGGCAACGCCTCGATGCGCGTGACGATGCCCGAGCGGTCGGCGACGACCGTGTGGGTCTCGCGCGGCGTGGGCAGGGCGGCATCCGGATCGCCGTCCTGCGCGCGGATCATGCGCTTCCAGACGTCCATCGCGCGGCCGTCGTTCAACGCCGCCTCGACGTCGGCATCGGGCTGGCCGGCGAGCGTCAGCATCTCGCGGGCGAGCGAGACCGTGAGCTCCACGACGTCGGCGGGGCCGCCGCCGGCGAGCACCTCGACCGATTCGCGCACCTCGTTGGCGTTGCCGATGGCGAGGCCGAGCGGGGTGTTCATGTCGGTGAGGAGCGCGGTGGTGTTGACGCCGGAATCGGTGCCCAGGGCCACCATGGTGCGGGCCAGCTCGCGTGCGCGGTCGATGTCCTGCATGAAGGCGCCGGAGCCGAACTTCACGTCGAGCACGAGCGAGTCGGTGCCCTCGGCGATCTTCTTCGACATGATGCTCGACGCGATCAGCGGGATCGCCTCGACCGTTCCGGTGACGTCGCGGAGGGCGTAGAGCTTCTTGTCGGCCGGGGCGAGCCCGGTGCCCGCGGCGCAGATGACCGCGCCGACGTCGGCGAGCTGCGCCATGATCTCGTCGTTCGACAGCGCTGCGCGCCAGCCGGGGATCGACTCGAGCTTGTCGAGCGTGCCGCCGGTGTGCCCGAGGCCGCGACCCGAGAGCTGCGGCACGGCGACGCCGAACGCGGCCACGAGGGGCGCCAGCGGAAGCGTGATCTTGTCGCCGACCCCGCCGGTGGAGTGCTTGTCGACCGTCGGCTTGCCGAGCGACGAGAAGTCCATGCGCTCGCCCGAGGCGATCATGGCGTCGGTCATCACGCGGATCTCGTCGCGTTCCATCCCCCGCAGCAGCACGGCCATGGCGAACGAGGCCATCTGCGCGTCGGAGACGTAGCCCTTGGTGTAGTGCTCGATGAGCCAGCGAAGGGCCGACTCCGAGATCGTGCCGCCGTCGCGCTTGGTGCGGATGACTTCGACCGCGTCGTGCGGGTGAACGGTGGTCATCGTGCCGCCTCCTCGAGCTCGCGGGGCCCGAAGGCGTCGGGCAGCACTTCGTCGATCGTGCGGATGCCGCTGACGGTCTCGAGCAGCATCCCGGGGATGGCGTGCTCGAACAGCAGCTGGCGGCAGCGACCGCACGGCATGAGCGTGCGGCCCTCGCCGTCGACGCACACGAACGCGACGAGCTGGCCGCCACCGCTCATGTGCAGTTCGGAGACGAGCCCGCACTCGGCGCACAGCGTCACCCCGTACGAGGCGTTCTCGACGTTGCATCCCGAGACGATGCGGCCGTCGGCGACGAGCGCCGCGGCGCCCACCTTGAAGCGGGAGTAGGGCGCGTAGGCGCGGTGCATGGCGTCGGTCGCGGCGGAGCGCAACTCATCCCAGTCGATGTCGGTCATCGTGGAGTGCAGGGTCCTCTCGTGAAGGCGAAGTGGGCGGGTTCAGCCCTTGATATATGGTTTGCCGGCGGCCGCGGGGCCGCGGACCTTCCCGACGAGACCGGCGACGGCGAAGATCGTCACGACGTACGGCAGCATCAGCATGAACTCGCTCGGCACGGGCGACCCGATGACGCCGAGGGTGTTCTGCAGGTTCGAGGCGAAGCCGAACAGCAGGGCTGCGAGCGTCGCGCGGATCGGGTCCCACTGGCCGAAGATGACCGCCGCCAGAGCGATGTAACCGGCACCGGCCGTCATCTCTTTGTTGAAGGCTCCGACCGAACCGAGCGTGAAGAACGCGCCACCGACGCCCGCGATCGCGCCGCCCAGCGCCACGTTCCAGAAGCGGGTCTTGGCGATGTTGATGCCCACCGTGTCGGCGGCTTGCGGGTGCTCGCCGACCGCGCGCAGACGCAGACCCCAGCGCGTGTGGAACAGGCCCACGTACACCAGCGCCACCGTGACGTACATCAGGTACACGATGATCGTCTGGTTGAACAGCATGGGCCCGATAAGGGGGATGTCGGCGAGGAACGGGATCGGCAGGCGCGGGAAGCGCGGCGGCGCGTTCAGCGTCGCGGCGTTCGGGGCGAGCAGCTGGGAGAAGAGGAAGCTCGTCAGCCCCACCACGAGCACGTTCAAGACGACACCGACGATCACCTGGTCGACGAAGTACTTGATCGCGAACGCCGCGAGCACGAACGACACGAGCACGCCCGAGACGCCGGCCGCGAGCAGCCCGATGAACGGGTTTCCGGTCGCGGTGGCGACGATCGCCGAGGTGAACGCCCCCGCGAGGAGCTGGCCCTCGATCGCGATGTTCACCACGCCCACGCGCTCGCTCAAGACACCGGCCATCGCCCCGAAGATCAGCGGGACCGACAGGCTGAGGCCACCGGCGAGCAGGCCGGTCAACGGGATCACCGAGGTGGTGGCTCCGGCGGCGGCCCAGGTGAGGAAGCCGACCATGAAGACCAGCGCGAAGATGACGGCCAGCCACAGCGGCGGCCGGCGGTGCGCGCGCACCAGCAGGACGCTGGCGACGGTGACGAGCGCGAGCAGGACGGTGCAGACGGCGCCGGTGACGACCCCTCCGAGCACCACCTCGGGCAGTTGCAGGAACTCCCCCGGGCTCGAGATGCGGAACACCGCGTCGCCGTCCTGGCGGGCCACGACGAAGAGCACCGCGGCGAGCACGGTGATGACGCCGTAGACGATCGGCGCCTTCCAGCTGAGGACGACGGCCGTGTCGAGCGCCTCCGGCTGTGGTGACACCCCGTGGTGCTGTGCGGTGGTGCTCACTTGACCGCCTCCTTCTTCTTGGCGGCGCGGGTCTTCGACGCGCGCGCACCGGGCGCGGGCAGACGGAAGATGGCGCGCACGAGCGGGGGTGCGGCGATGAACAGCACGATGAGGGACTGCACGACGAGCACGATGTCGATCGGCACACCGTTCGCGGCCTGCATGGCGAAGCCGCCGGCCTTGAACGCGCCGAACAGGATGCCGGCGACCAGCACGCCGACCGGAGTGGATCGGCCCAGCAGGGCCACCGTGATGGCGTCGAACCCGATGCCGGCGTCGATACCGCTCGAGAAGCCCGTCGTCACGGTGCCGAGCACCTGGTCCACGCCGGCGAGGCCGATGAGGCCGCCGGAGATCAGCATCGCGACCACGTACATCGACTTGACGTTGATGCCGGCCACGCGCGCGGCGTTCGGGTTGAGCCCGACCGCGCGGAAACGGAAGCCCAGCGACGAGCGCTCGAGGATCCACCACACCAGGACGACGGCGGCGAGGGAGAGCAGGAACCCGAAGTGCAGGTTGTACGCGGGGCCGAACAGGTCGGGGAAGACCGCGGTCTCTTTCATCGCCGGCGTGGTGGGGTTGCTGGATCCCGGAGCCTGCAGTAAGCCGGGGGTGCGCAGCAGGTAGTAGACGAGGTAGAACGCGACGTAGTTGAGCATGATCGTGACGATCACCTCGTGCGCTCCGGTGCGGGCCTTCAGGAGCCCCGCGATTCCCGCCCACAGGGCACCCGCCACGACGCCCGCGACGAGCGCGACGAGCGCGTGCAGGCCCCAGGGGAGGTCGAAGGCGAACGCGACATAGCCGCCGGCCGCCGCGGCGACGAGCATCTGTCCGCGACCACCGATGTTGAACATGCCGACGCGGAACGCGAGCGCGACGCCGAGGCCCGCGGCGATGAGCGGCGTCGCGAAGGTGAGGGTCTCGGTCAGAGGACGGATCCCGGTCGCGAACTCGGGGCGGCGGAAGTTGTAGATCGCGCCCTGGAAGAACGACGCGTAGGCACCCGACACGGACTGCCAGATCGCGACGAGGGTGTCGCCCGGGCGCGCGAAGAAGTAGACCGCTGACGCCTGGACGTTCTCGTCGGTCGCCGCGATCATCACCGCTCCGACGAGGAGGGCGAGGATGACGGCGAGGACCGAGATGATGGCGTTGCCGGTGGCGACCTCGCGCAACGCGCGGCGCCAACGGTTCTCTTCGGTGGCGGGCTCGGGGGCGACCACGCGTGCGCCGGCGGCCGGGTCGACCTCGGCAGCGCCCTCGAGGGCAGCACCGGCGGAGGTCTGATCGGCGACCTCGGCGGCGCGGTCCGCGCGCGTGGCATTCGGGTCGTGCGGGCTATGCGGATCGCTCACGCCGCGACTCCTTCGTTCTGGGGTGTTTCGCCGGCCATCATCAGGCCCAGCACGTCGCGGGTGGTGTCGCCGGGCACGATGCCGACCACGCGGCCCCGATACATGACCATGATCCGATCAGCGAGCGCGGTCACCTCGTCGAGCTCGGTGGAGACGACGATCACCGGCACGCCCGTGTCGCGCGTCTCGATGATGCGCTTGTGGATGAACTCGATCGAGCCCACGTCGACACCGCGGGTGGGCTGTGCCGCCACGAACAGCCGCAGTTCGCGGCTGAGCTCGCGAGCGAGGACGACCTTCTGCTGGTTTCCGCCGGACAGCTTTCCGACGGGCGTCTCGATCGAGGGCGTGCGCACGTCGAACTCCGCCACCTTCTCGCGGGCGAAGCCCGCCAGCGTCGACAGCTGCAGCGCTCCCCCCTTGACGAAGGGGGCTCCGTCGGCACGATCGAGCATGAGGTTCTCGGCGATCGAGAACTCCCCCACGAGGCCGTCTTCTTTGCGGTCCTCGGGGACGAAGCCGACACCGGCATCGAGCACCGCGCGGACGGTCGAACCGGCGAGGTCTTTGCCGTCGAGCGTGATGGAGCCTTCGACCCGATCCTGCAGCCCGACGAGTGCCTCGGTGAGCTCGGTCTGGCCGTTGCCCTGCACGCCCGCGATGGCGAGGACCTCGCCGCGGCGCACCTCGAAGCTCACGTCGTTGACGACGACCTGTCCGATCGCGTCGACCACGGTCAGGCCCTTCACCGACAGCCCGACGTCGCCGAGAGTGGGCGCGTCCTTCTGCACGGTGAGCTCGACCGCGCGGCCGACCATGAGCGAGGCGAGTTCGGCGTTGGAGGCGGTGGGTTCGGCCTCGCCGACCACCTTGCCCAGGCGGACGACGGTGATGCGGTCCGCGACCTCGCGGACCTCACGCAGCTTGTGGGTGATGAAGACGATCGAGGTGCCCGCGGCCTTGAGCTGCCGCATGATCGACATGAGTTCGTCGGTTTCTTGCGGCGTGAGCACGGCGGTGGGCTCATCGAACACGAGCACCTTCGCGTCGCGCGAGAGCGCCTTGACGATCTCGACGCGCTGCTGCACGCCGACCGGCAGGTCGTCGACGAGAGCATCGGGATCGACGTCGAACCCGAAGCGGTCGGAGATTTCCTTCACCTTGGCGCGCGCGGCCGCGATGTCGAGGCGACCGCCGGCTTTCGTCGGCTCGTGCCCGAGCATGACGTTCTCGGCCACGGTGAAGACGGGGACGAGCATGAAGTGCTGGTGCACCATGCCGATGCCGGCGCGCATCGCGTCGCCGGGGCCGGAGAAGTGCTGGACGGCGTCGTCGAGCAGGATCTCTCCGCCGTCGGCCTGGTAGAGGCCGTAGAGGACGTTCATCAGAGTGGACTTGCCGGCGCCGTTCTCACCGAGCAGGCAGTGGATCTCTCCGGCCTCGACAGTGAGGTCGATGTGGTCGTTCGCCACGAGGGACCCGAAGGTTTTCGTGATCCCGCGGAGTTCGAGCTTCATGTTCCCGATCCTAAGTTCTGTGGCACCGGACGCGGGAGGCGTCTGGGAGGAGGCCGCGCCTCGTGTGCACCGGCTTCCCGGGGGGGGTGTGCGCGGTCGAGGGGACGCCCTCGACCATAAGGGAGGGGAGGCCGGCGGACGCCGGCCTCCCCTGGAGAATGGTTCTCTCAGCCGGCGAGGTAGGACTCGACGGTGATGTCGCCGCTGATAATCCCGGCCTTCAGCTCGTCAATCTTCGACGTGAGCTCGGCGGGGACGCGGTCGGCCCAGTCGTGGTACGGGGCCAGGCCCACGCCGTCGTTCTCGAGCGTGCCGACGAAGGGCGAAGTGTCGAACGTCCCTTGCCCCGCTGCGGTGATGGCGTCCTCGACGCCGACATCGATGCCCTTGCGGACCGAGGTCAGCAGGATCTTCTGCACGTCGGGGTTGGTGTCGGTTTCGTAGACGTCCGCGTCGACTCCGATCAGGGCGATGTCGCGGCCGGAGTCGAGGATTGCCACCGCACCTGACTGATAGGCGGGGCCGGCCACGGGCATGAGTACGTCGACGTTCTGGTCGATGATCGCCTGGGCGGTCTGACGCGCGGCGTCATTGGCCTCGAAGCCACCGGTGAAGGACCCGTCCTTGGCTGCGCGGTCCCAGCCCACGACGCGCACACTTGCGCCGTTGTCGGCGTTGTACTTCTCGACGCCCTGCGCGAAGCCGTCCATGAAGATGGTGACGGTGGGGATGTTCAAGCCACCGAATGTGCCGACCACACCAGTCTTCGACGTCCCGGCGGCGAGGTAGCCGGCGAGGTAGGCCGCCTGCGCGGTGTCGAAAATGATGGGCTTGATGTTCGGGGCGTCGGTCTTGCCGTCGAAGTCCTGGTCGACGGTGTCATCGATCGAGACGTACTGGAGGTCGGGGTTGGCCGTGGCCGACTCCAGAGCAGCGGGAGCGAGGAGGAAGCCGACGGTGACGATGGTGTCGCAACTCTGATCGACCAGGCTCTGCAGGTTGGACGCGAAGTCCGTCTCCGACTGGGACTGCACCTCAATGGGCTTCGCCGAGCCGAGGGCGGCGGCGGCGGCGTCGAGACCTTGCTTTCCGAGCTGGTTGAACGACTTGTCGTCGAATCCGCCCGAGTCCGAGACCATACAGGGAAGGTAATCGCTGGCTCCGGCGCTGGCACCGGTGCTCTCGGGTGCGGCGCCGCAACCGGCGAGCAGCGCTGTCACGCCGATCATGGCGAGGCCGCTGATGACGGCCTTCTTCGTGGTTTTCACGAATGGTCCTCCAAGACGGATGCCCCCAACGGGTTCGGGGGACGATCCCGTCACGTTACCCACTGTGACGCCGTGCTTGCGCACCGGTAGCCGCCGCGAGGCCCAATGGTTACAAAGACGCAATCTCACGTGATGCGGCCGCCGCACACCGGCCGACATGGCGGGACTGGATGCCGAAACAAATGGCATCCAGTCCCACGAAGGTGTCAGCGCGAAAACCGGGCTGACCTTCTCTGCATCACCAGGCTCCACCCTGGCTCGCGGATTGCGTTGATGCGTTGAACTGCAGCCACGCCGTCGAACTCGGGAAATCCAGCGTCTGCACATTGAACCGCAATTGAATTGCATCATCGTTGGGCTGCGTGAATTCCTGATTCGACGCATTGCCCCCCACGACACTCACGGACGGAGTGTGCCAATTCCAGACACTCGATCCACCCGACCACACGGAATAGCTCGTGTAGAAAGATGCGCCGATCGTCATGCTGGAGTTGTAGACGTAGCAGTCCTGCCCGTAACTCACGCCCGCGCTCGATCCGAGCGTGCAGCCGTAGTAGCTGGCCTGAGTTGAGAGCCCGTCCGATTCGGTTGCCTCTTTGGGGATCTGCACATCACTGCCGCGGACCGATCCGTCCGCGAACGTCGAGACGGTGCGCTCGAACCCGTCGACCTGCTCTGTCCGCACGGACACCGGTTCCGCTCCGGAATCGGAGTCGAGCACTTCACCGCGCTCCACCCGCTCCAGGAGGGCTTGCGCCGTGTCGTCGTCGACGCCCCATCGGACGGCGTTGTCGAGGAACCACTTCGCGTCCTCCGCGCTGACGGTCGAGGAGTCGGTCGAGGGCGCCTCCTGAGCGGCGTACGCTGGGGCGCCGCCCCAGAACATCGTCGTCGCCAGCGCGAGAGCGGCGAGACCCGTAACACGCGTCTTCATTGTCGTCTTCGTGTTCATGTCAGCGCTCCTCAGTAGTTCGCGTACGTGCTCACGCCGGACGACGTCGCGAGCAGTTTCAGGTATCGCGACGTCGTCGCGTACGGGTTGTCGGCTTGCCAGCTGTACTGCACCCAGGTGGAGCCGGGCGCGGTCGACTCGCTGAAAGTGCCGCCCGACACTCCCCCGGCGAGGTCGTAATTGACCCATGCGTCTCGCACGTCGTAGATGGATTGGTCGTTCGCCCACACGGAGTAACTCGCGCGGAACTGGGCACTCGCGGCCCCTGTCTCCTCCTTGACGAGGCAGTTCGTGCCGTACGCCACACCCGCGCTCGTGCCGCTCGTCGCACACTCCGTCACCGACATGGCGCTCAACTGCCCCTCGACCGGGGCCGCCGCGATACCGGAGGCCACGAACGAGCCGTCCTCGAAGGACTGGACCGTATACGGGAAACCGTCGACGACGCGTTCCTCGACCGTGACCGGGTCGGACGCGCCGTCGGAGTCCCAGGCGATCCCCGCCTGGAAATCGCGCACCAGCGAGTCGGCCTGGGCCGGCGACGCTCCGAAATCGACGAACTTGTCGGTCATGAATTGAACCTGGTCCGACGTCAACTGGTGCGACGACGATTCGTCGACCGTGGCCGCACCGGCCATGCTCGGCACGACAATGACCGAAGCCAGTCCTACGCATCCGGCGATGATTGCCGAACGAATTCGTGAATTCTTCATGCTCACCCTTCCTGATGAATTAGTTCCCTAATCCACACTAGGTCGGTGAGCGAATATGCCAAGTGAGAATACTCTCATTCGGAATTCACGCGGTAATCATGCTCCGATTGCATCGATGCGGCGGGGGCGCAACCTCCGAACTGGTCAGAGCACGTCGCCGCGGCCCGTGAGCTTGAGGGCGTCGACGACGCCCTTCACCCGCTGCGCGTTCTCGCTGGTGGTGACCAGGAGGGCGTCGGGGGTGTCCACGACGACGATGTCACGCACGCCGATGAGGCTGATCACGCGCTTGGTCTGCGACACGACGATGCCGCTCGAGGCGTCGGAGAGCACGCGGGCGTCTTCTCCGAGGATGGCGAGCTCGTTGCGGCCACCGTGCGAGTTGAGCTTGGACAGGCTGGCGAAGTCGCCCACGTCATCCCAGTCGAAGTGACCGGGGATCACGGCGAGGCGCCCCTTCTCGGCGGCCGGCTCGGCGACCGAGTAGTCGATGGCGATCTTCTTCAGGCTCGGCCACAGGCGGTCGACCGCGGGACCCCGGCGATCGCGGTCGTCCCAGGCGTCGGCGAGTTCGATCAACGACGCGTGCAGTTCGGGCTCGTTGACGGCGAGCTCCGCCAGCAGCACGTCGGCGCGGGTGATGAACATGCCGGCGTTCCAGAGGTACTCGCGGTCTTCGAAGTACTGCTTCGCCGTGTCGAGGTCGGGCTTCTCGACGAAGCGCTCCACCATGTAGGCCTCGGGGGCGCCGTCGACGATGAGCTCGCCGGCCTGCTTGATGTAGCCGAAGCCCACCGAGGCCTCGCTGGGCTGGATGCCGATGGTGCAGATGTACCCCTCGCGCGCGACGGCGACGGCCTGGCGCACGGCGAACTCGAACTGCCGGGTTTGGCGGATGACGTGGTCGGCGGCGAACGATCCGATGATGACGTCGGGTTCGCGGCGCACGAGGATCGCCGCGGCCAGGCCGATGGCGGCCGACGAGTCGCGGGGCTCCGACTCGAGGAACACATTGTGATCGGGGACGCCCGGGAGCTCCCGCTCGACGGCGGCGCGGTGGGCGCGGCCCGTCACGACGGCGATGCGGTCCTCGCCGGCGAGCGGCGCGAGCCGGTCCCACGTGTCACGCAGCAGCGTCTGCCCCGACCCGGTGAGGTCGTGCAGGAACTTGGGGGCGTCGGCGCGAGAGAGCGGCCAGAGGCGACTGCCGATGCCTCCGGCGGGGATCACGGCGTAGAAGTCTTCGATAGCGGGGTCAGCCATGGCCCCGACCCTAGCGGTCGCGGGCCCGCGCTCCCGCGAGGCGGTGCGCAGCGCCACCCGGGTGAGGTGGGCGCGTCTCGCCCGGGCGCGCGGCGCAGCACCGGAGATATCTCGACGTCGAGAGAGTGTTAGGCGCCCCTAATCCCCGCCGTTCATAGCCCGGACGTAGTATTCAATGGCGCCCGTGTGACGCTCGAGGCCTGTGTCGGCCTCACCTCGTGTTCGATCAGGGAGGACGACCGTGTCAGCACCAGCACGTGCCACGCCGTCAGTGAAAGCGACCACCTCGAAGAGGCCGCGCGGAACGCTGTACCGCGGCCGCGAAGGCATGTGGTCGTGGGTTCTGCACCGCATCACCGGTGTGGCGATCTTCTTCTTCCTGCTCGTGCACATCCTCGACACGGCGCTCATCCGCGTGTCCCCCGAGGCGTACGACGCGGTGATCGGCACGTACAAGAACCCCATCATGGGTCTCGGCGAGGTCGCCCTCGTCGGTGCGATCGCCTACCACGCCTTCAACGGCCTGCGCATCATCCTGGTCGACTTCTGGCCCTGGGCCACGCGCCACCAGCGTCAGCTGTGGTGGGGCGTGCTCGGCCTCTGGGTCGTCACGATGCTCGGCTTCACGCCGCGCCACCTGATCAACGTCTTCAGCGCCGTCACCGGGAGCCACTGATGTCCGTCGCCCAAGAAGCCGCCACGATCCCCGCTCCGCGCACGCCCAGTGTGCGCAAGAAGGGCGCCAACCTCGAGAAGTGGGGCTGGCTCTACATGCGCGCCTCCGGCGTGCTGTTGATCGTCCTGATCTTCGGCCACCTGTTCGTCAACCTCATGACGGGCGACGGCATCCACCAGATCGACTTCGCGTTCGTCGCGGGCAAGCTCGCCTCGCCGTTCTGGCAGTGGTGGGACGTCCTCATGCTGTGGCTGGCCCTCATCCACGGTGCCAACGGCATGCGCACGATCGTCAACGACTACGTCACCCACGCCACGGTCCGCAAGATCCTCGTGTGGTCGCTGTGGCTGTCGGCGGGCTTCCTGATCGTGCTCGGCACGCTCGTGGTCTTCACCTTCGACCCCTGCCTCGGCGTGACCGAGAGCAGCTCCCTGTGGGACGTGTGCCAGGCGGCGTGAGCCGACGGCATCCCTTCTTTCGACCGACAGCAGAGGTATTGCACACGTGAGCACTCAGAACACCGTGGACTCCACCGTCAAAGACGGTGTCCACTACCACCAGTTCGACGTCATCATCGTCGGCGCCGGCGGCGCAGGCATGCGCGCGGCGATCGAGGCCGGACCCGGTGCGAAGACCGCGGTCATCTCGAAGCTCTACCCCACCCGCTCCCACACGGGCGCAGCGCAGGGCGGCATGGCCGCAGCGCTGGCGAACGTCGAAGAGGACTCCTGGGAGTGGCACACCTTCGACACCATCAAGGGCGGCGACTACCTGGTCGACCAGGATGCCGCGGAGATCCTCGCCAAAGAGGCCATCGACGCCGTCATCGACCTCGAGAACATGGGCCTGCCGTTCAACCGCACGCCCGAGGGCAAGATCGACCAGCGGCGCTTCGGCGGCCACACCGCCGACCACGGCAAGACGCCCGTGCGCCGCGCCTGCTACGCGGCCGACCGCACCGGCCACATGATCCTCCAGACGCTGTTCCAGAACTGCGTCAAGCTCGGCATCAACTTCTTCAACGAGTTCTACGTGCTCGACCTGATCACGGTCAAGGACGCGGCGGGCGCGACCCAGGTCGCCGGCGTCGTCGCCTACGACCTCGCCACCGGCGAGCTGCACGTCTTCCAGTCCAAGGCCGTCGTCTTCGCCACCGGCGGTTTCGGCAAGATCTTCAAGACCACCTCCAACGCGCACACCCTCACCGGTGACGGCGTCGGCATCGTGTGGCGCAAGGGCCTGCCGCTCGAGGACATGGAGTTCTTCCAGTTCCACCCGACCGGCCTCGCCGGTCTCGGCATCCTTCTCACCGAGGGCGCCCGCGGCGAGGGAGCGATCCTGCGCAACGCCAGCGGTGAGCGCTTCATGGAGCGCTACGCCCCGACCATCAAGGACCTCGCGCCCCGCGACATCGTCGCGCGCTGCATGGTGCAGGAGGTCTCGGAGGGCCGCGGCGCGGGCCCCCACCGCGACTACGTGCTGCTCGACTGCACCCACCTGGGCGCCGAGGTGCTCGAGACCAAGCTCCCCGACATCACCGAGTTCGCCCGCACGTACCTGGGCGTCGACCCGGTCGTCGAGCCGGTCCCCGTCATGCCGACCGCGCACTACGCGATGGGCGGCATCCCGACCAACATCAAGGCCGAGGTGCTCGCCGACAACGACACCGTCGTGCCCGGCCTCTACGCCGCCGGCGAGTGCGCCTGCGTCTCGGTGCACGGCTCGAACCGCCTCGGCACCAACTCGCTGCTCGACATCAACGTGTTCGGCAAGCGCGCCGGACGCAACGCGGTCGAGTACGTCAAGACGGCCGACTTCGTGCCCCTGCCCGAAGACCCCGCCGCCGAGGTGCGCGGACTCATCGAGGGGCTCCGCAACAACAGCGGGACCGAGCGCATCGCCGTCCTGCGCAAGACGCTGCAGGACGAGATGGACAAGGGCGCGCAGGTGTTCCGCACCCACGACTCGCTCTCGAAGGTGCTCGACGTGATCGCCGACCTGCGCGAGCGCTACAAGAACATCCACGTCGACGACAAGGGCAAGCGCTTCAACACCGACCTGCTCGAAGCGGTCGAGTTGGGCTTCCTGCTCGACCTCGCCGAGGTCGTCGTCTACTCGGCGCAGAACCGCGAAGAGAGCCGTGGCGGTCACATGCGCGACGACTTCCCCACGCGCGACGACGAGAAGTACATGCAGCACACCATGGCGTACCTGTCGGGCGACCCCCACTCGTCGCACCCGGCCGATCACATCGAGCTGGGCTGGAAGCCCGTGGTGTTCACCAAGAACGAGGCGGGCGAGTTGCGTTACCCGCCGCTTGAGAGGAAGTACTGAGATGGCATCCACCGTCATCGAGAGCGTCGACACCTCCGACAAGGTCGAGCAGACCCCGGAGGACACCGGGATCCAGTCGTTCCTCGTCACCTTCAACATCCGTCGCTTCGACCCCGAGGTCGACGACGAGCCGCGTTGGGTCGACTACGACGTGGAGCTCTACTCCACCGACCGCGTGCTCGACGCGCTGCACAAGATCAAGTGGGAGACCGACGGCTCGCTGTCGTTCCGCCGCTCGTGCGCGCACGGCATCTGCGGATCGGATGCCATGCGCATCAACGGCCGCAACCGCCTGGCCTGCAAGACGCTGATCAAGGATCTTGACATCTCGCAGCCCATCTACGTCGAGGCGATCAAGGGCCTGCCCCTCGAGAAGGACCTCATCGTCGACATGGAGCCGTTCTTCGCCTCCTACCGCGAGGTGCAGCCCTTCCTGATCTCGAGCTCCAAGCCCGAGGCCGGCAAGGAGCGCGTGCAGTCGATCGTCGACCGCGAGGTCTTCGACGACACCACCAAGTGCATCCTGTGCGCCGCGTGCACCTCGTCGTGCCCCGTGTTCTGGACCGACGGGCAGTACTTCGGCCCCGCCGCGATCGTCAACGCGCACCGCTTCATCTTCGACTCGCGCGACGACGCCGGCGACGTGCGTCTCGACATCCTGAACGACAAAGAGGGCGTGTGGCGTTGCCGCACCACCTTCAACTGCACCGAGGCGTGCCCCCGCGGTATCGAGGTCACCAAGGCCATCGCCGAGGTCAAGCAGGCCGTCCTCCGCGGCGGTCGCTGACCCCTCCCCCTCGAACGGCGGGTGCGCTTCGGCGCCCCGCCGTTCGGCGTTCGACCCCGGGGCCCGACGCGGTCCGGCGTCGACGGAGGTCGCCGTCACGGGCGTGCGTCCCCGCGCGCGGCGAGGCCACGGCATCCATTCATTAGGCTCGACGGGTGACCGAGACCCACTCCGATCCGCGGCCGCTGCCCGCGGTCCGTGAGGACGACACGTCGCTGCGCGATCGGCTCGAGGCCGCGCAGAGCGCCGTGCGCAGCCGCCTCGATCAGCCCATCGCCCGCGCCGCCCGAATCGCGCGCTGGTTCCCGATCCGGGTGTGGCGGCACTTCCTGCAGCACAACGGCTTCCTGCTCGCGGCGGGTATGAGCTACCAGGGGATCTTCGCCGTCTTCTCGGCGCTGTACCTCGCCTTCGCCGGGGTGGGCATCTGGCTCGGCGGCAGCAAGAGCGCCATCGACGGGCTCATCGGGATCATCAACAGCTACATCCCCGGCATCATCAGCAAGAACGGGCTCGTCGATCGCGAGCAGGTCGAGTCCGTCGCCCAGGAGAGCGGACGGCTTCTCACCATCACGGGCATCGTCGCCGTGGTCGTCGTCGTCTGGACGGCCATCGGCTTCGTCACGTTCACGCGCCGGGCGGTGCGCGACACCTTCGGCCTTCCCTTCGACATGCGCAACTACGTGCTGCTCAAGGCCCGTGACTTCGTCGCCTCGATCCTCTTCGGGCTCGCGCTGCTCGTGGGCGCCCTGCTCGGCTCGGTCACGACCGGTGCCGTCGACCTGGTGTTCGGGTTCATCGGGTGGGACCGGGAGACACTCGGATGGTCCGTCGGCGCGCGGGTCGTCTCGCTGCTCGTCGCGTTCGCCGTGAACACCGTCGCCCTCGCCGCGCTGTTCCGGTTCCTCACCGGCACGACCCTCACGTGGCGCCGCGCCTGGCCCGGAGCCCTGGTCGGGGCGACCGGCATGGTGCTGCTGCAGGTCGGTGCGGGATTCCTCGTCGTGTACTCCCCCACGAACCCGCTGCTCGGCACGTTCGCGGTCCTGATCGGCTTCCTTCTGTGGTTCCGCCTCATCGGGATCGTCATCCTGGTCTCGGCGGCGTGGATCGCGGTGGCGGCGGGCGACCGCGACGTTCCGTTGCGCTCGCCCGAGGACCGTCGCGCCATGGAGCAGGCGGCCCTCGTGATCGCGGCGCAGGTGGGCGTGCGCGAGGCCGAGAAGACCCTGGCACTCACCCGGTGGCCGTGGCGCTGGCGCGCGAAGCGGGCGCTGTCCGCGGCCGAGAAGACCCTCGCCCGGGCCGAGGCGGACGTTCCCGCGCCCCGCCGCATGTCGCTGATCCCCGACTGACGCAGAGCGGCGAGGTGGGCGCCCCGTCGAGACCTGCGGCGATGTCGGACCCCGCGGCTAGGCTCGACGGGTGGCTCGTTCCGTACGTATCGTCTCCGTCAACGTCAATGGCATCCGTGCCGCCGTCCGCAAGGGCATGACCGAATGGCTCGACGCCTCCGGCGCCGACATCGTCACCCTTCAAGAGGTGCGGGCGACCGCCGAACAGCTGGCCGAGGCGCTGCCCGGCTGGCAGATCGTCAACGACGAGGCCCTGCAGAAGGGCCGCGCCGGTGTCGCGATCATCAGCCGGCTGCCCGGTATCGCGACGCGCACCCACCTCGGGCCCGAGCCGCTCGACGCCTCGGGCCGCTGGATCGAGACCGACTTCGACATCGACGGCGAAACCGTCACCATCGTCAGCGCGTACGTGCACAGCGGCGAGGTCGACACCCCCAAGCAAGACGCGAAGTGGGTGTTCCTCGATGCCATGGAGCAGCGGTTGGCCGATCTGGCTTCGGAGCGCGAGCTGGCTCTCGTCACGGGTGACCTCAACGTCGGCCATCGCGAGCTCGACATCAAGAACTGGCGCGGCAACCGCAAGAACGCCGGCTTCCTCCCGCGGGAGCGCGCGTACTTCGACCGGTTCTTCGGACCGGCCGGCGAGCAGGTCGAGGGCGTCGACGGTTCCACCGGCGCGGGCCTCGGCTGGGTCGACGTGGGTCGACGCGCCGTCGGCGAGGTCGACGGCCCGTACACGTTCTGGTCGATGCGCGGAAAGGCGTTCGACACCGACAGCGGCTGGCGCATCGACTACCACGTCGCCACTCCGGCCCTCGCGGAGCGCGTCACGAGCTATCACGTGGAGCGCGCCGCCTCGTACGACACCCGCTGGAGCGACCACGCTCCGGTGATCGTCGAGTACACGCTCGGCGCCTGAGGCCCGGCGCCGGTCCCACCGGCATCCGGATGCCGTCGCGTCGTCGTCGCGTGGCGCTCGGGGCATCGACCGCCGCCGACGCCGTCCCGAGAACGGTGCTCCCCGCACCGACGCCTAGGATCGAGGGGTGACTCAGCAGCGCCTCTATTCCGGAATGCAGCCCTCCGCCGACAGCCTCCAGATCGGCAACTACATCGGTGCGCTGCTGCAGTGGCGCGAGCTGCAGGACGAATACGACGCGTTCTTCTCGGTCGTCGACCTGCACGCGCTCACGCAGCCCGGCGACCCCGCCGAGCGCCGCGAGAAGACCCGCCGCACCGCGGCCCAGTACATCGCCGCCGGCATCGAGCCCTCGCGCTCGACTCTCTACGTGCAGTCGCACGTCCCCGCCCACGCCGAGCTGCAGTGGGTGCTGTCGACCCTCACCGGTTTCGGCGAGGCCGGGCGCATGACGCAGTTCAAGGACAAGTCGGCCCGCTACGGCACGGATGCCACGAACGTCGGCCTCTTCACCTACCCGGTGCTCATGGCCGCCGACATCCTGCTGTACCAGACCGACGTCGTTCCCGTCGGCGACGACCAGAAGCAGCACATCGAGCTCACCCGCGATCTGGCTGAGCGCTTCAACCAGCGCTTCGGCCAGACGTTCACCATGCCGAAGCCGATGATCCAGCGCGAAACCGCCCGCATCTTCGACCTGCAGAACCCGACCTCGAAGATGTCGAAGTCGGCCGAGTCCGACGCGGGCGTGCTGTGGATGCTCGACGAGCCGAAGGTGAGCGCCAAGAAGATCATGCGCGCGGTCACCGACTCCGAGGGAGCCGTGCGCTTCGACCGTGACGAGAAGCCCGGCGTCTCGAACCTCCTCGTGATCTACTCGGCCCTCACCGGTCGCGAGATCACCGCGATCGAAGACGAGTACTCCGGTCGCGGCTACGGCGACTTCAAGAAGGGGCTCGCCGAGGTCGTGGTGAACGAGTTCGAGCCGGTGCGCGAGCGCGCCCTCGAGCTGCTGTCCGACCCCGCCGAGCTCGACCGCGTGCTGGCCACGAACGCCGAGCGGGCGGCATCCGTCGCCGAGAAGACCCTCACCGACGTGTACGACAAGATCGGGCTGCTGCGCCGCGGCTGAGCCGGGCCGTTCGAGCCGCCACGCCGACGGTACGATGGCGCGACGGCAGGACGCCGTCCCGACAGGAGTCCCCGTGCCATCGCCGACGTCCTCGCGCCGCGCCGCTCTCATCGCACTGATCGCGCTGGTCGGCCTGAGCGTCCCGACCACCGCTCAGGCGGCCGCCCGCACCGACTGTCGTCCCGTGCCGGCGCCCGCGGCCGACATCCTGCGTGCCAGTGATGCCTGGAGCACGTTCGGGGTCGACGGCAGCGGCGTGCGAGTGGGCGTCATCTCGGACTCGTTCGGCACGGCCGGCGAGGACGTGGTCGCCGCCGACGTCGCAGCGGGATGGCTTCCCGGGCCGGGCAACCCCTGCGGATGGACCACGCCCACGCGGGTGGTGCTCGAGAATTCCACGAGCGCGAGCGACGAGGGCCGGGCGATGGCCCAGCTCGTCCACGGCATCGCGCCGGGGGCCGAACTGATGTTCGCCGCTCCCCCCACGAGCGACAACGCGGGCCTCGCCGTGGCCATCGACGCCCTTCGCGACGCGGGCGCCGACATCATCGTCGACGACCTCGCCGCCGACGACGACCTCGCGTACGAGCGTCTCGCGGCGGGATACGCCGTCCAGCGAGCCGTGGACGCCGGCGTCCTGTACGTCTCCGCCGCGGGGAACTTCGGCCGTCCCGGCGCGGAGGGATACCCCAGCGCGGGCTACCCGGTCTCGGGATGGTCGTCGAGCCGGTACCGCCCGATGCCCTGCGCCGCCGATGTCGAGCAGTCCGCCCTCGCTTCGGCCCCGGAGATCACCGCGGTGGACTGCATGGATGTCGACCCCGGCCCCGGGAGCGATCCGGGTCTGGGGGTGACGCTCTTGCCGGGCTTCGCCACCCTGTCCAACCTGCATTGGGCGCAGAAAGCGGGTTCCGTGACGACGCACCTGGGGTTGGGCGTCAAGAACCTCTCGACCGGAGAGCTGAAGGTCGTCTGGGCCTCCGATCCGGAGCGGCCGCTCGTTCCCTCGGCGTTGTCCGGCCTCGGATCGGCGGATCCGACCGAATGGGAGGTGTCGATCGTGCGTCGGGTGACACCCGAGGCGTCGACGCCGGCGGTCAGCATCGTGATGCCGAACGTCGTGAGGTTCCTCGCGGTCGCCGCTCTGGAGTATTTCCACTCCACCGAGACCGACGACATCGGGGGGAGCCTGATCGGCCACGAGGCCGACCCCGCGACGTTGGCCGTGGCCGCGGTCAACGCCTCCGACCTCACGCTCGGCACCTATTCGTCGGCCGGCCCGGCCACCACCCTGTTCGGCGTGCCGACGGCGACGACGGTGCCCGGTCCCGCGCTCGCGGGAGTCGACGGCCTGCCCGTGAGTCTGCCGATGGACGGTGAGGAGAACCTCTTCTTCGGCACGTCTGCCGCCGCTCCCACGGTCGCCGCCGTCGCCGCTCTCGCTGTGCAGGCGGCACCCGGCACGACGCCGGCTGCCTTGCGCGCCGCGCTCGTCGACGGTGCCCGCGCCGACGCGTTCGCCTCGCCGTGGCCGTCGACGCTCGACGCGTCGCGCTTCTCGGGGGCCGGCTTGACCGACGCGGTCGCGACGGTCGCCGCCGTCCTGCCGCCCGCGCCGACGCCGACGCCCACGCCCGTGCCGACGTCCGTTCCCACACCGACGGCCGTGCCCGCACCCGACCCGACCGCCGCGCCGGCCGCGGCGTCTCCCCCGGGCCGGCTCGCCGAGAGCGGGACGTCGATCGACGGCGTCGCCCTCGGCGCCGGCGTGCTGAGCCTGGTCGCGGGACTCGTCGTCGTGCGCGTCCGCACGCGTCGGCGAAACGGCAGCGACGCGGCGGTCACCGGACGCCGGTGACCGGGGGGAGCGGCCGCACGGCGTCCTGCCCGCGCGCAAGACCCGCCCGCGATGTCGGGGGTGCGTGACACGATGTCCCCATGCCGGAGATGCCAGAGGTCGAAGGGCTCGTCGAGTTCCTGCGCGGACGCATCACGGGGCTGCGCGTCGACAAAGCCACCGTGTCGGCGATCAACGCGCTGAAGACCTACGACCCCCCGCTCACCGCGCTGGTGGGGTCCACGGTCACCGCCGTCGATCGTCACGGCAAGTTCCTCGACGTCACGACCGATGCCGGGCTCCATCTCGTGTTCCATCTCGCCAAGGCCGGGTGGCTGCGGTGGTACGACGCGCTGCCGACGACGATCATCAAGCCCGGCAAGACGCCGATCGCGCTGCGCGTGGGCTTCGACGACGGCTCGGGGTTCGATCTCACCGAGGCCGGCACCAAGAAGTCGCTGGCCGTGTACGCGGTGCGCACGCCCGACGAGGTGCCGGGCATCGCACGGCTCGGCCCCGACCCCCTCGGCGAGGGCTTCGACCGCGCCGCCTTCGGCGCACTGATCGCCGGACGACGCACGCAGATCAAGGGCGTGCTGCGCGACCAGTCGATCATCGCCGGCGTCGGCAACGCGTACTCCGACGAGATCCTCCACGCCGCGAGAATGTCTCCTTATGCTCTGGCGGCGACGCTCACCGACGACGAGGTCGACCGCCTCTTCACCGCGATGACCGAGACCCTGGCCGAGGCGATCCACGAAGCTCGGGGCAAACCGCCCGCCCAGCTGAAGGATGCGAAGCGACGCGGCATGCGCGTGCACGGCCGACGCGGCGAGCAGTGCCCGGTCTGCGGCGACGAGGTGCGCAGCGTGTTCTTCGCCGACAACTCGCTCGAGTACTGCGCCACGTGCCAGACCGGCGGCAAGCTCCTCGCCGACCGGCGCCTGTCGCGGCTGCTGAAGTAGACGCCCGGGGGCGATGCGACCGTTCGCTGTGCGGTCCGGTCGGCCGGAGGCCCCGGTGATCATCACCAGCCTTTGACGACAGGAGTGTCGGCATGAACCGCCACCTCACCATCGCGAGCATCACTCGCGACATCGTCGGCGCAGATCGCGGCTTCAACGTCGCAGCCGACGTTCCCAGCATCACCGCCGACGGCGTTTCGCTGAACGACCTCTGGCGCGAGTTCTCTACGGCGCTCGCGGAGTGGAACAAGACGCGAGACGCAATCTCCGCCCTCTCCACCCGCGCGACCACCGAGTCGTTCGCGCAGACTCTGGTCGGGTCAAACAACATCGAGTTCGAGAAGCAGTCGGAGTTAGGCGTTCCGCAGGCGAGCCGTGTGAGCCCGGATTACATCCGGATGGGTTTCCCGCTCAACTGGTCGGACGCCGGTCTCCGGTATACGCGCAAGTTCCTCCGCGACGCGACTGCCGAGCAGGTCTGCGCGCAGCACCTTGCGGCGCTTGAGGCGGATAACCGAGCCACCTTCCGGGACACCATGTCTGCTCTCACCACCAAGGCGCAGAAGGGCTCTCGCGGCGCGAATCAGAACGGTGTCGAGATTCTTCGACCTCTGGGACGGATCGACCGGCGAGGTTCCGCCTTCGTACGCCGGCCGATCGTTCACGTCCACCCACGATCACTACCTCGCGTCGGGTGCGATGCAGATCGAATTAGGCGACATCGAGGCGCTGATCACCACGATTCAGGAGCACGGCCACGGTCTGCGCGAGTCGAACGAGCAGCTCATCATCATGGTGAACCCCGCACAGATGGACGCGATCAGCTCGTGGAGGAAAGGCGAAGCCAACGCGAACGGCGCGGTCGCGAAGTACGACTTCATCCCTGCCACGTCGGCACCGGCATACCTGACGGATCTGACTATCGTCGGCGACCGCTCACCGTCCCAGTTCAGCGGTCTCGCGCTCGAAGGGTCAATACGGCGACGCGTGGTTGACGAAGAGCTACTTCGCTCCGGCCAACTACCTGATCGCCGTCGCGACCGGAGGGGCGAACTCAGCACATCGGACGCCCCTCGAAGACGGACCTGCGCGGTGAGGTCGTGAACTACATCACCATGCATCGGGACGCGGGCGCTCGAATCTCCGAGATCGCACGCGAACTGAACGAGGCCGGCCACACCACGTCGCTCGGTAACCGGTTCTACCCGTCGACGGTGGCGAAACTGGTTGGGCGCGTCGCTGCGCTCACGGCTCAGAAAGGCGCACCCTCCTGCGGCGGCTCGGAAGCCGAAGAGCTTCGCAGCGTGAAGCTCGCGCTTCGCTTAGATTTCACCTCATCCGTCCATGACAGGCGGACGTAGACGAACCCTTCCTCGTCGGTCCCTCTGATGGTGCCGCTAAACTCCCCGAAAGCGATACCTGACAGTTTTGGCCAATAGGCCGCATCGTCAAACGCGAAGGATCCGTAGGTTCCGTCCGCATTATCCATCCGAACTCCGAGTGCGACACTGCCCGGAATGAGGTTCTCGATGCGGTAACGGCTCACACCGACTCGTCGGTCCTTCTCCGAGGTGACATTCGAAAGACGCCATCGCGGATCTGGCGTCGGCACCTCCGGCGCCTTGACGACGTCGACGCGATCTGCGTCGGTGATCCAAGCTGGGTTGCTCGGCGCCTTGACGTCGACGACCTTTTTGAGGCGAGCTACTTCCTTCTCTATGTCGGCCATTCTTGTCGCGGCAGCTTCTTTCTGCTCATTCATCTGAGTCAAGATTGTCAGCACGACGTTGGGGATTGACTCGCGCACTGCGTTGATAGCTGTGTCCGCGCGCTGCCCCATCGCCTGTCGAGCGACATCGGCTTCCCGAGTGTTCTCCGCCAAGGCCGCGAGCTCGCGCGCGTGCCGACGACTACTGACGGGCCGCCACGAGTAGGCCCACCGCCAAGCCCTGCGCAGACCCGATCGAACATGCGGCCCAAGGCGCGGGAGGCGGCTGAACACGCCGACGATGGCAATGACTAGAAGGCCGCCAATGATCGTCGCGCCGAGGTTGCCGTCGGCCCACTCCCAGAACTCGTTCCAAACCACGTGATCTCCGTCTCAAACCCTACGTTCCTCGGATGAGACGGATCATGGTCCAGTCTCAATCTTCGAAGAACTCATCTTCATCGACGAACTGCTCAGGCCGAGTCACGCCCTCGTCGGCGCGATGGACGACCTTCACTAGTTCACGCAGAATAACCACCAGCCGCACGGCGCCATGCGCGGCAAGCAACAGACAGAGCTCAACGGTCCAAACTGATATCCCGAACGCTCCGATGCCAGCTGCGCTCGCCGCGAGTAGCGCACCAAAAGCAGCGACAAGAGGGGTCGTCACTACCGAGGTCCAGTTTCGGCGCAGACTCGTCGCGGCCTTCATGCGAACTTCCCGGAACCGTGCGTCCTCGCTACTGAGTCCAAACACGACTACTACGCCCGCGAAACCACCGACCATCGCGGCCACGCCAGCCAACCCGAGCGCAAGCTGCGACAGGACTGAACGCTGATCGTTTTCGGATAGCTCGGAGAAGAGCAGGCTCAGATCGAGGTCGTGCAACCACAGAGCGGAGACAATGAATTGAACCGCGACGATTCCGACCAGCAGCGTTGTGACGACGGTCGGGTGATCGACGAACGTCGACAGCAACTTCTTCACCACGTGCATCACCCCCTGTGCGAGACGTTAGTCGGGGCCTCAGACACCGGGAGTGTTGTTGAACTCCTGCACGGCGTTAGACATCGCGACCAGAATCTCTTCGGTGGTCGAGCGCTTGTCACGATGGGTCTGCCAGTTCGCCTTCTTGGTGATCTTGTCGACCATCAAGTCGTGGGTCTCGCGCCTGAGGTCGCCGTCTTCGTTCTCGACGACCATGTTCACCTTGATCCGCCGCGCGAGTGAGTCTTCCTTGAACTTTGCCGCGATGCGCTTGAGCTGGTTTTTCTCCTGAGCGCTACCGCCCTTGATTCCTAGGGACCACCCGACCATCAATGTACCCGTCTGAGGGCCTTCCGCCCGGAGGTTCTCCACTGCGTCAAGCAACGGAATGCCGCCATCTCCGTCGTCGTCCGTGGCGATTTCTTCCTCGGAGTCGAGGTGGAATTCCACTCCAACCGCGCCTTCCGAGTTCAGCAGGCGTTCCAGCGCCGCGTCGTCGATGACAGGACGGAGTTCGATCGATTTTCCTTTCGTCACGTACCCGAGGGCCAAGGTGAGCCAGTTCCCAATGGTCTCGGCTCGGGTCGAACGCCCTGGGCTCATGACGGCGACGCGACCGCCCGAGCCGAAGGGCACGACGAATGTTGGCTCGGACACTCGCAGGTTGTCGGAAAGTACCAGGGGTGCAACCGTCCCTGTTACGAGGTCCGTCTGCTCGATGTGCTCCGATCGGTCGCGCAGCCGCCCTACCTGCAGGTGGTTGATCGCGGGCGCGGCGGGACGAACCACCTGCCCGTAAAACTGATTGCCCCGAATGGAGGTCGTCCGGTCCTTCGGATCTGTCTTTGCTTCGAGCTTGTCGAGCAGTCTGATCCAGAAAGTTGCCTTCACGCGCTTCTCGGTTAGCGGCTTCGTCGCCGTTGCGGCCTGCACGACCCACGTGTCGTAAAACCGTACTTCTTTCGTCGCCATCAGGCAGGTCCCCCCCAAGGTTCAGTCAAGATACGCTACCCGGCTCGTTGAGATTGCTGACGTCCGACTCGCAATCTCGACAGGGCAAAAGAAACACCAACAAGCGGCTCGCACTGTTCGTGTGACCTCGCGTGCACCACGTCCTCAACGCCCAGACCGAGATTTGCCGCCCAGGAACCGTGAGAGCGCGCCTCTAAAACTCAAGGGACCATCGCGCGGCGATATCGCGCCGGTTCGCTCGATGCGTCTTTCGCGCTTCTGGGACCGCCGTTTCGGCAGGCGCGAGTGAGCTACCGAGGACGAGTCACCAGTGGTCGATCCTCAGAGCCATTCCCCAGACGATCGGAACCGGTGCGCTACTTGTCCTAGCTTGCTGCGCGCGTTCGGGGACCGGTTCTACGCACTTGATCCGATGAGTGGCGTAGGCGTCGAGTAGGCGCGCGTCGCCCGACGAGATTCCGGCCGCGCGGCACACTGCGCCGAAGAATTTTTGGCTATCGCCTAGGGCAGCACCGTCGTTGCGACAGGTATGGGTGAAGCGAAATACGGCCTCGACACCACCGGTCGGATCATCCACGTATTCCCACACTGCGCTGATCCAATCGCGATTAGCCACCGACGACGACCGCCTCCCCCACTCGACCGTTCGGAAGCGCTGGTAGACCGCCTCGGATACAAACCACAGTTGACACTCGATGTAGGCGGCGCTGATCGGCTTCCGCAGCCGAGCCTTCTTCTCACCCATGTTTGCCATTCCTCTAACTGCCCCGGGAACGCAAAAACGGACCCGAAGCGTGATCGACGCTTGAGTCCTTTGGGAGCCTTTGGACTGCGGCTCTGGCAGTTCCTGCAGGCTATCACTGCGTCCTCAGCGGGACCATTCAATAACCACACGCGCCTCCATCGCTGCACGTGCCAGCGCAACTCGACGAGCCTCGAAAGCAGGTCCCGACTCCCCCTTACGGGGCAGGGTCGTCGTTGGCAGACCAGCCGGCCAGTCCCTCACCGAGACACGAGCGACCATCGCGCGGAAGAACAGCCGACGCTCACCGGGCGTCCAGTCATCGAATCGGTCGAGAACGTCGCGGCGCTCATGCCAAACGTCGCGCGCCACCGGGCCTCCACGCGAATGGTCGATCTGCTGCGTGAGGTGTGCGATTTCGGAGTCGAGGCGGGCTACCTCGATCTGGGCGTCACGCTCGCTCATGATCCCGGCGACGAATGCCCGCCCCGCGCGATCGCGTTCCCCTTGTCGAGCGTCTCGCTCGGCTCGCAGCTTGGCAGGGTTGCTGTCGGCTGTTTCGCGCTTGCGTTTTACGTCGTCCCAGAACTTGTCATCTTGGAGGTGCGCGAGGCACCGTTCGAAGAGGTGGGCTTCTAGGGCGGCAGCATCAATGCTGACGCGCCCCTCGCTCGTTCCGTTCTCGCGCTTCGGTTGATTCTCGTGGTCACCGTTCGCGAAAGCGCGGCAAACGAGCTTGGTCGGTGCACCCTGTCGTGCCACGGGGTGGAGCGGCTTCCCGCACCGACCGCAGACGATCAGACCTCCGCCAAGCGCGTGCTTCGAGGACTTCACGCCGAGGGGGTTTGTACGGCGCGCCGAATCCGGCGTAAGGCGCTCGGTCAGCCGGTCGAACGTCTGCTGATCGAGGATCGTACTCCAGCAGTTCTGCACACCCGCGGAGTTGGGGCCGATGAGCGCCAAATTGGTGAGGACGTTCCTGAGGACGCTGTGCTTCCAGGGAGCACCCTTCCGAGTCAGGTCACCGCGCTCGTTCCAGTCCTTCACAATGCTGTAAGGCGTCTCGTCCTGGTCGAGGACGCGGGATGCTGCCTCGCCGATCAACGCTGCTTCCCGGTCGTCAAGGACCAGAGTCTTCGACTCTTCAAGAAGCCGAATGGAGGGAGGCCACCGTGCCAGCGCCCAGACTCGACACGCTGAGTGGCCGCTCGCTTGACCCGCTCGCCCACCCGCTCCGCTTCGGCTTGGTCCCAGGTCGCCAGAGTGATTGCTGTAGCTCGGCCATCAGCGGTGCCGAGGTCGAACTCACCACACGCGACTGTCTTGATAACCACCCGACCCGCCTTCGCGAGGTCGATCAGATCGAGTGATTCCCGCAGACGACGGGTGAGGCGACTGTTCAAGTAGGCGAGGACGTGAGAGAACTCGCCCTCCTGCACGCGCCTCACCATGTCGTCGAAAGCTGGCCGGTTCTTCGTGGGGTTCGTCGACGCGGAAACGTTGTTGTCGGTGAAGACGTTCATGACGCGGAGGCCCAGGCGATCAGCCAGGTCACGGCAGTCCCGCTCTTGTCGCGCAACCCCGAGGGCAGCACCTTCCGGATCGTCAGAGATGCGCGTATAGATAGCTGCATGCCCAGGCGACGTAGCAACGGAACCCCTCGGGTCCGCACTGCTGATTCGTCCCATGTCTCGTCAGCCGATCGTGCTGCTGAGGACGCGGGGTATCGCACGTTCGAGTACTGCCCAACGTGCCAAACCCACGGCAGGATCCTCGCTGACCGGCGTCGCTCCCGTCTCGATAAATAGCGCAGGGCGCAAATGCGCCTTGATTACAACTCGCTCGAGTACTGCGCCACGTGCCAGACCGGCGGCAAGCTCCTCGCCGACCGGCGCCTGTCGCGGCTGCTCAAGTAGACGCGCGGACGAGCCCCCGTCGCGTGTCACTGCGTTTCGGGAATGAACCTCGAAACGATGCGTTGACTAGACTTCGAAGAGCAACAACGTGCTCCGGGGTCGGTGAGAATCCGAACCGGCGGTGACAGTCCGCGAACCCCTCCACCTCGGTGGTGGGGCCGATCCGGTGGAATTCCGGGACCGACGGTGATGCGACGGGTATCCGTCGCTAGTCCGGATAGGAGGCAGCACGGATGGCGTGACACGCCTTCCCGCTGGCCCTGCCCCGACTTCGCGGGAAAGGACAAGGCAATGGCATCCGCCGTCGAGATCGACGCCATGAGGCGAGCGCTGCAGCTCGCCCGGCGCGGCCCGCGCGGGCTGAACCCCCAGGTGGGTGCCGTGATCCTCTCCCCCGCCGGCGAGGTGCTGGCGGAGGGCTTCCACCGTGGCGCGGGAACCCCGCACGCCGAGGTCGACGCGCTCTCGCAGCTCGCCCCGGGCGCGGCCCGCGGCGCGACCGCCGTGGTGACCCTCGAGCCGTGCAATCACACCGGCCGTACCGGTCCGTGCGCGCTCGCCCTCATCGACGCCGGTGTGACCCGCGTCGTCTACGCGCTCGACGACCCCACCGACGCCGCCTCGGGCGGAGCCGATCGCCTGCGCCGGGCGGGCGTCGACGTCGAGTCCGGGATCGAGCGCGATGCCGCCGAGTCCGTCGTGCACGACTGGACCGCCCTCGTGCGCACCGGCCGCCCGCACGTCACGGTGAAGTGGGCGCAGAGCCTCGACGGTCGCGCCGCCGCCGACGACGGCACGAGCCAATGGATCACCGGCCCCGCCGCCCGGCGCGACGTGCACGCGCGACGCGCGGCCGCCGACGCGATCGTCGCCGGAACCGGCACCGTGCACGCCGACGATCCCGCTCTCACCGCCCGCGCCGACGACGGCTCGCTGCTCGACGCGCAGCCCACGCCCGTGATCGTCGGACAACGCGAAACTGCCCCGGATGCCGCGGTGCGCCGCCACCCGCGGGAGCCCCTGTTCTACGCCACCCACGATGTGGCCGCCGTGATGGCCGACCTCGGCGCGCGAGGCGTCCAGCGGGTGTTCGTCGAGGGCGGTCCGACGCTCGCGAGCGCGGTGGTCGGCGCGGGCCTCGCCGACGAGCTGCTCGTCTACGTCGCCCCCGTGCTGCTCGGGGGATCGCGCCTCGCCCTCGGCGACGTGGGCGTGTCGACCATCGCCGCCGCCCGTCGGCTGAGCGTGGCATCCATCCAGAACCTCGGCGACGACCTGTTGATCGTCGCCCACCCCAGCTCTGATCGAGAGGGACAATCCTGATGTTCACCGGAATCGTGGAAGAGATCGGCGCCGTCACCGCCGTGGAGCCCTCGGGCGACGGGGTGCGGCTGACGCTGCGCGCGCCGCTGTCGGTATCGGATGCCGGCCACGGCGACTCGATCTCGGTCAGCGGCGTGTGCCTCACCGTCGTCGACCAGGGCGACGACTGGTTCACCGCCGACGTCATGAAGCAGACGCTCGACATGTCGACGCTGGCCGGCGTCTCCGCCGGTCTGCCCGTCAACCTCGAGCGCGCCACCGCCGCACACGGGCGCCTGGGCGGTCACATCGTGCAGGGCCACATCGACGGCACCGGGGTGGTGCGCGAGGTGCGTCCGGGCGCGCAGTGGAGCGTCGTGCGGGTCGGCATCCCGGCTCACCTCGCCCCCCTGGTCGTCGACAAGGGCTCCATCGCGATCGACGGCGTCTCGCTCACCGTCAGCGCGGTCAGCGACGCCGCGGAGTCCGACCCGTGGCTCGAGGTCTCGCTCATCCCCGAGACGCTCGAGGCGACGACCCTGGGCCGCGCCGAGGCCGGCACCCCCGTCAACCTCGAGACCGACATCCTCGCGCGCCACGTGCAGCGCATGCTCGCCTTCCGTACGACCGAGAATCCCGCGGCTGCGGCCGCATCGACCGAGAGGGGCTCCGCATGAGCCTGTCCACCATCCCCGAGGCCCTGGAGGCCCTGCGTCAGGGCCGACCGATCCTGGTCGCCGACGATGAGGACCGCGAGAACGAGGGCGACGTCATCCTGTCGGCCCAGCTCGCGACCCCCGAGGCCCTCGCCTGGACCGTCCGCTGGTCGAGCGGATACGTCTGCGCCCCCATGCCGGGCGAGTGGGCCGACCGCCTGGATCTGCCGCCCATGGTGGCGGTGAACGAAGACGCCCGGGGCACCGCGTACACCGTGAGCGTCGACGCCGCCTCCGGCGTGACCACCGGCATCAGCGCCTCGGACCGCGCGCGCACGCTCAACGTGCTCGCCGACCCCGCGTCGGTGCCGACCAGCGTCATCCGCCCGGGGCACGTGCTGCCGCTGCGGGCCGTCGACGGCGGTGTGCGCGAGCGCGCCGGTCACACCGAGGCCGCCGTCGACCTCATGCGCCTCGCAGGCCTCGAGCCGGTCGGCGCGATCGCCGAGGTCGTCGCCGAGGACGGCAGCATGATGCGCCTGCCCGGACTCTTCGAGCTCGGCGAGCGCGACGGCATCCCGGTCATCACCATCGAGCAGCTCATCGGCTACCTGAACGAGACCGACCCGCTGCCGGTCACGGCTCCCGCGCGGCGCCGGGTGAGCCTGCGGGCGGAGTCGAACGTGCCCACCTCGCACGGCACGTTCCGCTTCCTCGCCTATAAGGACCGCGTCACCGGGACCGACCATCTCGCGGTCGTCTCGGGCGACCTGACCGAGCAGGCCCCGCTGGTGCGGGTGCACTCCGAGTGCCTGACCGGTGAGGCCTTCGGTTCGCTGAAGTGCGAGTGCGGCCCGCAGCTCGACGCCGCCCTCGACACGATCGACCGCGACGGCGGCATCGTCATCTACATGCGCGGCCACGAGGGGCGCGGGATCGGCCTCATCAACAAGCTGCGCGCGTACAACCTGCAGGAGCGCGGCCTCGACACCGTCGACGCCAACCTCGCGCTCGGCCTGCCCGCCGATGCCCGCGATTACGCCGCCGCCGCCGGCATCCTCACCGACCTCGGTGTCGACAAGGTGCGCCTGCTGACGAACAACACCGACAAGGTGTCGCAGTTGCGCGCCCTCGGCCTCGACGTCGTCGAGCAGGTCCCCCTGCTCGTGGGCGTCGGTCCCAACAACCACCAGTACCTCGAGACCAAGCGCGATCGCATGGGTCACATCATCGCCGAGGACGACCTGCGCGACGCCCTCGCGCACATGAAGGAAGAGAGCGCCTGATGGCCGGCAGTGGAGCACCCGAGACCGGCGGCATCGACGCGTCGGACCTGAACGTCGTCGTCATCGCCGGCACCTGGCACGAGGTCATCACGAACGGCCTGATCGCGGGCGCGAAGCGCGTTCTGGATGCCACCGGTGCGACGTACCGCGTCGTGCGGGTTCCGGGCTCCTTCGAGCTGCCGGTCGCCGCCCGGGCCGCCTTCGAGGGCGGCGCGGACGCCGTCGTCGCCCTCGGCGTGATCATCCGGGGCGGCACGCCGCACTTCGAGTTCGTGTCGTCGGCGGCGACCGACGGCCTCACCCGCGTCGCCCTCGACGCGGGCAAGCCCGTGGGATTCGGCGTGCTGACCCTCGACGACGAGCAGCAGGGTCTGGATCGGGCCGGGCTCGAGGGCTCGAAAGAGGACAAGGGCGAGGAGGCCGCGGACGCGGCCATCCGCACCGCCCTGGTTCTGCGGGAGCTGCGCGGCTGACGCGGTGCGGCGGGCCGGCGCGGCGGGCGCGGGTTCGGGGCGCGGAACGTGCACCGGGGCGGTCGACGGACGCCCCGGTGCACATTCTCCGCCCCGGTGTGATCCGGTGACGGTGTCATCCGGCGCTGAGCGCGCGACGGGCGGGACGCATTGCCAGGCGTAACCCGACGAACGCTCAGCGCACGCATAGACTGGTTCGCCTCACGCCCCTCACACGGGGACGTTCCCGGTGCCCCCGCCGCGCGCTCGATCTCGCACACCCCCGCGATCGTTCCGCGCCACCGCTGCGCCCCACCTCGGACGCGAACGATCGACCCTCCCGTCAGGCTGTCATGACCACCTCTTCCCCCTCCACCCGTTCCTCTTCGGCTCCGGCGAACCCGCGCTCGCGCGTCATCACCGCGAGCCTCATCGGAACGACGATCGAGTTCTACGACTTCTACGCGTATGCCACCGCGGCGGTGCTCGTCTTCCCGATCCTCTTCTTCCCCACCGGCAACGAGACCACGTCGCTCCTGCTGTCGTTCAGCGTCTTCGGCGCGGCCATGGTCGCGCGTCCCCTCGGCGCGGTGGTGTTCGGCCACTTCGGCGACCGGTTCGGCCGCAAGGCCACCCTCGTGGCATCCCTGCTGACGATGGGTGTCGCGACCTTCCTCATCGGCCTGCTCCCCACGTTCAACGACATCGGCGTGTGGGCGGCCATCCTGCTGCTGGTGATGCGCCTCGCGCAGGGCTTCGCCCTCGGCGGCGAGTGGTCGGGTGCGGCGCTGGTCGCGACCGAGAACGCCCCGAAGGGCAAGCGCGCGCTGTTCGGCACCTTCCCGCAGCTGGGCGCGCCGATCGGCTTCATCATCGCCAACGGCGTGTTCCTCTTCATCAACTTCGCCCTGCCGCACCCCGACGGCACCGCGCAGCGCTCGGCCGAGTTCCTCGCGTGGGGCTGGCGCGTGCCGTTCCTCTTCTCGGCCGTCATGGTGATCGTGGGCCTGTGGGTGCGTCTGCGCCTCGTCGAGAGCGAGTCGTTCGCCAAGGCCGAGAAGACCGGCGCGATCAAGAAGTTCCCGCTCGGCGAAGCGCTGCGCCGCAACTGGAAGCAGCTCATCCTCGGCACGTTCATCATGCTGGCGACCTACGTGCTGTTCTACCTGATGACGAGCTTCACGCTGTCGTACGGCACCAAGGCGACCCTCGAGGGCGCGCAGGCCGCGGCCGAGAAGGCCGGCACGCCGTTCGATGCCGCCGCCTACGTTCCCGGGTTGGGCTTCGGCTACACCGACTTCGTGATCATGCAGATCATCGGCGTGGTGTTCTTCGGCATCTTCACGATGCTGTCGGGCCCGATCGCCGACCGCATCGGACGCAAGCGCCTGCTGATCGGCGTCACGCTCGCGATCATCGTGTTCGGCCTGACGTTCTCGTTCTTCCTCGTGCCGCACGCCGACCCCGCATTCACCCGCGTGCTCGTGCAGTCGTTCCTCATCGTCGGATTCCTGCTCATGGGCGCGACCTTCGGTCCGATGGGCGCCGTGCTCCCCGAGCTGTTCCCGACGAACGTGCGGTACACGGGCTCGGCGATCTCGTACAACGTCTCGTCGATCCTCGGCGCGGCCCTGGCACCGATCGTGGCCGTCGCCCTGTGGGCGGCCGGCGACGGAAACCCGTGGCTCGTCGGCGTCTACCTCTCGGCCATGGGTGTGCTGACGCTCATCGCGCTCGTGCTCTCGCCCGAGACCAAGGACGTCGACTACGACGACAACATCGCCGCCGGAGCGATCGCGCCGTAGGCGCCGGTTCTTCGGACAGCGGATGCCACGGGGCCTGGGCCTCGTGGCATCCGTCGTCTGCACCCGGCGGCGCGTGCACGACTCCGGCAGATCGGACGCCGCGGCCGCCCGAGCGAGAGGGACGCGCCGAAGCGCAGGAGTCATGCACGTCGGCCGTCGCACCGCGGCGCGAGGTACGGTCGAAGGACCCCCTTTCTTCTTCCCGAGGTGAGCATGTCCGTTCCCGCTCCCGCGCGCGGTCGGCGCGGCCGCCGCGTGCCCCAGGGCCCGCGCGCGTCGTTCCGGCAGCTGCTGCCCTTCCTTCTCGAGCACAAGCGCACCCTCGTGGTCGTCGCCGTCTTGAGCGTGCTCGGCGCCGCCACCACCCTGGTGCAGCCGCTGCTGGTGGGCGAGGTCATCCAACGCGTGCAGAACACCGTGCCCCTCGGGGCGCTGGTCTGGCTGCTCATCGGCTTCGTGGTGCTGTCGTCGCTCATCTCGGGCTACCAGCACTACCTGCTGCAGCGCACCGGCACCGCCGTGGTCTACTCGAGCCGGCGGCGGCTGATCGCCCGCATCCTGCGCCTTCCGATCAGCGAGTTCGACGCACGCCGCACGGGTGACCTCGTCTCGCGCGTGGGTACCGACACCACGCTGCTGTACGCGGTGCTCACACAGGGACTCGCGGATGCCGTGGGCAACGCCCTCATCCTGGTCGGCGCCGTCATCGCCATGGCCTTCATCGACCCGCTGCTGCTCGGGCTCATCGTCGTCGTGATCGGCGCCTCGATCGCGGTGGTCGTCGGGCTGAGCACGCGCATCCGCGCGGCGTCGGCGGTGCAGCAAGAGAAGGTCGGCGAGCTGTCGTCGGGCGTCGAGCGCGCGGTCGGGTCGATCCGCACCATCCGCGCGGCGGGCGCGACCGAGCGCGAGACCGCCACCGTCACCGAGACCGCCACCGAGGCCTACGCCGCGGGCGTGCGCATCGCCAAGGTGTCGGCCCTCATCGTGCCCGTCGCGGGGATCGCCCTGCAGGTGTCGCTGCTCGTCGTGCTGGGCGTCGGCGGGTTCCGCGTGGCATCCGGAGCCATCGACGTGGCCGCCCTCGTGACGTTCGTGATCTTCCTGTTCCTGCTCGTGCAGCCCCTCGCCTCGGCGATCGGGGCCATCACGTCGGTCAATCAGGCGCTCGGGGCGCTCGGGCGCATCCAAGAGGTGCTCGACCTGCCTCTCGAGGACGACGGCGACCGCGCCGCCGGGGCGTCGCCGGTGGCGGATGCCGCGGCGATCGAGTTCCGCGACGTGCGGTTCCGCTA
Source organism: Microbacterium sp. Leaf179 (assembly GCF_001423785.1). Lineage (NCBI taxonomy): Bacteria > Bacillati > Actinomycetota > Actinomycetes > Micrococcales > Microbacteriaceae > Microbacterium > Microbacterium sp. Leaf179. Next base: position 1,054,328 of record NZ_LMPH01000001.1, on the reverse strand, counting down.
CCCCGACCACGTCGTCGAAGCCCGCGAGGCCGCGGCGAGAGAAGCACGCTCGGTGCTCGCCGAGGTGCACCTCGACTCCGCCACCGCCGACGCCGGCACCGAGGTCGAGGACACCGACCGCGAGGTGCTGCGAGGCGTGTCGTTCACCGTGCCCCGCGGGGCGCGCGTCGCCCTGGTGGGCCCGTCGGGCGCCGGCAAGAGCACGATCCTCTCGCTCGTCGAGCGCTTCTACGACCCCACCGGCGGAGCGATCCTCGTCGACGGCGTGGACGCCCGTGACCTGGGACGCGACGCCCTGCGCGCCCGCTTCGGCTACGTCGAGCAGGACGCCCCGACGCTCGCCGGCACCATCGCCGACAACCTGCGCCTCGCCTCGCCGTCGGCCTCCGACGCCGACTGCGCGCGCGTGCTGCACGCCGTGAACCTCGGCGACGTGCTCGAGCGCAATCCGCTGGGCGTCGACGCCCCCGTCGGCGAAGACGGCGTCATGCTCTCGGGCGGCGAGCGTCAGCGCCTCGCGATCGCGCGAGCGCTGCTGGCCGCTCCCCCGGTGCTGCTGCTCGACGAATCGACCTCGTCGCTCGACGGCGTCAACGAGCAGCGCATGCGCGAAGCCATCGACGCCGTGGCCACCGACCGCACGCTGCTGGTCATCGCGCACCGCCTGTCGACGGTCGTCGACAGCGACGTGATCGTGGTGCTCGAGAACGGCCGCGTCGTCGGACAGGGCACGCACAGCGAGCTGGTGGCATCCACCCCGCTCTACCGGGATCTGGCCAAGCACCAGCTGCTCGTGTGAGGACGGCGGCTCGGCCGGAAGCGGAGTCGCCCTCCGCGCGGTGGCGCGGTGCGCGCGCGCTCCGCCGGCGCCGAGACCCGGGCCTCCGCTCGCGTCCCCGGCACGTGGCACGCGCACATGCCGATGCCCCTCGCGCGCGCCAAGAGCGGGAGGGGCATCGGAGTCGGGGCTCGTCTCGCGGCGCGGGACGAGCGGGGGCTCAGGCGCGCTGCAAGCGGTAGCGGAGCGCGGCGAGCTCGGCGCGCAGGGCGGCCGGAAGGTGACTGCCGAACGTGTCGTAGAACTCCTCGGTGAGGTCGGCCTCGGCGAGCCACGAAGCGCGGTCGATCGAGAACAGCTCGTCGAGGTCGGCGGCCGGCAGGTCGAGACCCGACAGCTGCAGATCCTCGACGCGCGGAAGGCGACCGATGGGGCTCTCGACGGCATCGACCTGACCGTCGACGCGGCGGATGATCCAGTCGATCACGCGGGCGTTGTCTCCGAAGCCGGGCCAGAGGAAGCGTCCGTCGTCGCCCTTGCGGAACCAGTTGACCTGGAAGATGCGCGGTGCGCGGTCGAAACGCAGCTTCTGGCCGACGGAGAGCCAGTGGCCGAAGTAGTCGCCCATGTTGTAGCCGCAGAACGGGAGCATGGCGAAGGGGTCGCGACGCAGCTCGCCGACCGTGCCCTCCTGCGCGGCCGTCTTCTCGGACGACACCGTCGAGCCGATGAAGACGCCGTGCGACCAGTCGGTGGCCTCGACCACGAGCGGCACGTTCGTGGCGCGTCGGCCGCCGAACAGGATGACGTCGAGCGGCACCCCCTGGGGGGCCTCCCAGTCCTCGGCGATCTGCGGGCACTGGGCGGCACCGACGGTGAAGCGCGAGTTGGGGTGCGCGGCGGGTCGACCCGACGCGGGCGTCCAGGGGTTGCCCTCCCAGTCGGTGAGGTGCGGGGGCGCCTCGTCGGTCAGGCCCTCCCACCAGACGTCGCCGTCGGGGCGGAGCGCGACGTTGGTGAAGATCGTGTTGCCCCAGAGCGTCTCGATGGCGGTGACGTTGGTCGACTCGCCCGTGCCCGGTGCGACGCCGAAGAAGCCGGCCTCGGGGTTGATTGCCCACAGGCGCCCGTCTTCTCCCGGACGGATCCAGGTGATGTCGTCGCCGAGGGTCTCGACGCGCCAGCCGGGGATGGTGGGGCGGAGCATGGCGAGGTTGGTCTTGCCGCAGGCCGAGGGGAAAGCGGCGGCCACGTGGTACGCCTTGCCCTTCGGGTCGATCACGCGGATGAGCAGCATGTGCTCGGCGAGCCAGCCCTCGTCGCGGCCGATGATCGACGCGATGCGCAGGGCGAAGCACTTCTTCGCCAGGATCGCGTTCCCGCCGTAGCCCGAGCCGAACGACCACACCTCGAGGGTGTCGGGGAAGTGCACGATGTACTTCTCGTCGTTGCAGGGCCACGAGACGTCGTCCTGACCGGCGGCGAGCGGCGCTCCGACCGAGTGCACGGTCTTGACCCACGGGGCCCCGGCGGCGATCTGCTCGGTGACGGCCGTGCCGACGCGCGTCATCACACCGATGGATGCCACGGCGTAGGCGCTGTCGGTGATCTGCACGCCGATGTGGCTGAGGGGGCCGCCGACCGCGCCCATCGAGAAGGGCACGACGTACATCGTGCGCCCGCGCATCGAACCCTCGAAGACGCCGTTCAACGTCTCGCGGATCTCGGCCGGGGCGATCCAGTTGTTGGTGGGCCCGGCATCCTCTTCGCTCTCGGAGGCGATGTAGGTGCGCGACTCGAGACGGGCGACGTCGCCGGGGTGCGAGCGGGCCAGGTACGAACCCGGACGCCACTCGGGGTTGAGCTTGATGAGCTTGCCCTCGTCGACCATCTCGCGCAGCAGGGCGTCGTTCTCGGCGGCCGAGCCGTCGACCCAGTGGATGCGGTCGGGCTGCGTGAGGGCGGCGACCTGGTCGACCCACGCGGTCAGCGCGGCGAGACCCGGGCCCTCGACGGCCGGACGCACGCCGTGACCGGCACGAGGGGCGCGGGTGGGGGACGCGACGTTGCGCGGGGTGGAGCTGAAGATGTCGGCGAGTGCCATGTCGTTCTCCTCGGTTGAGAGCGAAATCGGTGGTCTTCCTCCATGGTGCGGGTGCGTGCGGGTTCTTTCCGGCGAAAACAGCAGCAAGAATCGGCATTCTTTCGATATGGTCAAGGAATGGCATCGTCGTTCGAACTCACCACCCTGGGGCATCGCATCCGGCACCACCGCCTCGCCCGGGGATACACGCTCGACGAGCTCGGCGCGATGGTCGGAGTCGCCGGCAGCCAGCTGAGTCTCATCGAGAACGGCAAACGCGAACCCAAGCTCTCTCTGCTGCAGCAGATCGCGGGCGCGACCGAGACCGACGTCGCCGAGCTGCTGTCGAACGAGCCGCCGAACCGGCGGGCCGCCCTCGAGATCGAGCTCGACCGGGCGCAGACCAGTCCGTTCTTCCGGCAGCTCGGCATCCCCCCGATGAAGGTCACCAAGGGCACCAGCGACGACACGATCGAGGCCGTGCTGGGCCTGCACCGGGAACTCCAGCGCCGCGAGCGCGAGACGATCGCGAGCCCCGAAGAGGCCCGGCGCGCCAACACCGAGCTTCGCCTGCGCATGCGCTCCACCGACAACCACCTGCCCGAGATCGAGCGCCTCGCCGAGAAGCAGCTCAAGGCCGCCGGACACACCACGGGGGCCCTCACGCACCGCACGGTCAGCATCATGGCCGAGCAGCTGGGCTTCGAGCTCATCTACGTCAGCGACCTGCCGCACTCGGCCCGTTCGGTCACCGACCTCGAGAACGGCCGCGTGTACCTGCCGCCGGCCTCGATCCCCGGCGGCCACGGCCTGCGCTCGATGGCTCTGCAGGCGATGGCGCACCGCCTGCTGGGGCACCGCCCACCCACCGATTACGCCGACTTCCTGCAGCAGCGTCTCGAGATCAACTACTACGCCGCGTGCTGCCTCATGCCCGAGACGAGCGCGGTCGCCTTCCTCTCGCAGGCGAAGCGCGACCGCAACCTCGCCGTCGAGGACTTCCGCGACGCGTTCGGGGTGACCCACGAGGCAGCGGCCATGCGCATGACGAACCTCATGACCGCGCACCTCGGCATTCGGCTGCACTTCATGCGCGTCGACGGCGACGGGGCGATCTCGCGCGTGTACGAGAACGACGGCCTCCCCCTACCCACCGACGTCACCGGGTCGGTCGAGGGGCAGATCGTGTGCAAGAAGTTCTCGGCGCGCTCGGCCTTCGACGAGCACAACCGCACCACAGAGCACTACCAGTACACCGACACCCCGGCCGGAACCTTCTGGTGCTCGACCCAGACCGGCAGCACCTCGGCCGGCGACTTCTCGATCACCGTGGGCGTGCCGTTCGACGACGCCCGGTGGTTCCGCGGACGCGAGACCAGCACGCGCGGCATCTCACGCTGCCCCGACGAATCGTGCTGCCGCTGCCCCGACGCCGAGGCCGCCGAGCGGTGGCAGGGCAAGGCCTGGCCGAGCGCCCGAGTTCATCAGTACATGTTCTCGCCGCTCCCCCGCGGCATGTTCCCGGGCGTCGACGATGCCGAGGTCTTCGCGTTCCTCGACCGTCACGCCGACGGCTGAGGCGGGTCTTCGCGCGGGCCGTCCGCACGATTCCGGCAACGGCGCGCGAGCGGTGCGCGCGAGGACCGGGTCGTCGGTTCTGCCGGAGTCGTGCATCGGCGGCGGCCGACGGCGGCGGATGCCACGAGCCCGGGCCCTCACGGGGTGCCGGGGTCGTGGCATCCGGAGTTCAGGTGTTCACTCCACGCCGACCAGGTCGTCGGCCTCGACCGACGCCGCGGGCGGGATGTCGCGACCGGATGCCGAGACCTTGGGCAGCCGGCCCGTGTCGCGGTGGTGGAGGGTGAAGACGTCGGGCCGGGAGTAGTGCCCCACGGGGTCGGCGGCGTTCTTGGCGGCGAGGATGGCCGCGTAGTCGATGTCCGCGAAGAGGATGCCCTCCTCGTCGGGCGCGAGCGGGTCGGCGAGCGAGCTGCCGTCGGGACCGAAGATGCGGGCGTAGCCGCCGCCGAGCGGGAGCATGGCGCGCTTGGCGTCGGTGTCGGCGAACAGCTCCTGAGCCGCGGGACCGACCGTGGCACAGGGGGCGAGGACGAACGTCTGCCCCTCGACGGCGTACTGCCGCGATGCGCCGATGTTCACCTCGGGTCCGAGGGCGTTGACGGCACCGCCGAAGATCGAGAAGCTCGGCCACGCGGCGACGTGCAACTGCTCGTCCTGCGAGAACATCGCGTACTTGGTCAGGGGCTGCAGGTGCTCCCAGCAGTTGAGCGAACCGACGCGGCCGACGGGGGTGTCGACCACCACGACGTCGGAGCCGTCGCCGTCGCCGAACTGCGTGCGCTCGACGTGCGTCGGCTTGAGCTTGCGCCGGGTGTTGAGGGTGCGGCCGTCGGCGCCGATCACCGCCTGCCCCATGTACAGCGACCCGCCCGCGCGCTCGCTGAAGCCGAACGCGAGCGAGATGCCCACCGAACGGGCGATGCCCTCGAGCCGCTGCCACTCGGGACTGCCGATCTCGATCGAGTTGGCGGCGTACGGCACGACGAACTGCGACTGCCACGCCACGGAGTCCAACCACAGGAACCACGGGTAGCCGGGGATCCACACCTCGGGGAACGCGACGATGTCGGCTCCGCCGGCCCGGGCGTCGCGGGCGTAGGACTCCAGTTTGTCGATGCCCCCGTCGACGTCGTTCCAGACGGGTTCGGCCTGGACGGCGGCGGCGCGGAAGCTCTTTCGGTAGTCGGGCATGACGACTCCTTCGGGTGAGCGGGGTCGGATACCCCGCGGTGCCCACACGTTAGGAGCGGGTGCCGCGCGCGCACCCGGCTTCGCGCGCACACCGCCCGGCGTTGCACGCCCCGGTGCCGGGGCGCGTCGCGGCATCCGGCGATCCGCGCACGATTCCCGGCGCTCGCACCCGACGGCGCGCGGGCGAGGCGGCCCCGGGCGTATCATCCCCGCATGTCGCCTGTGGCCGTCTCCTCCGTCGCGGAGTGGACGCGCGCATGCAGCGGGGCCTTCGTCCCCCTGCGGGTGCACACGGCTGCACCGGCCTTCCGCGCCAGCCTCTCGCAGGTAAGGCTCGGACCCGCCGTGCGGGTGACCCGGGTGGTCAGCGAGGCATCGACGGTGTTCCGCGATCAGGACCTCATCCGCAGCCAGCCTCGCGACGACGTCCTCATCTCGTTGCACCGCCGCGGGCGGGGATCGATCCGTCAGCACGAGCGCACCGCCGAGCTCGGATGCGGATCGGCGGTCATGTACGACGCGGCTTCGCCCTATGCCCTGTCGTTCCCCGGGGCGATGAGCGAAGTGGTGCTGCAGCTCCCCCGTCGCACGCTCACCCGCACCGGGCACACCTTCGCGGGGCTGACCGCCGTGGAGCTGCCGGACTCGGCGCAGCTGCGCTCCCTCACGATGCTCGCCGCGTCCATCGAGCAGCCCGGAGACGATGAGGCGGAGGAGATCGGCGAGGCGCTCGTCGGGCTCCTCCGCGCGGTCGTCCGCGGGCGCGACACCCGCACGCCCGCAACCGACCCCCGGCTCCTGGCCGAGGGGATCCGACTCTGGATCGACGAGAACTCGGCCGATCCCGATCTCACGCCCGAACGGGTGGCCGCCCACTTCCACATCGCCGTGCGCACGTTGCAGAAACTGTTCGCCACCGAGGGCGAGTCCCCGGCGGCGTTCATCCGCAGCTGCCGCCTGCGGCGCAGCCGGTCGCTGTTGGCCGGCGGCGCGAGCGTGAGCGAGGCCGCGCGGCGCAGCGGCTTTCTCGACATCGACAGCTTCACCCGCGCATTCAAGCGCGAGTTCGCACAGACGCCGTCTTCTGTCCGCGCCGACGGCGTCCGCGCCGCCGGCGCCTGACGCGCGCACCCGGCGGTCCGGGCCGAACTCCTGAGAAATCGACGCCCGCCCGCCTCACAACGCGCCCACGACTGGCCCGCCCGGCCGACGCCGGCAGAAACTCAGGAGTTCGGCCCGCGTCGGAGAGGGGCAGGACGAGGGATGCCACGAACCCGGGCCCTCACGGGGCGCCGGGTCGTGGCATCCGGTGTTCTCGGCTCGGCCGATCAGGCGTACGGGTTCGCCGTCAGCGTGTACTTCGTCTGCAGGTACTCGTGGATGCCCTCGTCGCCGCCCTCGCGGCCGAGGCCCGACTGCTTCCACCCGCCGAAGGGGGCGGCGGCGTTGGAGACGACGCCGACGTTGAGGCCCATCATTCCGGTCTCGAGGCGGTCGATCATGCGCTGGCCGCGCGCGAGCGATTCGGTGAAGACGTACGAGACGAGGCCGTACTCGGTGTCGTTGGCGATGCGCACCGCGTCGTCCTCGTCATCGAAGGGGACGATCGCGAGCACGGGGCCGAAGATCTCCTCGCGCAGGATGTCGCTGCCCGGCTGCACGTCGGTGACCACGGTGGGCTCGAAGAACGTGCCGGGCCCGTCGATGGGCGACCCACCCGTGGTGACCGTGGCGCCGCGCTCGACGGCATCGCCCACCAGGGTGCGCGCCTTGTCGACGGCGCGGTCGTCGATCAGGGGTCCGATCTGCACGCCCTCCTCGGTGCCGCGGCCGATCGTGAGGCCCTGCACGCGCTCGGTCACGCGGCGCGAGAACTCCTCGACCACGCTGCGCTGCACGATGAAGCGGTTGGCGGCCGTGCACGCCTGACCGATGTTGCGGAACTTCGCGAGCATCGCCCCCTCGACCGCCTTGTCGAGGTCGGCGTCGTCGAAGACGACGAAGGGCGCGTTGCCGCCGAGTTCCATCGAGGTGCGGAGTACACCGGGAGCAGCCTGCTGCAGCAGCTTCACTCCGACGGGCGTGGAGCCGGTGAACGAGAGTTTGCGCAGGCGCGGGTCCGAGATGATGCGCTCCGAGACCGGGCCGGTGTTCGTCGTGGTGATCACGTTGACCACGCCCGCCGGCAGTCCGGCATCCTGCAGGATCTGCGCGAAGAAGAGCGTCGTGAGCGGCGTGAGGGTCGCCGGCTTGATGACGACCGTGCAGCCGGCGGCGAGCGCGGGCGCGATCTTGCGGGTCGCCATCGCGAGGGGGAAGTTCCAGGGGGTGATCAGGTAGCAGGGGCCCACGGGGTGCTGCGACACGATCATGCGGCCGGTGCCCTCGGGGTTGGCGCCGTAGCGGCCCTGCGTGTGCGCGGTGACCTCGCTGAACCAGCGCAGGAACTCCCCGCCGTAGGCAACCTCACCGCGGGCCTCGGCGAGGGGCTTGCCCATCTCGAGCGTCATCAGCAGCGCGATGTCCTCCTTGCGCTCCTGCAGCAGGGCGAACGCGCGGCGCAGGATCTCGGCCCGCTCGCGCGCGGGGGTCGCCGCCCAGGACGGGAAGGCGTCGGCCGCGGCATCCATCGCCGCGATCCCGTCGTCGACGGTGGCGTCGGCGATCTCGCGGATGACCTCGCCCGTGGCGGGGTCGTTCACGGCGACGGTCTCGCCGCCGGTGGCCGCGCGCCATTCGCCGCCGATCAGCAGACCGGTGGGTACGGATGCCAGCAGCTCGCTCTCGCGTGAATCGGTCATGGGTCCTCCTGGATCGGGGCGGGGTTCCCCGCCATTCTGCTCAGCCCGCGGGGCGGGGCCGATATACGTCGTGTACAAACGGGGTGTTGCCATGGCCGCGGTGGAGGCTCAGCGTCGTCGGGCGGTGGGCCGCCGACCACCGCCGGGGAGGTGCGGCTCCGGTGCGTTCGGCGGCGTGAGCGGCACGGGCCGCGGCGCCGGCCCTCACGCATAAACGCCGTTCGTGCGCAGAAACGCTCAGCCGACGCGTTCACGCGCAGGAACGGCGTTTATGCGAGAGGGGGTGCAGACGCGGGGCCCGACGACAGGAGCGCCCGCTCGAGGAACCGCTCCAGGCTCTCGGGCGCCGACAGCGGTAGAACGTGCGCCACGTACTGGTCGGGACGCACCACCACGACGGCACCCTCGGCCCCGATTCCCCGCTCGGCGAAGATGTCGGCGCTCGTCCACGCCGAGGGCGCGGCGGCGAACACCTTCTCGAGGTCGGTCAGGCCCAGCGGCCCGGACTGCGGGCGGAACAGCGAGGGCACCTCGGTCACGTCCTCCCAGCGGCCGGGGTAGACGACCTTCACGTCGAACACCGCGTCGAGGTCGGCGCCGTCGGGCGTGAACCGCTCCACGATCGGGCGCGCGGCCTCGGCCCAGTCGCGCAGCGCCGCGCCGTCGGCATCCGCGAAGGCGTAGACGCGCCACCGCCCGTCGGCGCGCGCGTGGTGCCCGAGGTGCACGGCGTTGCCGTCGCACACCCGCACGACCTCGACGCTGTGGAAGCGCCGACCGACGGGGAATCCGGATGCCAGCTGCTCGGCCGCCTCGGACGCGACGATCCGCGACGGGGCGTAGCGCGTGCCGAAGCCGGAGGGGAACTCCGCCGTCGCCAGGTAGTAGGTCGCTAGCTCGTCGGGGTCGGTGATCTCGCCGGGCTTGCGCGCCATGAGCGAAGACCACTCCCGGTCGAAGTCGATCAGCTGCTGGGCGACGGGGTGCCGCTCGTCGTTGTACGTGCGCAGCAGCTCCGCGGGCGCGAGGCCGGTGAGCACGTGCCCGAGCTTCCATCCGAGGTTGAAGCCGTCCTGCATCGAGACGTTCATCCCCTGGCCCGCCTTGGCGCTGTGCGTGTGACAGGCGTCGCCGGTGAGGAAGACGCGGGGGCTCTCGGCATCGTCGACGAAGCGGTCGGTCACCCGGTGCCCCACCTCGTAGACGCTGCTCCACGCGACCTGTTTCACGTCGATCGTGTACGGGTGCAGGATGGCGTTCGCCCGCGCGATCACCTCGTCGATCGGTGTCTGGCGCACCCGGTGGTCGTCGTCTTCGGCGACCTCGCCGAGGTCGATGTACATGCGGCTGAGGTATCCGCCCTCGCGCGGGATGTGCAGGATGTTGCCCGCGGCGGCGTTGATCGCGCACTTGATGCGCCAGTCGGGGAAGTCGGTCTCGACCAGCACGTCCATGACGCCCCAGGCGTGCTTCGCCGCCGCACCCACGTGCGGGCGGCCGATGGCCTGGCGCACGCCACTGCGGGCACCGTCGCACCCGGCGACGTACTTGGCGTGGATGGTGCGCTCCCCCGTTGCGTCTCGCACCGTCACCTCGACCGGGTACGCGCCCTCGCCGACCGTGAGGCCGACGAACTCCACGCCGTAGTCGGGCGCGATGCGCGCGGGGCCCTGGGCGGCGGCCTCGGCGAAGTAGTCCAGCACGCGCGCCTGGTTGACGATGAGGTGGGGGAACTCGCTGATCTTGAGCCCGTAGTCCTCGGTGCGGGTCGTGCGCACGATCCGGTCGGGGTTCTCGGGGTCGGGGGCCCAGAAGTTCATCCAGCCGATGTTGTACGCCTCGGCGGTGATGCGGTCGGCGAAGCCGAACGCCTGGAACGTCTCGACGCTGCGGGGTTGGATGCCGTCGGCCTGGCCGAGCGGCAGACGCCCCTCGCGCTTCTCGATGAGGCGCGTCGTGATCTGAGGGAACTGCGACATCTGGGCCGCGAGCAGCATGCCGGCGGGACCCGAGCCGACGATGAGCACGTCGACCTCGTCGGGGAGCTCCGCCGGGCGGTCGAGGCCCGTGCCGGTGGCGTTCTGCACGCGCGGGTCGCCCGAGACGTAACCGTGGTGGTGGAACTGCATGAGACTCCTGACGTCGGTGTCGGGGGCACCGCGACCTCGCGATGCTTGCGGGCAGATCCATCTGTGTTCTATATTCGAACGCAGCGTTCTGCTATCGAACGAAAGGTTAGCCGCTCCATGCCCCCACGGCAAGACTCCTCCCCCGCCTCGCAGACGCTGAGTCGCGGCATCCGCCTGCTCGAAGAGCTCGCCGATGCTCGGAGCCCCCTCACCATCGACGAGCTCGCGGAGTGCGTCGATCTGCACCGCTCGGTGACGTACCGACTGCTGCGCACGCTCGAAGACCACGGGCTCGTCTCTCGGGATGCCGCGGGCGCGGTGCGCCTGGGAACGGGCCTGGCGGCCCTCGCCGCGGGCGTCGCCGCGGACCTGCAGGCCGAGGCCCTGCCCGAACTCACCGCCGCGGCGAACGACCTGGGCATGACGTGCTTCCTCGTCGTGCTCGACCACGACGAATGCGTGACCCTGGTCAGCGTCGAGCCCCGGCACACGGTCACCGCCGTGGCGCAGCGGCCCGGGTCGCGGCATCCGGTCACCCGGGGCGCCCCCGGTCGGGCGATCCTCGCGCAGCTTTCCCCGCGCCGGTGGCCCGACGACGTCGACGCGCGGCTCGCGTCGGAGGTCGCCGACGCCGCGGAGCGCGGCTGGGCGACGAGTCACGACGAGGTGATCCCCACGTTCCGCGCCGTGGCGGTGCCCCTCGCCGTGCAGGGGCGCGAGCCCGCCGCCGTCGCCGCCGTGCACGTGGCGACCGACCTCGACGACGCGGCGATCGCGGGGCGACTCGAGGCTGCGGCGGACGCGATCCGCTCGGCGCTGTAGTTCGGCCCGACACCTTGAGGCCGCGCGCGGCTGGGCGAGCGGGCCGGGCGAGCGGGTCGGGCGGCGGGTGAGGCACGCCCCCGTCGCCCCGCGCCCGCGGATCGTATATGATCACTCCCGTCAGGCGCACGAGGTCGTGCGTCGCTGCTCGAAAAAAGGGCACGTAGCGCGAGAACCGCGCGAGACACATACGGCTCATTCCCGTTCCTGTTTCGCGAAAGGCTCGTCATGCCCATCGTCTCCGCGCACGTCGCCCACACCCTCGGCCGCCACCTCGACCACGTCTTCGGCGTGATGGGCAACGGCAACGCGTATTTCCTCGACGCCCTGCACCGCCACACCGACGCGACCTTCACCGCGATGCGGCACGAGGCCGGCGGAGTGGTCGCCGCCGACGCGCACTATCGCGCCTCGGGGCGCATCGCCGCCGCCACCGCCACCTACGGCGCCGGCTTCACCAACACCCTCACCGCTCTGGCCGAGTCGGCCCAGGCGCGTATCCCCCTGCTCCTCGTCGTCGGCGACGAGCCCACGTCGGGCCCGCGCCCGTGGGGGGTCGACCAGGTCGCGCTCGCGTCGGCGGTCGGGGTCCGCACGTACACCGTCGGCGATCGCGACGCCTCGGCCACCGTGCTCATTGCCCTCGAGCACGCCCTGACGTACCGCGTCCCCGTCGTGCTGGCAATCCCGTACGACGTGGTCATGCGCGAAGCGGGGCCGCTGACGGATGCCGGCACCGTGACGATCCCCGCACCCCTGCCCCCGCAGGGGCCCGCGGCCTCCGCCGCGCTCGACCGCATCGCCGACGCCCTGGCCGGCGCCGCGCGCCCCTTCCTGCTGGCCGGACGGGGAGCCTGGCTCGCCGACGCCGGCCCCGCGCTCGGTCGGCTCGCCGAGCTGACCGGGGCGATCACGGCATCCACCGCCCTCGGCCGCGGCATCTTCCCCGACACCGCCCACGACCTCGGCGTCACGGGGGGCTTCGGCGCCGAGGGCGCGATGGAGCTCGTGCGCGAGGCCGACGTCGCCGTGGTCTTCGGCGCGGGGCTGAACCAGTTCACGATGCGCTTCGGCGAGCTCTTCGCCCCCGGCACGCGGGTGTTCCAGGTCGACGTGGCGCCGACGGCGACGCACGCGCAGGTGGGCGGGTTCGTGCGGGCGGATGCCGCGCTGGCGGCCGACGAGATCGGGAACCGCCTGCGCTCCCGCGGTGCGGTGTCGTCGGGGTGGCGCGACCGCATCGATGTGGCGCCGCTGCGCGAGCAGGAGAGCGGCGAGGGTCTGGCCCCCGACGGCCGGCTCGACCCGCGCTCCGCCGCCGCACGGATCGGCGAGCTGCTCCCCGAGGACCGCGTCGTGGTGTCGGACGGTGGGCACTTCCTGGGCTGGTCGAACATGTACTGGCCCGTCTCCTCACCCGACCGCGTCATGATGATCGGCACCGCATACCAGTCCATCGGTCTCGGCTTCCCCTCGGTCGCCGGGGCGATCGCGGTCCGCCCCGACACCACCGTCGTGCTGACGACCGGCGACGGCGGCGGACTCATGGCCATCGCCGACCTCGAGAGCGCGGTACGCACGGCCGCCGGCCACGGCATCGCCGTCGTGTGGAACGACGCCGCCTACGGCGCCGAGATCAACCTGTACGGCCTCAAAGGCCTCGCCCGCGAGCCGATGCTCATCCCCGAGGTCGACTTCGCGGCCGTCGCGCGCGGCTTCGGCGCCGAGGGAGTGGTGGTGCGCGAGGTCGCCGACCTCGAGGCGCTGGCGGAGTGGACCCGGCGCGACCCCGCCGAGCGGCCGTTCCTGCTGCTCGACCTGCGCATCAGCGGCACCGTGATCGCGCCGTACCAGCGCGAGATCATCCGGGTGAACTCGTGAGCATCGTCGGGCTCGCCGCTCCGGGAGGCTCCGGCGACCCCGGCGACGGCCTCGACGCGCCGAGCGGCGGCACGGGTGAATCGGGGGACGTCCTCGACGAGCTGCGCGCCAACCTCGGCGAGCGCCTGCTCCACGACCCCGCGAGTCTCGCCGCGTACGCCGTCGACAGCTCGCGCGCACAGCCCGAGGGTCTGCCGATCGCCGTGGTCCGGGCGACCTCGACCGGCGACGTCTCGACCGCCCTGGCGTGGGCGCACGCCCGCGGCATCCGGGTCTCCGTCCGCGGCGCGGGCACCGGGCTCTCCGGCGGGGCCGTGGCCTACGCGGGCGGGCTCGTGGTGTCGTTGGAGGCGATGGATCGGATCGTCTCGATCGACGCCGACAACCGTCTCGCCGACGTCGAGGCGGGCGTCGTCACGGCCGACCTGGATGCCGCCGCCCACGCGCACGGCCTCTTCTTCCCGCCCGACCCGGCGAGCGCGCAGTGGTCGACGATCGGCGGCAACATCGCCACCAACGCCGGAGGCCTGCGCTGCGTCGCCCACGGCGTGACCACCGACGTCGTGGCTGCCCTCGAGGTGGTGCTCGCCGACGGGCGGATCATGCGCACCGGCGCCCGCACCCGCAAGAACACCACCGGCTACGACCTCACGAGCCTGTTCTGCGGGTCGGAGGGCACGCTCGGCGTGATCACGGCGGCGACCGTGCGCCTCAAGCCCGTGCCGCCGGGGCAGCCCCGCACCTTCCGCGCGAGCTTCGACGACATCGAAGACGCCGGCCGCGCGGTCACGGCGATCGTGTCGGGCCCCGCGGCCCCCGAGGTGCTCGAGCTGATCGATGCGCGCAGCGTCGAGATCATCGAAGCGTTCCACCCGAGCGGCCTCCCCTCCCCCGGCGCGGCCATGCTGGTCGGTCAGACCGTCGGGCTCACCGCCCACGACTCCGCCGAGGCGATCACCGCGATCTGTCGCGCGCACGGCGCCGTCGAGACCGAGGTCTCGGACTCCGACAGCCTGCTTGAGGCCCGGCGCCTCGCCAACCCGGCGCTGACCGCACAGGGACTGCGGGTGTCGTGCGACGTCGGCGTGCCGGTCTCGCAGCTGGCGACGGTGTTCCGCGGCATCGGCGAGCTGGCGCAGCGCCACGGCCGGCGCATCGCCATCGTCGCCCACGCCGGCGACGGCAACCTGCATCCGACCGTCGAGGCGGGAGACAGCCCCGCCGAGTATGCCGCGGCGGAGCTGGTGATCGACGACATCACGCACCTGGCGCTCTCGCTCGGCGGCACCATCTCGGGCGAGCACGGCATCGGCTCGGTCAAGCGTCACGAGCTCCCCTGGCAGCAGGATGCCGTGACCCTCGACGTGCAGCGCGCGATCAAGGCCGCACTGGACCCGAGCGGCATCCTGACGCCGGGGCGGGCGATCTAGCGACCGGACGGCCCGGAGCCGACGAGCGCGCGTGTCCGAGCCTTCTGGTCTCACGACAAGAACGCGCCTGATCGCCTCGGGCACCGCGATCGCGATGATCAGCGGCGCCGTGGTGGTGCTGTATTTCTTCCAGCCGTGGCGGAGCTGCGAGTACGAAGACACCTCCGCGGGCTGCTCGATGCTCCCGAACGACGCCGCCGCGATGGGTGTGGCGGTGTTGGTCTTCGTCGTGGGGATCGTCGTTCTCGCGGCGGGCCTGCTGATGCGCCGGGTGCCCACGTGACCGAACCGCGCACCCTCGAGACGAGGGGAAGGTTGCCTCGCGTCTGGTGGATCACGGTGGTGTGCGGTGTCCTGATCATGGGCCCCGTCGTCTTGGCCGGCTCATACCTCTGGGCTCGGCACCAGTACGAGAACGGCCCCGACGTGGACGGCGTCCTCTGGCGCCAGGTGGCATCGGTCGAGGACCCCTTCGACAGGGCGCTGTACTCACCGACGGCCGGCTCAGTCACGGCCCTTCTCGACGCGCTCGAAGGCAACCGATGGGATGGCAGCCCGGAGGGGGCGGACGCCCTGGACTTCTCCCGACCCACTCTGGTCATCCACGACATCGAGCAGGACACAGACGCGGTCGCCTTCCGGGTCTTCCTCTCGTCGGGAGAGCGCCCCGGTCCCCCCGGCCAGCGAGCCCGGCTGCCGTGGGAGTCCTCGGCGTACTTCACCTGTTACGGAGTGACCGTGACGTTCACGGGTTCCTCCCCACCCTCCGTCGCCGGAGCCGACGAGCGCGCGTGTCCGAGCCTTCTGGTCTCACGGATGCCATCCGACTCGGTGTACATGGTTCCCTCGACCTTTTCCGGGTGAGGCAGATGTCCTCTCGACGCGTCGGCGGTCGCTGACGTCACGGTCCCCGGCCAGAAGCAGAGCTATTCCGCAGGAGCCGTGCCGCCGCGCACGGACGTCGCGACCCCTCGCCCACCCGTGCACGCGAATGTGCTGTGCGCGCACGATCGATCCTCATCCCTGTCGCCGGGGCGCCCCTCTTCCTACGCTCGCGTCATGCGCAGAATCAGACGGCACGGGACCCCGGTCCTGCCGTCGGGCGCGCGGGTCGAGGTCGTACGGGTCGAGGGCGCGCGGGTCGGGGGCGCGCGGGTCGAGGGCGCGCGGGTCGGGGTCGGGCGATGACGATGGAGCTCCTGACGCACGGCGCCGCCCTCCTCTGCTCGGGGATCGCTGCGTGCTGCGCGAGATCGGGTCCCCCGGCGGAGCGTCGCGAGCGGGTCGCCACGTCGGCGCTCATGACCGCCGCGATGATCGATTCCGCCGTCCTGCACGCGGCCCCTCCCATCGTCTGGGCGGCCGTCCTCCTCGGGGTCGCGCTCGTCGTGAGCGCGGGGCGCCGGCTGCGCTCGGGGCGCGGCGGTCACGGCATCCACACCCCTGTAGGGCTCGTCGTCATGGCCGCCCTGATCGCGTCGACCACGCACGGCGACCCGGGCGCCGCCCCCGCCGCCGCCCACGCCCACGGCGGGATGGCTGTCGGCTCCGCGACCCTGGTGTGGCTCTGCGTGGCCCTCGCCGTCGCGCACGTCGTCGCTTCAGCGCACCGGGCGCTGAGCGGATCACGCGCGGATCGCGCGCACCATGCCGCGATGGGTGGATCGACCGCGCTGATGGCCCTGGCGGCGCTGCTGTGAGCCGCACCCTGCGCGATCCGGTGACCGTTCCCCCGCACCCGCACGACGAACGGCCCCGCCGCGGCTGTGCGCGAGAAGGCCGTTCTCTCACCGGGTCAGACGCGCGAGAGCCCGCGGATCGGGCTGACCTCCTGCTCGGCCTCGTGGTCGGGACCGAGGGGGATGCCGCTGCGGTCGCGCAGCAGCAGCGTCGCGACGAGGCCCAGCACCGCCATGATCGCCAGGTACACCGTCACCGACACGGTCGTTCCGGTCTGCTCCACGAGTGCCGTCGCGATGGTCGGGGCGAACGCTCCGCCGAGGATGGCGCCGAGAGCGTAGGCGATCGAGACGCCCGAGAAGCGGATGGATGCCGGGAACAGCTCGGCGTACAGCGCGGCCTGGGGGCCGTAGGTCAGGCCGAGGCCGACCGTGAGCAGCATGAGGCCGACCGTCAGCAGCACGATGCTGCCGGAGTTGACGAGCGGGAACAGCGCCACGATCGCCACGAGCATCGAGATCCATCCGATGATGTACGTGTTGCGGCGGCCGATCTTGTCGCCCAGCCACCCGCCGAGCCAGGTGAAGATGAGCCAGGTCACCGCCGACAGGGTCACGGCGCCGAGCACGTCGGCGGTCGCGAGACCGAGGGGACCGTCGGGGTTGGTCGCGTAGCGCTGGATGTACCCACCGGTGGTCATGTAGCCCACGGCGTTGTTGCCGGCGAAGACGAACGCGGCGATGAGCACGAGCAGCGAGTGCTTGCGGAACAGCTGCACGATCGGCATGCGGGTCTGCTCCTTGCGCTCGGCGAGTTCGACGAACACCGGGCTCTCCTCGACCTTCCGGCGCACGTAGTAGCCGACGAGGATCAGCACGAACGACAGCAGGAACGGCACGCGCCATCCCCACGCGAAGAAGGCGTCGCCGGGGGCGATCAGGGCCATCAGCCCGAGCATGCCGCTCGCGAGCAGCAGGCCGAGGGGCACGCCGAGCTGCGGCGAGGCGCCGAACAGGCTGCGCTTGGTCTTGGGGGCGTGCTCGACGGCCATGAGCACCGCGCCACCCCACTCGCCACCGGCCGAGATGCCCTGCAGCACGCGCAGCAGGATCAGCAGCACGGGGGCGGCGACGCCGATCACCTCGTAGGTGGGCAGCACGCCGATGAGCGTGGTCGAGGCGCCCATCATGATCAGGGTCAGCATGAGCACGACGCGGCGGCCGTACTTGTCGCCGAGGTGGCCGGCGAGGAAGGCGCCGAGGGGTCGGAACAGGAAGCTCAGACCTACGGTGAGGAACGCCAGGATCTGCGCGATGCCGGGGCCGGCGGGCGCGAAGAACAGCTGGCCGAAGACCAGGCCCGCGGCCGAGGCGTAGAGGAAGAAGTCGTACCACTCGACGGTGGTGCCGACAACGGTGGCGAAGACCACGCGGCGGCGGTCCTTCGTGGTGGAGATCGTGCCGGTGGGCGTGAAGCCCTGCGGCTGAGAGCGGGACATGGGGACTCCTTCGAGACGTCATCGTCGGGCCCCGGGACGTCGTCGTCGGTGACGAGGCGTGGTGTTGCTGGGGCGTTCGTCATCGTATACGATTTCGGATACGACGCAAGGGAGCTCCATGAACGACACCTCTGACCCCCGGTTCACCGCCCTCGGCGGCCGCCCGGGAAAGATCGTGGCCGTCCACCTCTCTTACACGTCCCGCGCTGACCAGCGCGGCCGCCGCCCGGCCGCCCCGTCGTACTTCTTCAAGCCGTCGAGCTCGCTCGCCGCCTCCGGATCCGAGATCGTGCGCCCCGCCGGCACCGAACTCCTCGCCTTCGAGGGCGAGATCGCGCTCGTGATCGGCGAGCCCGCCCGATGGGTGACTCCGGATGCCGCCTGGGCGCACGTGGCATCCGTCACCGCCGCGAACGACTTCGGTCTGTACGACCTGCGCGCGAACGACAAGGGATCGAACGTCCGCTCCAAGGGCGGCGACGGCTACACCCCGCTCGGTCCCGCGCTGATCGATGCCCGCGACGTCGATCCCGCCGCCCTGCGCCTGCGCACCTGGGTCGACGGCGAGCTCGTGCAAGACGACTCGACCGCGGGGCTGCTCTTCCCCCTCACCCAGATCGTCGCCGACCTGTCTCAGCACTTCACCCTCGAAACGGGCGACGTCATCCTCACCGGCACCCCCGCGGGCTCGTCGGTGGTCACGCCGGGCCAGGTCGTCGAGGTGCAGGTGGATGCCGGCTCCCTGTCGACCGGCCGACTCCGCACCGCGGTGGTCCAGGGCGACCGCGCGTTCGACGCCGCCCTCGGCTCCCTGCCCGCGGTGGACGACACCCAGCGCACCGAGGCGTGGGGGTCGGCCGAGGCCGCCGGGCTCGTCCCCGCCGCCCCCGTCCTCACCGCCGCCCTCCGCGACAAGCTCTCGCGCGTTCCCGTCGCGGCCCTCAGCGGACAGCTGCGCAAGCGCGGCCTCAACGACGTCACGATCGACGGCGTCCACGCGCTGACCCCGGGCAGCCGGTTCGTGGGCACGGCCCGCACCCTGCGCTTCGTCCCCCACCGCGAAGACCTCTTCGCCTCGCACGGCGGCGGCCAGAACGCCCAGAAGCGCGCGTTCGACGCGGTGGAAGAGGGCGAGGTCATCGTCATCGAGGCGCGCGGAGAGACCGGATCCGGCACCCTCGGCGACATCCTCGCGATCCGCGCGCACGCCCGCAAGGCCGCCGCGATCGTCACCGACGGCGGCGTCCGCGATGCCGAGGCCGTGGCCGCGGTCGGCATCCCCGTGTTCACCGCCGGCCCCCACCCCGCGGTCCTCGGCCGCCGGCACGTGCCGTGGGAGACCGACGTGGCCGTCGGCTGCGGAGGCACCACCGTCGAGCCCGGCGACATCCTCGTCGGCGACGGCGACGGCGTCATCGTCGTTCCTCCCGCCCTCGCCGAAGAAGTGGTCGACGCCGCCCTCGCGCAAGAGGCCGAAGATGCGTGGGTCGCCCGGCAGGTGGCATCCGGTCACCCCGTGAACGGGCTCTTCCCGATGAACGCCGAATGGCGCGCGCGCTACGAGAGCGAGGGGCGCTCATGAGAGACGTCACGACCCCGGCGACGAAGAGCAAGTCGCAGCAGGCCTACCAGTGGATCAAGCAGCGCATCGCGTCGCAGGAGTTCACCCCCGGCTACCGCCTGGTCCTCGGCTCGATCGCCGGCGAGCTCGACATGAGCGTCGTGCCGGTGCGCGAGGCGATCCGTCAGCTCGAGGCCGAGGGCCTCGTGATGTTCGAGCGCAACGTCGGCGCCCGCGTCTCGATGGTCGACGACACCGCGTACCGCTTCAGCATGCAGGCGCTGAGCCTGCTCGAGGGGGCGGCGACCGCCCTGTCGGCCCGGGCGCTCACCACCGAGGACGTGCGTCGCGCGCGGCAGGTGAACGAGCTCATGGTCGAGACCCTCGAGCACTTCGATCCCCGCGCCTTCACCGCGTTGAACCAGGAGTTCCACGCCATCCTGTTCGAGAAATGCGCCAACCCGCGCATGCTCGAGCTGGTGCAGGCCGAGTGGGCACGGCTCGGGCACCTGCGCGACTCGACGTTCAGCTTCGTGCCCGGACGCGCCGCCGAATCGGTGCGCGAGCACGAGAACATCCTCGTTCTCATCGAGACCGGCGCCCCGCTCGCCGAGATCGAGAAGGCGTCGCGGCGCCATCGCTCGGCCACCCTCGACGCGTACATGATCCACGAGCACCCCGACCAGGTGCTCGGACTTCCCGCTTTCTGATTCCGGATGCCACCGGCATCCGCCCCTCCAACGAAGGAGCATCCATGACCCGCCGCATCCCGGCCGACCTGCCCGAGCGCATCCAGCACTACATCGGGGGCGCCTTCGTCGACTCGGTCGACGGCGACACCTTCGACGTGCTCGACCCGGTGACGAACCAGACCTACGTCTCGGCCGCCGCCGGCAAGAAGGCCGACATCGACCTCGCCGTCGCCGCCGCCCGCACGGCCTTCACCGAGGGCCCGTGGCCGCGCATGCTGCCCCGCGAGCGTTCGCGCGTGCTGCACCGCATCGCCGACCTCGTCGAGTCGCGCGACGAGCGCCTCGCCGAACTCGAGAGCTTCGACTCTGGCCTGCCCATCACCCAGGCCCTCGGCCAGGCGCGGCGGGCGGCCGAGAACTTCCGCTTCTTCGCCGACCTGATCGTGGCGCAGACCGATGACGCGTTCAAGGTGCCCGGTCGCCAGCTCAACTACGTCAACCGCAAGCCGATCGGCGTCGCGGGGCTCATCACCCCGTGGAACACGCCGTTCATGCTCGAGTCGTGGAAGCTGGGCCCCGCCCTTGCGACCGGCAACACCGTGGTGCTCAAGCCCGCCGAGTTCACCCCCCTGTCGGCGTCGCTGTGGGCCGGGATCTTCGAGGAGGCGGGCCTTCCCGAGGGCGTGTTCAACCTCGTCAACGGACTCGGCGAAGACGCCGGCGATGCGCTCGTGAAGCACCCCGACGTGCCGCTCATCTCGTTCACCGGCGAGAGCAGCACCGGGCAGCTGATCTTCGCCAACGCCGCCCCCTTCCTCAAGGGCCTGTCGATGGAGCTCGGTGGCAAGAGCCCCGCGATCGTCTTCGCCGACGCCGCCATCGACGCCGCCATCGACGCCACGATCTTCGGCGTCTTCTCGCTCAACGGCGAGCGCTGCACCGCGGGCAGTCGCATCCTGGTCGAGCGCTCGGTGTACGACACCTTCGTCGAGCGCTACGCCGCGCAGGCCGACCGGGTGAGCGTCGGCTACCCCGACGATCCCGCGACCGAGGTCGGGGCGCTGGTGCACCCCGAGCACTACGCCAAGGTCATGTCGTACGTCGAGCTCGGCAAGACCGAGGGGCGCCTGGTCGCCGGCGGCGGCCGCCCCGAGGGGTTCGACGAGGGAAACTTCGTGCGACCCACGGTGTTCGCCGACGTCGCCCCCGATGCGCGGATCTTCCAGGAGGAGATCTTCGGCCCGGTCGTGGCGATCACGCCCTTCGACACCGATGCCGAGGCTCTCGCGCTCGCGAACGACACCCGCTACGGGCTGGCCGCCTACGTGTGGACGAACGACCTGAAGCGCGCGCACCTGTTCGCGCAGAACGTCGAGGCGGGCATGGTGTGGCTCAACAGCAACAACGTGCGCGACCTCCGCACCCCCTTCGGCGGGGTGAAGGCCTCGGGCCTCGGACACGAGGGCGGCTACCGCTCGATCGACTTCTACACCGACCAGCAGGCCGTGCACATCACGCTCGGCGGTGCCCACAACCCCACCTTCGGCAAGGCGCACTGACCCCGCCCCCGCCCCATCCCCCACTCGTCATACGCAAGGACGCGCACCATGGCAAAGCACACCGAAGAACAGAAGACCTCCTCGGGGTTCTGGGTGACCCAGGAAGCCCCCATCGTCTCCGAGAACCCCATCCCCACGCCCTCCTCCCCCGCGCCCGACATCCTGCGCTGCGCCTACATGGAACTCGTGGTGACCGACCTCGCGGCATCCCGGGTCTTCTACGTCGACGTGCTGGGCCTGCACGTCACCGAAGAAGACGACGAGGCGATCTACCTGCGCTCGACCGAGGAGTTCATCCACCACAACCTGGTGCTGCGGCGGGGCGAGGTCGCCGCGGTCGCCGCGTTCTCGTACCGCGTGCGCTCGTCCGACGACCTCGACGCGGCGGTCGCCTTCTACGAAGAGCTCGGCTGCGACGTGCGTCGGGAGCCCGGCGGCTTCACGAAGGGCATCGGCGACTCGGTGCGCGTCGTCGACCCCCTCGGCTTCCCGTACGAGTTCTTCTTCGACACCGAGCACCAGGAGCGCCTCTCGTGGCGCTACGACCTGCACTCCCCCGGCGAGCTCGTGCGCCTCGACCACTTCAACCAGATCACCCCCGACGTGCCCCGCGCGGTGAACTTCATGCAGTCGCTCGGCTTCCGCGTGACCGAGGACATCCAAGACGAAGAGGGCGTCGTCTACGCGGCCTGGATGCGCCGCAAGCCCACCGTGCACGACACCGCCATGACCGGCGGCGACGGCCCCCGCATGCATCACGTGTGCTTCGCGACGCACGAGAAGCACAACATCCTCGCCATCTGCGACAAGCTCGGGGCCCTCCGCCGATCGGATGCCATCGAGCGCGGCCCCGGCCGCCACGGCGTCTCGAACGCGTTCTACCTGTACCTGCGCGACCCCGACGGCCACCGCGTCGAGATCTACACGCAGGACTACTACACCGGCGACCCCGACAACCCCGTCATCACGTGGGACGTGCACGACAACCAGCGCCGCGACTGGTGGGGGAACCCCGTCGTGCCGTCGTGGTACACCGAGGGCTCGCTCGTGCTCGACCTCGACGGCCACCCGCAGCCGGTCCGCGCCCGCGAGGACTCGTCCGAGATGGCCGTGACGATCGGCGCCGACGGCTTCAGCTACACCCGCGCGCCCGAGGACACGGCATCCGCCACCCCCTCCGCCGAGTTCAAGCTCGGCAACCAGCTGTAGCCCGCCGGGCATGTCCCACTTCGTGCAGAAATCACCGCCGAACGTTGCACCAAGTGGGACACGCACCGCCCGCCCTGCCCCTCCCCGCCAGGCATGTCCCACTTCGTGCGGAAATCGCGGCAGAAGCTCGCACGAAATGGGACACGCACCGTCCGACCGTGCCCCATCGACAGGAGACAGCATGCTCACCGACGCACAGATCGACGCCATCGCGGCCGAGCTCGCCGAGGCCGACCGCGCCCACGCGGTCATCCCGCGCATCACGGCGAGGTACCCGGATGCCACGGTCGACGACTCGTATCGGATCCAGGGCCGCTGGCGCGATACGCAGATCGCCGCGGGGCGCACGCTCGTGGGGCGCAAGATCGGCCTGACGTCCAAAGCGATGCAGCAGGCGACGGGCATCACCGAGCCCGACTACGGCGTGATGTTCGACGACACCGTCCACCACTCCGGGGCGGCGATCCCCGTCGACCACTTCTCGAACGTGCGCATCGAGGTCGAGCTCGCCTTCGTACTGAAGGCGCCGCTCGAAGGCCCCGACTGCACGCTCGACGACGCCCTCGCCGCGATCGACTACGCCGTGCCCGCGCTCGAGGTGCTGAATTCGCACATCGAGCTCGAGGGCCGCACGATCGTCGACACGATCAGCGACAACGCCGCCTATGGCGCAATGGTGCTCGGCGACGTGCACAAACGCCCCGACGAGATCGACCTGCGCTGGGTCCCCGGCGTGCTGAGCCGCAACGGCGAGATCGAAGAGACGGGGGTCGCCGCCGGCGTCCTCGGTCACCCGGCGACCGGCGTCGCGTGGCTCGCCAACAAGTTCCATCAGCACGGCGCGCGCCTGGAGGCCGGCGAGATCATCCTGGCAGGATCGTTCACACGCCCGACGTGGGTGTCGCGCGGCGACGACGTGCTGTGCGATTACGGACCGATGGGAACGATCTCGTGCCGCTTCGTCTGACCCCCACCTTCCGGGCCGCGTTGGCGGCATCCGATCGTCCGCTCGCCGGCATGTGGCTCTGCACGGGCAATCCCGTCGTCGCCGAGGTGGCCGCCGGTTCCGGCCTCGACTGGCTGCTCATCGACATGGAGCACTCGGCGACCTCGATCGAGCAGGTGCTCGTGCAACTGCAGGTCGTCGCCGCCTACCCGATCACCCCCGTGGTGCGCGTGCCCGCGAACGACGTCGTCACCATCAAGCGCGTCCTCGACGTGGGCGCGCAGAACCTCATCGTGCCGATGGTCTCGTCCGCCGACGAGGCCCGGGCCGCCGTCGCGGCGACCCGGTATCCGCCGCAGGGCGTGCGCGGAGTGGGCAGCGCCCTGGCCCGCAGCGCCCGCTGGAACCGCATCGACGGCTACCTCGCCGAGGCCGCTGAGCACGTGTCGCTGACGGTGCAGATCGAGACCACCGCGGGTGTCGCCGCCGCGGCCGAGATCGCCGCCGTCGAGGGGGTGGATGCCGTCTTCGTCGGCCCCTCCGACCTGTCGGCGTCGATGGGACTCCTGGGGCAGCAGTCGCACCCCGAGGTCGTGGCAGCGGTGCACGCGGTGTTCGCCGCGGCGCGGGATGCCGGCACCCCGGTCGGCGTGAACGCCTTCGACCCGGCGGTGGCCGAGGCCTATCTCGACGCGGGCGCCGACTTCGTCGCGGTGGGGGCCGACGTGGCGCTGCTGGCGCGGGCGTCGGAAGCCCTGGCCGCGCGCTTCGTCAGCCCGCGCGGGGGTCTGCGCGAGAGCTACTGAGCGCGCGCCGTCCCCAGCGCCGCCAGCTCCGCGCGCGTGGAGACGCCGGCCTTCCGCAGCAGGTTCGACACGTGGAACTTCGCCGTGTTCTCGCTGATCCCCAGACGTTCGGCGATCGCGCGGTTGCGCGAACCCGCGACGACCAGGCTGAGCACCTCGCTCTCGCGGGGGCTGAGGTCGACCGCCTCGTCGAGGAAGTCGGGCCGCGGCGGCGGATCGAGCGGCAGCACGACCGACAGCTCGGAGCCCCATCCGGGCGTCGACGCGACGTCGAACGCCCCGTTCAGGGCACTCACCCGCTCGACGATCGGTCCGAGCGAATCGTCGTGGGCGGTGAGCGTGCCCGCCCCGTCGTCGCGGATGCCGATCAGCAGGTTGAGTCCGTCGCAGTCCCACTGGATGCGCACGCGGTGGGGCGTCCCCCGGTCGAGCAGGGCCAGCACGGCGCTGCGCACGATGGCCCGCGCCTCGTGGGCGACCTCGCCGGGCAGGGCGCGTCCGGTTGCGGGCGGCTCGACGAACTGCACGTCGAGGTCGCCGTGTCGCACGAGCGGGCGCAGGTCGGTGCGCAGCCGCGCGAACGCGCCGGTCACGGGTTCGAGCAGGGCGCTGCGCTGCTGGTCGGTCGAGGTGCGCAGAACGACGAGGGCGGCGGCCGCGGTCTCGACGGCCAGGGCACGGGCGGCCCGATCGTCGAGCCGCGCCGACCGCAGGATCGCCAGGATCGACTCGAGGGTCACCGCGTGACGGTCGGCCTGTTCGGCGACGATGCGCTCGTGTTCGATGACGAGCGCGCGCGACGCGGTCGACGACAGTTCGGGTGACTCACTCACGCGCCTAACCTAGCCCACCGGCAGGCACCTACCCGTTCGGGTAGGTAGGCCCGTGCCATCGACCGGCGACGGTCACGCCCGGCGAGGCGGAGCATGGAGGCATGACCTCATCCGACGCCCGCATCGCGGACTCCCTCGCCCGGATCTCCGGCGAGCTGACCGCGGTCGTCGACCGTCTCGTCACTGAGCCCGCCGGTCTCGACGGCGTCCTCGACGTGCTGACCGACGCCGACCGCGTCTTCGTCTTCGGCGCCGGTCGCTCGGGCCTGGCGCTGCGCATGACCGCGATGCGCCTCATGCACCTCGGCCTCGACGTGCACGTCGTCGGCGAGACCACCACCCCGGCCATCGGCCCCGGCGACGCGCTCCTGACCGCGAGCGGCTCGGGCACGACGGCGGGGATCGTCCGCGCGGCCGACACCGCGACCGAGGTCGGCGCGCGCATCGTCGCGATCACCACGGCCGCCGATTCGCCGCTCGGCCGCACCGCCGACGCGCTCGTCGTGGTTCCCGCCGCGGACAAGCTCGACCGCTCGGGAGCCGCCTCGACGCAGTACGCGGGCGGTCTCTTCGAGCAGGCCGTCGTGCTCGTCGGCGATGCGATCTTCGACGCGCTGTGGCAGCGCTCGGGACTCTCGGCCGACGACCTCTGGCCGCGCCACGCGAACCTCGAATGATTCCTCCCTCCCCACCGCAGAAAGTAAGGACACCCGCATGAAGCTGCAGTTCGCCATGGACACCCTCACGACCGAGGCCGCCCTCGACCTCGCCGCCGCCGCGGCGCCCCACGTCGACATCCTCGAGCTGGGCACGCCGCTCATCAAGAGCGAAGGCCTGTCGGCCATCACCGCGATCAAGAAGGCGCACCCCGACAAGATCGTCTTCGCCGACCTGAAGACGATGGATGCCGGTGAGCTCGAAGCCGACATCGCCTTCGGCGCCGGTGCCGACCTCGTCACCGTGCTCGGCTCGGCCGGCGACAGCACGATCGTCGGCGCGGTCACCGCGGCCAAGAAGCACGGCAAGGGCGTCGTCGTCGACCTGATCGGGGTGGCCGACAAGCCCGCCCGCGCCCGGGAGGTCATCGCCCTCGGCGCCGAGTTCGTCGAGATGCACGCCGGCCTCGACGAGCAGGCCGAAGAGGGCTTCACCTTCGGCACGCTGCTGCGCGACGGCGAAGCGGCCGGGGTGCCGTTCTCGGTCGCGGGCGGCGTCACCGTCGCGAGCATCGCCGACGTGCAGAAGTCGGGCGCGCAGGTCGCCGTCGCCGGCAGCGCCATCTACAGCGCCCCCGACGTGGGCGCCGCCGCGGCCGCGCTCCGCGCCGCGATCGTCTGACCGCAGCCCGAGCAGAATGAAAGAGGGACCGAGCCGCGCGGCTCGGTCCCTCTTCTCGTCTCGAGGATCAGCCCTCGGTGGTCTCTTCGTCGTCTTCTTCGTCGTCGCCGATGATCTCGATGTCTTCGACCTCGAGCTCGGGGGTCAGCTGCACGTGCACGAGCGCGTCGGGGAACGACGTCTGGCCGGCGAACACGACGATGATGGCGTCGGCGAACACGCCCACCCCGATCGCTTCGAGGTCGGTGCGCAGGTCGATGTCGGCGCTGAGCTCGTCGTCGTCGAGGGCGTCCTCGATGTCGCTCGCGACCTCTTCGACGATCGCGCGCCAGCGGTCCTCGCTCACCGACAGCACGTCCTTGAGCGCGACCATGATCGCGTCGAGGTCGGAGTCGCTCTCGTCGTCGAGCTCGGGGTCGAGGTCGACCTCCACCTCGACGCCGGCGGCATCCAGGTGCCCCACGCCGATGACGCTGTCTTCGTCGATCTGGGCGTCGTCGAGCAGACCGCTCTCGGTGACGCGGCGGAGGAGGTCGTTCAGCACAGACTCAGTCATGTCTCTACGATCCCACGTCGCCGGGTTTCGCGCCCGCCTCTTGCGCACGCCGCGCCGTGTGTTCAACCGGCGGCACCGAGCGGTTCACCGTCAGAGGGCGGTGGCACGCTCCGCGGCCTCGACGACGTTCGTCATGAGCAGCGCCACGGTCATCGGACCGACGCCTCCGGGGTTCGGCGAGACGAACCCGGCGACCTCGGCCACGTCGGGGTGCACGTCACCGTGAACGCGCGACTTGCCCGTCTCGGGGTCGGTCTCGCGGGTGACGCCCACGTCGAGCACCGCGGCGCCCGGCTTGACGTCTTCGGCGCGCACGATGTGCTTCACGCCGGCGGCGGCGACGATCACGTCGGCCTGACGCAGGTGCTTCGCCAGGTCGGCCGTTCCCGTGTGGGTGAGGGTGACGGTCGCGTTGATCTCGCGGCGGGTCAGCAGCAGCCCGATCGAACGGCCGATGGTCACGCCGCGCCCGACGACGACGACCTCTTTGCCCTTCAGGTCGTAGCCATTGCGCAGCAGCAGCTCGATCACTCCGCGCGGCGTGCACGGCAGCGGAGTGGTGATCGGCGCGTTGACGTTCAGCACCAGGCGACCAAGGTTGGTGGGGTGCAGGCCGTCGGCATCCTTGGCCGGGTCGATGCGCTCGAGGATCGCGTCGGTGTCTATGTGCTTCGGCAGGGGCAGCTGCACGATGTACCCGTGGCAGGCGGGGTCGGCGTTGAGCTGGTCGATGACGGCCTCGACCTCGGCCTGCGTGGCCTCGGCGGGCAGCTCCACCTGGATCGAGTTCATGCCGATCGCCTCGGACTGCCGGTGCTTCATCCCCACGTACAGCTGCGAGGCCGGGTCGGCGCCGACGAGCACCGTCGCGATGCCCGGCACGACCCCGCGCTCGCGCAGGGCCGCCACCCGCTCGGCGAGTTCGTCCTTGATCGCCGCCGAAGCGGCCTTGCCGTCGAGAATCGTCGCCGTCATGGCATCCCTCTTCCTGGTGTCGGTCATCGTCATGCGGGGGTGTTCGAGGACGCATAAACGGCATTGCTGCGCAGAAACACTCCCTCTGCGCGTTTATGCGCACGGACGGCGTTTATGCGTGGGGCTCGGTCGTCGAGGCATCCGGATGCCGGACCCGCGACGTCGCGACACGCCCGGCGCAGGAACGCGGCAGCGGATGCCGCGACCCCGCCGCTGTGCGTCGCGGGGCGGGTGCCGGGACGAACCGCCGCGCGACGCGGCGGCCGTCCCGGCCGGGGCTCACTGCTTTAGGTCGGGGTACAGCGGGAAGGCGTCGGCCAGCACGGCCACGCGCGCACGCAGGGCCTCGAGCTCGGCGCTGGGCTGCAGGGCCAAGGCGATGATGTCGGCCACCTCGGTGAACTCGGCGTCGCCGAAGCCGCGGGTCGCGAGCGCGGGGGTGCCGATGCGCAGGCCCGAAGTCACCATCGGCGGACGCGGGTCGTTCGGAACCGCGTTGCGGTTGACCGTGATGTGGATCTCGTGCAGCAGGTCTTCGGCCTGCTTGCCGTCGATCTCGGCGTCGCGCAGGTCGACGAGCACGAGGTGCACGTCGGTGCCGCCCGAGCGCACGGCGATGCCGGCGTTCGCGACGTCGTCCTGCGTGAGGCGGTCGGCGATGATCGACGCGCCGCGCAGGGTGCGCTCCTGGCGCTCCTTGAACTCGGGGGTCATCGCGAGCTTGAACGCGGTCGCCTTGGCGGCGATCACGTGCATGAGCGGACCACCCTGCTGGCCGGGGAAGACCGCGGTGTTGATCTTTTTGGCGAGATCGGCGTCGTTGGTGAGGATGAGGCCCGAGCGGGGGCCGCCGATGGTCTTGTGCACCGTGGTCGACACGACGTGCGCGTGCGGCACGGGGTTCGGGTGCACGCCCGCGGCGACGAGACCGGCGAAGTGCGCCATGTCGACCCACAGGTACGCGCCCACCTCGTCGGCGATCGCGCGGAACGCCTCGAAGTCGAGCTGACGGGGGTAGGCCGACCAGCCGGCGATGATGACCTTGGGCTTGTGCTCGACGGCGAGGCGGCGCACCTCGTCCATGTCGATGAGCGAGGTCTCGGGGTCGACGCCGTAGGCGACGATGTCGTACAGACGGCCCGAGAAGTTGATCTTCATGCCGTGGGTCAGGTGGCCGCCCTGGTCGAGCGAGAGGCCGAGCAGCGTGTCGCCGGGGCGGGCGATCGCGTGCAGCACGGCGGCGTTCGCGGTGGCACCGGAGTGGGGCTGCACGTTGGCGAACTCGGAGCCGAAGAGGGCCTTGGCGCGCTCGATGGCGAGCGACTCGGCGACGTCGACCTCTTCGCAGCCGCCGTAGTACCGGCGACCCGGGTAGCCCTCGGCGTACTTGTTCGTGAGCACCGAGCCCTGCGACTGCAGCACCGACACGGGCACGAAGTTCTCGGAGGCGATCATCTCGAGGAAGCTGCGCTGGCGGTCGAGCTCACGCTCGAGCACCTGGGCGATCTCGGGGTCGACCTCGGAGAGGGGGGCGTTGAAGTACTGATCGGTCATGCGATCTCCTTGACGATGGCTTCCGGATGCCGCGGGCTCGGTCGAGTCCGCGTGAATACCGCATCGACCCAGGCGTACGGTCGAATACCGCCAAGCGGTCGCTCCCCGGTGGTGGCCCACCTCAACGCCAGTCGCGACGGTGCCACTTTAGCGGGTAAAGCGTCCGCTCCCCCGCGTGTCCCGGCATCCACCGGTCCTCCACAGGGTCGTTCTCCGCTCGATGCCGAGAGACCCCGGATGCCGCGGCCCGGCGCCCACGTAAAATGAGGGGGTGACCGACTCATCGAACGTCCGCGCCCAGGCGCCTCTCGCTCCCGGCATGCGTCCGCGGCCGTCGGCGCTCGAGATCGTCGGAGTGCTCTGCGGGCTGTTCGCCTTCGTCACCCTGGCCGTCTGGGGTTTCCTCGCGTGGCCGTTCCCGTGGAACATCGTCGTCGGCATCGGCGCACCCGCCCTCGCCGTGCTCGTGTGGGCCCTCTTCGTCTCGCCGCGCGCCGTGCTCGCCGTGCACCCGTTCATCCGCGCGCTGGTCGAACTGTTCGTCTACGCCGCGGCGACCGTGGCGTGGTGGAGCATGGGCCAGGCCGCGATCGGCCTCGTCTTCGCCATCGTCGCCGTCGTGGTGGGCGCGCTGAACGGTCGCCGGCGCCTGGCATGACCGCCGACGTCGTCGCGCAGCTCCGTGCCGAGCTCGGCGCGCGCGTCGACACCTCGCCCGCCGCCCTCGAGGCCGCCCGGGCCGACAAGTCCGGCCACGCGGCCGAGAGCGTCCCCCTCGCCGTCGTGCGCGCGGCCTCCGTCGCCGACGTGCAAGCGGTGATGCGCATCGCCTCGGCCACCGGCACCCCGGTCGTCCCGCGGGGCGCCGGTACGGGTCTCGCCGGCGGCGCCAACACCGGGGGCGGCGAGATCTCGCTGTCGCTGCGCGCCATGGACCGACTGATCGAGGTGCGCCCCGACGACCTTCTCGCCGTCGTCGAACCCGGCATCCTCAACGCCGAGCTCAACGCGCTGCTCGAACCGCACGGCGTGTGGTGGGCGCCCGACCCGGCCAGTCGGGCGATCTCGACCGTCGGCGGCAACATCGCCACGGGCGCGGGCGGCCTGCTGTGCGCCAAGTACGGGGTCGTGCGCGACGCCGTCCTGGGAGTCGACCTCGTGCTCGCCGACGGGCGTCTGCTGCACCTGGGGCACCGCAGCGTGAAGGGCGTCACCGGACTCGACCTCACCTCGCTCGTGATCGGGTCCGAGGGCACGCTCGGCATCGTGGTGGGTGCCACGCTCAAGCTCCGCCGCCTCATCGCGGGCGAGCGCGTCACCCTCACCGCCCTCTTCGACGGCGTGCGCGCCGCCGCGGTCGCCTCGGCCGCGGTCACCGCATCCGCACCCCAGCCCGCGATCATGGAGCTGATGGATGCCACGAGCCTCGCCGCCGTGCACCGCCTGCTGTCGCTGCCGGCCCCGCCGGTGGGCGCGGCACAGCTGACGATCCAGACCGACGGACCGGTCGCGGCCGACGAGGCCCGCGCGATCGCCGACGTGCTGACGGCCGCGGGTGGGCGCGTGTCCGTCGCCGCCGACGACGCGGAGGGCGAGGAGCTGCTGGCCGTCCGCCGCGCGATGCACCCCGCGATGGAGACCCTCGGCACCGCCCTCATCGAAGACGTCTCGGTGCCGCGCAGCGCCCTGCCCGACATGTTCGACGAGATCGCCCGCATCGAGCGCCGGTTCGACCTGGTCATCCCGACCGTCGCGCACGCGGGCGACGGCAACCTGCACCCCAACTTCGTCTTCGAGGGGCCCGAGGTGCCGCCCGTGGTGTGGCAGGCCGCCGAAGAGCTGTTCCACGCGGCCCTGCGCCTGGGCGGAACGCTCACCGGCGAGCACGGCATCGGCGTGCTCAAGCGCCGCTGGCTGGCCGACGAGCTCGGCGACGACCAGTGGCGGCTGCAGCGCGACATCGCCCGGGTGTTCGACCCGAACGGCATCCTGAACCCGGGCAAGGTCTTCGCGCCGTGATCGCCCCCTGCATTTCTGCGGCGTGACCAGACCGTGATAATGCTCCCGGCGATTGCGCAGCAGACCCACTTACCATGGGAAGACTGACTACTGGGGGGTTTGACACATGACCGACGGCGCAAACGGCACCGACGGCGCGACCTACGCCTGGGCTCCGCCCGAGCCCACGAAGCGCAAGAACCGCTCCGGCCTGTGGATCGGCATTCCCGCCGGTGCGACGGCCGTGGCCCTCATCGCGGCCTCGCTCGTGCTCATCGCTCCCGGGGCCTCGGTCGCCGGCGTGCAGATCGGCGGTCTGACCGCCGGCGCCGCCGCACAGGCCATCTCGACGCGACTGGCGCAGACGGCCATCACGGTCGAGAGCCCCGCCGGAGAAGTCACCGTCACCGGCGCCGATCTGGGCGCCTCGGTCGACGCGGCCGCCCTGGCCGACAAGGCGTTCTCCGAGAACCCGATGTGGAAGCCCTCGTCGTGGTTCCCGCAGGGCACCGGAGTCACCGTCGCCGTCGACCCGTCGGCCGCCGCCGTGGCCCTGCGCGACCGTGCCCCCGGCACGTACCGCGCGCCCGTCGACGCCACCGTCGCCTATGACGCCGGCTCGCAGACGTACGTCACCTCCCCCGCCGAGGCGGGCGAGGGCATCGACGTCGCCGCCGTCACCGCCGCCCTGCAGTCGGCCTTCGACTCCGGCACCCCCGCGACCACGGTCGACGCGGCGCTCGTGCCGGTCGAAGCCCCCGTCAGCACCGAAGAGGCCGACGCGGCCGTCGCCACGCTCAACGGCGTGCTCGACACCGCCGGCTTCTACGTCGGCGACGAGCGCACCGTCACCGTCGATCGCGCCACCGCCGCCTCGTGGCTCACCGTCACCCCTGACGGCAAGGGCGACTTCGCCATCTCGGCCGACACCTCCGCCATCGAACAGGCCGTCGCCGGTCTTCCGGGCGCCGTCGACCGCGGAGCCGTGAACGCCGACGTGATCGTCGACAGCGGTGGAGAGGTCATCAAGACGCTCACCGAGGGTCAGACCGGTCGTGCCCTGGGCGACACCGCCGGCGTGGCCGCTGCTTTCGCCGCTCAGCTCGCCGACGGCAACGCCAAGTACTCCCTCGCCGTCTCCGAGACGCCGTTCGAGACCGCGAAGACCGAGCGTCGAATCGACGTGAACCTCAGCGCGCAGACGGTCACCCTGTACGAGAACGGTCAGGTCTACCGCAACTGGTCGATGTCGTCGGGCAAGAGCGGGTGGGAGACCCACACGGGCACCTACCGCATCGGCTGGAAGACCTCCATGCAGGACATGGGCTGCGCTCCCGGCTACGACTGGTGCACGAAGGACGTCCCCTGGGTCGCGTACTTCAACGGCGACGAGGCCTTCCACGGCACGTACTGGCACAACAACTTCGGCACCCCCATGAGCCACGGCTGCGTCAACCTCACGGTGAACAACGCCAAGGAGCTCTACGACTGGGCGTACAAGGGCACCGAGGTCTCGGTCCACTACTGAGCCCGCAACGGAGAAGGGGCGGATGCCGATGGCATCCGCCCCTTCGTCGTTCCTAGCCCCGCGTCACCGCCGCGGCGCGAGCGCACGTGTCCGCGCACGACTCCCGCAGAACAGCGCCGAACCGCGACACAGCCCGCGGGTCACGCCGGTGTGTCGGGGTCGTGCACGAGGCGCACGCGACGCAGCCGGTCAGACCTCGGCCCCGCGCCGGGAAACGGAAGAGGGGCGGATGCCCGCGGCATCCACCCCTCTCGCTTCAGCGTGTCAGCGACTCAGCGCAGACCGTCGACCACCGCGTTCAGCGTGGCCGAGGGACGCATGATCTTCTCGACGAGGGCGGTGTCGGGGCGGTAGTAGCCGCCGATCTCGGCTGTGTGGCCCTGCACCGCGTTGAGCTCCGCGACGATGGTCTCTTCTTCGGCGGCCAGCTTCTCGGCCACCGGGGCGAAGACTCCGGCCAGTTCGGCGTCGCTCGACTGCCGGGCCAGCTCCTGCGCCCAGTACAGGGCGAGGTAGAAGTGGCTGCCGCGGTTGTCGATGGTGCCGAGCGCGCGGCCGGGGGACTTGTCGTTCTCGAGGAACGTGCCGGTCGCGGCGTCGAGCGTCTGCGCGAGCACGCGGGCCTTCTCGTTGCCCGTCGTGTCGGCGAGGTGCTCGAGCGAGGCGGCCAGTGCGAAGAACTCGCCCAGCGAGTCCCAGCGCAGGTAGTCCTCTTCGAGCAGCTGCTGCACGTGCTTCGGGGCCGAACCGCCGGCGCCCGTCTCGAACAGTCCGCCGCCGGCGAGCAGCGGCACGATCGAGAGCATCTTGGCGCTGGTTCCGACCTCGAGGATCGGGAACAGGTCGGTGAGGTAGTCGCGCAGCACGTTGCCGGTCACCGAGATGGTGTCCTCGCCGCGGCGGATGCGCTCGAGCGAGTAGCGCGTCGCCTCGGCCGGCTCGAGGATCTCGATGGTGAGGCCCTCGGTGTCGTGGTCGGCGAGGTACTCGTGCACCTTGGCGATGAGGTTCTTGTCGTGCGCGCGGCTCTCGTCGAGCCAGAACACGGCCGGAACGCCCGCGGCGCGGGCACGGGTGACGGCGAGCTTCACCCAGTCGCGCACGGCGACGTCTTTGGTCTGGGTCGCGCGCCAGATGTCGCCCGTCTCGACCTCGTGCTCGAGCAGCACGTCGCCGTTCGAGGCGACGACCTGCACGCGGCCGGGGGCCGCGATCTCGAACGTCTTGTCGTGGCTGCCGTACTCTTCTGCGGCCTGGGCCATGAGACCCACGTTGGGCACCGAGCCGATGGTGGCGGGATCCAGTGGGCCGTTCGCGATGACGTCCTCGATGGTCGCCTGGTACACACCGGCGTAGGACGAGTCGGGGATCACGGCGAGGGTGTCGTCTTCTCCCCCGTCGACGCCCCACAGCTTGCCACCGTTGCGCACGAGCGCCGGCATCGAGGCATCCACGATGACGTCGGAGGGCACGTGCAGGTTGGTGGTGCCCTTGTCGCTGTTGACGTACGACAGACGCGGGCCGTTCGCGAGCGCGTCGCGGATCTCGGCCGCGATGGCGTCGCCGCCATCGACGTTCGACAGACCGGCGAGGATCGAGCCCAGGCCGTCGTTCGGGGTGAGACCGGCGGCCGCGAGGGCGTCGCCGTGGCGGTCGAACACGTCGGCGAAGAAGGCCTTCACGACGTGACCGAAGATGATCGGGTCGCTGACCTTCATCATCGTGGCCTTGAGGTGCACCGAGTAGAGCACGTCGTCGGCCTTCGCCTCGGCCAACGTGTCGGCGAGGAACGCGTCGAGCGCCGCGGCCGAGAGGAACGTGGAGTCCACGATCTCGCCCTGGAGGACCTTGAGTCCCTCCTTGAGCGTCGTGGTGGTGCCGTCGGCCGCGACGTGCTGGATCGTCAGCACGTCGTCGTCGGCCAGCACGACCGACTTCTCGTTCGAGCGGAAGTCGTCGTGCCCGAGGGTGGCGACGCGCGTCTTCGAGCCCGCGCCGAACGCCTTGTTGCGGTGCGGGTGCTTCTTGGCGTAGTTCTTCACGGCGAGCGGGGCACGGCGGTCGCTGTTGCCCTCGCGCAGCACGGGGTTCACGGCGGAACCCTTGATGCGGTCGTAGCGGGCGCGCACGTCTTTGTCTTCGACGCTCGACGCCTCGTCGGGGTAGTCGGGAATGTCGTATCCCTGCGCCTGCAGCTCGGCGATGGCCGCCTTCAACTGCGGGATGGATGCCGAGATGTTCGGCAGCTTGATGATGTTCGCCTCGGGCAGCGTGGCGAGTCCGCCGAGCTCGGCGAGGGCGTCGCCCACCTGCTGCTCGGGGGTCAGCCGCTGCGGGAAGGCGGCGAGGATGCGGCCGGCGAGCGAGATGTCGCGGGTCTCGACGTCGACGCCCGCCTGCTTCGTGACGGCCTGCACGATGGGCAGGAACGACGCCGTGGCAAGAGCCGGCGCCTCGTCGGTGTACGTGTAAATGATGGTGGAATCGGGCACGTCAGATCTCTCCGTAGAGGCGGCCAGGGTTGTGTTTCAGCCTATCGCACCGCGGCAAAGTCTCTTGATGTCGAGATAGTTCTCGGCATCCGCGCCCTGCCCCGACCCGCGCTGCGCCGGTCAGCGGCGCAGGCCGTGCTCGCGAGCGGTCTTGGGATTGCCCAGGCTCTCGGCGGGCAGATCCACCGCCCTGCCCCAGCCGGCGCCGCCGACGGCGACGCCGCGGGCGACCAGGCCGTCGATGACCGCGTCGACGGCCTCGGCCACGGTCGGAGCCAACTCGTCGCCGAGGACCATCGACACCACGATCTCGGTGAGATCGTCGCGCGGCGTCGCCTCGACGACGACCACCGCTTCCAGCGACAGCGGGCCGAGACGGGAGGTGAGGAGCGACAGTCCCGTGCCGTTGAGGATCGTGTCGCCCACGGCACTCCCCCGGCGGAGGACGATGACGCCGTCGGGCGCGTCGGCGCGGGTGAAACCCGCCCGGCCGAGAAGCTCGCCCACCGCGACGATGCCGGCCGTCGACTCGGAGGGCGGGACCGTGAAACGGCACGCGGCGCGGATCTTGTGGCCCCCGACGAGCGACTCGCGCCAGAGCGGGACCGCGCGCGCGGCGGCGCTCATCCGGGCCACCCGGTGGCCAGGTCGGCCTCGAGCTGCTCCACCTCGCCCACCCAGTCGTCGAGGGCCTGGCGCGTGCCGTCGAGCAGGGTGTTCATGCGGATCATTCCGGCGGACCACTCGGCCTGAGCCGACGCGTAGGCGGCCTGCGCGTCACCCGACCACCCGCCCGACAGCGTGGCGGCCGCGGATTCGAGCGCGCTCAGACGCTCGGCGATGCCCGACTGCGCCGCCGCGATCCGCGCGGCCGCCTCGTGCGCGGCGCTGAACTCGAGTCGCATCCCGCTCATCGCGGCATCCCTTCGGTCGGGCCGATCAGATCGGACAGACGGGCACGGAGCGCCGCCCCGCGGGCGAGGAGCCGCTCCCTCTCGAGCTCGAGCTCGGCGACGGGGTCGGGCTCTCCCTCGGCGTCGGCGATCGCCCGCGCCTCCTCGCCGAAGAGACCGACACCCTCGTTCGCCGCCTCCCGGACGCTGAGAGCGGCGACGCTGTCGTCGGTGCCGTCGAAGATGGCGGTGCGGCTGGTCTCGCCCAGGTCGATGCGCCCCTGCAGCACCTGCCAATCGATGCCGAGCTCCCCGGCGCGTGCGCGGCGGGCGAACTCCTCTTCGGCGTCGAGTTCTTCGTCGTCGTCGAGGGAGCGTGCCTCCGCGACGAGGGCTTCGATGCGGGCGATGCGCTGCCGGGTGAGGTCGAAGAGATCGTCGTTCATGCTGCCGCCCGCCTTCCGGTGTCGATGAGGAATCTCAGCAGGTCGTCGACCAGCAGGGCCGTCTCGACCAGTTGCGCTTTCGCCTCCACGGCACCCTCGATCGCATCGAAGATGGTGTCGACGATCGTGTAGATGAGGCGGACGAGCGAGAAGATCTTGGTCGCCAGGTGCGCACCCTCGGCCGCTGCCACGATCCAGCCCGCCACGGGAACGGTCGCCTCGGCCGCCATGCGCAGCAGCTTCTGCGAGATCTGGTTGAGGATGAGGCCGATGGCCGCGGCCGCCGACTTCGACACCAGCACCAAGGTGCCGACCTTCGCCGAGACGATGTCGCACGCCGCGCCGACGCCGAACATCGTTCCGCCGATCGCCGTCATCCCCCCGCGGAACGCCAGGCCGGCCTCGCCGTCCCAGAACTCGCCCTGCTGAACGAGGCCCGCCGTGTTGTCGGCGACGGCACGGCTCGCCTCCCCCAGGTACTGCCAGGCGATCGAGACCTCTTCGATCCCCGTCCAGTCGCCGGCGAACGGCTTCATGATGACGTCTTCGAGAAGGCTGAACCCGGCGATCTTCTCGAACACCCAGTCGACGCCTCCGAGGAGCGGACCCGCGCCCCAGCGCATCGATTCGACCTCGCTCTTCGTCGCATTCGGCGCGACCAGGAAGCTCGAGGGATCCTGCCGCTCCACGACGCCCGTGGCCCCGACTGACCAGGAGTTCACGGCGCCCGAGATGTCGTCGACCATGCCGCGACCCCCGCTGACGAGGGACTGACCGGCGTCGTAGGCCTGCTCGAACAGCCACGGCTCCGGATCGCCGTGCCCCGCCGGCGCCCCGCCCTGCGCGGCCGGGAGGGTCGGCGGGTTCGAACGCGGATCGACGAACGGCGTCCCCCCGCCCAGAGGCGCGAGGATCTGGTTCATCCGGTCGTGCAGAGCCTTCTCCTGCTCCGCATAGGCGGCCGCGGCGCCGTCGACCTTGTCGGCCGCGGAGTTCATCACCTGCGCCAGTCCCTCGGCGATCTGCACACCCACCACGGCGATCGCGAGCGAGAGCGCCGTGAACGGCATCATGATCATCCCCGTATCGGCGGGGGTCAGGATGCCGCGGTCCTGCACGTACCGCGACATCGCGGGGAGGTGCTGCTCACCTTGGCGGCGGAGCGTCTGCGAGCACAGGGCCAACTGTCCGTAATCCACACGCATTCGACAAGCCTAATCCGGGCCTGCGCGCACTTCCCAAGCCCCCTGCGTGCTCGTTGGTTCACCCCGGCCTTGGGGCTGAGGGATCGGGCCGCTAGCCTGGGCGCATGGCTGACCTGCGTCTCGTCGAACTGTCCGCCGCCACGATCGTGGCCGTGAACACCCTGTCGCTCAAGCCCGGGCAGGAGCAGTTCCTCGCTCCCGTCAGCTACGGCATCGCCGCGACGGTGAGCAATCCCCAGACGTCGTGGCAGCGCGTGGTGCTCGACG
Organism: Microbacterium sp. Leaf179; assembly: GCF_001423785.1. Lineage (NCBI taxonomy): Bacteria > Bacillati > Actinomycetota > Actinomycetes > Micrococcales > Microbacteriaceae > Microbacterium > Microbacterium sp. Leaf179. Next base: position 1,015,596 of record NZ_LMPH01000001.1, on the reverse strand, counting down.
GCGACGAGGTGGTCGGCTTCGTCAGCGCCAACTTCGACCCCGAGGCCCACGAGGAGCATTTCCGCTCCGTGCTGTGGCGCATCAACGTCGACGCCGACGAGCAGGGCCGCGGCGTCGGCAGCTACGCGATCGCCGCCGTCCTCGAAGAGGCACGCGGTCGCGGGATGGATCACGTCGACGTCATCTACGAACCCGGTGTCGGCGGCCCCGAGGCCTTCTTCGAGCACGTCGGCTTCGAGGCGGTCGGCGAGACCGAGTACGGCGAGGTCATCGCACGCATCAGCGTCTGACGCCCGCACCTCGAACGACGGATGCCACGCTCCCCCGCGACGCGGGAGGCGTGGCATCCGTCATTGCGACGTGCCCCGAGGGCTCTGGCTCACACCAGCGACTGGCGCCAGGCGGCGTGCAGCTGGGCGAACTTGCCCGTGCCCGCGATGAGGGCCGCGGGGGCGTCGTCTTCGATGATGCGGCCGTGCTCCATGACCAGCACGCGATCGGCGATCGCGACCGTCGAGAGGCGGTGGGCGATGATGATCGCGGTGCGGTCGGCGAGCAGGGTCTGCAGCGCGTCCTGGATCTGACGTTCGCTCGGAATGTCGAGCGACGCCGTCGCCTCGTCGAGGATGAGCACCGCGGGATCGGCGAGGAACGCGCGCGCGAACGAGATCAGCTGACGCTGACCCGCCGAGACACGCCCACCGCGCTTGTTCACGTCGGTCTCGTAGCCGTCGGGCAGCTTCTCGATGAAGCCGTCGGCGCCCACGGCGCGCGCCGCCGCGCGGATCTCGTCCATCGTGGCGTCGGGCTTGCCCAGTGCGATGTTGTCGGCCACGGTCCCGCTGAACAGGTAGGCCTCTTGCGTGACCATGACGATCGCGCGGCGGAGGTCCTTCGGGTGCAACCGACGCAGGTCGACGTCGTCGAGGGTGACCGCCCCCTGCGAGGGGTCGTAGAAACGCGAGATGAGCTTCGCGAGCGTCGTCTTGCCGGCGCCCGTGGTGCCGACCAGGGCGATCGTCTGCCCCGCGGGGATGTCGAGCGAGAAGTTCGGCAGGATGACGCGACCTTCGGTGTAGCCGAAGGTGACCTCGTCGAAGCGCACGTGCCCGCGGGCGTTCCACAGGTCGACCGGGTCGGTGGGGTCGGGAACCGTCGGCTCCTCCTCGAGCACGCCCGACACCTTCTCGAGGGCAGCCGTGGCCGACTGGTAGGAGTTCAGGAAGAACGCGACCTCTTGCAGCGGCGAGAAGAAGTTGCGCACGTACAGCACCGCCGCCGTCAGCACACCGATCTCGAGCGGACCCGCGATGACACGACCGCCGCCCCAGAGCAGCACCAGGGCGACCGACACCGCGGCGACGGCCATGATGCCCGGCTCGAAGGTGCCGAAGAGGCGGATCGAGCGCATGTTGACGTCACGGTACGCGCCGGACAGGTCGCCGAACTCCTCGTCGTTACGGGGTTCCTTTCGGAAGGCCTTCACGGCGCGGATACCGGTCATGGTCTCGACGAACTTCACGATGACCTGCGCGCTGATGACGCGCGACTCGCGGTAGATCACCTGCGACCGCAGGTAGAACCACCGCATGAGCAGGTACATCGGAATGCCCATGACGGTCAGGATCACGCCCGACTGCCAATCGATGAGGAAGAGCGCCGCGAGCGTGAACAACCCGTACAGCACCCCCGACACCAGCTCGTTCAGACCGCCGTCGAGCAGCTCGCGGATCGTGTCGAGGTCGCTCGTCTGACGCGAGATGATGCGGCCCGACGTGTACGACTCGTGGAACTCGAGGCTCAGCTTCTGCGTGTGCAGGAAGATGCGTTTGCGCAGATCCAGCATCACCGCCTGGGTGAGGCGTGCGGCGACGACGACATACCACCCGATCAGCACGGCCCCGCCGATACCGGCGAGCAGGTACACCCCGACGACGCCGATGGTCGGCATCCAATCGCTCTGCTCGATGACGGCGGGCAGGGCGTTGTCGATGCCGTAGGCGATGAGCGCGGGGCCGGCGACGCGCAGCGCCGTCGACACGACGAGCACCGCCGCGGCGAGGATCAGCTGCCCGCGCAGGGGCGACACGAGAGAGCCCAGCAGGCGGAGCGAGCGCTGCCGGATCGAGCGGCTCTCGGCGCTCGTGTAGTCGGAGCGGTCTTCGCCGCTGGTGCCGGAGACGGTCGCGGTGCTCATCGGGTCGCCTCCTTCTCGGTGAGGGCATCGTCGTCGGAGGTGGTGATGACGGGAATGGCGCCGGTGCGGGCTTCGCGTTCGGCCTCTTCGAGGCTCGAGATGACGTACCGGTAGTGGTCGCTCTCGCGCAGCAGATCGGAGTGCACTCCGACGGCGGTGACGCGGCCGTCTTCGAGCAATGCCACGCGATCGGCGAGCGTCACGGTCGACGGGCGGTGAGCCACCACCAGGGCGGTCGTGGAGCTGAGCACCTCGCGGAGCGCGTCTTCGACGAGCGCCTCGGTGTCGACGTCGAGCGCCGACAGCGGGTCGTCGAGCACGAGCACGGCGGGCCGCGCCGCGACCGCGCGGGCGAGGGCCAGACGCTGCCGCTGGCCGCCCGACAGGCTGAGGCCCTCTTCGCCGATCACGGTGTCGAGGCCGTCGGGCAGCTCGTAGACGAAGTGCGCCTGGGCGACCTGCAGAGCTTCGCGCAGGACCTCCTCGGCCTCGTCGGACCCCGGAGTGAGGTCTTCTCGGCCGAGCAGGATGTTGTCGCGCACGGTCTGCGAGAACAGCGTCGCGTCTTCGAAGGCCATGCCCACGTGACGGCGCAGCTCGGCGAGCGTCAGGTCGCGCACGTCGACGCCGTCGATCAGCACGCGGCCGCCGGTGACGTCGTACAGGCGCCCCGGCAGGGTGGTCAGCGTGGTCTTGCCCGAACCGGTGAGTCCGACCAGGGCCATGGTCTCGCCGGGCCGCAGCACCAGGTCGATGCCGTCGAGAAGGTCGGGCTCGGTGGCCGCCGCATCCTGGTAACGGAAGTGCACGTCCTCGAACGTGAGTTCACCGCGGGGTGCGGTCAGGGTGCGCGGGTTCTCGGGATCGACGATGGTGTTCTGCTCGTCGAACACCTCGAAGATGCGGTCGGTCGCCGTGCGGGCGTCGAGCAGGAACGAGAAGAGGAAGCCGATGGACTCCATGGGCCACCGCAGCACGGTCGCCATCGCGAAGAACGCGACGAGCTCGGCGACCTGCAGCTGCCCGAGCTGCGTCAGCACGATGCCGGCGCCCAGGCACACGGCGAACGCGATGTCGGGCAGCAGCACCAGGAAGAACCAGATCCAGCCGACGGCGCGTGCCTTGTCGATCTCGGTCTCGCGCAGCGACTCGGCCTGGCGGGTGAACTTCTGCAGGGCGTGCCGGCCCCGGCCGAAGGCCTTGAGGACCCGGATGCCGTGGACGCTCTCTTCCACGGCGGTGGCGAGGTCGCCGGCCTGATCCTGGCTCTGACGGGTCAGCGCGCCGTACCGCTTCTCGAACCGGAAACCGACGTAGATGACGGGCGCGGAGGTGACGAGGAACAGCGCGCCGAGCAGCCAGTGCCACCGGAACAGCAGGACGGCGCCGATGACGATGGTCAGCATGTTGACCACGAGCAGGATGACGCCGAAGGCGAGCCAGCGGCGCAGCATGCTGATGTCCTGCATCATGCGCGAGAGCAGCTGACCCGACTGCCACCGGTCGTGGAACGCCACCGGAAGACGCTGCAGCCGCGAGTAGAACGACTGGCGCAGGTCGTACTCGACCTTGGTGGCCGGCCCGAGCACGAACCAGCGACGCAGCCACACCATCGCGGCTTCGGCGAGGCCGAGGCCGAGTACGGCCAGCGATCCCCACACGAGCGCGGTCGGGTCGAGCGAGGCGATGGGACCGGCGACGATCTGTTCGAGAACGAGGGGGATCGCCAAGGCCAGCAGGCTCGCGACGAGTGCGGTGCCGGCACCGGCGATGAGGCGCGGCAGCACCGGGCGAGCGATGGGGAGAAGGCGCGCGAGGGCGCGCGGCGTGGAGAGGTGCGGGCGGGGCGTGGAGGTGGTCATGATCCTCGAGGAGTCGAAGCGGGCGCCGGGATCGGGCGCGGAGGGGGAAGCCGTGAAGCGGCGCGACGAAGATCGTCGGGCGGGGCGGAACGGACGCGCCGAAGCGCGGAACGCGGGGCCCTAGGCGGATCGGCCGGGGCGCGCGACGACGAAGGGCGCGGCAACCGGGGCGACGGGGGCGTCGATTCGGTACATGGCATCCTCCTTGGTCGGCGTGAGCCACCGCGGGGGGACGGCAGCCCTCCAGAGTATCCCTGAGCGAAGCTCGGGGGCAAGAGTGTCTTCCGGGCCTCGATCGTCAGGCCGCCGACTCGCGCGCCAGCAGGCTCTCTTTCACCGGCGTGCCCCACGCGAAGCCGCCCATCGTTCCGTCACCGCGGAGCACCCGGTGACAGGGCACGAAGAGCGCGACGGCGTTGCGCGCGCAGATGGATGCCGCGGCGCGCACCGCCGACGGCGCCCCCAGGGCGGCGGCGAAGCCGGTGTAGGTGAGCGGGGTCCCGGCCGGAACGCGCCGAAGGGCCTCCCACCCGGTCCGCTGCAGCGGGGTGCCCCACTGGGCGACGGCGACGGAGTCGATGGCGGCGATGTCTCCGTCGTAGTAGGCGCGCACCGCCTCGGCCGCCGCGGTCTCGCCGGCCACGATGTCGGCCGGCCGACGTTCGGGGCGGAGCCGCGCGAGCACGGCGTCGGTGTCGGCGGTCCAGCCCGAGACGATCACCCGATCGGCGTCGTCGGCGAGGATCGCGAACGACCCGTCGGGGGTGTCCAGGAACTGGAGGGTGGCGGTGCTCATGCGGATCGCTCACTTTCAGGCGCGGGAGGGGAAGAAGGAAGGACCACATCGACCGCCCGGAGGTCGACGCGGGTGCTCGTCGTCCGCCGGCGCGGGCGCGTCACGGCGGCCGCCGCGGCCGTCTCGGCCGGGGAGCGCCACGCCTGGGTCACCGGGGCGGCGTACCAGTAGTGCGCCATCGCGTAGCTGCGCCAGGGCGCCAGGCGCTCCGACCACGCGGTGAAGCCCGCGGGGTCGGACGGCAACCCCAGCGCCGCCGCGCCCGCCCGGGCGGCCACGTCGCCGGGGAGCAGCACGTCGGGGTCGCCGAGCACGCGCATGCGCACGTAGTCGGCGGTCCACGGCCCGATCCCGCGGCGCGATAGGAGCTTGGCACGCTGCTCCGCGGCGTCATCGCCGGCACTGAGTTCGAGGGTGCCGTCGCTGAGCGCCGCGGCGGCCTCGACGATGGCGCGCATGCGCGCGGCGGGTCCGCGCAGCACCTCGAGACCCCGTTCCGCGATCGCCGCCGGCGTCGGGAAGAGTGTCATCGCCTCGGGGCCGACGGCGACCCGCTCGCCGAGTTCGGCCGACAGACGGCCCTGCATCGTGCGGGCGGCGGCGACGCTGATCTGCTGCCCGATCATGGCGCGCAGCAGCATCTCGTCGGCGTCGACGGCCCCGGGCACCCGGACACCGGGGATGGCGGCCACGGCGGGGGCGAGCTCGGGATGCCGGGCCAGGGCCTCATCGATCGCGAGCGGATCGGCATCGAGGTCGAACAGTCGCCGGATGCGCGAGATGAGGGTGCCGAGGTCGGCCAGGGCCGACAGCCGCGCGCGCAGACGCAGCCGCCCGTCGTCGGCGAGGCGCACCTCGAACCAGGCCGGACCGCCGGGCAGCCGCACGACCCGCGCGAACGAACGGTCGTCGCCCTGCTCGACACCGGGGATGGCGTGCGCCCTCATCCACCCGAAGAGACCGGTCGTGTCGATCGGTCCTCGCACGGGCAACGCGAGGTCGATCTCACCCGCCGACGCCTCGATGCCGGAGGCGTGCGAGCGTCGAGCGCGCAGGTCGCGCGGAGGCATGCCGAACACCTCGCCGATCGTCTCGGTGAACTGCCGGATGCTCGTGAACCCCGCCGAGAACGCGACATCGGCCGACGACAGGTCGGTGCCCACGAGCAGAGTGCGAGCCGTATGTGCGCGGTGCGCGCGGGCGAGGGCCAGGGGCCCGGCGCCGAGCTCCGCGGCGAGCAGACGCGTGAGATGGCGCGACGAATAGCCGAGGCGCCGGGCCAGACCGGGGACACCCTCGCGATCGACGACGCCGTCGGCGATGAGACGCATCGCGCGCGCCACGACGTCTCCGCGCACGTCCCACTGGGGCGAGCCGGGAGCGGCCTCGGGCAGACATCTCTTGCACGCGCGGTAGCCCGCCTCGTGGGCTGCGGCCGACGTGGCGTAGAAGGTGACGTTCTCTTCGTTCGGCGTGCGTGCGGGGCAGCTCGGGCGGCAGTAGATGCGGGTGGACCGCACGGCCGTGACGAACTGCCCGTCGAAGCGACGGTCGCGCGACTGGATGACGCGATAGCGCTCGGCGAAGCCCGGAGCGTCGGCCACGGTGGGGGTCATGGCATCCACCCTGCCACCGACCTCCGACATCGGCTGGCGGAAATCGGACACGGCCGTGAGGCGCGCCCGCCGCCCCCACGCGCCCCCGTCGCGAGACGCCGTCTCGCGCAGGACGACCGCCCCGGCCCCGCACCCGCACGAGCACGAACGCCCGAGCTGGCGAGGCGCTGCGCGCGGCCTGTCGACGTTAAGCGGAGGCCTGCCGCTCCGCGCGCAACCCCTGCGCGATGTCGGTGGCCGTCGATAGCGTGAGGATCATGAGCGAACGCGAATACGACCTCATCGTCATCGGTGCCGGCCCCGTCGGCGAGAACGTGGCCGACCGTGCCGTGCAGGCCGGCCTCACCGCCGCGATCGTCGAGTCCGAACTCGTCGGCGGCGAGTGCTCATACTGGGCGTGCATGCCCTCGAAGGCCCTGCTGCGCAGCGCCGCGGCCCTGCGCGCGGCCCGCGACGTCGACGGAGCCCGCCAAACCGTCACCGGCGACCTCGACGTCGCCGCCGTGCTGCGCCGCCGCGACACCATGACCAGCGGACACGACGACTCCGGCCAGGTCGAATGGTTGCAGGGCGCGGGGATCGACCTCGTGCGCGGACACGGCCGCCTCTCGGGTGAGAAGACCGTGCGCGTCACCGCCGAAGACGGCTCCACGACCGATCTCGTCGCGCGTCACGCCGTCGCCGTCTGCACCGGTACCGCCGCACTCCTGCCCGACATCCCGGGCCTCGCCGACATCTCGCCCTGGACCAGCCGCGAAGCCACCGCCGTGCAGCAGGTGCCCGGCTCGCTTGCGATCATCGGCGGGGGCGTGGTCGGCGCCGAGATGGCGACCGCGTTCCAGAGCCTCGGCACCGACGTCACGATCATCGCCCGCTCCGGCCTGCTCGGCGGCAACGAGCCGTTCGCCGGCGAGCTGGTCGCATCGTCGCTCCGCGACCGCGGCGTGACCGTCAAGAACGGAGCGGACGCCACGGCAGCCCGCCGCGACGGCGACGGACGCGCGGTCCTCGAACTCTCCGACGGCACCACCGTCACGGCCGACGAGGTCCTCGTCGCGGTCGGTCGCACTCCGCGCACCGGCGACCTCGGATTGGATGCCGTGGGCCTCGAGGCCGACACCTGGCTCGACGTCGACGACACCCTGCTCGTACGCGGGTTCGATTGGCTCTACGCCGTGGGCGATGTCAACCACCGCGCTCTCCTCACCCACCAGGGCAAGTACCAGGCGCGGGCGGCGGGCGACGTGATCGCGGCGCGGGCGCAGGGCGGCGAGGTCGACGACGCCCCGTGGGGTGCCCACGTCGCCACGGCCGATCACGACGCCGTCCCCCAGGTCACCTTCACCGACCCCGAGGTCGCCTCGGTCGGTCTCACCGCCAAGAAGGCCGAGCAGAAGGGCCTGAACGTGAAGGTGCTCGACTACGACCTCGCGAGCATCGCCGGGTCGAGCGAGCAGTCCGACTCCTACGTGGGCCAGGCCCGCGCGATCGTCGATCTCGACCGGGGCGTGCTCGTGGGTGCCACGTTCGTCGGACCCGACATCGCCGAGCTGCTGCACTCCGCCACGATCGCGATCGTCGGCGAAGTGCCGGTGAAGCGCCTCTGGCACGCGGTGCCGTCGTACCCGACGGTCAGCGAGGTCTGGCTGCGGCTGCTCGAGACGCTCGGGCGCGACTCGGCCTGACGCCGACCCGCGCGGGTGGGGCTTCGCGTGCGCCGGGCCTCGCGTGCGCCGGGCTTCCCGCGAGCCGGGCTTCGCGTGCACCGGGCTCCACGCGCACTGATGAGCTCACGCGAGTCGCGCTAGGGTCGCTGCATGTCCCGCAGCGTCGCCCTCATCCGCGGTGTCGGCGGTCCGACGGCGCTGAAGATGGCCGCGCTGCGCGAGGTGTTGGCATCCGCGGGTCTCGGTGGGGTCGAGACGCTGCAGGTCGCGGGGAACGTCGTGGTCGACGACGCCGGACGCTCCCCCGGCGACATCGCCTCGGTGGTGCGTGAGGCGGTGCGCGGGGCGTTCGGATTCGATCTGCCGGTCATCGTGCGCACGCACGCCGAGCTGGCCGCCAGCCGCGCCCGCAACCCCTACGCCCATGCCCCGGAGGGCCGCTGGGTGCAGACGGTGTTCCTCGACGCGAGACCCGCCGTCCGGCTCGAGCTGCCGGACGGCGTGCCCGAAGAGGCGGTGCTCGACGGCCGCGAGGTCTTCGTGCGCTACCCCGAGGGCATCGGCGGGTCGAAGCTGCAAGCGGGCTGGTTCGAGAAACGCCTCGGCGTCACCGGCACCGCACGCAACGCCAACACCGTCGCGAAGCTCATCGCGATGAGCGCCTGACGCGCGCCCGCCGCCCCGTGTCTGCCGCGCGCATCCGCGCCACCCCGGCCGCGCACGTAAACGCTATTCCTGCGGATAAACGCGGCGACAGCGCGTTTATGCGCAGAATCAGCGTTTATGCCTCAGCCCGCGCGCACACCGCGGCCCGAGCGCACACCGCGGCCCGAGCGCACACCGCGGCCCGAGCGCACGACCGCGCCGCTCCCGGCACGCATCTCGCACCGCACCGCACCGCACCGCACGACACCGGCCCCGCGCATAAACGCCGTTCCTGCGCATAAACGCCGCGACAGCGCGTTTATGCGCACGAATAGCGTTTATGCGTCCGTGCGCCTCCCCGACGCCACCCCGCCCACGCCGCGCCGCCACCCCCGCCCACGCCACCCCGCCCACGCCATGCCACGCCGCCGCCGCAGTGTCGGCGCCCGCACCCCGCACCCCGCACCACCGCCACCGCGCCTGCGCCCGCCCCACCGCCCCCACACACGACAACGCCACCGCAACCGAAGCTGCGACGGCGTCGACCGTGAGGCGAGGACTCAGTGGAAGAAGTGACGCTCCCCCGTGAAGAACATCGTCACGCCGGCCGCGCGGGCGGCGTCGACGACCTCGGCATCGCGCACCGAGCCGCCGGGCTGGATGATCGCCGAGATGCCGGCGTCGATCAGCACCTGGGGGCCGTCGGCGAAGGGGAAGAAGGCGTCGGATGCCGCGATGGAGCCGGCTGCCCGGTCACCGGCGCGCTCGACGGCGAGACGGCACGAGTCGACGCGGTTGACCTGGCCCATGCCGATCCCGACGGTGGCCGACCCCTGGGCGAGCACGATCGCGTTCGACTTGACGGCGCGGCACGACTTCCACGCGAAGATCAGGCTCTCCATGTCGGCCTCGGCGGGACGCTCGCCCGAGACGAGCTCCCAGTTCTTCGCGACCGACTCGATGTCGTCGGGGAAGCGGTCGGCGTCCTGCAGCAGCAGGCCGCCCGACACGAGCCGCACGTCCATGCGCTCCTGCTGCCAGTCGGCGGGCAGGCTCAGCACGCGCAGGTTCTTCTTGAGCTTGAACACCTCGAGCGCTTCGGGTTCGAAGTCGGGGGCGATGATGACCTCGGTGAAGATGTCGCGCAGGTTCTCGGCCATCTTCAGCGTGACCGTGCGGTTCGCGGCGATGACGCCGCCGAAGGCCGAGACCGGGTCGCACTCGTGGGCGCGCAGGTGTGCCGAGGCGATGGGGTCGAGGGCGTTGGGCGCGGCGACGGCGATCCCGCACGGGTTGGCGTGCTTGATGATCGCGACGGCCGGCTTCACCATGTCGAAGGCGGCGCGGAGCGCGGCGTCGGCGTCGACGTAGTTGTTGTACGACATCTCCTTGCCCTGCAGCTGCGTGGCCTGGGCGATGCCGTGGCCACCGACGCGCGAGTAGATCGCGGCGCGCTGGTGCGAGTTCTCGCCGTAGCGCAGCGTCGACAGGCGCTCGGCCTGGATGGTCAGGTGCGCGGGCAGGTCGATGTCGTCGGCGAGGGTGCCCTCGGCGAACCAGGTCGACACGGCGGTGTCGTACGCGGCGGTGTGCGAGAACGCGCGGGCGGCGAGCTCGCGGCGCTGCACGAGGTTGGTGCCGCCCTGGGACTGCAGGGCGTCGATGATCGCGGGGTACGACTCGGGCGAGACGACGATGGCGACGTTGGCGTGGTTCTTGGCCGCGGCGCGCACCATGGCGGGACCGCCGATGTCGATCTGCTCCACGACGTCGTCACCCTCGGCACCGGATGCCACGGTCTCGACGAACGGGTACAGGTTGACCACGACCAGCTCGAACGGGCGGATGTCGAGCTCCTCCAACTGCGCCTCGTGCGAGGCCAGACGCAGGTCGGCGAGCAGTCCGGCGTGCACCTTGGGGTGCAGCGTTTTCACGCGACCGTCGAGCGACTCGGGGAAGCCGGTGACGGCGGCGACGTCGACGACGTCGTAGCCGGCGTCGCGGATGGTCGAGGCGGTCGACCCGGTCGAGACGATCTCGACGCCGGCGGCGGCGAGGGCTTCGGCCAGCACCAGCAGGTGGGTCTTGTCGCTCACCGAGACCAGCGCCCGGCGGATGGGGACGACGTCGCGGGGACGGTAGTCGGCGGGGTCGTGGCGGGGTCCGGCCATGGCTTTCGGCTCCTGTGTCTCGAGTCGGATTCGGGTGCACGACGGGCCGGGGCCCGGCGGGCGGGTCAGGCGGTTCGGGATGCCGGGGCGGCGAGGTCGAGGTCGCCCTCGGCGATGCGACGGACGACGTCGATGAGCAGACGTCGTTCGACGGGCTTGATGCGTTCGTGCAGGGCGTCTTCGTCGTCGCCGGCCAGCACGGGGATGCGCTCCTGGGCGAGGATCGGCCCCGTGTCGACGCCGGAGTCGACGACGATGACACTGGCTCCGGTCTGCGTCACGCCCGCGGCCAGCGCGTCGCGCACACCGTGCGCGCCGGGGAACTCGGGCAGGTACGCGGGGTGCGTGTTGATGATGCGGGGTTCCCACTCGGCGACGAGGTCGGCCGGCAGGAGCCGCATCATGCCGCTCAGCACGACGAGGTCGGGCTGCCAGACGGCGAGCTGGGCTCCGAGTTCGGCGCCCCATTGCTCGCGCGAGGCGAAGGCGCTGTAGGGAACCAGGAAGGTGGGGATGCCGAAGTGCTCGGCGTGCGCGAAGCCGTCGGCCTCGCGATCAGCGCCGACCGCGACCACGCGCGCCGGGAAGTCGGGGGCGGCAGCCGCCTCGAGCAGGGCGCGGAGGTTGGAGCCGGTGCCGGAGATGAGGACGGCGACCGTGAGCACGCGCTCAGTCTACGCAGGTGCGTCGGAGCCCGTGGAGCCGCGGGATGGGCGACGTGGGGCGACCCGCGTCGGCCGCTCCGTCAGCGTCGACCCGCGGGACCCTTGTCGCCGTCGTCGGGATTCGCCCAGGCGGCGCGGATGCGCGCGCGTACCTCGTCGTCGTCGAGCGCGGCCGACGGTGCGTGATCGGCGTCTTCGGGGCCGCGGTACGCGCTGGGCCAGACGTCGGAGGCGATGCCGGTTCCGGGCGCCGACACGAGGGGCGCGGGTCCGGTCGCGTGCTCGTCGCGGTCGAAGGGAACGTGGGCGCGGGGCGCGAACGAGAATTCCGGGGTCTCGTCGCGCTCGTCTCGGACGCGCGGGGGAAGGTCGTCGGCGGCGGCACCGAAGCGGGGACTCAGCAGCAGGATGGCGAGCCCCAGCAGCACCTCGAGACCGAGGGCGAGGGCGAGGGGTCCGGGCTGGGGGCCCGTGTCGGCGAGGCGACCGGGTCCGAGCGAACCAGCCGAGACGAGCGCGGCGAGCGCGCCCGCGCCACCCGTGAGCGCGGCGACGACGACCGTGAGTGTCAGCCGGGGGCCGATCGGTTCGGGGTCGGTGGTCACCGGCATCCGGGAACGCAGGATCCAGCCGGCGAGGGCTCCGACGCCGATCGGCAGTAGCACGAGCAGCAGCAGCCACGACGAGGTCGAGTCCGGCACCGCGCCGAGCACGGGGATGCCGGGGAGGGCACCGACCTGCGTGGCGGCCGGGGTGATGGCGGTGTCGGTGCCCAGCGCGAACCCGGGGCCGGCGACGAACGACACCGCCCACAGCACCAGGGTCGGCAGGTACATGAGCTGGCCGAGGGCTATGACGGTGGCGCCGATGGCATCCGCGTTGCTGGCCTGGTAGATGCCGATCACCTGCGTCGAGCGGGCGATGAGTCCCACCACCACAACGATCCCGCCGACTCCCACGAGCCCCAGCGTCGTGAGCGCGAAACCGCGCAGCGCCAGCGCGGGCACCGTCGCCCAGGCGCCGGGGAGGCGCTCGACCCGTTCCCGCAGGGCGTCGATGGGTCCGTCGTCGCCGACCCGCCACGCTCCGACGATCGCACCCACGAACGACGGCACCAGAAACAGCAGCGACGGCAGCAGGATGGCCGGCCAGGTCTCGGATGCCACGAGCGCGGCGTTTCCGGTCAGGGCGACGAGGGTCGCGATGCCGGCGAAGACGACGGAGCCCGAGAGCCAACCGGTGAGCGCGGCGCCGGCCTCGCCCGCGCGGGCGCCCGAGCGGGCGGCGAACAGGGCCGTGAACGCGGCGAACGCCAGGGGCGCGAGCGACAGGGTGAAGTTCGCGAACGAGGGATCGATGCCGGTGGCGGCGAGGTAGGTGTCGGGCAGGGTCACCGTGATCGGCACGAGATGGCCCAGGTGCCAGACCGCTGCGGTCGTGGGCCACAGGGCTCCCCAGTCGGGGCTTCCCACGCCGACCACCCACAGCAGCGCGAGGGGGGCGAGGACCACGGCGATACCGCCCGCGGCGGCCAGGATGGCGTCGAGAGCGGCCAGGAGGGCGACGAGAAGGCGATGCATGGGCGACTGTGAGCGTACCCGCGTCGGCTCGGCGCACCTTTCAGGCGCGGCGGCGAGGGCGCACTCCGCGCGGCGTCGTCGCGCGACGACGCCGACGCCCGCGCGCGGGCGGTCTGCACGCAGACCGGGGCGATGGCGGCTCGCAGGTGCGCTCACGCGCGGCGGTCAGCGGCGTGTCCCCACTGTTGAGTGTCCAAGACACGCCGCATCCCTCTCGGGCACAGCGGCGTGTCCTGGACACTCAACGCTCTGAGACGGCGGCGTACACCCGGAGCGCCCCGGGGCGGCGGGGACCGCGCGGGCGGGCCTCAGCCGACGGGCGTCAGTCGAACGGCGTCAGCACGAACAGCTCGATGCGCCGCTCGGTCTTCTTCTGGTACTCGTCGTAGTCGGGCCAGACCTCGGTCGCGTAGCCCCACCACTCGTCGCGCTCGGCTCCCTCGGCCTGGTGCGCGTCGTACTCCTTCTTCACGTCGCCGTCCTGCAGGGCGACGCGGGGGTTCTTCACGAGGTTGTAGAACCACGCCGGATGCTCCGGAGCCCCACCCTTGGATGCCACGACCGCATACTTGCCGTCGTGCTCGACGCGCATGAGGGCGGTCTTTCGCAGGCCCCCGGTTTTGGCGCCGACGGTGGTGAGGACGATGATGGGTACGCCCCGCATGTCGGCGGACTCCTGGCCTCCCGAGGCCTCGAACGTCTCGGCCTGCTGGCGGGCCCATTCGCTGGTGCTGGGTAGATACTCTCCTGAGAGTGACATAGCTCACACGATACGTCGGCGTCTTCCCCTCCGGTCTAGTCCCTCCCCCTTTTTTCTGGAGCCTTCATGAGCGATTCCGCTCCCGAGACCACTGCTGCCACCGCACCGAAGAACCGTCTCGACCGGTTCTTCGAGATCACCGCCCGCGGCTCGACCGTCGGCACCGAGATCCGCGGAGGAGTGGTCACCTTCGTCACGATGGCGTACATCGTCATCCTGAACCCGATCATCCTGTCGGGAACCCCCGACGTCGCCGGCAACGCCCTCGGCTTCCCGCAGGTCGCCGCGGTCACCGCCCTCACAGCCGGTGTCATGACGATGCTGTTCGGCCTCGTCACGCGCCTGCCGTTCGCGTTCGCGGCGGGTCTGGGCATCAACTCGTTCCTGGCCGTCGGCATCGTCGGTCAGGTCACCTGGCCCGAGGCCATGGGCCTCGTCGTCATCAACGGCCTGATCATCGTGCTGCTGGCCGTCACCGGACTCCGCCGCATGATCTTCGAGGCGGTTCCCCTCGCGCTCAAGACCGCGATCACCGTCGGCATCGGCCTCTTCATCGCGTTCATCGGCTTCGTCGACAGCGGGCTGGTCACCTCGACCGGCCTGAGCTCGCCCCCGGTGGGCCTGGGTGTCGGCGGCTCGATCACCACGGTCCCCACCGCCCTGTTCGTGCTGACCCTCGTCATCACCGCCGTGCTGCTCGTGCGCAAGGTCAAAGCCGCGCTGCTGATCGGTCTGCTCTCGGGCACGGTCATCGCCGTGATCGTCGAGGCCGTCTTCGGTCTCGGCGCGCGCGCCGACGGCAACCCCGGCGGCTGGGGTCTGAGCGTTCCGACGCTCCCCGCGCAGTGGGTGAGCCTTCCCGACCTCGCGCTCGTCGGTCAGGTCGACCTCGTCGGATCCTTCGGCCGCATCGGCGTGCTCGCCGCCCTCATGCTGGTCTTCACCCTCGTGTTCACGAACTTCTTCGACGCCATGGGCACGATGACCGGCCTGTCGCGCGAGGCGGGTCTCGCGGCCCCCGACGGCACGTTCCCGCGCCTGCGTTCGGCGCTGGTCATCGAGGGCATCGGTGCCGTCGCCGGCGGCGCCACCTCGTCGTCGTCGAACACCGTCTTCATCGAGTCGGGATCGGGCATCGGCGAGGGCGCGCGCACGGGCCTGGCCAACGTCGTCACCGGCGGACTGTTTCTGCTCGCGATGTTCTTCACGCCGCTGACGAGCATCGTGCCCACCGAAATCGCGGCCGCGGCCCTGGTCATCGTCGGCGCACTCATGATGGGGCAGATCCGCCACGTTGACCTCAGCGACATGTCGGTGCTCATCCCGGTCTTCCTCACCGTGACCGTCATGCCCCTGACGTACTCGATCGCGAACGGCATCGGCGCGGGCTTCGTCAGCTGGGTGCTCATCCAGGCCCTGTCGGGCCGCGCCCGCCGGGTGAGCCCGCTGCTGTGGATCGTCGCCGCCGGCTTCGTCGTCTTCTTCGCCCGCGGCCCGGTCGAGGCGCTTCTGGGCTGAGCCCCGCGCTCGTGAGGGGCCCGGATGCCACGGCATCCGGGCCCCTTTTTCGTCGCCGCTGCGCCGTCGGACGTATCCGCGGCATCGAAACCGCACGCGTTTGCCGAGGACGCACCCGTTCGGCGCCAATCCGATGCGGTCTCGGCAATCTCGTGCGGTCTCGCGAGGTGCGTGTTCCGCGGCAGGCCCCGCCCGACACGAGAAAGGGCCCGGATGCCATGGCATCCGGGCCCTCGAGAGAGTGCTGCTTACAGGCTCTCGATGATCTCGCGCATCAGCGAAGCGGTCTCGGACGGCGTCTTGCCGACCTTGACGCCGGCGGCCTCGAGGGCCTCCTTCTTCGCCTGTGCCGTGCCGGCCGAGCCCGAGACGATGGCGCCGGCGTGGCCCATGGTCTTGCCCTCGGGGGCGGTGAAGCCGGCGACGTAACCGACGACGGGCTTGGTGACGTGCTCGGCGATGTAGGCGGCGGCGCGCTCTTCGGCGTCTCCGCCGATCTCACCGATCATGACGATGGCCTTGGTCTCGGGGTCGGCCTCGAACGCCGCGAGGGCGTCGATGTGCGTGGTGCCGATGACCGGGTCGCCGCCGATGCCGATGGCGGTCGAGAAGCCGAGGTCGCGCAGCTCGAACATCATCTGGTACGTCAGGGTGCCCGACTTCGACACGAGGCCGATGGGTCCCTTGCCGGTGATGTTCGCGGGGGTGATGCCCACGAGCGCCTCGCCGGGCGTGATGATGCCGGGGCAGTTCGGCCCGATGATGCGGGTCTTCTCGCCCTTGCTCTTCGCGTAGGCCCACGCCTCGGCGGTGTCGCCGACGGGCACGCCCTCGGTGATCACGACGAGCAGCGGGATCTCGGCGTCGATGGCCTCGACCATCGCGTCCTTCGTGAAGGCCGGGGGCACGAACGCGATCGACACGTCGGCGCCGGTCTCGCGGATGGCCTCTTCGACCGAGGCGAAGACGGGCAGCTCGACGTTGTTGCCTGCGGCGTCCTTGTGCGAGACGGTGGTTCCGGCCTTGCGGGCGTTCACTCCGCCGACGACCTGGGTGCCGGCCTTGAGCATGAGGGCGGTGTGCTTGGTGCCCTCGCCGCCGGTGATGCCCTGGACGATGACCTTGGAGTCTTTGTTGAGGTAGATCGACATGTCTGGTGTTTCCCTATCCCTTACGCGTTGGCCAGTTCGGCGGCCTTGTCGGCGCCCTCGTCCATACCGGCGGCGAGGGTGACGAGCGGGTGGTTGGCGGCGGCGAGGATCTCGCGGCCTTCCTCGACCTGGTTGCCGTCGAGGCGCACGACGAGCGGCTTGGTCGCGGTGTCGCCCAGGATCTCGAGGGCCTTGACGATGCCCTCGGCCACGGCGACGCACGACGTGATGCCGCCGAAGACGTTGACGAACACGCTCTTGACCTGCTCGTCGCCGAGGATGACGTCGAGGCCGGCGGCCATGACGGTCGCCGAGGCGCCGCCACCGATGTCGAGGAAGTTGGCGGGCTTGACGCCACCGTGGTTCTCACCGGCGTAGGCGACGACGTCGAGGGTCGACATGACCAGGCCCGCGCCGTTGCCGATGATGCCGACCTGACCGTCGAGCTTGACGTAGTTGAGGTCGTGCTGCTTGGCCTTGGCCTCGAGCGGGTCGGCCGCGTCCTTGTCTTCCAGCGCCTCGTGGTCGGGGTGGCGGAAGCCGGCGTTCTCGTCGAGCGAGACCTTGCCGTCGAGGGCGATGATGTCGCCGTCTTCGCTCTGGATGAGGGGGTTCACCTCGACGAGCGTGGCGTCCTCGCCCTTGTAGACGTTGAAGAGCTTGACGAACACGTCGGCCACCTTGGGGGCCAGCTCGTCGTCGAACTTCGCAGCCTTCGCGATCTCGAGCGCCTTCTCGGGCGTGATGCCCTCGATCGGGTCGACCTCGATGCGCGCGAGCGCCTCGGGACGCTCGACGGCGAGCTCTTCGATCTCCATTCCGCCCTCGACGCTCGAGAGCGACAGGTAGGAGCGGTTGGAGCGGTCGAGCAGCACCGAGAAGTAGAACTCCTTGGCGATGCGGGCGCCCGCTGCGACCATGACGCGCTTGACGACGTGGCCCTTGATGTCGAGGCCGAGGATGGCCTGGGCCGCCTCGAATGCCTCTTCGGGGTTCTTGGCGACCTTCACGCCGCCGGCCTTGCCGCGGCCTCCGGTCTTGACCTGAGCCTTGACGACGACCACACCGCCGAGCTTCTCGGCAGCCGCCTTCGCCTCCTCAGGGGTGTCGGCGATGATGCCGGCGAGTACCGGCACCTCGTACTTTTCGAACAGGTCACGTGCCTGGTACTCGTAGAGATCCACGGACAATCCTTCGCTGGGCGATCGGTGGTGGGAGAAGACGAAGTCTCTCGATATCAAGAGATCTCGCCAGTCGACAACCCTACTAGACGGGGGTGAAGGAGCCCGACCCTTGCACCTCCGAAGGGAGGGGGCAGAGGTGACTCGACCGCTCCCCGCCTCACTTTCGCGGACGCACCACGAGCCACGCGATCACGGCCCCGACGATTCCGACGACGAGGCCGAACGAGATCCCGAACCCGACCCCCACCGAGGGCACGAGCAGGCCGACGATCGGTCCCGCGATCATGCCGACGACGACTCCGATGATGACGTAGCGGGCCAGACCCGCGTCTCGCGATGCGCGCTCACTCATGCGCCGAAGCTACCGACGGTGATCGCCGTGCGGCAGTGGTTGACGCGCCGCGCTGTGCTGTGGGTGAGCGTCCTCGCGCCGGTCGCCGCTAGATCCAGCCCCGCTCGCGCGCGTGGATCGTCGCCTGCTGCCGGCTCGCCAGCCCGAGCTTGCCCAGCACCGACGAGACGTGGTTGCGCACCGTGCCGGCCGACAGGTGCAGGGATGCCGCGATCTCGGCGATCGTCTCACCGCGGGCGCCCGCCCTCAGCACGTCGAGCTCCCGGTCGGTGAGGGGGCTGCGTTCGTCGCTCAGGGCGTCGGCGGCGATCTCGGGGTCGACGTATCGGCGCCCCGCCGCGACCTCGCGGATCACCGCGGCCACGTCATCCGCGGGGCGCGACTTGGGCAGGAACCCGTCGACGCCCGCGCCGAGCGCCCGCCGCAGCACGCCGGGTCGGGCGTGCCGCGTGACGATCACGCAGCGCGAGGGCACGCGCCGCAGGATGCGCGCGGCCGTGTCGACGCCGTCGAGTCCCGGCATCTCGAGGTCGAGAAGGCACACGTCGGGCCGCAGTCGGTCGGCTTCGGCGATCGCGCTCTCGCCGTCGCGGCACTCGGCGACCACGTCGAGGTCGGGCTCGAGGCGCAAGAGGGCGGCGAGCGCCGTGCGGATCATGTCCTCGTCGTCGGCGATGAGCACGCGGATCACGCCATCACCCCCTCGGGCACCCGGACGGTGACCCTGAATCGATCGCCGGAGTGCCCGGCATCCACTGTTCCCCGCACGCTGCCGACGCGGTCGGCGATACCGTCCAGACCGCTGCCGCCCGTGCCACGTACCTCGCGCACGTCGTTGTCGATGGTGAAGACCCATTCGCCGTCGTGGTGCATCAGAGCGAGGGATGCCGAGACCCCACCGCCGTGCTTCAGCACGTTCGTCGTGCACTCGCGGATCACCGGGCCGAGCACGTCGGCCGGGGCGTCGGCGGCGTCGGGGGCGACCGACAGCTCGACGCGCAGCCCCGCGGCGCGCAGCAGGTCGGCGGCGTTCGCGAGTTCGTCCGGCAGCGGCACCCCACGGAAGCGCGTCGCGAGCTCGCGGGTGCCGCGGCGGGCTTCGTCGACGCTCGTGCGCGCGAGGCGCACCTGTTCCACGGCGGCCGCGGGGTCGCGGGCGAGCATCTTCTCGGCGAGTTCGAGCTGCAGCGCGATCACCTGCAGGTGGTGGCCCTGAAGATCGTGCAGGTCGCTGGCGAGACGCAGGCGCTCCTGGGCGGCGGCGAGACGCCCCTCGGCGCGACGAGCGCGGTCGAGTTCGCGCACGATGTCCCACCACCACAGCGACGTCGCCGTGAGCGGCGGCAGCATCGCGAGGAACAGGCCCACGCCGAAGGCATCGGCGACGTATCCGGCGGGGTTGAGGCGGGTGACCTCGATCACCCACGCCGCGACGATGACGACGATCAGCAGCACCACGAGACGCATCCGGATGCCGGCACGCCAGCGCACCAGACACAGTGTCTGCGCTCCGAGGACGACGGCGAGCAGCAGCGACCCGGCCGCCGCTCCCGTGACACCGCCGAAGACGATGCCGGCGATGACCAGCGGCCAGACGGGCCGGTGGCCCGAGACGTCGCCGATGTCGAGCGGTTCGCGGCGGTAGCGCGCCATCAGCAGCAGCGAGACGGCGACCGACCCGAGGCCGCCCGCGACGAAGAGCACGATGGCGGGCATCGACGCTCTCAGCACCATGAGCAGGGTCCAGATGAAGAGCCCGAACACCTGGAACCCGGCGATGGACGCGGCGGTGTACCACCACGTGACCCGCACGTCGCGGGCGAACGTCGACGCGGGCGGGGGCGCGGGGAGGGGGCTCGTCACACCGGCCACAGTACGTCCATGACATTCGTCACGGGTGGAGCGCCCGGCGCCCCACCCGCCGTTCGATCAGCCTTTCGGTGTCCGACGGCTGCTGTGGCGGTTGATCGCGTAGAAGATCGGTGTGAGGACGACGAGGATGCCGAGAGCCCCGGCCAGGATGTAGGTCGTGTCGTGCTGGAAGATCAGTTCGACGATCACGTATCCGAGCGCCGCGGCGAGCGCGCTGTAGAAAGCCTTGAGCCACTGTCGCGGTGCGGACGGGGCGGCGGGGTTGTCGGTCATGGTGCACTCTCCTTGGGGTTTGTCCGAACGTATCGAGAATTCCGCCGTCGCCCCAACGCCCACGCTCCCGCCGCGCCGCCGGGCGCATGACATTCGTCACGGGTCGGTCGGCACATCCTCCCGCCCGGTCATGACACCGCGACACTGCCGCGGAGACGCCGCTCCCGATGGGATGGGATCACCGCGGAACACGCCGCGGACTCGTCCCCCCAGGAGTCCTCATGTCGAACCCCGTCTCGGATCTCATCCTCGGCTTCCAGGGCCTCGTCGCCGACGTGCCCGACCTCGTGCAGCCGCTCATCGTCGCCCTCGCCGGTGCCGTGCCGTTCATCGAAGGAGAGGGTGCCGCCGCGATCGGCATCGTCGGCGGCATCCACCCGGCCGTCGCGGCCATCGCCGGCGCGATCGGCAACCTGATCTGCGTCGCCGTCGTCGTGTTCGCGACCTCGCGCGTGCGTACGGCCGTCACCACCCGTCGCGGAGCCGTCGAGAAGCCCCTGACCGCGCGCCGCCAGAAGTTCGAGAAGGCCTACCACCGCTACGGGACCCCCGGCGTGAGCCTGCTCGGCCCCCTGCTGCTGCCCACGCAGTTCACCGCTGCCGCCCTCACCTCGACCGGTGTCTCGCCCCTGCGCGTGCTCGCCTGGCAGGCCGCGGCGATCGCACTGTGGACGACGGTCATCACGCTGATCCTCACGGGCGTTCTGCGGGCGGTCGCCTGACGAAGGCTCCGGATGCCACTCCCCCGGCGCCCTCGACGCGGCAGGGCGGCCGCGGGCCGCGGCTCGAGTGCACATGCACACGTCCACATAGCGTTTCCATAGCTCTTCTTGGCTCCGCGTAGGGCTGGCTTAGGGCGCGAGAAGGGCGCGGCACCTTTCCTGGTGCCATGGACCCCGCAGCCCCCACCCCCGACACCGCCCCCGACGGTGCACCGGCCTCGGCCTCTCGCCGCGGCCGGGCGACGCCGTCCGACGGACCCCGCCGCCCGAAGCGGCCCGTCGCCCGCCGCGCCTTCCTCGCCGGCGGTTTGGCCGTCGCGCTCACCGTCGGCGGCTCCGCAGCGTGGGCCGCGAATCGCTTCCTCATCCCCCACGTCGAGATCACCGACGTCGCCGCGTACGAAGCCGCGCACGCCACGGCATCCGCCACGGCATCTGCCACCGCCGAGCCCGCGGCCACCGCCGCGACCGAGACGAGCCTGACCGACACCAGCTTCAGTGACGGCTCCACCTCGGTCACCGTCTCGACGGTGACCACCGACACGCTCACCTATTACGTCGCCGACGTCGTGCTCGGAGACGCCACCGACCTGCGTTCCGCCTTCGCGAACAACCAGTTCGGCGAGAACATCACGCAGACCACCAGCGAGATCGCCGCCGCCAACGACGCGGTCTTCGCCATCAACGGCGACTACTACGGCTTCCGCTCCACGGGCATCGAGATCCGCAACGGCGTCGTCTACCGCGACGAGGGCGCTCGGCAGGGACTCGCCTTCTACACCGACGGCCACGTCGAGGTGTACGACGAGACGCAGACCACGGCCGCCGAGCTGCTGGCATCCGGGGTCTGGAACACGCTCAGCTTCGGTCCCGCGATCGTCGAGGACGGCCAGGTCGTCGACGGCATCGAGAGCGTCGAGGTCGACACGAACGTCGGCAACCACTCGATCCAGGGCGACCAGCCGCGCACCGCCGTCGGTGTCATCGACGCCAACCACCTCGTCTTCGTCGTGGTCGACGGCCGCCAAGAGGGCTACAGCGAGGGCGTGACGCTGCCCGGGCTCGCCGACATCCTGCTCTCGCTCGGCGCGACGACCGCCTACAACCTCGACGGCGGCGGCTCGTCGACGATGTACTTCAACGGACAGGTGATCAACTCGCCCTCGAACGGCGGCGAGCGCGGCACCAGCGACATCCTCTACGTGGCGGGCTGAGCGGTGTTCGTTCTCATCCCCGCCTTCGAGCCCGGTCCGCGGATGCCGGCCCTCGTCGCCGCGCTGCTGCGCAACGACCCCGACGTCGACGTGCTCGTCGTCGACGACGGCAGCGGCCCCGCGTTCGCGGCGGTGTTCGACGCCGCCCTCGAGGCCGGCGCCCACGTCCTCACGCACGCGACCAACCGCGGCAAGGGCGCGGCTCTCAAGACGGGCTTCGCCCACATCGCCGCGCACGATCCGGATGCCGACGTGGTCACCGCCGACGCCGACGGGCAGCACACACCGGCCAACATCTGCCGCGTGGCCGACGCTCTGCGCACTGACGCGGCCGAGGGCCGCAGCGCCCTCGTGCTGGGGGTCCGCGGCTTCGACGGCGCCGTGCCGCTGCGCAGCCGCCTGGGCAATGCGGCCTCGCGCGGGCTGTTCCGCCTCGCCACCGGGCGGCGGGTGACCGACACGCAGACCGGGCTCCGCGGCATCCCCGCCGATCGCCTGGGCTGGGCCCTCGGCATACCGGGCGACGGGTTCGAGTACGAACAGCGGATGCTGTTGCGCCTCGGCCCCGACCAGGTCTCCGCGCACGAGGTGCCCGTCGACACCGTGTACCTCGACCGCAACTGGTCGAGTCACTTCCGTCCGGTGCGCGACTCGCTGCGCGTGCTGCTGCCGGTGCTGCTGTTCGCGTCGTCGTCTCTCGCGGCGTTCGTCGTCGACACCGTCGCGTTGCTCGTCCTGCAGGCGCTGACCGGATGGCTCGTGCCCTCGATCATCGCGGCGCGGGTGCTGTCGGCCACCGCGAACTTCGTCGTCAACCGCCGCGTGGTCTTCCGCGCGCGGGGCGGATCGATGCTTCCGCAGGCCCTGCGCTACGGCGTGCTCGCCCTCGCGCTGCTCGCCTCGAACATCGCGTGGATGTCGTTCCTCACCGACAACGGCCTGGCCCTGCTGCCCGCGAAGGTCGTGACCGAGGGCGTGCTGTTCGTCCTCAGCTACGGCGTGCAGCGCTCGCTCGTCTTCCCCCGAACGGATGCCGAGACCCCGGCGCGCGTGCCCATCTCACGCCCGGGGCCGCCCGGCGCGACAGCCCGCGGGCCCGACGCCCGCGACACGGCATCCGGATCCCCCGACACCTCTCCCCTCATCCCCGCAAGGAGCACCTCATGACCACCACCGCCCTGATCCTGGCCGCGACCGACCTCGTCGCCGCCGTCCTGCTGAGCGCCATCTACTTCCAGCGCCACCGCCGGCGAGACCTCGTCGTCGCCTTCCTCGGCGTCAACGTGGGCGTGCTCGCCGTCGCGACCGTCCTCGGCACCGCCGAAGTCGCTCTGGGCCTCGGGCTCGGACTGTTCGGGGTGCTGTCGATCATCCGGCTGCGCTCGAGCGAGATCACGCAGCGCGAGGTGGCGTACTACTTCGCGGCTCTGGCGATCGGCCTGATCTGCGGCCTGCCGCCCGTCGACCTCTCCATTCCCCTTCTGCTGGTCGGGCTCATCGTGGCCGTGCTCGCCGTCGCCGATCACCCGCGGGTGCTGTCGCGGGCCCGTCACCAGACCGTGCACCTCGATCGCGCGATCGCCGACGAGACCGAGCTGCGGGCCGAGCTCGGTCGCCTACTCGGCGGCGAGGTGACCGGCGTCACCGTGCAGCAGCTCGACCTGGTCGACGACACGACGCTGGTCGATGTGCGGTACCGGGTCCTGGCCGCCCCCACCGCGCCCGCCGCCGTTCGCGAAGCCGTCGACGCCACCCCCGGCCAACGCCGAACCACCGACGCGAGCTTTGCCGACCTGATCGGCGGCACCCGGTGACCGCCCGCGACCGCGCGGCCACCGCCATCGCAGCCCTCCCCGCGATCGGGCTCGACGCTCTCACCACCGAGGCCGCCCTGCTCACCCGCGTCGACCGCAA
Organism: Microbacterium sp. Leaf179; assembly: GCF_001423785.1. Taxonomy (NCBI): domain Bacteria; kingdom Bacillati; phylum Actinomycetota; class Actinomycetes; order Micrococcales; family Microbacteriaceae; genus Microbacterium; species Microbacterium sp. Leaf179. The sequence continues at coordinate 991,437 of NZ_LMPH01000001.1, read as the reverse complement.
GTACGTCGTGCCGATGGATGCCGCGGCATCCCTGCTCGAGACCCTGCAGCGCTCCGACGAGACTCCCGCCGCCCTCGAGATCGCCGGCGAGCGCGAGCTGGCCTACCGCTCGGTGTACTTCGACACCCCCGATCTGCTCAGCTTCCGCCTCGCCGCTCACGGGCGCCGCCGCCGGTTCAAGCTGCGTACCCGCACCTACGTCGACACCGGGGCCGCCTACCTCGAGATGAAGACCCGCGGAGCGCGCGGTCTCACCCGCAAAGACAGGGATGCCTACGACCTCGATGCGGCCGACCGGCTCACCGCCGAAGCGCGCGACGACGTCGCCGAGGCCCTCGGCGCGATCGGCGTCGAGCCGGGTCGCGCCGACGACCTCGACGCGCGGCTGCAGACGCTGTATCGGCGCACGACGCTGCTGCTGGCGGGCGACGTGCCCTCCCGCGTCACGATCGACCTCGACCTGCGGTGGATCGATGCCGACGGCGCAGGGTTCACCCTCCCCCGCTACGCGATCGTCGAGACCAAATCGCCCGGGCAGGCGGGTGCTCTCGACCGCGCGCTCTGGCGAGCCGGGCACCGCCCGCAGCGCATCAGCAAGTACGCCACCGGCATGGCAGCCCTGCGCGCCGACCTCCCCCGCAACCGCTGGACCCGCGTGCTCGCGGGCCCCTTCGCCTCATCCCAGAACACCCGAAAGGACGCATCATGCGCCGCCTGATCCCCCTCGCCCTTCCCCTCGCTCTCGCGGGCCTCGTGCTCGCCGGGTGCGCCGTCACCGCTCAGCCCGCCGCGACATCGGCGCCGGCCACCACGGCATCCAGCGTCGAGTCGAGCGTGCAGACCACCTCCGACATCGACTCCACCATCCCCACGGCCGCCGCCGAACTGCTCGCGGCCAACGCCGACGGCACCGTCGTGAAAGACGACGAGTGGAACCTCGCGGATGCCGAGACCATCACGCTCGCGGGCTCCACCGCGTCGAGCGACTCGGCGGGAGTCCGCATCGACGGCTCGACCGTCACCATCACCGCCGCCGGCGTCTACACGCTGACCGGAACGCTCGACGGGAACGTGGTCGTCGCCGCCCCCGACGACGCGCAGGTGATCCTCGTGCTCGACGACGCGACCATCGAGAGCACCTCGGGCGCGGCCATCCAGGTCGTGACCGCCGACGACGTGGCGATCAACCTCGCGGCGGGCTCCACCAACACGGTCACCGCGGCGAGCTCCGCCGACGCCGACGCGAGCGCCGCCATCTACGCCGACAGCGACCTCACCGTCTCGGGCTCGGGGGCCCTCACCGTCACCGACACGGGCAACGACGGCATCTCGTCCACCGACGACCTCGCGATCATCGGCGGCACGATCACGGTGACCGCCGCCGACGATGCCCTGCGCGGCAAGGACTCGCTCGCCGTGAAAGACGGCACGCTCACCCTCACCGCCGGGGGCGACGCCCTCAAGAGCGACCAGACGGATGACGCCACCCAGGGCTACGTCTGGATCGCCGGCGGCACGATCGACGCCACCGCGACCGACGACGGCATCGACGCGTGGACCGACGCGCTGATCACCGGCGGCACCGTGTCGATCGCGGCCGAGGACGATGGCATCCATTCCGAAATCGCCCTGGCGATCGCGGGCGGAGACGTCACCATCAGCCAGTCGTACGAGGGCATCGAGTCGGGCGACATCCGCATCGCCGGCGGAATCACCTCGGTCATCTCGTCGGATGACGGGGTGAACGCCTCGGGCGCTACCACGACGAGCTCGGGCGGCGGAATGGGCGGTGTCATGCAGGACACCGGCGAGACCCTCACCATCTCGGGCGGCACCCTGGTGGTCGACGCTCAAGGCGATGGCCTCGACTCCAACGGCAGCATCACCATGACCGGCGGAGACGTCACCGTGTACGGTCCCACCCAGCAGGGCAACGGCGCGCTCGACTCGAACGGCGGCATCGACGTCTCGGGCGGCACGCTCGCCGCTCTCGGCAGCACCGGAATGGCCGAATCGCCCGACGAGTCGTCCGCGCAGGGGTGGCTGGCCGCGACGGCCTCGGGCAGCGCGGGCTCAACGGTGCAGATCACGGATGCCAGTGGCACGGTCATCGCGCAGTACACCGCCGAGAAGACCTTCGGATCGGTCGTGTTCACGTCGTCGGCGATCACCGACGGCCAGTCGTACACGGTGACCGTCGACGGGGTCGCGACCTCGGTCACAGCCGGCGTCGCGGTGGCCGGCGGAATGGGAGGTGGGGGCATGGGCGGCGGGCGCCCCTGAGCGTCGAGAGTGCGGGGCCGCGGGCCGGGGTTGCTCCCCTCGGGTCGCGGCTTTCGCGCGGTGTCGGGGATGGGTGAGCGGCAGAGTCTTTGCGGATGCCGATCCGCCGGGCACCAGAGAGGGAGGATGGGGCGCGGGCCCACGGCATCCGCGCCCCACCCCTGTCGTCAGAGCGAGCCCTGCAGACCTGCTCGGCTGATACCGTCAACGACCTCATGGCCAGCAACGCCTGGCTCGTGGTCGCGCTCGACACCCGAGTCGATCTGAGGCCATTCAAGAACTCATCTCGTTTACAGAAGGGCGCTCCGCGTGGCAATCGAACCCGGCATCTACGAACACTTCAAAGGCCGGCGGTACGAGGTGTTCGGAACGGCGAGGCATTCCGAGACCGAGGAGGTCTTCGTCTCGTACCGCAAGCTCTACGACGACTACTCGTTCTGGGTCCGCCCGGTGGAGATGTTCACCGAGACCGTCGACCGCGACGGCTACTCGGGACCCCGGTTCCGCCGCGTCGCCTAGGGCGCGGTCGCTCCGCCGGCCCGGTAGGGCGGGCAAGTGCGGTCGCCGATGCGCCGCGATTGCTCATCCGAACGCCGCGTCGTACACGGCAGTCAGCCCCGCATCGGCGACTCCGCTCACACCGCACGTGATGATGACGCCATCGGTGCTCGCGCTGATCAGATAGGTCTCACCCTCGACGAAGACGATCGGTTCGCCGTCGATACCGGCCCCGACGCCCTGAGTGACGGTCACCGTGTCACCGACCTCGCCGTCGAAGCGCTCGTCGACGGCGAGCGTGACGGTTCCGTCCGCGATGCTGCGGACGTCGGCGCGAAACGACGTACCTGCGGCCGCGACCGCCTCGGGGGTCACCTGGGCGCACATCGCCGCCGGCCCACCCGCACCCGGCTGCGTCAAAGCGGTCGCAGCGACCGAGGTGCCGACGATCGCAGGAACGGCGAGTGCCACGGCCGCGATCGCCGCCGCACCCGCGCCGATGGCGCCGAGAAGAAGTCCTGGCCGGTTGACACGGCTCCGGGGCGAGGTGTTCTGGGGGTTCATGGTGTCCTCCGAGAGTCGGATGATCTGGTCGCTCCGCAAAGGCGGGAGCGACGGAGCTGGGTCGCCCGCTCGGAGCAGTCGGCGCAGTGCGTCGTGGTGTGCGTCGTTCACGGCTCGTCCCCTTCTCTTGTCTCGATATGTCCGGAGCCTCCGTGGGTCTTACGCCATTCGCCCTCGAAGCGCCGTCGCGCGCGGTGCAGCCTCACCGTCGCAGCATTGACCGTGGTGCCGAGGACGATCGCGATCTCCCGCGGAGCGAGCTCGTCCCACGCCCACAGCCGCAGCACCTCTGCATCCGCTGTCCGCAGGCCCGCGAGGGTGACGCGCACCGCCTCGTCGACGGGTCCGCTGTGCTCGGCGACGAACGCGGCGGGCGGGTCGAGGACGGTGATCTTGGCGACCAATCTGTCGCGACGCCGCTGGGCTCGGTTCGCGTTCGCGAGTTGCAGCCGAGCCACACCGATCGCCCAGGCGACGGCCTCGGCGTCGGCCGGCATGCGCTCGTGACGTCGCCACATCACGATGAGGGTCTCTGCGAGCACATCCTCCGCGGTGGTGGGGTCAGCGCGTCGCCACAGGTAGCGGCGTACGGGGTCGCCCACGAGCCGCACCGTCTCCTCGAAACGCGCGCGGGCGGATGGGGATGACACATCTTCCACGCTTACCCATGTTCGTCATCGACGCGACTCTTACACGCGGTGCGAAATGAGTACGCCGGCTTGCTCGCTCCTGAGCTTCGCTCCGTGGGTGCCCGGGCGCGTGGGCCGCTGGCTCGCCGGGATCCGTGCTTAGGTGCCGACCGCGCGGCGAGAGAGCAGGCGTCTCACAACATTTGCCTGAATGGACCCGAGCGGACAGAATGCAGAAACATCGAGGACCGCGTGGGGGCCGTGGCCCGGGCGTGCAGCTGTCGATGAGAAACATTCAATTGGGGGAACAGTGGAGTTTCAGGACCGTCTTACCGCGCTCGCAACCAAGGTGAGCAATCAAGCGTCGGCTATCGGCACCGAGGAAGCAACGAAGAATGCCTTCGTCATGCCCTTCATCTCGACCATCTTGGGCTACGACGTGTTCGACCCGCTCGAGGTTGTTCCCGAGTTCACCGCCGATGTGGGGATCAAAAAGGGCGAGAAGGTCGACTACGCGATCATGCGCGACGCTGAGGTGCAGATCCTCATCGAGTGCAAGGCATCCACGGGCGTCCCCAAGATCGAGCATGCGTCGCAGTTGTTCCGCTACTTCTCGACCACGAACGCTCGGATCGCGGCGCTCACGAACGGCGTGATCTGGCAGTTCTTCACCGACCTCGACGCGCCGAACAAGATGGACGCCAAGCCGTTCCTGGTGCTCGATCTGCTGGATATCGATGACACGCTGATTCCCGAGGTCCAGAAACTCAGCAAGGACAGCTTCGACCTCGACTCGATCATCAGCGCAGCAGAAGAACTGAAATACGTGGGCGCACTCAAACGCGAGATCGCCGGCCAGTTCCGCGAACCTAGCGACGAGTGGATCAAGTTCTTCACCCAGAGGGTCTACGACGGCTCGTACACGGCGAAGGTTCGGGAGCAGTTCACGTCACTCGTGACGAAGGCCTCGCGACAGTTCCTCACGGAGAGCGTCAACGACCGCCTGAAGACCGCACTGGGTGCTGGCGCGGGCGTCGCGATACCACTGTCGGCGGAAAGCACGGCAGTGGTGTCGAGCGAGCCCGCCGCTCAGGCCGACCTCGATCGCGACACAGAGATCGATACGACCCTCGAGGAACTCGAGGGCTATCAAATCGTGAAGGCCATTGCGTGCGGCGAGACGAAGCCTCACCGGGTCACTCATCGCGACGCGAAGAGCTACTTCGCCGTGCTTCTTGACGACAACAACCGCAAGCCGATCGCACGGCTGCATTTCAACGGCCGACAGAAGTACCTGGGGTTGCTCGACGAGCAGAAGGTCGAGACACGTCACCCGATCGACGAACTCGATGCGATCTACGAGCACGCCGAGAGCATTCGCGAAGCCGTCGTCCGGTATCGGTGACGTCGGACCCACACCGCTGGTGTCACGGTGCCGCCCTTGGCTGGTGCTGGATCCGCCCGGTGGAGATGTTCACCGAGATCGTCGAGCGCGACGGCTACTCGGGGCCCAGATCTCGCCTCATTACTCAGGGCTCGGTCGCTTCGCTCGCCCGATCGGTTCGGCATGCGCTCACCTCTCGCTGAGAACTGATCAACCTCCTCCGAGCCCTGTCGAAGATCGCGGCCCCCGGCGTAGCATCGCCGGTACGTCGGAGTCCCTCCGCGGCCTCCGGTCCCTCCGAACCGACGAGAACACGGGAGATGCAGATGGACACGATGGCAATGATGAAGTCGATGGACATGGGCGAGATGACCATGGACATGGATGCCATGCAGGAATGCATGCAGTCGCTGAACGCCTGCGCGATGGCCGCGGCGATGTGCGCCGGCAGCGACATGATGCACGGCCCCGAGATGGCCACGTGCTGCGCGATGTGCTCGAACATGGTCGAGATGGCGCAGGCGACGATGCACATGATGATGCGTCCGGCGGGGATGAACATGGGCGTGATGAGCGCCATGATGACCGCCTGCATGGCCATGGGCAAGGCCTGCGCCGCCGAGTGCCGCGCGCACGCCGACATGGACGAGATGTGCCGCTACTGCGCGATGGCCTGCGACGACATGGTGATGAAGTGCGAGGCGATGATGGCCTCGATGTCTGCGTAGCTTTGGCGTTTACGCGACGCGCGCGGTAGTGAGGATCGCCGACGCGCTGAGGAGTTCCGCAACCGGGTGGTAGGCCACCGGCTCCCCCACCGCGAGGTCGACAGCCGGGCCGACGACCCGCAGGTCTACCGTCGTGCCGTTGAGCAGCGCGACGGTCGCCGTCGTGCCATCGGCGTCGATCACGAGGCCGTCCCACCACGCCGACGGGTTCGAGGCTGCCATGCAGCGCTGGATCGGGTGGACTGTCGACGAGATCGTGCGGGACGTGGCTTCACCTGCCTTCGGAGGGGTTGGTGAGATGAAGCTACGGGATGCCGCGGGGGTGGGCGATCCGGTGCGTATTGGGGCGTAACAACGGCGAGACGAGAGTGGACCAAACCGACATGATGGCGGTGTGGCACGTCTCCGACCGCCGTTTGGTGGGCACCACGCGGCGAGCGCGCTCCCCGGCACCACCGTGCTCAGGCGCCGCCAGCATGTCGAGATCGGGGCGGTTGTTGCGCGACGGCGAGGCCGGAGCGCGCCATTCTGAGGACTAATCACGCCAACTTGACACCGTCCCAGGCCCACGAGCGCTAACTTCCTCGCATCACGCGAAGACGCGGCGAGAACGGGGATCAAGATGCCGACCTACATTGTCAACGAGAACGCTCAAAGCAACGGCGACTACGAAGTCCATGACCAGGCCTCGGCCTACGGTTGCCTGCCCAACTCGTCGAACCAGGTATGGCTGGGTTCCTTCTCCTCCTGCAAGGGGGCAGTGGACGAGGCCAACTCGCCCGGATATAGCCCGGCAAACGGGTGCTTCTACTGCGCCAACAGCTGCCACACCGGCTGACGCCCTAAAACGCCTGGTCTCCGGGCGCAGGCCCAATTGTCAACGCCGCTTCAACGCCTGCCCCAAAGGGGAATGTCACACCCTCCCCCGTCGCGTCGAAGCAGGAGACGGGACCACCAGGCTCATAGAACGTGTCGCCCGCGCGGAGGATCCACCGTAGGGGGGGCGAGTTGAGGCGTCACCCGAGATATGGGTGTGACGATGCCGGTTGCCCTGGAGACGGCGCCGCTGATTGAAGTCTGATTGGACCAGTAGCTGGCCGCAACCTCGGTCCACTCCAAATTACTCGAGGCATAACGGTGCCATCGTTTTCCCGATAGAACTGGAGCGATCCGCCACCGTCGGTCGGCGCACGATGGGCTACTCGATTGCGAAACTCGCGCAAGGCTTCGGTAGTTTTGGACATCCTTCTCAAGGCCGCCAATTCTCAAGGGAGTCTTGATCCTCGTTCGCATGTACCGCTGCAAGTTTTAGAATAATTCTTGCACGAGAGATAGGGGCCTAGATTTTCGCGGGTCGTTTAAGACGCGGGGCGGCTCCCAGGAATGGCGGAAGACCACGCTCGGCCACCGAACCGCGAAGCCGCTGGTAACCCATTACGGGGGTTCTGCGGGTGATGGCGCAGGGATACTCCGCTCTCAAAATCACCTGCCCCTCATCCATTTGGATGAATAGATCCTCCTGAGCGTCTCGGAACCTGACGAGTCGACCGACGCGCCTCTGCTCCGGACTAGTGTTCGACCAATTCTCCTGTGGGGAGCGGGCGGCGTAGCGAACGCTGGGGCGCGTTCACGATGATGCCGCCGAACCGGTGTCCGTGGTCGCTCCTCGGTCGCGCACCTGAACGCCGCGTGCAACGCGCCTGCACAGAGAGAGCCGAGCGCGCGTGCGCTCGTGTCCTATGCCCGAAGAACCGAGGAATCTCCATGACCGATAACACTCCGGCCTACCCCGCAGGCTGGTACGCCGACACCAACGCACTCGGAACCGAGCGCTACTACGACGGCACCGCCTGGACGAACGAAACCCGCCCCGTGCCGATCGGGGCCAGTCCCCTCGCAGAACCTGCCGCCAAGGCACCCTGGTACAAGCGAAAGGCAATCGTCATCCCCGTCAGCGTCCTGGCCGGACTCATCGTCATCGGAAGCATCGGCAGCGCAATGGGTGGAGGAAAGGGTGCCACCACAACAGCCGACACGAAGGCAGTGGCGGCGGCTCCGGTCGTCGAAGAGGACACGGATGCCGCGATCACCGTTCCCGAGACAACGGGTCTGACCGCTAAGGAAGCGGCCGCGCTGATCGAGAACGCGGGACTTCAAGCGGAATTCTCCGCCGACAAGGGGTTCGTCATCGATCGAGACAACTGGACCGTCCTGAGCACGACTCCCGCTTCCGGGGCAGCCGCCAAGACCGGCGACACCGTCGTGATCAACGTCGAGAAGACGGCTGCCGCTGCGCCCTCGACCGCGCCTGAGGCCGCCGCCCCGTCAGCCCCACCCGCGGCCGCTGAGCCCAAGAAGCCCGCATTGACGACGGCGCAATCCAGCGCGGTCCGCTCAGCGAAGTCCTACCTGTCCTTTAAGGGCTTCTCGCGTGCCGGACTCAGCGAGCAGCTGACGAGCGAGTACGGAGAGGGGTTCGCCCCCGAGGACGCCGAGTTCGCCATCGCCCAATTGGAGGCCACCGGCGCCGTCGACTGGAACCAGGAGGCCGCAGAGGCAGCCAAGTCGTACCTGGGCTTCCAGGGGTTCTCTCGCGATGGTCTGTACGAACAGCTGACCAGCGAATACGGAGAGGGATTCACCCCCGAGCAGGCGAACTTCGGCCTCGCGGCCGTCGGCCTGTAAGTCGTGCATGGGGCGGGCATCACGACGCCCGCCCCATGCACCGCGTTCGCCGCATACGTGCGGCTGGGGGCCGCCTCTCCGTGATCAACCTTGAGCACGCGTGGCTGCTGCGGTCGTCGGCGGTGAGGCCAGAGTGCGCCACTCAGAGCACAAATCACGCTAGCGAGACGCCGTCTCAGACCCACGAGCGCCGAACACCCTCGCGGGCATTCCGCGGCGACGCGGCCACTCTCTCACCGCGTCGATGTCGACGCCCGGGCCGGCCATCTATGACCCGCTTATTGTGGCGAGTCGGGTTTGCGCCGCGCCGCGGCCGAGGCCTCCATTACGCCGCATAGCAAGCCGAGCGCGCCTCCGATCATCGTTGCAGCGGCAACGACGGGGCGCGCACTCGCGAAGCTCGCGTATCCCGCCGCAGCACCAATCGCGGCGGGCACCATGGCAACCGCCAAACGCGCCACGGGATGCTGAACAAACGACAGGGTCATAAGAGAGCGGGTCGTCCCCCATGCGATCAGGCCGAGCGCGGCCCCGATAGAAAACCCGGCAGGCCCTGCCCACAGCATCAACCCCCAAGGAGCTGTCGCCACCGATACTTCAGGACTCACGATCGCTAAAGCGGCCAACACCACGCCCCCTGCGCCCGCGACGAAGCACGCTAGGAAAGCTCGCGCGCTCGGGCGCAGGGAGGTGTGCCGCATGACCCGACGCTACAGCGTGCGCTGGCGGATTAGGTTGGCCAGGAAATTGGCCCACGTCTGGCTCGCGATGCGGCGATTTGTTTCGTTCGCGAGCGCACCTCGGTCCTTCCAGATGAGCGCAACGACCGAAATATGCAGCCACCCGGAACGGTCGTTGTAGAAGCGGAAGGAGACCGTAGAGTCAACTCCGTCGAAGTGACCGGGCAACGCGATGAAGTTGAATCCGTCTTTCACGACCGCTGAGACTCGCACCGGTGCCGCGACGTTGATCATGGTGAACGGGCTTGCGTTGAGATTGATGGTCTGACCGACTGATGGGAAGGCTCGCGGCGCGTTCGCAACCGGGAAACTGCAGTTGAAGCACCTTCTCAGCTCAGCCATGACCCGCGACGGCGTGGCCTTCTCCTTGCCGGTGATCAGGTTGAAGGATGCGTGATCTACCGCATAGGTCCAAGCCGGATCCGCCACCACGGGAAAAACTGCGCCGGTGAAATCAACGTGCTGCCGCAGTTCGTTTCCCGTCAGCGTGTAGCGGGTGGGGAGGTATCGCCCCGAGGCATCGATGGCCCAGGGTGCGGCAAGATCCACGATGTATCGATCATTTGAGTCGAGCACCTTGAACGCGTCGCCAACTTGCACGAGGTAGGGATCAAGGACGCCACCCATCTCGTACCTCAGATCGACGACGTCCTCCGCGGTGGGAAACGTCGAGATGATACGTATGCCATCCCCCGTCGCGTCCGTATAGAAGACCGGTGCGGCGGACGACTCGTCACCTTCGACCTCAGCTGAGGGCGTCGACGGCAGGACGACATCCACGGCCTGACCAGAGAGCCCCTCCGGACTCAGCTCAACTTCAGACGCGGCCCCGGCCTGGACCGGATCAGCCTGCTCTTCTCCGTAATGCGCCTCGAGAGCCCCCGCTGTGACCGCGGTGAGAGTGTCGCCTTCGGAAGGTTCGGGCGCCGTATCGGACGCGTAAACGGGCATCGCGACAGATATCGCGAGCGCGCAGGTAATCCCTGCGGTGATGACGACGTTCAATCGACGGCGCATTGGTCCTCCTCGTTGAGGAACACGGCGAGGCCCTTCCTCCCGTGTCGGTGCTCAACACCGAAGCAGGAGACCGCCGATCACTGAGGAGATTTCACTGCAGGGGAGCCCGTATTTCATCCGAGCGGCGCGGATCCCCTCGAGCAGGGCGCGCCTCGCGGCCCCGAGATGACGACGTGCTGCGCGATGTGCTCGAACATGGTCGAGATGGCTCAAGCGACGATGCACATGATGATGCGTCCAGCCGGAATGAATATGGACGTGATGAGCGCCATGATGACCGCCTGCATGACCATGGGCAAGGCCTGCGCCGCCGAGTGCCGCGCGCACGCCGATATGGACGAGATGTGCCGCTACTGCGCGATGGCCTGCGACGACATGGTGATGAAGTGCAAGGCGATGATGGCCTCGATGTCTTCCTGACCCACTTCGGGATCGAAGAACGTCGCCGGTAGCCCGGACGTCAATAGGAAGAAGACCGCAAGCACGGCGATGACGAGAACGGCGACCAGTACGGCGGGAGAACCCTCTCGCTCGCCCTGGGCCATTGGTCTGCCTCCCCTGCGAGGCTAAGCCAAGCGCGCGGTCGTGAGAATCGCCGACGCGCTGAGGAGTTCCGCAACCGGGTGGTAGGCCACCGGCTCCCCCACCGCGATGTCGACGGCTGGGCCGACCACCCGCAGCTCTACCGTCGCGCCGTTGAGCAGCGCGACGGTCGTCGTCGCTCCGTCTGCGTCGATCACGAGGCCGTCCCACCACGCTGACGGGTTCGAGGCTGCCATGCAGCGCTGGATCGGGTGGACTGTCGACGAGATCGTGCGGGACATGGCTTCACCTGCCTTCGGAGGGGTTGGTGAGATGAAGCTACGGGATGCCGTGGGGATGGGCGATCGGCGGCGTAGTAAGGCGTAACGACGCGGGCTCGCTCGACACCAATGCACTGCGCGTTCGGAGCTCTCGGCGCCGCAGAGGCGGGGAAGCGGAGCAGACCAGTCAAACTGACAGTTGACGTTATGCCAGTTGCGTAGCACCCCGGGCATTAGTTCAACGAAGTGTTCGATTTACGCCGCCGCCCCCGACGAAGTGAGCGGTTGCGTGCAGGCCTCCGCGAAGGGTATCTTCCCGACGTTCGGGGCAGAACGTGCATTGTCGCCTTCGAATAATCCTCGACTGAGCCGACGGGCAGCGGGCAGCGGCAGTGGACTTTCCGCTGCCGAACCTTGTTGACACAAGCGCTCGATTAGGGGGCCTTGGTTCAATCTGTCGACGCGGCGATGCCGGTCGAGCCTCGGACGATCAGCGTCGTTGACAGTCTCGTCTGGTCACTGTTCCCGGCGTCGCCGGAGAGACCGGCGAGGAGGTCCTCGACCGCGCGCCGGCCGGCTTCGGCCAGCTGCGCGCGCACTGTTGTCAGCGGTGGCGTGATGAGTTCGCTCCCGAAGATGTCGTCGAAGCCCGCGACGCTGAGCTGCCGTGGAACCTGAATGCCCTGCTCGGCTGCGGCTTGCATGAGGCCCAGACCCATCAGGTCGTTGAATGCGATGACCGCGGTCGGCCTCGCGGCCAGAACTCGCCGAAGCGCCGCCCGCCCGCCGTCGATCGTCGGCACATTCGGACCGATCTCGACGAGAGCAAACCCCAGCCGGTCAGCCTCTTCGAGCATCAGATCGAAGCGGCGATCGCTGATCCACGAGCTCTCCGGCCCGGCGAGGTAGACGATCGAACGGTGCTCGAGCTTCGCAAGATGCTCGAGCAGTTCGCTGACACCCTTCTCGACATTGGGGAGGACGCTGGGGATCCCTTCAACCGCGCGGTTGATAAGCACGACTGGCTTGCGCTCGGCGACGCTGACGATTCTCTCGTCGGAGAGCCGGGTGGTCGCCATGACGATGCCGTCCACAGTGGGAATCAGACGCTCGATGGCTTCAGCTTCCGCCTCGCCCGATTCCTGGGACTCGGCGATCACCAACGTGTAGCCCGCTGCGCTGGCGGCGTGCTCCGCTCCGCGGACGATGCCGAACACGACAGGGTTGGTGATGTCGGCGACGACCAGGGCAAACGTGTGGCTTCGGCCCGTCAAAAGTGCCCGGGCCATGGGGTTGAACCGGAAGTTCAGCTGCTCGGCCGCGGCGCGAACGCGTGCTTCGGTCTTGGCACTGATCCTCCCCGGCTTCGACAGCGCGCGCGAAACTGTCGAGGGCGAGACGCCAGCGAGCTCGGCGATGTCGTAGATCGTCGCAGCTCCCCCACGCCGTTGGAGTCGGGTTGCGAGCTCCGCGGGGATCTCCGGTTCGGTAGCGGTTCCGTCAGGCATGGGTCCTCCAGCGAACGAGCGAGACGAGAGGCATGGAGCGATCATCCCTGTTCGCCACGGACGACGCCAATCTGCACACGCGGGCCGATCTTCCACCGGGCACGTCGTTCACTGTTCCGCATTGGCGAAGATCTGTTGGCGGATGTTGTCGAGGACCCGCGCCGTGGAAAGGGTGGCCGCGGCATCATGCTCTGGATTCTCGCGCGTTCCCGCGGTGACCGCGGCCGCCACCGAACGGATCATCGGCACGTAGCCGTTACCCTCACGAGGTCGAAGAAGCGGGATCGGGTCGCCGAAGAGCGCTCCCTGCGAGCCCGCGTGCACGCGGGCGACGCCGCCCGCCCAGAACATCGCCGGGATCTCGATCCAGCCGGCAGTGCCGCTGATCGAGGCGGACGGGTCGAGGAATTCGAGGACCGAGCAGGCCAGCTGCGATGAGCCACCGTCGAGGTGTCCCAGCGTGATCTGCGCCGCCACGTCGACGCCGTCCCGCACTGCTCCGGTCGCCGTGATCAAGACCACGGGGCCGAGCAGCCACTCGGCGAGGGTCACGGGGTAGATGCCCTGGTCGAGGACCGTGCTGCCGCCGAGATCAGCCCGCCAGCGGCTACCGCCGGAGGGGAACGGCATGCCGAAGGCGCCACGGACGTATCGGGGAATTCCGAGGACTCCGTCGCGCACCTGGCGGGCGACCTCGAGGTGGAGCGGATTGAACTTCATCCACATCGCCTCCATGACGAAGCGGTCGTTCACTGCGGCGATCTCGAAGAGTCGTGCGGAATCGACGGCGCTGGTCGTCATCGGCTTCTCGACGAGGACGTGCTTGCCCGCCTGGAGCGCGCGGGCGGCGAGCTCGAGGTGGGTGGCCGGCGGGGTGGCGACGTAGACGATGTCGATCCCGGGGTCGCCGAGCAGGGCGTCCAGCTCTGTCGTGGAGCGCGGGATGCCGTGCGCGGCGGCGAAGGCCTCGACCGTCTCGGTGCGCCTCCCCCACACCGCGCCGACGACTCCGCCCGCCGCGCGGATGTCGGGGACGAAGGACTCCGAGATGCGGCCCGTGCCGAGTATTCCCCAGCGCAGCGGCGGTGCGTCCGTGCTTGGCTCGCTACTCATCGCTGGACGGCTTCGCGCCGTCGAGTCCGCGCCAGCGCTTGCGCAGCGCCCAGGCGGCGGCCTTGGGCTTGCGGTCGCGGGAGAAGACGCCCTTCTTGTTGCCGTCGACCCGGTGTAGGCCGTTGTCGGTGGCAAAGTCGGCGAAGTTCCAGACCTGCTCGCCGACGAACTGGGGGAAGCGGTCGAAAACGCGGTGGTTGGCGTCGAGGTAGGCGATCTGGTACTCCTCGGTCCAGACGCGGTCCTCCCAGACGGAGTGCAGTCCGGGCTCGGTGTCGGCGCCGTACTCGCTCATCATGATCGGCTTGTCGATGCGGTCGATCCAGCCCTGAATGTCGCCCTCCAAGTAGGCCTGCGCGACGTCGAGCTCGCCGCCGGCGATGTACCAGCCGTAGTAGCGGTTGAGGCTGATCACGTCGAAGAGGTCGATGATCCTGTCGTTCTGGAAGGTCGCGAACATCACCAGCGAGTAGGTGAGCGGGCGGGTCGGATCCAGCTCCCGGGCGAGGTTCACGAGCGGCTCGAAGTACTCGCGGGCGCCCTCCTCGTTGGAGGCGGGCTCGTTGGCGATGCTCCACATTACGACGGAGGGGTGGTTGCGGTCCCGGACGAGCAGCTCGCGCAGGTGCTGTGCGTGCGCGGCCTGGGTGTTGTCGTTGGCGAACTGGTCGGAGAAGGTCGGGAACGGGGGCGTTCCGCTCATCCCGCCGACGACGCCCATGTTCAGGCCGACGGCGGCGGTCTCGTCGATCACGACGATGCCGTGGCGGTCGGCGAACTCGAGCACTTCCTCGGCGTAAGGGTAGTGCGAGGTGCGGAACGAGTTGGCGCCGATCCACTCGAGCAGCTGGAAGTCGTGGACGAGGTAGGCGTCGTCGTGGCCCTTGCCGCGGATCGGGGTGTCCTCGTGCTTGCCGAAGCCGGTGAAGTAGAAGGGCTCGCCGTTGATGAGGAACTCGTGCCCGCGCACCTCGACCGTTCGAACGCCGACCGCTAGCGGGTAGCTGTCGACGACCTCGCCGCCGTCGACCAGCTCGACGGTCAGCTCGTAGAGGTAGGCGGCACCGGGCTTCCACAGCACGACGTCGGCGATCTCGAGGACGCCCTGCCCACCCTCCCCCTCGGCGACGACTGTGCCGTCGGCGTCCTTGAGGCGCACCCGGACATCGGCTCCGCCGGTGGACTCGACGCGGTAGTCGACGGAGCCGGCCGTGCCCTCGAAGTCGGTCACCACGACGACGTCGTCGATGCGGCTCTTCGGCCGGCTGTGCAGCCAGACGGAGCGGGCGAGGCCGGCGTAGTTGAAGAAGTCGTGGAAGTAGACCTGCTTGCGCTTGCCGGTCGCGGTCACGTCGATCCGGCCGGGCGGGATGGTCTCGTTGGTCAGATCGCCGCTCACCGCGACGGTCAGTCGGAACTCGCCGCCGGCGGCGACGTGGTCGGTGATGTCGACGTCGAAGGGCGTGTAACCGCCGACGTGCTCGCCGACGAGCTCGTCGTCGACGTAGACCTTCGCGGCGTGGGTCGCCGCGTCGAAGCGGAGCAGGATGTCGTCCTCGCCCCAGCCGCGGGGCACGCGCACGGTGCGCTGGTAGTAGACCCAACCGACGTGCTTGCGGATCTCCGGGTCGGTGAAGAGGTCGTTGTAGGACGCGGGGACCGCAGCCTCGAGCGGGGTGTGCAGCGTCGCGGTCCACGGCGACTCATCGACGCGGGAGTCGAGCGCGAAGCGCCAGACGCCGTCGAGGTTGACGAGCTCTCGGGTGGGAGTGGGACGGGGCTTCAGCATGCTTGCCTCTCTTCGGGTCGGCACGAAGCCGACGCGGTTCAGTGTGATCGAGCTTTCAGAGGGATCGCGGAGCGATCCGGGACGGTGAGTGGGTCGGCCGGCGGACGGTCACTCCGATGAGTGCACCGCCGAGCAGCGCGAGCGCTGCCGCCGTGAGGTAGAGGGCAGTGAAGTTCTCGCCGCCGCCGAGGGCGAGCACGAGCGGGGCGGCCAGCGGCGAGATCACTCCCGGGATCTTCTGCGCGAACAGGGTGATCGCGGTGTACCGCCCCGCCTGTATTTCCCGGTGCGGGAGGACGTCGAGCGAGAGCGCCTGCCCCACCGCGGAGAACAGCGCGATACCGAGGGAGGAGAGCAGCGAGCCGATCAGGAGCGTCGGCAGGGCGCCGGCCGTGGCGGAAACGATCGAGCCGACGGCGAACAGCGCGGCGCCGGCGACGACGAACGGCCGCCGCACTCCGGTGCGGTCGCTGAGCCAGCCGCCGCCGAGGGAGCCGACCAGCGCCGTACCGATGCTCAGCGCCGAGGTGAGCGCGAGCACGCCCGCGACGTCGGGCACCGCGAGGTCGAGGCGCTGGGCGAAGAAGAACACGGTGAAGCTGGTGGTGAGGCTCAGCCCGACGAAGAAGACGAACCGGCCGATCCAGTTCCACGTGAACTCGGGGAACGCCCGCGGGTCGAAGAAGTAGCTGCCGAGGATCCGACGGAGCGTCATCCGGTCCAGCGGCGCCGGGCCCCGACTGTCAGGATCGGCGGCGAAGCACGCGAACGCACCCGCGAGCAGGACGCCGACGACGGCCGGGATCGCGAAGACCAGCAGGGTCTCGGAGCGGACGGTCCCGACGAGCAGGATGCCAAGGACCGGCGAGATCTGCATCGTAAGTCCCGTGAGCCCGGAGACGGTGCCGCGCTGCTGCGCCGCGAGCCGGTCGGCCTGCCAGTTGCCGATCGAGGCGCCCGCCGTGTTCCAGCCGACCGTCGACAGGATCCACCCCACAGCGAGGACCGGGACGGTCGGCGCGGTCACGAGCACGGGGACCGCGGCGACGCCGAGGGCGATGCCAACCACGGTGAATGGCCGGCGGCGCCCCCAGCGGGACCGAGTCCGGTCGCTGAGCACACCGGTGAGCGGCGCGACGACCAGCGTCGCCGCGGAGCCGACGCCGAGCAGCACCCCGAGCAGATCCGGGCGGCCCGGAGCGAGCTCCTCGAGCCGGACCGCGAGCGAGTAGGCCATCGGCACGATCATCGCCATGCCGGAGCCGAATGTCGCCGCGACCAGCAGCGCGATCGCGAGCCGCCCGACCGGCCGTTGCTCGCCGACGACGCCGGTCTGCGAAGCCGGCGTCGCGGTGCTCCCCCTCATGCGGTCGGGCCTCTCACGCGGCTGCGAGCGTGAACCGGGTCACCAGGGCGTCGGTGCCCAGCGCCTCGACGCCGATCACGCGACCGGTGAAGCCGCCGGCGACCTCGGTCGAGAGGTACCGGCCGTCGAAGGACGCGAGCTCGACGAACCCCTCGGGGCCCTCGGCGCCGAGGACGATCCGGTCGGGACCCTGGCGCTGGCCGGGCTGTCCGCCGAAGGGGTCCGCGCGGAGGACCAGGTGCGCCTGAGCGCCGAGGTCGTCGCGCTCTCCCAGGACCTGGTCGAGCGGTCCGATGACGAGACGGGCGCGAACGCCGCCGCCGACACGCTCCACCATCGCCTGGTGCTCATCGTCGATCCGCACGGTCAGGGAGAGATCGCCATCCGCCGCCACCCGGGCCACCCAGGCCTGCTCGGTCGCGCGCACGGCGAGCAGCCGTTCGGCGGCCGGCGAATCCGGAGCGCGGCCGGCCCGGAGCCGGAGACCGGCGGGAGACGGCGACGCGAACGACGACGGCACCGCGCCCGGCGCGATCCAGCGCGGATCCAGCGACGGCCCGGAGAAGCGCTCGTCGAGATCGGCCGCGCCGGTCGCCGGCGCGAAGCGGCCCTCGACGACAACGGGCCAGTCGTCGACCCAGTCGATACCGGAGAGGAACGTCTCTCGACCGTTGGTGTGCCACTTCGGGAAGGATCCACGCGGGCGGGTGCCGAGATGCACGATCGCCCAGCCGCCGTCGGCCAGCTCGACGAGGTCCGCGTGACCGGTCGACTGCACCGGGTCGGTCGTGCTGCGATGAGTGAGGATCGGGTTCGCCGGGTTCGACTCATAGGGACCATCGGGAGCATCCGCCCGCGCGATCGTAACCATGTGGCCGTGCGCCGTCCCGCCCTCGGCAACCACCAGATACCAGCGGCCGCCGCGGGAGAACACGTGCGGGCCCTCGGCGTGCGCGCCACCGGTACCGCGCCAGATCTCCTTCGGTTCGGAAAGAACCTCCCCCGTCAGCGGGTCGACGACGGCCTGGGAGATGCCGCCGTTCACGACGTCGGACCAGGTCAGCCGGCAGACGCCGTCTTCGTCCCACGACAGGTCAGGATCAATGCCGAGCAGTCCGGTGGTGCGGACCGGTTCGCTCCACGGTCCGGCCGGGTCGTCGGCGTGCACGATCAGGTGCCCGTCGCGGATCTCGTGCAGGTTCGTGGTGACCATCCAGAAGCGACCGTCGTGGTGGCGAAGGGTCGGCGCATAGATTCCGCCGCTGGCGTTCTCGATGCCGGTACGCACCTGGAGCTGCGAGGGTCGGTCGAGGACGCTGCCGAGCTGCGTCCAGGTCGCGAGGTCGGTACTCGTGAAGATCGGGACGCCCGGGAAGTACTCGAAGCTCGAGGTGATGAGGAAGTACTGCTCCCCCGCTCGGCAGATCGACGGGTCCGGGTGGAACCCGGGCAGGGCGAGCGCAGTCATGACGCCTCCTTCAGCGTGATGCGGCGCTGCTCGCGGCGCGCGCTCTGGCGGCGCGGGTCGGCGACCGGGGCCGCCAGCAGGAGACGCCGGGTGTACGGGTGCGCCGGCGTCAGCGTGACCGTGGGCGCATCTCCCGTCTCGACCAGATCGCCGCGGTAGAGGACCGCGACCCGGTGGCTGATGTGCCGGATGACCGAGAGGTCGTGCGAGACGAAGAGGTAGGCGACGCCGGTGGCGCGCTGGATCTCGACGAACAGCTCCATCACCCGCGCCTGGGTGGAGAGGTCGAGCGCCGATACGGGCTCGTCGCAGACGATCAGACGCGGACCGGGGGCCAGCGCGCGGGCGATGGCGACGCGCTGGCGCTGCCCGCCGGAGAACTCGCGCGGCAGCCGCTCGAGGGCGTCGGACGGCAGCTGGACCTGGTCGAGCAGCGTGCGCACGCGGGCCCGGGCGTCCTTGGCGGTCGCGCCCTGGACGACGAGCGGCTCGGCGAGGATCTCGCCGATCGTCATCGACGGGTTCAGCGAGGTGTACGGGTCCTGGAAGACGACCTGGATCTGGTCGGCGATCGCGCGGCGCGCGGCGCCGCGCAAACCACCGATCTCCTGGCCGTTGAAGCGGATGGTCCCGGCGGAGGGCCGGACGAGGCCGAGGACGGCGCGGCCGATCGTGGTCTTACCGGAGCCGGATTCGCCGACGAGGCCGACGGTCTCCCCTGCGGCGACGTCGAGGTCGATGCCGTGCAGGACCTCGACGGGCTTCGCGCGGAAGCCGCGGCCGGGGAAGGCGACGCGCAGGTCGCGGATCTCGAGCAGGCTCACGCCGCACCTCCGGTGGTCGTCGCCGTCACCGGCGGGTCGGTTCTGACGGTGTCCTCGTCGAGGATCGAGTCGAGCAGCATCGCCGTGTAGGGGTGCTCGGGGGCGTCGAAGACGGCCTCGACGTCGCCCTGCTCGACGATCTCGCCCTGGCGCATCACGGCGATGCGGTTGCAGACGTCGGCGACGACGCCGAAGTTGTGGGTGACCAGCAGCACGGCCATGTCGAGCTCGTCCTGCAGGTCGCGCAGCAGGTCGAGGATCTCGGCCTGCACGGTCACATCCAGGGCCGTCGTGGGCTCGTCGGCGATCAGCAGCTTCGGGCGGCTGACGACGGCGCCGGCGATGAGGACGCGCTGCGCCATCCCGCCGGAGATCTGGTGCGGGTAGGAGCGGAAGGTGCTCTCGGGGTCGGCGATTCCCACCCGGGCGAGCAGCGCGATGATGCGCGACCGGGCCTCCTTCTTCGAGATCCCGAGCGCGGCGCGCGCGCCCTCGACGAGCTGCGCTCCCACGGTAAAGGAGGGGTCGAGGTTCGACATCGGCTCCTGCGGGATGTAGGAGATCGCCTTGCCGCGGAAGGGACGCATCTGGGCGTCGGAGAGCCCGATCAGCTCGGTGCCGTCGAAGAGGATGGAGCCTCGGACGACCACCGCCTCATTCGGCAGGACGCCGAGCGTCGCGAACGCCGTCTGGGACTTCCCGGACCCGGACTCGCCGACCAGCCCCATCACCTCGCCCCGGGCCACGGTGAGCGAGACGCCGTGGACCACCTCGTTGAGGGTGCCGTCGGGGCCCGGGTAGGCGATGACCAGGTCGCGGATGTCGAGCAGGGAGCGAGCGGCCCGCTCGCGGTCGACAGCCTCGTCGGCGACGACCCGCTGCCCTCCGCCGATCTTGGCGGGCTTGGGCTTGGAGCCCTCGAGCGCGTCGCGGAGCGAGTTGCCCAACAGGACGAGCGACGCGGTGATAATGCCGAGGCCGATACTGGGCCAGAGGAACTGGGTCGGGGCGATGTAGAGGTTGCGGAAGCCCGACGCGATCATCGCGCCGTAGCTGGGGACCTCAAGCGAGCCCACGCCGAGGAAGGCCAGGCCCGACTGCACGGCGATGGCCGAGCCGAAGAGGAAGGCGGCGGCGATGATGATGGGCCCGCGCACGACCGAGAGCACGTGCCGGCCGAGGATGCGGAGGTTCCCGAGCCCCGAGACGCGCGCCGCGTCGACGTAAAGCTCGTTCTTCACGCCGAGGACGAGGTTGCGGACGATGCGGTAGATACCCGGTGAGAGCAGGACGCCGAAGATCAGCATGGTGGCGCGGTAGTCGCCGCCGGTGACGGGCATCAGGATGATCAGCAGGAGCAGCCCGGGGAAGGTCATGATCAGGCTGAAGACCCACTCGGTGGTCGCCTGCGTCACGCGGCCGAAGTAGCCGCCGATGAGGCCGGCGACCACGCCGATCACGAGAGCGACCCCGGCGCCGATCAGTCCCGCGATGACGGCGGTCTGCGTCGAGAGGATCATCCTGCTCAGGATGTCGCGGCCGGACTCGTCCGCTCCGAACGGATAGCCCGGTGATCCGACGGGAGCGTTGATCGCGGAGAGGCTCGACTCGTTCGCGCCCATCGGTGCGAGCAGCGATGCGAAGACGCCGACGAGGAGGACGATGAGCAAGAGCACGGAGGTGATCAGCGCCTGCGGGTCCTTCAGCAAACGCCGCCAGAGCGACGTGCGAGCGGCGCGGACCTCGGCCGCGATGGTCTGCAGCCCCTCGGTGCTCGGGATCGCGATCGCCCGCGTGAGGGGAGCAGCATCCGCCGAGGCGGCGCCCGCTGCCTGCGAGGTGGGAGTGGACTGCGCCGGAGGGGCGGTCTGCTCGTCGGCCGGGCCGGTCGGGCGGGCGGTGTCGTCGGATGGGGTCATCGGACTCTCGCTTTCGGGTTGAGCCAGCCGTTGGCCAGGTCGGTGACGAGGTTGACCACGATGACCAGGGCCACACCGAACGCCGCGATGCCCAGGACCACCGGGATGTCTCCCTGCAGGGACGCGTTGAACGCGTAGCTGCCGTAGCCGGGGAGGGCGAAGACGTTCTCGATGATGAGGGCGGCGCCGAACATCTGGATGAACTCGAGGGACAGCACGGTCAGGGCCGGGCTGCCGGCGTTGCGCAGGGCGTGCTTGAGCACGATCGCGCGGGTGGGCACGCCGCGGGTGCGCAGAGTGCGGACGTAGTCGCGGCGCAGCTCGTCGATCATCCGGCCACGCACCTGCGCGGCGAGACCGGCGATGCCGCCGATCATCAGGACGATGACGGGGATGACGATGCTGCGGGCCCAGCCCACGGGGCTGTCAGTGAAGGGGGTGAAGCCGGTCGCGGGCAGCCACTTCAGCTGCACGGCGAATATCACGACCAGTCCGATCGCGAGCAGGAGGCCGGGGACGAGGTAGCCGACGAGCGAGATGCCCTGGGCGATCTTGTCGACGATGCCGCCACGCGAGGCGGCCCAGACGCCGAGTGCGGTGGCGATGACGGCGGTGAGGATCAGCGCCGGGACGATGATCGACAGGGTCACGGCCAGCCGCTGCAGCACCGAGGGGCCGACGGGCAGCGAGGTGTAGACGGAGATGCCGAGGTCGCCGCGCAGCAGGTGCAGCAGCCAGTCGGCGTACTGAACGAGGACCGGGCGGTCCCAACCCTTCGAGGCCATCAGCCCGGCGACGTTCTCGGGTGTCGCGGAAGAGCCGAGGATCGTGCTCGCGACGTCGCGGAAGGACGTGCTGAGCAGGAGGAAGGTGATGAAGGTGACCAGGAGGGCGAGGACGATTCCGGCCCCGAGGCGCTTCGCGATGTAGAGGATCATCTGATTCCCATCCCGCGGGGACGGCCGTCACCGGCCGCCCCCGCGTGGCGGTCAGCCTTCGTAGGCGAAGGTTCGGACGGTGGCGGGAGCGCCGCCGTAGTTGACGATGCTGATGCCGTCCGCGGTGGCCCACTTGCCTCCGACGAAGAGGATGGGCGCCTCCCAGGCCTGCTCGACCGCGTAGGCGTTGAGCTCCTTGTAGGTGGGGACCGCGGCGTCGAAATCGACGGTGGAGTTCAGAGTCGCGAACAGGCCGTCGAGGGTCGGGTCGGTGAAGTGCTGCGGGTTGCGGTCGCCGTCGACGCCGTAGTGCGTGAACGCGTCGGCCGGATCGGAGTTGAAGCCCGTGATCTGGTAGGTCAGCCCGAACTCGCCGGACTGCAGCGCCGACTGCGCCTGCTGCGGAGGAACCGCCACCCACTCCAGTCTCAGCCCGATGTCGGTGAACGCCTGCGAGAGCGTCGATTCGATCGTGGTGGTGAGGAAAGTGCTCGGGATCTTAAAGGTGGTCCCGGTGTAGCCGGCCTCCTCGACGAGCGCCTTGCCCTTCTCCGGGTCGTAGGAGTAGGTGCCGTTCAGCGACTCGTCGTAGACATCGCCCGCGGGGTTGAAGATCTGCTCGGTCGGCTGGCCGATGCCGTTGTAGATGCCATTGACGATGCCTTCGCGGTCGAGCGCGTAGTTGATCGCTTGACGGACCCGGACATCACCCAGAGCCGGATTGGTGGTACCCGCACGGTCGAGGATACCGATGTAGCCGACCGCTTGGACCTTCGTGTCCGTGATGGTGAAGCGGCTGGTGTCGAGCTGAGATGCGACCTGCGCCTGCACGGTTCCCGCGTTGATCTCGCCCGCCTGGAGGGCGTTGAGCGAGGCGGTCGGGTCCTGGAGCACGCGGACGGTCACCGAGGGGAACGGGTAGGCGTCGGCGTTCCAGTAGTCGTCGCGCTTCTTCAGGACGTAGGAGGTGCCGGGGACCGACGCCGCGGTGTCGAGCGTGTAGGGGCCCGAACCGATCGGGTCGGTGGCGGTCGAGGAATCATCGAGCGTCTCGGCGTCACCGATGGCGCCGGCGCCGAGGGCGAGCAGCCAGAGGAACTGCGCGTCGTAGGCGGTGAACGAGACCTTCACCGTGAGGTCGTCCTCGGCGGTGATGTCGGAGACGAGGCCGTAGCGCGGCTGGACGATCCCGGGGGTGTTCTTGCTGCGCAGCATTGTCGCGGCGACGGATGCGGCGGTGACGGGGTCCCCGTTGCTGAAGGTCATCCCTTCGCGGAGCTTCAGCGTGAGCTGCGTGCCGTCCTCGTTGTACTCCCAGCTCTCCGCCGCATTAGGGATGAGCTCTCCGGTCGCGCTGTCGCGGGCGAGGAGCGTGTCGAGCACCGAGCCCCAGACCAGCATCTGCTGACCGTCGACCAGCTGCGCCGGATCTAGGGAGTTCGGAGCCGAGACAGCGGCGACCTTGAGGTCGGGGGCAGCGGCGGCCTCGCCGCTGGCGGAGGGCGCGGCGTCGTCGCTCGTGCAGCCGGTAAGGACCAGGGCGCTTGCTGCGAGAAGCGCGAGGGCGGCGGCACCTCGGCGGCGGGGCAGTGGGATAGGCATGGTGTTCATACTCCTTTGGATGAGCGGGTAGGACACCGATTGCGCCAAGGCGGTGATCAGTGGCCGTTTGGCTAGTAAAGCAGGGGTGATACCATTTGACAATCGATTGCCAGATTGGTGGGGAAGTGTGGTCGATTCGTTACGCGGGGAAAGCCGAGGCGGCCTGCTCGACCCGCTCGAGGGCGTCGCCGTCGACGAGCGCGGACGAGGAGCCCTGGATGAGCGCTCGTGCTGAGAGGTCCGCCGGGCTGCCGCCGATGAGCCCGCGCCGCAGGGCGGCGAGGCACGCGCCGAGTGCGGTGATGCTCCCCTCGGCGCGGCCGCCGGCGGCGAGCACGAGTTCGGCGATCGGCACGATCCGCAGGCGGAGCTTGGTCTCGGCGTCCTGCCCGATCTGCTGCAGCCGGTGCTCGATCCGCGGGTTCGAGAAGCGCTTGAGGAGCGCCTCCCGATATTCCGGGATCCCGAGCTCGGCGGGGAGCAGGGTGGCCGCGTCGTCCCAGAGGGCGCTCACCGCGACGCGGCAGACCGGGTCCGCGACGGCCGCGGCGACGGTCTCGTGACCGCGCAGTCGCCCGAGGGCTGCGAGCAGGGTGTGCGCGCCGTTGAGGAGCCAGAGCTTGCGGGACTCCCAGGGGTCGAGGTCGTCGACGAAGCGTGCGCCGGCGCTTTCCCAGGCCGGCCGGCCGGCCGGGAAGCGGCCGCTGAGCACCCAGTCGCGGAACGGCTCGGCGACCACCGGGGCCTCGTCCCCGTAGCGGGCGCGGAGTACGGCCTCCTCCTCGGTGGAGATCCGCGGGGTGATGCGGTCGATCGAGGTGGAGACGAAGGAGGCGTTCATGGCGACCCAGGCGGCGAGCTCGGGAGCGATCCCCTCGACCCAGGCCGCGACGCCGCGGGCGAGGCGGTCGCCGTTGTCGGGGAGATTGTCGCAGGAGACGATGGCGATCGGCCCGCCCTCTGCTCGGCGCCGGGACTCGAGCCCGAGCAGCAGTCGGCCAAGGGCTGTTTCCGGTGCCGCGTCCTGCGGCTCCAGCCGGCCGGCTGCGACAGCGGCGAGCTCGTTGCGATCGCGCCGAACCAGCGGGTCGTCGATGTCTGGGCCGCCGTCCGCGCCGAGCCGGTAGCCGATCTCGGTGATGGTCAGTGTGACCACGGCTGTGTCGGTGGCGGAGAGATCGCGCAGCAGGCTCGGTAGGTCGTCTCCGGCGTGTGCGCGGACGACGCTGCTGACCACGTCGGCGCGGTCGCCGTCCTCCGCGCGCTCCACGAGCGTGTAGAGCCCGTCCTGGCGCATGAGGCGGTCGGCGAGGTCGCGGCTGCGGCCGGTGTAGGCGGCGATCCCCCAGTGGGCGCCGTCTTCGCTCGCCTGGGTGTACCAGGCGGTGTGCGAGCGGCTGAAGGCGCCGAGGCCGAGGTGGACGATGCGGACGGGCGGCGCGGGTTTCGCTCGGGTGAGGTGAGGTGCGCCGATGGTCGTGGTGGTGCTCACAGCTTGAAGACCCTTCTGGGCTGGTCCCCGACACCGTCGAGGATGGTGCGCTCGGCGGCGCGCGGGCTCAGGCGTCCCTCCGCGACCAGCCGCGCGAGGAAGGCCGCGTCGGCGCGTCGCGCGGTGTCGTGCCGGGCGGGGATGGAGAGGAACGCTCGGGTGTCGTCGATGAAGCCTGATCCGCGGGAGAAGCCGGCGGTCTCGGTGACCGCCGAGCGGAACCGGCCGATCGCGTCAGGCGCGTCGAGGAACCACCACGGGGCGCCAATGTAGACCGACGGGTAAAAGCCGGCCAGTGGGGCGATCTCGCGAGAGTAGACGGTCTCGTCGACTGCGAAGAGCACGAGGTGGAAGTCGCGCTCGAGGCCGAAGCGCTCGAGCAGCGGTCGCAGTCCCCGCACGTACTCGGTCGCGACGGGGAGGTCGTGCCCGGTGTCCGGGCCGAAGCGGCGCCGGGTCGCACTGCTGTGGTTGCGCAGCACGCCGGCGTGCACGGTCATCACCAAGCCGTCCTCGACGCTCATCCGGGCCATCTGAAGCAGCATGTGCGCACGGAAGAGCGCTCGCTCCTCCCGAGATGCGGCGCCGGCGAGGACGGTGGCGAACAGCACTTCTGCCTCGGCGGCGTCGAGGTCAGCGGTGAGCGGCTGCTCGACGCCGTGGTCGGCCGAGACGGCGCCGTGGGCGCGGAAGTGCGCGCGCCGCTCCTCGAGGGCGCCCAGGTAGCCGGCGAAGGTCGTCGGCTTGCCGGTGCTGCCCAGCAGCTTCTCGACGTCGTCGCGGAAGCACTCGGCGTCAGGGTCGAGGTAGCGGTCGGGCCGGAAGGTCGGCAGGACCCGGCCCGGGAGCGTCCCGACGAGTGCTGCATGCACGGCGAGGTCATCCAGCGGGTCGTCCGTTGTGGCAAGGACCTCGATGCCGAAGCGCTCGAAGAGCGCGCGGGGACGGAAGCCGGGCGCGGCCAGGCGCTCGCTGATCGCGTCGTAGAGGCCGTCCGCCGAGTCCACGTCGAGCTGACTGTCGACGCCGAGCACCTGCGACAGCTCCTCCTCAAGCCAGTAGCCGGAGGCGGTGCCCGCGAAGAGGTGCCAGTGCGCGCCGAGGATCCGCCAGACCTCCCGCGGGTCGGCTCGGTGCCCGCCGAGTCCGAGCGCGGCGTAGTCGACACCGGCCGCGTGCAGGAGACGGGTCACGTAGTGGTCCTTAGCGACCAGCAACGCCACCGGGTCCTCGAAGGCGAGGTCATCGCGGAGCAGCTCCACGGGCACGTGACCGTGCGGGGAGATGATCGGGGCCTGCGCGACGGCCTCGTAGAGGCTGCGGGCGATCTCGCGGGTTCGCGGATCGGCCGGGAGCAGCCGGTCGGGATCACGACGTTGTGGGGAGAGCATGCCGACAGTCTGTGGACGGGGTTACCAGTTGTCAACCGATTGCAGCATTTGTGCCATGTCGCGCCGTCGCTGACCAGTTTCTGATGATGGAACCGCTTGCCAAGTTGTGGATTGATCTGTTTCACTGGCCGTGCCCGCGCCGTCGCTGCACGCCTGCGACGTGTTCCCCGCGGGCCTGACCGGAGAGACCGCCGCATGCGCATCGACAGAGCCGACGTCATCGTCACCAGTCCCGACCGCAACTTCGTCACCTTGAAGCTGACCACCGATGACGGGCTGACCGGCCTGGGCGATGCGACGCTCAACGGCCGCGAGCTCGCTGTCGTCGCGTATCTGCGTGAGCACGTCGTGCCGCTTCTGATCGGGCGCGATGCGTCGACCATCGAGGACACCTGGCAGTTCCTCTACCGCTCCGCGTACTGGCGCCGCGGCCCGGTGACGATGGCCGCGATCGCCGCCGTTGACATGGCGCTCTGGGACATCAAGGGCAAGGCCGCCGGCATGCCGGTGTACCAGCTGCTCGGCGGCGCCTCGCGCACCGGGCTGATGGCCTACGGCCACGCCTCGGGCAAGACGAACAGCGAGCTGTTCGACAGCATCCGCTCGCATCAAGAGCAGGGCTACCGCTCGATCCGCGTGCAGACGGCGGTGCCGGGTCTGAAGTCGATCTACGGCATCGCCTCGAACATCACGGCCGAGGCGAACAAGGGCGTCCGCTACGACCACGAGCCCGCCCAGCGCGGCGGCCTGCCGGCCGAGGAGGACTGGGACACCCGCTCCTACCTCCGCCACCTGCCCACCGTGTTCGAGGCGGTGCGCAACGAGTTCGGCCCCGAGCTGCCGCTGCTGCACGACGGCCACCACCGGATGACGCCGATCCAGGCCGCGAAGCTCGGCAAGTTGCTCGAGCCCTACGACCTCTTCTGGCTCGAGGACTGCACGCCCGCGGAGAACCAGGAGGCGCTGCGCCTGGTCCGCCAGCACACCACCACACCGCTCGCCATCGGCGAGATCTTCAACACCGTGTGGGATTTCAAGGACCTCATCCGCGAGCAGCTCATCGACTACGTCCGCGGCGCCGTCACGCACATGGGCGGCATCACCGCGCTGAAGAAGACCCTCGAGTACGCGGCCCAGTACCAGATCAAATCCGGCATGCACGGACCCACCGACATCTCACCCGTCGGCATGGCCGCCGCGATGCACTTGGGCCTCGCGATCCACAACTTCGGCATCCAGGAGTACATGCAGCACGGCGAGAAGACGAACGCGACGTTCCGGCAGTCCTTCACCTGGACGGACGGATACCTGCACCCCGGGGACGAGCCCGGTCTCGGTGTCGAGCTCGACACCGACGAGGCGGGCAAGTACCCGTACGTGCAGGCCTACCTGCCCTACAACCGTCTCGCCGACGGCACGGTCCACGACTGGTGAGCGCCTCGGAGCACCGGATGTCGGTCGTGGTGATGGGTGTCTCCGGATGCGGGAAGAGCACCATCGGAGCGCTTCTCGCGGCCGAGCTGGGCGCGGTGTTCGTCGACGGCGACTCGCTGCATCCGCTGGAGAACGTTCAGAAGATGGCGGCGGGAACACCGCTCGACGACGCCGACCGAGGGCCGTGGCTCGTCGCGGTCGCGGAGCGGCTCGTCGACGGGGATGTCGTCGTCGCCTGTTCGGCACTGAAACGCGCGTACCGCGAGGCGATCCTTGCGACCGCGCCGGGAGCTGTGTTCGTCCACCTCGACGGCGCCCCGGAGGTCCTCGCCGCTCGGATGCGCGGTCGCAAGGACCACTTCATGCCCGCATCGCTCCTGGAGTCTCAACTCGCGACGCTGCAGCGCCTCGAGTCGGATGAACCGGGCTTCGCCGTCGACATCGACGCACCAGTGAACGTCGTCGTCGCAGACGCGCTGGCGCGACTATCAGCCCGGAACGCTGCGTGAGGCCCACCTCCCTCCTATCCGCCGTCGGCACCGTGCACGAGTGACCGTCGTCCCCTCGACCAGAGAAGAGAACACCGTGACCCAGACAGCCCCCGTCACCGCCGGCAGCACGATCGGCGAGTGGCTCGCCCACCCAAAGGGCGGGCCGCTCGTGCGCGCGCTGCTCGAGCAGAGCGGGACGCAGGAGGAGATGCTCGCCCCGCTGCGCGGACTCCCCCTGCAGCAGCTCGTCGCTGTCAGCAACGGGCAGATGCCGCAGTCGGTGATCGACGAGCTGGTGCTCGCCGCGAACGACGGAGTACTTCCCGCCGAGGCCGAGCCCTCCGGCTGGTCCGAGCGGGTGACGCCCGGACGCTTCACCGGCCGCACGGTCGTCGTGACCGGTGCCGCTTCCGGCATCGGCCGGGCGACCGCCTCCCGCATCGCCCGGGAGGGTGGCCGCGTCATCGCCGTCGACGTCTCGGCGCAGCGGCTCGACGAGCTCGTGGCGAGCCACCCCGGTCTCGGGGTCGTCGCGGTGCGCGCCGACATCACGGCGCAGGACGACGTCGACGCGATCGTCGCCGCGGCGGACGGCCGGATCGACGCCCTCGCGAACGTCGCCGGCATCAACGACGACTTCTCCCCCGCGCACGAGACCAGCGACGCCGTCTGGGACCGCGTCATCGGCATCAACCTGACCGGTCCGTTCAAGGTGCTCCGCGCGGTGCTGCCGACGATGCTCGCCGCCGGGACGGGCTCGGTCGTCAATGTCGCCAGCGAGGCGGCGCTGCGCGGAAACAGCTCCGGCAACGCTTACACCGTCTCCAAGCACGGTGTCCTCGGCCTGACCCGGTCGGCGGCCTTCATGTACGGTCCGCAGGGAATCCGGGTGAACGCCGTCGCTCCCGGCGGGGTCGCCACCGGCATCCCGATGCCACCGACGATGTCCGAGCAGGGCTCGGCCCGGCTGCAGCCGTTCCAGGCGATGATCCCGACGATCGCGACCGCCGAGCATCTCGCCGCGTCGATCTGCTTCCTGCTCTCGGACGACGGCGTGAACATCAATGGCGCCGTGCTCGCCTCCGACGGCGGATGGTCCGTCCAGTGAGCGCCGAGCGTCCCTTCCCTCGGATCGAACGCCGCGGCTCCGGCTCCCGGCTAATCGTCGACGGCGAGCCCTTCCTCGCCCTCGGCGGTGAGCTGCACAACTCCAGCCCCTCGAGCCCCGACTATCTCGCTCCCGTCTGGGACCGCCTGGCCACGGCCGGCGTGCGCTCCGTGATCGGCGCGGCGAGCTGGCAGCTCGTCGAGCCGAAGGAGGGGGAGTTCGACTTCCTCGCCGTCGACGACCAGATCATCCAGGCGCGAGCGCGCGGCATCCGCCTGATCCTGATCTGGTTCGGCTCGTACAAAAACGCCGAGTCCTCCTACGCGCCTAGCTGGGTGCGCCGCGACGAGGAGCGCTTTCCGCGGGCCGAGCGCGACGAGGAGAACCTGCTGACAGGCCGCTTCAGCCTCGACGGGCCGATCCTCAGCGTCTTCGGCGAGGAGCTGCTCCGCGCCGACGCCCGCGCCTTCACCGCACTGATGGCGCACCTACGCGAGGTCGACCCCGAGCACACCGTCATCGCCGTCCAGGTGCAGAACGAGGTCGGCCTGCTCGGCGACAGCCGCGACCGCAGCCCCCTCGCCGAAGCGGCCTGGCACGCTCCGGTACCCACAGCCCTGCTCGACGCACTCGCCGAGCGCGGCGACACCTTGCAGCCGTGGCTCCGCGAGCTCTGGCGCTCACACGGCGCGCGCTCCGCCGGCAGCTGGGCGGAGGTGTTCGGCGAGGGTCCGGAGGCGGACGAGGTCTTCATGGCCTGGGCGTTCAGCCACTTCGTGAACCACGTGGCGCGAGCGGGAGAGCGCGAGCACCCTTTGCCGCTCTTCACCAACGCGTGGCTCGGGCCTCAGCCGAACGCGGCACAGCCCGGTCAGTACCCCAGCGGCGGACCCGTGGCGAGGATGAT
This sequence comes from Microbacterium sp. Leaf179, assembly GCF_001423785.1. Classification (NCBI taxonomy): domain Bacteria; kingdom Bacillati; phylum Actinomycetota; class Actinomycetes; order Micrococcales; family Microbacteriaceae; genus Microbacterium; species Microbacterium sp. Leaf179. The sequence goes on along the minus strand of NZ_LMPH01000001.1, from coordinate 960,756 downwards.
CGACGTCTGGCAGATCGGAGCACCGACGCTCGCGCTCCTGGCACCGGACATCTACAGCGAGGACTTCGCCGGGGCGGTCGCCTCGTTCGACGTCGCCGACAACGCGATCCTCGTCCCGGAGGCGCGCCCCGAGCCGGGACTGGCGAGCGTGGCCGTCGGCGCGCACGGGGCACTCGGCTTCCACGTCTTCGGGGTCGAGGACGTCCTGGACCATGAGGAGCTCTTCCGTGAGTTCGAGGTCCTGCAGTCGCTGTCGTCTCTGATCGCCGACGCCCAGATCGACGACCGGATCCACGGCTTCCGGCTCGTGACCGGTGCGAGCGAGACGGTCGAGCTGGGCGGTTACTCCGCCACCGCCTCCGGCCCGATCGACACCCGCGGCATGTTCGGGGAGGGCACAGGCGACTCCGCCGCGGTCGTCACCGGGTACGGCGTCGTGATCCACCTCGGCGGGGACGAGTTCCTCGTCGCCGCCCGGGGTGCCTCCGTCCGCTTCTCCCGACCCGGCGAGCTCGTCGAGTGGGACACGCTGATAGAGGGAGCCTTCGTCGACGGGCAGTGGCGGCCCGGCCGCACGCTGAACGGTGACGAGCGCTACTTCATGTTCCCCACGCACGACGTCCGAGTTGTACGGATCGAGCTCCTGCGTCGTCCGATCAGGGCGAGGCGATGAGCCGTAGGAACACATCGAGCAGCGGCAGCGCTCGGCGCCCGGGATCGAGCAGCGACTGGATCCGCAGGCCGTCGATCATCGCCAGGACGAGCGTGATCTTCTCGTCCGCGGTGACCTCCTCGCCGTCCCCCGCCGCCGCCAGCCGGGTGGTGGAGAAGTAGCCGCGCACGCGGTCACGACGCTGCACGAAGAAGTCGTGCGCGGGGTGCCCGGGATCCGTCGCGGCGATCGTGATCGCGAGCCAGTTGCGCTGCTCCTCCGGATGCGCGAACTCCTCCGCGAAGACACTCGAGAGCACCTGCTCCGGCGAGTGCTCGGAGGCGAGGATCCGCTCGGCGAGAGCGATGTCATCGGCATCACGCTGCCGCAGAGCCTCCAACAGCAGCTCGTCCTTCGTGGCGAAATGGCGCAGCAGCGCGGCGTGAGTGAGGCCCGCGCGGGAAGCGATGTCGCGCAGCGAGGCCCGCTCGAAGCCGTGCTCGGCGAAGCTCGCGGACGCGGCGCGCACGATCTCCGCCTTCCGGGCCGGCGTCGACGCGTACGGGCCGCGCGGGCCACGGATCGTCGCGCCCGCATCGTCCGCATCGGTCGTCATGCGGTCCTCCTCCACTGCCTGGGATCCGCTCCCCTCGCGCTTGTCAATGCTAACCACACTGGTTACAGTACGAATGGTGACCACAGTGGTCACATTTCACGGGAGCACTGCCGCTCCACGCCCGCACCGCAGCGGGCACGCCACCTGATGAAGGAGTCCCGGTGACCACGCACGATCCCGATGTCCACGTCCCCGCCGGCGCCGGGATCTCTCCCGCCGCTCCGGCCGCCGAGCCCGGGGCGGTGCCGCCGATCGACGCGGCGAGCCCCGTTGTGGCCGAGGCGCAGAAGCCGGTCAGCCGCAGCTACATCCTCTGGCTGATGCTCGCCAGCTTCGGCGGCTCGATGGCGATGATGGTGCCGCTCTCCTACGGCATCGCGCTGCGCATCTCGGAGCTCGCGCCCGGGCAGGAGCAGCTGCTCGGCGTCATCACCGGCATCGCCCAGGTCGTCTACCTCCTGATCAGCCCGCTCGTCGGCCTGTGGAGCGACCGGACCCGCTCACGCTGGGGCCGCCGTACGCCGTTCCTCTTCCTCGGCGCGGGCCTCGGCCTCACCGGCCTGCTCCTGATGGGCTTCGCGCCCAACCTGCTCCTGGTCGGCTGCGGCTGGGTGCTCGGCATGGCCGGCTGGTCGATCTCCGGTGCCGCCGTGCAGACGCTGCAGGCGGACAAGCTCCCCGACTCGCAGCGCGGGAAGGTCTCGGCGCTGACCAACCTGATGAACCAGGTCGCTCCCATCCTCGGTATCGGCATCGCCTACGCCGTCTCCTCCAGCACGCTCCTCGTCTTCGCGATCCCCGGTCTGATCGGCGCGATCCTCATCGCCGTCTTCCCCTTCGTCAAGCCGGAGGGCAGCTCGAAGGCCCTGCCCGCCGGCGCCGCCGTCACGCTCGGCTCCGTGGTGCGCAGCTACGGCTTCGACGTCCGCCGCTACCCCGACTTCTCCTGGAACTGGCTCGGCCGCTTCATCTTCTTCATCGGCCTCTACTTCAACACCACCTTCGGCACCTTCTTCTACGCGCAGCGGCTCGACCTGCCCGTCCGCGAGGTCGCCGGAGTCGTCGCCAGCATCGGCATGCTCGGCGTCGTCGCCGCGACCGGCGGGGCGCTGCTCGGCGGCTTCCTCTCCGACCGGCTCAAGCGCCGCCGGCTCTTCGTCGCCATCTCGGCCGTCGTCTTCGTCGGCGGAGCCGTCACGGAGGCGTTCGCCTGGTCCCTGCCCCAGCTGATCATCGGCGCGGTGCTCATGCAGCTGGCGATCGCCATCTTCGCGACCGTCGATCAGGCGATCATCTTCGCGATCCTCCCCGACCGGAGCGAGGCCGGCCGCTACATGGCCGTCGTCGCCTTCGCCCAGAAGATCCCGAGCGCCGTCGCCCCGCTGATCGCGGCGGCGATCATCAGCATCGGCGCGATCGGCGCCGAGAAGAACTACACCCTGCTCTACCTGATCGGCGCGTCCTTCGCCCTGGTCGGCGGTCTAATGATCGTTTCGAAGGTCAAGGCCGTCCGATGAGCGCGCACGAGCTCGTCACGCCCGCAACCGCGCCCTTCGCCCTGACGGTCGACAGCGGCGGCGACCGCATCCCGACCACGGGCGGCTCCCCCCGGCTCTCCTGGAAGGCGCCCGTCGGCGGCGCCGCCGACCGCTACGAGATCGACGCGGTCGTCGACGACCGGCTGCTGCCCCTCGCCGAGGTTTCGTCATCGGCGTTCGTGGAGTGGCCGTGGGCCGCCCTGGCGAGCCGCAGCCGGGTGGAGTGGCGGGTCCGCGCGGCCCGGCCGGGCGCGACATGGTCACGCTGGGCAGCGTTCGAGGTGGGGCTGCTCGCTGAGGATTGGACCGCGTCTTGGATCTCCCCCGCCCCGCCCGCCACCGACGACGACGGCACCGCCGGCCGACGGCCCGCGCACCTGCTCTCCGTCGACGTCGAACTCGACCAGGAGGTCCGCAGCGCGCGTCTCTACTCGACCGCTCTGGGCCTCTACACGGCCACGATCAACGGCAGCCGCGTCGGTGCCGTGGAGCTCTCCCCCGGCTCCACCTCCTACGACCGCACGCTCTACGCGCAGGCGGCCGATGTGACCGACGCCCTCCGCGTGGGCGTGAACCGCGTCGAGGTCGAGCTCTCCGACGGCTGGTACCGCGGCGAGGTCGGCGCCTTCCGGGTCCCCGCCGAGTGGGGCACGACCCTCGGCTTCCGCGCCGAGCTGCATCTCGAGCTCGCCGACGGCAGCCACCGGGTGATCGGCACCGGCGACTCCTGGATCAGCGCGCTCTCCCGCATCACCGGCGCCGGCCTCATGGACGGGCAGACCCTCGACCTCACGGCGGCCGAGGCGCCCCCGCGACCTGTCCTGGTCGATGTCGTCGACGCCCCACCGATCGAGTGGTCGCCCGCTCCCCCGGTCCGGGTGATCGAGGTCCGCGAGCCCGTCGGCGCGTGGGAGATCCGCCCGGGGGTCTGGGTGCTCGACTTCGGGCAGAACGCCTCCGGCCGGCTCCGGCTCGAGGAGCTCGGCCCCGAGGGCACCCGCACCGTCATCGAGCTCGGCGAGCACTGCGGCCCCGACGGCGACCTCTCCACCGCCCATCTCGACTCCCACCGCCCCGGCGAGCCGGCCACGCTCTTCGTTCAGCGCGACGAGGTCGTCGCCGGCCCCACTCCCGCATCGTTCGAGCCGCGGCACACCGTGCACGGCTTCCAGTACGCCCGCATCACCCGCCACGGCGCGACGTTCGATCCGTCGACCGTCTCGATGCGAATCATGCAGACGGAACTCGAGCGCGCCGGCACCTTCGAGTGCAGCGACCCCGACCTCGTGCGCCTGCACGAGATCGCCGAGTGGAGCTTCCGTGGCAACGCCGTCGACGTGCCGACCGACTGCCCGACCCGGGAACGGCTCGCCTGGAGCGGCGACTACCAGGTGTTCATCTCGACGGCGACGCGCCTCTTCAACGTGCACGGCTTCACCCGCAAGTGGCTCCGCTCCGTCCGCGACGACCAGCTCGAGGACGGCCGGATCACCAACTTCTCCCCCGACGGCCGTCGCATCAAGCACCACGTCGACCAGCAGTTCGCGCAGATGACCGGCTCCGCCGGCTGGGGCGACGCGATCGTCGCTGTCCCCTGGGAGCTCTACCGCGACAGCGGCGACCGGCTGGTCCTCAAGGAGAACGTCGAGGCGATGACCCGCTGGGTCGAGTGGGCGCTGGAGCAGGCCCGTACGAAGCGCCACCACGTCCGGGTGCAGCGCTCCCCCGAGCCGGAGTGGTTCGAGGAGTTCCTCTGGGACGGCACCTTCCACTGGGGCGAGTGGATCGAGCCGCGCCAGCACGACGCCGACGGCCGGCCGATCGACCCGGTCCAGGCGGATCCGATGGCCTGGTTCACCGCCGACAAGGGCGAGGTGGGCACCGCCTACCTGCACCGCTCGACCGCCACCCTCGCCCGCATCACCGGTCTGCTCGGCCGCACCGCCGACGCCAATCGCTACGCCGCGCTGGCCGAGCACATCCGCGAGGCCTGGCAGGCGGCCTACCTCCGCGAGAACGGGATCACCTCCGTCGACTCGCAGGCCTCCTACGTCCGCGCGCTCTCCTTCGGACTCGTGCCCGAGCAGCTGCGGGCCGCGGCCGCCGATCGACTCGTCGAGCTCATCCATGCCGCCGACGACCATCTCGGCACCGGCTTCCTCTCCACCGGCGACCTGCTTCCGGTGCTGGCCGAGATGGGGCACACCGATACCGCCTACTCGCTCCTGCGCCGACGCACCGCGCCGTCGTGGCTGCACATGCTCGACCGCGGCGCCACCACGGTCTGGGAGGACTGGGAGGGGATCGACGACGCCGGCCAGGCCCACGAGTCGCTGAACCACTACAGCAAGGGCGCCGTCGTCCGCTTCCTGCACACCCACCTGCTCGGGCTGCGCCAGGACGAGGACTCGATCGGCTGGCGCTCCGTCATCATCGCGCCCGTCCCCGGACCCGATCTCGAGTGGGCCCGCGGCAGCCACGAGTCACCGCAGGGCACGCTCCGCGTCGAGTGGCGCCGCGAGGGCGACGAGCTCGTCGTCGACGTCGATCTGCCCGAGGGCACCACCGGACGACTGCTCTTCCCCGACGGATACGAGCTGCACGTGCGAGCAGGCGCCACGCGTGCGGCGCGGCCGCTGCCCGCCACTGCCCCGACGACCGACCACGACGCCGCCCTCGCGACGGCGCAGACCGAAGGACGATCATGACTGAATTCCCGAACGGCTTCCTCTGGGGCTCCGCCACCGCCGGCCACCAGATCGAGGGCAACAACACGAACAGCGACTGGTGGGCGCGCGAGCAGATGATGCCCGGCATGGAGCTCTCCGGCGACGCCTGCGACAGCTACCACCGCTACCACGAGGACATCTCCCTGCTCGCCGACGCCGGCCTCACCGCCTACCGTTTCAGCCTCGAGTGGTCGCGTATCGAGCCCGTGCGCGGGCACTTCTCCCGCGCAGAGCTCGCCCACTACCGCCGGATGATCGAGTTCTGCTTCGAGCGCGGAGTCACTCCGGTCGTCACCCTGCAGCACTTCACCACCCCGCAGTGGTTCGCCGAGAACGGCGGCTGGATCGCTGAGGACGCCTCAGAGCTGTTCGAGCGCTTCGTCACCGAGGCGACGACCATCCTCGACGGCGTCGAGTGGGTCGTGACCATGAACGAGCCGAACATGCAGGCCGCCATCATGACGGCGATGCGGCGCCTCAGCGAGGCGGGCAGCGGCGAGTGGCAGAGCCCGACCGTCGAGGCCGCCGACGACGGAGACGGAGAGAAGAAGTCCCACGGCGACTTCCTCACCTACGCCGATCCCGAGCTCGGCCGGATGTTCGCCCGGATCCACCACGCCGCCCGCGCCATTGTGCGCGAGCGCACCTCGGCGAAGGTCGGCTGGACCATCGCCGCCGGCGCACTGACCGCGGCCCCCGGCGGCGAGGAGAAGCTGCTCGAGATCCGCCTCGGCAAGGAGGACGTCTACTGGGAGGGCAGCCGCGGCGACGACTTCGTGGGCGTCCAGGCCTACTCCAGCCAGGAGGTGGACGCGCGCGGCCTCGTCCCGCACCCGCCGCACCCCGACAACACCCTCGTCGGCACCGCCTACCGCCCCGACGCGCTCGCCATGGCGGTACGCCATGCCTGGGAGGTGACGCAGGGCGTCCCCGTCCTCGTCACCGAGAACGGCATCGCGACCGCGGACGACACCCAGCGCATCCGCTACACCGATGAGGCGCTGCAGGGCCTCGCCCACACGATCGACGAGGGGATCGACGTGCGCGGCTACCTGCACTGGTCGCTCCTCGACAACTTCGAGTGGGGCCACTGGGAGCCGACCTTCGGCCTGATCGCCGTCGACCGCCAGACCTTCGTCCGCTCGCCCAAGCCGAGCCTCGCCTGGCTCGGCCGGGTCGCGGCCAAGAACGCGCTGGTCGCAGAGGTCGCCCGATGACCACCGCGTTCCTCGACGCGACAGCCGTCCCCGTCGCGCAGCTGCTCGACCTGACCGGCCGCCGCGCGGTCGTCACCGGCGGCGCTCAGGGTCTGGGGCGGGCCATCGCCGCCCGACTCGCCGAGGCTGGAGCCGATGTCGCGGTCGCCGACCTCGACCTGGGCCGGGCCGCGGCCACGGCAGCAGGACTGCCCGCCGGTTCGCGCACTCTCGGGGTCCGGATGGACGTGACCGACTCCGCTTCGGTCGCCGAGGCAGCCGCTCACGTCGAGGCGGAACTCGGCGGGATCGACATCTGGGTCAACAACGCCGGCATCTTCCCCGCGGTCCCGGTCGCACAGATGCCCGACGAGACCTGGGAGCAGGTCTTCGCCGTCAACACGCGCGGCGTCTTCCACGGCTCCCGCGAGGCCGCGCAGCGGATGGACGGCGGTGGGGTGATCGTCAACATTGTCTCGACCGCCGGTTTCCGCGGCACCGCGCCAGGACTCGCGGCCTACGTGGGGTCCAAGCACGCCGTCCGGGGCATGACCAAGCAGATGGCGCTCGAGTTCGCCCCGCTGGGGATCCGCGTGCTCGGCGTCGCGCCCACCTTCGTCCCCACCGAGGGCAATCTCGCCGCCGCCGCCGCAGGAGCCGCCGCTCTGGGCGATCGACCCGCTCCGGACATGCCGGTCATGACCAGCAGCCTCATCGGCCGGATCGGGACTCCGGACGACATCGCGCGCGTCGTCCTCTTCGCGGCGAGCGACCTCGCCTCGATCATGACGGGCAGCACCCTTCTGGCCGACGCCGGCCAGACGATCTGAGAAGGAGGAGAAGTGAGCACTTCGCGCACTTCCCGTCTGATCTGCAATCCCCTCGATCTCGAGTACCGGTACCAGGACGTTCGCTTCAGCGGATCCGTCGGCGGTATCGTGATCGGCGAGCCCCGTCGCAGCGTGCACCGGGAAGCTGCCGATCCCTCGATCGTGCGCTATCGAGGGCGCTACTACCTGTTCGCCTCGATGTCGCGGGGCTTCTGGCACTCCGTGGACCTCGCCCAGTGGACCTATCAAGCGACGGAGAAGCTCCCGCCCTACGACTACGCGCCGGATGTGCGCGTGGTCGATGACGCGCTGATCGTCTGCGCCTCGCGGAAGTCAGGGACCTCGCCGTTCTTCCGCAGCGTCTCACCCCTTGACGACGACTTCGAGGAGGTCGCCCCGGGGACCTTCGCCTTCTGGGATCCGAACATCTTCCAGGACGATGACGGCCGGGTCTATCTCTACTGGGGCTGCGGCAGTACTGAGCCGATCCGAGGGGTCGAGGTCGACGCGGACTTCACGCCGATCGGCGAACCCGTCGACCTCGTCGCCGCCGACGCTCGACGCCGCGGCTGGGAGCGCAACGGGGAGGACCATCGCATCCCGGAGCCGACCACCGAGCGCGAGCGTCGCGCGGCCGCATTCCTCAGCTCCGATCCTTACATCGAGGGAGCCTGGATGACCCGACGTGGGGAGACCTACTACCTGCAGTACGCGGCGCCAGGAACGCAGTACAACACCTATGCCGACGGCTATCTCACGTCGAACAGCCCGCTGGGGCCCTTCCTGCACTCAGAGGAGAGCCCGTTCTCGCTCAAGGCCGGCGGCTTCATCACGGGCGCCGGACACGGCAGCACCGTCCAGGACGAGTACGGCAACTGGTGGCATGCCGCCACCATGCGCATCAGCGTCAACGACATCTTCGAGCGGCGGATCGGGATCTTCCCGGCCGCCTTCGACGCGGACGGCGTCCTGCAGTGCGAGCAGGGTTTCGCCGACTACCCCATGACGGTGCCGGACGGCCCGTTGCCCCTCGCCTCGCACGCAGAGCCGGAGTGGATGCTCCTCTCCGGAGGTGCCACGGCACGGGCGTCTTCGAGTGCCGCCGGACATGAGCCGCTGCTCGCGACGACCGAGGACGTCCGGACGTGGTGGGTGTCGGACGGACCCGGTCGCGACGAGTGGCTCGAGGTCGACCTCGGCGAGCCGAAGGACGTCAGAGCGGTGCAGGTCAATCTCGCCGATCACCGGCTCGCCGATTTCGCGTCGGAGCTCACGGAGGGCCACGACCAGGGACACACCTGGCGGAGCATCTACGCCACTCATCAGGAGGCCGAGTACACGTTCGAGGCGTCGACGGACGGCCGAAGCTGGACGGTACTCCACGACGGAGTCGCGACCCCGCACGCGCTGATCCAGGTAGTGGAGCGCGAGCACCTGCGATACCTGCGCCTGCGCGCTCATCGACTCCCGTTCGACGGACCTCTCGCTGTCAGCGGAGTGCGCGTCTTCGGCGTGGGCTCGACCGAGGCGCCAGAGGTCGCGGCCGCCGACTGCCGGAGGATCGACCCGCTGACAGCAGAGGTCGAATGGACACCTGCTGAGCGCGCGCAGCGCTATGTCGTCCGCTACGGAACGCGACCAGAGCGTCTCACTCGCAGCCGCACCGTCCTGAACGGCACGAGCGTCGAGCTCGCAGGGCTGAATGCCGGCACCGACCTCTGGATCCGCGTTGACGCGGTCAACGAGGGGGGCGTGACGCAGGGAACGCTCGTCGGTCCGGCGGCGCATCTTCCCCAGTCGTAGCCCCGCAGGACGCGGTGTCCCCTTCCTCTGTCCGAGGAAGGGGACACCGTGCAGCGAGCCGGGGCGGCCCACTTCCCTCTTGCAACTCCCCGCGACGCTGGCGAGCCGTGAGCGCGTCTTCTGTACTCGGGATCGATTGCGGCGTCGACTTCGCGAGTGCAGTGCTTCGTGTTCTCGACGAAGAGACTCTCTTCCCATGCGCTTTCTCGACCACGTCATGCGCTCGGCCGGGACGAGACTGCTGCTCCGATAGACCTTCCACTCGCCGCCGACCGCATCGTCCACAGGAGCACTCCCATGAACCCTTCCCCTACCGCCGCCGCGCTCACCGAGCGAGCGTGGCCCCTCGAGGACGGCGACGAGGCCCTCTCCGCGCCCTTCATCGACGTCGACGAGTGGCGGGAGACACCAGTGCGCCACAGGTACGTCCGTGGCGGCTTCGCGGGAACCGACACCCTGTTCTCCTTCTACTTCCCAGAGCCGGAGACCTACGAGGGCCGATTCTTCCAGCACGTCACACCGGTGCCCCAGAGTGAGAACCTGGGCCCTGCCGATACCGGCGCCTACAACAAGATCGCTTTCTCGATCGACAGCGGCGCCTACTTCGTGGAGACCAATGGCGGCGGTCCGAGAGCTGCCGATCGGTCCTCCGGGTTGGACCCGCCCAACGGCGCGTACCGCGCGTCGGCCGCCGCCGCGCGTTTCTCCCGGAGCGTGGCCAGTGTCGTCTACCGTCGCGACCACCGACCCTTCGGCTATCTCTACGGCGGATCCGGCGGGGCTTACCGGACCCTCGGGTCGTCCGAGAGCACCCGGGGCGTCTGGGACGGATTCGCGCCTTACGTCCCCGGCAGCGATATGTCCATCCCGAACGTCTTCAGCGTCCGCATGCACGCGATGCGGATCCTCCGCGACGTCCTGCCCCAGATCGTCGAGGCTTACGACGTCGGCGGCGATCCAGCGACTCTCACGCTCACCACCGAGCAGTCGGCAGCGCTCGACGAAGTCACCAGAATGGGGTTTCCTCCCCGATCCTGCTTCGGGTGGAAGACGATGGGGATGCACGGGTTCAGCGTCCTCTACCCTGCCGTCATGGCCGCCGACCCCACGTTCGCGACCGACTTCTGGAGCGGCCAGGGATATCTCGGCGCCGATCCCCACTCCTCTGTCCATCGTGATCCCGTCACGCTCGACACCACGATCGCCGAGCTGCTCGAGGACGCCGGCGCCAGTGAACGCGATCGTGTCGCCGGCGGCGTCGACGAGTCCTTCTTGCAGCAGAACGGGAAGGTCGCGTCCACCGTCCGTCTCGACGACGCGCGGACGGGATGGATCCTCGGCGCGCAGCTCCTGGTGAGCTCGGGGGCCGCCGCTGGATCCGTGCTGCGCCTGTCCGGCGTGGACGGCGACCTCGCACACCTCGAACCGGGTCAAGACCACGTCGTGCACGCACTTCTTCCCGGCGACGCGGTCACGCTCGACAACTCGAGCTTCCTCGCCGCGCAGACCTACCATCGTCACCAGGTCCCGGGCCCCGAGTACACAGCATGGGATCAGTTCCGCGGCACGAAGGGCAGGCCGACCTTCCCGCAACGGCCGATGCTGCTGGGCCCTCTCTTCACGCGGGGCACCGCCGGGACCGTTCCGACCGGGGCCATCTCGGGGAAGATGATCATGGTTGCGTGTCTTCTCGATCGAGAGGCATACCCCTGGCAGGCGGACTGGTAGCGCGATCGTGTCCAGCAGCACCTCGGAGCAGAGACGGACGGCCGTTTCCGACTGTGGTATATCGACAACGCACTCCACGGCGATGACGACGAGCAGGAGTTTCCCGACAGGTCCGTCGCCTACGTCGGCGCCATCGAGGCAGCGCTGCAGCAGCTGTCCGCCTGGGTCGAGGACGGCGTCGAACCGGCACCGGACTCCCGCTACACCGTCCGCGACGCGCAGGTCCTCCTTCCCGACACTGCCCACGACCGCGGTGGTGTCCAGCCCGTCGCCACGCTCACCGTCAACGGAGAATCTGCAACGGCTGTCGCATCGGGCACTCCTGTCCGCATCCGCCTGGAGGTCCACGCTCCGACACCCGGCGTCGTCGTCGAGGTCCGTCCCGATTTCTCAGCATCCGGCGGACTCGGCGATCCCGCGGAGATCACTCCCGGCGCATTCGTCGCTCTCGATGCGGAAGAGAGCTTCGCGGCACCGGGAACCTACTACCTGTCGGCTCGAGTGTCCTCGCAGACCGCTGGCTTGCCCGCATCTGCGCACACCCGCGTTCAGAACATCGTCCGCGCCCGGGTGACCGTCACCTGAGACGAACGCCGTCGGTGACGGAGCTCTGGATCGAGTGCATGGAGATGGTCCCCCTCTGACGAAGGATCGGGAGGTCCGCGCTACCGAGGAGCGACGCGGACCTCGAGGGACGTCGTCTCGTCGTGTCCTCAGCCGCCGGTGGACTGGGGAATGCCGGCGGCCTGCGCCTCGAACGAGTACAGGAAGCCGCCGTCGGGACCGCTGACGGTGGCGTATGCCACAGACGTACCAGGCTGGATCGCGACATTCGTCGCGGAGCTCACGCCCTCACCGGTCATCGTCACCGTCTGCAGCAGGGCGCCCGAGGTGTCGTAAACAAGGATCTCCGGTCGGCTGTGCAGGCCCACGTAGAGGTTGCCGTCCGCGTCGACCGCGATCGAGTCGAGCTGGCCGATGCCGGGTGAGGCGTGGATCGCTGGGAACGCGGTCGCGACCTCGGCGCCGCCCTCGGCGAGGGTGAGTCGATCGATGCGGTTGCCGGTGTTCAGGCTGACCCACAGCTCGCCGTGATCGGGCGAGAAGGCGATGCCGTTGGGCGAGGGCAGCTCGCTCGCCAGCACGGTCGGCGCCCCGGTCGACGGGTCGACGCGGACGATACGGCCCGTCGCCTCCCAGTACGGATCCTGGGCACCGGCCGCGTCGGTGACGTAGAGAGCGCCGTCCTCGCCGAACGCGATGTCGTCCGGCTGCATCGGGATGCCGTCGATCGGGCCGGTGACGACGTCGCGCACGTCCTGGCCCTCGGCGGTCATGCTCCGGATCGATCCGCTGAGGAAGTCGGTGACGTAGAGCCGCCCGTCGTCAGAATGGAACTGCGCCGAGGTGAGCGCGGAGGAGTCGTCCGTCCAGACCTGCTCGACGCTCTCCTCGTCGAGGTCGATCCGAAGCACCTTGCCCGCACCGGGTGGGGCGGTGACGTCGACGACGTAGAGGCTGCCGTCGGGGCCGAACGTCGGGCCCTCGAGCAAGGTCATGCCGGTGGCCTCGTGCACTTCCGTGACCTGCAGCACCCGCTTGGCGGTGACGCCCGACGCAGTCGCGGTCGAGGGCACCGACGAGAGGTCGCCCGCCTCGGTGCAGCCAGCGAGCACTCCCGCGAGCAGCACGGGCACGGCGATCGCGCGCCGCTTCACCGCGAGGCTCCGACGCTCGCGCCGACGAGCATGTCGCCCATCCCGTCCTCGCGCCACTCGCGCAGCAGGCGGTGGAACGCGATCGGTCCGGGGCTGTAGGTGGCGCCGCCGATGGAACGGGTGCCCTCGCCGTTGTAGTAGCCGGGCGTGCACTCCGCCTGGAACGCGCGGGTGTCGGCGGCGGTCTCGTGGACGCTGCGCACCCACGCCTCCTCGGCCTCGGCGGACGGCTCGAGGTAGCGGGCGCCGACCTCGCGGCCGCGGGCAATGACGGCGGCGATGTGCTCGGCCTGCTCGAGCAGGATGTGGGCGAAGTTCACGGAGTTGGCGTTCTGGATGCCGCTGAGGTGGAAGAGGTTCGGGAAGCCGTGCGAGGAGAAGCCGTGCAGCGTCCGCGGGCCACGCGCCCACGCCTCCAGCAGTGTCCGCCCGCCACGGCCGACGACCGGCAGCGTGCCGGACATGACGCCGGAGATGCCGACCTCGAAGCCGGTGGCGAAGATCACGCAGTCGACCTCGTAGACGGTGTGGCCGACGACGACCTCGGTCTCGGTCATCCGGGTGATGCCGCCGGTGTCCGCCGTGTCCACGAGGCGCACGTTCGGGCGGTTGAAGGTGGGCAGGTAGGTGTCGCTGAAGCCGGGGCGCTTGCACATGTAGCGGTACCAGGGCTTGAGTGCCGCGGCGGTCGCGGGGTCCTCGACGACCTGGTCGACGCGGGCGCGGAGGCGGTCCATGGTGTCGAGGTCGGCCAGCTCGTCGCGAAGCTCGCGCTCCTCGAGCGGGAGCGACGTGTCGACGGCGCCCGAGAGGATCTGCCGCTGCAGCTCGACGGTCTTCGTCCATCCGTCCTGCACGAGTGACTCATCCACCGGCTCGCCGGCGAGGACGGCGAGGAAGTTCTCCATCCGCTCGCGCTGCCAACCCGGGCGCAGCGACGCGACCCACTCGGGGTCCGTCGGCCGATTGTCACGGACATCGACGGTCGAGGGCGTGCGCTGGAACACGATCAGCTCGCGCGCGTCCTCGCCGACGTGCGGGATCACCTGCAGGCCGGTCGCACCGGTGCCGACGACGGCGACGCGCTTGTCCGCGAGGCCGACAAGGCCGCCGCCGGGCGTGCCGCCGGTGTACCCGTAGTCCCAGCGGCTGGTGTGGAAGGTGTGGCCGCGAAAGGTCTCGATCCCCGGGATGCCCGGCAGCTTCGGCTGGGTCAGGGTGCCGGAGGAGGTCACGACAAAGCGGGCGCGGAAGGCGTCGCCGCGGTCGGTCTCGACGAGCCACTCCTCCGCGTCCTCGTCCCAGGCCAGCGCGGTGGCGCGGGTCTGGAAGAGCGTGTCGCGGTAGAGGTCGTAGTACTCCGCGATCGCGACCGCGTGCCGACGGATCTCCTCGCCCGGCGCATACCGTTCGGACGGGATCGTGCCGACCTCCTCCAGTAGCGGGAGGTAGACCGACGACTCGACATCGCAGCGCACCCCCGGGTAGCGGTTCCAGTACCAGGTGCCGCCCACGTCGCCCGCCTCGTCCATCAAGCGCAGCGACTCGACGCCCGCCTCGCGCAACCGCGACGCGGTGAGCAGCCCGCCGAAGCCAGCCCCGATCACGAGAGCCTCGACCCGGTCGGTCACCGGCTCGCGCTCTACGCGCTCGGTGTAGGGGTCTTTCGCGTAGTAGCCGAACTCCCCCACCACACGGCGGTACTGCGACGCGGCATCCGGCCGCGCGCGTCGGTCGCGCTCGGCGCGGTACCTCCGGCGTGCGGCATCGAGGCGGTGCTCGTCTGCGGTGGTGAGGATGCTGTCGGTCATGCGTGCTCGCTCTCGTCACGCGCATCGGCGCGATGACGGAGCCCGGGATGGGACGTCGGCGGGATTCCCCCGCGGGCGCCGACACGACTCCGGATCGGTTCTTGCTCGCCAAAAGGTTAGCCCAGAACTAAGTAATTGTCCTGGGGATACGCCGAGTCCTACGGTGGTCGTATGGACCCCCGCGCCCGCGCCCTCTCGGACATCGAGCGCCTGTCGATCGCGATCACCATCCGGTCGATCCCCCGCGTGCTGGCACCACTGCTGACCACCGACCTCACGATCCAGCAGCTGAAAGCCCTCTCGGTCATTGTTACGACCGAGGAAGGAGCGACGGGCGCGGGCCTCGCGCAGAGCTTCGCCGTCTCGATGCCGTCGATGTCGAAGCTCATCGACCGCCTCACCGCCAGCGGCCTGGTCCTCCGTGAAACCGACCGGGCCGACCAGCGCGTCCGCCGCATCCACGCCACCGATCTCGGCCGCGCCGTCGTCCGCGAGCTGATGGCCGCCCGCCCCGAACTCGGCGAAGACGTGCTCTCACGGCTCTCCCTTGACGAACTCCAGGCCCTCGAGACCGGACTGCGCGCCATCAGCCGCGAGTTGCGTACGACCCACGACTGACCGGGCGCACCGTCGTATCAGTGAGGTCTCAGCTCCAGGTTCAGCGAGCCGCGGTCACCTTCGGCGTCACCGCATCAGGCAGCGCCGGTTCTTCACCCACAACGGTCCGAGGGCTGGGAATGAACACGGCGATGGCTGCGCAGAGCACAGCAGCGGCGAGTCCGAAGAGCAAGGCGAGGGCAAAGCCCGACTCGGAGGGCACGGAACCGCCGGCTCTGCTGACGGCCGAGTTCGCGAGCACAGCGGCGACAGCGGCCGAGGCGATGCTCGTGCCGAGGGCACGCATCAGCGTGTTCAGCCCGTTCGCCGCGCCGCTCTCGGTCACCGGGACCGCGCGCATGATCAGGGTCGGCATGGCCGCGTAGCCCAGGCCGATCCCGATGCCGATCACGACATTGATCACGAGCACGAGCCAGACGGTCGGCTCGAGCACCACAGCGGCGAGGTAGGCGAGAGCGATGATGACGGCCCCAGCGACCAGAAGTGGCTTCGGTCCGACCCGCTTCTCCACCCGGCCGGCGACAGGCGACATCGCGAGCATCGCCAGACCCGAGGGCATCAGGATCAGGCTCGCCTCGAGCAGAGGTAGCCCGAGACCGCCTGTGCTCTCGGGGAGCTGGAGCAGCTGCGGGAACACGATGCTGGAGGAGAACAGGGCGAATCCCATCGCGACGGACGCGAGGTTCGTCATCAGAACGGGCCCGCGAGCGCTCACCCGCAGGTCGACCAGCGGATTACTGCGGCGCAGCTCGTACCAACCCCACACCAGCAGGGCCACGACTCCGATACCAGCGCTGATCAGAGTGGGAGCGCTCGTCCATCCCCACTCGTTGCCGCGGGACACGGCGAGGAGGAGGCCGACGAGGCCGATCGCGAGCCCGACAGCGCCACCGAGGTCGAACCTCCCATGCGCGTTCGAGACGCCTGCGGGAATGACGAGGACGAAGAGCGCGAGGGCGACCGCACCGATGGCGGCGGCGACCCAGAAGAGGACGTGCCAGTCGAAGTTCTCAGTGACGAGGGCGCTGATCGGTAGGCCGAGCGCTCCGCCGACCCCGAGGGTCGCGCTGACCAGGGCGATGGCCGAGCCCAGACGCTCCTTGGGTAGGACGTCGCGGAGGATCGAGATGCCCAGCGGGATCACGCCCATCCCGGTGCCCTGCAGACCTCGGCCGATGATCAGCGGCACGACCGTCGGCGAGAGCGCGCTGATCACGGATCCCGCGATCAGGAGGAAGAGCAGAACGATAGCGACGCGGCGCTTGCCGTACATGTCGCCGAGCTTCCCCGAGACGGGAGTGCAGATCGCCGACACCAAGAGCGTGACCGTGATCACCCATGCCGTGTCGTCTCGGCTCGCGTCGAGCAGTTGGGGAAGCTGCGCCTGAATCGGGATCAGGATCGTTTGCATGAACGACGCACCCATCCCCGCGAAGGCGAGGACGGCAATCACGAGATTTGGACGAGGCTCTCGTCCTGTGGCATGGGATCTGGCAGCGGTCGTAGACATCGGCTCTCCTGATTCAAACGGTCACTGAATTGATACCGCGTATCTACACTGATACCGCGTCTCACATCCTATGCTCGAACCATGGCTGCAGGGGTACGAGATCGAACGCGAGATCTCCTGCGTGCCCAGTTCGCTGCGACGGTTCTCAAGGTGTTCCTCGAGCGCGGCTACTCGAGCGTCACGGTCGAGGACGCAGCGAGGGAGGCGGGCATGTCCCGGGCGACCTTCTTCCGCTACTTCGGCAGCAAGGAAGACGTGGTCGTCGCCGCGGTCGAGAGCAACAGCATCGACTACGCGACGGCCCTCCGAGCCCTGCCCGCCGACGCTCGCCTGTCCAACTGGCAGCTGGTGCGGCTTGCAATCGAACCCGTCATCGTCGTCGCGGAGGAGGACCCCGACGGCTACCGAGCTCGACTGCGTCTCATCATGAGCGAGCCGGCACTAACCTCCCGGCTGCGAGAGCGTCGGGCTGAGAGTGCCGTCATCCTCGCGGACGCTCTCGGCGAGCGCGTTCCTGACGCCTTCGCCGCTCGGGTCCTTGCGCACGCCGCACTCGCGGCAGTCGACATCGCCTGGGAATACTGGGCAGTTAAGGACAGCGCTGACCTCCGCGCGCTCGTCGATGCAGCCCTCGGGCACCTCAGCTCAGCCGCCTACTCAGCTGACTGAGCCGGTCTGGCTAGGAATCAACCTCCGCATCGGCCTCGCCATCGCGGTGTCGAACGCCGCAACTCCGTTTGGCGTCCTGCTGCTCATCGCCGCCTTCGCCGGCTTCGGCGGCGGCAACTTCGCCAGCTAGATGTCGAACATCACGTTCTTCTATCCGGCCGCGCAGAAGGGGTACGCCCTCGGACTCAACGCCGCGGGCGGCAACCTCGGCGCCTCGGTCGCGCAGTTCGTCGTGCCGATCGTCATCACCATCGGCGCCGCGGCCACCCTCAACCTCCCCCTCGCGGGCCTCATCTGGGTGCCGCTCATCCTGGTGGCGATGGTCGGCGCGTACTTCCGCATGGACAACCTCAGCGCCGCCAAGGCCGACGTCGCGGCATCCTTCGCCGCTCTGAACGAGCCGCACCTGTGGATCCTCGCGACCCCTCTACATCGGCACCTTCGGCTCGTTCATCGGCTTCACGGTCCCTCGCGCACACGGAAAATCGCCCGGAGCGGCCGCGACGTCTGCCCGTAACGCGGCCGCACTACCCTTCACTCATGCCTCCGCTCGAGAACCTCGTGGCCTTCGTCGCCGCGTCGGTCGTGATCATCGTCATCCCCGGCCCGAGCGTGTTGTTCGTCATCGGCCGCTCGATCGCCCTGGGTCGTCGGGCGGGCGTGCTGAGCGTCGTCGGCAACGCCCTCGGCACGGTGCCCGCGGTGCTCGCGGTGTCGTTCGGGGTCGGAGCGATCGTGGCGTCGTCGGTGGTCGCCTTCACCGTGCTCAAGGTCGTCGGGGCGATCTACCTCGTGTGGCTCGGCATCCAGGCCATCCGTCATCGCCGCGACCACGTCGCCGGCGCGTCCCGCGCCCCCGCCTCGTCGTGGATGCTGCTACGCCAGGGCTTCGTCGTGGGGATCACGAACCCCAAGACCATCGCCTTCTTCGTCGCCGTGCTGCCGCAGTTCGTCGCCCCGCAGGCCGGCGCCGTGTGGCTGCAGCTGCTGCTGCTCGGCTTGGTCTTCCAGGTGCTCGCGCTCACGTGCGACAGCGCCTGGGCCCTGGCCGCCGGCACCGCGCGCGCGTGGTTCGCCCGCTCGCCGCAGCGCATTTCGACGCTCTCGGCGACGGGTGGCGTCATGATGATCGGCCTGGGCGGCGCCCTCGCGTTCACCGGCGCGAAGAGCTGAGGCGTCGCACTCCTCCTGCGTAGGCACCGGCGAGGCCGCCGTGTCTCGCGTGCAGCGCCGGTGTGCGCGGCGCGCGCGACCTCAGCCCACCGCACCCCGCACGTCGAGATCCGCCGACGCCGCACCCTCGAGCCGCGTGCCGTCCGGCGCGAAGCGCGAGCCGTCGACGGGGCTGTCCCACGACCGCTCCGCGTCGTTCCAGGTGAGCGGAACCGGGGCGACGACCGCGCGGGTACGCCCCTCGACGGTCGACACCGCCGCCGTGCGAAGGCCCTGGCGCGCCACGACACCGGCCCCTTCGGCGGGGCGCTTCGCCGGGGCGGAGACGGCCGAGGTCAGGGCCCCCGCCACTACGCCGACGCGCCGGCTCGCCTCGCCGATCCCCCGACCGAGGTCGGCGGGCACCGTCATGCGCGTGCCGATCGTGCGCATCCAGTGCGGCCGATCGGCGCGCGAGACACCGCGGATCTCGTCGCTCAATCGCATCGCGGCGGCGGGGGCGTTCGTGAGGCCCCACCCCGCGTAGCCGGTGGCGAAACGCAGG
Source organism: Microbacterium sp. Leaf179 (assembly GCF_001423785.1). Taxonomy (NCBI): domain Bacteria; kingdom Bacillati; phylum Actinomycetota; class Actinomycetes; order Micrococcales; family Microbacteriaceae; genus Microbacterium; species Microbacterium sp. Leaf179. The sequence goes on along the minus strand of NZ_LMPH01000001.1, from coordinate 941,621 downwards.
CGGCCGAGGCCGCGCGGCATCCCCCCGACGAACGGCACGAGGTTGTGCGACTGGTAGTCCTGGCCCGACCAGCGGGCGATCTCGGCCCCGACCGGCAGGGTGCGTCGGGCCCAGGCGGCCAGTTCTTCGGCGAGCGCGACCTCCGACCGCGCCGAGCCGACCGGATGCCGTGCCCCGGTGACGATGAGCGCCGGACGCCCGAGCGACGACGGTGCGGCCACGACGCTGCGCCCGTCGACGCCGACCTCGCTCCACATGCCGCCGGGGGCCGCGGCATCCCCCTCCAGCTCGAAGGCGATCGCCCATGAGCGCAGCGCCCGCGTCTTGAGGTCGTACAACCCGCGGCGGGTGATGGGGGTGCCGGTGGCGAGCACGACGGTGTCGCCGAGGAGCGGGCCGTGGGCGGTGTCGACGCGTCCGGCGGGGAGCGCGTGCACGTCGGTGACGCGCGCCCCGGTGTGCAGGGTCGCCCCGGCGTCGACGGCCGCGCGGGCCAGCGAATCGACGAGCTGCACGGGGTCGAGGGCGAGCTGGTCGTCGAGGGCGAGGGCGCGCACGGGAGTGCGCCCGCCGAGCTCGTCGGGCGCGTCCTCGCGCACGTCGAGGCCCGCCTCGCGCGCGGCGTCGCGGACGGCGTCGAGCGCGGTGTCGGTGGCGAGACCGCGGCCGAAGGTGAACGCCGTGCGCCGGTCGGCCGCAGCACCCACCCGCTCGGCGAGCCACTCCTGGCCCGCGCGGTTGGACTCGACGTAGGCGCGCACGAGGCTCGCGGGGTGGTGCTGGCGCAGGGTCGCGAGCGTCGTGCCCTGCAGCAGCGACGCCATTCCGACCGACGCCCCGGTCGCGCCCCCGCCCACGTCGCCGGAGTCCACCACGGCGACGTCGACGCCGGCCTCCGCGAGCAGCACGGCGGTGGAGAGGCCCGTGATCCCGGCGCCGACGACGATCACGTCGTGGTGCGTCCCGGGCTCGATCGAGGTCGTGTCGGCGGGCGTGCGGTCTCGGGTCCACAGCGGGGAGGTCATGGTCCCATCGAACTCTCGGTGACGGCCTCCGCGCAGCGGGTTGCCGACGCCGGTCCCGTCGTCTACGTGGGAGGGTCCACGAAGGCTGTGATCGCGCTGAGTGCGGCCCCTAGGATGAAGCTCGTCGGCTCCCTGAGCCACCGCCGAGCTGACCAGTCGACGGCGTCACCGACCCTGGGAGTCGTTCGCGTGCGGACCTCAGTGGGCTTCGCCCTCGCTTTCATCCTTGTCACCGCCGGTATCGCCCCGGCCGCGTGGGCGGCCCCGACCGATGCGACGGATTCCTGCCGGTCGATCCCGGTCGACGCCGACGCCCCGCTCAAGGCCGACCTCGCGCGGGAGCGCTTCGGCGTCGACGGCACGGGGGTCACCGTCGGCGTGCTCTCGGATTCGTTCGGCCTGACCTCCGCCGAGGGCGCCACCGTGGCCGACGACATCGCCCACGGTCTGCTGCCGGGCCCCGGCAACCCCTGCGGGCGCACCACCCCCGTCGACGTCGTCCACGAGACGACCGGGGGCAAGGACGAGGGACGCGCGATGCTGCAGCTCGTGCACGGCATCGCCCCGGGCGCGACGCTGATGTTCGCGGGAGTGGATGCCGATCGCGCGGCCTCCTTGCGCGAATCCATCGACCTGTTGGTCGCCGCGGGCGCCGACGTCATCGTCGACGACATCGGCATGGAAGACGACTCGATCTTCCAGCGCTCCCTCTCGGGCGAGGCGATCGTGCGCGCGACCGCGGCCGGCGTCGCCTACTTCACGGCCGCGGGCAACGGCAACAAGATCGCCGTCGCCCCACGGCCGGGTCAGTCGAAGGCGCCGGTCAACGGCTGGGAGACGACCGCGTACCGGCCGACCGCCTGCCCCGACGGGGTGACCACGGCGGTTCTCGCGCAGGGACGCACCGCTCCCCTCGACTGCCTCGACGTCGACCCCGCAGAGGGCACCGACACGACCCTGAACTACGTGATCGGGGTGAAGGACGAGGGCGAGGTGATCTTCCAGTGGGGTGAGCCGGCCGACCGCGTGAGCGGCCTCTTCGTGCCCGTCGTCACGATCGACGGGGAGCCTCTGTCGACCGCCCCCACACCGCTGCAGGACGCCACCCCCGGCTTCACCGTCGCCCTGCCCGCCCGCGACAAACCGTTCGAGATCGACATCACCGTCGCGCGCCTCGCGATCCCGGATGCCGCGACCTCACTGCCCCTGCCGCCGGTCTTCGTCTCGTTCGACCAGGGCGTGCAGGTCGGGTCCGCCGAGTACTGGCGCTCAAGCGGCGACGACACCGTGGGCCGCACGATCATGGGCCACAACGGCGATCCGGCGGCGATCTCGGTCGCCGCCGCTCCCGCCGCCACCCCGCTGCAGGTCGAGGACTTCAGCAGCATCGGACCGGTCACCTGGGCGTTCGGCTCGCGCGTCGCGGCCGATCCGTCGGCGGTGCTCGACCCTCGCCCGGTGGTGTCGGAACCCGATCTGCTCTCGGTCGACGGCGTTCGCACCTCGGTGCTCGGCGCCGACACCGACGACCCCGGGGTCAAGATCTTCTCGGGCACGTCGGCGGCCGCCCCCAACGCCGCCGCCGTCGCCGCACTGATCCGCTCCCTGGCCCCCGACACCGACCAGGAGCAGATCCGCGCCCTGCTCACCTCGACGGCGACCCGCGCTCCCTCCCCCTGGGATTCGGTCCCCGCCGAGAACATCGTGGGCGCCGGCCTGATCGACGCCGAAGCGGCCTTGGCCGCCCTGCCTCCCCGCCCCGGCCCGACGCCCGAGCCGACGCCGGAACCCACGCCGACGCCTTCGCCGACGGCGACGGCGGGCCCGAGCGCCTCACCCAGCGCGTCTCCGGCTCCGGCCGCCGCCCCCGACGGGGGTCGCCTCGCGTCGACGGGAATGGATGCCACCGCCCTCGCACCCCTCGCGATCGTCGCGGGGCTGGTCGTGATCGGCGGCGTGATCCTGCTGGTGGTACGGGCACGCGCGCGGCGGCGGTGAGCGGCGCCCCGGTTAGGCTTCCCGTGTGAGCGACACCCCTGCCCCCTCGAGCCGCACGGCGGTCGTGGCGGCCGCGATCGACCTGTTCGCCGCACACGGGTACGACCAGACGTCGGTGGAGCAGATCGCCCAGGCCGCCGGGGTCTCGCGCTCGACGTTCTTCCGCCAGTTCGGCGGCAAAGAAGACGTCGTCTTCGCCGACCACGAGGTGCTGATCGGCGAGACCCGCGCGTACCTCGCGCAGCCGCACGCCGACCCGTGGGCGGCCGTGTGCGACGCATCGATGCGCGTGTTCCGCCACTTCGCCGCCGACCCCGAGCTGGCCCGCCGGCGCTACGCGATCGTGCGCGAGATCCCGGGGCTGCGCGACCGCGAGATCGTCACCGTCTTCCGGTACGAACGCCTCTTCGACGAGTACCTGCGCGACGCCCTCCCGGGCCTCGATCCGCTGGATGCCGTCGGCTTCGCCGCCCTCGTCACCGCCGTGCACAACCACGTGCTGCGTCGACTCATGCGCGGCGCCCGGGTTCCGGCATCCACTCTGCGCCGCGCGCTCGACGACGTGCTGCGTCGGTACGGCGTGCATCCCGACGGGGAGGACCCGGCCGGCGACGACGTGATCGTCGCCGCGTTCCCCCGGCGTATGCCCACCGCCGAGATGTCGCGCCGCCTGCGCGCATCGCTCGAGGACTGAGCGCGGGCGACGCACCCACCTCGTTGAGTGTCCCGAACACGCCGCTCCTGCGCAGGGAGTGCGGCGTGTCTAGGACACTCAACGCTCTGCCCGCACACCATGACACCCAGTCCCAAGATGGGCGATACTGGGAACCATGACCATCGACGCCGATGCCGAGACCCCCACGCTCCCCGGTGAGCGGATCGCCCGCTACGACCTGCTCGGGCGCCGCGACACCGATTACTACGCCGTCTTCGCCGACATCCCCGAGGCCGACCGCGCCGCGTGGGAGCGCGCGAAGCAGTTCGCCGACGAGGTCGGCACGCGCATGCAGGGCGAATGGGATGCCGCGACCTACCCCATCGAGCTCGTCCGCCGCATGGGCGAACTCGAACTCTTCACCGACGGCATCGAGCACCCCGACCTTCCCGCGACCTCTCCCCTGGCCGCGGGCCTGGTGAACATGGAGATCTCGCGGCACGACGGGTCGCTGGCCACCGCCCTCGCCGTGCAGGGCGGACTCGCGCTGCGCACCCTGGCGCTCTTCGGTTCCCCGGCACAGCAGCAGCGCTGGCTGCAGCCCCTCGCCGACGGGTCGGTGCTGGGCGCCTTCGCGCTGACCGAGCCCGACCACGGGTCCGACTCCGTCTCGCTCGAGACCACCGCCACCCGCACGGCCGAGGGATGGTCGCTCCGCGGCACGAAGAAGTGGATCGGCAACGGCGCATCGGGCGGCATCACGTTCGTGTGGGCGCGGGTCGAGAACGAGGGCGGCGACGACCACGGGGCCGTGCGCTGCTTCCTCGTGGAGCAGGACACCCCGGGGTACACCGGCACGGTCATCACCGGAAAGGTGTCGCTGCGCGGCATCCATCAGGCCCACATCGCGCTCGAAGACGTCCGCCTGCCCGCGGATGCCGTGCTCCCGGGCACGCACACGTTCAAGGACGCATCGATCGTGCTCTTCGCGACCCGCTCGGGTGTCGCCTGGTCGGCGCTGGGTCACGCCACCGCCTGTTACGAGATCGCCCGGACGTATGCCACGGAGCGCATGCAGTTCGGCAAGCCCCTCGCGAAGTTCCAGATGGTGCAGGAACGCCTGGCGCAGATGCTCGACGAGGTCACCGCCATGCAGCTCTACTGCCGCCGCCTGGCCGACCTCGAAACCACCGGCGGCCTACGCCCCACGCAGGCGTCGCTGGCGAAGTACCACAACACCCGCGCCGCCCGTCGGGTGGCCTCGGTCGCCCGCGACCTGCTCGGCGGCAACGGCATCCTGCTCGAGAACGGCGTCATGCAGCACCTGGCCGACATCGAGGCGATCCACACGTACGAGGGCACCGAGAGCGTTCAAGCCCTCCTGCTCGGCCGCGACATCACCGGGATGAGCGCGTTCGTCTGACCCCGGATGCCACGCCCCGGCGCCCTCTTCGGCGCCGGGGCCGCGGTCACCGGCCTTCGACGACCGCCGGGGACCCGCAGAACGCCCCGGTTTTCCGGCATCCCGACGGCCCTATCCGGCACTACGACACCGCGCAACCCGCGCCTGCCATGTCGGAGGCCCCCGCTACCTTGTGAGCATGGGCCTGTTCTCTCGTCATCCCGCGCCACGCGACGCGATCACCTCCGTCGCTCAGGCGGTCCAGACGCCTCCGAAGAGCCTCTGGGCCGACGGGTTCGGGCGCCTCGCGGTCCGTGCGCTGCAGATCATCGTCGTGGTCATCCTGGTCGCCGGTCTCATCTGGGGCATCCAGCAGGTGACGCTCGTCATCATCCCGCTGATCCTCGCGCTCATCTTCGCCTCGGCATTCGGCCCGGTGACGATGTGGATGAGGCGCAAGGGAGTGCCGGCGGTCCTGGCGACCCTTCTCACGCTGCTCGCCGTCGTCGTCGTGTTGGGCGCCCTCGGCTGGCTGGTCGTCAACGCCGTCGTCGACCAGTGGCCGAAGCTCAGTTCGCAAGCCGTGCAGGGCTTCCAGCAGGCACAGGACTGGTACCACACGCTGCCCTTCGCGATCTCGCAGGACCAGGTCAACGGCCTCATCCAGGGCGTTCAGGACTTCGTCACCAGCTCGCAGTTCGGCAGCGGCGCCCTGGCGGGGGTCAGCGCCGTGGCGTCGTTCGTCACCGGCTTCGTGCTCATGGTCGTCATCCTGTTCTTCTTCCTCAAAGACGGCCCGCGCATGTGGGAGTTCGTCCTGCGCCCGTTCCGCGGCGACCACTACGACCGCGCCCGCCGCATCGGCGACAAGACGGTGACGGTGCTCGGGTCGTACATGCGCGGCACCGCCTCGGTCGCCGCCGTCGATGCGATCGGCATCTACATCGGTCTGCTCATCCTGCAGGTGCCGCTCGCGCTGCCCCTCGCCGTGCTCGTCTTCCTGCTCGCCTTCATCCCGATCGTCGGTGCGGTCACCGCCGGCATCCTGGCGGCCCTCGTCGCCCTCGTCACGAACGGCCCCATCGTGGCGCTGATCGTGGTCGGCGTCGTCGTGCTCGTCAACCAGCTCGAGGGCAACTTCCTGCAGCCGGTGCTCATGGGCCGCACCATGAAGCTGCACTCCTTCGTCGTGCTGGTGGTGCTGGCCGGCGGCACCGCGATCGGCGGCATCCTCGGCACCCTGCTGGCCGTGCCTCTCACCGCCGTGGTCTGGGGCATCGTCAGCGTCTGGAACGGCACCGACCGGCCCGCCGAGTGGGCGCGTCGCAAGAAGCGCAAGAACCCCGTGCCGCTCGCCGGGGGCGAGAGCGAAGGCTGAGCCATGGCCTACGACATCCCGGCACCGATGCTGGCGAAGTCCGTTCCCGCGGTGCCCGAGCACGCGAAGGTCGAGGGAGGGTTCAGCTACGAACCCAAGTGGGACGGATTTCGCGCGCTCGTGTCGTGGGACGGCACCGATGTCGAGATCGGCAGCCGCGGAGCGAAGCCCCTCACCCGCTACTTCCCCGAGCTGGTCGCGGCGTTCGCCGAGATCCTGCCCGAGCCCTGCCTCATCGACGGTGAGGTCGTCGTCGCGCGCGGGCAGCGCGGTGACCAGCGACTCGACTGGGAGGCCCTGTCGCAGCGCATCCACCCCGCCGCGTCGCGCGTGACGATGCTGTCGAACGAGACGCCGGCGATGTTCATCGCGTTCGACCTGCTCGCGCGCGGTGACCGCGACCTGCAAGCCGAGCCCTTCTCGGAACGCCGCGCCCAGCTCGAGAACCTGCTCGGCGCCGTGCCGCACCCCGTTCACGTCACCCGCACCACCGACGACCCCGACCTCGCGCGTCGGTGGCTCGCCGAGTTCGAGGGCGCCGGCCTCGACGGCGTGATAGCCAAACCCCTCGCCCAGCCGTACGCGCCGAACAAGCGCACGATGTTCAAGATCAAGCACGCCCGCACCGCCGACGTCGTGGCCCTCGGGTACCGCATCCACAAGTCGGGCGAGGGCGTCGGTTCGCTGCTCGTCGGCCTCTACGACGACGAGGGCACCCTGCACGGCGTCGGCGGGGTATCGGCGTGGACCGACGCCCGCCGCCGCGAACTCATCGACGAGCTCGCGCCGCTCGTCGAGCGCAACGCCGAAGGAGAAGCGGTCGTCGGAGAGACCGACCGTTCGCGCTTCTCGGCATCCAAAGACGTGTCGTTCGTGCGCCTGCGCCCCGAGCGCGTGCTGGAGGTGCGCTACGACCAGCTCGAGGGCATGCGCTTCCGCCACACCGTGCAGTTCGACCGGTGGCGCCCCGACCGCGACGCCCGCTCGTGCGCCTTCGCGCAGCTCGAGACGGTGACGTCGTACGACCTGGGCGACGTGCTGGACTGAGGGGTGGTCTTCCTGCCCTCGATGTCGAGCACGACGGAGCGTCGCCCCCGGGCTGCCCACCTCGGTCGTCCACTCGTTCCGCCCGCGCGAAGAGAGACCGACCGGTCGGGGCCGCAGCTATGCGAGTTCTCGTACGAAATCCTGAGTAAGCGTCGCCAGGAACGCATGGTGGTCGAGGCCGGGTGTCGGTGACACGTTCGGAGGCAGCGAACTGAGGAAATCGAGATGGCCGACACCGGGGTAGGTTCGCACGCTGATGGTGGCGGGGGCAGCGCGCAGGACATCCACGGTTGACGGAGGCGTCACCCTGTCTGCCGCTCCCGTCATGACGACGACCGGAACACGGAGTCGATCGAGCGCACCCGGCGCGCGGAACCAGCCGAGCGTGGGGGCTAACGCGATCACCCTCGAGACGCGAGGTTCGACGGCGATGATCACGACAGGAGCGTAGCTTCTGGCCGCGAAATCGGGGGCTGCTATTGTGAGCCCGGCTCTGCTCGGGGCCGCTGGCTCTTGGGGGATAAGCGTGCACCGTCTGGGCAGAATGACCGTTGTCAGCGCCGTGATCACTGGCTCGCTGGTCACCACCCTTCTCGCAGGTACCGCGGCATCGGCGGCACCGGGACCGGACGACGATGGGTCCGACACGCTCTCGGGACGCCTGCTGCAGGTCACTCAGCTCGACCTGTCGGACGACCCCGCAGAAGCATCGCGGCAGATCGACGAGCAGTCGGTAACCCTCGGCACCGTCGACGGCGGGCCGGCGAGTCTGCAGGTCTCCCCCGGCGGTATCGCCGTGACGATCTATTACACGACACCGCCCACGGACGGCGATCTCGCTGCCATCCGCGAGCTCGGCACCGTCGACGACGTGGCGGCGAAGTACCTCGTCGTCGACGCGACGATCCCGGCCGCAGCGCTGGCGACGGTCGCCGCCCTTCCGAACATCGCCTATGTCCTCGAGAACATCGCCCCGACGACATCGGGGGTGAGCCGCGACATCGTGGGCGCCCGAGCAGAAACGACCTCGGCCTCGCGTCCGACCGACTCCTGCCGCACCATCGAAGCCAACCTGGCCGAGCCCCTGAACGTTCCCTTCGCGCGCGAGCTTTACGGCGTCGACGGCACGGGGGTGAAGATCGGGATCATCTCGGACTCCTACGCGACACGGACAGACCCCCTGAGCACGCCGGAACAGGACATCGCCGCCGGGCTCCTTCCCGGTGACAGCAACCCGTGCGGTTACGCACAGCCGGTGCAGGTCGTCAAAGAGAGCCGTCAGGCCGGATCCGACGAGGGGCGTGCCATGGCCCAGCTCGTGCACAGCATCGCGCCGGGGTCGACCCTTCTGTTCGCCAGCGGATCCGGTGGGCAGGCGGGGTTCGTCGACGCCGTGGACGCGTTGACACACGCAGGCGCCGACGTCATCGTCGATGACCTCGGGTACTCGGGCGAACTGATGTTCCAAGACGGCCCGGCCTCGAACGCCCTCTCAGACGCCGTTGCCGACGGCATCCCCTTCTTCACCGCCGCCGGCAATGACACGTCGTTCGCCAGTGTGGGACCGAGTACCGGTCACGTCATCTCGTCGTGGGAGACACCTGAGTACCGTCCCACAGACTGCCCCCCGTCCGTGGCGGCCTACCTTCGCGACAATGAGATGACCGGGGACTGCCTCGACTTCAGCCCCTCCGAACAGGCAGACCCGACCGACACCCTGACGTACCCGAACCTGCATAACCAGGCGAACCCGTCGGCGACCATCATGCTGCAGTGGGCGCAGGCCATCAGGGCGTCCGACACCCAGTTGATGGCAGCCGTGCTCGATTCCGACGGGAAGATCCTTCGCATCACTCCGTCGCAGCCTCTCGGACTGCCCCTGCAGACGCTGGCTTTCGAACCCGATCAGGGCGACCTCCGCACCGGGGGCGAATACGACTTCGTCGTCGTTCGCAACACCACCGACGGCATCCCTGCATCTCTTCCGCGTGTGAAGGCCATCTTCACCGGAAGCTACCTTCGCGGCGCCGAGTACTTCGAGAACACGGGGGGAGACATCGTCGGCCCCTCCATCTACGGGCACGCGGGCACGCCGTCGGGCGTCAGCGTGGTCGCGGCCAACGCCGCCGACCCCTCCGTCATCGAGCCTTTCAGCGGCACCGGGCCGCTGACCCTGTACTTCGAGCCCTTCCCCAGCACGAAGGCCCTGCCGCAGCCGATCGCCGGGGCGCCCACCCTGACGGGCCTCGATGGTGTCTGGACCAACTTCTTCGGCACTCCGGTGCCGGACGAGCCGGGAACCTACTCCTTCACCGGTACCTCAGCGGCGGCTCCGTCCGCCGCGGCAGTCGCGGCCCTGGGGCTGCAGAAGAACCCCGACCTCACCCCCGCTCAGGTGACCGCGGCCCTCACCTCGACCTCTCGAGAAGTTCCGTTCATCTTTCCGGGTGTCGAGCGCAAAGACGTGACGGGATCCGGTCTCGTGGATGCCGCGGGGTTCCTTTCCGTGCTCCCCGCGCCGACTCCCACTCCCACCCCGGTTCCCCCGACGCCCGTCCCCCCGACACCGGTACCGACACCGACACCTGTACCGACACCCACCGACACGCCCCTCCCCCAGCCCACGTCGACGGCCGTTCCCGTGCCGAACGACGCCGGGGGAACACGCGAACTCGGACGCACCGGCACGTCGGCAGACGGCGCCCTCACCGGCGGCGTTCTCGGCGCGCTGCTCGTCGTCGGCGGGCTCGGGGTGGTTCTCCTGCGTCGGGGCCGCACGGGCCGTCCCCGTCTGTGACGCCCCTCGCGTCGGTCGGGTCGCTCAGCCGTCCGACGCGGGGTTCTTCGCACGAGACGGCTGCACGCGCGGCGGCTCCCCCGGCATCTTGGGGAACTCCGGCGGGAAGGGCAGTTCGCCGAGGCCGTCGTCGAGGTCGCGCTGCCACCACTCCAGCAGCGTGTCGATGCGCCCGGGCTTCTCGGCGAACCCGGCCCACGGATCGCCGACGGATGCCAACCGCTCGGGGATGCTGCGCACGGTGAACGCGAGCGGGTCGAGGCCGTCGAGCTCGTCCCACTCGACCGGTGTGGACACGGTGGCCGTCGGCAGAGCGCGGGGCGAGTAGGCGCCGGCCATCGTGCGATCGCGGTTCGCCTGGTTGAAGTCGACGAAGATGCGCTGGCCGCGCTCCTCTTTCCACCAGCTCGTGGTCACGGCATCCGGCATCCGTCGCTCGAGTTCCCGGGCCGCGGCGATGACCGCGTGTCGCACGTCGAGGAACTCGTGCGTGGGCTCGATCGGGCAGAACACGTGCAGACCCCGGTTGCCGCTCGTCTTGATCCACGCCTCGAGCCCCGCCTCGCGCAGCACCGTGCGCAGCTCGTGCGCGGCGACGACCGCTTCGGCGATCCCCGTCCCCGGCTGCGGGTCGAGGTCGATGCGCAGTTCGACGGGATGGTCGGCGTCGCTCGCGAGCGAGGCCCACGGATGGAACACGATCGTGTTCATCTGCGCCGCCCAGACGGCCGAGCCGATCTCACCGAGGAAGAGCTGCGGATGCCGCCGCCCGCTGTTGTAGGTCACCGTCACGGCCTCGACGAACGCCGGCGCCCCCTTGGGCGGGTTCTTCGAGAAGAACGCCTCGCCCCCGACGCCCTCGGGAAAGCGTTCGAGCGACACCGGCCGATGCCCGTTCGCCGCGATGAAGGGGTCGGCGACGGCGATGAGGTACTCGGCGAGTTCCCTCTTGGTGATGCCCACCTCGGGCCAGAGCACGCGATCGGGGTTCGAGATGCCGATCTCGCGGTCGCCCTCGGGACCCGGCACGGTCAGCGTGATGCGGGGGGATGCCATGCCCCGACGTTAGTGCGCCGGAGCCGTCGGCGTCTCCCCGGTTGCGCTGAGCGTGAGGGGCCCGTGTCCAGCCCGGGGTCCCGGCATCCGGCCTGCGTTTACGCTCGGACCATGACTTCCGCCGCCGCCCGTAAGGCCCTCGACATCGCCGACTGGCGCCGCCGCGTGTTCGCTCTGTACGACGCCGTGCGGCAAGCCGAAGATCCTGAAGAGGCGCACGAGCTCTGGCGCATCGAGCGCGACGCGCTGTTGGCCGATCACCCCGCCACTCCCCTGCTACCGGAGCAGCGCGAGGGCTTCGTCGGCCTGCCGATCGCCCCGTACGACGCCGCCTGGCGGTTCGAGGTTCCGCTGCGCGACGCCGATGAGGCGTCGTTCGTCGCCACGACCGGCACCGATGGCGAGGTCGAGTTCGAGCGCATCGGCCGCGTCGAGCTGCCCGACACCGGCTCTCTCGACGTGTGGCGGCTGACTTCGTACGCCGGAGGGCTGTTCATCCCCGTCCGCGACGGCTCCGCCGGGCGCCCGGGCGGCACATACGGCGGCGGTCGCTACCTGCTCGACACCGTCAAGGGCGCCGACCTCGGCCAAGGCTCCGCGCCCGACAGCCTCGTCATCGACTTCAACTTCGCGTACAACCCCTCGTGCGCCTACGACCCGATGTGGGCCTGTCCTCTGGCCCCAGCGGGCAACGTGCTCCCGGTCGCCGTGCCGGTGGGCGAGCTGTACGGGGTCTGAGCCGGGCCGGCGCGATCCCCGGTGGCCGCGCAGGGTCCCTCGGCCATCGCGGGACGGATGCCAGAGCCCGGCGCCGCTGAAGCAATAGGCGGTCCACTGCACCAGGGAACCCCGACAGCAACGACGACGGGCCGCCTCCGAAAAGGAAGCGGCCCGTCGTCGTTGAGAGATCAGGAGGTCGGCGCGGTGTCTTCCGCCGCCAGGGCGATCACGGGAGCGAGCTCGTCGCGCGTGAGGCGGATCCAGGGGCCGGCCGGGTCGATCAGCACGCCGGTGAGCTCCGCGTCGCCGGCGAGGGCCTTCGCCAACTGCAGCGGCTTGACCGGCAGGGGCTGGTCGCCGCGGCCGAGCGCGAGCAGCTCGAGCGGGTGCGTGAACACCTCGAGATAGCGCTCGCCACCGGCTGAACGCGACTCGGCGACACCGACGGGTCCGCCCTCTTCGGTCTGGGCGACGGCGATCCACATCGGCGCCTCGGCCACCATGGCGTCGACGATCGTGGATGCCGTGGTCTCATCGCGCGTCTCGCACAGGGCCGTCTTGATCCGCAGTTCAGGGTCGACCTCGGCGACCATGCGCTCGAGCAGCGCCTTGGGCAGCACGGCACGGTTGTCGCCCGAGGCCGGGTCGAGCACGATGCCGGCGTACGAGCCGCCGAGCACGTGCTGCAGCAGCGCCATCACGGGCTGACCCATCGCCGAGGTGTCGTGGTCGCCGTCGGCCTCGACGCTCGCGCGCAGGGCCATACCACCGCTGTAGGCGAGCACGAGCTGCTCGTCGCCGCGATTGGCGACGGCCAACGGAAGGTCTTTGCCCTCGGCGAGCAGGGCGCGCGCGTCACCCTTCACGCGCAGGAAGACGTGCCCCTGCAGGAGCTGACGGGCGACGTTGAGCAGCTGCGCGGGCTCGGGCTGGTCCTTGATCTCGGCGAGGGCGATCCCCAGCAGAGCGTTGTCGCGCAGACCCTGCACCGTCTCGGGAGCCTCGGGGGCTTCCATCGGTCCGGGCTGGCGGGCGGACGGCCGCGCCGAGAGAGGAGGCGCCGAGGGGTTTTCGGGACCGGCACCCACACCCCGGAACGACGACATCGAAATGCCGACCGTGGGGGCGGCGGGGGCCTGCTCGGCGGCGGGGGCGGCGTCGCTCGGACCGGCGGGATCGACGGGCTGCTCGCCCGGTTCGATGGTGCTGTCGGGCCGGTCGGCCGATGCGTCGTCGGAATCGGACTTGTTGCGGCGCGAGAAGAGGGCCATTGTTCCAGCCTATCCGGGCGGTCCCTGTCGCGGGCCCGGCCGGCCCGACCGCGACCTCGCCCCGTGGTGGTCTGAGATGGCGCGGCGTGGTCCGACGCCGCGCCGGTTCACGCCTTCGCGATCGGCGCGATCTTCACCAGCAGCTTCTTCGGTCCCACCGTGTCGAAGCGCACGTGCGCCACGCGCTTCGCACCCTCGCCGGTGACGGCGTCGACACGCCCCTCGCCGAAGTCGTCGTGACGGATGCGATCTCCCGCGGCCAGCACCAGGTCGCCGTTGTCGCGCACCTTCGCCGGAATGCGGTTGGGGAACTTGCTCGGGTCGGCCGGCGCACGCTTGGGCAGCGGTACGAGGTCGTCGCCGTAGCGGTTGCCGCCCGAGCCGCCCTGACCGGCCCATCGGCCGCCGCGGGCGTTGAGCGCGCGCGACTGCGAGCCACCTCGACCGTTGACGTCGCCCGGCGACTGACGCCAGTCGATGAGGTCGGCCGGGATCTCTTGCAGGAACCGGCTCGGCATGGCCACGGTGACCTCGCCGAACTGGGCGCGGGTCATCGCGAGCGAGACGTGCAGGCGCTTGCGGGCGCGGGTGATGCCGACGTAGAAGAGGCGGCGTTCCTCTTGCGGACCGCCCGGCTCGTTGGCCGAGATGCGGTGCGGCAACAGGTCTTCTTCGACACCGGTGAGGAACACCGCGTCGTACTCGAGGCCCTTCGCGGTGTGCAGGGTCATGAGCGAGACCGAGCCCGACGCGTCGTCGAGGTCATCGGCATCCGCCACCAGGGTGACCTCGGTGAGGAAATCGATGATCGTGCCCTCGGGGTTGTTGCGGGCGAACTCGCGCGTCACCGCGACGAGCTCGTCGAGGTTCTCGAGGCGCGCTTCGTCTTGCGGGTCGCGGCTGGCGCGCAGGGCGTCGAAGTAGCCGCTCTTGTTGAGGAGCAGCGTGAGTCCCTCGGTGACCGACGTGGAGGGGGCGAGCTCTCCCGATGCCGGCAGCATGATCGCCGTGGCCTCGGTGAGCACCGCATCGAGCTGGTCGATGGCCTTCTGCAGCTTGGGTCCGACGCCGATCTGCGCCGAGTTGGCCAGCGCATCGCGGAAGGTGATGCCGTGCTCGGCGGCATAGCGGGCGATCGCGGTCTCGGTGACATCTCCGATGCCGCGGCGCGGACGGTTGAGGATTCGGCGCACGGCCATGCCGTCGGCGGGGTTGGCGACGGCGACGAGGTACGCGAGGGCGTCCTTGATCTCGGCGCGCTCGTAGAACTTGGTGCCGCCCATGATCTTGTACGGCACGGCTGAGCGGATGAAGATCTCTTCCAGCGCACGCGACTGCGAGTTGGTGCGGTAGAACACCGCGACACCGGAGTAGTCGACGCCCTTCTTGTGCAGGGACTCGATCTCGTCGGCGACGAACTGCGCCTCGTCGTGCTGCGAGTACCCGGTGAAGCCGATGATGGGATCGCCCGCGCCGACGTCGGTCCAGAGTTTCTTCTCTTTGCGGTCGAAGTTGTTCGAGATGACCGCGTTGGCCGCCGACAGGATGTTCTGCGTCGAGCGATAGTTCTGCTCGAGCAACACCACCTTGGCGCCCGGGTAGTCGCGCTCGAACTCGCTGATGTTGCGGATGTCGGCGCCGCGGAAGGCGTAGATCGACTGATCGGAGTCACCGACGACGGTGAGGGACGCCGCATCTTCGCCGACGGGTTCGGCCTCGAAGATCATCATTCCGCCGCCGGCCGACATCGGCTCGGCGTCGGATCCCGGGGGCCGCGTCAGTTCGTGGATGAGGGCGTACTGCGCGTGGTTGGTGTCTTGGTACTCGTCGACCAGGATGTGCCGGAACCGCTTGCGGTACACGTCGGCGACCTGCGGGAAGGCGCGGAAGAGGTAGACCGTCTGCGCGATGAGGTCGTCGAAGTCGAAGGCGTTGGACCGCTGCAGTTCGCGCTGGTACGAGCCGAAGATCTCGACGAAGACGCGCTCGGCCGGGTCGCTCATGTTGGCCGAGCGGGCGTACGACTCGGCGTCGGCGAGCTCATTCTTGAGCTTCGAGATACGGCTCTGCGTACCCGCGGGAGTCAGACCGAACGAGTCGCCTTCGTGCTCTTTGACCAGTCGCTTGATGAGAGCGCGCGAGTCGCCCGAGTCGTAGATAGTGAAGGCCTTGGTGAAGCCGAACTGCTCGGCCTCGCGCCGCAGGATGCGCACGCAGGCCGAGTGGAACGTCGAGATCCACATGCCGTCGGACTTCTGCCCGATGAGCTGGTGCACGCGCTCGCGCATCTCGCCCGCAGCCTTGTTCGTGAACGTGATGGCGAGGATCTGGCTCGGATACGCCTCGCGCGTGCGCAGCAGCGAGGCGATGCGCCGGGTGAGCACGCTGGTCTTGCCCGATCCGGCGCCGGCGACGATGAGCAGCGCCTGACCCCGGTAGGTGACGGCATCGCGCTGGGGACCGTTGAGTCCCTCGAGCAGGTCGGCGTCGGGGCGGGCGTCCGACGGCGCGGACCCGCCGACGATGAGGGGCGTGGTGGAGGCGTCGGTCATGGCGGGTCAAGTCTAGGCGGGGCCTCCGACATCGGCCCTCCGCGCTGGCCGCGGGGCTCCCGCGATGTCGCGAGCCCCCGCCCCGGCGAAACGTTACGCCCGCGCCTCGCCCGCCGCCCCCGACGACAGCAGCGACTGCGCGCGCGAGTAGTGCTCGGCATCCACCGTCACGTCCCACCGCTCGGCCTCGAACCCCTGCACCGACGAGAAGTCGCGGCGGCCGCCGGTGAACGCGTGACCGGCGAAGCCGAACACCGCACCCCAGACGGCACCCAGGACGAGGCCCCAGACCAGCAGGCCGAGGAATCCTCCGGGGGTCAGCAGCCCCAGCAGCACGCCGATCATCAGGCCGAACCAGGCACCGGAGGCTGCGCCGAGACCCGCCGCGCGTCCGCGGGTCAGGCGGCCGGTCACCTGCTCGACGATGCGCACGCCGTGTCCGACGATCGCGGTGTGCTCGACGGGGAAGCCGGCGTCGGAGAGGCGGTCGACGGCCGCCTGCGCTCCGGTGTAGTCGCTGAAGCTCGAGAGCGTGCGGCGCTCGGGGGTGGCACGGGTGACGTCGGTCATGGGGGTTCCTCTCCCTCGGATGGGCCTCACGCTAGCCCTCCGCGTCTCGACAGGCGGGGCGCTTGCGCGTCGTCCTGCGCCTGGATAGGCCCGGGGCTGTCAAACCCCGGATGCCACACAGCCCGGCCGGTCATGATGGGGGGCATGCGCCTCATCCTCAACGTCCTCTGGCTTGTGCTCTCGGGCTTCTGGCTCTTCCTGGGCTACTTCGCCGCGGGGATCGTGCTGTGCATCTTCATCGTGACGATCCCGTGGGGCATCGCGGCGTTCCGGATCGGCCTGTACGCACTGTGGCCGTTCGGCCGCGAGATCGTGTCCAAGCCCACCGCCGGTGTGGGCTCGTTCCTGGGCAACGTCGTGTGGGTCATCCTCGCCGGGTGGTGGCTGGCGCTGGAGCACGTCGTCACCGGCCTGCTGCTCTGCGTCAC
Source organism: Microbacterium sp. Leaf179 (assembly GCF_001423785.1). NCBI lineage: Bacteria > Bacillati > Actinomycetota > Actinomycetes > Micrococcales > Microbacteriaceae > Microbacterium > Microbacterium sp. Leaf179. The sequence goes on along the minus strand of NZ_LMPH01000001.1, from coordinate 924,722 downwards.
GATCATCGGCATCCCGCTCGGGATCGCCAACTTCAAGCTCGTGCCGGTCTCGCTCATGCCCCTCGGCAAAGAGGTGCGCGAGCTCCGTCGCGGGGGTCCGTTCGACCGGTGATCCGGTCCTAGGGCGGCGCGCACGGCGCTCACCCCGGCGCGTCAGCGTGCGGTGCGCTCGTACACCCGTCGGGGAAGGGCGAGCAGGATGCCGACGAGCGTGACGATCGCCCCGATCACCGCGGTGGTGATGACGAGCTCGACCGGGAAGGCTCCGTCCCGTGCGCCGGCGAAGCGCGCGAGGTCCCAGGGAAGCACTCCGACCTGCTCGTTCCACGACCGCAGCGCAGCGCCCGCTCCCATGAACGCCACCGTGACCGCGGGGACCGCGCATCCCACGCCCATGCCGGCCAGGGCGATACCGGTCGCGCGACGGCGTCCGAGCTGGGGGCGGAGCGACCACCCGGCGGCGACGAACACCCAGGCGAGCAGGGCGAACGCCCCCGTCAGATAGAGCACCCGCACCGCGGGGATGGTCCACAACCCCGACCAGATGCCCTCGGAGCCCGACAGCGCCACCGCCGTCAGGGCGACGACGCAGCGCAGCACGAGCGCGCCGCCGACGGCCGCGATGATGGGCCACGGCGAGCGCTTGCCGAGCAGCAGCCGCACGACGATCGCGAAGACGAGCCAGCTGGCGATGGCCACGGCCGCGCCCCATAGGCCGTCGCGGGGCGTCTGCACGATGCGGGTCGCCACGAGCAGGCCGCCCGGAATGAGGATCATCAACCACCGGTCGAGCGGCAGCAGTCCGAGGCTGGACTCGCGGGCCCGCCAGGGTCGCGTCGACGCGATCCACGTCGCGCGCGCGGCGGCCGCGCCGGGGCGGCGCACCAGGCTGGTGCGGGCGGCGACCATGCCGATGACGACCCAGACGACCCCGAGCAGCAGCAGACCGCGGCCGAACCATTCGGTCGTCGCGTCCACGACGACGGGAGCGCGGGTGAAGGGATCGACCACGAACGACAGGATGAGGCCGAGCACGAGGAGTCCGCCGGCGGTGCTCAGCGCCAGAACGCCTCGCCCCGTCGTCGTCGCCATGCACCTACGTTAGCGGGCACACCCGCGCGCTCCGACCGCGAAGACCGGACCACCCGGGCCTCCCCTCGCGACCGCGGCGCGCGAGCGCGGCCGGGCGGACCGACGGTCAGGCCCGGTCGTGCAGAGTGACGTGGTATCCGTCGGGATCGGCGAAAGTGAACGTGCGGCCGAAGGGTCCGTCGATGGGGTCCATGACGATGCGGTGACCGTCGGCGACGAGTGCGTCGTGGATCTGCTGCACCTCGGTGGCGTGCAGCCAGACGGCCGCGCCGATCCCGGGCTGCGCCACACCGGTCAGGTCTGTCCCCGGCGCGAGGTCGCGCAGGGCGAAGGCGATCGGCGTCGTGGTGAAGACCACGGCGTGCGGGGGGCCTGCGGGTGAGCGCTCGAGTCCGAGGTACCGCGCGTAGAAGGCGTGCGAGGCGTCGAGATCGCGCACCTGGAGGGAAAGGAAGTCGGGGCCGGTGACGGGCATGGAATCTCCTCGTGTGTCAGTTATCTGACATCCACTGTATGTCAGAATACTGACATGACGCGAGAGCGCATCGATCTGGACACCTCGCTGGGGTACCTGCTCAAAGAGGCGGCGAGCGCGCTGCGCTCCGCGATGGAGGACGCCCTGCGCCCCCTCGGCATGACGATCACGCACTACTCCTGCCTCGAGCTCCTCGCCCAGCGTCCGGGGTTGTCGAACTCCGACCTCGCGCGCGGGGCATTCGTCACGCGGCAGTCGATGAACGTGCTGCTCCAGACACTGGAGCGCGACGGCATCGTCGAGCGCCCGGATGCCGCTCCCGTCGGCAAGGCGCTGCCCACGCGTCTCACCGCGCGCGGCCTCCGTTCGCTCGAGGCGGCGAGCGCTGCCGTGCGCTCGGTGGAACGTCGCATGCTCAGCGGAATGTCCGACGTCGAGCAGGAGACGGCCTTGCACGCCCTCCGTTCGATGGCGCACGCGCTGCGCGGTTGATCCCCGTCCAACTCGGGCGCCGCCTCGCACAACGGCGGGGCAGGTCGCCGACACGCCGGCACGGCCCGTTCGGGCTCGGCGCGTCCTCTTCGTTGTCCGCCGTTGCGCGCCGCGTCCGCCAGCACCCTGGGTCGCAGATTGTGTAACAATTCACCCATGTTGCCCGCCCTCGCCGTTCTCGCGGCGGCCCTGTGTTTCTCGACCACCGGCACGGCGCAGGCGTTGGCGGGCGTCGACGCCTCCCCCGTCGCGGTCGGTGCCGCGCGGATCGTCGTGGGCGGCGGCATCCTGGGTCTCGTCGCCCTTCTGCGTCGCGCGCCGACTCCCCCGCTGCGGGTGATGCGCGGATCCGTCAGCGGACTCGTCGCCCTCGCCGCAATCGGCGTGCTCGCCTACCAACCCCTCTTCTTCCTCGGCACGCGAGAGAACGGCGTGGCCATCGGCACGGTCGTCGCGCTGGGTTCCGCGCCGATCGCAACCGGAATCGTGGATGCCGTGCGCCTGCGTCGCGCCCCCTCGCCGCGCTGGATGCTCGCCACCGCCATCGCCCTCGCCGGTGTCGTGCTGGTGTCGGGAGTCACCGGCGGCTCGATCGCGCTCGCTCCGAGCGGCCTCCTCGCCTCGGCGGGCGCGGGAATGTCGTATGCCCTCTATACGGTGTGCGGCAAGGCGCTGATCGAGAGGGGGTGGGACTCCACCCGCGTTATGGGCACGGTCTTCGGCGTCGCCGCGGTGGCCAGCCTGCCGGTGCTGCTGCTAGCCGGGTCCTCTTGGCTGCTCACTCCCAACGGCCTCGCGCTCGCGCTCTGGCTCGGAGTGATCACGACGACGATCGCCTACCTGCTGTTCGGCTGGGGGCTCGCACGGCTGACCGCCGTCACGGTCTCGACCCTCACACTCGCCGAGCCCCTCGCGGCGACGCTGCTCGGGCTGTTCGTGCTGCACGAGCAGCTCACCCCGATGGGAGCCGTCGGCCTCGCGCTCATCGCCGTGGGCCTCGCCGTGGTGTCCGTTCCGTCACGTCGTCGCGAGGAGGTTCCGGATGCCACGGCCCGCGCGTGACGCCTCCGCCCGCGCCGCGGCTGGACACGGTGGTGCCGGGCGGGACACCCGCACCTCGGCGGCACCCGGCCGCGCCATCGCGGACTCCCCCGGCCCCCGCGCCGCCGACCTCGTCGCCGACGCCGTGCGCTCCGGCATCCTGTCGGGCCAGCTCGCCCCCGGAACCCCGCTGCGCGAAGAGGAGCTGAGCGCGACGCACGGCGTCTCGCGTCACACCGCTCGCACCGCACTCACCCGCTTGGCCGGCGAACGCCTCGTCACCGCCGAGCCCTACCGAGGCGTGCGGGTCTCGCTGCTCGACGACGACGCACTCATCGCGTTGCAGCAACTGCGCTGCGCCCTCGAGACCGAGGCGTTGCGGATCGTGCGGGATCGCGGCATCCATCCGTCCGACGTCGACGCGGCGCTCGATTCCCTCGCCGACGCCGAGGCCTCGGGTGACTGGCCGGCCACCCTCGACGCGCACGCCCGTGTGCACCTCGCCCTGGTCGATGCCGCGGGCAGCCCGCGAATCGCCGAGGAGTACAGGCGCCTCGACTCCGAGATGCACCTGCTGCTCACCCATGTGCGCCCGGCGTATGCGCCGGGGACACTGACGGCCGAGCATCGCGCCTACGTGCGGGCGGCGCTGGACGAGCCCGAGCGGGCCGTGCGCGCGCACCTCGCCCACTCGACGCGAGCGATCATCGACGGGCGGCGCGCGCGCTGACACGGGGTCGAGCGCCACACGGCGACATCTGTCGTCACTTCTCGCAACGCCCGCACCGCGCGTCCGCGGTCGGGGTTAGCGTGAGGGCACATCGCGGCGATCCGGGCGGTCCCGGGCCTCGGCTCATAACCGAAGGCGTGGCGGGTTCGACTCCCGCCGTCGCGTCCACTTCGCCCTCGATGCCCCTGCCGCATCGATCCGATCCGCCATCGTCGCCCCTACGTCTTCGTGCCCGCAGGATCCCCGGCGAGCGCGAGCACCCGCCGTCCGGCGGACTTTGTCGGCTCCTCCAGCTCGACGGCGAAGGTCCCATCGCTGCCGAATGCGAAGTACCCGACATCGCCTGGCCTCGACGCTCCCGACGGTGATCTGCAACCCCCTCCAGCACACGAGGACGTCTCCTGCGACCGTCCCAGCTCATGCCGGGGAATCTCCGTGTCGGCGGCGCCGAGACCGTCGCCGCGAACGCCGGCGCCTGAGGGACGGAAAGCCGCTAAGTTCGCACCATTGCACTGCCGCTCGAATCTGGGGGGATTCGCCGAATGACTACCATGCCCGCGCTTATGAAACTCTTAGCCGAGGGGGCGTCGTGAGGTTCCTTCGCCGCCCCGTCCCTCTGTGGTCCCACTTGGCTACCTTGGGCATCGTCGTGCTCGTGCTCGGCGGACTTGCGGTCGGCATCGCCGCGGGCTTGCTGACGCCGCCCTGGTTAGCGTCGGCGTTGGGATCGCGGAGCATCGTCCGCAACGAGCAGGTCGTGACCTTCATCACGAAGGAGGAGCAGACGGTGCTGCTCACTCTCGGCGTGGAGGGGATCTCTGAGGCCGAAGGTGTACCGCCCCAGGTCCTCAAGGATGTGCCGTTCTCGAAGAAGGTCCGGCTCGTGCAGTACAGCATGAAGGCCAAGCTCGGAGTCGACGCCGTGACCATCGACGCCACGGGCGACCATCAGTTCGTGGTGACGGTCCCGCCGTTCATCTGGATTGGCGAGACCGACCGAAAAATCGAGCGGGTGATTAGCGATGACGGGGTACTCAGCGCGTTCACCGAGCAGAAGACGGAGTCGGAGCAGCTTAATGGACTCGTCGATGACGAATTGAAAGCGAAGTACCTCGAGAACAACGGCGAAGCCCTCCAAAATCAAGCGGAGTTTCACTTCACCAAACTTGCCCGGAGCATCGACCCCGATGCGGAACTCTCGTTCGAGTTCGCTGGCTGACACACTCGATCTCTACGGAAGCGAAAGACCATGAATCCGGACGCGGAACCCACTGTCGAAGAAATCCCGCCTCGATCGAGCGACGAGAGCCCTGAGTCGTTCGGCGTCGGCGACGATCTCGAGTTGATCACCGATGGCGAGGGGCTGGTCGTCCTAGGGGATCCCGCGGCGGTCGCGGAGTTCACGTTGTCGGCGGGTGTGCCATCGATCTCGCTGGACTTCGACCGGCTGACGGCTCGGACCGGCAGCACCCTTCAGGCCGCGTCTGCGATTTCGGCCAACGCGGGTCGGTGGATGAAACTCACCGAAGAGTCCGCCCGTGCCGCCCACGGTGCGACGTTCGTTCAGCGCTCCGGTGGGGTGTTCGTACAGGCCACCACCCGCGGCGCGAACGGGCAATTCATCAAGAACCTCCAGTTCGTCGCGAAGCCTGGTGCACTGCTCACCAACCCCGCGGTCCTCTCCGGCGTGGGTGGCCTGATGGCCCAATACGCCATGCAGAAGCAGATGGAGGAGATCACTGACTACCTGGCGAAGATTGACGCCAAGGTCGACGACGTACTCCGTTCCCAGAAGGACGCCGTCCTTGCAGACATGATCGGCGTTGAGATGATGCTGGATGAGGCGATGGTCGTCCGCGCAGAGGTGGGGCGCGTGTCCGAGGTCACGTGGTCGAAGATCCAGGGCTCGGCCGCGACCGTCGCGCGCACTCAGGCTTACGCCTTGCGTCAGCTTCAGGGCCTCGCGGACAAGCTCGAACGCGAAGCGAAGATCAGCGAACTGGCCGATCTGTCGAAGTCCGCGCAGACCGAAGTAGGCGAATGGCTCGCGGTTCTCGCGCGATGCTTCCAGTTGCAGGAAGGAATGAGCATTCTTGAACTGGACCGAGTGCTCGACTCCTCTACAGAAGATCTCGACCGGCATCGAACCGCACTCCAAACTGCGCGCCAGCGCCGACGGGACCTCATCGGATCGACCACCGCCCACCTCGTGGCGCGAATGGATGCGGCGGCCAGTCGCGCCAACGCCAAGGTTCTGCTCAATCCCAAGTCGACCAAGGTCGTGGTCGGAGCACGCAACAGCGTCGCGTCGAGTGTCGGTGACCTCCACGCTGCTCTGGGTCTCACCAGCGATCGTGCGGCGTTGCAAGCGCGGCGCTGGTCCGCGGCTGCTGCTGACGTTCGCGATGACGTCCTCGACGCGGGTAAGGGCGGTCTCGAGAATTTGGGGCGTCTCGGAGGCGAAACGATTGAGAACGCCCGGTTGTCGACGGGCCGGCTCGCCGAGAAGATCGCTCATCGTCTGCAGCGGTCCGGAGACACGGTGCCCCCAGCTGAGCCCCGCACGGAGGAAGAGCCCAGGGCATGAACCCCCTCACCCAAGCCACGTGGGAGCGCGACGTGCTCGACACGTTCGCCGAGCTGCTCGACTGGCAGCCCGTGCGTAGAGGCGATCGCGCCCGGAAGCTTGACGACGCGCCGCCCGCCGCGGTGATGTCGGGGCCGAGCTCGGCGGCCAGGTCTCTCGGCACGCGGACCGCGCGAACGCGCACGTCGCGAACCTACACGAGCGACTTCGTCGCCTCGTCCGACTGAAATGGAGCAGACCAGATGACCTCCCCCACACCCCAGGACGTCCTCATCGGGACCGAGAGCATCCGCCTCGGCCCGTTCCTGAAGTTCGCGGGCATCCTCGACTCCGGCGGAGACGTGAAAGAGGCGATCATCGACGGCTACGTCCAGGTCAACGGCGAGGTCGACCGCCGACGCGGCCGGCAGTTGCAGGTCGGCGATGTCGTAACGTTCGAGGGTCATTCCTTCCGCGTCCAGGTCTGACCCGACCTCAAGGGGACCCGAGTGCAAACGGACGATTCTCGGCTTGGCTTCAGGCGCCGCTGAAGAAGTCTTCGTCCACCTTCACAAGGTCGAATGTCGAGGCCACCTGCACGCCCACTCGGTGACGCATCACGAGCGAGGTCAAACGGTCGCCTCCCTCTGCCCGCGGTGCCGCGTTTCCTACCCAAAGCGAGCGAAAAGCCCGCTCCCCCCGAAGGAGAAGCGGGCCCGGCAGGCGAGATCCCGCGCTCGTGACACGGGATGCCGCTCGGCTCAGCGGCGGATCAGTGCTCGTCGTAGTGGTCGGTGTGCAGCGAGTGGCGGTGACCGTCGTGCACGTAGTCGGCGTGGCCGTCGTGCTCGATCTTCTCGTGGCCGCAGTCGTCGCCGTGACGGTGCTCGTCGACGGTGTGCTCGGCCTTCGACTCGTGCTCGTCGTAGTGGTCGCCGTGCAGGGCGTGGTGGTGCGTGCCGTGCACGTAGTCGATGTGGTCGCCGTGCTCGATCTTCTGGTGGCCGCAGTCGTCGCCGTGGGCGTGCTCGTCGACGGAGTGCTCGGCGTGGGTTTCGGTGGTGCTCATTGTTCGTTCCCCTGGTCGTTCGGTTCCTGGACGTGGGCGATCGCATCGAGCACGACGTGCGCGACATGCTGGTCGGCGAGGGCGTATCGAATCTCTTTCCCCTCGCGCTCCGAGCTCACCAAGCCCGCCTGGCGCAAGGTCCGCAGGTGTTGCGACACCAACGGCTGCGACAGGCCCGCCTGCTCGGCGAGCACGCTGACCGTGAGCTGTTCGCGGCTCAGGAGCCACACGAGCGCGAGACGCGACTCGTTGCCCAGAACCTTGAACAGTTCCGCGGCTTCGTCGAGTCCCGCGATCTTGTCCACGGGATCCATTCGACCATACACATGCACGAATTGCAATGTGTTCAGGCTATTGGGAGCGATTCTCGTTCGCGTGCCGACGGCACGTCACGGCAGGTCGTCGCGGCCTCCGCTCGACCGACCCTCGCCGAACGCGGCCCGCATCCACGCCGTTTCGGCCGCCGCGCGAATGTCATCGTCGTCGCGTCGCCGTTGGGCGCGGCGCCCGATGCCGAGCCCCGCGCCCGCCACCGCGACACCGATGGCGATCCCCACAGCGAGCGCCCCGAGTTCCATGGGGCGATTCTACGAAGGCGTCACCCCTGACGCCCCTTGAAGCGCGGGTTCTGCTTGTTGATCACGAACACCCGACCGCGGCGGCGAACGACCTGCGCACCGGGCTGTTTCTTGAGTGACGCGAGCGAAGCGCGAACTTTCATGGGGATCCTCCTTGTTGATAACCGTTCTCACTAACACGGTAGGGTGTCGGGAGCCCCCTGACAAACGAGAGGTGGATGCCATGCCCCGCACGATCGCCATCCTCGGCGTCTGCGCACCGGAACGCCGGGCCTACGCCGAACGCACCGCTGTCGCGCTCGATCGCCCGCTGCACCTGCTGCGTTTCGCCGACCTCCGGTCCTCCCACGCCCTGCCTCACCCGCGGTCACGCCCGAGCACCGCGCACGCCGTCGTCGACCTGGGCACCGACGTCGACCTCATCCACGCGATCGCCTCGCGCGGCGGCGCCGAGGTCGAAGCGGTCTGCGTCGTCGACGCTCGGCACATGGTGGGCGATCTGCTCGACGAGGCGCCCCTCGTGGCATCCGCTCGTCCCGGCGACACCCGCGCCGACGTCGGTGCACGCGCGCGGCAGGCGGCCTTGGCCCTGGAGCTGGCGACACGCATCGTCTGGATCAACTGGGAGCAGGTGCCCACCGCGGCCCTCTCCGTGCAGATGGCCCTCGCTTCGCACCTGAATCCCACCGCCGTGGTGCGCCTGTCGCGCGATCCGCTCAGCGACCTGCACTCAAAAGCTCCCCGCGACGGCGAGATCCTCGAGCGAGCGGGCTGGGTGCACGCCCTCAACGCCGAGCACGACCCCTACATGCGCGACAACCGCGTCATGACGGTGCGCTACGAGCAGCTGCGGCCGTTCCATCCGGCCCGCCTGTCGGCCGCGCTCGACCGGCTCGACGACGGCGCCGCCGGACGCCTCGTGCGTTCCGCCGGATTCTGTCGCCTGGCCTCACGCCCCGGCATCCTGGCGCGGTGGGAGCACGTCGGCTCGGCGATGTGGCTCGAACCGATCGGTGCCGACGACGGCCTCATGGGCATGGGCCAAGAGATCGCCTTCACCGGCCTCGACCTCTCGGCGCCGAAGCTCGCGCACGTGCTCGACCGGGCCGCGCTCACCGACGACGAGCTCGCCAGCGGCCCCGCGGCCTGGGCGCTGTTCGACGACCCGCTGCCGGCCTGGCCCGCGGTGGAGTCGTCGATCCCCGATGCCACCGACTGAGGACGACCTGTCAAGCCGGTTCACCGTGGCGGCGGCGTGGGGCAACGTGGCGGCATGAGCACTCCTGAGATCCCCTCCCGCCACTCCGACGACGCCCACGCCGACTCCGCCGCCCCCACCGACGCCGTGACCGACGAGGTGCGCGAAGACGCCGCCGAGTCCGAGGAAAACGTCGAGCTCGACAACCACACGGGCGACGCGCTCGACGGCGACGCCCCGGCGGACGACCCCGGGTTCCCCGCCGCCGAGGGTCACGCCTGAACCCGCGGTGATCGGAGCGCCCGGCGAGCACCTGCCCGGGCGCTCCTCCTGCACCGACCGGTGATGCCCGTCCCGTCGACGGCAGCGGCTTCGGAGCGGGTTCCGCTTAGCCGTTACGCGATCCGCGTCCCCGGCGGCAGGCGCTTCGCCGGCGTCCGGGTGCGCGAGATTCCCCACCACAGCAGCCCACCGGCGACCACCGCCTGCAGCAGCAGCCCCACGAACCAGCTCGGCGCGGTGCCCGCAAGCTGCTCCTCGGTGGTCGGGTAGTCGTATGCGCTGCCCGCGGGGTCGGCGCAGGCGTCGTAGCGCGGCGCCGGGTCGGGCTCGATCTGCGCGAGGCGCACACCCGAGGCGATCTGCGAGAACAGGTCGGACGGGTAGCCGTCGCGATATGTCGGAGGCGTGGCATCCGCGAGGATCACGAAGGGGTTGGCCGCGAGCAGCCACCATACGCGGTCGAAGCGCGGGGTCTCGCCGTACGACCTCGACTCGACGCACTCGAGCTCGTCGTAGGTGGGGCACCCCGCCCCGGGACTCGGCGCGCCCGGGTCGCAGCCGGTGGGCACCGCGTTCCAGTCGACGTCGCGACTCACCGTCACCTGCGGCGTGCGCAGTGCGGCGCCGCCCAATCCGAAGGCGAGCAGCGTGCCGATGGTGAGCGCGGCGACCACCAGATACGTGCTGGCCACCGAGAAGATGGGTCGCGCGACCACCGCGCTGAAACCCACCCCGATCGCCGCGACGATGCCCACCTCGAGGATCAGGATGCCGAGCGAGCTCACGATCACGCCCGGATTCAGCGCCCCGGCGAACGTCGACACGATGAGGAAGGGCACGGCCACGACGAGGAAGGCGAGACCGGAGATCCAGGCGGCCAGGAACTTGCCGATCACGATCTCGGTTGTCGTGGCGAGCGTCACCTGCACGGGAGCAAGGGTCGCGCCGTCGCGGTCGCCGTTGACCGCGCTGCCGCTGAGCGTGGGCGACACCAACAGCACGAGCAGGAGCACGAGCATGATGACGAGCGAGAAGAACCACTCGTTGCCGCCGCTCCAGAGCGAGAACGCGGCGAGCGAGAGCACCATGACACCGAGCAGGATCGCGGCGAAGATCCCGAGCAGCACGTACCAGCCCACCGAGCGGACGCGCTGACGCAGCTCGATGCCGATGATCGTGCGCAGGCGGTGCGGGTTCATGCGCGGCTCCCCTCGTCGTCGCGGTCATCGGGCACGGCGGGCGCCGTCGGCCCCTGTGCGGGGGCACCCGGCGGAGGCGGAGGCGGCGCCGACTCGGACCGCAGGTCGAGGAAGGCGTGCTCGAGATCACCCACGGCGGGAGCGAACTCCACCACCGGCAGGCCCGCGCCGACGAGAGCGCGCAGCCCTGCGACGGCACCCGCGTCGTCGGCGAACGGCACGAGAGCATCGCGCCGGTCGAGACCAATCTCGTCGCCGGAGCGGCCGAGGGCCGCCGCGATATCTCCGCGCGCCGCCTCGACCGACCTCGAGGAGTCGGTCGCCAGTCGCACGCGCCACACCCGCACGCGCGTCGCCGCCGCCGCGATGCGGTCGCCCGCGACGGTGCGTCCGTCGACCAGGAACACGGCGTCGTCGACGACCTCTTCGAGCTCGGACAGCACGTGACTCGACATCAGGATCGTGCGTCCCTCGGCGGCCAGGCGTCGCAACAGCACGCGCAGCGCGATGCGCGCCTGCGGATCGAGGCCCGAGGCCGGCTCGTCGAGCAACAGCACGCGCGGGTCGTGCACGAGCGCGCGGGCCAGAGCGAGACGCTGCTTCTGTCCACGCGACAAGACGCGGGCAGGTGCCGCGGCGAGCGCGGTCAGGTCGACGAGCTCGAGAAGTTCGTCGGCGCGGGAACGCGCGGCGTCACGCGACAGGTCGTAGAGCTGCGCGGTCGCCACCAGCACCTCTCGCGCCGTCAGGCTCGGCCACGCGCCCAGGGAGTCCGGCATCCATCCGAGCACGCGTCGCACACCGGCCGGGTCGGCGACCGGGTCGATGCCGCCGATGCGCAGCTCACCGTCGTCGGGCCGCAGCAGAGACGCCAGCATGAGCATGAGCGTGGTCTTGCCCGAGCCGTTCGGTCCGACCAGTCCCGTGACGCGGCCCGCGGCGGCGGTGAACGTCACCTGCCGCACGGCCTGCACCGAACCGAACGACCGTCTCACTCCCGCGACTTCGATACCGGCGTCCATGGCCCCACCCTAGAGGGGGGCTCCGACGTGGCTCGTCTCGCGATTCGCGGATGCCAGGACTCAGGATGCCGCCAGCGCCCGGCCGAGAGCGTCGCCCGACGCCCACGCGGTGCGCACCGCCGCACTCTCTCCCCACGCATCACCGCAGGCCGAGAGCCCGGGCGAGCGGAAGAACGGCTCCCCGGTCGCCTCGACGGGTCGGGCGAAGGTCCAGCGGTGGGCGCGCGCGGCGACGGGATCGGCATCGATCCGCAGAAGTCGACGGGTCGCCGCGACGACGGACGCGATCGCCGCGTCGGGGTCGTCGAGGTGCCGTCGGGCGAGGTCGGCGGTGGTGTGCACCACGAGCACGGGAGCACCGTCGCCGCGACGATCGCCGTCGTCGGCGAGGAACGACACGTCGGCGTCGCCGTCGGCGAAGGCACCGTGCAGGTCGGCGTCCCACTGCCTGTCGTCCCACCGGAGCACCACGGCGATGACCGGCTCCCAGTCCTGAGCGCCACCCGGAGCCTCGCCCGTCAACCGCGCAGCCTGAGGCGCAGGCATCGCGAGCACCACCTCGCCGGCGTCGCGACCGTCGACGCGGTACGGCTCGACGCGCTCGACGACGTGCTCCGACACCACGTCGAGCCCCTCGGCCAGGTCGAGCGTCAGCGAACGCGAGCCCAGCGGAGCCGCCCATCTCATCGGACCGGGCTTGGGCGTCTGCCCGCCGTCGGCGTCGATGACGGCGAAGGTGTCGGTCCAGGGACGGGCGAGTCCCCGTTCCTCCCAGTCGGCGACGAGATGGCCGAAGCGCTCCGCCTCGCCCACGACGAAGTACGACGCGCCGAGGTCGACCGCGCGCCCGTCGATCGTGCGGCTCGCCAAGCGCCCACCCACGCGGCGCCCCCGATCGAGCACGCGCACCGACCTCCCGGCATCCTGCACCGCTCGCGCGCACGCGAGCCCGGAGATCCCGCCGCCGACGACCGTCACATCCACTGTCATGCGGTCATCCTCCCGCGCCACGCGGGGCCGAGGGGCGGGGTTGCGTTGGGACGCCCCCGGACTCGCGACCGCCGAGGGGCCGGCCCGAACTCCTGAGGCACCTCGGCACGGCCGACGAGCACCGCCGACGACGATGCCCGCCGACCGAGACCTCAGGAGTTTCGCCCACGCGTACGCGGGCGCACGCGCCGATCCCGCTCCGCAGGGCGCTCGGCCGCCATCCCGCACACGGGCGCAGCTCAGCTCCGGAAGAACTCGACCCCCAGGTCGGGATGATCCACGAACACCCCGTCGAGCCCCGCGTCGCGCAGCACCGACCATTCCGCGCGGTGGTCGCCGAACGCCGCGGCGCCGCCGGGCCGCCGATACGCGCGCAGCAGGAACATATTCTCGGGACGGCATGTCCAGGTGAAGACGCGCAGACCGCGTTCCTGCGCCTCGGCCACGAGCGGAGCCGGGCCGCGCGCGCGGCCCCAGCGGTCGGGGGCGAGGATGAGGCGCTTGTCGGGGCTGATGCCGTCGACGTCGGCGGCGAGCCCGTCGAGCCCCCGGGGGGTCAGCATCGCGGCGTACCCCGCGGCGTCGGCGCCGTCGCGTTCCCGCAGGTCCCACGGCGCGCCGTCGGCCTCGATCAGCTGCACCAGCGGAACGCGGATGCCGAGGTCACGCAGCCGCGTAAGCACCAGCGGCTCGAACGACTCGATGACGAGGGAGTCGACGGCATCCGTCCATCCCGCCGTGCGCAGCTCGTCGCGTACGAGCTCGGCCATGTCGAAGCCGAGGCGGGCGAACGCGGCCGCGTGCTTGATCTCGAGCACCACCCCGACTCCCCCCTCGCGGGCGAGGTCGAGCACGTCGCGCAGGCGCAGCACGGGCTCGGTGTCGTCGTGGGCCGCGCTGGCGGGACGGATCGCGGGGATGCGCTCCCGGCACCGGAGGGTCTGCAGCTCCGCCCAGGTGAAGTCCTCGGTGAACCACCCCTCGAGCCGCTCGCCGTCGATCGTCTTCGACGTGCGCCGGTCGGCGAACTCGCGACGCGTCGCGACATCGGTCGTGGCACTGATCTCGTTCTCGTGACGCACGACCAGCACGCCGTCTTTCGAGGGGACGACGTCGGGCTCGACGGCATCCACTCCCGCGGCGATCGCTCGCGCGTACGAGCTGCGGGAGTGCTCGGGGAGGTACCCGGGGGCGCCGCGATGGCCGATCACGAGGGGCATTCCGTCACGCTAACGACGCCGGGTGAACAACAGGTCCGCTCAAAGCAGAATCCCAGTCAGCACAAGGAATCCCGCGGCCCCCTCGGCTAGTGTTGTCTGACAGCACGGTGCTGTGATCACCATCTTTGGAGTGTGAGTTCCCGTGGCCCTCAACAACCCGGCATTCAGCAACCCGGCGTTCCAGGACCCTCGAGCCGGTGGCGCCCAGACGCGCTACAGCCCGCCCCCGGCCGTCGATCCCGCCGCAGACGCGTCGATCGAAGGGGCGTACGCCGCCCCCGCGGCGAGCGCAGCCCAGACCGGTCGCATGACCGTCGAAGACACCGTCTTCAAGACCCTGGCCCTCTTCGGCATCCTCGTCGTCACCGCCGTCGTCGGCTGGATCTGGACGATGAGCGGCGTCAGCGTCGCCAACCCCAACCCGAGCGTTGCTCCGATGATCATCGGCGGCCTGGGCGGCTTCGTGCTCGCCATGGTCGCGATCTTCAAGAAGAAGCCGTCGGTCCCCGTGTTCATCGCGTACGCGGCGTTCGAGGGTCTGTTCATCGGCGGAATCTCGGCGTTCTTCGAGTTCATGCTGCCCGGCATCGTCGTGCAGGCGACCCTCGCGACCCTCTCGGTCGTCGGCGTGACCCTCGCCCTCTTCGCCAGCGGCAAGATCCGCGCCTCGAAGCGTGCCACCAAGATCTTCATGATCGCGATGGTCGGCTACCTCGTCTTCAGCCTGCTGAACGTCGGCCTCATGCTCTTCGGCGTGCTGCCCGACGGAATGGCGTTCGGCCTGCGCAGCGCCACCATCGCCGGCATCCCGATCGGTCTGATCCTCGGTGTGCTCGTGGTCATCATGGCCGCGTACTCGCTGGTGCTCGACTTCGACCAGATCCAGCGCGGCGTCCGCAACGGCGCCCCGCGCGTCTACGCGTGGGTCGGCGCCTTCGGCATCATGGTCACCGTCGTGTGGCTGTACGTCGAGATCCTGCGCATGATCGCGATCATCCGCGGCAACAACTGACGCACCGATTCACGCGGAGGGCCGTCCCGTTCGGGGCGGCCCTTCGTCGTCGCCGCTCCTCTTTCCCGTTGAGTGTCCAGGACACGCCGCGCGACCAGGCCGACGTACGGCGTGTCCTGGACACTCAACGCCGGGGCGGAGCGCCCGCAAGGGGTGCCGCGGCTGAGCGTCCCGACGCTAGCGTCGCGTCATGAGCCCCGCGAAGACGCCCGCCGAGATCCTCGACATCGACGGACACGAGGTGCGCGTCACCAGTCCCGATCGCGTCGTGTTCGCCGAGCCCGGCATCACCAAGCTCGACCTCGTGCGGTACTACCTCGCCGTCGCCGAGGGGGCGCTCCGGGGCGCCGGTGGGCGACCGATGGTACTCAAGCGCTTCTCGAAGGGCCTCGACCAGGAGCCGTTCTTCCAGAAACGCGTGCCCGAGAACCACCCCGCCTTCATCGACACCGCGACCCTGCGCTACGCCTCGGGCACGTCAGCGGAAGAGACGGTGATCCGGGATGCCGCGGGGCTGGCGTGGGTCGTCAACCTCGGCTGCCTCGACCTCAACCCGCATCCCGTGCGAGCCGAAGACCTCGATCATCCCGACGAGCTGCGCGTGGACCTCGACCCGATGCCGGGGGTCGACTGGTCGCAGATCGTCGACGTGGCCTTCATCGTCCGCGACGTCCTGCAAGACCACGGCCTCGTCGGCTGGCCCAAGACCTCGGGGTCGCGCGGGCTGCACATCCTCGTGCGCCTCCGCCCCGAGTGGAACTTCGCCGACGTGCGTCTCGCGGCCGAGACCCTGGCCCGCGAGGTCGAGAATCGCGCGCCCGGGCTCGCCACCGCCCGCTGGTGGAAGGAGGAGCGGGGCGAGAGCGTCTTCGTGGACTTCAACCAGAACGCCAAGGACCGCACGGTCGCGTCGGCCTACTCCGTGCGCGCCCTCCCCGACGCGCGCGTCTCGACACCGCTGACCTGGGACGAGGTGCGAAGCCGCCGCCCCGACGAGTTCACCGTGCTCACCGTGCCCGAGCGCTTCGCGACACTCGGTGACCCGCACGCCGGGATCGACGACGCGGCGGGGTCTCTCGACGCGCTCCTCGCCCTCGCGAAAGAGCTCGGTCCGGCCGAGAAGCCCCCGCGCGGCGGCGACGGTTCGGGCCGGCGAGCGTCGACCATGCCGCTCATCGAGGTCGCGCGCACCAAGACCAAGCCCGAGGCGCTGGAGGCACTCGAGACGTGGAAGCAGCGGCATCCCGACGCCACCTCCGCCCTGCACCCGGCCGACGTGCTCGTCGACGGCATGCGCGGCTCGAGCTCGCTCTGGTACCGCGTGCGGGTGAACCTGCAGCACGTTCCGGATGCCGAGCGCCCGGCGCAGGAAGGCCTGATCGCCGACTACGACCCCTGGGCCGGCCGATCCCCGTCGTGAGCGTTCGAGAGCGAGGCGACGAGGTGGGCGCGACCGTAGTCGTACGCCTGATCGAGGTCGCCGCCGAGCCGGAAGGCCCCGCCGAGCTCCATGGTCACGAAGCCCGTGGCCCAGGCCGTCAGCAGTCGCGCGGCGTCGAGCGCGTGCTTCTCGCCCACCGCCGACGTGGTCGCCCGCAGCACCGGCGCGCTCGTGGCCGCGAGGCGGTCGGCATCCACCACCGTCGTGAAGAGCAGACGGAACGCCTCGGGACGATCGTGGCCGAAGCGACGGAACGCGATCAGCAGGGCGTTGAGGTCGTCGGATGCCGCCGTCAGCCGAGCGGTGAGCTCGTCGGCGGCCCGTTCCCCGACGCGCGCGAGCAGGGTCTCGCGGTCGCGCACCCTCTTGTAGAGCGAGGGCGCTTTCACCCCCACCGCCTGGGCGACGGCCTGCATCGTGACGGCGCTCGGCCCGCCCTCGTCGAGCAGTCGCGCTGCCGCATCGACGATCTCATCGAGGCTCGTTCTCTCCGGAGTCGGCATGATTCCTCCCATGGCTACGGATATAAGCTATCATGGCTAATGTTCGTAGCCATCCAGGAAGGCCCCTCATGAGACTCGCCCCGTCGCTCCACCGCATCGGCAACGACATCGTCGCCTCGTACCTCATCGTCACCCCCGAGGGCATCACCCTCGTCGACGCCGGACTCCCCGGCATGCACGCCGATCTGCTTCGAGAACTGGATGCCATCGGCCGCACCCCTGACGACATCCGCGGCGTCGTGCTCACCCACGGCGACAGCGACCACGTGGGCTTCGCCGAGCGCCTGCGCCGCGAGAACGGCGTCCCCGTCTTCGTGCACTCCGCCGACGCCGACCGCGCCCGAGGGGGCTCCAAGCCCAAAACAGCCATGGGCCCGATGCGTCTCGGCCCGCTGCTGAGCTTCGCCGCCTACGGGATCCGCAAGGGCGTGCGCCCTCAGTGGCTGACCGAGGTGAACGAGGTGTCCGACGGCGACGTGCTCGAGCTTCCGGGCAGCCCCCGCGTGGTCGGCATGCCGGGGCACTCCCCGGGGAGCATCGCCGTGCACTCCCCCGCCGTGCGCGCGGTGTTCGTCGGCGATGCGCTCACCACGCGCCACGTGCTCACCGGTCGCATGGGCGCCGCCCCCGCACCGTTCACCGACGACCCCGCCGAGGCGATGGCCTCCCTCGACCGCATCGCCGGACTGGATGCCGAATGGGTCCTGCCCGGGCACGGTCCCGCCTTCCACGGCTCACCGGCCGCCGCCGCCGCCGCCGTGAGGGCTGCCGCGCGCGGCTGAGCGGGGCCCGCGGGGTTCGCGCGCGATGGTGGCTCCGCCCCCGCCGGGGCTGAGGGTCCGAGCGAGGGACGCCGCCCCGCCGCAGCGCCCCGCCCCCGCCGGGCTCAGCGCCGCCGATCGCGCGACAGCGCCTCTGCGCACGCCGCGGCCAGCGTCTGCATCGCCCGCGCGGGACTCAGCGTCGTCGCCGCATCGAGGGCCTCGGTCGAGAGGCGTTCGCGGAGCGCGGCATCCGTCAGCACGCGCCGCAGCGCGTCGACGAGCGCGTCTTCGTCGCCGTCGGGCACCAGGATGCCGCCTCCCCCGGCCAGCATGTCGCGCGGGCCGTAGCGGATGTCGTAGGCGACCACCGGGGTGCCGTGCGCGAGGGCCTCGGCCAGCGCCAGCCCTTGGCCCTCGAAGGCCGAGGTCGTGAGGTACACCGCGGCCCGATCGAGCACCGCGCCGGGATCGGTGGTGAGCCCGGGGAGCGTCACGACCTGGTCGAGGCCGAGCTCGGCGACGAGGGCTTCGAGGTCGGCGCGCTGCGCCCCTTCTCCCCACAGTTCCAGACGCGCACCGGGCACCTCGGCCGAGACGCGCGCGAATGCGCGGATCGCGCGCCCGAGCCGCTTACCGGGCGCGAGGCGACCGAGCACGACCACCCGGCCCGCGTCGCGATCGGCCGAGGGGACGCTGACCTCAGGACCCATCACGGCGTGCGGGGCGACGAGGTCGTGGGACAACGGGCCGAAGCGGTCGCGCACGTCGCACCGCTGGTAGTCCGTCGGCCAGAGCACCGCGTCGAAGCGCGGGGCGACGCGGAACCATCGCGTCCACAGCGCGTTGAGGTCGGAGTCCTCCCGGTACGGCGGTTCGAGATGGATGGTGTGCACGGTGTGCACGATCCGCGCGCGGTCGTCGCCCCAGCCCACGATGAGCTCGCCGAGCTGACGCGACTCGCAGATGACGACGATGGGGCGGTCGTTCTCGGCGCGCAGGCCCGACGCGAGCGAGGTCAGCCACGCGCGGTACAGGGCGCCGAATCCGTCGATGACCCCGACGGGCTCGCCCGCGGCATCCCGGATCACGATGGGTGCGGTGGTGAGGTGCCAATCGGGGTCGGCGACCTGGGGCAGCTCGATGGCTCCCCCGGCGACGCTCCGGTACTCGAACGCCGGGTCGGCCTCACCCTGGCGTGCCGCCTGCCGCACCCACGCGGCCGCTCCTCCGTCGGGTGCCACGGCCTCGTCGAAGAGGTTCCGGAACATGCCCGATGCCGCCGCCACCCCGCGCTCGACGAAGGTCGCCCGATGCGCCGCGTGCGCGTCGGCCGTGCCGGGGTCGACCGTCAGCAGCAGCGGAGCTGCTCCCGCCTCGGCCATCTGCCCCGCGCGCGCGAGGGTGGAGATCGTGTACCCCCCGTCGAGATCGGGGATGAGCCGACTCGACAGGATGAGGTACCACGCGTCGGGGAAGTCACCGAAAGTCACGCCCCCATCCTCCCCCACGCGCCGCCGATTCCCCGGCCGGCACCGCAGCGGGGTCAGGAGTCAGCCTAAGCTCACTCCCACTCGATCGTCCCCGGCGGCTTCGACGTCACGTCGAGCACGACACGGTTGACGTCGCGCACCTCGTTGGTGATGCGGTTGCTGATCTTCGACAGCACGTCGTACGGCAGCCGCGTCCAGTCGGCGGTCATGGCGTCTTCGCTCGAGACGGGCCGCAGCACGATCGGGTGACCGTAGGTGCGACCGTCGCCCTGCACGCCGACCGAGCGCACGTCGGCGAGGAGCACGACGGGGCACTGCCAGATCTCGTCGTCGAGACCGGCCTTGGTCAGCTCGGCGCGGGCGATGGCGTCGGCCGCACGCAGGATCTCGAGACGGTCAGCGGTGACCTCGCCCACGATGCGGATGCCAAGACCGGGCCCCGGAAAGGGTTGACGGCCGACGATGGCCTCGGGAAGCCCGAGTTCGCGGCCGATCGCGCGCACCTCGTCTTTGAACAGGGTGCGCAGCGGCTCGACGAGCTCGAACTGCAGGTCTTCGGGAAGACCGCCGACGTTGTGGTGGCTCTTGATGTTGGCCGTGCCCGCACCGCCGCCCGACTCCACGACGTCGGGGTAGAGCGTTCCCTGCACGAGGAAGCGCACCTGCTCCCCCTCGGCCGCGGCTTCGGCGACGAGGTCGGCCTGCACCTTCTCGAACGCGCGGATGAACTCGCGGCCGATGATCTTGCGCTTCTGCTCGGGGTCGCTGACACCGGCGAGGGCGTCGAGGAACGTCTCGCGCGCGTCGACGGTGATGAGGCGGACGCCGGTCGAGGCGACGTAGTCGTTCTCGACCTGCTCGCGCTCACCCTGGCGGAGGAGTCCGTGGTCGACGAACACGGCGATGAGCTGGTCGCCGACGGCCTCGTGCACGAGGGCGGTCGAGACGGCCGAGTCGACGCCGCCGGAGAGGGCCGAGATGACGCGGCCGGTGCCGACCTGCTGGCGGATGCGCTCCACCTGCTCGGCGATGACGTTGCCGCTGTTCCAGTCCGCGGGGAGTCCCGCGGCCTTGTGCAGGAAGTTCTCGATCACGCGCTGTCCGTGGTCGGAGTGCTTGACCTCGGGGTGCCACTGCACGCCGTACATGCGACGGGCGTCGTTCGCGAAGGCCGCGACGGGGGTGTGCGCGGTGCGGGCGAGCACCTCGAAGCCCTCGGGTGCGCGCGAGACCTGGTCGCCGTGGCTCATCCAGACGTTCTGCTCGGCGGGCTGCCCCTCGAGCAGCGTGCCCTCGGTCACGACGGTGGCGTCGGTCGCGCCGTACTCCCGGAGCCCGGTGTTGGCGACCTCGCCGCCGAGGGCTTTCGCCATGACCTGGAAGCCGTAGCAGATACCCAGCGTCGGCACGTCGAGGTCGAAGACGTCCTCGTCGAGGCGGGGGGCGCCTTCTTCGTACACCGACGACGGGCCACCCGACAGGATGATGCCGACGGGATTCTTCGCGGCGATGTCGGCGGCGGTCGCGGTGTGCGGCACGATCTCGCTGTACACGCCCGCTTCGCGGACGCGACGGGCGATGAGCTGCGCGTACTGGGCGCCGAAGTCGACGACGAGGACGGGGCGCTGGGACGTTTCGGTCTGTTCGGTCACCGCTGGCCTTCCGGGGCAGAGACGGGAGCGGATGCCAGGGCGGCCTCGCGCTCGGCGAGATAGGCGCGCACGCCGTGGGCGGTGCGCACCTCGAGGATGAAGGAGAGGAACGGCACCACGCCACCGAGGGCGAGGAACACGAACCGACGGAACGGCCAGCGCATGAGGCTCCACACGCGGAAGCACGAGATCAGGTACACGACGTAGAACCAGCCGTGCGCGACGAGGATCGCGAGAGAGACGTTGACGCCGTCACCCGTGGAGAGGATGCTGCACTCGTTGGTCCAGGGCACGAAGAGCGAGAACCACTGGCAATCGGGGCCGGGGATGGCATCCGCGAACCACAGGAAGCCACCCGATCCGCCGAGGAACAGCTCCATGTGCAGGGGCGTGTACTTCAGGATCATCTCGGCGACCAGCAGCAGCAGGCCGATACCGGTGATGACCGAGCAGATCTGGTAGAACTTCAGGGCTCCGCGAATCGCCGGGAACGAGGCGAGCTTCGGGGCACGGGGCATGGATGCCAGTCTAGTCGCGGGTTGCCGAGGCCCCCGCCGTGAGCGCGTCGGCGTACTCGTCTTCGAGGTCTTCGACCTCTTTCTCCCACGCGTCACGTGCGAGGCGGTACCAGAGGTACAGCGCGAAGCCGGCGAAGATCGCCCACTCCGCCGCGTAGAAGATGTTCAGCCAGTTCACTCTCGAACCCTCGTCGGGCGCCGGTGACGAGATCGGCTCGAGGGGCCCGATGACGCTCTGCGAGGCGATGTACTGGCGGTACACCCGCAGGTCGTCGACGTCGTGCCACCGGCCGAGGAGCATCGCCGGGGACATGCGGGTGAGGGTCTGGGTGTCAGCCCCCCGGGGCGGAACGGACGGGCCTTCGTCGGAGATGAGACGACCCGTGACCTCGACGGTCGCGGTGGGGTCGGCGTCGACGGCGGCCTGGAGCTCCTCGACAGCGGCGTCGGCCTGCTCGCGCGAGGCGGTCCAGCCCGTGGCGACGGCGACCGACGTGGGCTCAGCGGTACCCGTGATGCGCAGCTGGCCCGTGACCCAGTACCCCTCGACGTCGTCGTTGAAACGAGACGACACGACGATGAAGTCGGATGCCACCCACTGGCCGCTCACCTCGACGCGCTGCCCGACCTGCGGCTCGGGCAGGTACGCGCCGGGCTGCACGACGTCGGCGAGCGGCTGGACGTTCTCGGTCAGGCCGGGCTCGGGCGGCGAGGTATCGATCGCGCGGCCCAGCTGCCACTGCCCCAGCCACGCGAGGGCACCGGCGACGACGAGCGAGAACGCCAGCAGCGCGATCCACCGGGGTCGCAGCATGACTTCCCGCAGGGTGGGCGGGAAGATCTGCGGCGGCTCCGGTCGGGTCGCGGGGGTGACGGTCACTCGGTCTCCGTATCAGTGCCCGTAGGGGGCGACGACGACCTCGACCCGCTGGAACTCCTTGAGGTCGGAGTACCCGGTGGTCGCCATCGACTTCTTCAGGGCTCCGATGAGGTTCGCGGTGCCGTCGGCGACGGGCGCCGGCCCGAAGAGCACCTGCTCGAGCGGTCCGACGCGGTCGACCGCAACGCGGTGGCCGCGCGGCAGCTTGGGGTGGTGCGCTTCGGGACCCCAGTGGAATCCGCGGCCCGGGGCGTCGGTGGCGCGGGCGAGCGCCACGCCGAGCATGACCGCATCGGCACCCATGGCGAGGGCCTTCACGATGTCGCCCGAGGTGCCCACGCCTCCGTCGGCGATGACGTGCACGTAGCGTCCGCCCGACTCGTCGAGGTAGTCGCGGCGGGCGCCGGCGACGTCGGCGACGGCGGTGGCCATCGGCGCGTGCAGGCCGAGCGTGGCGCGGGTGGTCGAGGCGGCACCGCCGCCGAAGCCGACGAGGACGCCCGCGGCGCCCGTGCGCATGAGGTGCAGCGCCGCCGTGTAGGTGGCCGCTCCGCCGACGATGACGGGGACGTCGAGGTCGTAGATGAACTTCTTGAGGTTCAGCGGCTCGACGCCGCTCGAGACGTGCTCGGCCGAGACCGTGGTGCCGCGGATGACGAACAGGTCGACGCCCGCGGCGACGACGGTCTCGTACAGGTCGTGCGTGCGCTGCGGGGTGAGGGCGCCGGCGACGGTGACCCCCGCGGCGCGCACCTCGGCGAGGCGGTCGCGCACCAGCTCGGGCTTGATGGGCTCGGCGTACAGCTGCTGCATGCGCCGGGTGGCGTCGGCATCGGCCAGCGTCGCGATCTCGGCCAGCAGGGGCTCGGGGTCGTCGTAGCGCGTCCAGAGGCCTTCGAGGTCGAGCACGCCGAGGCCGCCGAGACGACCGAGCTCGATGGCGGTGCGCGGGCTCACCACGGAGTCCATCGGCGCACCGAGCACGGGGATCTCGAACGGGAACGCGTCGATGGTCCACGCCGTCGAGACGTCTTCGGGGTTGCGCGTGCGCCGCGACGGCACGACGGCGATGTCGTCGAAGGTGTAGGCGCGGCGGGCGCGCTTGGCGCGGCCGAGGTCGATCTCCATGGTCACCCCTCCAGCCTACCCGCGCCCTTCGACATCGCCGCCGGGGTCGGGAGCGCGGGCGGCATCGGCGGGCGCGGCGAGGTCGTTGCCACCGCGGAGGATTCGCGTGAGGAGTCCGTCGAAGAGGAACACCAGGAACGCCATCGACCCGATCACCGGGCTCAGCGCCATCGCGACGAGACCCAGCACCACGGCGCTGAATCCCGCACGCCCCATGCGACGGGCGTCGTCGCGCGAGAGGTCGGGGATCGCACCGGACCGCGCCGCCCACACCCACTGGATCCAGCCGAGCAGGATCGCGAGGAAGAAGTTGACGGGCAGCAGCACGCGCCCCAGGAGCAGATCGTCGTAGGTGGTGTTGAGCGACGAGGTGAAAGGCACCAGGACCACGAGCAGCAGGCGGAAGCTGTTGATCCACATGCCGAGCGCGTCGATCCGCGCGATGTACTCGAACTGCCGCACGTGCGTCATCCACATGAGGCACAGGAGCAGAAAACTGATGACGAACGAGAAGACGGGGTGCGCGAGACCCACGAGACCGGCCGCGAGGTCGTCGTTCGTACGGATCGTCCCCAGCGACTGATCGGTGAGGCCCAGCACGAGCAGGGTCGCGGCGATCGCGAACACGCCATCGGTGAACGCCTCGGTCCGCCGCGCCGAGAGCGACGCCTCGGGGTGGCTCCTGCGTCGGATCATGCGCACAGCGTAGTCGCGGGAGCGGAACGACGAGGGGCCGGGCAGTCGCCTGCCCGGCCCCTCGTCAAGCCGCGTTACTTCTTGTAGTTCGGCGCCTCGACGACGATCTGCACGTCGTGCGGGTGCGATTCCTTCAGACCCGCCGACGTGATGCGCACGAAGCGTCCCTTGCTCTTGAGCTCCTCGACGGTGCGGGCGCCGACGTAGAACATCGACTGACGCAGGCCGCCGATGAGCTGGTACGCCACCGCGGCGACGGGGCCGCGGTAGGGGACCTGGCCCTCGATGCCCTCGGGGATGAGCTTGTCGTCGCTGGGCACGTCGGCCTGGAAGTAGCGGTCTTTCGAGTACGACGTCTTCTTGCCGCGGGTCTGCAGCGCACCGAGCGAGCCCATGCCGCGGTACTGCTTGAACTGCTTGCCGCCCTGGAAGACGATCTCGCCCGGCGACTCGTCGGTGCCGGCGAGGAGCGAACCGAGCATGACCGTGTCGGCACCGGCGACGAGCGCCTTGGCGATGTCACCCGAGTACTGCAGACCACCGTCGGCGATGACCGGCACGCCCGCGGGGATCGCGGCCTGTGCGGCCTCGTAGATCGCGGTGACCTGCGGCACGCCCACGCCGGCCACGACGCGGGTGGTGCAGATCGACCCCGGTCCGACGCCGACCTTCACGGCATCCACTCCCGCGTCGATGAGCGCCTGAGCACCCTCGCGCGTCGCGACGTTCCCGCCGATGACGTCGATGTGGGCGAACGACGCGTCGGCCTTGAGGCGCGTGACGATGTCGATGACGCCGGCCGACTGGCCGTTGGCGGTGTCGACGACGAGGACGTCGACACCGGCGTCGCGCAGCGCCTCGGCGCGCTGCCAGGCGTCGCCGAAGAAACCGATGGCGGCGCCGACGCGCAGCCGACCCTGGTCGTCCTTGGTGGCGAGGGGGTACTTCTCGCTCTTGTCGAAGTCCTTGATGGTGATGAGGCCGGCGAGCTTTCCGTCTTCGTCGACGAGGGGGAGCTTCTCGACCCGGTGCTTCGCGAAGGTCGCGATGACGTCGTTGGCGTGGATGCCGACGTGGCCCGTGATGAGCCCGTCTTTGGTCATCACGTCCTTCACCAGCGTCGTCTGACGCTCGAAGCCGGAGACGAAACGCATATCGCGGTTGGTGATGATGCCCACGAGCACGCCGTCGGGGTCGACCACGGGCAGACCCGAGATGCGGTACTGGGCGCACATCGCGTCGACCTCGGCCACCGTGGCATCCGGGGTCGTGGTGATGGGGTTCGAGACCATGCCCGACTCGCTGCGCTTGACCTGGTCGACGATCGACGACTGGTCCTCGATCGAGAGGTTGCGGTGCACGATGCCGATGCCGCCCTGCCGGGCGATCGCGATGGCCATGCGGGCCTCGGTGACGGTGTCCATCGCACTGGAGAGCAGAGGCGTCGCCACGGTGATGCGACGGGTGAGACGCGACGACGTATCGGCCTCGCTCGGGATGACGTCGGTGTGCCCGGGAAGGAGCAACACGTCGTCATAGGTCAGTCCGATGAAACCGAAGGGGTCGTGCTGCTCCATGGATCCTCCTGCGCGCGCGGCGCCTGTTCGAAAAAAGGACGACGTCGGCCGGGGCGCGCGAGGCGCTCCGCCCGTAATTCTAAGCGTCGGGACCCTGGGAATTGTTCCCGTGCAGGTGGCCGCGACGCGCAATCCTCATGACACGGTTCGCTAACGACGCGGTCGGCGAAACACCCTCGACACATTACGCTCGTAGCGTCGACCGTCGAAGCTGACGGACGACTTCGTCAGCGCTGCCGAACTGGAGACTCCGTGGGTCATTCCTCCCCCACCGCGACACGATCGCGATCCCTATCCCGCATGGCTGCCGTCGTCTCGCTCCTCGCGAGTGCGATAGCCGTCCTGAGCCTGCTCTTCGCGTCACCTGCGAGCGCAGCCGTCACCACCGCACCAACACCCGCCGCCACGACCGGAACGGGCGACGTCTCATCGCAGTACACGATCGGCGGCATCATCCGCGCCGAGGATGAACCGCTCGAGGGCGTCGAGATCTCGGTCGAGGGCTCCGGCTTCTCGGAGGTCGGTACGACCGGTGCCGACGGTCGCTGGTCGGTCGCGGTTCCCGGGCCCGGCAGCTACACCGCCGAGCTCCAGGTCGACACGCTGCCCGACGGTGTCGCACCCCGCGACCCCGACAACGTCACGCGTGACGTCACGGTGGGAACGACGAACACGGTCAACGTGCTCTTCCCCACCGGTGAGGGAACGGCGGCGAGCGGCTCGATCTGGGACACGTTGTTCTCGCGCTTCTTCTACGGCCTCAACTTCGGCCTGCTGCTCGCCCTGGCCGCCATCGGCATCTCGCTGATCTTCGGCACGACAGGCGTCAACAACTTCGCGCACGGCGAGATGCTCACCTTCGGCGCGATCATCTTCTACATGTTCACGGCCATGGGCTGG
Source organism: Microbacterium sp. Leaf179 (assembly GCF_001423785.1). Lineage (NCBI taxonomy): Bacteria > Bacillati > Actinomycetota > Actinomycetes > Micrococcales > Microbacteriaceae > Microbacterium > Microbacterium sp. Leaf179. The sequence goes on along the minus strand of NZ_LMPH01000001.1, from coordinate 898,207 downwards.
AACATCATCCTGGCGGTGCTGCTCACCGTGGCGCTCTCGGTCGCGCTGGGCTGGACACAGGATGCCGTCCTGTTCAAACCTCTGCGCAAACGAGGGGTGGGGCTGGTCCAAGTGCTGATCGTCACGATCGGTCTGTCGATCGTGCTGCGCTACCTGTACCTCTACTTCTTCGACGGCGGCACGCGCAACATCGACACCGGCATCACCGACAACGTCACGATCGGCCCGGTGACGGTCACGCTCACCTCGATCATCAGCATGGGCGTCAGCGTCGTCATGCTCGGCGCGGTGGCCTACTTCCTGACCCGCACCCGCATCGGCAAGGCCACCCGCGCCGTCAGCGACAACGCGTCGCTCGCCGCGGCGTCCGGCATCAACGTCGACCGCGTCATCCGCATCGTCTGGATGCTGGCCGGTGGCCTGACGGGCCTCTCGGGCGTCCTCTACGGCCTGTACCGCGGCGTCACCTGGGACATGGGCTTCGCGATCCTGCTGCTGCTGTTCGCCGCCGTCACCCTCGGCGGCCTGGGCAGTGCCTTCGGCGCCCTGGTCGGTTCGCTGATCATCGGCATCATCACGGAACTGTCCACCATCGTCATCCCACCCGACCTCCGGTACGCGGTGGCCCTGGTCGTGCTCATCGGCGTGCTGCTCTTCCGGCCGCAAGGTGTGCTCGGTCGTAAAGAGCGGATCGGTTGAGGAACGACGACATGGACTGGCTTTCAATCTTCAACAACGCCGCAGGCGAGCTCATCAGCCCGACCACCGCGGCCTACGCCCTCGCCGCGATCGGCCTGAGCGTCCACTTCGGCTACGCAGGTCTGCTGAACTTCGGACAGGCGGGCTTCATGGCCGTCGGCGCGTACGCCTTCGCGATCGCGACGCTGTCGTTCTCGGCCCCCGTGTGGCTCGCGATCCTGGTCGCGATCGTCGCGTCGGTGCTGTTCGCGTTCCTTCTCGGCATCCCGACCCTGCGACTGCGCGCCGACTATCTCGCGATCGTCACCATCGCGGCCGCCGAAATCGTGCGCTACGTCGTCTCGACCGTCGGCCTGACCAACGTCACGGGCGGCTCGCAGGGCCTCAACGGGTACAACCGCGAGTTCCAGGCGCTGAACCCGCTGCCGGCCGGTACCTACGGCATCGGGCCGTGGACCTACTCGGCGAACGACTGGTGGGTCCGCATCTTCGGCTGGGGACTCGTCATCATCGCGACCCTGCTCGTCTACGTGCTCATGCGCAGCCCCTGGGGCCGTGTGGTCAAGGGCATCCGTGAAGACGAAGACGCCGTGCGCAGCCTCGGCAAGAACGTCTACTCGTACAAGATGCAGGCGCTGGTGCTCGGCGGTGTCATGGGCGGCCTCGCGGGAGTGATCTTCATCCTCCCCCGCGCCGTGCAGCCCGGAAACTACGGCACCGCGCTCACCTTCTTCGTCTGGACCGCACTGCTGCTCGGTGGCGCCGCCACCCTGCTCGGACCGATCGTGGGAGCAGCCCTGTTCTGGGTGCTGCTGTCGCTGTCGAACGGCATCATCGTGGGGCTCCGCGATGTCGGCATCCTGGGCTTCATGTCCACCACCCAGGCGGGCCAGGTGCGCTTCATCCTCGTCGGCATCGGGCTGATGCTCCTCGTGATCTTCCGACCACAGGGCATCTTCGGCAACAAGAAGGAGCTGTCGTTCAATGTCTGACACCACCGTCACCCATCCGCTCGTCAAGGGCGAGGTCGGACCCGGCTGCGCCAAGGTCGACCCGATCGTCGTCGCCGACGGCGTCACCCGCCAGTTCGGCGGCCTGAAAGCCGTCGACGTCGAGCACCTCGAGATCCCCCGCGGGCAGATCACCGCGCTGATCGGCCCCAACGGTGCCGGCAAGACCACTCTGTTCAACCTGCTGACGGGCTTCGACAAGCCCAACACCGGCCGGTGGAGCTTCGAGGGGTCGAACCTGGCCGGGGTGCCCGCGTTCAAGGTCTCGCGGCAGGGCATGGTGCGCACGTTCCAGCTCACCAAGTCGCTCGGGCGCCTCTCGGTGCTGCAGAACATGCTGCTGGGCGCCCGTGGGCAGAAGGGCGAGAACATCTTCCGCGCCCTGATCCCCTCGATCTGGCGCTCGCAAGAGAAGGCCAACACCGAACGGGCCGACGACCTGCTGCGCCGCTTCAAGCTCGACGCCAAGCGCGAGGACTTCGCCGCGTCGCTCTCGGGCGGCCAGCGCAAGCTCCTCGAGATGGCCCGCGCGCTCATGAGCGACCCCAAGCTCGTCATGCTCGACGAGCCCATGGCGGGCGTCAACCCGGCGCTCACGCAGAGCCTGCTGGGCCACATCCTCAACCTCAAGAGCGAGGGGATGAGCGTGCTGTTCGTCGAGCACGACATGCACATGGTGCGTCACATCTCGGACTGGGTCATCGTCATGGCGGAGGGTCGCGTGGTGGCCGAGGGGCCGCCCGAGACCGTCATGACCGACCAGGCCGTCATCGACGCCTACCTGGGCGCGCACCACGACACCGATCTCGGCGACATGACCACGTCGCAGCTCGAGACCATCCAAGCCGAAGCCGCCGCCGAGGCGGAGGCGGAGCTCATCGCCGACGAGAAGGACGGGAAGCTCTGATGTCCGACACCGCAACTGCCACGCGCACCGCGGTGCTGCGCACCGACGACCTGGTCGCCGGGTACCTGCCCGGGGTCAACATCCTCAACGGCTGCACGGTCGACGCCTACCAGGGCGACCTGATCGGCATCATCGGCCCGAACGGCGCCGGCAAGTCGACGCTGCTGAAGGCCATCTTCGGCCAGGTGAAGATCCGTGGCGGCTCCGTGCTGCTGAACGGCGAAGACATCACCACGCTGAAGGCCGACAAGCTCGTGGGCAAGGGCGTCGGGATGGTGCCGCAGAACAACAACGTGTTCCCGAGCCTGTCGATCGAAGAGAACCTGCAGATGGGTCTCTTCCAACGTCCCAAGGCCTTCGCGGAGCGCTTCGAATTCGTCACGGGGCTCTTCCCCGAACTCGGCAAGCGTCGCCGCCAGCGGGCGGGGTCGCTGTCGGGCGGTGAGCGGCAGATGGTCGCCATGGGCCGCGCGCTCATGATGGACCCGTCGGTGCTGCTGCTCGACGAGCCCTCGGCAGGCCTGTCGCCCGTGCGTCAGGACGAGACGTTCCTGCGCGTCGCCGAGATCAACCGCGCCGGCGTGACCATCATCATGGTCGAGCAGAACGCCCGCCGCTGCCTGCAGATCTGCCACCGGGCCTACGTGCTCGACCAGGGCAAGGACGCGTACACCGGCACCGGCCGCGAGCTGCTCACCGATCCCCGCGTCATCGAGCTGTACCTCGGAACGCTGGCCGCCGACGAGGACGCCAAGCGCGACCACCAGGAGCCCCCGGCCTGATCCCACGTCGATACACCGCGAGCGCGGCGCTCACCCTGGTGGGCGTCGCGCTCGCGGCATGCGCGGGCGCACCTCCCGCGCCTCCCCCGCTATCTGTCACGCTCGTGCAGCAGCGGGGCGACATCGTCTCGGGGCGCGTGCAGCTCCGCGTCACGAACACCTCGGATGCCGCGGTCACCGTGACCTCGGCGGTGCTGCGCTCGCCCCTGCTCGCCGCGACGGGCGGCGGAGACACGAAACGCCCCGAGACGCTGCAGCCGGGGCGCACGATCGATCTTCCCGTCGCACTCCCCGATTCGCGCTGCGATCCGGAGGCCGCCGACGCCGGCCCGCGAGCCGTGCTCGGCGTGAGCGACGACCGGGGAACGCTCGAGCAGACCGTGGCGGTCGACGACGCCCTCGGGGTGCTCCCCCGCCTGAGCGCGACGCAATGCGACCGCGAGGCCTTGGCATCCGTCGCCCGCGTCTCGGCCACCGCGGTGTCGGTGTCCGGCGACGGGACCGCCGCTCTGCTGCTGTCGATCGAGCCGACCCCGGATGCCACGGCGGGCAGCGTCGAGCTCGTCTCCCTGCGCGGGACCCCGCTGCTGCGCTTCCCGCAGGGCACGGAGGCGCCTCTCGGCCTCACCGTCGCCGCCGGCGACGCCCCCACCACCATCGCGGTGCCGGTCACGCCGATCCGCTGCGACGCCCACGCCATCGCCGAAGACAAGGTGGGCACCCTGTTCGACCTCGTCGCGCGGGTCGACGGCCGGGACGTCGTCGTTCCGCTCGACCGGCCGCAGGCGGTCGCCGATGCCCTGCTCGCCTTCACCGCCTCCGTCTGCGGCCTGACCCCCTGACGCCGGGGCCGAGGCCGCGGAGGGCTGCCGCCGGCCGCGCCGAGCCCTCCGAGGCCCCGAGAGCCTGTGGCACGCCGGGACGCGGATGCCGGCGCGGCACCGATCCAGCCCGCACGAACGCCGAAGGGCCCGGATCCTGGCGGATCCGGGCCCTCGTGCGGTGTCAGGTCACTCGTTGAGCGAGCCGAACTCCGTGTTCAGCAGGGTGTACTTGTTGTCGGCACCGTACTGGTAGATGCCGATGTACGCCTCGGTCGGGTCACCGTTCTCGTCGAAGGTGATCGGGCCGGAGACGCCGTCGTAGTCGACGTCCGTGCCCTCGTTGATGAGCGCGAGGCAGTCGGCGAACGTCGTGCACTTCTCGCCCCCCTCGGAGACGGACTGCATGTTGTCGCGGATGGCCGTACCCGAGTCGTCCTTCGCCTGCGCCGCAGCGAGGGCGGCGACGATGACGGCGTCGTAGGACTCCGGCGCGTAGCTGAAGTCGGTGAGGGCGGGGTCGACCTCTTTCAGGCGCGACTGGAACGACGTGTCGGCCGGGTTGCCGGGGAGCGTTCCCTTGGCGCCCTGCAGCGTGCCGGCGGCGAACTCGTACGAGTTCGACAGGTTGCCGTCGACGAAGTAGACCTTCGACGCCGGGAAGCCCTGCGTGCTGACGAGCTGCGGGATGATCGACGACGTCTCTTCGAACGCGATGATCGCGACGGCGTCGGGCTGCGACGCGAGCACCTGGTCGACCTGCGACGTGAAGACCGTGTCACCCGGGTTGTAGGGAACTGCGACCGAGACCTCGCCACCGGCGGCCTCGATGGCCTTGGTCGCGTTGTCCTTGAGGCCGATGCCGTAGGGGTCGTTGATGTAGATGACGCCGACGTTGGCCGCGCCGTCACCGACCATCAGGTTGCCGAGCACGCGGCCCTGCAGCACGTCGGACGGGGCGGTACGCCAGTAGTACCCGTCGTCGGCGTAGGTGGTGAAGTCCGGCGAGGTGTTCGCCGGCGAGATCTGCACGACGCCCGCGTCGACCAGCTGGTCGACGAAGGTGAAGGACACGCCCGACGAAGCCGCACCGATGACGACATCGGCGCCGGCGTCGACGAGCTCGGTGGCCGACTGGGTCGCGATGTCGGTCGTGGTGTCACCCGAGTCGCGCTCGGTCAGTTCGGTCGTGAACGGGAACGCGTCGCCGGTGGCTTCGATGTCCTGGATCGCGAGCTTGACACCCGCGACCTCGGGCGGGCCGAGGAAGGCGAGGTTACCCGTGGCCGGGAGGATGGTGCCGACGTGGAAAGTCCCGTCTTTGGTGGACACGGCGCCGCCGCCGGATGATGCACTGGGGGCAGCGGCGTCGTTGCCGCCACCGGCGCAACCGGCGAGGACGAGCGCGCTGGCACCGATCAGGGCGATGCCGCCGATGACCTTGCCAGTGCGCGTACGTGTGATGACGCTCATAGTGCTCCTTGCTGTGAATGAACGTTGGGCAGCCCACGAGGACCGCCTGGTGTCCTAAACCTAAGCCGCCGCGCGTTTTCTGCGTGTTGCCGTTCGTTAACGATGTGAGTCGTCGCGATCACGGCCGCATAACGGTTTCACACGGCGTCGTCACGGTGCACTAGGAGATATGTCGGCAGGGACGACAAACGCATGATCTGGCCGGTCAGACGGGCTCCGCCACGTCGACGACGACGCGGCGCTGTCGGCGCGACGCGACGACCGAATCGACGCTCAGCATGATCAACGCCACCCAGACCAGGGCGAAACCGATCCACCGCTCGAGGGTCATGGCCTCGCCGAGCACCCACACCCCGATTGCGAACTGGATGATCGGCGCCACGAACTGCAGCAACCCGATGACCGTGAGGGGCACGCGACGGGCGCCCGAGGCGAACAGCAGCAGCGGCACGGCCGTGACCGCCCCCGCAGCCAACAGCAGCACCGTGTGCAGCGTGCCCGCCGTGCCGAGGGTGAGACCGCCGAACGCCGCGACGACGGCCAGCTGCACACCGGCGACGGGCAGCAGCCACATCGACTCCAGCGTCAGGCCGCTCACCGCATCGACCGAGGGCCCGATCTGCTTCTTGACCAGACCGTAGAAGCCGAACGAGAAGGCCAGCGTCAGCGCGATCCACGGGAAGGTGCCGTAGCCCACCACGATGACGACGACCGCGGCGACGGCGATGCCGATCGCGATCCACGGCAGCACCCGCAGTCGCTCGCGCAGCACCAGCACCCCCAGTAACACCGTCACGATCGGGTTGATGAAGTAGCCGAGGCTCGTCTCGATGACGTGGTTCGTGAGGGCACCGTAGAGGTACGTCTGCCAGTTGACGTAGATGAGCACGCCGGCCACCGCGGTGAGCGCCATGAGCCGCGGTTGCCGCACGATCGCCAGGAACGGGCGCCAGGCGCGCAGCACGGTGAGCAGCACCAGGCAGAAGACGAAGGCGAGAAGGATCCGCCACGCCACGACCTCGAACGGGCCGGTGGGCTTGAGCTGCAGGAAGTAGAGCGGCAGGACGCCCCACAACAGGTAGGCACCGAGGGCGTAGAGGGCACCGCGGGTACTGCCGCCGGAGACAGGAGGGGCGGCGGGGGTCACCGATTCAGCCTACGCGCGGGGCGACGCCGCGGGCCGCCGTTCCCCACCACTTTCCTGCCACCTCGCGACGCCGGGGGGTGAGGGAACGACGAAGGCCCCGGATGCCGGAGCATGCGGGGCCTTCGTGCAGGACTGCGCGATCAGCGGACGACGACCGCCAGCACGTCGCGAGCCGAGAGCACCAGGTACTCGTCGGCGCCGAACTTGACCTCGGTGCCGCCGTACTTGCTGTAGAGCACGCGGTCGCCGACGGCGACGTCGAGGGGGACGCGGTTGCCGTTGTCGTCGATACGGCCGGGTCCGACGGCGACGACCTCGCCCTCCTGCGGCTTCTCTTTGGCGGTGTCAGGGATGACGAGACCACTCGCGGTGGTCTGCTCAGCCTCGACCTGCTTGATGACGATGCGGTCCTCGAGCGGCTTGATGGAAACCGACACGGTCTACCTCTTTCTCGTTACAGAAGACTTGTCAGCACTCACACGGGGAGAGTGCTAATTCGAGTCTAGGGAAGCACTGGCACTCACGCAACGCGAGTGCCAACACAATCGCCCGCTTAGGCTGAATCGGTGGATACCCGCGAGCTCACCGCCCTGCTGACGCCCGACGGCCTCCGCCTGCTCGACGAGGTGGGCGGCATCGAGTCCACCGACGACGCGGCCCGAGCCGTCTCTCGACTCCGCGCGGCCGGGCACTCCCCCGATCTCGTGTCGGCCGTCGTCGGTCAGGCACGTCTGCGGGTGCGCGGAGCGGCCAAGTTCGGCCCGTTCGCCGAGCGCATGCTCTTCACCCGCGCCGGCCTCGAGCAGGCGACGCGCCTGTCGATCGCCGCCCGCCACGCCGGACGCTTCCGCGCCGCCGGTCTCGACCGCGTCGCCGACCTCGGCTGCGGCATCGGCGGCGACGCCCTCGGACTGGCGGGGCTCGGCATCCGGGTGCACGCCGTCGACGCCGACGAGGTGACGGCCGCGATCGCCGCGTACAACCTCGCCCCCTTCGGTGAGACCGTGACCGTCGCGCACGGCCGCGCCGAAGACACCGACCTCGATCAGACGGATGCCGTCTGGCTCGACCCGGCGCGCCGCACGGCCGGGCACTCCGAAACGCGGCAGGTGTCGTCGAGCGAATGGTCGCCCTCGCTCGAGTGGGTCTTCGCTCTGCTCGAGAGCACGCCCGGGGGTGTGAAGCTCGGCCCGGGCTTCGATCGCGGGCGGATTCCCGACGACGTCGAAGCGCAGTGGATCAGCGCCGACGGGTCGACCATCGAACTGGTGCTGTGGTCGGGAGTGCTGGCCCGCGAGAACGTGCGTCGTGCGGCCCTCGTCGTGCGCGGCACCGACGCCTGGGAGCTCACCGCCCCCGCCGACTCCCCCGACGTCGAGCAGCGCGAGCTGGGTGCCTTCGTGCACGAACCCGACGGGGCGATCATCCGCGCCCGGCTGATCGGCGAGGTCGCCCGCGCGCTGCAGGCGGGCATGCTCGCGCCCGGCATCGCCTACCTCACGTCGGACGCCGCCCTCACGAGTCCGTTCGTATCGTCGTTCCGCGTGCGGGAAGAACTCCCGGCCGACCCGAAGAAGCTCGCCCAGGCCCTGCGTGCGCGCGGCATCGGCACCCTGGAGATCAAGAAGCGCGGCGTCGACGTCGACCCCGCCGTGCTGCGCAAGAAGCTGTCGCTGCGCGGCGACGAGTCGGCGACCCTGCTGCTCACCCGCATCGGCTCGAAGCGCCTCGCGCTGCTGGCCGATCGGGTGTGAGCCCGGTCGTCACACGACGGCGAGCTGCGAGAACCCCCAGATCAACCACCCGGCGCTGAACGCCACCGACGTCAGCGCGAGCGCGAGCGCCCACGCGGCGACGCGACGACTGTCGTGCGCGCGGCGCAACGACACGATGGCGATGATCGCCGCGAGCGCTCCGAGAGGGAGGAGCCAGCCGGTGAACAGAGCCGCCCCGAGGGCGAGGATCGAGACGCCGAGGGACCACGGCGCCAGGGACCGCGGGGTGGGCGGCGCCGGCGGGACGTAGGGGATGACGTGATCGCCGAAGGCAGCCATCTCGAGCTGCGCCGTGGGCAGGCGCTCCGGGTCGCCGTCGTCGTCGCGCCGAGCGGACGCCGCCGCCTGGGTGATGGCGGCGCGCAGGTCGTCGGCGGGCTCGACGCTCTCGGCGACCTTGCGCGCGCGCCGCGTCGGCGGAGCCGCCTCGCTCATGCGACGCGTCCGGAGTCCGGCCCGGGGGCCTCGGCATCGGGATCCTCGGCGACCTGAATCTCGGTCACCGGCAGGGTGGAGTCGGCGCCGAACGCCAGGGTCGAGGGCCGGCGCCCCGACGAGATGAGCTCTGCGGCGAGGGCGGCGATCATCGCGCCGTTGTCGGTGCACAGGCTCAGCGGCGGGATGCGCACGGCCACACCCGCCGCCGCCGCGCGCTCGAGGGCGACGTCGCGCAGGCGCTTGTTGGCGATGACCCCGCCGCCCAGCAGCAGGCGCGGGACGTCGTGGCGCGCACACGCGTCGAGGGCCTTGGTCACGAGCACGTCGACGACGGCTTCGCGGAACGACGCCGCGACGTCGGCGACGGGCACCGGCTGCCCCGCTGCCTCGTGCTGCTCGACCCAGCGGGCAACGGCGGTCTTGAGGCCCGAGAACGAGAAGTCGTAGCGGTGGGATGCCATGTCGGAGGCGCGCGACATGCCCCGCGGGAACCGGATCGCGGTGGGATCGCCCGAGGCTGCCGCCCTGTCGATCTCGGGGCCGCCGGGGTAGGGCAGCTTCAGCAGTCGGGCGACCTTGTCGAACGCCTCGCCCGCGGCGTCGTCCATGGTCTCGCCGAGCAGTTCGACGTCGCCGGTGAGGTCGCGCACGAGCAGCAGCGAGGTGTGCCCCCCGCTGACGAGCAGGGCGACGGTGGGGTATTCGAGTTCGGCGGCGTCGTCGTCGAGGATGTCGGCAGCGATGTGACCGACCAGGTGGTTCACGGCGTAGAGCGGCTTGTCGAGGGCGACGGCGAGGCCCTTCGCGGCCCCCACCCCGACCATCAGCGCACCCGCGAGGCCGGGACCGCTCGTGACGGCGATGGCGTCGAGCTCGGCGAGCGTCACGCCCGCCTCGGCGAGCGCGGCGTCGATCGAGGGCTGCAGTGCCTCGAGGTGCGCGCGGGCGGCGACCTCGGGGACGACGCCGCCGTAGCGGGCGTGCTCGTCCATGCTCGAGGCGATGGTGTTGCTCAGCAGCGTGCGACCGCGGACGATGCCGATGCCGGTCTCGTCGCAGCTGGTCTCGATGCCGAGTACGAGGGGCGCGTCCATCAGCACCAGCCCTTTCCGGTGGCGGGGGGAGCGGGGGTTCCGGCTCCGTCGGCGGGCTCGGGCGCCGGGGTGGCCGAGACGGCGGCGGATCGACCGGACCCTCCGTCGGGCTCACCGCCGCCGGTCTCGGCGCGGCGGGCGGCCCACCCGCGCAGATCGAGCTGCATCACGAGGGCGTCGACGTCGTCGGGCTGGTAGTAGCGCGGACGCCGGCCGACCTCGGCGAAACCCTCCGAGGCGTACAGGGTCTGGGCGACGGGGTTGTCGGCGCGCACCTCGAGGAACACCTCGTGCACGTCCCGCCGCACGGCCTCGTCGAGCAGCGCCGTCAACAGGGCCCGGCCGCGACCTCGGCCCCGCGCCGTCTCGGCGATCGTGATGGTCTGGATATCGGCATCCCGCGCGCCCCGCGCGGCGCGCAGACCGGCGTAGCCGACGAGCCGACCGGCCTCTTCGACGACGACGTACCACCCGTGCGGCGAGACGAGCTCCTCGCGCATCATGGCGGGACTCCACGCGTCGGTGGGGAACGACGCGTGCTCCAGCGCCATGATCGCGTCGAGGTCGGCCGGGGTGGCGGCGCGGGTGGGCATCAGCTCACCCGCTTGGGCGCGTGGGCGGCGACGACGTCGGGGCTGCGCAGGTACAGCGGCTCGCCGTCGGCGAGGGTGCGGCCGGCATCGAGCGCCCGCGCGGCGGCGAGCGCGATCATGGCGGCCGACACCGCGGTGGCGTCGTAACGGCGCGCGCCGGCGGCGGCGAGGCGTTCGTCGAGCCCGGCGCGCGGGCTGAGAGCGGCATCCGTGACGCGCACCGGCAGCCCGTCGTCGTCGAGGCCGTCGTAGATGCTGAAGGCGAACTCCTTGCGGCGCGCGTCGGTCACCACGGCGAAGCGGCCGGTGTCGGTGCCCGTGAGGGCGTCGGTCAGCAGAACGCCCAGCGCGACGCCGTCGTGGCTGGGGACGGGGACGGCGGGGATCCCGCGCCCCAACGCATACGTCCGCGCGGTCGCGATGCCCACGCGCAAGCCCGTGAAGGGGCCGGGACCCATGCCGATGGCGACGTGCGTCGGCGCGGGGGCGACCGCACTGGCCCGCCGTAAGAGGTCGCCGATGACCTCGGCGTGTCCGAGCGGATTGCTGCTCTGCTCGTCGACGAGCACCTCGCCGTCGCGCGAGATCGCGGCCACGGCGGTGCCGAGCGAGGTGTCGATGCCGAGAATCACCGTTCCAGCGTATCCGGCACCTCCCCTGTGCCATCCGACTTCGTGGTCTGCTCCGAAGAGAGGGCATGGATGCCATCGGCCTCGGCCTGCGCCGCGTCGTCGTCCCCACGGGGGTGGGGCCGATCGTGGCGCACGCCGGGCGTGGTTCGGGCAGTCCGGTCGCGACCGTGCTGCTGCACGGTGCCGCCGGATCGTGGCGCAACTGGGAGCCGATGATCGCGGCCTCCGATGCTCTCGGACTCCCGCTGTCGGATATCGTCGCGCTCGACCTGCCCGGCTGGGGCGAGTCACCGGGGCCCGTCCCCGACCCGGCCGAGTTGGCGGTCGCCATCGCGGCGGTGGCCCGCGCGCTGGGGTATCCCCGTTGGCGGGTGGTCGGGCACTCGCTCGGCGGGGTGATCGCCCTCGACATCGCCGCACGCTTCCCGCGCGAGACGGTGGCCGTCGGTGTCGTGTCGCCCAGCGGGGCGGGCGCACGCGCGGTGACGCGGCGCCCCGTCTCCGGCGCCGTCCGGCTCCCCTGGCTGGCCGGCATGGTGGTCGCGATGCGGGTGCTGCGAGGTCTCGGGCCGCTCGCTGGGCCCCTGCTGCGCCTGCTCCGCCGCACGGGGGCGCTGCGAACGCTGTCGCGGCCGCTGTTCCGGCATCCGGAGCACGTCGACCGCGAAGTCACCGATGCCCTGGCGACCGAGATCCGCCCCGCGGCCTTCCTCGCCGCCGCGCGCCTGTCGCGCACCCACGACGACGGGGTGTGGCGCCGCATCGCGTGCCCCGTGAGGTCGGTGCGCGGATCGCACGACGTCTTCGTCGCCGCGCGCGATGCGCGCACCTGGGGGCGACTGATGCGCGACTACGACGACCGTGTGCTCGATGACAGCGGGCACTTCGCCCACGTCGAGCAGCCCGTCCTCACCCTGCGCGCCCTGCGCGAGGTGTGGGCCGCCGACCGCGCTCCGGCGCGACGCCGCTCCGACGCGCGCGCCTGAGCCTGGTCGGCGGATGGGCGAGGGGTCGCACCGCCGCTATCGCGCGATCGGCAATCGCAGCGTGACGACGGTTCCGGCTCCCTCTCGCGAGCGCAGGTCGACATCGCCCCCGTGACGGCGCAGGATCGTGCGCACCAGCGACAGGCCGATCCCCGATCCGGCGACGTCGCGGGCGTTGGCCGCCCGGGCGAGGTCGTCGAAGACGTGCTCCTGCGCGTCGGCCGGGATTCCGCGACCCGTGTCGGCCACCTCGACCACCACCGCGCCGGCGTCTTCGCGCAGGCGGACCTCGATCGGTCCGTCGGTCGAGAACTTCACGGCATTGGCGAGCACGTTGTCGAACGCGAGGGCGAGAAGGTCGGGATCGGCCGGCAGGGGCGGCACGGCCCACGGCACCCGCTCGGCGACGATGCGGATGCGCCCCCGCGTCTCGAGACGCTGGTCGTGCACGGCGTCGACGGCATCGCGCACGAGCATCTCGAGGTCGACCGGCTCGGTCTCGAGCGGGCGGGTCTCGATCTCGGCCAGTTTGCGCAGATCGCCGACGAGGGCCGCGAGTCGCCGCGCCTGCCCGTCGATCACGGCCACGTGAGCGGGCGCGGTGGCGGGATCGACGCCGGCGAGGGTGGCGCGGATGGCCGTGATGGGGTTCTTCAGCTCGTGGTCGAGGCGGGCGAGGAACCGGCGGTGCTCCTCACGCTCGGTGGCCCGGCCCGCCGCCCACGCCTCGGCGCTCTGACGCGCGCGCGACGCGGCGACGCGCCGACGCCGCGCGCCGATGAGCAGCACGACACCGATCACGGCCGAGACCACGACACCGAGCAGCAGGACCACCGCCGGAAGGGCGGTCGCCACCGTCACGACCCGTCGCTCACCCGCCCAGGCCATCACTCCCGCGGTGAGGGCAGCGAGGAGCACGGGCGCGCAGACGGCACCGATCCGCACCGCGCGGCTCACGGGGTCACCACCGCGTGCACGAAGCGGTACCCCGCGTTCTGCACCGTCTCGATGAAGCGCGGAGCGCCGGGGTCGTCGTCGAGCACGCGGCGCAACTCGGCGACCCGGTGGTCGACGGCGCGCGTGCTCGTGGCGACCTCGAACCCCCACAACGCCGAGAGCAGCCGGTCGCGCGTGTGCACCTCGCCGGGGTGGGTCATGAGGTAGTCCAGCAGCATCACGGCCTTGGGGGTGAGCGAGAGCTCCGCCCCGCCCAACCACACCCGCCGAGCGGACCGGTCGAGATCGAGCGCACCCGCGCGCACCCGCGACGACGCGCTCAGGGGACGCTCGCCGGGAACCGTGCGCCGCAGCACGGCGCGCACGCGCGAGAGCAGCTCCTGGGGATCGAAGGGCTTGTTGAGGTAGTCGTCGGCCCCCTCGTCGAGGGCGGCGCTGCGCTCGTACGACTCCCCCACCTGCGTCAGCAGGATGATCGGCAGCCAGCGCCCCTCGGCACGAACGCGTCGCACGAACGCGCGTCCGTCGACCCGCGGCATGATGACATCGCACACCGCGAGCGAGACATCGGCATCCGCCAGCAGGTCCAGCGCCTCCTGCCCGTCGGCGGCGACGATCACCCGGTACCCGCTGCGTTCGAGGAACGCGCCCAGGCCCGCGCGGATGGTCTCGTCATCGTCGACGAGCAGGATGCCGGGACGCTCGTCGCCCGTCATGAGGTACGCGTCGCCAGCAGAGGGATGCCGACCGACACGGCGACGACGAAGACGACGCCGATCACCGCGGCGGCGATGGCCAGGTACCCCAGCACGAGTCCCGCGATCGCGAGGGCATCGCCGCCGTCGCCGGTGCGGCGGATCTGCGACAGCGCGATGTGGCCGAAGATCACCGGCAGCAGACCGAAGCCGCAGAGGCCCAGCACGAGGGCGGCGATCGCCAGGCCGTTCGTGCGACGCGCGGGCGGCGCCCATGCGGCCTGCGGGGCGCTCATCGCTCGTCCCGCAGCACGGTCGTCGCGACGCCGGTGTCGTCGACCCGCGGCGCGCTGCCGCGCCAGACGACCGTGTTCACGTCTCCGCTGACGGAGAGGTCGGTCAGGGCCTTCGCGTACACGACCAACCCGTCACCCGTGACGGTGAGCGTCGACACGTCGTCGAGGATCACGACCGCCGCGAAGCCCGACACGGTGACGTCGTCGCAGGCCCCCTCGACCCGCACGACCCTGCCGTCGTCGGGGATGACGAGACCGGGAGTGCACGCGATGGTCGAGTCGGCCAGGGCGATCGCTTCGTCGCGGGTGCGCAGGTTCGAGGTGGTGTCGACGCCGGCGCTCGGGGCCGTCGACGTCGGGGCGGCGGGCTGTGCCGTGGGAGCGGGCGCCGCGGGCGCGGCGGAGGTCGCCGTCGGCACGGGCGTCGAGGTCACGGCATCCTGGCCCTCGTCGACGCGGATAGAGCAGCCGGCGAGCATCCCGGCGACGAGCCCCGCGGCGAGCAGGGAGAGGGCGGTTCTGCGCATGTTCAGCCTCCGAATGAGGGGACGAGGATCTCGACCCGGCGATTGAGTTGCCGACCCGCGGGGTTGTCGACCCCGTCGAGCTCGTTGGCGGCGACCGGACGCGTCTCACCGTAGCCCTCGGCCGTCCAGGCCACGGGCGTGGCGCGTTCGGTCAAGGCGGCGACGACTGCTTGCGCGCGCCGCTCCGACAGGTCCTGGTTCTCGGCGTCGGTGCCGATGGCATCCGTGTACCCCGAGACGGTCGCCGCCGGCACCCGGCCGTCGATCAGCACGGCCGCGAGCGCGTCGAGCACGGCGGCGGCATCGGCGCGCAACTCGGCCGAGTCGAAGTCGAACAGCACGGCGTCCGAGAGCGTCAGGGTCGTGCCGCAGCTCGCGACCGGGGCGAGGGCCGCCAGAGGCGGGAACACACCCAACCGCGGCACCGGGGGCAGCGGGTCGACCGTCACGGGCTCACCGTCGACGCGGCCGGTGCCGTCGCCGAAGTTCTGCACCGTGAGGGTGCCGTCGGTGTACGTCCCCGCCCCGTCGCCGAAGTTCTGGATCGCGACCTCGCCCGACCGGTACGTCCCCGACCCGTCGCCGAAGTTCTGGATGCTCTCGTCGCCGTGCGTGGACGTTCCTGACCCGTCGCCGAAGATCTGCACCTGGCGCGACGCGTCGACGTACGTGCCCGAACCGTCGCCGAAGTTCTGGATCGCGACCTCGCCCGACCGGTACGTCCCCGACCCGTCACCGAAGTTCTGGATCTCGACACCGTCGATCGTCGTGGTCCCCGAGCCGTCGCCGAAGTTCTGGACGGTTCCGTCGGCGCCGGTGTACGAGCCGGAACCGTCGCCGTAGAACAAGGCCGTGCCGGCCGACGTGGACACCTGGCCGGGGGTCCCGCACGCCGCGGAGGCCACCGTCACCCCCGGCGCACTCGACAGCGTCGACGCCGCCGAGATCGTGAACGCCGACGCCGAGCCGCTCAGCAGCGAAAGGTCGGGCAGCACGAACAGGGGCACGGGCGGGATCTCGCCGACGTCGTAGCCGGGCACGCGAGCGGCTGAGGCCGCGGCCGCCGTCGGCGTGGGCACGGGGGCGTCGGCGGCCGCCGACGACCTCGCGGTCGAGGGCACCGGCTCCGAGACGCAGCCGGCCAGGCTCATCACGACGACGGAGGCCGAGACGACCGCGGCCAGGCGAACCGCCGTGGGGCGGAGCACGGCGGGGCGGCGAGGGGATCGACTCATGGCATCCACCGTATTGAAGCGCCGCGCCGCCGTGGTCGCGGGGGTGTCGCAACCGTGTCGCGATTCCGCGACACGTCCCGTCAGGGTCGGCGCGAGATGGTCACCGTGCGCGGGGCGTCGGCGTCGAGCTCGACGGTGTGCACCGCGATCTCACCGCAGGCGTTGTCGACGCCGCGGCCGCCGGTCTGACGGTCGATCTCGATCTCCCACCACGTGTCGGCGAGGTACTCGGCCACCCCGCTCCCCCACTCGACGACGACGGCGGAACCCGCCACGTCGATGTCGAGGTCGTCCAGCTCGACCGCGGCCCCCAGGCGATAGGCGTCCACGTGCACGAGCGGCGTGCCGCCCCCGAGCGAGGGATGCGTGCGCGCGATCACGAACGTCGGGCTCTGCACCGGACCCCGGATGCCGAGTCCCTCACCGATCCCGCGGGTGAGGGTCGTCTTGCCGGCGCCGAGCGGGCCGGTCAGCACCACGACGTCGCCGGGAGCGAGCGCGCGCCCGACGGCGCGGCCCAGGTCCTCCATGTCGGCCGGCCCCGCGACCTCGCGCACGCCCAGCAGCTCGTGGGGAACGCTCACGCGCCCACCTCCCGCCGGGGGACCCGGACCCCCACGCGCGTGACGATCTCGTAGTCGATGGTGTCGGCGGCATCCGCCCAGTCCCGCGCCGACGGCACGCCCAGCGTCGGGTCGCCGAACAGCACGACCTCGTCGCCCACCGTGACCGGGTGATCGCCGACGTCGACGACGAACTGGTCCATCGCGATGCGGCCGGCCACCGTGAAGCGGCGCCCGTTGATCGACACCGATCCCCGACCCGACGCCTGGCGGGGCACGCCGTCGGCGTAGCCGAGCGGAACGAGCGCCAGCGTCGTGTCGCTCTCGGTGCGGTAGTCGTAGCCGTACGACACCCCGGTGCCCGCGGGCACGCGCCGCACCGCCGCGACGGCGCCGCGCAGTGTCATCGCCGGGCGCAGCCCCAGGTCGGCGGGCGTCCGGTCGTCGAACGGCGAGACCCCGTAGAGACCGATGCCGATGCGCACGCATCCGAGTCGCGCCTCGGGCAGGGCGATGGCGGCATTCGTCGCCGCGATGTGGCGAAGCGGCGGGTGAAGACCGGCGGATGCCGCCAGGATGACGCCCTCCTCGAACCGGGCGAGCGCGGCACGGTCGTCGGCCTCGCTCGTGTTGGACAGGTGCGAGAACAACCCCACGACGCGCAGCCGCCCGATGCGCTCCAGACGGGCGGCCTCGGAGAACACCACGCGCCAGTCGGCCGGCGCGATGCCGTTGCGCGACAGGCCCGTCTCGATCTTGAGGTGCACCGCCGCCGGGCGATCGCCCTGCGCCGCCTCGCCCGCGCGCAGAAGCTGATCGATGTCGGAGATGCCGAGCTCGATGTCGTTTCGCACGGCCTCGCCGAACGCCGCGCCGGGCGCGTGGAGCCACGCGAACAGCGGAGCGCGGATGCCCGCTCGCCGCAGCGCCAGCGCCTCGTCGATGTCGGAGACGCCGATGCGGGCCGCTCCCCCGCGGAGCGCCGCGACCGCGGCACGGTAGGCGCCGTGGCCGTACCCCTCGGCCTTGACGACCGCGATGATCTCGGAGTCGGTGAGCTTTCGCAGGTGACGCACGTTCTCGGTGATCGCGTCGACATCGATGAGCGCTTCGCGCAGCACGCCGGGTGCCATTCTCATGCGGTGTCCTCTCGGGTGGTCTCGGGGGCGGATGCCGGGGGCCCGTCGATCGCGACAGGCTCGACGCCCGCGCTCGTCGGCGCGGGCTGCCGGGCCGCGATCGCACCGGGCGCCGGAGCGACCTCGCTCGCTTCGGCGATGACGTACGCCGTCGCGAGGCCCGCATCGTGCGACATCGACAGGTGCAACGCGGTGATCCCCCGCTCGGCGACCGTCGCGGCGGTCTCACCGCGGAGCGCGAACACGGGCCGACCCGAGGGCTCGGACGCCACCTCGATGTCGGTCCAGTGCACGCCGTCGGA
Organism: Microbacterium sp. Leaf179; assembly: GCF_001423785.1. Classification (NCBI taxonomy): domain Bacteria; kingdom Bacillati; phylum Actinomycetota; class Actinomycetes; order Micrococcales; family Microbacteriaceae; genus Microbacterium; species Microbacterium sp. Leaf179. The sequence continues at coordinate 880,136 of NZ_LMPH01000001.1, read as the reverse complement.
CCCGCCGAGCGCCTTGATCAGGGCCTCCTTCGCGGCGTACCGGGCGGCGAGCGATCGCGGCTTCAGCACGCGCTCGGCCGGGGCGAACAGGCGGGGAAGAAGGCGCGGGGTGCGCGCGAGCGTCGCGGCGAACCGCGGAACGTCGACCACGTCGACGCCGATTCCGACGATCATGCGCCCTCCCCTCGTGGCATCCTCTCCATTCTGCCGGTGCCGGCCGACATCGGCCGCGGCGGGCCGATCCGACGCGGGCCGAACTCCGGAGAAAAGGCATCCAGGGCCGCTCCCGAGGTCGCTTCACCCTCAATCGAGCGAGAACCCAGGAGTTCGGCCCGGCTCGATCGGCGCTCCGCGATGCGAGGAACGACGAAGGGGCCGGATGCCACGGCATCCGGCCCCTTCGCACGAGACGACTACTCGACCGTCACCGACTTCGCCAGGTTGCGCGGCTGGTCGACGTCGAGACCCTTGGCCTCGGCCAGGCTCATCGCGAAGATGTGCAGCGGCACGACCGCCAGCAGCGGCTCGAAGAGCGGGGCCGCCAGCGGAATGCGCAGCACCTCGTCGGCCGCGGGCAGCACGGCGACGTCGCCCTCTTCGGCGATCGCGATGACGCGGGCGCCGCGGGCGCGGATCTCCTGGATGTTCGAGACGACCTTCTTGTGCATCTCGCCCGAGCCGCGCGGCGAGGGCACGACGACGAAGACGGGCTGGCCGGGCTCGATCAGCGCGATGGGGCCGTGCTTGAGCTCACCGGCAGCGAAGCCCTCGGCGTGGATGTACGCCAGCTCTTTGAGCTTGAGAGCACCCTCGAGCGCGATGGGGTACCCCACATTGCGACCGAGGAACAGCACCGAGCGGGTGTCGGCCATCCAGTGCGCCAGCTGCTCGATGCGCGCCTGCTCGGTCTCGAGCACGCGGGCGATCTTGCCCGGAACGGCCTCGAGCTCGGTGACGGCCTCGACGGCGACGACCGGGTCGATGGCTCCGCGGACACGACCCACGTGCAGGGCGAGAAGGTACAGCGCGGTGATCTGCGCGACGAAGGCCTTCGTCGAGGCCACGGCGACCTCGGGTCCCGCGTGCGTGTAGACGATGGCATCCGACTCCCGCGGGATGGTGGCACCCTGCGTGTTGCAGATCGACAGCGTCTTGGCCCCCCGCGAGCGGGCGTACTTCACGGCCATGAGCGTGTCCATCGTCTCGCCCGACTGGCTGATCGAGACGACCAGCGTGCGCGCGGACAGCACCGGGTCGCGGTAGCGGAACTCGTGGGCGAGCTCGACGTCGACGGGAACGCGGGTCCACGTCTCGAGCGCGTACTTGCCGACCATGCCGGCGTAGGCGGCCGTTCCGCACGCGATCACGAGGATGCGGTCGATGTCGGCGAGGAAGTCGTCGAGCCCCTCGAGCTCGGGGATCTCGACGCGGCCCTCGTGGATGCGACCGCGGATGGTGTTCGCGACGGCCTCGGGCTCCTCCGAGACCTCCTTGGCCATGAACGACGACCAGCCGCCCTTCTCGGCGGCCGACGCGTCCCACGTGACCTCGAAGGCCTCGACCTCGACGGGCGCGCCCGAGAAGTCGGTGACCTCGACGCCGTCGGGCGTGATCGCGACGATCTCGTCCTGACCGATGGCGAGCGCGTTGCGGGTGTGCTCGACGAAGGCGGCGACGTCGGAGCCGAGGAAGTTCTCTCCCTCACCGAGCCCGATGACCAGGGGCGAGTTGCGGCGCGCGCCGACGACCAGGCCCGGGTGATCCTCGTGCATGGCGAGCAGCGTGTACGCGCCCTCGAGACGCGAGACGACGGCGCGGAACGCCTGCACCAGGTCTTTGGTACGGGCGTACTCGCGGCCGATCATGACCGCGGCGACCTCGGTGTCGGTCTCGCTGCGGAAGGCGAAGCCCTCGCCGACGAGCTCGCTCTTCAGCTCGGCGAAGTTCTCGATGATGCCGTTGTGGATGACGGCGAGCTTGTCGTCGTCGGCCAGATGGGGGTGGGCGTTGGCGTCGGTCGGACCGCCGTGCGTCGCCCATCGCGTGTGGCCGATCCCGGTGGTGCCGTTGGGCATGGGCGAGGACTCGAGGTCGTCGCGCAGCACCGCGAGCTTGCCCGCTCGCTTGCGCATGCCGAGCCCGCCCTGACCGTCGATGACGGCGATCCCAGCGGAGTCGTAACCCCGGTATTCCAGCCGCGACAGACCCGCCAGAAGAATGTCCTGGCTCTGCCGGGGACCCACGTAACCGATGATTCCGCACATGGGTCCGAGTCTACGTGGCGGGACTGAGCGAACCCCGTCGAAGCCCTCGCGCGCGCGCGGCGAGCCGCTCCCATGAGCCGTCGCGAACGAGCAGCAGGTCGAGCGCGATCATCGTCAGCGAAAACGGCCACAGGCCCAGCAGCACTGCGATGCTCAGATGCATGCCCGTGATGAGCACGACCGCGGCGTAACGCGTGGGCTTCCAAAGGATCAGCACGGGGAACAGCAGCTGCACCCAGAGCGCCAGCCCGGTCGCCAGCGCCACCACGGGCGCCGACTGCCACGCCAGTTGGCTGAGCGCCGGCAGCACGTGGAACTGCTCGATGCTCAGGGCGTAGTAGATGGCGGTGCCGTTCAGCCACTCCTCCCCCTCGAGCTTCAGCACGCTCGAGACGAGGTAGACGAGCAGGATCTGGAAGACGCAGAGGATCAGGACCGTGTTGTGCAGCCAGGGCCCGATCCAGGTCGGCATCCGGGCCGGTCGACGCGAAGCCCAGCGCGAGACCCGATCGCCCCGGCGTCGACGCAGCCACGCGTCGACCGAGAAATGACGACTCAGGTCGGCGAAGACCGCGAACAGCAGCACGATGCGCATCAACGTGTCGCCGCCGTTGCCGAGCAGCGTCGTGTTCGTCGACAGGCCCACCCACAGCACCAGCACGACGGGCGTCACCCACCGGGTCTTCCAGCCCGCGATGAACAGCACGGCGAGGACGATCAGCAGGTGGAAGGAGATCTCGAAGACGACCGCGTTGTCCTTCGGGAAGAACACGCGCAGCGGCTCCCACCATCCGCGTCGACTCGCCTCGGGGTCGACCCACCACGCCCCGGCTCCCCAGAGGTAGCGCCGGTCGGCGTAGCTCGGGACCAGCACGATGAGCATCGACACGCCCAGCAGGATGCGCAGGATCGAGAACCCGATCGTCGCGTGCGGACGTTCGGTGAGCCACCCGACGAAGCGCGACCACAGGCGCGACGGCGCCAAGCGCTCGCGCACGGCGGCCGGGCGGGAAAGGGATGCCAACACGCTCATCGTCCCGTGTACCTCTCGATGACCTCGTCGTAGATGGCGACGACCTCGTCGGTCGGCGCGGTGCCCGGTTGCCGCCACCCGAACGTCGTGTACGACAGCTCGGTCTGGCGCTCCTCATCGAAACGGTGCAGGAAGTCGTTCGGGCGGTCGTGCTGCAGGCGCCACCGCACGCGTTCGACATCACGGTCGAAGTAGGCGGTGCCGAAGGCGGCGGCGAAGCGCACGAGCATGTAGTCGTAGCGCAGGTACCGCACCGCCGCGGCGCGGCTGCCGCCGACCTCGTCGAGCTCCTCGAGCAGTTCGTCGACGCCGATGGGCGAATACGATCCCCCGCCGAGACCCCGGATGAAGGTGTCGCGCACACGCTCGCGCTGCGCGTCATCCAGAGCCTGGTATCTCGTCAAGAAGGCCTGCGCGGCGTTGAAACTGTTCTTCGAGATGCGCGAGGGCATCGGGATGCCGCGAGCCGAGGTGAATTCGAGGTCGGTGACGTCGACCCACTCGCTGCGCACCAGTTCGTCCCCCTCGCGCCACTGCACCTGAATCTGCAGATTGCGGTTGACCTTCATGATGTTCGGCGCGAACACGTTCCACCGCTGCGAGAAGTACGGAGAGAACGCCTCCGACACGATCGGGCGGGTCGGACTGGTCGGCACCGTGAAGGATCCGGCGACGAAGGCGTAGCCCGCGACGATCGCGAGGGTCACGATGGCGGCGACCGCCGCGGCCCTGCTCGACCGCACGGCGGGAGGACGCCCCTCTCCCAGCCCCGCTGCGGGGGCGTCCTCCACCAGAGTCGTCTCACTCACCGTCGTCCACCTTCACGACCTCGCGGCGACGCAGTGCCCACAGGCCCGCTCCGAGGAAGAGCAGGATCGCCGCTCCTCCCGCCATCAGCGGCGCTTGGACCTCGACACCCGTGCGGGCCAGCCCGCCATTGCCGCCGCTGTTTCCGTTGCCGGCCGGCCCGCTCCGCTCGGAGTCCACCACCACGAAGTCGGTGTTCTCACGCTCGGCCGGCAGATCACCGGTGATCGATCCGCGCACATCGACCCGGTGAGCACCGAGTTCGAAGTCGGGACCGACCGCGAACGACATCCGCGCCATTCCGGTTGCGTCGGCGGTGACCGGCGTCAGCTCGAAGGGCGTCGAGTTGACCGTCGCGAAGACGGTCTCGCCGGGCTGGAAGCCCGAGACGACGACGTTCTGTCGAGCATCGGGTCCGCGAACGATCCGCTCGACCACCACGTCGGCCCGGGCGGTGTCCGTCGGGTCGGCGTCGGTCGCGTCCGCGTCGGCGACGTCCGCGTCGGCAACGTCCGCGTCAGTCGCGTCGGCATCTGCCACGTCGGCATCGGCGTCGGTCGCGTCCGCGTCAGCCACGTCGGCGTCAGCGTCAGCGTCGGCATCCGCAGCGTCGGCGTCGGCGTCAGCCACATCGGCGTCAGCTGCGTCAGCGTCAGCGACGTCGGTGTCAGCAGCATCGGCATCTACGTCGGCCGCGTCAGCGTCAGCCACATCAGCGTCAGCGTCAGCAACGTCGGCGTCGGCGTCGGCGTCAGCAGCATCGGCATCCACGTCGGCCGCGTCAGCGTCAGCAACGTCGGCGTCGGCGTCGGCAACATCGGCGTCAGCTGCGTCGGCGTCAGCGTCAGCGTCAGCGTCAGCGTCAGCGTCAGCGTCAGCGTCAGCAACATCGGCATCCGCGTCGGCCACATCGGCGTCAGCGTCAGCAACATCGGCGTCAGCAGCGTCAGCGTCAGCGACGTCGGCGTCAGCCGCATCGGCATCGGCATCCGCATCGGCTACGTCGGCGTCCACGGCGTCGGCGTCAGCCACGTCAGCGTCAGCAGCATCCGCGTCGGCCACATCGGCGTCAGCGTCAGCAACATCGGCGTCAGCAGCGTCAGCGTCAGCGACGTCGGCGTCGGCGTCGGCAACATCGGCGTCAGCAGCGTCGGCGTCAGCGACGTCGGCGTCAGCCGCATCGGCATCGGCATCGGCATCCGCATCCGCATCCGCATCCGCGTCGGCTACGTCGGCGTCCACGGCGTCGGCGTCAGCCACGTCACGAGGGTGAGATGAGGCCGAGCGTGTCGGGGGTNGTCGGCGTCAGCCACGTCAGCGTCAGCAGCATCCGCGTCGGCCACATCGGCGTCAGAGTCGGCAACATCGGCGTCAGCTGTGTCGGCGTCGGCATCCGCGTCGGCTACGTCAGCGTCAGCAACATCGGCGTCAGCAGCGTCAGCGTCAGCGACGTCGGCGTCAGCGTCAGCAACATCGGCGTCAGCAGCGTCGGCGTCAGCGACGTCGGCGTCAGCCGCATCGGCATCGGCATCGGCATCCGCATCCGCATCCGCATCCGCGTCGGCTNGGCGTCGGCGTCGGCGTCAGCAGCATCGGCATCCACGTCGGCCGCGTCAGCGTCAGCAACGTCGGCGTCGGCGTCGGCAACATCGGCGTCAGCAGCGTCGGCGTCAGCGACGTCGGCGTCAGCCGCATCGGCATCGGCATCGGCATCCGCATCCGCATCCGCATCCGCGTCGGCTACGTCGGCGTCCACGGCGTCGGCGTCAGCCACGTCAGCGTCAGCAGCATCCGCGTCGGCCACATCGGCGTCAGAGTCGGCAACATCGGCGTCAGCTGTGTCGGCGTCGGCATCCGCNGTCGGCGTCAGCCACGTCAGCGTCAGCAGCATCCGCGTCGGCCACATCGGCGTCAGAGTCGGCAACATCGGCGTCAGCTGTGTCGGCGTCGGCATCCGCATCGGCTACGTCGGCGTCCACAGCGTCAGCGTCAGCCACGTCAGCGTCAGCCACGTCAGCGTCAGCCACGTCGGCGTCAACGTCCGCCACCTCCGCGTCTGCACCGTCGGCGTCGATGTCGAGCACGTCCGCGTCGGCGTCGAGCAGGTCGATGTCCAACGCGTCGGCATCGAGCACGTCGACGTCGAGACCATCAGCGTCCGCATCGATGTCGAGCACGTCCGCATCCGCGTCCAACACGTCGACGTCCGCGTCGATGTCGAGAGCGTCGAGCAGGTCGGTCACGTCGATATCGAGGACGTCCAACGCCTCCGCGTCCGCACCATCCGCGTCCGCGTCCGCGTCCGCATCAACATCGGCCACATCGACATCCACATCCGCGGCATCGGCATCGGCATCGGCATCGGCATCGGCATCGGCATCGGCATCGGCGATATCAGCGTCAGCACCATCCGCGTCTGTCACTTCCGCGTCCGCGCCGTCAGCATCCACGACCTCCGCGTCCGCGCCATCCGCGTCGATGTCGAGCACGTCCGCGTCAGCGTCGAGCACGTCGACGTCCAATACGTCCGCGTCCAGCACGTCCACGTCGAGACCATCAGCATCCGCATCGATGTCGAGCACATCCGCATCGGCATCGAGAACGTCCGCATCTGCGTCGACATCGAGNGCGTCCAGCACGTCCACGTCGAGACCATCAGCATCCGCATCGATGTCGAGCACATCCGCATCGGCATCGAGAACGTCCGCATCTGCGTCGACATCGAGAGCGTCGAGCACGTCAGGCACGTCCACGTCGAGAACATCCAACGCCTCCGCATCCGCACCATCCGCATCCGCATCCGCATCCGCATCGGCATCCGCATCGGCATCGGCATCGGCATCGGCATCCACGACCTCCGCGTCCGCGCCATCCGCGTCGACGTCGAGCACGTCCGCGTCAGCGTCGAGCACATCGACGTCCAACGCGTCGGCGTCCAGCACGTCCACGTCGAGACCATCAGCATCCGCATCGATGTCGAGCACATCCGCATCGGCATCGAGAACGTCCGCATCTGCGTCGACATCGAGAGCCGCGTCCAGCACGTCCACGTCGAGACCATCAGCATCCGCATCGATGTCGAGCACATCCGCATCGGCATCGAGAACGTCCGCATCTGCGTCGACATCGAGAGCATCGAGCACGTCAGGCACATCGACGTCGAGAACATCCAACGCCTCCGCGTCCGCACCATCGGCATCGGCATCGGCATCGGCATCCGCATCGGCATCCGCATCCGCGTCCGCATCCGCGCCATCCGCGTCGATGTCGAGCACGTCCGCGTCAGCGTCGAGCACATCGATGTCCAACGCATCGGCGTCCAGCACGTCGACGTCGAGACCATCAGCATCCGCATCGATGTCCAGCACATCCGCATCCGCATCCAGCACGTCCACGTCCGCGTCGACATCGAGGGCATCGAGCACGTCAGGCACATCGACGTCAAGAACATCCAACGCCTCCGCATCCGCACCATCCGCATCCGCATCCGCATCCGCGTCGACGTCCGCGTCGACCGCATCCGCGTCCGTCACGTCGACATCGACGTCGAGGGCGTCGAGGTCGAGCACGTCCACGTCGACGTCGACGAGGTCGAGAACGTCGGCCTCGGCGTCGGCCACCTGGGCCGCCACCGCGAAGGTGACGATGTCGGTGCTGAGATCGATGTCCTGCGTCGCCGACACCGTGTAGGAACCGACGGGCAGGGCCGGGAAGGTCACCGTCCAGATACCCGACGGCGGCACCGTCGCCGTCCGCGACGTGCCCAGCGCGACCTGCACCTGCACCTCGGCGCCGGCTTGACCGGTTCCCGTGATGGTGACGGCACGCGTCGCGTCGGGTCCGGCGACGAGCAGCTCATCGCCGTTGGCCGGGCTCGTGATGTCGACCGGGGTCGCGAGCACGACCTCGAAGGTCACCGAATCGGTGGACTGGTCGGCATCCTGGGTCGCCGTCGCGGTGTACTCGGCGATGCCGAGCCCCACGAACTCGACGTTCCACGCTCCGTCGGCCGCCGCCACCGTGTCCTGCGTGGCTCCGGTGTTCAGGGTCACGGTCACGGCGGCGTTCGGCGCGGCGGAGCCCGAGACGCCCACGGTGGTCGTCGGTGTCAGGCCTCCCACGGCGAACTCGGCGCCCGGACCGGGCTGGCCGATCACGACGTCGGGGGTTTCCGCGACCGTGAAGCTCACCGTGTCGCTCGAGTCGTCGAAGTCCTGACTGGCGGTGGCGGTGTACGAGCCGACGCCGATTCCGGTGAAGGTCGCGGTCCAGTTGCCGGCCCCGTCGACCGGGACCGTCTGGGTCTGCCCGGCGAGTCCGACGGTGATGTCCGAGCCGACGTAGCCGGTACCCGACACCGTCACCGGGGTGAGGTCACCCGCGTCGGCGACGACGATGATCTGGCCCGTGGTGGGGGCGGCGATGGCGACGTCCGGTGCCGCGGCCACGACGAAGGTCACCGTGTCGGTCGACCCGTCGGCGGCCTGCGTCACCGTCGCCGTGTAACTTCCCGGCGCCAGCCCGGTGAACGGGGCAGTCCAGGTCCCTTCCGGGGTGATCGTGGGTGTCTGATCGGGCTGACCGGCGATGGCGACGGTGACGGTCTCGCCGGGTTCTCCGGTGCCCTCGACGTTCACCGTGGTGGTGTCGGTGGGGCCCGGGACGACGAACTCCTGACCGTCGGTCGGAGCGGTGATCGCCACGTCGGCGTTGTCGTCGACGACGTTCGGGCCGACCGTCGCGTTCGCGAGTTCGAGGGTGACGCCACCCGACAGCGGCGGCAGCACCGTGACGATCGCGGCGGTGATCGAGAAGATTCCGGATGCCGTGAACTCGGCCTCACTGCTGCGGTTGTTGACGGTGATGCTCGCCACCGACGGCACGATCGCGTCGATGGCGGGGCTGACCAGGTTGTTCACCGGCGTGATCAGGGCATCGACCGATCCGCCGATGTTCGTCACCAGTCCGCGCAGAGGCGTCGCCAGTGCGCCGACGATGGCACCCACGCCGCCCGGTACCGAGATACCCGCGACCGTGACGTTGCTGACGTTGCCGTCCAGGATCGCGCCGACCGTGGTGTTCAGCGTCACCACGTTCAGCTGGCCCAGTCGCGCACCACCGGTGACGCTCAGTCCGCGCACGGCCTCCGTCAGGGTGGTGGTGACGCGGTCGAGCAGACCGTCGACCAGCGCGACGACCGCGGCTTGGATGGCGTCGACGGTGGCGCCGCTGAGCACCTCGGTGCCCGGCGCCTGGCCGTTCAGCGGCTGGATCTGATCGAGGTCGACGAGGATCGAGCCGGTGCTGAGATCGATCGCGACGCCGGGGTACTGGGGAGAGGTGAGTTGCTCGGTGAGAAGCCCGCTGACGGCCCCGGTGAGGCTCGTCGTGCCGACCTGCACGTTGGCCGCGATGAGCAGGTTGACGGGGCCGAGCAGCGACTGCAGAGCAGAGGTGATACCGGTGTCGACGTTGTCGACGGTGGTCTGCAGGCCCCCCACCGTGGTGTTGATCGTCCCGGTCAGGTTCTGCAGCGTCTGGCTCTGGATCACGAGCCGTCCGCCGGCGATCGTGTAAGTACCCGCGGGGCCACCCGATGCGGCGGCCAGCTCGGCGCGGGAGCTCGAGACCCCGAGGGTGAGATCGAGGTTGCCGATCTCGTTGGTCAGGGTACTGCCGACGGTCGGCGCCAGCGCGTCGACGGCCGTGCCGAGGTTCAGGGTCAGGGGCCCGGCGGCGGGGGCTCCGGTGCCGATGATGCCGCCCGAGCCGACCGCACCCGACGCTCCGATCGACGACGCATCCGGGCTCGCGCTCGCGTACTGCCCGACCACGCCCAGCGAGCCGAGGTTCAGGGGGATCTGCACGCCGGGGCTCACGGTGACGTTGACCGTTCCGAGCGCGGTCAGGTCGAGGGTGTTGTAGCTGGCGACGGTTTCCTGCACACCGTTGTTCTCGGCGGCAGCGCCGTTGATCTGCGCGATCGCGTCGAGGTCGAGCGAGGTGAGGATGCTCCCGCCGAGGAACGTCCCGGTCGCGCGTGCCTCGTCGCCCGCCGCCGCCTGGGCGGCTGTCACGCCGCCGAACAAGCTCAGTGAAGCCGCGCCGACGGCCGCGACCGTCTTGACGGCCGTTCGTCCGAGTCGACTGCCGGTCCACAGCCCACGTCTTCTCGTCACCCCGCCGGGTTCGACGCCCGGCGCTCCCCGCTGCACGCGATCCATGAAGCACTCCCCTTGGTACCCGGATGCCGTGGCGGCACCCATCACGGCCGCCGGAGACAGCCGTGGGGTCAGCTAAGTCGCCTGTGAGGAATCTGTGAACGGCGTCGGCTACCGGTTCGCGTCGGGAACCCGGTAATGCGTAGTGCCTCTGCGCAGCCCTAGGTAGTCGATCGGTAGCGCGCAGCGCGCACCTCGCCAGCGCGCGTGTGAGACGACCCCGTAGTACCGGGACGCCGCGCGCTGCACCCCGCCATCGGGATGACGACGCCGGCTCAGAGCTTGCGCAGCAGCACCGACTCGACGGTGTGGTCGGCGCCCTTCTGCAGCACGAGCTTCGCGCGGTGGCGCGTGGGGAGCACGTTCTCTTCGAGGTTCGGCAGGTTGATCTCGCGCCAGTACCCCAGGGCCCGCTCGACGGCCTCGTCGTCGCTGATGTCGGCGAAGACCCGGAAGAACGACGTGGGGTTGGTGAACGCGTTGTCGCGCAACGCCAGGAAGCGGTCGACGTACCAGCGCTCGATGTGTGCCGCGTCGGCATCCACGTAGATCGAGAAGTCGAACAGGTCGCTGACGGCGACCTCGTTGGGCGACGGCGGCGGTTGCAGAACGTTGAGCCCCTCGACGATGACGACGTCGGGGCGGTGCACGCTCACATGGGCGTCGGGCATGATGTCGTACCGCACGTGCGAGTAGAACGGTGCCCGGGCCTCGCCGGCGCCCGACTTCACCTCGCTGAGGAACTCCACCAGCGCCCGCCGGTCGTACGACTCGGGAAAGCCCTTGCGGTCCATCAACCCGCGTCGCTCGAGCTCGGCGTTGGGATAGAGGAAGCCGTCGGTCGTCACGAGCTCCACGCGGGGAGTGTCGGGCCAGCGGCTCATGAGTTCGCGCAGCAGGCGCGCGATGGTCGATTTGCCCACCGCCACCGACCCCGCCACACCGATGACGAAGGGGGTCGTGGCATCGGGCTCGCCCAGGAACTCGCTCGTGTCGGCGCCGAGTCGGCGGGTCGCCCGCGCGTACAGGCTCAGCAGACGACTGAGCGGCAGGTACACCTCGGCCACCTCGCGCGGATCGAGGCGGTCACCGATGCCCCGCAGCTGCACGATCTCGTTGTCGGTGAGCGGCTGCGCGATCCCCCCGGCCATGCGGGCCCAGTCGTCACGATCGATCTGGCGGTAGGGGCTCAGCGACGGCGCGGGAGCGGCGGTCTCGGCGGCGGACACCCGCCCATGCTACCGGCGTCGCCTTCCTCCCCCGCGGATCACCCCGTCACCGCGTGCCCCACTACGCTCGGACCGTGCGCCTGGGAGTCCTCGACATCGGTTCGAACACCGTCCATCTGCTCGTCGCGAACGCCCGGGCCGGAGGTCGTCCCACCGCGACGACCTCGCACCGCTCGGTCCTGCGCCTCATGCGGTATCTGCAGCCCGACGGGTCCATCTCGCCCGAGGGTGTGAAGGGCCTCGTGGATGCCGTGACCGCGGCCTGCGCGACGGCCAAGGCCGAGGGCGTCGACGAGTTGCTCGCGACCGCGACGTCGGCCGTTCGCGATGCGACCAACGGCGAGGCCGTCATCGCGCTGATCGAGGAGGCCCTGGGCCAGCCCCTGCAGGTGCTCGGGGGCGAGACCGAGGCGCGCTTCACCTACCTCGCGGTGCGGCGGTGGTTCGGCTGGTCGGCCGGGCAGATCCTGTTGTTCGACATCGGCGGCGGGTCGCTCGAGATCGCCGGCGGTGCCGACGAGCTGCCCGATCTCGCCGAGTCGGTGCCCCTGGGCGCGGGCCGTTCGACCGTGCAGTTCCTCCCGCACGATCCGCCGAGCGCCGACGAGATCGACGCGCTGCGCCAGCACGCCATGACGGTGCTCGCGCCGGTGGCCGAGCGCTTCGCCGCGCTCCCCCGTCCCGACCACGTCGTGGGCTCGTCGAAGGCGATCCGCTCGCTCGCGAAGCTCGCAGGCTACCCGGTGCCGGGGTGGTCGGGCATCGACCGCATGGTCCTGCCCCGCCGGGAATTGAAGGACTGGATCCCGCGGCTGGCACGCATCCCCGCCGACGCCCGCGAGGCCCTTCCCGGCATCACCGCCGATCGCACGTTCCAGATCGTCGCCGCCGCGATCGTGGTGGAGCGGGCGATGAAGGCCCTCGACGTCGAGGAGCTCGAGGTCTCCCCCTGGGCGCTCCGCGAGGGCGTCCTGCTGCGCTACATCGAGTCGCTCGAGTACTGACACCGCGCCGTCGACGGCTCAGCCACCTCACGCGAAGGTCGGTGAGCCCGTCGACGGGCCGGTGTCAGAGCGCCAAACGCTCCCGCACGACCTCGGCGAGACGGTCCGCGTGCGCGCGGGCGTCTTCTTCGGACGCGGCTTCGACCATGACGCGCACGAGCTGCTCGGTGCCCGAGGCGCGCAGCAGCACGCGGCCCGAGTCGCCCAGTTCGGCGGTGGACGCGGCGACAGCCTCCTGCACCGCGTGGTCGTGCACGCCGTCGCGATCGACGCCGCGCACGTTCACGAGCACCTGCGGGTACACCGTCATGATCGAGGCGAGCTCACCGAGCGTCTTGCCCTGTCGCGCCATCTCGGCGACGAGGTGCAGCCCGGTGAGCAGGCCATCACCCGTCGTCGCGAAGCGGCTCATGATGACGTGGCCCGACTGCTCGCCACCGAGGGAGTAGCCGCCCTCGTTCATGGCCTCGAGCACGTAACGGTCGCCGACGCCGGTCTGCAGGACCCGGATGCCATGGGCCTCCATCGCGCGGTGCAGGCCGAGGTTGCTCATGACCGTCGCAACGAGCGTGTCGTCGACGAGCGCACCACGCTGCTTCATCGCCACCGCGAGGATGGCCATGATCTGGTCGCCGTCGACGATGTTGCCCTGCGCGTCGACGGCCAGACAGCGGTCCGCGTCGCCGTCGTGGGCGATGCCGACGTCGGCGCCGAGGCGAACGACGGCTTCGGCGAGCACGTCGAGGTGCGTCGAGCCCACGCCGTCGTTGATGTTCAGACCATCGGGTTCGGCGCCGATGACGGTGACCGTCGCGCCGGCGTCCTTAAACGTCTCGGGCGACACGCCGGCCGCGGCGCCGTGGGCGCAGTCGAGCACGACGTGGATGCCGTCGAGGCGGTGCGGCAGCGAGCCCAGCAGGTGCAGGACGTAGCGGTCCTCCGCGTCGGCAAACCGACGGATGCGACCGACGCCGGCCCCGGTGGGCTGCAGTCGTTCGCCCTCGAGCGCCTGCTCGATGCGCTGCTCGACCTCGTCGGGGAGCTTGGTGCCCCCGCGGGCGAAGATCTTGATCCCGTTGTCGGGAGCGGGGTTGTGCGACGCCGAGACCATCACACCGAAGTCGGCGTCATGGTCGGCAATGAGGAACGCGGTGGCGGGGGTGGGAATGACCCCGGCGTCGAGCACGTCGACGCCCGACGAAGCGAGTCCCGCAGCGACCGCGGCCGCGAGGAACTCCCCCGAGACGCGCGGGTCGCGCGCGACGACGGCGGTGAGGCGGCGGCCTTCGGCCTTCCGCGCCTCCGCCGAACGGCCCTGGCCCAGGACGACAGCAGTCGCCTGGGCCAGGTGCAGCGCGAGTTCGGCGGTGAGGAGGCCGTTGGCCAGCCCCCGCACCCCGTCCGTGCCGAAAAGAGGCATCCGGAGTTTCGAACTCAGCGCTTGGAGTACTGAGGCGCCTTGCGGGCCTTCTTGAGTCCGGCCTTCTTGCGCTCCTTGACGCGAGCGTCGCGCGAGAGGAAGCCGGCCTTCTTCAGGGTGGGGCGGTTGTTCTCTTCGTCGATGCCGTTCAGCGAACGGGCGATGCCGAGACGCAGCGCGCCGGCCTGACCCGAGGGGCCGCCACCGGAGATGCGCGCGATCACGTCGTACGAGCCCGCGAGCTCGAGCACCGTGAACGGGTCGTTGATCAGCTGCTGGTGCAGCTTGTTCGGGAAGTAGTCCTCGATCGTGCGGCCGTTGACCGTGATCGTGCCCGAGCCGGGAACCAGACGCACGCGGGCGATGGCCTGCTTGCGACGGCCGACGGCTGCGCCGGGAACCGAGAGAACGGGGCGCTCGGCCGCGACGACGGACTGCTCGGCCGGCGTCTCGGTGCTGTAGTTGCTGGGGTCGATGTTCGACACTGTTTCGTCCTTATCCGGCGGCGCTTACTGGGCGACCTGGTCGAAGGTGTAGGCCGTGGGCAGCTGAGCACCGTGGGGGTGCTCGGCGCCGCGGTACACCTTGAGCTTCTTGAGCTGCGCCGCGCCGAGGCTGTTCTTGGGCAGCATGCCGCGGATGGCCTTCTCGACCGCGCGGACGGGGTTCTTGTCGAGGAGTTCCTCGTACGTGACCGACTTGAGGCCGCCCGGGTAGCCCGAGTGGCGGTAGGCCTTCTTCTTCTGGAGCTTCTGACCCGTGAGCGCCACCTTTTCGGCGTTGATCACGATGACGAAGTCGCCCGAGTCGATGTGGTTGGCGAAGGTGGCCTTGTGCTTGCCGCGGAGGAGGACCGCCGCGTGCGAGGCCAGACGGCCGAGGACGACGTCGGTGGCGTCGATAACGACCCACTCGCGCGTGACCTCAGCGGCCTTGGGGGTGAAAGTGCGCGTCACAGTAGTGCTGCTTTCTTGTTCGAACGGAGGAGTTCGTGAATCCCGCTCCGGTGGTCCGTTCCCCGCCGATGACGGGGGAACAGGGCCGGTGGAGGGCTCACGTTCGGGCAACCCGCTCGCAGAGAGGCGGGCACCAAAGAGCAAGACTACGGCATCCGGATGCCAGCACCAAACGTCGCCGGCCCGCTCAGGCCGACAGGGTCCCCACCGCGATCAGGGCGTACCCCGTCGCGTTGAAGACGATATGCGTGAAAAGCGCGCCGCCCAGACGTCCCGAGCCGAGGACGAGGGCGCTGGCGACCAGTCCCAGGATGCCGAGGGTCGGCGCATCGACCGAGCCGGGCGCCGCGACCAGCAGGTGCGCGCCGACGAACGAGCCGGTCGACAGGGCCGCCGCGGCCACGCCGGCCGCAACCGGGCCGCTGAATCGTCGCAGCACCGTATAGACGGACACGAGCACGACGCCGCGGAAGAAGAACTCCTCCGCCGCGGACGACACGATCGTGCCGGCGACGGCGTCGAAGACGAAAGACGTGGGCAGCGCGCCGTCGGCCGAGAACGTCGTCGGCCAGGGGGCCGGCTCTCCCCCGGCTCCGGCGATCGCCCCCTGGGCCAGGCGCACGAGGACGCCGAACACGACCCCGTAGAGCAGGTCCACCGTTCGGAACACGAGCAGACCGCGAGGACGGGAACGACCGAGAGCGAACACGACGGGCACCGCGAAGGCGAGCCAGATCACCGCCTGCGCCGACGCCGCGCGGGTCTCGACGGGCAGCATCTCCGACGCGGCGCGCGACGCGAGCGCCCCCGCGCCTAGCGCGAGCACGGCCCAGCCGAGCATCTCGACGTCCCAGCGCGCGGTCGTGGAGCCGCCCTCGCGCCACCGGCGGGGCCGACGACGCCGGGCACGCCGGGCGGGGCTCGGGACGGCGGATTCGTCGCTCATGCGCGTCAGGCTAGGGCTGCAGGTCGCCGTCGACCCGGTCACCCCGCGCCTCCCCCGCGTCGACTCACCCGTTGGATCGCGCGTTCTCACCCGCACGCACGAACGCCCCGCCACCGGTGAGGTGACGGGGCGTCCGTGATGTCGTGTGCGCGTCCTCCGCGGATGCGGGCGAGAGAGGGACGCGGACCGATCAGCGCTGCAGGAAGTCGATCAGCACGCGGTTGAACTCGTCGGCGTGGCTGACGTTCACGCCGTGCGGGGCCCCGGCGACCACGTGCAGCTCGCTGCCCGCGATGGCCTCGTGCGTGCGCTTGCCCGACCCCTCGAAGGGCACCGTGGCGTCGCTGTCCCCGTGGATGACGAGGGTCGGAACGGTCACGTTCGGCAGATCCTCGCGGAAGTCGGTCGTGGCGAACGCCTCCATCGACTTCAGTGCCGCGTGGTGGTCGGCCTGGTTCGCGAGGCGTTCGGCTTCGACCTGCTCGGCTGCGGGCACGGCGAGCGCGCCGTCGACCGAGAAGAAGTCCGTCGTGAACTGGTGGTAGAACGCCTTCTCGTCGCCCTTCAGGCCCTGCTTCATGCCGTCGGCGGTCTCGTCGTCGAGGGGGCCCTCGGGGTTGTCCTCGGTCTTCGCGAGGTACGGGGGCACGGCTGCCGCGAAGACGACGCTGTGCACACGACCCGATCCGTGACGCGTCAGGTAGCGGGCGACCTCGCCGCCGCCCATCGAGAAGCCGACGAGCGTGACGTCGCGCAGGTCGAGGGCGGTGAGGACGGCCTCGAGGTCGTCGGCGAACGTGTCGTAGTCGTACCCGGTGCGGGGCTTGTCGCTCCGGCCGAAGCCGCGACGGTCGTACGTCACCACGCGGTGGCCGGCCGCCTCGAGGGCGGGCACCTGATGGGCCCAGGATTCGCCCGAGAGGGGCCATCCG
Organism: Microbacterium sp. Leaf179; assembly: GCF_001423785.1. NCBI lineage: Bacteria > Bacillati > Actinomycetota > Actinomycetes > Micrococcales > Microbacteriaceae > Microbacterium > Microbacterium sp. Leaf179. Next base: position 863,324 of record NZ_LMPH01000001.1, on the reverse strand, counting down.
TGGATCAGCACGACGGGGCGACCCGTGCCGCCCGTGTCGTCGACGTGCAGGTCGATGTCGGTCAGAAGTCCATGGTGTGCGGTGATCTCGCTCATGACCGCCATGGTTCGACTCCCACCTGTACGCGGGCCTGCCGTTGACGTTCCACCCGCGGCTTGCTAAAGCACCACTCGCACAGCGGTCGCCCGGATGCAACGACCGCCGCGCGCGCGAGCGGGCTGGCTAACCTGCCGCTATGGATTCGACCCGCATCCCCGGCATCACCCTGCTCGCCGTCGTCAGCGCTCTCGCCCTCAGCTCCTGCACCCCGGCACCCGGAGGCGCGAACACGTCCGCCACCGACGAGACCGCGATCAGGGCGGCGAACACCGCCGAGGCCGATGCCGGTGGACGCGCGTTCGCCCTCGACCGCGGCGACGACGACTCCTGGGAGGTCCACGTCGCCGTCGGCGATCGCGAGGTCGAGGTGCACCTCGCGTCCGACGGGGCGACCGTGCAGTCCCGGAGCGACGACGACGGGATCGACGCCGACGAGCGCGCCGCCCTCGATGCGGCGGTGACGACGTTGGCCGACGCCGTCCGCATCGCCGCCGCCCAGAACCCGGGCGGCGACCGCATCGACGAGGTGCAGCTCGACGACGACGGAGGGGACTGGTCGTGGACGATCGAGATGCAGAGCGGTGCCGTCGTCCGCATCTCCGCCGGCGACGGCGCGGTCGTCAGCACCGGCCGCTGAAGCAGAACGGGCGTGACCACGCAAGCCCGGACGGGAAGCTGCCCGCCCCGGGCCCGCCTGAATACGATTCCGTCATGAGCCACGCTGCCGACTCCGACGGTCACAGTCCGAGCGCCCGGGTGACCCCGGGTGCCGTCCTTCGCGGATCGGAGGAGGGAAGGCGATGAACGATCTCGTCCTCAACATCGTTCTCGTCGTCGTGTTCGTCCTCGTCGGCGGAGTCTTCGCCGCGACCGAGATGGCCCTCGTCACGCTGCGCGACAGTCAGGTGAACGCCCTGGCCGCCCGAGGCAAGCGCGGACAGAAGGTCGCCGAGCTCGCCCGGAACCCGAATACCTTCCTGTCGGCGGTGCAGATCGGCGTGACCGTGGCGGGCTTCGCGTCGGCCGCCTACGGCGCCTCCTCCATCGCCCCCTCGGTCACCCCGCTGTTCGAGGGTCTCGGTCTCGAGCCGGGCCTCGCGGCCACGGTCTCGACCATCGCGCTCACCCTGGTGATCGCCTACCTCTCGCTCGTTCTGGGCGAGCTCGTGCCCAAGCGCCTCGCCATCCAGCGCAACGCCGCGTTCGCGTACGCGGCGGCACCGGTGCTGAACGGGTTCGCGAAGCTGATGCGACCGGTCATCTGGCTGCTGTCGCTGTCGACGAACCTGCTGGTGCGTCTCCTGGGCGGCGACCCCAACAAGACCGGTGAGGAGCTCACCGAAGAAGAACTTCGCGACATCGTGTCGAGCCACGAGGGGCTTCCGGCTGACGAACGGCGCATCCTCGACGACGTCCTGTCCCTCCGTGACCGCCACGTGAGCGAGGTCATGCGCCCGCGACCGGAGGTCGTGACCCTGGATGCCGGCGGCACCATCGCCGAAGCCATGGATCAGGTGCGCGACCTCCCGTTCTCGCGGTACCCGGTGGCCGAGCAGACCATCGACGACGTCGTGGGCTTCGTCCACGTGCGCGACCTCTACGAAGACCCGGAGCGGCCCCTGGCCGCCGTGATGCGCGCCATCCGGTACTTCCCGTCGACGGCTCGGGTGCTGCCCACGCTCACCGCGATGCGCGCCGAGGGCAGCCACATCGCCGTCGTCGTCGACGAGTACGGCGGAACCGACGGCATCGTGACGCTCGAAGACCTGGTCGAAGAGGTCGTCGGCGAGATCTTCGACGAGTACGACACCGACGCCGAGCAACCCCTCGCCGAGGGCGAGCACGGCACCGTCGAGGGTCGGCTGAACCTGCAGGACTTCGAGGAGGCGACGGGGGTCAGCCTCCCCCGCGGCGCCTCCGACACGGTCGCCGGTTTCGTGGTCGAGCGCCTGGGCCGGCTGGCCCGTGTCGGCGACACGGTCGAGGTCGACGGCGCCACGCTCCAGGTCAAGGCCGTGGATCGACGACGCGTGGCGGAACTGCTGGTGACGCGGCATCCCCTCGACGATGAGACTCCCGACACCGAGGCGTCCAGCCCGGTGTGACCCCAGTGCGCGGGGTCCGGTCCGGACCCCGCGCACTGGCTGTCGATGAGGCGCATCCAACAAAGTTGTGCACAACCGAGTTGTGTGCAATGCTTCTGTCATGCCCGCCGTCGACGACCTCGTCTGCTTCGCGCTCTACGCCGCGAACCGCACGACCACCCAGGCCTACCGGGTGCTGCTCGAGCCGTGGAACCTCACGTATCCGCAGTACATCGCCCTGGTGACGCTGTGGGTCGACGGGGACCAGACCGTGAGCAGCCTGGGCGACGCCCTCCAGCTCGACTCCGGAACTCTGTCGCCGATGCTCGCGCGCATGGAGACCGCCGGCTACCTCACCCGATCGCGCCGATCCGACGACGAGCGCGTCGTCACCGTGGCGCTGACCGATCGCGGGCACGAGATGCGACAGGAACTCGCGCACGTCCCCCGATGCATCGCCGCAGGCTCCGGCTTGACCGACGAAGACAGCGCGCGTGAGCTGATCGACGCCCTGCACCAGCTCACCGACGCGATGCGCGACCTGCGCGACCGCCCCGACACCGTGCTCGCCGCCGCCGGAGTGCCGCGGCCGCCCGCGTGAGCCCCACTCGACTCCTCCTCCCCACCCGCCCCTCGAAAGGAACACCCATGGACGTTCTCTACACCGCCGAAGCCGTCTCCACCGGTCAGGGCCGCACCGGCCACGTCACCGCCGGCCCCTACATCGACCTCGAGGTCGCCCCTCCCACCGAGCTGGGCGGCTCGGGCAAGGGCACCAACCCCGAGCAGCTCTTCGCCGCCGGGTACGCCGCGTGCTTCCACAGCGCACTGCACGCCGTCGCCCGCGCGCACAAGGTGAAGATCGACGACTCCTCGGTCGGCGGCCGCGTCCACCTCGGCCCGAACGGCCAGGGCGGCTACCAGCTCGCCGTCCTGCTCGAGGTGGTCCTGCCCGGTATCGAGCACGACCTCGCCCAGCAGCTCGCCGACGACGCCCACCAGGTGTGCCCGTACTCCAACGCCACCCGCGGCAACATCGAGGTCACCGTCACCGTCTCCGAGGACTGACCTCTCCCCGACCCCGGGGCGGGGTGCTGAGCCCCACGTATCGCACCCCGTTCCGGACTTCGCCCCGCGAAGAACCCCGACGCCGCCCGCTCCCCGCGGGCGGCGTCGTTCTGTCGCCCGCCTGCACCCGGGCGGAGCCCCGCGCGTGGAGCCCCGCGCGTACAGTGACTGTCGTGATCCGCGTGGTTGTCGTCGACGATGAGGCGCTCGTGCGCTCCGGCTTCGAGATGATCCTCGGCGCCTCCCCTGACATCGACGTGGTCGCGGCGGTCGACGGCGACGTCGCGGTCGAGGTGATCCGCCGCGAGAAGCCCGACGTGGCGCTGCTCGACATCCGCATGCCCGGCCGCAGCGGGCTCGAGATCCTGACGGAACTCGCCGCCGACGCGGACCGCCCCGTCATCGGCATCCTCACGACGTTCGACACCGACGAGTACATCGCGCGCGCCCTGCACGAGGGCGCCGCGGGGTTCCTCGTCAAAGACACGGCTCCCGAGCACCTGGCCGCGATGGTGCGCACGCTCGCGGCCGGCGGGGTCGTGCTCTCGCCCCAGGTCTCGCGCACCCTCGTCGAGGGGTACGCGGGGGCGACCGACCGCGAGGCGTCTCGACGGGTCGCGCTGCTGACCGATCGAGAACGCGACGTGCTGGCCTGCCTGCCGACGGGCGAGTCGAACGCCGAGATCGGCAAGCGGCTGCATCTCAGCGGGGCCACCGTGAAAGACCACGTGAGCGCCATCCTCGGCAAGATGTCGGTCTCGTCGCGGTTGGAGGCGGCGCTCATCGCCGAACGCGCGGGGCGTCGCGGCGGGCGCGGATGATCTCGGCGATCCGGGCGCGATGGGCGGCGTTCGCCGGGAGCCGGGTCTTCGACGCGACGATCGATGTCGCCCTGGCCGCCGCGGCCCTGCTCGACGTGGCCGTGTCGCTGCCGGGGTGGTCCCCGATCGAGTCGGCGTGGGCGCTGCTCGCCGTGGCGGGGCTCCTGGTGCGCCGGCGCCTGCCCTGGGTGGCTTTCGCCCTCGTCCTCCCGGGGCTGGTGGTGGATGCCATGACCGTCGCCGCTCCCATCGCCCTGTACTCCGTGGCGGTGCGCGTGCGGCGGATCCCGCTGCTGGTGGGCGCGGGCGCAGTCACGTTCGCCTGCTTCCTGCTCCCCGACTGGCAGCTGCCCCCGCTCGACTATCTGGCGCCCTCGCTCCTGTACGCCCTCATGTACGCCGCGACCCCGATCGCGCTCGGCGCCCTCGTGCGCACGCGCCTCGAGCTGTCCGCCCGGGTCGCCGAGCTGTCGGCCGCACGAGAGAGCGAGCGCCGCCGCGATGAGCAGGACGTCCTGCGGCGGGAGCGGGCCCGCATCTCGCGCGAGATGCACGACGTCGTGTCGCACCAGGTGAGCCTGACGGCCGTGCAGGCCGGTGCGCTCCAGGTCGCCTCGCCCGATCCCGAAGCGCGGCGCGTGGCCGGCATCATCCGCACGCTCTCGGTACGCACCCTCGACGAGCTGCGGCAGATGGTGAGCGTGCTGCGCGCCGACGGAGCGACCACCGACTCCCCCGCCCCGCAGCCCACCCTCGCCGACCTCCCCCGGCTGATCGCCGACAGCGGACTCGATGCCCGGCTCGAGGCCGACCTCCCCTCCGACCTCACCCCCGCGGTGCAGCGCGCGGTGTACCGCACGGTGCAGGAGGGGCTGACCAATGCGCGCAAGCACGCACCGGGAGCCCTCGTTCGCGTGACCGCGACGGCCTCCACCTCGAGCATCGACGTGGTCGTGCAGAACGACGCCGCCCGGGCGGCCCGCCTGCGCCTCCCCTCCAGCGGCACGGGGCTGCGGGGGCTGCGCGAACGGGCCGAACTCCTCGGCGGCCGCCTGCACGCGGCCGAGGGTGTCGACGGCGGCTTCCGCTTGGCCGTGTCGGTGCCCCGGCGCGAGACCGAGAGCTGAGCGGGCGTCAAGTGAGCCGGAGCTCGTCGTCGCTCTTGGCGTACGACCGCCGCAGCCATTGCCCGAAGCCCGGTTGGGCGAGACAGGCCGAGGCGTTCTCGCACGTGACCACCGGGTCGTGAGCGGCGTAGGTCTCGTAGATGTCGACCTTGTCGTCGAGGAGGGCCCCCGTGACGTTCGCCGGCTCGCGCTTCGAGGGGTACCCGACGAAGTACGACACCGCTGCGGCCGGAATGCCGACGGTCGGCACGATCGCACGCATCAGCGACCCCACGGCGGAGTGGTCGGGGTGGTCGCCGTGCGCGTAGGCGCTGCCGTGCGGCACGTTCGTCGATACGCGCTGGGGCCGGGCCGCATCGGCGAGCTCGGCGAGGGTCGCCGTCAGCATGGCGAGCGTGTACTCGGGTGCACCGTCGATCGGATGCAGGGTCGACGTCGTCCCGTTGATGAGCTGCGTCAGGCCGGCACTCCCCGTCGAGGGGAACCCCTTGGCATCCAGGTTTCCATCGGCCAGACGCAGCACGGTGATCGAGAGCCGAGGATCGTCCGAAGGGACGAAGCGGGTCACCCGCGCACCGCTGTGCAGCTCGATCTGCGTGGTCGCCCAGGGCGCGGTGCTTCCGCGCATGCAGTCGTACGCGGCGCGGATGCCGGCCTCGCGCTTCTCGGCGTAGGCGAGGCCCCGCCCGGCGTCGCCGGCGGTGACGTAGACGGCGCGCACGGTCCCGCCGCTGCGGATGGCCCCGGCGAGCGCGGGGTTGGCGAAGATGATGTCGTCGTCGGCGTGGGCCCACACCGCGAGCGTGGTGTCGAGGCCGGGGGGCTCGGCGGCAGGCGAGGTCGGTACCGCAGACGGCAGCGGTCCGGGCACGATGGGAGCCAGCGGCACCCACGCCCCGTCGGGGCCGTCCGAGCGCCGCGCCTGACGATAGAGCAGCGCCCCTCCGCCCAGCCCGAGAAGCGTGAGACCTCCGGCGATGGCCACCCGTCGAGTCACCACGACACGGCGCGCCCGGGCGAACGCCGCGTCAGCGTCGCGCGAGGGCTCGCCGTCCCGGGATTCGTCGGGGGACGGCGGCTGTGCGTCGCTCACGGTGGCTCCGTTCTTCTTCGTGCCGTGCCGCTCTGCACTCGGGTCGTCGCGGCGGCATCACCGTCTCGACGGTATCGCGCACGCCCACCCCTTCGCTGGCTCGACCCGCACACCCCCGCCGCGCGGCGGGGACGGTGTGGCCATCCGGCGGAGATCGCTCTCTCCGGGGCGCGGCGCACGCACCCCACACATCGAAGACACCCAGCCGGCACCTAAGACCACTGGGGACACTCGCCCCATGCAGACGTCTTCGAAGCCGCGGTCATTGTCGCCCGCCGCCCTGCGCGTACGCGCCGTCCTCAACCAGTGGGACCCGATCGGCGTGCATCACATCGGCCACGGCTGGCCCGATGACGAATACGACGACCTGATCCTCCCGATCCTGGCGGCGCTCTCCTCCCGCCCGTCCGTCGAGCAGTTGGCCGACGACCTCAGAACGGTCGTCGAGGTCGATTACGGTCTGCCCGCCCCCGACGGATGCCGCGAAGCCGCACGATCGCTGCTCGCGCTGGCGCGGTGAGTTCCGGCATCCGTTACCTCTCCGTTCCCGCCTCGGCAACCCCTCGGGGGGCCACGACCGCCGTGTTTAGAGTTCCGTCATGACCGACCTCACGCGTGCGCAGTCGCCCGACCCGTATCCGCTCCTCCCCTCCGTGGCGGCGTTCGACGTGGTCAGTGATGATGTGCGCGAGGGGCAGCCGCTCTCCGACGCCCAGGTCGCCGATAAAGGCAACACCTCCCCGCACCTACGTTGGTCGAACGTCCCCGAGGGGACGAAGTCGTTCACGATCACCTGTTTCGACCCCGATGCCCCGACGCCGAGCGGCTTCTGGCACTGGGTCCTCGTCGATCTCCCCGCCGACCTGACCGAGATCCCGGCCGGATTCGCGGGCGGCGAGCTCCCCGCCGGTGCGTTCCACGTCCGCAACGACGGAGGTCAAGCCGGCTTCCTGGGCGCCGCTCCCCCCAAGGGCGATCAGCCCCACCGTTACTTCTTCGTCGTCCACGCGGTGGGCGCCGACTCCCTCGGGGCGGATCCGGATGCCACTCCCGCCGCCGTCTCGTTCGGTCTGGCCTTCTCGACCCTCGGACGCGCGATCGTCCACGGCACCTACCAGCACTGAGGACGACCGATGACGCAGCGCAGCGAAGGCTTCGACAAGGACGCGACCGTCTCCGGCGTCGAGGAACGTCTCCACGACCGTTTCCCCGAGGCCGAGCCCGACGTGGTCCACCACGAAGCGGTGGTCGCGGTCGAGAAGTTCGCCGACGCACCGGTGAAGGACTTCGTCGACATCATCGCCGAGCGCGAAGCCCGCGCCCGCGTCGAGCAGGAGCTGCAGGCCGACTGAACCCTCGGGGCTCAGCCCATCTGCAGCTCGGCCTCGCTCTTCGGGTACGACCGCTGCAGCCACTCGCCGAACCGCCGGGTACCGAGGCAGGCCGACCGATCGGCGCACCGGATGACCTCGTCCTGTTGCGTGTAGACGCGGTACGTCTCGATCTTGGCGTCCAGTTGTTCGCCGTCGAGGTTGCTCGGCAGCTTCTCCGACGGGTACCCCACGAGGTACCGGATGCCGGGTGCCACCGCGGGGAGGGACCCGAGGGCGTCACGCACGAGGGTGCCGGTGACCGAGTGATCGGGGTGGTCTCCCGCCGCGAAGGCGCTGCCACGCGGGATGTGGGTGAGAACGGTACTCGGCTGCCACGCCTCGGCGAGTTCGATGAGGCTGTCCGACAGCTGAGCGAGCGTCACATCGGGGCAGTCATCGGTCGGCGACAACGTGGAGATCGTCCCGTCGAGCAGCTTGCTGAGCGTCGCGTGGCCGGTCGAGGCGAATCCCCCGTCGGTGATGTTGCCGTCGGGGAGGCGCACGAACACGACCGACAGACGTGGATCGTTCTGCGGAGTGAGACGGGTCACGTGCATCCCCGTGTCGAGCACGATCTCGTCGGTGTCCCACAATCCGCTCACCCCGCGCATGGAGTTGTACGCGCGCAGGATGCCGAGCTCCCGCGACGACGTGTATCCCCGCCCCTTGCCCGCGTCGCCGGCGGTGAGGAAGACGGTCCGCGCACAGTCGCCGGCCGAGATGGCGTCGGAGATGGCCGGGTTGCCGAAGATGATGTCGTCGTCGGGATGCGCCCACACGCTCATGAGGGTCGGACGACCGTCGCAGGACTGCGCCGCCGGCGACAGGGGCGCCGGTGCGGGGGGCGGGGTCGGCGTCGGCGTCGGCGTGGGGGTCACCGAGGGAGACGGCGTGGCGGAGGGAGTCGGCGTGCCCGTGGCCGACGGTGTCGCGGATGCCACGACGTCGGCCGCGCGGCCGAGCGAGAAGGCGACGGTCGCCGCGACCGCGACGAGCACGACGGCGGCGACGACGATGGCCGCGATCAGTCCGGCGGATCGGCGCCGACGGCGAGAACGTCGCGAGGGCGTCGAGACGCGGGACATCTGTGTTCCTTCGGGCGGGCGGTGCGACACCTCGCTCGGCGGGTGCGTGTGCAGGTCCGGCGAGAGGGCCGACCCGCTGCCCGAGTGTAGGGGACGCTCCCCGTCGGGCCCAAGATTCACCCTCTGGGTGATGCCGCCCCGGTTTCCGGCATTTGACGGCGAGATGACAGGAAACGCTAGGTGACTTGTCGGGTGAATCTTCCCTGTTATTGTTCACGAGGTGAAACCGACGAGCTCGACCCGGGGGGAGGAGCTACACACGTGACGTTCGACCTCAGGGAAAGCGCGACACCGTCGTTCGACGCGGAGTTCCCCGTCACCCCTCGTGCTGAGCGGATCTCCCAGCCCGCCTCCAGCCGACACGTTCCGTGGCGCCGTCGCTATCGACGCAATCTCGCCCTCACCGACCTGTTCTCCCTGACGTGGGTCGTGTACGGAACCCAGCTGCTGTGGTTCGGTCTCGGCAACGCTCAGGTCGCCGCGGGGCGCGACTCCCGCATCTCCGACCTGTCGTACTGGGTGTTCTCGGCCCTCCTCATCCTCACGTGGATGTGGGCCCTGGCCTTCGTCGACTCCCGCAGCGACCGGGTCATCGGAACCGGCTCGCAAGAGTACGTGCGCATCGCCGACGCCAGCTTCCGACTCTTCGGCACCGTCGCGATCATCGCCTTCCTCACCCAGATCGACGTCGCCCGCGGGTACCTCCTGATCAGCCTCCCCCTCGGCATTCTGGTGCTCATCTTCACCCGCTGGATGTGGCGTCGTTGGCTCATCGTCCAGCGCTCGACCGGCAAGTACTCGGCAAACGTGCTCCTCGTCGGTTCGCTCGCGTCGGTGACGCAGCTCGCTCGCGAATTCGCCCGCACGCCGAGCGCCGGCTACCGCGTGGTCGGCGCCTGCGTGCCGAACGGCAAGATCGCCGACGTCATCCCCGGTACCGACATCCCCGTGATGGGACACGTCGGAGATGTGACGAGCGCCCTCGATGCCACCGGCGCCGACACCGTCGCGATCACGAGCGCCGACGATCTGCCGGCCGACAAGGTCAAGCAGATCTCCTGGAGTCTCGAAGCGGGCAAGCAGCACCTCGTGCTCGCCCCCAGCATCATCGACATCGCCGGTCCCCGTCTGCACACGCGGCCGGTGGCGGGGCTGCCGCTCATCCACGTGGAGACGCCCAAGTTCTCGCGCGGCCAGAGCTTCCTCAAGCGCAGCGTCGACCTCGTGTCCGCCTCCATCGGCGTCGTCCTGCTCAGCCCCCTCCTGCTCTTCCTCATGATCACCGTGCGCCTCACCAGCGACGGGCCCGTCTTCTTCCGGCAGACACGCGTCGGATTCCGCGGCCGCGAGTTCACGATGATCAAGTTCCGCAGCATGGTCGTCAACGCCGAAGAGCTCCTGCAGGAGCTCGCCGCGCAGCAGCGCGATGCGGGCAACGAGGTGCTGTTCAAGATGAAGAACGATCCGCGCGTGACACGCATCGGCCGCATCATGCGCAAGTTCAGCCTCGACGAGCTCCCCCAGCTGTTCAACGTCATCGGCGGCTCGATGTCGCTCGTCGGCCCGCGTCCGCCTCTGCCGTCCGAGGTCGCGTTGTACGCCGACCACGTGCACCGTCGCTTCCTCGCCAAGCCCGGCATCACGGGTCTCTGGCAGGTCAGCGGCCGCTCGTCACTGTCCTGGGAGGAGTCGGTACGCCTCGACCTCTCCTACGTCGAGAACTGGACCCTTCTCGGCGACTTCGTCATTCTCGGCAGAACCGCCCGCGCCGCCCTGGCGCCGGGCGAGACGGCCGCGTGAAATCCCCGCGCTCCCTCGCGGGTCCGCGACCCGGTGTCACCGGGTCGCGTCGTCAGGAATCTGGAAGGCTCTGAATCGTGCGCTTGTCTGTAGTGGGTTGCGGGTACCTGGGAGCCGTTCACGCGGCCGCGATGGCCTCCATCGGTCACGACGTCGTCGGTATCGATGTCGACGAACGGAAGATCGCCACCCTGTCCAAGGGGGAGGCCCCCTTCTTCGAGCCCGGCCTGCAGGAGATCCTGACCGAGGGCATCGAGTCGGGCCGCCTGACCTTCACCACCGACATGTCTGCCGCCCAGGGCGCCAAGGTGCACTTCGTCGGCGTCGGAACGCCGCAGCAGGCGGGAAGCCACGCCGCCGACCTCACCTACGTGAACGCCGCGATCGAGGGCCTCCTGCCGTTCCTCAGCGAGGGTGACATCGTCGCCGGCAAGTCGACCGTCCCGGTCGGCACCGCCGCGCGGCTCGCGCCGAGCGTGGCCGAGCGCGGCGCGACCCTGGTGTGGAACCCCGAGTTCCTCCGCGAGGGCTGGGCCGTCCAGGACACGATCGACCCCGATCGCCTCGTCGCCGGTGTGCCCACCGAGAACGGCGCCCCCTCGGCCGAAGGAGAGCGCACTGCTCAGGTGCTCCGCGAGGTCTACCACCCCTCCATCGCCAAGGGCACGCCCTTCATCGTCACCGACTACGCCACCGCGGAACTCGTGAAGGTGTCGGCCAACGCGTTCCTGGCGACCAAGATCAGCTTCATCAACGCGATCGCCGAGATCGCCGAGGTCACGGGTGCCGACGTCACGACGTTGGCGGATGCCATCGGCCACGACGCCCGTATCGGTCGGCGCTTCCTGGGTGCGGGCATCGGCTTCGGCGGCGGTTGCCTCCCGAAGGACATCCGCGCCTTCTCGGCTCGTGCCGAGGAGCTCGGGCGGGGCGAGTCCGTCGCCTTCCTGCGGGAGATCGACGCGATCAACCTCCGCCGACGCGACCGGGCCGTCGAGCTCACCACCGAGGCCCTGGGCGGCAGCGTCTTCGAGAAGAAGATCGCCGTGCTCGGCGCGGCCTTCAAGCCCCACAGCGACGACATCCGCGACTCCCCCGCGCTCGACGTCGCCGTGCGTCTGCACGGTCTGGGCGCGAAGGTCACTCTCACCGACCCGGCCGCGATCGATAACGCCCGCCGCATCCACCCGCAGCTGACGTACGAGCGCGACCTCGACGAGACCCTGCGCGACGCCGACGCCGTCATCGTCGTCACCGAGTGGGACGAGTACCGTCGCGAGCTCTCCCCCGAGCACGCCGCCTCGCTCGCGCGGGGACGCGTCGTCGTCGACGGCCGCAACTGCCTCGACCCGGCCGCATGGCGAGCCGCCGGCTGGACCTACTTCGGCATGGGTCGCCCCTGATCCCTGCCCGACGAAAGACGCCCCGGCCGCTCGGTCGGGGCGTCTTCCGCATTCCGGCGAGCGCACCGCGACGATGAGATCCGCGACCCGGGTTCGGCCGCGGGCGTGACGAATCGGTGTCCCGATACGTCTCCATCGTGAGCGGGTCTTCGTGGCCTCTCGCCACGGAGCACATCGAAGAGGAAGAGGATGCCATGCGCAACAAGGTCATCGCGGTCGGCGCGATCGTGTTCATCGCCTACGTCATCGGCGCGCGGGCATCGCGTGTACAGGTCAAGAACCGGGAGTCGGTCGGTCACCAGGTGGTGCGCCTGTGGAACGACCCTCGTGCACGCAAGCGTCGCCACAAGGCGGCAAAGAAGGCCGCCGCCGCCGCCGAGAAGCGCGCGAAGAAGACGATGCGCCAGCTGCGTAAGTGAGCATGACCCCGGGCCGCACCTCCTCGGTGCGGCCCGGGAACGTCTTCTGCGGACGTCGTGCCCGCGTCGCCCCGAGGGCGGATGCTCCCCTGTGGATGACGCCACCCTCTTCGCGCATGCGCATGCAAAGATGCTGCACAACCCGAAGGAGACCCCGTGACTTCTGCGCCACGCCTCGCCGCACACGCCGCCTCGCACGACGCCGGCGACGACCTCGACCTCCTCGGCGGGTTCGCACCGACCTGCCGGCGCTGTCTCGCCACGACCACGCCCGAGAGCGGGCTGCGCGGCGTCTGGTGGCGCTGCCCCGAGTGCGCTCTGCCGCAGATCGGCTGACGGCCGGATACGCTGACCCCGTGATCGCCAGCATCCTCATCTCGATCTCCGCCATCGTTTCGGCGGTCCTGGTCGGGTTCGTGGCGCGCCGCATTCTCGGGACCGCCGTCGGCTGGCCCCGCAGCATCGTGGTCGGGCTCCTCGTCTTCTTCCTCGGCGTCCCCTCCGCCGAATGGACGTTGCGCCAGACCGGTCTTCCCGAGGGAACGACCGTGATCCCCGCGCAGGACGTCTGGCTATGGATCGGCCTGATCGCCCTGTCCCTGGCGTGGGTGTTCGCCCTCGGGGTGGCCACCCTCGTCGCCATCGAGGCGATCTTCCCGACCCGGCCACTTCCCAACCCGGTCGACCTCGTGCGGGCGGCCCTGCGTCAGCGCAAACGCACTCGGCGCTACCTCGAGATCCTCACGATCGCCTCCCGCCACGGCGTCGGCTGGCTCTTCCACGGCGGCGGCTCCCGCGTCGAGGCCGAGCTCAGCACCTCGGAGGAACGCGCGAAGGCCATCGTCGCCACCATCAACGATGCCGGAGTCAGCTTCGTCAAGCTGGGCCAGGTGCTCTCCACCCGCCGCGACCTCATCCCCGAGCCGTATCTCAGCGCGCTCGCATCTCTGCAGACGAGCGCCACCACTCTTCCCTGGGACACCGTCCGCGCCGTCATCGAAGACGATCTGGGCGCCTCCATCGACGAGGTCTACGCCGACGTCGACCCTGTTCCCCTCGCCGCGGCCTCGGTCGCGCAGGTACACCGCGCCCACCTCCTCGACGGCACCCCCGTCGTGGTGAAGGTCCAGCGCCCCGCGGCACGCGCGCAGGTGGAGGCGGATGCCGACATCATCGGCCGGCTCGCGCATCGCGCCGAGGCGCGCACGCGGGTGGGTCGGGATCTGCGCATCGAGTCCGTTGCCCGCGGATTCACCGCCACCCTCGTCGAAGAGCTCGACTACCGCATCGAAGCGCGCAACACGCGCATGATCCACTCGACCCTCGATCTCATCGATCGCGCCGAGCCCGAGCGGCGCGGTGTGGTCACCGTGCCCGAGGTGTTCGCCGCCGCGTCCGGGCAGCGTGTCCTCACGATGGAGCTCGTCGACGGCATCGCGCTCAGCGATTCCGCGGATCACCTCGCCGCCCTCGACGCCGCACAACGCGACCGGCTGGCCCAGGTGCTGATGTCCACCGTGATCGAGCAGATCCTCGTCTACGGCGTCTTCCACGCCGACCTGCACCCCGGCAACGTCCTCCTGAAAGAAGACGGCACTCTCGGGCTCATCGACTTCGGCGCGGTCGGGATCATCGAGCGCAGCCGCAGACAGCACATGACCGCTCTGCTCCTCGCCGCCCTCAGCGAGAACGACGTCGCAGCGACCGACGCGCTTCTGCTCATCGTGGACGCCCCGGCCGACGTCGACCTCGAGGCTTTCCGTCATGACGTCGGGATCGTGTTGACCACGGAGCATCTGCGCACCGGCGGCCAGGGATCGATCTTCACGCGCATGGTCGACGTCATCCGTCAGCACCGCATCGCTCTCCCGGGCGAGCTGGCCTCCGCGTTCCGCAGCTTCGCCACCCTCGAGGGCTGCCTGCGCGTGATCGTCGACGACTTCGACATGGTCGGGCGCGCGCTCCCGCTCATGCCGACGCTGCTGCGCCGCACGGTGTCTCTCAAGCGCATGGCGACCGACCTCCAAGCGCAGAGCGTCATCACGATGGCGCGGTTGGAGAACATCCCGCGCCGCCTCGACGCTCTGCTGACCGGTGTGGAGAAGGGGTCGATCGGCATCACGCTGCGCAGTGACGACGGCGACGACGTCAGCGGCATCCTCGGGCGGGTCACCGCCGAGGTGGCCTCCACCCTCGTCTCGATCGCCGCCGTCGTGATCGCGGTGGTCCTGATCCTCGCGGGAGGCGGTCCGGTCCTCGGCGGCGACGTCACTCTCTTCGCCGTGCTCGGAGCCGTCGTCGGTCTCTTCGGATTCCTCGGCTTGCTCCGCATCGTGCGCAGGACCTTCGGTCGCAAGGGCTGACGACACGCCCGCACCAGTGCGACCCCGGGCCCGATCGACCGCTACTTTGAGCACAACCACCGTTCGGTGGCCGCTCGGACTCCGAAGGAGAAGTCCCATGGTCGCTCTTGCCGTCATCCTCATCGCCGCAGCCGTCTGGGCGACGATCTCGCTCGCCGCAGGAATCGGGCTCGGCCGCGTCATGGCGCGCGCCGACGCCGAAGAATCCAGAACGGTGCTGAGCCGCTCGTCGGACCCGCTCCTCGTCCCCGCGCGCCTCTGACCTCACCCGCTCCCGCGGAGCCCCACCGCGGTGGGCGCGTTTCGTACGGTGAGGCGTGCTCTCCGTACGTATCGCGTCACTCGCTCGTCGCCGTGGAGCCGTCGCGGCGGCCCTGTACCTGGCGGCCCTCGGGGTGATCGTGTTCTGGCCGGTGCACCTCGAGCGCCGCGTCGACTTCCTCTACGACTGCCTGTACGCCGTCGTGCCCGCTGCCAGGTCGGTCGACCTCGACGTCATCGCGAACGTCGTCTTCCTCATCCCCTTCGGCGTCCTGCTCGCGCGACTCCTGCCCGGTCGCCCCTGGCTGCTCCTGGGCATCGCGTGGACGGTCCCGCTGCTGGTCGAGATCGCTCAGGGCGTCTTCCTCCCCGGCCGGACGAGCAGTGCGATCGACGTCGCCGCGAACACCCTCGGCGGGGTGATGGGCGCCATCGGGGTGGGGATCCGACGCCGATACGTCACCCGGCGAGACACCCGCCGCATGTCCTGACTTCGCCCGGTCGCGGTCCGCTTCGAGCGCCTGCTGGGTCGCCGCGTCGGTGAGGTCTCGAATGATCCGCTTCGGGTGCAACAGGCGGGGGTCGTACTCGCGCCAGTCGGGGGCCAGCTCATTCAGGTCGTCCACGACCTGGGACTTGCCCTGCAGATAGAGCGCGTGCATGCGACCCACCGCGCGCGGCAGGGAGTGCCGCCATTCACGCAACCGCTCCGGGCCGATGATCAACCCGACGATGACGCCCACGAAGATCAGCTTGTCCATCCCCATGTCGAACACCTCAGCTCCTCCAGCCCGCGGGCGGCGCGGCCGGGGGTTCCGCCAGCTGCATTCCCCTGTATTCCCGCCGCGTGGCGGGGATGAAGCCTTGCGCGGCGGCCTCCGCATCGATGCGGGGAAGCGAGGCGATCGACGCGAGGATGGTCGACACCGCCCACGTGGCCTCCCGTTCGAACGCCAGCCACACGTCAGCCGGTCGGCCGACCGGGTCGACGATGTCGTCGTCGAGCCCGCGTCGCTCGACGGAACGAGCCCGAGCGGCCGCCTGCACGAGCGCGGGCCAGTTGCCGGCCCCGCCCGCGGTCGTCACGGTCTCGACCGAGCGGGCGAACTCTCGCACCGTGAACACCGACGAGATGAGATCGGGGCGAAGGTCCAGCACCGCACGGCGGTGGGCGCGTTCCGCGCACAGCACGGTGTCGCCGGTCTGCAGCACACCCTCGTCGAGCCGCCGAGTGCGATGCTCGTCCAGCGAGAGGCCGTAGGTACGCCCCATCTCGATCACGCCGTCGGCCGCCGCGTCCCCCGGGCGGGCCGCCGTGCCGGCGCTCGAGATATCCAGCACCGCGCCCGGGCCGGAGGCCAGACGCGTGCGCAGGAGCGCGGCGACGAAGGGGGATCGGATCATGTTGGCCGTGCAGACCACCAGCACGCGGTTGGTGATCATCGGTCGCATCGGCGCATCGCACGTCTCCCTCTGCGCGACACCTGCCACGCGGCGCCAGTCAACCGGAGTGCCAGGCGGGGGTGAACCGGAACGGACGCACACCCCACGAGCGCAGGGCTGGTGAAGTGCGGCAGCAGATCGGGCGATGTTGCCCCCGCGCCGCGGGCTGAGTCACGACCCCCGTCGAGCATGGAAGAACCGTCCGGCTATCGAAAGGTCCCCCATGGGTATTTTTGGGAACGCATTCTCGGGGTGGCACCTCATCCTGATCCTCGCCGTCATCCTCCTTCTGTTCGGCGCAGCCAAACTCCCGGGGCTCGCCAAGAGCGTCGGAGAGTCGGTCCGCATCCTGCGCAGCGAATCCGGCGGTGACAAGAAGGCCAAGGCCGAAGACGAACCGGTCGCCACCGGCGCGGCACAGGACGAACTCCCCCACCGTTCCGAGTCGGGCCCGTCATCGCCCGCGTGAAGTCACCGCGCTCGCGACGCACGAGTGGCAAGAAAGGGGCCATGCCCCTCCTCTCCCACTTCGCGGAACTCCGTCGGCGGATCGCCATCTCGGCCGCAGCCGTCGTGGTCGCCGGAATCGCCGGCTTCGCCCTCTCCGACGTCGTCATCGAAGCCGCTGCTGCCCCGCTCACGCACATTCAGGGGCCGTCGCTGACCGGTTTGAACTTCACACGTCTGGGCGAGGCGTTCGACCTGCGCTTCAAGATCGCGATGACCCTCGGCATCGTTCTGTCCGCGCCCGTCTGGCTCTACCAGGTCTGGGCGTTCCTCGTTCCCGGCCTGACCTCGCGCGAACGGCGGATCGGCATCGTCTTCGTCGGCACCGCAGTCCCGCTTTTTCTTGCTGGAGCCTGGTTCGGGTGGATCGTCGTCCCCCAGATCGTTACCCTGCTCGCCGGCTTCGCCCCCGTCGGCTCCTCGACGATGCTCACCGCGAGCCAGTACTTCGACTTCCTCCTCAAACTGATCGTCGGGGTCGGGATCTCTTTCGTCTCCCCCCTCGGAATCATCGCGCTGAACGCGGTCGGGGTGCTGAGCGCGCGATCCATCATTCGCGGATGGCGTGTCGCTCTGGTCGTCATCATCATCTTCTCGGCGACGGTCACCCCTCCCTCCGACATGATGAGCATGGCCCTCATCGCCCTGCCGCTGTGCCTGCTGTACATCGGCGCCGCGGCGTGGGCGTGGATGCACGACCGTCGAGCCGCGCGCCGCGCCCTCTCAGCCGGCTGAGCCCGGAGCGGCGGATACCGCCCTGACGTCGCCGTCGTCGAGAAGTCGACGCGCAAGGGTCTGCGCAGCCTCGGGCGACAACGCGAGCGAGGTGCCGATACCGGTCTCGATGACGATCCACGCCGCGGCGTCATCGGTGCGACGGAGCACGCCGACCTCGAGCACGGTTACGATTCCCGGCCCGCTCCCTCGGCCGTCGCGAACGCGGCCGGGCCACCCGCACCCCTCGCTGCGGTGATCCTCATCGTCGGGGTGCACCGTCGCACCGTGATCCGTCGTGCACCACTCGAACGCGCACCTCGCTCGCCGTTCGACGTCTTCGGCAGCTACTCGCCGTTCCATGCCTGACACCTCTCTCGTGGAGCCGCCGGCGACACCGGCGACCCGAACATCGGCGGGCACGAAAGAAGTAAATCGCACACCTCCGACACCGCCCTCAGCGGCCGGGAGCGAGGCCTTCGGGAGGGGTGGGCAGAAGGTCCCGCAGCGGAACCTCCAGCACCTCGGCGAGGGCTACCAGAGTGCGAAGCCGCGGATTCGCCGCGGTGCCCGGGTTGGACTCGCCCTTCTCGAGCTTGCGGTACGTGAAGGTCGCCAGCCCCGCGGCGTGCGCCACTTGCTCCTGCGACATCCGTTTGTCTGCCCGGGCACGGAGAAGCCGCACTCCCAACTCGCGGACGAAGTCGTTCCAGGGATCGGGCGCGTCGGTCATGCTCCCAGCTTGCTCGGGGACTCACGCTCACATACACATGCAAACATGCCGTGATCGCGAGGAAGCTCTTGGCCGCAGCCTCACCGCGTCGAGGTGACGCCCAGAAGCCGTCGGGTGACGCGCCAGGCGATCCGAGACGGGAACTCGCCGCCGGTGCCCGCCCACGCGACGAGCGGGCGGCCTGCCGCACCGGCACGAGGGGCTCTCTTCACCCGCGCCCACACAGCCGGCGCTCTGCCCTCCGCACTCCGACGCGATGAGAGAGTCCCCGCGCCCACGGCCGCTTCCATCCCGGCGCGGCTCTCCAGTGAATGTCCCCCGGGCCCGGACTGCGGAGCACCCATGAATCCTGCCGTCTCACTCACCGAGTCACCCGCGCGGCTGGCGCGGCTCACCCCGCTCGAGTCGCCCCGACGCAGTACCTGGCAGCGTCGATACGCCCGACTCGTCGTCGTCGTCGACGCCCTCGTCGTCGTCATCGCCGTGGTCGGCACCCAGCTGCTCTGGCTGGGGCCGCACCCCGTCGACGTGGCTTCGGTCGCCGTCGACTACACGACGGTGTCGGTCGGCCTCTGCCTGGCGTGGCTGCTCGCCCTCGGCCTCTGGGGGAGCCGACACCCCCGCGTGGTGGGCTACGGCGTCACGGAGTACCGGCTCGTGCTCGCCGCCTCCACCCAGGTCTTCGGGATCGTCGCCATCGCCGCCTACTTGACCAGCGCCGACCTCTCGCGCGGGTACTTCCTCCTCAGTCTCCCCGTCGGCTCCGCGGCCCTGCTCGGTGGGCGGGTCCTCTGCCGCCGATGGCTCGCCGGCAAGCGACGGTCCGGAGCCATGGGGGCACGGGTCGTGCTGGTCGGCGCAGACGAAGAGAACGAGCGCGTGGCCGCCGAGCTGGCCCGCCAGCCCGCCGCGGGACTCCATGTGGTCGGGATACGCCCCCTGGCGCGCGTGTCGTCGGGGCCGACGTGGACGGAGCGGCAGGCCGATCTCCTGCGCGAGCAACTTCGCGTGCTCGATGCCGACAGCGTCCTCGTCTCGGGCGGCGCTCTGCTCGACTCTCACGACATCCGCCGGATCGGTTGGAGCCTCGACCCCGGCCGCCAGCACCTGATCGTCGCCGTGAACCTGACCGACGTCGCCGGGCCCCGCCTGCACACCCGCCCCGTCGCCGGGCTCCCCCTCGTGCACATCGAGACGCCCCAGTACTCCGCCAGACAACGGGTGCTCAAGCGCGCCTTCGACATCGTCGGCGCCGGCACCCTGGTTCTTCTCCTGTCTCCGATACTGCTCGTGCTGGCCGGGCTCGTCCGCGCGTCGGGACCGGGACCGATTCTGTATCGCCAGGAGCGCGTCGGCCAGGGGGGCTCGCACTTCGGCATGCTCAAGTTCCGCTCGATGGTCGACGGGGCGGATGCCCGCCTGCACGGCCTTCTGGCCGCACAGGGGCGCGACGGAACGCCCTTGTTCAAGATCGACAACGACCCGCGGATCACCCCTGTCGGTCGCTGGCTGCGGAAGTACTCCCTCGATGAGCTCCCGCAGCTTTTCAACGTCCTGGGCGGGCAGATGAGTCTCGTCGGACCGCGCCCGCAGCGCGACGCCGAAGTCGAGTTCTACGACGACGATGCGCACCGGCGCTTGATCGTCCGGCCCGGTATGAGCGGCCTCTGGCAGGTCAGCGGACGCTCGGCCCTCGCGTGGGACGACGCCATCCGGCTCGACCTCTTCTACGTCGAGAACTGGTCGTTCATCGGAGACCTCGTGATCCTCGCCCGCACCTTCAAGGCGGTGGTCGCGCCCGGGTCCACCGCGCACTGACACGGAAACGACGAAGGCGCCCACCCGGACGGGTCGGCGCCTTCGTCGTGTCTGCGAGGAAGCGTCAGGGGGTCGTGCGTCGTCGGCGCGGGGCGCCCGCGTCGACCGGCGGCTCAGACGTGCGCACCACCTCAACTTCACTCGTAGCTTCACCCGCGTCCCGATCCTTTGTCCTCCGATGAGACAGGGGGCGGAGGGCGCTGACGTTCTCGGCGGGAAGGTCGGCCGACGTGCGCCGCTTGCCGTGTTCCTCGGCCGCGCCGGGCTCGGTCGACGACTTCCGCAGCACCCGCCGCCACCACGTGCTCTTCTCGGTGCGACCGATTCCGTAGCCGTAGTAGCCGCCGTACTGCATCCCGTAATAGCCCGAATCCGCCCCACGGAGCGGCGCGCGGTTCAGCACGACTCCGAGCAGGTGCCCTCGAGTCTTCGCGATGTTCGCGGTCGCCCGCGTCAGCATGTCGTCGGTGGTGCGCCCGGCCGTCACCACGAGGACGGTCCCGTCGGCCCAGCTCGCGATCACCGCGGCGTCGGCGACGGCGAGCGTCGGAGGCGAATCGACGATGACGACCAGATCCTCGGCGAGCTTCCGCGACAGCGCCTGCATGCGCTTCGACCCGACCATCTCGCTCGGGTTGGGCGGGGTTCGCCCCGCGGCCACGACGAAGAGCCGTCCGTGTTCGTCGACCTGATGGGCGACCTGTTCGATCTGCGCGCGGCCGGCGAGGACGTCGGAGAGGCCCACGTCGTCCGAGAACCCGAACATGCCGCCCAGAACAGGGCGACGGAGATCGGCGTCGACGAGGATGACCGACTGCCCGGTCGCCGCGATGCTCACCGCCAGGTTCGCGGCGGTGGTGGACTTGCCGTCGCCGGGGAGCGGGCTGGTGACCACCATGATGCGCGCCGGGCGGTCGACGTCGACGTACTGGAGGTTCGTGCGCAGTTCGCGCATGGCCTCCTTGTGGGCGAACGACCCGCGCCCGTCGCGGATGTCGTCGAACGAGAAGACGGCGCGCCCCGCCGCCAACTCCTTGTCCACCGGGAGCACACCGACCACCGACGCATCGACGGCATCGGTGATGTCGCTGGCCGACCGCAACCGTCGGTCGAAGGTGCGTCGCACCAGCGCGAACACGACACCGGCGACGAGGCCGAGAAGCGCACCGATCATCACGTCCAGTCGTACGTTCGGTGAGGACGGCGAGGTCGGCAGTCGCGCCGAGTCGCCGGCGACGAGTCGCACCGCGCCCTGACCACTGCCCCCCGACTCGAGCTCGTCCACTTGCGTCGTCATCGCGCGGATCCACGCCTCGGCGAGATCGCGGGCCGATTCCGGGGTCGCCCCGGTGGCGTCGACGCGGACGTTCACGGTGTCGACCGGGTTGGAGACGCGGATGCGCTCCACGAGAGCCTCGGGACTGTCGGAGAGGCCGAGCTGCTGTCGAGCCGTATCGGCGACGCTGCGCCAGTACCCCATGTCGATGAACGATTTGACCTTGGACAGCGCCAACTGGTCGCCGGCAAGGGCGGCACCCGTCGAACCGTCCGACGCCACGGCCGCCACGTACCCGCTCGCGTCGGCGGAGTACACCCGCGCCTGCGTGGCGCTCCACCCGAGTCCGGCCAGCCCTCCCAGGACCGTCATCACGACGATCGCCTTCCAGTAGGCGCGCAAGATGCGCATCACTCGCTGAATGTCCACTCTGTGTCCGCCTTTCGCATGACGCGACGGCGAGACCGTCGGGTCGCCCGCAGCATAGGCACAGGCGCGAGGACGCTTCTCTCGGCACGGACGGCCGGGGTGGCGGGCGAGACACTCACGACACGAACCGCAGGGGATGCCGGTCGGCAGTCGAGAAGAGGGTGATGCGGATGGGGTGATGCCGGGGTGACGAGGGGGATGAAAGACCTGTTCTCCGCCGAGTTCGCCCGGTCCTCACCCTCAGGATCAGCACCAAGCGGCCGAGACGTGCCGCGCCGAGAACTCCCACCCTTCGGGGGGAGGCCCCGCCCTAGTGGAGATGACGATGCTGATCGATGTGGACACCCTTCCGGCCGGAGCGCGCGTGACCCGGCGGACGAGCCGTTTCTGGGCACCGCGCGAGGGGCCGATCTCTCATCTGCGCGAGGCCCTCGCGAGCGACATCGTGCTGCTGCGCGGACCCACCGGGGTCGGGAAGACCTCCCTGCTGCGCCAGTTCGCGCTCACCCTGCAAGACGACACCGAGATCGGTGTGCAGCTCATCGACGGCAACCTCACGCCGCCCGAGAGCATCGACCGCATCGCCGAGGGCTTCGCCAGCGGGCCGTCGCGGCATGTGCTGCTGATCGACAATCACGTCGAGGGCGTCGGCGTCTCCTCCGAGCACCTCCTGCAGATGCTTCACGCCGATTCCGAGCTGCGAATCGTCGTGGGCACCCGGTACGCCACCGGTCTGGAGAGCCCACTCGTGGCTCTCGAGTTCGACGTCCATGTCGTGCCGGCCGCTCGCCTGCGGATGACACGTGACGAGCTCGCACTCGTCCTGGCGCTGAACGGGGTTGAGACCACCGAGGCCGCCACTGACGAACTCGCCGAGCGCACCCACGGATGGCCCGCGCTCGGCCAGCTCGCAAGCGCCCGGCTCCGTCTGGAGGGCCTGCCGCTGAGAACGCGCGAAGAGGCGATCGCCGTCGCCGACTATGCGGGCGCGGCTCTGACCTCCGACATGGAGCAACGGCTCGATATCCCGATCACCGACGAGGTTCGCCTGCTCGCGGTCGCCCCCTTCATCAACGCGGCACTCGCGGAGGCGATGGGCATCGACTCCACGACGGGTTCGACGGCGGAACTCCTCGTGCACCTGCAACACGCGGGTCTGGTCTGGCCGAGCTCGACACGGCTCGTCCTCGCCGAGCCCATCCGCGAGCAATGGTTGCGCGACATCTCGGCACGTACGCCGGGGGTGGTGACGACCGCCCGTCTGAGCCTGCTGAATCATCTCGTCGAAGCGGGCGAACCCTTGCTCGCCGCGCAGATCGCGGCGGACGCCGAACAGTGGCAGACGCTGGCATCGGTGCTGCGAGATTCCGCTCCGGAGATCTGGGCTCGCGACGCGGACAGCTTCGCTCACCTGGTGGGGCGCTTGCGCGACAGCGCGCCGACCGACCCCCTCTCGATCGACGTGCTCCTCGCGCTCGACCCCGATACGGCGCTGTCACCCGAGACTCCCGGGCTCGCCGTCTCCGCACTGGGCCGCCTCCCCGATGCGAAGACGGCCGCGGCGGCGAGCAACCTCGAGGCTCTGACTCTGCGCATCAGTCTCCTGAGGGCGGCCGGGCGCTTCGCTCTCGCCACGGAGTCGGCGTCTCTCCTCGTCGACGGCCTCCGCCGCCACCGCGATGCGGAGCCGGAGGCTTCCGCCGAGGGGTGGTACCAAGCGGGCATGACCGCGTTCGCGATGGGGCGACTGCGCGACGCGGCGCAGTCCCTCCGTCAATCGGAACGCGTCGCCTCACCCGCCGGCCGATCACGCGTGAGAGGGGCGCTCGCGGTCATCGCGCTCCTCGACGGCGACGTCCGGGGAGCGTCGGGCATCGTGAGCCAGAACCGAGACGACAACTGGACGGCGTCCCCCTGGGGAGAAGGGCTCCGCGTCGCGACGGCATGGCTGCAGTTGGAGGGAGGGGATCCGGCGTCGGCTCGGGCGCTGCTGGACCAGATCCCGTCGACCCGGGGAGCGCGTGAGCTCTGGCCGTACGCCGCGTCGATCCACGCCCTCGCCTTCCTGCTCTCGGGAGCGGCATCCGACTCCCTGGGTCTGCTCCGGGTCTGGGCCGTTCGCGCGCGCAGCACCCCGCCCTCGCACTACCAGTCGACCCAGCTGCTCACCGCACGGGCGAAAGTCCTGATCGCGCTGCGACAGGCGCGCAAGGCGCTCGCCCTCTTCGAAGGGCCGTTCTCTCTTTCTCCGGCCACCGCGCCGGCGATCGCGCTGTCGCAGTTGTACGCGGGGCGGACGCACGAAGCGTTCGTCATGAGCGTCAAGTGGGGTCTGCACCACGAACCCGCTCCGCGCGCTGCTCTCGAGAGTCTCGTCGTCAGCGTGGTGGCCGACGTCCGCCTCAACGGGGTGAGCGCACATCGCACCGCCGCGCAACGCGCGGAGTCGTTGAGCATCCAGCACGATCTGTGGAGTCCGTGGAGCGCCGTCGCACCGGAGGACCGCGCGCTGGTCCTTCAGATGCTGACGCCCGCTGCGCGAGAGCGGGTGAGCGAACGGCGCTCGTTCTTCGCATCATCCGTCAGCGTGCCGCACCTCACCAAGCGCGAGCAGGTCGTGCTCGCCCACCTGACGCCCACCTCGACGATCGCCGACATCGCACGGGTCCTCGTCGTGTCGCCGAACACGGTCAAGACCCAGCTGCAGAGCCTGTACCGCAAGCTCGAGGTGTCCGACCGCTCCAGCGCGATCCGCGCGGCCCACGCGTGGGGCCTCATCGAGATCGAGACGGAGGCCTGATCACTTGGGCCGGCGCCGACGCAGTCGACCGACGACGACGCGAGCCACGACCAGCAGCACCAGGACGACGATCACCCCGGGCACCGACAGGGGAACCCCGGCACCGCGCAGGACCGCGACGACGACGATCAGCGCCGCCAGCGGAGCCAGCAACATCACGATCTGCCATACACGTCGTCGAGTCACGGCGACAACGCTAACCTCTCGCCCGCAGGGCTCGCCCCGCGACCTCAGGAGACCGGTCGGGTGGACCGACGCCCCGGAGCCGCCCGCTCATCGGCCGCCACCTGCAGGCCGAAGACGCCGAACCAGGCGATCGCCAGCGTCGCGGCAGTGAATTCCAGGTTGCCTCCGAGCACCGTGTCCCCGCCGAAGAGCGAGAGCATGGCGCCGGTGAACGACGTCACCCCGACGGCCACGAGGGTCATGACGCTCGCCGCGCGCATCCACGGCCGTCGTCGCAGAGCCGCTACCTGGCCCATCGCCACGATGGCGAGGACGAACCCCAGCACGGCGAACGAGATGTGAAAGAGGTCTTGCACCTGTGCGCCCGGGGTGAACGGAACCGGGCAGCCCGGGGAGCACGTGATGACCGAGGCCACGGCGAAGCAGAGCCCGCACACCAGCAGGGTCGTGGCGACCGGCCATCCGACGACGTATCCCCCGCCTCGACCGACGAGGGCGCGATCGACGAGCACCGCCGCGATGGCGAGCAGAAGCAGCGCGAGATTGAACAGCGGCGCCGTGGGCATGCCGGTCGCACCGAGCTGGCTGACGTACTGCACGCTCGGGTCCACACCCCGGCAGACCCAGATGAGCGCGGCACTGACGAAAGCGGCCGATCCCCCCACGGTCGCGAGCGTGGCGGGTCGAGGCGGTCTCACCCGTGATCGTGCGGGCGCGGACTGGTCGACGGTGTCGATCATCGACTCCTCCTGGGGGACAACGGGGCTCGGCCACATTATCGCTTCACCCCGGGCTGTCCGACGCTGAGGTGATCTGTCGATCCAGCGGGGTGAATTCCCCACGCCCGGGTCCGCCTGCTCGCGCGGCGCACCCGATGCTGGATCCGCGGGCAGAGCGAGCACGTCGCCTGCGAGCCGGGGGGCCGCATTGCTGAATGTCTCGCTCTGCCCGCACCTCCCCCTACCGCGATACCTCTCGTCGACAACCCGGTCGCGACGGGCGCCGGCGTGCCCATTCACCGGAGCGCTCCGGGTGGGGCGAGCGCCGGGGTGAAAAAGGGGGGATCTACACACCCCCCGGGTCGGATCGATGCAATCGTCGAGATCGAGCGATCGTCGAGTTGTTCTCCCCCAAGATTCGAACTCTTCCACCGCGATCGCTCACTCTCGGATGCGCGGTCTCGCCGCCTCGGCACCCGGCCGCGAGACCGCGCATCCCCTTAGAGCCTCCTCCGAACGCCCGACGCCCGCACGCCGATGGGGTTGAATCAAAGGGCGCCCGGATCGGACGCGACACCCCGAGGAGGACCCCGTGACCGACGACCGCGCCGACCACGAGACCGGCCTGGATGCCCTTCTTCAGGCGTCCGAGAACGGCGACGAAGGGGCGCCCATCTTCCCCGTCGGCTTCCGCGGCTACGATCGCGACGTCGTCGACGAAGCCGTTCGTGAACTCGGTGAACGTCTGCGAAGGGCGGCGGACGACGCGCACGACGCGAAGATGCGCGCCGAAGCGATGTTCGCCCAGCAGCGCGCGGAGCATGATGACGAGCTCGAGCAGGCTGCGCGGCGGCACAGCGAAGAGAACGGCGAGCTGCAGGAACGTCTGCGCGAAGCGGCGGCGCGTGCCGCCGAGGCCGAGACACGGGCATCGGCGCTGTCCGGCGAGTTCGCCGCCCGGCTCGGAGAGGACATCGATCCCGAACAGGGGCGACAGCAGTTCGATGCGATCCTGCGCGTCGCCGAAGAACAGGCGACCGTGCTCGTGCAGAACGCCGTCGGGCAGGCGGAGCGCCTGCTGACGAGCGCTCACGACGAAGCCGCCTCCATCCGCGAGGACGCCGTCGCCGAGCAGTCCCGCCTCCGTGCCGAAGCCCAGCACGACGCCGACCAGATCCGCCTCCGCATCGAGACGGAGGCGACGGCGCACGCCGCGCGTCTCGAGCGCGAAGGCGCGCACGCCGCCGAACGGGTGTCGCAGGCGGAACGCGAGGCCGTGGCGGTGCGCACCGAAGCCGAGAAGGGCGCGGCCGCCCTGCGTTCGATGGTGTCTCGCGAGACGGGGGATCTTCGCGCGAAGGCGGAGCGCGACGTCCGCGAGATGACCGCGCGAGTGCTGGAGTTCGAAGAATCCCTCACGCGGCGGCAAGACGATGCGCAGCAGGAGTTCCTCGTGCTGCACAACCAAGCGGTCGCCCACGCCGAGCGGATCACCTCCGATGCGAGCGATCAGGTGGCGGCGGCACTCGAGCACGCGCGCCGGATCAGCGCCCGGGCCGACGACTACGAGCGGCTGGCCCGCGCCCAGGCGCAGCAGGTCGAGGCCGACACGCACGTGCGCGCGCGCGACATCCTCGACGGATCCCGCGAGAAAGCACAGCGCATCGCCGACACGATCACGACGCACGCGGCGTCGGTCCTCCGAGACGCCGAGGACCGAACCCGTGATCTGCGGTGGCAGCAGCAGCAGCTGAGCAGCTTCATGGCCGAGATGAACGAGCTTCTGCGCGCGGTGCCCCGCGGTGGGTCGACGGGTCTCGACCTCGAAGACGACGCACCGACTTCGAGTACCGAACACGACGAGAAGCACACCGAGGTGGAACGAGACGTCACGGTCGGCGCGCACGAGGACGACGAGGTCGATCCTCCCAGCTGACGTTCGGCGCGCATGCTCTCCCGGAGCTCCCCGGCTAACGTGGGAAGCATGCGCACCGTCCCCCTCGGCCCCTCCGGCACTCGAGTCCCCCACGTCGTCGCCGGAATGATGCGGATCGACGGGAAGAGCGACGAGGACGTCCGCCGGCTCTACCGCGCCGCGCGCGACGCGGGAATCGATTTCTTCGACCACGCCGACATCTACGCGGCCGAACTGCACTCCGCCGAACGCCGGTTCGCCGAAGCCCTGTCGCTCGACTCGGCCGAACGGTCGGAGATCCGCCTGCAGACCAAAGCGGGGATCGTTCGGGAGGGGCCGTACTTCGACTTCTCGTACGACCACCTGGTGTCATCGGTCGAAGAATCCCTGCGGGCTCTGCGCACCGACTACGTCGATGTGCTTCTTCTCCACCGCCCCGATGCCCTCGTCGAGCCCGACGAAGTGGCTCGGGCTTTCGACCACCTCGAGTCCGCGGGCAAGGTGCGGGCGTTCGGCGTCTCGAATCACACACCGCGTCAGATCGACCTGCTGCGCACGGCCGTACGCCAGCCTCTCGTGGCCAACCAGGTGCAACTGTCCATCGCCCACGCGCCTCTGCTCACCCAGGGGCTCGCGGCGAACATGGAGGGCACGGCGCAGTCGGCCGTGCTCGACGGGGGCGGCCTGATCGAGTACTGCCGCATCGAGGGCATCACCTTGCAGGCCTGGTCTCCGCTGCAGGGATCGCGGGGTGGTGGGGTCTTCCTCGACAACCCGGCCTACGCCGAGCTCAACACGGTCATCGGCGAGCTCGCCGCGCGCTACGGGGTGACGCCCCTCGCGATCGCGGTCGCGTGGATCACCCGACACCCGGCCGGAATACAGGTGGTGCTCGGCACCACCACGCCCGAGCGCCTCACCGAGGCTGCGGCGGGTTCCGACATCGACCTCACCCGCGCCGAGTGGTACGCGCTCGTGCGCGCCGCGGGCTACGTCGTCCCCTGACCGGTGTGTCTCAGTCGCCGCGACGCCCCCGGCGACTGCGGGAGATCACGACGATGAGGCCGACTCCGACGATGACGGCGGCGATCAGCGGAACGAGGACGAACGCGAGTCGACCTGTCTCCGCCTCGGCGTCGGGTTCCGCCTGAGCGGAATCCTCCCCCGCCGAGGGGGAGGCGGACGACTCGGGTGCCGACGAGGGCGCCGAGGTCGCCGGAACCGGCTCCGCCGTCGCCGCGGTGACGGTGACCGTCGCCTGCGCCAACGTCGACTCCCCCGTGCCGACCGCGACCACGATCTCACCGGCGCGCGTCGGGATGAGTTCGACGGTCGCTGATCCGTCGACCACCGCGACGCGGGCGGTCGTCCCGCCCGCGTCGACACCGTCTCCGTCGAAGGCCGCGGCGTCGGTGGCATCCATCCCGAAGGTGGCCGTCTCGAGGCCCCCGAGACCTGTCGCCGTGACGGTGGTGGTCTCGCCGATCGCCACGGCCGCCGGGTCGATGGTCACCGCCGGTCCCGTCGTGGCCTGTGCCGCCGCGGGAGCGAGGGCCAGCGAGGCGAAAAGTACGGAGATGGCCAGAACGGCCGGTCGGAGGCGCACGGGGATTCCCTTCGTCGGTCCGCGTAACGGTACCCACCGCGGCGACCGACCGCGCGGTGGTGGACGCGGACGCCGGGGAGCGCTAGGGATCGCCGCCCGACCCGCTTCGCTAGGCTGTGCTCGACATCCACGAGGAGGGGAAGCTCATGACGTCGATCCGACCGTTTGCGGGAGTCTTCCTCTGCGGCATCGCGGCTCTCGTCTTCGCCGCCCCGACGCTTTTTCTCGCCGCGGACTCGCCGACGGGACCCAAGGTCGCGTTCCTGGTGGTCGGGACGATCATCCTCGCCCTGGGAGCGCTGCGCATCCGCCGGGAAGGCGCCGCGAGCGAGCGGGCGACGGACGAGCCCACGAAGCGCGTCAGCGGGGAGTGACCGCTTCCCGGTCTTCGATCAAGACGACCGAGATCGGTTCGGTGGGCAGGTCCCAGGCGGCGACGGGGTTCATGAGCTTCTCTCTTGCGACGGACGTGAGGTGAGGTTCTGCGCTGTGTCACGCATCGCCACCGCGAGATCGGCGTCGATGCGCGTGCGGGCCGGCGGTGCGGCAGTCGGGGCCCCCGGCGGGCCCCCGATCAAGCGACGCGGGCGAGCGAGCGCGTCGCGTTCGCGGATCGGGGCGCCGGACGCGCCGGGGCCTCGGCCGCCGGAGCTGCGTCGAGCATTCCGTCGAGGCTGAGTCCGCGCGAGGAGTTCGCGTCGTTGGCCATGCGCTTGAGGATGTTCTGGTCGAGGGACTCGGGCTGCTCGGAGTCGAAGACGAACCGCAGGGGGATCGACGGCTGCAGCCAGATCGTCGAGCGTCCGGCCGGTTCGTTCGGGCCGTGCACCCACGACAGGGTGAAGCTCTCGCCACGACGGAGCTTGGTCGCCACGACGACCTTCACGTGTGCCAGCAGTCGGTCCTCGATGATGATCGGCTCGACGGTCGTGCCGTAGAAAAGCTTGGCCATGGTGTACCCCTCTGCTCGTTGCTTGTTTGAGAACTTACTAGTTAGACTAGCGAATAGGCAAACAAGATATTAGGGGACCGGATGACGACCGAAAGCAGCACGCCTCCGTCGTACTGGTACAGCGAAAGCGCCGACGACGAACGGGGATCCCGGGTCATGGAGGCACTGCGTGCGTATCGCAGCGCCGAGATGGCCATGCGCCGTCGCACCCAGGACTCGATGGCGATGGGCGAGAACGAGCTGCTCGTTCTGCGCTATCTGACGCGGGCGGCGGGGTCGGGTCAGGACGTCACTCCGATCCACCTGGCGCGCCATCTCGGCGTGTCGACGGCATCCATCACCGCGCTGCTCGACCGTCTCGAGAAGAGTGCCCACGTGCGGAGGAGTCCGCACCCGACGGATCGCCGGAAGGTGCTGGTGTCTGCGACGATCCACGCCGACGACGAGATGCGCGACACGTTGGCGGCGATGCATCGACGCATGATGCAGGCCACCCGCGGAATGACCGAAGCCGAGACGACGGCGGTCACCGCCTTCCTCGGGCGCATGCGGTGCGCCGTGACGAACGCCTGCGCCTCGACGGGAGAACCGTGTTGCGCGATCGCGGGGGTCCCCGCCGTCTCCCCCTCGGCCGTCGTTCCCGAGACCGTCCCGGACGTGGCGGCGTGAGAGCGCGAGTCACCGCGGCCATCGAGCTCCAGGTCGACAGCGACGCCGACGTCGTCCTCTCGATCGCGGCCGCCTCGGGGTGGACGGATGACGAGCGACTCCAGGTGCGCACCACCGCCGGGGTGCTGCCCGTCACCGAGAGCGTCGACCACCACGGCGGACGCCTGCATCGCGTGACGCTGCCGGTCGGCCATGTTCGGATCGACTACGACGCCGATGTCACGAGCCCGACCGCCCCCGATCCCTCGGATGAGCTCGACGCGGTGCGCTACCTCCGGCCCAGCCGTTACGTCCCCTCCGACGCCCTGGGTGACGGCATCCCGAACTTCGGCGGGGCCGCACCCCGCGAATTGGTCTCGCTCGTGCCGCAGTGGGTCGCGGATGCGCTGTCTTATGTGAGCGGGTCCAGTGGGCCCACCGATACCGCTCTCGACACCCTCCGCAGCCGCGAAGGGGTCTGTCGCGACTACGCCCACGTGACGATCGCGCTTCTGCGCGCCCTGGGCGTTCCCGCCCGACTCGTCTCCGTCTACGCCCCCGGCCTGTCCCCCATGGACTTCCACGCCGTCGTCGAGGCCTTCGTCGACGGACGGTGGGAGGTGGTGGATGCCACCCGCTTGGCGCCGCGCCCCCACTTCGTCCGCATCGCGACGGGGCGGGACGCTGCCGACACGGCCTTCCTCACCACGCTGTCGGGAACGATGACGTTGTCTTCCGTCGAGGTCAGCGCCGTCGCCATCGGCGCCTTCACCACCGACGACCATCGCGGCGCGGTGCTCCTACCCTGAGTCCCCCTCGCGGGGGATCCCCGCCGGAACCCCGCGCGGTAACGTCGCAGCATGGACGTCTTCCCCCCGCCGTCTCGAGCCCTTCGCCGCGCCGCTGCCCTCGTGGCGGTGTTCGCACTGGCGGTTCTGCTCGTCGCCATCCCCCGCCCGGCCGCGGCCGACACCGACGACTTCACGTTCGACTCCTTCGACGCCGACATGAGCTTGTCGCGCACCTCGGACGGGCACGCCGAGCTCGCCGTCGTCGAGACCATCGTGGCGCGCTTCCCCGACGAGGATCAGAACCGCGGCATCGTGCGGGCGATCCCCGACGATTACGACGGAGTGCCGTTGCAGACCCGTGTCGTGTCGGTCACCGACGCGTCGGGCGCCGACGTGCCCTACGAGATCGAGGAGGGGCGCCGTGAGGTGCGGGTGCTCACGGGCGACGACGATTATGTGCGCGGCGTGCAGACCTACGTCATCTCCTACACGCAGCGCGACACCATCCGGTCGTTCGCCGACACCGACACCGACGAGTTCTACCGGGACATCAACGGCACCGACTGGGAACAGCCGTTCGGTGAGGTCTCGGTCCGACTCAGCGTCGACCCGTCGCTCTCGTCGACGGCGATCGACGGGGCGGCCGCGTGCTACGTCGGAGAGCAGGGCTCCGACGCCCGGTGCGACATCACCCGCACCTCGGACGCAACGGGGTCGCTCGTCTGGACCGCCGGGGCACGGGACCTCGACGCGGGCGAGAACGTCACGGTCGCGGTGGGCTTCTCACCCGGCACCTTCGTCCCGGGCGAAGTCGTCCGCACCCCCATGGAGCAGTTCTCCGTCGACGCGGCGCCCGCTCTGGCGGGGCTCTCCCTCGGCGCGGTGGGCCTGGCGGTGGCCGGAATCGGGACCGCCGTCGTCGCGCGCCGGCGCGGACGGGATGCCGCCGGGCGCGGTGTCATCGTGCCCGAGTACGCCCCACCGTCCGACGTCGACGTCCTGCAGGGCGCTGAACTCGTGCAGCGCGGGGGCGCCGGCATCCCCGCCGCTCTGCTCGACGCGGCGATCGCGGGCCATCTGCGCATCGTCGAGTCAGCGGACGACGTACAGACCCTCATGCTCGAACTCGTGCGCACCGACGACGCGAGCCCCCTGCACGCCGCGGTGCTCACGGCCGTCTTCGGCTCGGGAGCCCGGCCCGGTGCCCGCGTCGTGCTGGGGCCCGACCGGCAAGACGTGGCGAAGGCGTTGCAGGCGCTTCCCCCCGGCGCCTCCGCAGAACTGCGGGCGCGGGGATGGACCCACCCGCAGCGTCACGGCCTCTCGATCGGCGCCGGCATCACCGCGGTGGCGGCATTCGTCGTCGCGGTGGGAGCCCTCATCTTCGCGGCGATGGGAACGGCCCCCACGTGGTGGCAGATCGCCGCGATTCCCGCGACCGTGGTCCTCGGCATCCTGGCGTTCGTCCTGCTGCGCTACCGCGACCGCGTCACCGACGCCGGCGCTCCCGCCCGCGATCACCTTCGGGGCCTGCGCGACTATCTGCAGCTCGCGGAGGCCGACCGCCTGCGCGTTCTGCAGAGTCCCGAGGGGGCCGAGCGGCGCCCCGTCGACACGGCGGACTCGGCGCACGTGCTGCACCTGTACGAGCGCCTTCTGCCGTGGGCCGTGGTGTGGGGAGTCGAGCGCGAATGGGCGCAGGTCCTCGACACGCGTGTGCGCGAGAACGGCGGCGAGCTGGGCTGGTACGCCGGCTCGAACGGCTTCTCGTCGACGGCCTTCCTCGCCACGATGGGATCGATGCGCACCGCCAGCGCCCCGGCGACGGCCACGACGAGCGGATCCGGGAGCTTCTCGGGCGGGTCGTTCGGCGGGGGCTTCTCGGGCGGCGGAATGGGCGGAGGCGGCGGCGGCGGTCGGTGACGCCGTCGGGGCCGCAGCTCGAGACCGTGGCGGGACGACGTCCGCGAGGCGTCACTCCGCGACGCGGATGACCTCCGCGATCACCCGCGGGTCGGCCAATACGCGGAAGTGCCCGCCACCGGCGAGCCGGACGTTGCGCGCCCCCGCCAGCTCGCTCCCCTCGGGGATGTGCGGGTCGAACGGACCGTAGACCGAGACGATCCGCACGTTCGCTTCGGCCGCAGCGGCGAGCGCGCGCACGGTCGCGTCGCCCGAGGCGAAAGCCCGCAACGACGGGGTGGGCATGAGCCGGCTGTAGCGCGAGCCGCCGAAGGGCGTGGCCACGGCCACCATGGCGCGCACCCTCTCGCCCTCCGGATGGAAGGCCATGACGTGCTTGCCGATCAGCCCGCCCTTGCTGTGGGCCACGAGCACGACGTCGTCGAGCCCCCGCGCGACGAGCAGCGCGGCGACGCGATCGGCGGCGTCGGCCACGGGCCGAAGATTGCCGCCCAGCTCGGTGACGACGTGCACCGGGTGCCCGCGGTCGTGCAGGGCCTTCGCGAGGGGTTCCATGAAGCGCCAGGTCTCGTAGATCCCGGGCAGCAGCACGATCGGGGTCCCGCTCCCCTCGGCGAGCGCATCGGGGGCGTCCCGACCGGTGAGCGCCCGCACTTGACCGCGCACGGCGTAGACGTAGTCGCGCACCCACCACCCGAGGTCGCGGATACCGGTGCGGAGCTTCGCGATCACCATGTCCCCATCCTCGTCGAGGCTCCTCCGCGCGGGCGTCGGGTTGCGCCGACGGGCCTCGCCGCACACCCGCGCGGTGCGCGCAACCCGCGTCTCGGTGTCTGCGGCCCGTCGTAATCTGTCGCCATGGACACCTCGGATATCCGCTGGAACGAGCCCGCCCGCCAGAAGATCCTCGACGACGCCGACGCGGTGTTGCGCGAGGCCGTCGTCGCCATCGCCCGCGAGAGCGACGGCATCTCCTCCGACGAGGCGTTCGCGCAGATCAACGCCCGCATCAAGGACCGCTTCATCGATTACGAGCCGGGTCCCGACATCCGCACGTACGCCGACGCGATCGCCGCCGGGGAGATCTCCCCCGACGACGCCGGATGACGCGCGGCCCCTCTCTTCCCCGCGGTCGGCAGTTCGTCCTCACGTGGGGCATACCCGCTGAGTACGGCGGCCTCACCGCCGCCCTCCTGCAGCGGTCGCGCGCCTTCGCCGACCACGGCTCCCCCGTGCACGTGCTGACGTGCGACGACCGCGACGATCGGGTCGCCGTGTCGGCGCAGCTCGAGCGTCGGGGCGCCCTCGCCTCGGGCGTGCACCTCACCAACCTGTGGGATTGGCTTCGCGAGAACACGTTGCGAGGCCGTCCGGTCGCCGCCGGCGCGGGATTCTCGCCCCTGCCGGCCTCGGCCACCGCCGAGTACACCGGGGGCATCCTGGTGCGGCGGATACGGACGGATGCCGCGGGGGCGGTGCAGCAGATCGATCACCTGCGCGCCGACGGGACGCTCGCCGTCAGCGACCGCCGCGATGTCGCCCACGGCTCCGGCCGTACCCGGCGCGTCATCGTCGCCTGCGATGAGAGCGGCGCTCCCCGCGCCGCGTGGCGCGGGGTGAGGGAGCTGTACACCGCGTGGCTCGACCGGCTGACCGGCGGCGCCCGGTCGTTCCTGCTCGTCGACAGCAAGGCCATGGCACGGTTCGCGGCCGGGTATCGCCGAGCCGGCGTGGTCGTGCTGCACGTGGTGCACGGCTCCCACCTGACCGACGACGGCAGCGCCATCCGCGCCTCCCGCGCGGAGGTGTTCTCGCGGCTCAGCGCCTTCGACGCCGTCGTGTTCTGCACGCCACGGCAGGTGGCCGACGTGCGGCGCGAGGTCGGGCCCATCCCCCTGCTGACCGCGGTACCGCATCCGGTCGACGTGCCCGACACCGATACTCGTGCACCGCGCGACGGCACGGTGGTGGTGGCCCGTCTCGAGCCGATCAAGCGCGTCGAGGACGCGGTCGACGCCATCGGGCTGGCACGGTCGCGCGGCGCGCAGGTGCACCTCGACGTGTACGGCGACGGTCCCTCCCGCGCCGCTCTGGAGCGACGGGCCGGCGACGGCGTCGTGTTCCACGGCTTCGATCCCGCCGCGCGCGATGCCCTCCGGCGCGCCTCGACGCTCCTGCTGACGAGTCGTTCCGAGGCCTTCTCGCTCGTGGTGGCCGAGGCGATGGCCGCCGGCTGTCTGCCCATCGCCTACGACGTGCCCTACGGCCCCCGCGAGCTCATCGCCGACGGACGCACCGGGTGGCTCATGGCGCCCGGTGATGTCGCCGCGCTGAGTGAGGCGCTCGTGCACGCGGCATCCGCGAGCCCGGCGACCCTCGCCCGCATGCGCCGTGCCGCCGTCGAGAGGGCACGCGCGTACGACGAGGCCGCGGTCCTGCGTCTGTGGGGGCGCGCGCTCTCTCGGGCTCGACGGAGACACCGGCTCCGGGGGACCACCTGGCGCACCCGCGAGATGTTGCGGCGCCGCCTTCGGATCGGCTGAGATCCGGACCTATCCGGCCCTCGCGGGCGTAACGTTCCTCTCACCACCCCGGCATCGCCGGCGCGGAAGGCACCGATCTCGGTGCCACCGACGACTCCCGTCCGTCGAGCCCTCCCCCACGCGGCTCCGGACGGGAGTCGCCGCCGTTCTCAGCGGTCTTCGCCGTAGCCGCGGATGCTGCGCAGGTCGTCTTTCAGGTCCTCGTTCGACACGTCGTCGTTCACCTGGGCGTCGGCGGCGCGCTGCTCCTGCTCGCCCTGCTTCTTCTCTTCGACGCCGGCGTCGGTCGCACCGTCCATCACGGGGGCGTCCTGGGTCTCTTCGCGGTCAGTCATCGTCGTCCTCCTCGGAAAGGGTGGTGACTGGCATCCTGACCCCCTTCGTCGCGAGCCGACCGGGGCTTGCGCCGACCTGGCCCGAGATGCTCACGCGTCGTGATGCGCCGGGTGACGACGCTCGAGCGCCGAGCCCTCGACGTCGACGTTCGGCACGATGCGGTCGAGCCATCGCGGCAGCCACCAGGCCGACCCTCCGAGAACGTGCATGATCGCGGGGATGAGGAGCATGCGCACGATGAACGCGTCGAAGAGCACGCCGAGCGCGAGGCCGAGACCCATCGACTTGATGATCACCGCGTCCGACGCGATGAAGCCCGAGAACACCGCGATCATGATGATCGCCGCGGCCGTCACGACGGTGCGTCCGGCGCGGAACCCCTGCGCCACCGCCAGTCGGGGCGCGGCCCCGTGCGCCCACGCCTCGCGCATGCCGGTGGCGAGGAACAACTGGTAGTCCATCGCGAGACCGAACAGGATGCCGACGAGGATCACCGGCAGGAAGCTGAGGATCGGGCCGGGGTTGTGCACGCCCAGGATGCCGCCCAGCCAGCCCCACTGGAAGACCGCGGTGACCGCGCCGTAGGTCGCGAACAACGACAGCACGAAGCCCACCGTCGCGATCAACGGCACCAGCAGCGAGCGGAAGACCATGATCATGATGAGGAACGACAACCCCACGACCACCACGAGGTAGATCGGCAGCACGTCGGCGAGACCCTCGGAGATGTCGATGTTGATCGCGGCGGCGCCCGCGACCCCCAGCTCGATGTCGCCGTCGACCGCGGGGAGGGACCGTAGATCGCGCACGAGCTGTTCGGTGGACACCGCGTTCGGGCCCTCCTTCGGGATGACCTGGAACGCCGCGAGCGTCCGGTCGTCCGACACCGCGACCGGGGCCACCGCGGCCACATCGTCCTGCGCGAACAGCTCGCGCGCGACGTCGAGCTGGATACCCTGCACGTCGGCCTCGGCGGTGCCGGCGGGCAGCGTCGCGGTCACGAGCAGGGGGGCGTTCGCCCCGGCGCCGAACGCCTGGTCGGTCCAGGTGAACGCCTGGTACGCGGTGGAGTCCTCGGCCTCCGACCCGCCGTCGGGCAGGCCCAGCCGCATCGACAGGGCGGGGATCGCCACGACCAGCAGCGCCAGGGTCGCGATCACCATGGTGAGCACGGCACGCAGCGTCGACATCGGCTTCACCGCGGAGACCGTCGCGATCGACCCCGTGCGGGCGGCGCGACGCGGGTGCTCGGCGGAGGCGACGGGAGGCTCGGCGGACCGGGCTGCACGACGCGGATGCTCGGCGGAGTCGACGGGAGCCGGGGCCGAGCCCGCGGCCCGGCGCGGGCGCTCCATCGCGTCCGCGGCGGCTGTCGCCCTGGCGCGGGCCTTGCGGGTGAGGA
This sequence comes from Microbacterium sp. Leaf179, assembly GCF_001423785.1. Lineage (NCBI taxonomy): Bacteria > Bacillati > Actinomycetota > Actinomycetes > Micrococcales > Microbacteriaceae > Microbacterium > Microbacterium sp. Leaf179. The sequence goes on along the minus strand of NZ_LMPH01000001.1, from coordinate 825,587 downwards.
TCCGTGGACCGGCCAGCCCCAGCAGCGCGGGGATGAGCGACACCGCGATGAGCACGGCGACCAGCACGCTCACCGCCCCCGCCGTTCCCATCAGGCCGAGGAAGGGGATGCCGGTGATGTTGAGCGCCAGCAGGGCCACGATCACGGTCGTCCCGGCGAAGACGACGGCGTTCCCGGCCGTTCCGTTGGCGAGGCCGATGGATTCGACCACCTCGGCGCCCTGCAGCAGCTGGCGCCGATGGCGGTAGAGGATGAACAGCGCGTAGTCGATGCCGACCGCGAGGCCGAGCATCACGCCGAGGATCGGGGTGACGGATGCCATCTGCACCACGCCCGAGAACGACAGCGTGGCCATGGCCCCGATGGCGACGCCGACGAGCGCGGTGACGATGGGGAACGCGGCTGCGAGCACCGAGCCCAGAACGACGACGAGCACGATGGCGGCGATCGCGACGCCGATGGCCTCGCCGACGCCGAGGATCTCGGGCACACCCTGAGCGATCTCGGTGTTGAACGCCACATCGACGCCCGGCACCGGCTCGGCCGTGAAGTGCTCGACGACGGCGTCTTTCGAGGCCTCCGACAGCTCCAGCCGCGGCTCGCTGAAACCGACGTTGACGATCGCGGTGGACGCGTCGTCGGACACCAGACGGATGGCATCCGCGAACGACAGCAACTCGGCTCCGTCGGCGAGCTGGGTCTCCTGCGCGGAGATCTGCGCGAGGCCGTCGGTCACCTGCGTCTGCTGCTGCGCGAGCGCCGCGCGCTGCTGGTCGAGCTGCGCCTGCTGCTGGTCGAGGGCCTCGAGCTGCGCCTGCTTCTGTGCGGTGGGCAGCGGCGCGGCCTCGAGCTGCGCGCGGGCGGCATCGAGCTGCTGCTGGCCCGCGTCGAGCTGCGCCGTCCCCGCGTCGAGCTGCTGCGCGCCCGACTCGGCCCGCGCGCGGGCGTCGGCGAGCTGCTGGCGGCCGTCGACCACCTGCTGTCGCTGATCGTCGAGCTGCTGCTGCGTCGAAAAGGGATCGGTGACGCGCGCCACGTCGGGCAGATCGCCTGCCGAGGCGACCAGCCCCGAGATCCCGCTCTTCTGCTCATCGGTCAGCGCCGAGCCGTCGGCGGTGCGGAACACCACCGCTCCCGAGGCGCCGCTGAAGTCGGGCAGCTCCTCCTGCAGCTTCGCGATGACGTCCCCGGATGCCGTGCCCGGGATGTCGAAGCTCGAGCTGAGGCCCTTGGAGCCCAGCAGGAAGCCGCCCACCACTACGCCGAGGATCACGGCCCACGCGACGATCACCGTCCACGCGCGGCGCGCCGCGAAGGTTCCGAGACGGTGCAGCAGTTCAGCCATGCGGGATGTTCCTCTCGTGCGGTGCGCGCGGAGGAGCACCGTCGGCTCCGACCAGTCCGTCGAAGATAACACGCACCGTCTCGTCTCGATTCGGCTCGAGGTCGTCCAGAATGTGTGTCATGGCTCTTCCGCGCAGTGGACCCGTTCGCAGCGAGGCGGCGCGCCTCGCGATCATCGATGCGGCCGTCGCCCTCTTCGTGGAGCGCGGCTACGACCACCTCACGATGGAGGGCATCGCCCGGCGCGCCGGCGTCGGCAAGCAGACCATCTATCGCTGGTGGCCGAGCAAGGGAGACGTCATCGCCGAGGCGATCCTCGAGGGCCGCCTGCTCGGCGGCCGGCGCGACCTCCCCGACACCGGAGACGCGCGCATCGACCTGGCCGACTGGCTCGACGAACTCTTCACCCTGCGCGCCAGCCCCGAGGGCGAGGGCATGCTGCACTCGCTCGTCGCCGCGGCCGCCGGAAGTGCCGAGACCGGCCGACGACTGCGCACCGAGATCCTCGCGGCGCCTCTCATGGCGCGATTGTCCGAAGCGCTGGGAGGAGCCACCGGGCCCCGTCTCGACGCCGCCGCCGACGCCCTGGTCGGAGCAGTGATCCTGCGTGCCCTGAGTCGCGAGGCCTTCCATCGCGACGACATGCTCGCTCTCGTCGACGCGATCGTGGGTGCTCGCACCTGACCCGGCGGCGGCCGCAGGACTCAGGATCGAATAGCACATCGCTCGAAACGGCGTCCAGCCCACCCACGCACATCTTCATCCCGTAGAATCGTGCGCAGCAAGGGGAGTACTCCCACGCGACGATCTCGTCAATACGGCCACGCCATCGTGGACCCGGGACGTCGGCCCGCTTCGCCGGGTGGAAGAGACCTTGGTGTTCTGGCGTACACCTATTCTCCCTGGAGGCCGTCTTGGGCGTCACACCCCTGGTCTGGATCATCACCATCGCGATCACGATCGCGTTCTTCGTCTTCGAGTTCTTCGCGCACGTGCGAAAGCCCCACGAGCCCACGATCGCCGAGTCCGCTCGATGGTCGGCGTTCTACATCGGCTTGGCCCTGCTCTTCGGCGTCGGTATCGGCGCCGTCTCGGGGTGGACCTACGGCGGCGAGTACTTCGCCGGCTACCTGACCGAGAAGGCGTTGTCGATCGACAACCTCTTCGTGTTCCTGATCATCATGACCGGGTTCGCCGTGCCGAAGATCTATCAGCAGAAGGTGCTGATGATCGGCATCGTGATCGCGCTGATCATGCGTGGCGCATTCATCGCCGTCGGTGCCGCGCTGATCGAGAACTTCTCGTGGATCTTCTACATCTTCGGCGCCCTGCTGCTCTTCCTCGCCTACCGCCAGGCGTTCTCGCACGGCGACAGCGACCCTGCGAACGGCAAGTTCATGCAGTTCGTCCGCCGCGTCCTCCCCGTGAGCGAGGAGTACAACGACGACAAGCTGACCGTGAAGAAGGACGGCAAGCGCTTCGTCACCCCGATGCTGCTCGTCATCATCGCGATCGGCTTCATCGACCTCGTCTTCGCGGTCGACTCGATTCCCGCAATCTACGGTCTGACCAACGAGGCGTACATCGTCTTCACCGCCAACGCCTTCGCGTTGATGGGCCTGCGTCAGCTCTACTTCCTCATCGGCGGACTGCTCGAGCGCCTCGTGTACCTCGCGCAGGGACTGGCCGTCATCCTGGCGTTCATCGGTGTGAAGCTCGTCTTCCACGCCCTGCACGTCAACGAGCTGCCCTTCATCAACGGCGGCGAGCCGCTGCTGTGGGTGCCCGAGATCCCGATCTGGTTCTCGCTGCTGTTCATCGCGGCGACCGTGGCTGTGGCGACGTTCCTCAGCCTGCGCAAGACCCGCAACGACGACCAGAAGAAGGAACGCGAGACGTTCGACGGCGAGAAGGTCATCCACGCACCCGAGGACTGACCCCGCACGACGACGGGCCCGCGGCGATCGCCGTGGGCCCGCTGCCGTATCCGGGCGTCGTGCGCAACCCCGGCGGACGCGTCCCTCGGCGGTCCTACCGTGGCGGTCATGACGCGATTCGGCTACACCCTCATGACCGAGCAGAGCGGCCCCCGGGCGCTCGTCGACTACGCCGTCGGCGCCGAGCGCGCCGGCTACGACTTCCTCGTCTCGAGCGACCACTACTCGCCCTGGCTCACCAGCCAGGGTCACGCGCCCTACGCGTGGACCGTGCTCGGTGCCGTCGCGCAGGCGACGACCGACGTCGAGCTCATGACGTACGTGACGTGCCCGACGGTTCGCTACCACCCCGCCGTCGTCGCACAGAAGGCGGCAACCCTTCAGCTGCTGTCGGAGGGGCGGTTCACTCTCGGCCTCGGCTCGGGCGAGAACCTCAACGAGCACGTCGTCGGTGAGGGTTGGCCGGCGGTCCACGCCCGCCAGGACATGCTGGTCGAGGCCATCGAGATCATCCGCGCCCTGCACACGGGCGACCTCGTCACCTACGACGGCGAATACTTCCGTGTCGACTCCGCGCGCGTGTGGGATGCGCCCGACGGCGGCGTGCCGATCGGTGTGGCGGTGTCGGGCGAGCACTCGATCGCGCGTTTCGCTCCCCTGGGCGACCACCTCATCACCACCGAGCCCGATGCCGAGATCGTCCAGGGCTGGGACGAGCACCACGAGGGCGCGTCGCGCAAGATCGGTCAGATCCCGATCAGCTGGGACCCCGACAAGGATGCCGCCATCGCACGCGCCCACGACCAGTTCCGCTGGTTCGCCGGAGGCTGGGCCGTCAACGCCGACCTCCCGACCCCCGCGGGCTTCGCGGGCGCATCGCAGTTCGTGCGGCCCGAAGACGTCGCCGAGTCGATCGCCTGCGGCCCCGACCTCGATGAGCTGGCCGAGAGCGTGCGTCCGTTCATCGACGCCGGTTTCACCGACATCGCCATCGTGCAGGTCGGCGACGAGCAGCAGCAGCGCTTCGTCGACGAGATCGCCGCTCCCCTGCTCGACAAGCTCCGCGCCCTGTGAGCCGAGGTCCGGGGCGCGTCGGCGACGACGCCCCGGGCTCTCGGGCTCAGCGCGGTGAGGCGCCGGTCTCGGCGATCCACCTCTCGAGGCGCCACGAGGGCAGGCGGAAGACACGGGCGACGACCGAGACCGGATGCCGGGCCTCGACGACCGCGGCGACGGCGAACTCGCGCAGCGAGCGGAACTCGCGGTCTGCCAGCACTCCTTCGCGCAGTTCGGTGAAGGTGCGGGGCTGCCGACGCGGCGCCGGGGCACGCTCGACGCCGGTCATGACCGAGCCGGCGACGGGCTGAGGTCGCGAGGCGACGACCCCGGTCGCCGGCGGGGCCGGGCGGGACGCCGTCTCGCTGGGCGCGGGTGCGTGCATCGCAGACCACGCGGCTTCCGGCGGGCGTATCGGCGCCTCGTGGCGCACCCACGGCGCGGGCGGCAGCGGCCCGCCCCACGTCTGCTCCGTCGGAGGATAGACCGTCGACTCGGGCCGGACGGGCGCGAGGGCCGGCTCGGGCATGGTCGGCGCGGCCACCGCAGAACTCCAGGGCGCGGCGGGGAGCTCCCCACCCCACACCACCTCGCTCGGCACCACGTACGGGCTGACCTTCGCTGCGGGCGCGCTCATCCAGGGCGCCGGGGGAAGGTCGCCTCCCCACACGACCTCGCTCGGCACCACGTATTCGCTGCGCGTCGCCTCGTCGCCCGACGCCGTGCGCGTGACGCCGCCGAAGAGCTCGGCGATCTCGATCTCGAAGGTCTCGGCGAGGGCGACGAGCGTCGCCAGCGACGCCGTCGCGCGTCCCGACTCGATCGCGCGGACGCGTGACTCCGAAATGCCGGCCTCGAAAGCCAACCCGGCGACCGAGAAGTCCCGCACCCTTCGCAGGGCCCGCACCCGGTCGGCGAGGCCACGCAGAACACCGTCGAGTCGATCGTCCACCGTCACGTCCGTCATCCGTGTCATCCCCGCCTCACCCGAGGCGCGGCGGCGGCCTCATCGACCCACTTTTGCAGACGCCACTGCTGGATGCGGAACAGACGCGCGATGGTCGACACCGAGTATCCGCCCTCGAGGACCGCGGCGACGGCGAAGTCCTGCAACGACGCGAACGTGCGCCCCTCGAGCACCCCGGTGCGGAGGTCCGCGAAAGAACGGGGACGACCGGACGACGGGCGCCCCACCTGCGCGGGACCCGCCGGTCGGGGTCTGCCCGCACGCTCGGCGGGCGTGCCGGGGCGCGTCCCCCTCGCCGACCATGATCCGGGGCCGCGTCCCGCACGGGATGCTTCCTCCGACCCGTCGTCGGTCGGAGGTTGCGGCTTCCCCGCGATCGGGGGGTCAGCGGATGCCGGGATCCCCGCGTCGAGTATCGCAGCAGAGCGGACCGCCGAGGGCCTCGCCGCGACGAGTCCGTTCCCGCGCCGCGCGGTCAGACCCCGTCGCGCAGGTCGCGGAAGAACGCGTCGACGTGCGATCGCAGAGACGCCACGCGACGATCGCGCGCCGCCGCAGCGTCATGACCGAGGTACGCGGGCGGATCGAGCCGACGCACGTTGCGCGAGCACTCGAATCCCGCGCAGAGCAGGGTACCGACGGTGTTCCCCGCCCGGCCCGCTTTGCCCGTCCGTCGCGCGGAGAACAGCACGACGTCGTTCGGCAGCGTCACGTCGGTGCACCACGAGCACTGTGCGCGAGTGCGGGTGCGCTGTTCGGTCTGGCGCAACTGCAGACCGACCGGCGTGCCGTCGATCTCGGCGACGACGAACCCGAGCAGGGGCGACTTGGCGTCGCGCCATCCGACGTAGTCGAGGCGGTCCCACGGCGAAGCCTCGATGTCGGTGGGCACCGTGAGGGCGCTGCGCTCACGGGTGGAGACGTTGACGAAGGCGGAACGGAGGGTGGAGGCGGAGAGAGCGTGCATGGAGGTATCCCGAAGAGAGGGTCCGCCCGCGCGGGCGGAACGAAGACGTGCGTGCGAGAAGGAGCGCACGCGCGAAGGTCATCGACCGGTCGAGAGGACGACACGGGATCGAGGTGGTCGCTCGCACACCGGCGAGCGGGCCCCGTCGGTCAGACGGCGGGGGAAGCGGCGCGCACGACGCCTGTGCCGCCGGCGCTCCGCGCGCCGACGACCCCCTCACGCCCGGAGGGCACCGAAGGAGTGACGAAGGACATACCTCCAGGGTACGCCCGTCAGGCCCGGAACGCCGCCGAACCCAGCGTGCGCTCGACCGTCATCTCGAGCACGACGCGCTCCGGGTTCTCACGGGGCTGCCGGTACCGCGCGGCGTACAGCTCCACTGCGCGGGCCACGGCCTCCGGATCATCGGTGACCTGCGCCGACCCTTCGAAGCTGATCCACTGCGCCCCGGCGACCGAGCACACCGAGGCGCGGCCGCTGCGCGCGGCGTTCACGAACTTCTGGGTGCCGCGCGAGCCGATGACGCGCACGATGCCGTCTTCGTACGTGAAGCCCACGGGAACGGAGTGCACCCGACCCGAACGGCCGACGGTCGAGAGGGTGGCCAGGTGGTACTCGCGCAAGAAGGCGAAGGCGTCATCGGTCAGCACTCCTCCAGGGTGCCACGTCACGCGATGTCCGAGACCGTTCTCGTGGCGGCATCCCAGCGACGGATCGACGTCGCCCGCCCCGCGAGGTCCGCCCCGCCTCCTCGTGCCAACGCCGAGAGCGCCTCGCCGATCCGGTCCACCGGCACGCGTCGCGCCAGGGTGACGTGCGGCGTCCACGAACCCGGACGCGTGTGGTCGGCGTCGTCGCCGGCACCCGCGCGCTCGTGCACGCGCGCGTGCAGGTCGAGCAGGGCCGATGTAAGAACGACCGAGCGGGCGATGACGCGGGTGCGACCGACGCCGAACAGCAGCGGCGCCCCGAGCGTGAGCGGCAGCGGGAGAGACGAAGCCAGCCCCGTGGCATCCATCTCGTCGAGGGTCCCGCGCACGAGCAAGGTCAGATGCGGGCGGTTGCTCCCGCCCGTATGCCGCGCCTGGCTCGGGAGGTCCGCCGCGACGAGAAGATCCCACTCACGTCGGACGGCCGCGTCGGTGTCGTCGTCGAAGAGCAGTTCCAGGCTGGTGACGTCGCTCATCGCGCGGTCATCGCGTCGACCACCAGGCCGCCGTGACGAGAGCCGGCTGGAAGAACAGGCGAACGAGGCGCTTGCGGTCGGTGTCCAGACCGAACGCCGAACGGCGCTTGCGCCACTGATCGATGTTGCCCGGGAAGATCGCGACGAAGAAGGCCGCGAGGGCGGCCCCCACCCGGCGACGTTCTTTGGGCAGCACCAGCAGGGCCAGGCCGAAACCCGCTTCGACGACCCCGGATGCCACGACCACGGCGTCGCGATCGAGGGGCCCCCGTTCGACCAGGGCATCCGGCACCTGCGCCTGGAAATCGCGGCGCGCGAAGGTCAGATGCGACACACCGGCGAACAGCATTGCCAGGGCGAGCGCCCACCGTACGACAGATCTCATGCGACCACGGTACGAGCCGCGAGACGTGGATCCGGTGGGCTTGACGACGACGCGCGCGTTCTGCGCGACGGATCGCGGCGACTACGCCACCCGGCCGGATCGCGCAAGCCCCGTGTCCTCGAGGCGCTGCGCGGTTGACTGACGATACGCGACGAAGGGGGTGACCATGACGATGACCGAGACAGCATCTACAGCGAGTGAGGACGCCGACGTGGACGCTCTGCTCGTCCGCGCCGCTAGTGGCGACTGCGACGCCTTCGTCGCGTTCTACGACGCCACCGCCCCGCGCGTATACGCGGTGCTGCTCTCCCTCACCGGCGTCGCCGCCTCCGCCGACGCCCTTCTCGAGGGCATCTACGTCGAGGCGTGGGAGCGCATGCGCGGCCGTTCGGCGCCGCCGTGTCCGGGGATGCAGTGGATGTCGGTCATCGCTCACCGACACGCCGCCGGCCAACGCTGAGCGGACGCGTCAGGCGGGCGCTGTGAGCGACGTCGAGGTCGGTGCGCTCCGGGGTCGAGAATGACCCCGCCCGACGGGTCGGGGAAAGAGATGGGCTGTACGGACGACCCGGAGTACGGAAGGCCCAGGAACGTCTCCCTCGGGAGATATTTCGCACTCATATTTTACTAGGCCGCCTAACTATCGGCCAGGAAAACCCGACAATATGCGGCCGCAGAGGTGAATTATCGGACGCCGCCCAAGACGTATCGACCGCCTGGAATCTCGTTAACCTAACTAGACTGTCGGTCACCTCGCCCGGATCCGACAGGAGGCGTATGACGATCGCGACGGACGAACCCGCCACGAGCGCAGCCCGCGCCGTCGAACGACTCCGCTTGGCGGAGGCCCGGCTCTCCCGCCGCCGGCAGACCGACTGCGGCCCGAGCGAGAACGCGCGCGCGGCGATGCGACTCATCCTCGAGCGCACCGACGACGGCCATCACGTGACCCCGACCGAGATCGCCCAGGCGCTGGGCATCTCGACGGCATCCGTCACCGGGATGCTCGACCGCCTTCACGCGGGCCGGCTCATCACCTTCGTGGCGAACCCCGCGGACCGACGCAGCAAGTTCGTCGTCCCGTTCGACCGGGATCAGGATCCGGATGCCATCGACCCGGTGACCGCCCGCATCCGCGAGTTCGCCCTCGACCTCCCGGCCGACACCGCCGATCAGATCGTGTCGTTCCTCGACCGCGTCCGCGAGGTCGTCGACGCCGAGTGCGGCTGACGCCGGATCACACGACCGCCACGGCTCCGTCGGGTTCCGGTTCGATGCCGACCGCGAGGCCGTTGGGTGAACTGGCCGCGTTCATCATGTCGTCGATCCAGCGCCGATTCAGCTGGGGGGCTCGGCTGCCGTAGAAGTGGAAGACCAGCGGGATCGAGGGGTGGATCCACAGACTCCGCGTACCACTGCCGTCGCCGTGGGCGTAATGGAACATGAACGGCTCCGCGCGACGCAGTTTGTTCATGAACACCAGTCGCAGATGCGACAGGGTCCGGTCTTCGATGTCGAACGAGTGCCCGAGCGTGTTGTAAACCAATTTTCCCACCGATACAGCCTATATCGGCACCTCGGTTAGCTAACGCGGCCCCGACCGACGAACGCTCGACTAGAGTCCTGATCGTGGTGAGAACACACCGCCCGAACCGGCCCCGCCGCCGCGTTCCCCGGGCCGTCCTGGCGATCGGCGCGGTCGTCGTGATCGCTGCGCTCATCGCGGTGATCGCCGTCGTGGGAAGTCTCGTCACCACCCTCTTCCAGACTCTGTCGGCTCGACCTCCCGCGGTCGACACGCGCATCGTGGCGCCCGACGAGTCCAAGGCCGCGCAGGCAGCGAGCGCCGCCGCCGGCAGCGCCGACGAGAACGACGCCGCCAGCTGGCTCTCGACCCAACCGACGACCTACTGGCTCACCCCCGAGATCGACCCGATCGACGAGGTCTGGGACCGCGTCGCGCACCTGGCCGCCGAGGCGCGGGATCAGGATGCCGCGCTGTCGATCGCCGTCTACGGTCTGCCCGATCGCGACTGCGGCAACCACTCCGCCGGCGGCCTCGATCCCGACGCCTATCGCGAGTGGACCGCCCGGATCGGCGATGCGCTGGGCAATGCGTCGGACATCCAGAAGATCGTCGTGCTCGAACCCGACAGCATCGCACTGTCTTCTTCCTGCGGCTCGTTCTCCGACCGGGCGTCCTACCTGCGCGGAGCCGTCGACAACATCCGCGGAACGAACACCTGGATCTACATCGACGGCGGCCACTCCGCGTGGCATCCCGTCACCGAGATGGCCGATCTCCTTCGCTCGACGGGCGTGCTCTCCGACGTCCGCGGCGTGGCCCTGAACGTCTCGAACTACCAGGACACCGCCGCGGAGTTCGCCTACGCCCACGCGCTGTCCGAACAGCTCGGCGGCACTCACGCCGTCATCGACACGTCGCGCAACGGCGCGGGACCCGCGGGCGCGGAGTGGTGCAACCCCTCGGGCCGACTGGTGGGCAGCGCGGGGGGATCGTACGGCGACGACGTCGTCGACACGAACCTCTGGATCAAGCCGCCGGGCGAGAGCGACGGCGAATGCAACGGCGGCCCGGTGGCCGGAACCTGGTGGCCCGCTGCGGCCGCCGAACTGGCGCGCGAGCGGGGCTGAGGCCCGTCGCATCCCGCGCAATCGGGCCGGGATGGGCCGAATATGTGCCAGGATTGCGCTCGTCGCTCTGCGACACCGCGGCTCGGGGGAGAACGTGGGCACGCCAGCGTGCGAAGCCGGAAGAGTGGGTGACATGAGCGACAGCACTGAAATGCTGAAGACCGCGGTGATCGTCGAGGACGATCCCGATATCCGACACCTGTTGGTCGAGGTCCTCGAGGCGGCGGGTTTCTCCACCGTCTCCGTCGGCAACGGCATCGACGGCGTCCGCGCGGTGATCGCCTACCAGCCCCTCATCACCACGCTCGATGTCAACATGCCCGGCATCGACGGGTTCGAGGCCGCCCGTCGCATCCGGCAGCAGAGCGATACCTACATCATCATGCTCACCGGCCTCGAAGAAGAGGCCGACGTCGTGCTGGGCCTGGGAGCCGGAGCCGACGAGTACGTCGTGAAGCCGTTCCGCCCTCGCGAACTGCGCGCGCGGATCGAGGCGCTGCTGCGCCGCCCGCGCGGCGGCGGGCCCGCCGTGTCGTCGGCCCCGCGCCAAGACAATGTCGGGCCGTCCTTCCCCACTCCTCGCACCGAGACGCCGCCCCCCGTGGCGACCCCGAGCGCTCCCGTCGTGGTGCCCTCCTCGCAGGGCCCCGACCCCCGCTCCGCACCCGCGGGTGCCGAGATCGTCCCGCGCCCCGCCGCGGGCGCGATGGCCACGAACGACCTCACCCCCACCGGCGCCCAGTGGGTGGTCCACCGCGATCTGCAGCTCGACCCCGACAGCCGCCTCGTGCGGGTGGGCGGCGACGAGCTCGAACTCACGCGCACCGAGTTCGACCTGCTCGCGACCCTCATGGAGTCCAAGCGCCGGGTGCGGAGCAAGGCCGACCTGACGCTCGTGCTCCGCGGGGAGTCCTACGTCACCAGCTACTTCGTCGGCGAGGCCGACAAGCGGGCGATCGAGGCCCACATGACGAACCTGCGACGCAAACTCGGTGACAATCCCGCGAACCCGCGGTACATCGAGACCGTACGCGGTGTCGGATACCGCCTCACGTCGGAGCTGCTCGCTCCCACCTGATTCGCGCGAACCCCGCGGACAGCACGGATGCCTCGACCCTCCCCAGGGCCGAGGCATCCGTCTTTCTGATGCATTCGGGCGATCAGACCGTGGGTCCGTCAGACCTTGAAGCCGTGGTGGCGACGGACGAGCTTGGTGAACATCATGACGGTCTGGAGCACGGTGACCACACCGACGATGGGCCAGCCGATCCAGAGGATCGAGGACTGCACCATCGGTCCGACCATGATCCAGATGACGGCGAGGGCGATGGCGACAGCCACCAGCACGACCAGCGGCGTCCAGTGGCCGAGTCCGCCACCGCGCTCGGCCTTGGCCTGCATGGCCCAGTTGTCGACCTTCTTGCGCGACAGGAATCGGGTCCAGGAGCGCACGAAGTGGCTGATGCGGATCCACATGAAGATCTCCGCCGGGAAGAAGAGGATGGCGAAGAGGATGTCCGAGCGGTCCACCGACTTGATGGTGCGTGCGATGCGCAGGTTCAGCAGCATCGCGATGACGGGCGGGATCAGCCACAGCGGCGAGAAGACGAAGGCGTTGAGGGTCAGCGAGCCGGCGAGCAGCGTGAGGAACGCCACGCGCACGAACAGGTTGGTCAGCATGCCGAAGTTCTCGAACCACCGCAGACGGAGGTTCGGGTGGAACGGCTGCCCCTTGGTGTCGCCGCGCTGGCCGGGCCACATGAGCTCGATGGCGCCGTAGGTCCACTTCACCTGCTGGGCGTCGTAGCCCGACAGCGTCGTCATGCCGCCCACGTCGGCGCGGGCGTAGGGGCTGATCTTCGTCAGGTACCCGGCGCTCTTGATCTGCAGCGAGAGGAGCGAGTCCTCGACCTCGGAGTCCTTCACCCACGGCGTGACCTGGTGATTCTGCTTCATCGCCTCGCGCAGCGCGTTGGTCGAGAAGATCGAGAACTGCCCACCGAGCACCGCCATGTTTCGACCGCGCAGCATGTTCTGCAGGTTGAACGCGGCGAACTGCGTGCGCTGACCCGCGGTGAGGAATCGCGCCACGAGGCCCTTGATGGGCTTGTCGTCGATCGTGAAGATGGCGGAGATGCCGCCGATGCGCGAGTCGGAGACGGCCTCGGTCTCGAGATACTCGACGGCCTTCGAATCGGCGATCGTGTCGCCGTCCACACCCAGAAGGTAGTCGTATCCCTCGACCAGCGAGTACCCGTAATTCAGGGCGCCCACCTTCTTGTCGGGGTTCTTGCCGATGTCGTGCACGAACACCTCGGTGAACTGCTCGCCGAGCTCGGTGGTGATCTCGTGCGGGCCGCTGTACTCCGAGGCGATCTTGACGGTCGCGTCCGAGGTGTTGTTCACCACCACGTGGATGACGTCCGGCACACGCGTCTGCGACAGAAGTGCCTCGATGACGTCGGCGATCGACTCTTCCTCGTTGTACGCGGGAATGACGCACCCGATGGTGGAGCGGTGCACCGTGGTGTTCTCGAGCACGGCGGAGAAGTCGTCGGCGAAGCCGTGGTTCTCCTCGACAGCCCCCGTCGTCAGCTCGCCCGCGGTGTGGGAGAACTCCCGGGAGGGGGAGGAGAAGCTGCGCGCATCGGTCATGACGGTGGTCTTCCTGTGGGAGCGGTGGCGGATCGGCCAAGACCCACTCTGGTAGGTTCGCCGCAAGACGGCCAGGACACACGTCGTTCTTCCCCGCAAGATTTGCTCAAGATTGCGCCGGCCCCCCGAAGGAGGCGAGAGTTCCGTGATCTTCCTCGCCCTCCTCGCCGCGATTCTCGCCGCGGGTCTCGCTCTCGCCACGATCGTCCTCACGCACGGTCGCGCCCGCGACGATCGCGGCGGAGCCCGGGCAGACCTCGTGCGGTACTGCAACCTGTCGGCCGTGTCGGCGCTGCTCTGCGGAGCGATGAACCTGTTCGAGGCGGCCGGAGGCGGAACCACCGCTGCAGCGGCGGGGAACGCCACGAACGTGGTGGCCGTCGGTCTGCTCTGGGCCGGAGCACGGCGCTTGAACGCCCGATCGGCGATCGGTGCGATCAGCGTCGGTGCCGGCGGCATCCTGATGTTCGGACTCACCTTCCTCGTCCCCCTCGACGATGCGACGCTGGTGAAGACCGCCGGCCTCGCGGTGTTCGCCGCGCTCGGAGCCCTCGAGATGGCGCGCCGCCCGCTCGCGGACCTGTCCGGCGCCCGGCTGATGACGTGGACCCTCGGCCTGTACGGCGTCTACAACATCGCCCGGTTGGCCGTGGTGGCGGTCGCCGGCCTCGATCCCCTCCTCGGACGCGGACTCGTCTCGGCCGAGACCACGGCCGCCGTCAGCGCCGTCGCCATCGCGCTGGTCTCGCTCGCGGCCGTGCGCATCGGTCGCCACCTCGACGACGCTCCGATTCCGGGAACACGGGAGCACGATCGCGGATCACTGCGCGCCGCGGCGGCGGCGTTGCTCGCCGACGCCGCGGCGGCCCAGGTCACCGTCATCCGCGTGCCCGAGCTCGACCTCATCCGCACCGCGCACAGTTCCGAGCGCGCCGAGACGATGATGCGACAGCTGCTCGACGCCGCCAACGACGCAATCCCCCGCGCCGCGACCGGCATCCCCGCACGCGACACCGTCTTCGTCGTGGCGCCCGTGGCGTCGGACGGCGACGCGCAAGAGGTCGCCGTCCGGCGCGCGTTCGCCTCCCGCATGCCGGGTATCGGGTACGACGACGTCCCCGACCTGGCCTTCCAGCACGTCGTGATCACCGAGGTCGGTGAGCTCTCCCACCTGCTCGAGAGCCGCCGTCTCCGTCGTCGCTGAGCCGCCGCGCCCGGTGGGCCGCCGCGGCGGGCGACCGGTCCGGCTCAGCCCTGGCTGTCGGACTGCCCCCACCCGGGAGCACGACCGCTGCTGGGCGCGGTGGTGGAACCCGACGAGGCCGACCCCTGGTCGCTGTCGGCGAAGATCGCGATCGGCAGGTACTGGTACACCGTCTGCTGCCCGAACGACGTCTCGGTGTTGGCCGAGCCCTCGACCGCGACGTTGAGGGCGAACTCGAGCGTGATGCCATAGGTGTCACCGGGCAGCTGGCGGATCGAGGTGGTGGGGACCAGCAGGCCGCCCTGGAAGCTGTTGAGCAAGAGGCCGCGGTCGGAACGGAGCGTGTCCGAGGGGACGAGCGTGCGCGGGTCGGCGCTGAACTGGAACGGGCTCGACACCTGACCGCTGGTCTGCGCGGTCTGCGACGTGACCGACAGCGATGAGACGTAGACGCGACGCTTCTGAGCGAGCACGGCCTTCTCGTCGACGCGGTGGTCGACGACGTTGACCGCGAAGCCCAACTGCTTGTCGTTGGTCGGCGTCCACTCCATCGTGCGCTTGGGGTTGACCGCCCACACGTCGAGGCGCACCTCGAGGCCGTCGGCGACCTCGGTCGAGAGCGACACCGAGCCGTCGTACGTGAACTGCGAGTCGAACGGCTTGTCGGCGGACGCCGACGGCGCGGGGGTCGGGACGACGGCCGCCTGGTTGCCACCCTGCCCCGGGAAGGCACCGATGACGTCGCTGATCTGGCCGCAGCCGGTCAGCGCGACCGGCCCGGCGAAAGCCAGAACGAGGGCGAGGGCGCTCGCGCGCAGGGCGCGACGGCGGAGGGGCGTGCTCACAGGTGTCTCCTGAGGTAACGGCGCAAGGCGCGCAGAGGTCGAGAATCGACCATCACGCTGCGGGATGCAGGCCTCAGGGGGAGTCTGACCGGGCACCGCGCCCCAGAAGGGCACGTGCGGCGAGCAGAGACAGGATGGCGCGCAGAAGACTACACCACTCTCTATACACTCGATCTCATGGCATCCATGAGGAGCGTGCCGCCGGCGGTTCCTCCCGTGAGCGCACAGGACGACGACGGCACCGGACCCAGCAGTTACACACGCTCCGTGTGGCTGTTGCAGCTCGTCCTCGGGGCGAGCGTGGTCATCACGGTGCTGCTCGTGCAGGCACTCGAACCGGCCCTGTTCCTCCTGTGGCCGTTCTCGTCGGGCGTCGGTGTGATCATCGCCCTGACGGCCGTCGCGATCGTCGTGCCCTGGCACCGCCTCCCGCGTGCGGCGGTCGCCGCGATCCCCTTCGCCGACATCGTCGGCATCGGGTTGTTGAGCTTCGGGACCGATCTGCGGTTCGGCTTCTTCTGGGTCTTCCCGATCATCTGGATCGCCACCCACTTCAGCCTCGCGTACATGATCTCGGCGCTCGCCACGGTGGGCTTCATCATCGTGGTGGATGCCGCGGTCAACGCGGCGGGACCCGTCACCGCTCTGCGACTCATCGTCGTGCTGCTCTCGCTCACGTTCATCGCCATCACGTCGTTCCTCTCGGCCCGGCAGACGCGGGCGTTCAAGCAACTGCTCAGACGGCAGGCCAGCCGCCTGCAGGGCACCCTGCAGCGCGTGTCGGGGCAGGAGCGCCGCGTCTCGCAGATGCTGAACGGGCTCGACACCGGCATCGCCCGGCTGTCGGCCGACGGCGAGGTGCTGGCGCTGAACGACACCTACGTCGACCTGTACGGCATCGAGCGTGACGAGTCCCAGCGTCCGGGGGGAGCCGTCGAGTACGCCACTCTTCGCGGCGACCCGCTGCCCGAAGCGGAGCGCCCGTTCACCCGCGCGGCACGCGGCGAGCAGTTCGACGACGAACGCACGTGGCTCTTCGACACCCACGGCGAGTGGCACGCGCTGTCGGTGTCGACGCGGCGCCTCATCTCTTCGGACGAACCCGAGAGCACGCTGCTCATCGTGCACGACATCACGGCTCTGATCGAGTCCGAGCGCGCGCGCGAGCGTCTGGCCGCGACCGTCTCACACGAGCTGCGCAACCCGCTCACCGCCATCATCGGCCACGCCGATCTCGCGTTGGACGACCCGGGCCTCACCCCCAAGGTGCGCGACCAGCTCGAGGTGATCGCCGGCGCCGGCGAGCGCATGCAGAAGCTGATCTCCGAGATCCTCGCGAACTCGCGCGGGGTCTTCCGCGAGCAGAACACCCCCTCGGTCGCCGACGCCACCCGCATCATCGCGTCGTCGTTGGAGTCCTTCCGCCCGGCGGCGGCCTCCCGGCGCGTCAGCGTGGTCGACGACCTGCCCGAGACAGCCGCCGTCGTCGGCGACGCCTTCCGGCTGCGTCAGGCGTTCGACAACATCCTCAGCAACGCCATCAAGTACACCCCGGCCGGCGGCTCGATCCTCATCTCGGGCGAGCTCACCCCCGAGGACGTCATCCTCCGCTTCGTCGACACGGGTATCGGCATCCATCCCTCCGATCTGGCGCGTGTCTTCGACCCGTACTTCCGCGCGCAGTCCGTGCGCGAGAGCTCGACTCCGGGAACCGGGCTCGGCATGGGCATCATCCGCAGCATCATCGAAGACGAGGGCGGCTCCCTCCTCATCGAGAGCGAGCTCGGCACCGGCACCACGGTGACCGTCGTGCTGCCCGCGCACACCCCCGCCGAGTCGTCGTGATCCCCGCCGACGCCCTCTCCAACCTGGGTCTCGCCCAGGCCACCGTCGCCACGGTGGGTACCGTGATGCTCATCGGGTTGGGCTTCCTGCACCGCCCCTCGCGGTCGGCGTTGCTCTGGTCGCTGGCGTTCGTGCTGGCGATGACGAGCACCTGGGTCTCGGTAGCCGGATCGATCGTCGAAGACGAAGCGATCCGGCGCGCGGGGCTCGGACTCATGCTCGGCGCCCCCGCGCTGGTCTGGTCGGGCTTCCGAGCCCGACGCGGCGTGCGGGCCCTGCCCTGGGTCGGCGCCGCGCAGGCGGTCGCGACGGCCGCCGTATTCGTGGTGGTCCCCGATCTCTCGGCCTACGGCTTCGCCTTCCGTGTCGCGTTCCTCGGCGCCGCCGTCTTCGCGGGCCTGACGAACCTCGAGCTGCTCCGGGCGGCCGATCGGCTCGAACGCCTCGCCCTTCCTCTGGCCATCGTCTCAGCGACGTTCGTGGCGCTCGGGGCGGCGGTGATGGTCGCGGGCGTCGCCGCCCCCGCCGAGATGGGCGACCTCACGCTCCCCCGCGTCCTCAACGGTCTCGCCATGCTGGTGTACCTCGTCTGCGCGACGGTGTCCCTGCTGTACTTCACCTCGGTCTCCCCCACGGGGACTCGTTCCGCCTCGTCGTGGCCCCACTTCGTCGCCACGGCATCCGATCGCCTCGCTCGCGCACGGCGCGCTCGTGAGCAGTCGTGGGCGGTTCTCACCGTTCGTCTCGACGACCCCGCTCAGTTGCGCAGCGCCGCGGGCGAGAGCAGCTGGGGCCGGCTCGTCACGGAGTTCGAGGGGATCGTCGCCGACTCCTTCCCCGCCGAAGCCGACCTCGGCCGCGAGACACGGGGACGGGTCGTGGTGGTCCTCGCCCGCCCGGACACCGTCCTGCGCGAGCACGTCAGGGACACCCTCCGCCGCATCACCGAGGTGGACGTCTCGGGCCATATCGACGTCCAGCTCTCCGCGAGCGTGGGATGGGTCCCCGCCGAGGCGGCCGACTTCGACCTCCGCGCTCTCATCGCCGCGGCCGACGATGCCGCCGCCACGGCCACGCGTCAGGGCGGCGACCGCTGGGAGCGCGTGCGCGGCTGATCAGCTCGCGGGTGTGGCCTGGCCGCCCCCGGCGATCGCGACGGTCAGGGTGTCGGTCGCGGTCTGCTTCGCGAACTCGCTCGAGTTCGGGGTGGTCTGGACGAGGAACTCGAAGGTGAACTGAAGGGTGACAAACGTGGAGTCATCGGGGACCTCGCCGACGTTGAAGGTCTGCGAGTAGCTGTACGGGGCGAGCACCAGATATCCCGGCGCATCCGTCTGATCGCTCTGGGCCGTCAGGGGGGCGAACGACTGCGAGGCGTTGCCGGGAACCGCGGTCATGGTCGCGCGCTGCAGGTACACCTTCTGACCGTCGTCGGGCGTGACCGTTGTCACCATCGAGATGCTGACGGGTTTGAGAGCGGTAGGCGTCCAGCGGTCCATCGACAGCGTCGACCAGTAGTCGACCGTTGCGCCGACTGCTCCCGCGGTCAGCGTCCTCTTGGTGGAGCCGCTCGAGAGATCGTTGCGCACCGGTTGCGGTGCGGCACTGTTCGCGGCCGTGGGAGACGCCGACGACGACGCCTGCGCGCCGCCCTGGGCCCACGGAGGGGCTCCGCACCCGGTCAACGCCACGAGCGTCGCCCCCATCAGGGTCACCCCGATGATCGCCTTGCTTCTGCGCGCTGCGAGCCTCATGTACTCTCCCCCGGATCCTCTGCCCAGTGTAAGACGCCCGCGGCGACCCGGTCGCGCCACCACCGAAGGCCCCGTCTAGGGTGTTCGCGTGATCGACACCCCTCGCCGTCCGGCCGACGTGGCCGCACGCGTCTTCTCGTGGACCGTGGCGCTGCTCCTGGTCGCGGGCCTCGGCGGCGCCACGTGGATCGGGGTGCGAGCGGGGCTGGCCGCCGACCACCTTCGCTCCGCGCAGGCGACGGTCGCCGCCGCCACCGCGGTCGACGATCCCTCGGCCGCGATGGCGTCCCTCGCCACGATCGGCGACGACACCGCGGCGGCCGCGGCCCTCACGGGCGATCCGGTCTGGCGGGCGGCCACCCACCTGCCGTGGGTCGGCCCTCAGCTCGCCGCCGTCTCACGCTCCGCGGCGGCCCTGGACGACGTCGCCGCGCACGCCTTCGCCCCGCTGGCCGCGTCGGCGTCCGACCTGAGCCCGGCGGCGCTGACCCCCGTCGACGGCACCATCGACGTCGCGCGGATCGCCGCCGTCGAACCCGCCGCGGCCCTCGCGGCGGCGGCGCTGCGTCGCGCGGCCGATGATCTGTCCGGAATCGATCGGGCACCCCTTCTCGGCGATCTCGCCCGCACCGTAGAACAGTCGACGGCCCTGCTGATCCGCGCCGCCGACAGCGCCGATTCGCTGCACCGGGCGACCGAGATCGTGCCGACCATGTTCGGCGCCGACGGACCGCGCTCGTACCTGGTGCTCTTCCAGAACAACGCCGAGTGGCGCTCCCTCGGCGGAGTCGTGGGCGCCGTGGCCCAGGTCGACACGGCGGGCGGCCGCATCTCGCTCGTGTCGCAGGCGTCGTCGAGCGACTTCACCGACGTCGCCGAGGCGGGTCCCGTCCTCCCCCTCACCGACGAAGACCGCGCGCTCTTCGACACGCGCCCGGCCCGTTTCGTGCAGAACTCGACGCAGATCCCCGATTTCTCCGTCGGCGCGCCCCTGGCGCGCGAGATGTGGCGGCGCCTGCACGGTGTCTCGGTCGACGGGGTGGTCACGCTCGACCCGGTCACGCTGTCGTACCTGCTGCGCGCCACCGGCCCGGTCGCACTGCCCTCGGGCGAGGAATTGACCGCCGACAACGCGGTCTCGCTGCTGCTCGACGAGGTCTACCGCCGCTACGACGATCCCGACGTGCAAGACGCCTTCTTCCAGAGCGCCGCGACGGCGGTGTTCCAGTCGCTCGCCGCAGGGCGCGCCGATCCGACGGCTCTCATCTCGGCGGTGACGCGAGCGGGTGAGGAGCGACGCCTGCTGGTGTGGAACGCGGATGCCGAGACCCAGGCCATTCTCGACGGCACCCCGTTGCAGGGTGCGCTGCCCGCCACCGACGCGACGCGCAGCATGTTCGGGGTGTACCTGAACGACGGCACGGGCTCGAAGATGGACTACTACCTGCACCCCGAGGTCGAGACGGCCTGGTGCGGCCCCGACCGCGCGTCGCTGCACGTCGAGCTGCGCAGCGACGCACCCGACCCCGCGTCGCTCCCGGCGTACGTCACCGGAGGCGGCGAGTACGGCGTACCCGTCGGCGACGCCCTGACGGGGGTCTACGTCTACCTCCCCGAGGGGGCGCGGCTCCTCGATCGTCAGACCGGCGGCGACACCGCCGCCGCTCCCGGTTTCGCCGGGGGGACCGCGCACGGGCGGGAGGTCGTGAAGTGGTCGGTGACCCTCTCACCCGGGCAGCGCGCGCAGCTGGATCTCGAGGTGCAGCTCCCCCGCACCGCCGAGCTCGGCGCTCACGCGACCCCGACGCGCGATCCGTCGGAGATCCCGCGCGGGGGCGAGTGCCGTTTCCCGCGAGGCTGAGTCCGCCCGACGCCCGGGTGAAGTCGGGCACGGCGAGACGTGAAACCTGGCGCAGCGCAAGGGTGCGCGCGCGACGGTTCCCCGAGACTCTGACGAGGAGTCGCCTTCCCTCATCTCAGGGGAGCGAGCACCACTTCGAACTCAGCACACCGGCTCGACTACGCCAAGCAGATGGGGCACATCATGAAGACCACGATCATCCGGGCCGTCGCCGCCCTCTCACTCGCCGCGGCCGCTTTGATGGCGCCGACGGCCGCCAACGCGTACACCGACCCCGCCGCCGTCTCGGTGTCGCCGTCGACGGTTATCCCGGGCGGCTCCGCGACGTTCACCACCTCGACGGCCCCCTTCCAGACCGACGAGCAGGTGGCGATCTCGATCACGGGAGCCAACGCGAGCGCCGTCACGCTCGGGTCGGTCGCGGTGCAGACGAACAACTCACTGAGCACGACCGCCGCGTTCGGAAAGCTCAACGTCGCGATCAAGCTCCCCTCGAACGCGACGGGCACGTACTACCTCACCTTCACCGGCCTCTCGAGCAAGGTCGTGCTGCACTCGAGCGTCGTCGTCACCGCGCCCACCTCCGACAACACCTCGAAGGGCGGGCTCGCCGTCACGGGCTTCGACGCGAACAGCACCACGGGCTTCTGGGTCGCCGGCGCAGCGCTGGTCGCTGCCGGTGGCGCCGTCGCCGTGGGCGCCGCGGTACGCCGTCGCCGTCAGGCGGCCTCCGCCTGAGTCACCGCCGCGAACGCGGAAGGGGGCCGTCTTCGGGCGGCCCCCTTCAGCGTTGTTCGTCCATGTGGGCCTCGAGGCTCGCCGGACGGGAGTTCGTCACCTCGGCGGTGATGAGGATCGGCAGGTGGTCGCTCAGGCCCTGCGGCAGCGTCTTGATGTGCGCGATGTCGAAGCCGATCGACGTCGCGAAGTCGTAGTGCCCGCGGAAGAAGCGGTACCGGGTGTACGTGCGGGTATCGCTGAGGGTCAGTTCATACCCCTGGTCGCGCACCTTCTGCCCCAGGTTCTCTTTGAAGACCGGGTAGTTGTAGTCCCCCACCATGAGGGCGGGAAGCCCCGGTCCGAGGTTCTGCAGCTCGGTGAGAGCGGTGCGGATCTGGTGGCGCCGCAACGAGTTCAGCGCCGTCAGTGGAGCCGCGTGGAACGAGGCCACGATGATGTCGCGACCGCTGTCGATGTCGCGCAGTCGCACGCCCAGCATGCGCTCCTCGGCGGGTTTCAGAACGTAGTCGTGCAGGGACTTCTTCAGGCTGATCGCCCGGACGTCCTCGGCGCGGTAGGCGTTCTCGCGGTAGTACAGCGCGAGCCCGAGCCTGTTGCGCTGCGTCGCGTCGGCGAGCCGAAGCCCACCGATGCGCTCCGGGATGTCTGTGCTGTCGCACTCTTGCAGGCACAGCACGTCGACCTCGTGCTTCTCGACGAGAGCGACGAGTTCACCGGCGGCCCGGTGCTTGTTGAGGTTGTACGAGATGACCTTCATGGCGATCACAGCATACGACCGAGCGATCTGCACGAGCGGTGGGGTTGCACCCGTTCCGCCCGAGGGGATCAGGATGCCGCGTCACTCGTCGTCGCGCCGCCGACGGGTCTGCTCCGCGCGGGCGGCGAGCAGGTCGTCGGCCGGGTATCCGACCTCGGCCAGCACCAATCCTCGGGCCGCCAGCACCTTCGTCTCCGGGATGCGCATCCTCGCGTCACGGATGGCGACGACATCGTCGACCTCGATACGCCCCTCGCCCACCGCCACGCACGCACCGACCAACGCGCGCACCATGCTGTGGCAGAACGCGTCGGCGCGAACGTTCGCCACGAGCACGCCGTCGTCGGCACGGCGCCAGTCGTACTCCAGCAACGTGCGGATCGTCGTCGCCTCTTCTCGCGCTTTGCAGTACGCCGCGAAGTCGTGCAGGCCGATCAACCGCTGCGCCGCGGCATCCATCGCCGCGAGGTCGAGGGTGCTGAGCACCGCGGTCGTGCGCAGGCGATCGAGGGGGTCGTAGCCCGTCGTGGCGTCGGCGAGGCGGTACGAGTAGCGCCTCCAGACCGCCGAGAATCGCGCGTCGAAGCCCTCAGGAGCCACGGTCGTCGAGCGCACCGTCACGTCGGCATACGAGCCCAGAACGCCGCGCAGACGGCCCGCCAGGGCCGTCACGGCATCCGCTTCGTCGTTGTCACGCCGCCGGCGCGGAAGGCGCGCGATCTGCCCCGCGTCGAGGTCGATGTGCGCGACCTGCCCCGAGGCGTGCACGCCCGCGTCGGTGCGGCCGGCGACGACGAGGCGCGGGTCTCCGCCGAGAATGCGCTCGAGCGCCTCTTCGATCTCGCCCTGCACCGTCCGCAGACCCGGCTGACGCGCCCATCCGCGGAAATTCGTTCCGTCATAGGCGATGTCGAGACGAATGCGCACCCGATCAGCCTACGCGGGGTGATCTCCCACCCCTCCCCCGCGCACCCTGCCGAAGGACCCCGGTGGAACGACGATGCCCCCACCCGGAAGGGTGGGGGCATCGTACCGAGAGGGAGAACTCAGGCCTTGGCGTCGTCCTGGACGGCGTCCTCGGCTGCGGCCTCGGCCGCTGCGCCCTCTTCGTGCGACTCGGCGCCGGCGTCGGCGGCCTCGTCGGTGGTGGATTCTTCGGCGGGGGCCTCGTCAGCGACGGGCTCCTCGGCGACCGGGGCTGCGGCGGCGGGAGCCGCGGCGGCCTTGTTCGACGCCTTCTTCGCGACGGGCTCGAGGACGAGCTCGATCACGGCCATGGGGGCGTTGTCGCCCTTGCGGTTTCCGACCTTCGTGATGCGGGTGTAGCCACCCTCACGGTCGGCGACCAGCGGCGCGATCTCGGTGAAGAGGGTGTGCACGACACCCTTGTCACCGATCACGGACAGCACGCGACGACGAGCGTGCAGGTCGCCGCGCTTGGCGAAGGTGATCAGTCGCTCGGCGAGCGGACGAAGACGCTTGGCCTTGGTCTCGGTCGTCTTGATCGACTTGTGCGTGTACAGCGCTGCGGCGAGGTTCGCGAGAAGCAGACGCTCGTGGGCCGGGCCGCCTCCGAGGCGGGGACCCTTCGTGGGCTTAGGCATGTCGTATTACTCCAGTAGAAGGTTCGGTCGGGTCCGACAGGGTCAGACGGTTTCTTCGTCGTAGCCGCTGTAGAACTGGGCGCCGTCGAAACCGGGCACCGAGTCTTTGAGCGACAGTCCGAGCGAGGTGAGCTTGTCGCGCACCTCGTCGACCGACTTCTGACCGAAGTTGCGGATGTTCATCAGCTGCGTCTCCGAAAGGGCGACCAGCTCCGAAACGGTGTTGATGCCCTCACGCTTGAGGCAGTTGTACGAGCGCACCGACAGATCGAGGTCCTCGATCGGCATCGACAGCTCGTTCGAGAGAACGGTCTCGACGGGGGCGGGTCCGATCTCGATACCCTCGGCCTCGACGTTCAGCTCGCGGGCGAGACCGAACAGCTCGGTGAGGGTGCGACCGGCAGACGCCACGGCGTCGCGCGGCGCGATGGACGCTTTCGACTCGACGTCGAGGACGAGCTTGTCGAAGTCGGTACGCTCTCCGGCGCGCGTGGCGTCGACGCGGTAGCTGACCTTGAGCACCGGCGAGTAGATCGAGTCGATCGGGATCTGACCGGCCTCGGCGTACTCGTTGCGGTTCTGCGTAGCCGAGACGTAGCCGCGGCCGCGCTCGATGGTGAGCTCGAGCTCGAACTTGGCCGTGTCGTTCAACGTGGCGATGACCAGCTCGGGGTTGTGCACCTCGACACCCGCCGGGGCGGAGATGTCGGCGGCGGTGACCTCGCCCGAACCCGTCTTGCGCAGGTACGCCGTGATGGGCTCGTCGCGCTCGCTCGAAACGACGAGCTGCTTGATGTTCAGGATGATCTCGGTGACGTCTTCCTTCACGCCCGGGATGGTGCTGAACTCGTGCAGAACGCCGTCGATGCGGATGCTCGTGACGGCCGCGCCGGGGATCGACGACAGAAGGCTGCGACGCAGCGCGTTGCCGATCGTGTAACCGAAACCGGGCTCCAGCGGCTCGATGATGAAACGGCTGCGGAACTCCCCGATCTTCTCCTCGGTCAGAGTGGGACGCTGTGCGATGAGCACTATGTGTTCCTTTCGATCACGTGCCCGCTATATGACACGTGTAATGGGGTGAGGTGTTGAGTTGTACTCGCTGGATGCCGAGTCACCTGAGCGATGCGCCGAGGGTGAGCCGTGGCATCCGGAAGTCTGAGTCGCGCGTAAGCGCGGCGTTCCCGGGGAGCGACGAGCACTCCCCGGGAACGGACGCGTCAGACGCGGCGGCGCTTGGGCGGACGGCAGCCGTTGTGAGCCTGGGGCGTCACGTCCTGGATCGAGCCGACCTCGAGGCCGGCGGCCGTGAGCGAACGGATCGCGGTCTCACGACCCGAACCCGGTCCCTTCACGAAGACGTCGACCTTCTTGACGCCGTGCTCCTGCGCCTGGCGAGCGGCCGACTCCGCGGCCATGCCGGCGGCGTACGGCGTCGACTTGCGCGAGCCCTTGAACCCGACACCGCCGGACGAAGCCCAGCTGATGACGGCACCCGAGGGGTCGGTGATCGAAACGATGGTGTTGTTGAACGTCGACTTGATGTGGGCCTGACCCACGGCGATGTTCTTCTTCTCCTTGCGGCGCGGCTTGCGCGCTGCGGACTTGGCCTGTGCCATGTGCGGTTCTCCTGAATCCTGCGCCGGCGGAGGCCTAGCGCGCCTTCTTCTTGCCGGCGACGGTGCGCTTGGGTCCCTTGCGGGTGCGAGCGTTCGTCTTCGTACGCTGACCGCGCACCGGGAGGCCGCGACGGTGGCGGATGCCCTCGTAGGAACCGATCTCGACCTTGCGGCGGATGTCGGCGGCGACCTCGCGACGGAGGTCACCCTCCACCTTGTAGGTGCCTTCGATGTAGTCGCGAAGCGCGACCAACTGGTCGTCGGTGAGGTCCTTCACGCGGATGTCGTGGCTGATATCCGTTGCCGTGAGAATCTCGACGGAGCGGGTGCGACCCACGCCGTAGATGTAAGTAAGTGCGATCACCACGCGCTTGTCGCGCGGGATGTCGACGCCGGCGAGACGTGCCATGCGGCTCTCCTCAGAGTGTCGTGGAGGTGTGAAGCAGGATCGGTGCTCGGGCCTCCGCCCCGAGGTGTCCCCCGCCCGCTGACGCGGGCGAGATCTGATCCTGCCGGTGTGTATTCAGTTGAAAAGTGTCGAGCTCTGAGCGAACTCAGCCCTGGCGCTGCTTGTGACGCGGGTTGCTCTTGCAGATCACCATCACGCGCCCGTGACGACGGATCACCTTGCAGTGATCGCAGATGGGCTTGACGGAGGGATTGACCTTCATGATGTTCCTGTTTCGCTGTCTTCGATCCGCGGATGCGGATCGTTACTTCTCAGCCGGGCTCAGCGGTAGCGGTAGACGATACGACCACGAGTGAGGTCGTACGGGCTCAGCTCGACGACGACGCGGTCCTCGGGGATGATACGGATGTAGTTCTGTCGCATCTTGCCCGAGATGGTCGCGAGCACTTTGTGCCCGTTCGTCAACTCGACACGGAACATCGCGTTGGGCAGTGCTTCGGACACCGTGCCCTCGATCTCGATGACACCGTCTTTCTTCGCCATATACTCGCTCACGCTCTGGACAGACCGGCTGGTCTGCGGTGGATGGGGATTCGGTGCCTCGACACGCCAATGAAGGCGCAACGCACCAAAGATCAAGCATACGTGGTATCACGTGACCCGGCAACTCGCCCGGGCCGCGGTCACCCGTTGAGGCGCGCGACGATGTCCTTCTGCGGATCGCCCGACAGATCGGTCTGGTTGGTCAGTACCGTGCCGTCGACCGCGATGGTCGGGGTCGAGATTCCCGCGGCGCCCTGCTGAAGGGGCGTCTCGCGCGTCATCGCGGTGACGAACTTCGTGTACGTGCCATCCGAGATGCAGGAGGCCACGGCATCCGATGCTCCAGCCGTCGTCGCGATCGAGGCGAGGGTGGCGTCGTCGAGACCGGCCGTTCCCTCCGAGGGCTGCTGCGCGTACAGGGCCTTCACGAAGGCCGGCACGTTCGCGGCATCGTCGACGGCCACGCAGTACGCGGCCGACGCCGCTCGAGTGGAGTACTGCGTTCCCTGCGACTGCCTGTCGAGGATCGAGATCGGGTGGATGTTCAGCGTGATCTCACCGCTCTGCACGAGCTGGTCGAGCGTGGGCCCGTAGCTCTGCTCGAACTGGTTGCAGATGGGGCACATGAAGTCGACGTAGGTGTCGACCGTCTTGGGGCCCGAGCCGACGGCGATGGCGCCCGTGTCGGTGTTCACCGCCGACGCCTGCGGCAGGGTGCCGGCCGAGGTCGCCTGGCTGTTGGCGAACCACACCACCCCGCCCACGATCAGCACGACCACGAGGGCGGCGGCGGTGACGCCGATCGCGAACCAGTTCGTGGACTTGCGTGCAGCCGCCATCATCATCAATCGATCTCCTTCGGCACCACACCGAACGGCGCCAGTTTTTCGGCACCGCCGTCATGCGCGGTGAGAACCCAGATGCCCCCATCATGCACGGCGACACTATGTTCCCAGTGGGAGCCGGCCGTGCCGTCGACGGTCGAGACGGTCCACCCGTCGTCTTCGGTGAAGGTCTGCTGGTCGCCGATGACGACCATGGGCTCGATCGCCACCGCGAGACCGGGGCGCACCTCGGGTCCGCGATCCGCCACGGCGTAGTTGAAGATGCTCGGCGACTCGTGCATCTTGCGCCCGATGCCGTGCCCGACGTAGTCGCGCAAAATGCCGTACCCGCCCTCGGGGGCATTGTCGGCGATGTACTGCTCGATCGCCGCTCCCACCTCGCCGAGGTGGGTGGCCCGACTGAGCGCCGCGATCCCGGCCCACAGCGACCCCTCGGTCACCTCGGACAGCCGGCGACGCGGTGAGACGACCTCTTCGGGGGCATCCCCGGGCACGATGACGGTGAACGCCGAGTCGCCGTTCCACCCGCGGAACTGCGCTCCGGCATCGATCGAGAGGATGTCGCCCGCCTGCAGCGGCCGGTCGTTCGGGATGCCGTGCACGACCTCCTGGTTCACCGAGGCGCAGATCGTGTGACGGTAGCCGCGCACCATCTGGAAGTTCGATTCCGCTCCGCGCGATGTGATCACGCGCGATGCCTCGGCGTCGAGCTCGAGGGTCGTCACCCCGGGCGCGACCCGTGCGCGCACGGCATCCAGAGCATCAGCCGTGATGAGACCCGGCTCGATCATCGACCGCAGCTGGGCGGGCTTCTTGTAGATGGAGGAACGCAGCGCCACGTCAGACAGCCGACGGGGCGATTCCGCGCGCCTCGAGGGCGGCGAAGATGCGTGCCGTGACCTCGTCGAGCCCGCCGACACCGTCGATCTCGTCGACGATGCCGCGCGTGCCGTAGACGTCGAGGATCGGCGCGGTCTCGCGCTCGTAGATGCCCAGACGCGTGGCGATGGCCTCTTCGGTGTCGTCGGCGCGGCCCTGCTCGGCCGCACGGGCCGTCAAGCGCGCGAGCGACTCGTCGCGGGGCACCACGAGGGCGATGACCGCGTCGAGACGTTCGTCGCGTCCGCCCAGGAACTCGTCGAGGTGCATGACCTGGGCGAGGTTTCGCGGATACCCGTCGAGGAGGAAGCCCTCGGCGGCGTCGGCCTGCGAGAGGCGGTCGCGCACGACCGCGCTCGTCAGTTCATCGGGGACGAGGTCTCCCCCGTCGATGATCGACTTCACCTGCAGACCGAGGTCTGTTCCCTCGGCGACGTTCGAACGGAAGACGTCGCCCGTCGAGACGACCGGGATGCCGAGGGCGTCGCCGACGCGGACGCCCTGCGTCCCCTTGCCCGAGCCCTGGGGCCCCACGATCAGAAGACGCGCGGTCATCGCAGCAGCCCTTCGTAGTGACGCTGCTGGAGTTGCGCGTCGATCTGCTTCACCGTCTCGAGACCGACACCCACGATGATGAGGATCGATGCTCCGCCGAACGGGAAGTTCTGGTTCGCCCCGACCGTCGCCAGCGCCACGAGCGGCAGCAGGGCGATCAGACCGAGGTAAATGGACCCCGGCAGGGTGATGCGCGTCAGCACGTAGTCGAGGTACTCGGCCGTCGGACGACCCGCACGGATGCCGGGGATGAACCCGCCGTACTTCTTCATGTTGTCGGCGACATCGACCGGGTTGAAGGTGATGGCCACGTAGAAGTACGTGAAGCCGACGATCAGCAGGAAGTACACGAGCATGTAGAGCGGGTGGTCACCGCGCGTGAGGTACTGCGAGATCCAGGTCACCCAACCGGCCGGCTCCTGGCCCGCCTGCGGCTGGTTGAACTGCGCGATGAGGGCAGGGATGTACAGCAGCGACGAGGCGAAGATGACGGGCACGACGCCGGCCATGTTCACCTTGATCGGGATGTAGGTGTTCGTACCGCCGTAGGTGCGACGCCCGACCATCCGCTTCGCGTACTGCACGGGGATGCGGCGCTGGGACTGCTCGACGAAGACGACCAGTGCGACGATCACGATGCTCACGGCGAGGACGAGGAGGAAGACCTCCACGCCGCGCGAGGTGAGGATCGACAGCATGGCGCCGGGGAACGTCGCCGCGATCGAGGTGAAGATCAGGATCGACATGCCGTTGCCGACACCGCGCTCGGTGACCAGCTCGGCGAACCACATGACCAGGCCGGTGCCGGCGGTCAGGGTGATGATCATGAGCAGCTGCGCCCACCAGATGTCGTTGGTGAGCAGCTGCTGGCACTCGGGGATGCCGGCCGAGCCGAACAGCTGTCCCGAGCGGGCAACGGTGACGAGGGTCGTCGACTGCAGGAGAGCGAGAGCGATCGTCAGGTAACGCGTGTACTGGGTGAGCTTGGCCTGCCCCGCCTGGCCCTCTTTGTAGAGGGTCTCGAAGTGCGGGATCACAACGCGCAGGAGCTGCACGATGATGGTGGCCGTGATGTAGGGCATGACGCCGAGCGCGAAGATCGACAGCTGCAGCAGAGCGCCGCCCGAGAAGAGGTTGACCAGCGACAGCAGCCCCTCGGTGCCGCCCGACTGGTTCAGACACTGCTGGACGTTGGGGAAGTCGACGAAGGGCGTGGGGACGTGGGCACCCAGCCGGTAGATGGCGATGATGCCCAGCGTGAAGGCGATCTTCCGCCTCAGGTCGGGCGTGCGGAAAACCCGCGCGATGGCGCTGAACAAGGGGATTCCTCCAGAACGATCTCGGCACGCCGCAGGGCGCACACCAAATCAGACTAACCCAGAAGGGGCCGACGGCCGTAAGGCCGCCGGCCCCTCAGGGGTCGTGCGTCAGTTGACGGAACCGCCGGCGGCGACGATCTTCTGCTCAGCGGAGCCGGAGACCTTGTCGACCGAGACGGTCAGCGCGACCGAGATGTCGCCGGTGCCGAGCACCTTGACCTTCTCGTTCTTGCGGACGGCACCCTTGGCCACGAGGCCGGCGACGGTCACGTCGCCACCCTGCGGGTAGAGCTCGGCGAGCTTGTCCAGGTTCACGACCTGGTACTCGACGCGGAACGGGTTCTTGAAGCCACGGAGCTTCGGGGTGCGCATGTGCAGCGGCATCTGCCCACCCTCGAAGCCGACCCGGACCTGGTAGCGGGCCTTGGTTCCCTTGGTACCGCGACCGGCGGTCTTACCCTTCGAGCCCTCACCGCGACCCACGCGGGTCTTGGCCTTGTGGGCTCCCGGGACGGGACGCAGGTGGTGGACCTTCAGCACGCCGGGGCGCGCCGCGGGGGCTTCCTTCTTCTCAGCCGTCTTACGGGCCGAGGCCTTCTTCGGGGCGGCGACCGTTGCGGTCTCGTCCTTCTTGTCAGCCATTAGTCGATCTCCTCAACCTTGACGAGGTGGGCGACGGTCTTGACGTAACCGCGCGTCTGCGCGTCGTCGGGACGGACGACCGAGTCGCCGATCCGCTTGAGACCGAGCGAACGCAGCGTGTCACGCTGGTTCTGCTTCTCGCTCACCTTGGACTTGATCTGCGTGACCTTCAGACGCTCGGCCATCAGGCACCTACCTTCTGGGCGGCGGCCTCGGCGCGCACGAGGCGGGCCGGGGCGACCTGGTCGAACTCCAGGCCACGGCGGGCTGCCACGGCGCGGGGCTCTTCGAGCTGCTTCAGGGCTGCGACGGTCGCGTGCACGATGTTGATCGTGTTCGACGAGCCGAGCGACTTCGACAGGACATCGTGGATGCCGGCGCACTCGAGGACGGCGCGGACGGGACCACCGGCGATAACACCGGTACCGGCAGCGGCGGGGCGCAGGAGCACCACACCGGCGGCAGCCTCACCCTGGACGGGGTGGGGAATGGTCGAACCCGAACGCGGGACGCGGAAGAAGTTGCGCTTGGCCTCTTCGACACCCTTGGAGATGGCGAGGGGGACTTCGCGGGCCTTGCCGTAACCGACACCCACGACACCGTTGCCGTCACCCACGACGACGAGCGCCGTGAAGCTGAAGCGACGACCACCCTTGACCACCTTCGAGACGCGGTTGATCGTCACGACGCGCTCGAGGAACTGGCTCTCGTTGCGGTCGCGCGAACCACGGTCGCGCTGGTTGGTGTTGCGCTCGCGACCACCGCGACGCGGCTCGCGCTCACGCTCGGCGGGGGCCGTGGCCGCAGCCGCACCCTCTACCGGTGCAGTCTGCTCGGTCACTTCGGTCTCCTTGTTGTCACTCACAGGTTCAGCCCTCCTTCGCGAGCTCCGTCGGCGATCGCGGCGACACGGCCGGCGTAGCGGTTACCGCCACGGTCGAACACGACGTCGGCGACGCCCACGGCCTTGGCACGCTCGGCGACGAGTTCGCCGACCTTGCGGGCCTTGGCGGTCTTGTCACCGTCGAACCCGCGCAGGTCGGTCTCGAGGGTGGAGGCAGAGGCCACGGTGTGGCCCTTGCTGTCGTCCACGACCTGGACGAACACGTGGCGCGCCGAGCGCGTCACGACGAGACGGGGACGCAGCTCGGTGCCGACGACCTTCTTGCGAAGGCGCGCGTGGCGACGGGCACGGGCGACGGACTTTGTCTTGACAGCCATGGCTACTTACCACTCTTTCCGGCCTTGCGGCGCACAACCTCGCCCGCGTACCGCACACCCTTGCCCTTGTACGGCTCGGGCTTGCGGATCTTGCGGATGTTGGCGGCGGCCTCGCCGACGGCCTGCTTGTCGATGCCGCTCACGGTGACCTTGTTGTTGCCTTCGACCGTGAGGGTGATACCTGCGGGCGGCTCGATCAGGACGGGGTGCGAGAAGCCGAGGGCGAACTCGATCGAGCTGCCCTTCTGCGCCACGCGGTAACCCGTACCGACGACCTCGAGGCCCTTGGTGTAGCCCTGGGTGACACCGATGATGTTGTTGTTGATGAGCGTGCGGGTCAGGCCGTGGAGGGACCGCGACTCGCGCTCATCGTCGGGGCGGGTGACGAGAACCTGGTTCTCTTCGACCGACACCTCGAGGGGCTGGGCAATGGTGAGCTCGAGCTCGCCCTTGGGGCCCTTGACGGCGACCTCCCGGCCGTTCACCGAAACGGTGACGCCAGCGGGGATGTCGATGGGAAGACGTCCGATACGCGACATTCTCAGATCACCACACGTAGGCGAGGACTTCCCCGCCGACGCCCTTCTGCTCGGCCTGACGGTCGGTGAGGAGACCGGAGGAGGTGGACAGGATGGCGACGCCGAGCCCGCCGAGGACCGTGGGGACCTCGGTCGACTTCGCGTACACGCGGAGGCCGGGCTTGGAGACGCGCTTGATGCCGGCGATCGACCGCTCGCGGTTCGGGCCGTACTTCAGCGTCATGTTGAGGGTCTGGCCGACACGGGCGTCTTCGACGGTCCAGTCGGCGATGTAACCCTCCTGCTTGAGGATCTGGGCGATGTTCGTCTTCAGCTTCGAGTTCGGCATCGACACGGAGTCGTGGTGAGCCGAGTTCGCGTTGCGCAGACGGGTCAGCATGTCTGCGACCGGGTCTGTCATCGTCATGTGTTGCTTCTTTCGTTCATGAGGTTTCGACTGCCGTTACGCGACAGCCGACCTTCGATGAGGGGCCCCCGGAAACCCGGGGGCCCGAGTTCAGGCCTGAGCGTCGGCCGACTGGAAGGGGAAGCCGAGCTGACGCAGCAGCGAGCGGCCTTCCTCGTCCGTCTTCGCGGTGGTGACGATGGTGATGTCGAATCCACGCACGCGGTCGATGCGGTCCTGATCGATCTCGTGGAACACGGACTGCTCCTGGAGACCGAAGGTGTAGTTGCCGTTGCCGTCGAACTGCTTGGCCGAGAGACCGCGGAAGTCGCGGATACGGGGCAGGGCGAGGTTGACGAGACGGTCCACGAACTCCCACGCGCGGTCACCGCGGAGGGTGACGTGCGCGCCGATCGCCTGACCCTCGCGCAGCTTGAACTGCGCGATGGACTTGCGAGCCTTGGTGACGACGGGCTTCTGACCGGTGATCTTGGTGAGGTCGTCGACCGCACCATCGATCACCTTGCTGTCGCGAGCGGCCTCGCCGACACCGGTGTTCACGACGACCTTGACCAGTCCGGGGATCTGCATGACGTTCGGGTAACCGAACTCCTCCTGCAGAGCCTTCTTGATCTCGGCGTTGTACTTCTGCTTCAGGCGGGGCTGGATCTTGCCAGTCTCCGCGGCAGTCACGGTGCTCATGTTCAGAGGTCCTTGCCTGACTTCTTCGCGAAGCGCACGCGGACGGTGCGCTTGACGCCGTCCTTCACCTGCTCCTCGACCCGGCGGCCGACGCGGGTCGGCTTCTTGGTCGAGGGGTCGACGAGCGCGACGTTGGAGATGTGGATCGGGGCTTCGAACGTCTCGATGCCACCGGTCTTGGTGCCGCGCTGGGACTGGCCCACGCGGTTGTGCTTGGTGACGTAGTTCACGCCTTCGACGATGACGCGGTTCTGCTCGGTCAGGATCTCGAGGACCTTGCCCTGCTTGCCGCGGTCGCCGCCACGCTCGGGCTTGGCGCCCGTGATGACCTGAACCAGGTCACCCTTCTTGATTTTCGCCATGATCAGATGACCTCCGGGGCGAGCGAGACGATCTTCATGAACTTCTTGTCACGAAGCTCACGACCGACGGGTCCGAAGATGCGGGTGCCGCGGGGCTCCCCGTCGCTCTTCAGGATCACGGCGGCGTTCTCGTCGAACTTGATGTATGAGCCGTCGGGACGGCGGGTCTGCTTCACGACACGGACGACGACGGCCTTGACCACGTCGCCCTTCTTGACGTTTCCACCGGGGATCGCGTCCTTGACCGTGGCGACGATGACGTCACCGAGGCCCGCGTAACGACGGTTGGAGCCGCCGAGCACGCGGATGGTGAGCAGCTCCTTGGCGCCGGTGTTGTCGGCGACCTTCAGCCGGGATTCGTTCTGAATCACTTTTTACTCCTTGGATTCCAAGTAAGCGCGAGGCTTACTTGGCCTTCTCGAGGATCTCGACCAGGCGCCAGCGCTTGGTGGCGCTCAGCGGACGGGTCTCGTTGATGACGACCAGGTCGCCGATGCCCGCCGAGTTGGTCTCGTCGTGCGCCTTGACCTTGGAGGTGCGGCGGATGACCTTGCCGTAGAGCGGGTGCTTCACGCGGTCTTCGACCTCGACGACGATGGTCTTGTCCATCTTGTCGCTGACGACGTAGCCACGACGCGCCTTGCGGTAACCGCGGGCGTTCTCGTCGCGCACATCGTTCTCGGAGTGCTCGTGACCGACGACCTGCGCCTCGGCCTCTGCCTTCTTCGCGGTAGCCATTACTCCGCCTCTTCCTTCGCGGCGTCGTCAGCGGCGTCCGCCTTCTTCGCCTTGCTCTTCTTCGCCTTCGTCGCCTCGACCGGGGCCGGGGTGGCGCGGATGCCGAGCTCGCGCTCACGGATCACGGTGTACAGACGCGCGATGTCGCGCTTGACTGCACGGATGCGACCGTGGCTTTCGAGCTGGCCAGTGGCCGACTGGAAGCGCAGGTTGAACAGCTCTTCCTTGGCCTTACGCAGCTCCTCGACGAGGCGCTGGTCTTCGAACGTGTCGAGCTCGCTCGGGGCGAGCTGCTTGGTGCCGATCGCCATTACGCGTCGCCCTCCTCGCGCTTGATGATGCGTGCCTTCAGGGGCAGCTTGTGAATGGCTCGGGTCAGTGCTTCACGAGCGAGCTGCTCGTCGACACCCGCGACCTCGAAGAGGACGCGGCCGGGCTTGACGTTCGCGACCCACCACTCGGGCGAACCCTTACCGGAACCCATGCGGGTTTCGGCCGGCTTCTTGGTGAGGGGGCGGTCGGGGTAGATGTTGATCCACACCTTTCCGCCACGCTTGATGTGACGCGTCATGGCGATACGAGCGGACTCGATCTGACGGTTGGTCACGTAAGCGGGGGTCAGCGCCTGAATACCGTACTCACCGAACGACACCTGCGTGCCACCGGTGGCCTGGCCGGAACGGCCGGGGTGGTGCTGCTTGCGGTACTTGACCTTGCGGGGGATGAGCATTACGCCGACGCTCCTTCTGCCACGGGGGCCTCGTTGCGCGGGCCACGACGACGGTCGCCACCGCGGTCGTCACGACCGCGGGACTTGGGCGCGTTGGCCTGCTCGCGGGCGAGCTCCTTGTTGGTGAGGTCGCCCTTGTAGATCCAGACCTTCACGCCGATGCGGCCGAAGGTGGTCTTGGCCTCGTAGAAGCCGTAGTCGATGTTCGCGCGCAGGGTGTGCAGGGGCACACGGCCTTCGCGGTAGAACTCCGAGCGGCTCATCTCGGCGCCGCCGAGGCGACCCGACACCTGGATGCGGACACCCTTGGCGCCGGCACGCTGCGCGCCCTGCAGGCCCTTGCGCATCGCGCGGCGGAACGCCACACGAGCGGTGAGCTGCTCGGCGACACCCTGCGCGACGAGCTGAGCATCGGCCTCGGGGTTCTTGACCTCGAGGATGTTCAGCTGGATCTGCTTGCTGGTGAGCTTCTCGAGGTCGGCACGGATGCGCTCGGCCTCGGCGCCGCGGCGACCGATCACGATGCCCGGACGGGCGGTGTGGATGTCGACGCGGACGCGGTCACGCGTGCGCTCGATCTCGATGTTGCTGACACCGGCGCGGTCAAGCGAGGTGGTCAGCAGGCGACGGATCTTGATGTCCTCGGCGAGGTAGTCGGCGTAACGCTGACCGGCCTTCGTCGAGTCCGAGAACCACCGCGACACGTGGTCGGTGGTGATGCCGAGGCGGAAGCCGTACGGGTTGACCTTCTGTCCCATTACTTGCTCGCCTTCTTGTTGGCGCGCGCCGGGGCCGCAGCAGCGTCTTCCGGCGTCGCGAGCACGACCGTGATGTGGCTCGTGCGCTTCTTGATCTGGAAGGCGCGACCCTGTGCACGGGGACGGAAACGCTTGAGCGTCGTGCCCTCGTCGACGTACGCGTTCTTCACGTACAGGTCGGCGTCATCCAGGTATTCGTTCGTCTTGTCAGCGGTGACGCGAGCGTTCGCGATCGCCGAGGCGACGAGCTTGTAGATCGGCTCGCTCGCGCCCTGGGGCGCGAACTTCAGGATGGCGAGGGCCTCTTCGGCCTGCTTGCCCTTGATGAGCGCGACGACACGACGAGCCTTCTGAGGGGTCACGCGGATGTGTCGCACGCGTGCGATGGACTCCACCATTTCTCTCTCCTCTAGCGCCACCGCGTCAGCGGCGGCGGCCCTTCTTGTCGTCCTTCACGTGGCCGCGGAAGGTGCGGGTGGGCGAGAACTCGCCCAGTTTGTGACCGACCATGGTCTCGGTCACGAACACGGGGATGTGCTTGCGACCGTCGTGCACGGCGATGGTGTGTCCCAGCATGGCGGGGATGATCATCGAACGGCGCGACCAGGTCTTGATGACGTTCTTGGAACCGGCTTCGTTCTGCGAGACGACCTTGCGAAGCAGGTGCTCGTCGACGAAGGGGCCCTTCTTAAGGCTGCGAGGCATCTTCCTCTACTCCTACTTACGCTTCTTGCCGGCGGTGCGACGGCGGACGATCAGCTTGTCGCTTTCCTTGTTCGCGTGACGGGTGCGGCCTTCGGCCTTACCCCACGGCGAAACGGGGTGACGACCACCGGAGGTCTTACCCTCACCACCACCGTGCGGGTGGTCGACCGGGTTCATGGCGACACCACGCACGGTCGGGCGGACGCCCAGCCAGCGCTTGCGGCCGGCCTTGCCCCAGTTGATGTTCGACTGCTCGGCGTTACCGACCTCGCCGATCGTGGCGCGGCAGCGCACGTCGACGTTGCGGATCTCACCCGAGGGCAGACGCAGCTGCGCGTAGGGGCCGTCCTTGGCGACGAGGCGCACGGAGACGCCCGCCGAACGGGCCATCTTCGCGCCGCCACCGGGACGCAGCTCGATCGCGTGGATCACGGTACCGGTGGGGATGTTGCGCAGCGGCAGGTTGTTGCCGGGCTTGATGTCAGCGCCGGCACCCGACTCGACGACATCGCCCTGCGACAGCTTGTTCGGCGCGATGATGTAGCGCTTCTCGCCGTCCGCGTAGTGCAGCAGCGCGATGCGCGCGGTGCGGTTGGGGTCGTACTCGATGTGAGCGACCTTGGCGTCGATGCCGTCCTTGTCGTTACGACGGAAGTCGATCAGACGGTACTGACGCTTGTGTCCACCACCGATGTGACGCGTGGTGATGCGGCCCTGGTTGTTGCGGCCACCGGTCTTCGACAGGGGGCGCAGCAGCGACTTCTCAGGCGTCGATCGGGTGATCTCGGCGAAGTCGGCCACCGACGAGCCGCGGCGACCGGGGGTCGTGGGCTTGTACTTGCGAATAGCCATTGTTCTTGTCCTCTATCCCGACCGTCAGCCGACAGACGTGAAGATGTCGATGGTGCCCGACTTGAGCGACACGATGGCGCGCTTGGTGTCCTTGCGCTTGCCGGTGCCGAAGCGGGTGCGACGGGCCTTGCCGACGCGGTTGATCGTGTTAACCGAGGCCACCTTGACGCCGAAGATCTTCTCGATGGCGAGCTTGATCTCGGTCTTCGAGGAGCGCGGGTCCACCAGGAAGGTGTACTTGCCCTCGTCGATGAGCGAGTAGCTCTTCTCGGAGACGACCGGCTTCAGGATGATGTCGCGCGGGTCTTTGTTGACGGCGGTCATGCCGAGACCTCCTCGGTGGCAGCGGACTTCGACGCGACGAACGCGTCGTAAGCGGCCTTGGTGAAGACGATGTCGTCGGAGACGATCACGTCGTAGGTGTTCAGCTGGCCGACGGTCAGCACGTGGACGTACGCGAGGTTGCGGACGCTCTTCACCGTCAGCTCGTCGTCGCGGTCGATGACCACGAGGACGTTCTTGACGGCGCCGAAGGCCTTCAGCGCGGCAGCGGCAGCCTTGGTCGAGGGGGCACCCTCGATGGCGAAGCTGTCGACGATGTGCAGACGCTGCCCGCGAGCACGGTCGCTGAGCGCACCCAGCAGGGCGGCGGCGATCATCTTCTTGGGCGTGCGCTGGCTGTAGTCACGCGGCTTGGGGCCGTGGACGATGCCACCACCGGTCATGTGCGGCGCGCGGATCGAGCCCTGACGGGCGTTACCGGTGCCCTTCTGCTTGAAGGGCTTGCGGCCGGCACCCGAGACTTCGCCACGACGCTTGGTCGAGTGCGTGCCCTGGCGTGCCGCGGCGCGCTGCGCCACGACGACCTGGTGGATGAGGGGAATGTTCGTCTTGACGTCGAAGAGCGCGGCGGGCAGCTCGACGGAGCCTGCCTTCTTGCCGTCGGCCTTCACGACGTCGAGCGCGAGAGTCGAGTCAGCCATGATCAGGCACCCTTCACTGCGTTGCGGACGTAGACGATGCGGCCACGAGCACCGGGGACAGCGCCCTTGACGAGCATCAGGCCCTTCTCGGCGTCGACGGCGTGCACCGTGAGGTTGAGGACGGTCACGCGCTCGCCACCCATACGGCCGGCCATGCGCATGCCCTTGAAGACGCGGCTCGGGGTCGACGATGCGCCGATGGAGCCGGGCTTGCGGTGGTTGCGGTGCGAACCGTGCGAAGCGGACACACCCTTGAAGTTGTGACGCTTCATGACACCCGCGGTGCCCTTGCCCTTGCTGGTGCCGACGACGTCGACGCGCTGGCCGGCTTCGAAGAGACCGTCAACGGTCAGCTCCTGGCCGAGCGAGTAGTCGGCGGCATCCGCCGTGCGCACCTCGGTGAGGTGGCGACGCGGGGTCACGCCGGCGGCGTCAAAGTGAGCCGTGAGGGGCTTGTTCACCTTGCGGGGGTCGATCTGGCCGTAGCCGATCTGAACGGCGTTGTAGCCGTCCTTCTCGAGCGAGCGCAGCTGGGTCACGACGTTCGGAGCGACCTCGATGACGGTGACGGGAACGAGCTTGCCGTTCTCGTCCCACACCTGGGTCATGCCGAGCTTGGTGCCGAGGAGGCCCTTGGAGATCTTGGAGTTGATGTCAGACATGTCGAACCTCAGAGCTTGATCTCGATGTTGACATCGGCCGGGAGGTCGAGGCGCATCAGCGAGTCGACGGCCTTGGGCGTCGGGTCGATGATGTCGATGAGGCGCTTGTGGGTGCGCATCTCGAAGTGCTCGCGGCTGTCCTTGTACTTGTGGGGCGACCGGATGACGCACACGACGTTCTTCTCGGTCGGAAGGGGAACCGGGCCCACCACGGTGGCACCGGCACGGGTCACGGTGTCGACGATCTTGCGCGCCGACGAGTCCAGCCCGGCGTGATCGTACGACTTCAGGCGAATGCGGATCTTCTGTCCCGCCATTGTCTGCTCTCTCTCTTTCTCGCGTCTTACCCGACCTGGGGCATTGGACGCACGGTGGTGCTCTCGCACCCTGGCACTTCCCCTCGCTCACGCGAGAGATGCTGCACCGCTGTTCAGCTGTCAAACCGGATGCCATGGCATCCGGCCCACCCCGCACGCACGCGTGCGAATCCGATGAAGGAAGGGGCTCGGTGTCTGTTCTGCTGCCGGCGGCCCAGGACCCTGCGCTTTCGCGCCGCCTGTGCACTGCCCTGACAGTGATCCTGGCGCGCGCCGAGCGCACGCCGGAATGTGGAACTGCATTAGTCTACGTAGCCCCGAAGCGAGTCGCAAACCCGGGCGTGTCGCGCCCGGCGGATACCCAGGATCGCCGGCCCCGAACGCGACGACGCCGCCCCCGGTTCGCGGGAGCGGCGTCGATGCAGAGCTGCGACGTCAGGCGTTGCCGATGTGCTTGTCGACGCTGGCCCGCGTCTCGTCGACCTTCGCGTGATGCTCGGTCGGCACGACCTTCTTGATGGCCTCGGCAGCGCCGTCGAGGACCTTGTCGCTGACCTCTTCGGCCTTCTCGCTCTTCAGCGCCTCTTCGATCTTGTCGCGGTTCTCGTCGAGGAGCTTCTTGCCCTTCGCGATGATGTCGTCCACGCCACCCATGTGCGTCTCCCTCGGTGCCGGTGCCGGCGGGATGCCGGCGTGTCGACCTTCATTCTCGACGAACGACCGATGATGCACACCACCCAGCGTGAACCCCGCAACAGCTGGATAGGGCATCGGAGCTCGGACTCGGTCGCGAGAGCAGGTTTACATTCGCCTCCGCGCTTATCGCCCGCGTAAAGTTCAGCCTATGAGGGGGATTAAGGCAGCTGTTTGTGCGCTCATTGTTGCGACGGTGTGCGCCGGGTGCACTGTCGAGGGCGCGAGTTCCAGCACGCCCGTGGAAGACGCAACTTCACCGCGGGTTCCTCAATCCTCACCCACGGAGTCGACGAGCTCGGCTGATCCAGACCTGCCGAACGAAGCGCAGCCGGTGAGTCCCGAGGCCGATGAGGAACTCGCCATCGGCCCCGAGGAGGCCTTCCTAGACGCGGCGAGAAACGGCTGGCAAGGACAAGAGGCATCTGAGTCGACGTGGATCGAATTAGGAAACAACGCCTGTTCAGAGCTTGAGACAGGTAAACCCCTTGAAGAGATCTACATCGTCGGCGAGGACTCGGATGCAGCACGTTCCAACAACAGTCTGATCGTCACGGAAGCACAGAAGAACTTGTGTCCACAATTCGGGTGACGCCCCGACGGACCACCTTCCTTTCTTTTCTCGCGCGGGAAGCATCTCGCGACACAGCCGCACACAAGAGGACGATCAATGACTGTCTCCCCATCGCCAGATTCGAATGACGCGTCCCATTCCCGCCGGCGGCTGCTCGCCGCGGGGATGGCAGCAGCCGGGGGTCTCAGCGTGGGCGCGCTCACGTTCCCCACTCGCGCAAGAGCCGATAGCGGGTCAGTCTCGTCCATAAACGGGAAAGCCGGACGGGTAGCCCTCACCGCAGCAGATCTGGCGGCGGTCGAGGCCGAGACGGTAGATCAGATTGCAGTCGTCGCGACTCCGGAACGATTTCCGGGCCTAGACCCGAGCGGTGCCGGGGACTCCGCTCCCGCCCTCAAGGCCGCGATCGCGGCTTGCCCGGACGGCGGCACCGTGATCGTACCCGCGGGAACGTACCGCCTCGCATCGACTCTCTCGAACGAGGGTAAAAGCATCAGCCTCATCGGTCACGAGGCGACCTTGGTTCGTGCGCACCCGACCTCATCTGCCGTGCTTCTCACGGGCGTCTACGACGACCCGATTCGCGTGACCTCAATCTCGCCGGTCTCCGTGGAGCTCGGCGGTGGCCAACAGCCCGGAGTGCAGTTGGCGATGTCGTCCGCTACTGGATGGTCGCGTGGAGACGTCGTCAAAGTCTTTGCCGACGATGAGATCCCTGAGGTGAGACAGGACTCGAGCAACAAGTCGCGCGTAGGCGACTTCATGGTCGTTGATCGCACCTCGGGGAACTCGGCCATCCTGGTGGGTACTCCGAACGGCAAGTTCACTTCGAACATTCGGGCTGCTCGGCTACGGGACGTCCCCGTCCGTTTCGAAGGTTTTCGTGTCGACACCGACGCCAGTGGCGTCAACGCTGGCTGGGGCGGGACAACGATCGTGTTGTCCGCGCTCATGCGACCCGCGGTGCGCGACATTCACGTGCGAGTTTCGACGGCGACGGCCATTCTCATGCGCGGGTGCTACGCCTACGACATAGAGAACGTCCAGATTGATCGTGCGGTCGACAATCCGTCCGCCGGCCAGTTCGGATACGGAATCCTGGACAACTCGAGTGCGTACGGGGTGGTCCGAAATCTGCATGCTCGGCGGGTGCGCCACGCATATTCCGATGACACACCGCGGATCGCCGCAAACTCGTCCGTTGTCCTCTACGGCGCGACATACGGAACCCGCGTCATCGACTCGGTCTGCCACGGCGCATCCGCCGCAGCCTTCGATACTCACTCGTGCTCCGAGTTCGTGACCTTCGACAACTGTATCGCCGTCGACAGCCGTGAAGGGTTCTCGCTCCGCGGGCGCAAACATGTGGTCAAGAGCTGCGCGGCCGTTCGATGCACGACGGGCGCCCAGGTTATTACCGAGTCGAGCGGCGCTGACGCCTCATGGGGACACCGGATCACGGACTTCCACGGCGACGGTCTGACCGGCACCGGGATCCGGATCATCCCCCGGACATCGTCGTCACATTCGCAATACAACCGTCGCGAGACAAGGGATGTGCTTCTGCGAAACATCACCCTCCGCGGTTCCGCAATGCCATTTCTCCAGGCGAACAACATCGTCCTCGACGTCGACGGGTTCCACGCGACGGCCCGCGAGCAGGTGGACGACGTCGCGAATGGAGCAATCCTGAGCAACAGTATTGTGCGCGCGCGAGATTGGACAATCGATCTGCAGAACGTCACTTCGGGATCATCTCTGCGAGGCTTCCAGAGTCGTCAGTCCGGCGAGATGGTGGCCGACGGGATTGAATTGCGATGGCGGGACGGCGACGCCGCGCGGGTCCAGGGCGTGGCGGTGGGAGAGTCCTCCGTGACGGTGACCGTGAGAAACGTCCGTCTGAGCGAGCCTCTCGCGACGCCATCGGTCGGGTTCGCGCGAGGGTCGACCATCGATTGGACGGCGAAGACTCAAGCGTCGCGATTGATTACGCGCCGGCAGGATGAGGTCAGCAACAGCGAGACGGTTCGACTCATCTATCGTGCCGGTGATCCGCAGATCATTCTTCTGTGCACCGTAACCGATGGGCGCACCGTGCCTGCCCTCGTGGCGAGCGCCGTTCCGGGTCAGATCTTGTACGTCGTCAATTCGGGCGAGAGCTCGGCGACGGTGACCGTCCGACACGGTGCCGCTTATTTGACGAGCCTCCGAGGTGGGGCCAACCGCCGCATGACTCCGAATTCCATGATGTCGCTCGTCTGGACAGGCAGGATATGGCAGCAGCTCGCCTGAGATGGAAGCCACGGGTCGTTAAAGTGGTGTGGTGAAGAGTACGCATCAGGAAGATTACCGGCCATCTGTCGACGTCCTCATGCGCCCGTCGAAGGGTACCAATCCACGCGCGCCGATCTACGCGCTGGTCGATGCGCTGCCCGACGACATCAACGTCGTCAAGTTCTCTTGGAGGCGTGCCCTGATAGGCAAGTGGGACGTCATACATCTGCATTGGCCCGAATCGGCGATTCGCGCCTCCACGCGCACGCGCCGCTGGCTGAAGTACGTTCTCTTCGCGCTATTGCTGCTTCGGATTCAGTTCGGACGGAAGCCCGCAGTGTGGACCGTACATAATGAATCTCCGCACGAGCGCGGGAAGCATCTTGAATCCCTTCTGCTGAGATGGTGGGAACGGGCTACGGCTCGACGGGTCTACCTCTACCCATCGGTCACCCCCGACGAACGAGGGGCGGCCTTCATTCCGTTCGGCGATTACAGCCAGGTCGCTGATCGACTTATGGGCGACGTGCAGGTGGAACGCGACCCACACCGCATGCTCCTGTTCGGCCTTCTACGCCCGTATAAGGGCATCGAGCAACTCCTCGACGCGTTCGATGCCCTCCGCCATGTGGACGAGCGCGTACGCCTTGCGGTTATGGGACGCCCGGTGGACCCCGAGTATGGACGCGCAGTCGACGAGCGCGTGGGCGCAAGCGCGACAGGGGTGGAGTTCCGTGGCGAACTGCTCGAGTACGAAGAGCTCGTGGCTCAGATCCGTGAGAGTGGGTTCGTCGTGCTGCCGTATCGGCGCATGTACAACTCCGGCGCCGCGTTGCTCTCCTTGAGCTGCGGAACTCCCATCCTCGTACCCTCGTCAGCAACCATGAACGACCTCATGGCCGAGTCCGGACCGCAATGGGTGCAGACCTATGACGGCGATCTGACCCCCGCGATCCTGAGTGCGGCCGTGGAGCAGTTCGCGTCCTCCGCGCCCCTTCGCGAAGGGGCGCGCGCGCTCCGAGGCCGGTCCTGGTCGGCCGTAGGG
Organism: Microbacterium sp. Leaf179; assembly: GCF_001423785.1. Classification (NCBI taxonomy): domain Bacteria; kingdom Bacillati; phylum Actinomycetota; class Actinomycetes; order Micrococcales; family Microbacteriaceae; genus Microbacterium; species Microbacterium sp. Leaf179. Next base: position 781,473 of record NZ_LMPH01000001.1, on the reverse strand, counting down.
GAACAGTATGCGTCCCTGTATCGGAGTCTCGTCCCCAAGAGCCGGCCCGCTACCGGGTGACGAGCGCGGCGCGTACCCTCTGGCCGAGCTCCTCAAGGCGAAGCCGAGCGTTCGCTGCCGCCGAAATCAATTCCTCGCCACGATCGACGGTGGCCAGCCCACGCCTCACGATCGCGTTCGCGTCAAGATCGCGATAGTCGAAGGAGACATCGTAAATCCCGGCGGCAGCGAAAGTACGGTCAAGCTTTTCGGACGAACCGCTCGTGGTACCGATGGGTATCGCTCCCTCGGTCAGCCCGATCACAAGGGCGTGCAGTCGGTCGCTCATCACGACTGCGGCGCGCGCATAGACGTCCCGGATGACGCGCTCGAATTCTCGATGCGGACCGCCGGACCAGGGAGCGATGAACTCCACACCCAGCGCGTCGGCGATCGCAGTCGATCGTGCCTTGTCCCTCACAACCTGATTAATCACGACGGGACGCAGGCCCTTGGCCTGGGCGAGAGCCGTCACCGACTCGAGGAATGCCGGTGTTGGTTCAGGGCGGTCGCCGCGCATGGTCACGACGAGGAGGTCTCTCCTCACGGAGGCCTCGCCCGATCCCTTCAGGGCGAACGCCCAGTCCGGTGTCACTTCGCCGGTTCCCCCAAAGTCGCGGCTCGGTAGATCCCGCCACGTCGCGATCTTGCTGAGCCGCGAGACGACCGCTATCTGCCAGGGAAAGGAACCGCGTGGCTCGCGGAAGGCCATACCGGTCTGGATGGGCACTCCCCCGCGCACGCGCACAATGGCCGCGGTAGGGATGTCAACGACAGCAATCTTGGTGCGTCTCCTGTTGAGCTGGACCTCTCCCGCGTTGGTGACAAAACCAACCCGGCTCGACACGCCTGCGGAGAGAGCTGCCCGCTGCCAACTCCCCCTGGACTCGTACACTTCGTCGCCGTCGATCAGGCCTAGGCCCGCCGCATAGTCGCCCACGCTCTGGCCGACGAGTACGTGGCGCTTGATTCCAGGGTGGATGAACACGTCGAGCATCGCCCGACGCAGTACCGAATCGCCCAGATTGTCCGCCTGCCCGTGGGCGGCGATGAATGCCTTCATGATTGATCTCCTTGCGGGCGTCGGTACTCGATCACCACGCGTCCCCGCGCCGCATCGAGAACACCCCATCCCCGCATCCACGTATTGAGTGAGGCACTGTGGACGGGAACTCGTCGAACCCGATCCGCTGACATTCGCAGGAATCCAACTGCCAGCCGTGCGGAGCCTTCGATCCACGCTCTGAGACGATGACCGTCTTCCACCAGAAGTCGACCTCGCACGTTTCCCGTGCGCCGGGCGCGCTGACGCAGCCAAGCGACGCTCATGCGACTGAGAGGAACGTCTTCGTAGACGATCGCCTCGTCGCACCACACGATCTTGCCGCCCTTGTTATGGATGCGGTGAAAGAGATGGGAGTCACTGCCACCGCTCGCCGAGAACCGTTCATCGAACCGAGGGAGCTCTAGTTGCTCCACCGCCGTCCGACGAACAAGCACGTTATTCGTCGCGGCTTGATCGAAAACGGTGCCCGTCGGGTATCTCGACCTGCTGAAGAACCCGCCTTCGTGAACCCACTCCGGGGTCTCGGCCGGGAAAACGGACACCACCGGACCCCAGACCGCATCCGCGTCGCTGGAGTCCATACAAGCCCGGAGAGTAGCCAACCAGGAGGCATCTGGATACTCGTCATCATCGATGAAGGCGAGGAGCGGCTCCGTGGAGTTCATCAGCGCCGCGTTTCGAGCCGCCACGATGCCGGGGGTGGGCTCTTGCAGATAGACCACGTCAAGAATCGACTCGCTCGCTACCCGCTCTGCGGTCCCAGCCGCGTCGTTGTCGACCACGTACACGCGAAACGGCCCCGGAGCGATGAGGTCTTGGAGTGATTCGAGGAGAGTGCGCAATTGTTCGGGTCGCTGATATGTCGCGACGCAAATCGCGACGGGCTCAGGAGTGCTCAACGCCGAGCCGATCGAGAAGAGAGACGGCCTTGCAGCGCCATGTGGTTCCTGAAGGAATCGTTGTCGTCTCGCGCGGAACGCGGGCGCCGCCTGCGATCAAGGTAGCGAAGACAGCTTCCTGCGAATCCCTGTCAGCGACGCGCACACCCGTCAAACCGCGGTCATTGGCCCCGAGCACGGGCGTCGTCACGACAGGCAGTCCCGCAGCCCTGTACTCGTAGGTCTTGATGACGTCTCCGCCGACCTCGCCCTCACCTACGCGGTGCGGCACCCATCCGACGTCGAAAGTCTGGAGCAGCGCGGGAACTCGGTCATAATGCACGTCGCCCAGCAAACGAATGTTGCTTTGCGAGCGGAGAGGCGCCTCGTACTCCCTATCGAGAATCGGACCCGCAAAGGTGAACGAGATTTGCGGGAATGCCGCCGCTACGCGAAGGACCAAATCGAGGTCGACACGCTTTCCGATCTTGCCAACATAACCGACCGTTGTCGGGCCCTTGGCAAGCGACTCTGTCGGGAATCGCTCTGGGTCGCAGCCGTTAGTAACCAGTTGCGCGTCGGACCTACCGAACGCTTGTGCGGTCGCCAAGGTGGCCTCGGAGTTCGCGGTAACCACGTCAACGCGGTCGAACAGTCGTTGATACGCAAGCCGGACCTCGCCTTCGATGGCCTTGAAGGCGTAGTGATCAGTCCAGTCATCGAGCATGTCGAAGGCGACCTTACGGTTCTCGTCAGCGACAACGTTCCATACATTCGACACGCTGACGAAGGGATTCCAGATCACGACGGGAGCAGATCCGCCCAAGCCCTGTGCGCTGTACGAATTGCGAGAGGTCCACCACCACCTCTGTCGCGGGCCCCTCGCAGGAACGCGCCAACTCCAACTGTCGACGGCGAAAGTGTTGTCCGCGAGTGCGCCCGCGCGATAAGCGGGGCGGAGAACCTGCGGCTCCGGCCGCGACCGGACCGCGACGGGGCCTTGACCTGAAAGGAGGCGACCGAACCACTCGATGAAGTGGCCGTCTCTCGTGCGATAACCCTCGTTGGACAATTTGCGCTGCCCATGCATGGGGAACGTCGCAATGCTCTGATCCATGATCACTTCCGCCTCACACGATCGAGTTCGGCTTCGTACGAAGCGCTCACTAGCTCCCACGAGTACATTTCAGCGGCCCGCGCCGCCACGACGCCCGATAGACGAGCCCGCTCGCCGGGGTTGTCCATGAGCGCGTTTACGGTGTCGGCGATCGCCTGTGGCTGGGGTTGGACGAACTCGCCGCCCGAGGGCGAGAGTACTTCTCGATTGAAAACGGTGTCGCGGGCCACCACCGACGCTCCGCAGGCCATCGCCTGTACGAGCGCGGGATTGGTGCCCCCGACGCTGTGCCCATGAAAGTACACCCCGCTGTGCTGCCACAGCGCGAGGAGAAGGGTGTCATCGCGGACATGGCCGAGCCACGTTACGTTTGCGTGTGACTCAGCCAGCGCTTTGGCACGCTGGTCGAAATCTCCCCCGTAGCCCGACGACCCGACGATAACGACGGGATGCCGGCGGGCGATCAGGGGGACGGCGTCGAAGAACTCATTGATTGTATTCTCAGGAACGAATCGCGCGACCGCGAGAACGTACCGTGTGCTTTCCATGTCCAGTGGCACAGGGAGCGGCCCGGGGATGTCACCCCCGTAGGGGATGAAAACGCCGCTCTTGTTGAACTCCTTCGCCCAATAGTCGCCTATCGCGACGGCGTCGAAAACCAGCGAATCAGCCCAGCGCGCGGTCGCAGCGGCACCGGTTCTGAATACAGTCTTAGCGACACGCCCCCACTTGTCCCGCTCCCACTCGATGCCGTCGACGTTGACGACCGTCGGGATTCCCCTTGCCTTGAGCAACGGCAGCCAGTACCCGTTCGCGACGTTCATGACAAGAGCGACGTCTGGACGACGCCTCATCGCATCGAGGGACGAAGTGAATCCGTAGGACAGAGTGCTGAGGGACTTGGTCTCGATCCCTCGCGTCGCCCGCGACGTAACACGGGGATCGACAGCAAAGTCAGGAGCGACCGTCCCTCCGGGACGACCGTAGACGGTCACGTCCCAGTCATTCTCCGCGAGATAGGGCGCCAGAACACGGACGGCGGTCTCGAAACCGCCGTAGAAACTTGGATACCCACGGGTCCCCAGAATGGCGACGCTACGACGCTTCGATGAATTGCGACTCACTTGCCCGCGCCCTCCAGCTCAATCCACGCCCGTCTTACGGATCGTTCCTCCAGGTACTTCTTCGGCGAGTAGTTGATCAAGGCCATGGCCAGGTACATGTACTTCGTCAAGGGGTTCTTCGCGAGGTGGTACCGGATCCGGAAGTAGGACAGGCGAAGATGACGCCTGTCGCGAGCACGGAGATGTACTGAATGCTTGGCCATATAGGTTTTCGTCCCGGCAGCCCTGCGCTCGGTGTTCCCTGTCAGCTGCCCGGTACCGTGCTTCACCTGGAGCGCCAAACGATCCGACACCGACACATAAGTATGTCCTGCGAGCAGGAACCTGAAGAAAAAGTCCGTGTCGTTCTTGACGGGGATCGACTCATCGAAACCGCCTGAGCGATCGAACGCCCGGCGCGTGAGCACCATATTGCTCCCGGTCGTCCCCAGACTCACCGCGACGACATCCTGAGCGGACTTATTGGGTTCGAGGGTGGGCGCTTCGACACGCGTATCCCCCTTGACCATCCAGCGCGCCACGACGGCCATGTCCGTCCGGGCTGCGGACCCCGCCTGGATCGCGGCGAGAAGGTAGCCAGGCTCCCAAGAGTCGTCATCGTCCAGGAATGCGAGGACATCTCCTTGAGCAACCTTCGCTCCACCGTTCCTCGAAGCAGAGGCCCCACCGACAGTCTCCGGGTCGTGGACGTAGTGGATGGGGACGTCTGTCGTCGCCGCCAAGTCGGCGACGGCCTTCTCCGTGTCCTCGTCAGCCACGTCACTGCAGACGATGATCTCTACGGGCGGTCGCGATTGCGCCAGAACAGACCCGATGGACGCGGGGAGGAACGACGCCCGCCTGTGCGTGGGAACGATCACCGACACCCGGGACGTCTCATTGATGTGATCCGGGTCGCCGACCGGGGCTCGCTCCGATCGCCTTCCGATCAGCCCTTCGAAGTTCTGCATCGACAGCGAGCTGGCGAGGGGCAAGCGCTCAGCAATCCGATGACCCATCGAATGGAGAAGAGGAGAATCCGCGATGCGCTCAGCGATGACGTTCCCCAGACCGGAGTCGGCCGCGACCGCGATCTCAGGACATTCGAAAAGCTCGCCCAGACCCTCGACTTTGCCCTGGGTCGAGATGATGAATGCTGGCTTTCCCATTGACAAGGCCATGATGCCGAGGTGCATCCGACCGGTGACGACAACGTCCGTCAGCGACAGAAGAGCCCGGATCTGCGCCGGTCGCAGGAGTTCCTCGACCACGTACCACGGAGCGTCGGGAGTGGCCGCAACGACATCCTGAACAGCCTTCATGTCACCGCCGGGACCCCGGTGGACGTGAGGCAAGAGAACGGGAAGATAACCGCTGTCGCGTAGGGCATTCAGAACGACCTGATACTCCCGGGGCTGGTCCACACGCTTCGACACGAGCGCGCTGGCATTCACGAGCGCAATGCGCTCGCCGCCTTCTCGAGCCTGGCTAAGAAGGCGGTAGACGTCGGTGTCTCGATCTTGCTGACCCAGCGCGAAGACCGTGTCGCTAGCTTCGTAGGTCGGACCGATCGAGGCCTTCGCCATGCGGGCTCGACTGAGAGGGTCGCGAACATAGAGCCGGACCCCTGCGCGAGCAGCCCTGGCAGCCGCGTGGGAGACCGGGCGAGACGCGCGACCATTCCAACTGAAGCCAAGTATTCGGGTCTGCAGACCACCCCGCTGAGCGGCCAGCGCAAGTCTCCACCGGAACAAGCTCGCGAACGAGTTGTAGCCGCCGTCCATGATGTCCGCGCCCGTCACCGACAAGCTGGAGGCGCCCCGCAGCAGCCGCGCGAGGCGGGCGAATGCGGCGACGAAAGTGAGCGGATTGCGGGACATCAGTCCTTCGATCACGACCCCACGCCGGGAACCCTCGCCATACTGCGGGACGATTACGGCATCGGGCTTGACCAGGAGCACGCGGACGTCGCCGACGACCTGCTCGCAAAATACGTCAGCCATCGCCTGGTCGCCGATGTTTCCTCCGCCGGGAGCTGCGAACAGAACGTGGTACCGACCCTGCCGGCGGCCGAGGAGCGCACCGTGCACGGATGCATTCAACGCGGCTGCTCGAACCCGCTCCGCCGCGGACACCATTAGTTTTCTCGGGTTCACCATCGCCTCGAAGCCCCCATCTCTGTCAACGACGCACAATCTGGCACACGACGCGATCGTGTTTCATTCTAGACGAGCGCAAAGAAAGCCACCCGCCACCGGCATCCTCACGCCGCGAACCGGCCGACGGATGGGTAGTGCGCGCGCGCAGGTTCTCCGTGACCTACGATCGTCGTGGACGCGCGTGACCGTGACGAGTGGGAGGGATCATCGTGCCGACTCTCCTTCTCGGATTATTAACAGTGGTCGTTTTCATCGTGATGCTGGGGACGCTGCGCTGGTGGGCGACGGCGTTGATCGGGGTCGTCTTCGCGATGACACTCGTGCCGCGCTCTCTTGGCATCGAGATCTTCGGGGTGCCGGCCCAGACATACGACGTTGCCATTCTGGCAGTGCTGGTTGTGGGCTTTGTCGCGAGCGGCCGCCCCAACTTCCTGCTCTTCGTGCCGTTCGTCACGTTGCTCACCATCGGCGTGATCTTCGAGTGGGAACACAGTCCGCAACTCGCGACGAACGTTGTCTATCTCCTGGTCGGCGTCGCCGCGTGGGCGATCGGCCACTACTTCGCCAAGCATTACGTCCCTGGCACACGTCAGGAGACTGTGCTGATTCTGGCGCTGACCGCCGTGATCTTGTTCCAGGTAGTCGTGACTGTGCTGCAGGCGAGTGGTGTGCCGATCTTCGCGCTCGAGGGTCGGACGGCGGAACTCGAGGGTGGCCGCGCGAGCGGAACCTTCAGTCACCCGGGGACCGTGGGCAAGGTCATGATCCTTTTCATGGCGATCCTCCTCCCACTCACGACCGCGACGACCCGTCGAACTCGAAGGCTCGCATACTTCGCAGTTCTGATAGCGCTCGTCCCAGTGGGGCTCTCGGAGAGCAGGGCCAACTTCGTCGGCTACCTCCTTGCACTCCTCGTGTGGTTCATCATCATGCCCGCCCGCTCTGCGCGCGCATCCCGATTCGTCGTACCTGCAGTCGTCCTGGCCGGGGCTCTGATCTTCTCCGGCACCATCATCGACCGCTTCACAGGCGATCCTGAGGGTGGCGCACGTCAGCACTTCACTGACGTGGCTCTGGAGGCCATCTCGAAGAACCCTTGGCTGGGCGTCGGTCCCGGGAATTACATTCCCGTTGTCGGCCAAACTGATAACTTGACCGCGCAAGGATGGCGTGTGCACAACGTCTTCCTGCTCGAGACCACCGAGCTCGGCATACCGACCACACTCTTCTTCTTCTTGCCCGCCATCTGTCTCCTTGTCCTCAGCCTCCGGCAAATGCGACGCCTAGACGAAAGAGGGGCTTGGGGCCGCGGCGCGATCGCCGCAGCCGCAGGCACCCTCGTCACTGCCGTCACCGGATGGGGCCTGATGAACGGGTCGATCTTCATGATCTGGTTCCTGTGCATGGGGTTCAGTTTTGGGATGCTCCGGCGACAGAACGTTTCTGGTATCGGCGGCGCCCCGTTCGTTTCCAGCCAATCCGCCGGCGCCCCCGGTGCACGGGCGGTAGTGGCATGACCTACAAGCCAGGAATGACCCTCGTCGCATGACCTCGCTCGCAGGTGCCGCTGCTCGAGGCGCCGCGCAATCACTGCTGGCTCAGTTCTTGAGGTTCGCCATCCAGTTCGGCGCGCTGATGATCCTCGCCAGGCTCTTGACCCCCGGGGATTACGGAACTGTTGCCCTCGTCACCGCCATCACGGGGCTCGCCCTCCTGCTGGCAGACTTCGGGCTCTCGTCTGCGGCGATCCAGGCGCGAGAGATATCCCACCAGCAGAAATCGAACCTGTTCTGGCTGAACACCGCCGTAGGCCTCGTGGTGTCTGTGGTGGTGTTCTTCGCCGCCTACCCCATCTCCTGGTTCTACGGCCGGCCGGAACTGGTCCCCGTGGCCCAGGTTCTTTCTGTCGTGTTCCTGCTCTACGCGGTGACCGCTCAGTTCCGAGCCGAAGCGTCGAAGGCGCTCAGATTCAAAGCTATGGCCATCGCCGACGTCGTGGCTCAACTTCTTTCCTTCAGCGCAGCGATCGTGGCCGCCCTACTGGGGTCAACATACTGGGCCCTGGTTCTCCAGCAGGTTCTGTCGGCCTTCCTGCTCCTCGTGATGTTGTGGGTGGCCTCGCGATGGACGCCGACCTGGCCCTCAAGGAAGGCCAGCATCCGACCTCTCGTGAGTTTCGGCGTGAACAACCTCGGTGTGCAGCTCATCACCTACGCGAGCAACAACATCGACTCCGTGCTCATCGGCCGGTTCTGGGGCGTCGAACAGCTGGGCCTCTACAGTCGGGCCTATCAGCTGTACCGATTGCCCCTGCAGCAGCTCGCCGCGCCGATGACGAGGGTCGCATTTCCCGTGCTCTCGAAGATCGAAGACGACGCCACCTTCCAGCGATACGTCCGTCAAGCACAACTCCTGCAGATGTATGTCATCGGCGGAGTGTTCTTCGCGGCCACGGCTTTGTGCTCCCCACTCGTCGAGATCGTTCTCGGGCCGGATTGGGACGAGACGAAGGGCCTGTTCGCGGTACTCGCCATTGGTGGCGTCTTTCAAACTCTCGGCTACGTCTACTTTTGGGTGTTCTTGTCCAGGGCACTCACCGGTATGCAGCTGAGGTACACGCTCCTGTCCCGAAGCTTCATGATCGCACTCATGTTCGCCGGGGTTCCTTGGGGTGCATTCGGGGTTGCGATCGGTATGACAGCGGGACTGCTCCTCAACTGGGTGATTCTGACGTTCCGAGCGATGCCTAAGGCGGGTCTCGCGCCGCGGCCACTCGTGGTGGCGGCGATTCGTCCCATGACTCTGTACACAGCAATGCTGCTGATCGCTGCGCCCGTCATCTGGTTGACGTGGAACCTCGAGCCCTGGTGGCAGATTCTCGCCATCGTGCCGACAATGGGCGCCGTCCTCGTCCTTGCATACATCGCCATCCCGAGCATCAGACGAGACGTCGCGGACGTGCTCCGAATGGCCAAGCGGGTCCGGCGGTGACATCGCGGGCGGGTGGCGAATCGGGCCATCTTGACCCTCGCCCCGCCTCCCCGAGCCGCCGTGAGCTCCTGGCTGGCGGGGTGGTCGCGGCTGGCGGTGCTGTCCTCCTCGACCGCACCATCCGAGAGAATCTGGCGGCCCGGCCACCCATTCCCACCCCGGGGTCCGGCTCAGCCGGTAATTCCGTTCTCATATCTTCCGACAGCCATCCGGGAATCGATCCGACCGGACGGCGAGAATGCGGGCGAGCCCTCACCGAGGCTCTCAGTTCCGTTCCGCCCGGATGGGAGGCGGTCATCGCCCCCGGCTCTTACCTGCTGAGCAGCCCTATTACTGCGGACACCGAGTCCTTCCGGCTCTCGGGGTACGGGGTCACTCTCATTCAGACGGGGGCGTCACCGGTGATTTCGGTGAAGGCGGGCTGGCCGACGCCGCTGACCGTCACATCTTTCGGTACGACTGCGAGGAGCGACGGCGCGGCCGGACCAACCTCCAAGATCGTGGTCGACGGTAGCGTCAGTTGGGCGCCGGGCACGCTCATCAAAGTCTTTTCCAACGACTCGATACCCGGATCTCGTACTCCCTCCGACGGTCGCTCCTCGCGGATGGGCGAGTACGCGATCGTCGCGTCAAGCGGAGGAAACGAGATCACGACGACTGCGCCTCTTCGTGGGAAGTATTCTGACAACGCGAGGGTCGTCGAAACCAGCCGTCGAACGGCACAAATCAGAGGATTCACGCTGGAGGGTAGATCCCCCTCAGCAAAGGTCGTCGGTGCGTCGATGATGTACCTGGCGGGGCTCCTCGCACCGCTCGTAGAAGACATCCGATGCGTTAGCGCACACGGACCAGTCGTCCATCTGAAGAGTTGCTACGCGTTCAACGTCGCACGGCTCGATGTGTCTTTCGCGGAAGACGACGCACCCCACCGGCTCGGGTACGGAGTCCTCGATAACTGCAGCGAGTTCGGCACGGTACAGGACAGTACCGTTCGGCACGCCCGGCACGCCTACACGGATGACACTCCAGCGATCCCCCGGAATAGCACGAATCCTCACGGGTACGGCAGTTCGTACGGCAACACGATTGTTGATTGCAACGCCGTGGCGCCCTCGCGTGCGGGGTTCGACACTCACCACGCAAGTGAAGCGACCACGTTCTCGGGCTGCACTGCGAGCGCCGGCGGCGATGACGTTGCCGCATTTTCTCTGCGCGGACGAAATCACCGTGTCATCGGGTGCTCGGCCCAGAACATCGGCATGGGTGTCCGCGCCTTCACCGAGGCCAAGCGCGGAGGACAATCTTTCGGTCATGTGGTGCAGGCGTTCACCGCGCGGTCAATCCGCGGAGCCGCCGTGGCAGCCGATATCCATCCGACCGGTCATCCGAATGCTGGGGAGTTGGAAATGCGCCCCGTGCTTACTGTGACCGGCGTCACGGTCGACGGAGCACGCAACGGGGTCCGCGCGAGGAACGCCACCATTGTCATGACGGGGGCGACCATCCTCGTGAGTGGCGACAAAGAGGGATCCAGTTTCGTGCAGAACGAAGCCTCAGACGTGCAGATCGAGAACTGCGTTCTCCGCGCGGATGTCTCCGCGAAGTGGTCACCGGTGGCGTCAACGACTGGTACCGATCGAAACGCACAGATCGTTCTGCGAAATGTATCGGTGACGATGAGCGCGTCCGCTCTCGCGCAGGCGGAAACGATCTTCACCGGCTCCCCTCCAACAGTCGGTCTGCAGGCGGTCTCTTTCTCCGGCCTGCCCCGGAGCGGACTCGGAGCGGTCGATGACCGCAGCGCACTCCAGTGGGAAACTCAACCGGCCAGCCCCACTACGCCCGTCGAATCGTCGGCGGCGTACAGCTTTAGAGGTGACCTGAGCGCCCAGATGCCACAGCTGTGGAGAGCGACGGATCCTCATCTGTTGGTGGAGCTTCAGTCCGACAACCGTGCACCGATGTCCGTCGTAATGGGACGCCCCAGACGCAATTCTCAGCTAGTGACGCTCATGTGCTCTGCCGAGAGCGGGGTACTGCGTCTGAGCGACGACACATCATCCCGCCTTGTCCTCACGGACGAGTCGGAACGAATCCTCCAACCTGGTCGGTCGGTCACGCTTGCGTGGACCACCGGAGGCTGGGTTCGCGCGAGCTAGGCCTGCTGCCGCTAGCCAGCCCGCCGTTCCTCGATCACTGCGGAGACGTCACGCCGTGGGGATCGGGCTCGGCGGTGACCTTCGCTGCCGTATCCGATCGCGACCATCATGATGATCAGTTCCGATTGATCCGCACCGAGGTGGCGCCGCAAAGCATCGGCTTTGGCGGTGGGCACGCTCATGTTGAGCATGCACGAGTCCAAGCCGAGTGCGTGCAGAGCCCACACGAATGACATGGCGAAGATCCCGCCGTCGATCCATCCTTGATTACGCTCTTTCGCACCAGCGAATGCGCGTGCGTCTACCGTGATCACGGCGACGGAGGGAACGATGTCGCGAAAACCTGCACTGCCATTCTGGAACCCGAGTACTTCGTGGGCCTGCTCCCCGTGGCGGATATGGATGCGCCAACTCTGCCGATTGCAGACCGAGGGTGAGTAGAGCGCAAGCTCGACGGCGCGTTCGAGCACGGCCGGTTCTACGACGCGTGAGGAGAAATCTCGCACGCTGTGGCGTGTGGCGAAGAAAGACGCGGGGTCGGGGAGCGGCGGCGCAAGCGACGTGTCTCGGACGGGGCTGATCTCGTCCGCAACCCCTCCACCGGTGTTCCAGTCTTGAAGAGCGGCGAGCGCGCTTCGCGCATGCTGAACGAACGGCGCGGTCTGATCCGCCAATGGAATCAGCCGCTCCAGTCGCCTCTGCACCTCAACGCCGAACGGGCGGCGCGGAGACTGGAGCGCGAGCCCCTTCTCGATGCGGTGGTAATCCTTTGTGATCTGCGCTTCCAGATTCATACCTGAAAGAGTTGCGCCGACGGATTTGTCATCGGGAAGCATTGAGGCCAGGTACCTTCGCCGATCCGAAGCGAACTCCCGGCGAACATCGAGACGCACCTTGAGTTGCTTCAACGATCGGCGCAACGCACGCGGCGCGATTTTCTTCAACGAAGGCATGTCTTCCTTACATTTCAATGAGGAGCTGTCGCGCATAAGAACGACCAGCCGCACCCGACGACTCCGACCACCATACGCGCTGGCATCCCGGCGGCACGGACGATAGCTGGTCAGCTCGCGAAACCCGCCAGGAACGGGTCGCACGACGCGTCGACCGTCACCGGTGTATCACTCGCCGTCGGCGTGTGACGAAGGTCGAGCGGGCCGAGCGGTCCGCCCGGGAGCTGCACCGTGTACGACACGGTGCGCGTCTCGTTCTGGCCGAGCGTCACCATCCGGCTCTCACCGGTGTTGCCGTTCTCGGTGCCGCTGCGCGACAGCGACGGGATGTCACCGTCGGAGGGGTCCATCGCGGTGATGGTGGCTCCCGGGGGCGCGAAGAACAGGGTGTCGAGCATCATCGTCGTCCGCGGCAGGCCGTAGGTGCCGTTACGCGCACCCAGCGTGTAGGCGTTCGTGATGTCATCCGTGATGCTGTTGCGCAGGTTCATCGAGACGTTGACGGTGCGATCCGCGGCATTGCAGCTCGCGAACACCTCGGTGGCGAGGTGGTACTCGAGCTTGCCGACAGAGAAGTCGTTCAGATAGATGCCCACCTGCGTCGATGCGGCATTGTCCGTGCGCAGACCGCCGTCGAGACCGACCTCCGTCACGAGGGCCTGTGCCTGCTCGTCGGTGAACCACAGGTTGATGCGCTGCTCCTGGGCGCTGCGCGTGAGCTGGTCGAACATCGCGATGGGATTCCACTGTCCCCCCGACAGGCGGGAGAAAACAGTCGACGACACCGAGGCGAAGAACTCGTCGGACGAGCGCCCGTTGTCACCCGCGTCGCCGTAACGCTGATACGCGTCGCTGAGCACGAGCTTGACCGCGTTCTCGGCCGTGATCTGCTCGCCGGTGGGCAGGTCGACGGGGCCGAGCACCTCGAGCATGTGTGAGAGCACGACGGGGTCGATCGAGATCACACCGTCGAACTGCGAGCCGTCGGTGCGATCCCACAGCGATTCGAACAGACGCGCGGTCGTCGGGAAATCGGGCGTGAACGTGAAGTCCTGCGAGTAGCGCGTGAAGGTGTCGGGGTACAACGCCAGCGTGCTCTCGGGAAGGTCGAGCGCCGAGCGCCCCGCCTGCCCTGCCGCGTAGAACGCCATCGAGTCGGACTGTTCTTTGAGCTCGATGCGTCCGTTGTCGACGACCATCACGCTCGACGCCGCGGGGTTTCCGCCGGTGGCGCGGATCTCGGCGTTGTTCTGGAACAACACGAGGTACGTCTTGGGTCCGTCGCCGCCCGCCGCAGCCAGAAGGGACGGCAGGTACTTCTGCACGAGAGTGAGCGACGGTGCCGCCTGGTCGACGATCTGGGCGACCTGATCGAGGGGTTCGGTGACGATCGGGAGCAGATTGGTGCGGTCGATGCCGTCGGTGACGACCTTGGCGTCGGTGAACGCCGCGGTGATCTCGGGAAGCGCACCCTCGGCCTGGCGGAACGGTTCGAGGTTGATGCCACCGCCCTCGACCGCGAGCGACGAGAAGTCCGACGCCGACAGCAGGGCGACCGTCGGCGGAAGAGCGCGCCCGGTCAGTTCACGGGTCATGGCGGTGAGGCTCTGCACCGCCTCGGTGTTGTCTTTGACGAGGGGAATCGAGGATGCCAGGTCCCACAGCGGGCCGGAGGAGTTGGCATCCGCGCGGTTCGTCTGCTCGAGCACTTCGTTCGAGACCTGGTTAAGGCCCGCGATGTCGCGATTCGCGACGATCTGCGGGACGAACGAGAGCTTGGCCTGGGCGCCGAGAAGGTCGGTGCGCACGACACCTGCTTGATGCGCGAAGGCGAGGGCGACCGCGGCGGTCGCGCAGACGGCGAAGCCGAGGGCCCCGAGAGTCCAGCCCGCGATGGCCGCCGCCACACGTCCGCGTCCGGAAGGCGCCACTTCGGGCTCCACGTCGGCGCGGCGCTGACGCCTCGACGGCGTTTCGTGTGCGCCCGTCACGAGGTGGCACCCGGGACGGTGCCGGACGGGGCGGGCTCAGGATCGATGATGACGGGGGGCTCTTCCGACTCCGTCGGGTCGGGAGCCGGCTCCGGATCCGGATCCGGAGCCGGCTGAGACGGCGCCGGGTCGGGATTGGTACCCGTGTCCGGGGAACCGCCCTGGTTCCCGCCACCCGTGTTCGAACCGCCACCCGAGTTTGTTCCGCCACCGGTGTTCGAGCCGCTTCCGGGGTTGCGGGGAGTCGTGGGCGCCGCGTCCCTCTCCGCCTGCTCGAGGGCCACGATGCGCGCATTCTCGGTGCGGAGCGCGTCGAGCGCCGCCGCGTAGACCGGCATCTCCGCCAGTCCGTCGCCGCCGGCCTGCTGCGCCGCCTTGACACGCGCCGCTGCGTCGGTGACCGCGGCACGGAAGCTCTGTGATGCGGAGTCGTTGATCGTCACGGCTTTCGCAGCCTCGGACTCGATGGCTGAGCCGAGGTTGGACAGTTCACCACGGAACGCCGTGAGCGCGGCGGTCACCGTGGATCGAGCCTCCCGCGCTTGCGTCACCAGAGGGGGCAGTGACTCGCGAGAGAGCCGCACGCCATCGATCGCCTCTCCGACGTCCGCGAGGTCCTTCTCATCGATGGAGCCGCGCTGATAGGTCGGCATCGACACCGGCTGTGCCGCTGTTGCCACCTGAACCAGATTCAGTCGCGAGGCCTCCGCCGTCGCGAGGGACGCCGCGTCCACACGCCCTTGCAGCGAGATGAAGACGGACGCACTGGCCTGACCGAGGTTGGCCGCCTCCGAAACGGATGCGTTGAACAAATCAGCCGCCGTCTGCAACGTCTTGGTCTCATTCGCGAGCTCCGCCTCGCGCTCCCGGAGACTCACCATCGCGTCATCGGCCGGATTCGCCGTCGCTCGCTGAATGACGGCGAACGACGCCGTGCCCACGAGGGCGACGATTGCAATCACTGCGGCAGCAACGCTCAGGTAGTTGACGGCGCCCGCTTTGCGACGGCCACCGAACATCGGGCGCTTACCGACCTGCGCAAGCTCCGGCGCCTGCCAGCCTGCCCCTTCGGCGGCGACGCCCCCCGAGCCCACGAGAGAGGAAAGGTCCGTCTTGATGGACGGCCGCGCCGCCGCACGAGTCCCTCCTACAAGTGCGGCCAACTCCGACGCCATGCTCTCGTCGCGCGGCGCCTCAGAATCGCCCACCAATGCCCTCAGACCTATGGATCGGTCGTTCAACGGCGACTGCGCCGCCGCCGTCGGCGCTCCAACCAATGCACGAAGCGACGCCGTGTCGGTGGATGTTTCCCCCGCCGGTCGAGCGTTTCGTTCGGAGTCCGCGTCGGGCCCGAAGAGCGTTCTGAGATCGTTCATGGCGTCTCCCGGGCGCCATCTCCGGCGCCGTTCTGCGAATGTCGTAGGGTAGTCGAGGGGGCGCCGGATACGGCGCGGATTGCTCCGGGACAGAATAGCCCGAGAATCCGTGCGTATCCTCCGGGCACCCGCTCATCTCCCCACCGGCGAATGGACGAGGCTTGGAACTGCGCGACTATCTCAGAATCCTTCACCGCAACTGGATTCTCATCCTTGCACTGACAATTCTCGGAGGAGCCGGAGCCTTCGGGTACTCGCTGCTTCAGACGCCCTCGTACGAAGCGAACACCCAGCTCTATGTATCGGTGCGCTCGGACAGCTCTGGGGTCAGTGAGCTGGCGCAAGGAACGAACTTCGCGCGTCAAGCCGTGGTGAGCTTCGTCGACGTCGTGGATAGCGCCGTCGTGTTGGATCGAGTCGTCGACGACCTCAACCTCGACACGACGCCTCAGCAGCTCGCCCGATCGGTCGAGGCGTCTTCACCTCTCAACTCGGTCATCATCTCGGTGAAGGTGACCAACACCGACGCTGAGCTCGCCGCCGCCATCGCAAATTCGGTCGGCACGAACTTCGCGAACGTGGTGGTCAATCAGCTAGAGAAGCCGGAAGGCGAAGCCACGAGCCTTGTTCGTGTCGAGACAATCGAACCGGCTCTCGTCCCGACGTCGCCGGCTGCGCCCCACACCGCGCTCAACATTGCCGTGGGTGTGGTTCTCGGCCTGGCCCTCGGCCTCGGCGTGGCCCTCTTGCGATCGGTCCTCGACACCCGCATCCACTCTCTGCATGACATCGAAGCCGCAACGGAAGCCCCGGTTCTCGGAGGTATCGCACTGGACCCGGATGCCAAAAAGCGTCCACTCATCGTCCACGCGGATCCGCGCAACCCTCGTGCGGAGTCTTTCCGCAGCCTCCGTACGAACCTTCAATTCATCGATGTCGACGGAACCTCTCGGTCATTCGTTGTCTCCAGCGCCGGGCCCGGCGAGGGTAAGTCCACGACAACGGCGAACTTGGCAATCGCGCTCGCGGAGACGGGTGCCCGAGTCGTCCTCGTCGACGGCGACCTGCGTCTTCCCCGCGTTGCCGACTACATGGGAATCGAGGGCGGCGTAGGGCTGACCGATGTGCTCATCGGACGCGCCGAGCTGGTGGACGTCCTTCAGCAGTGGGGCACCGGCAAACTCTTCGTCCTTCCCTCGGGCCGGACGCCTCCCAACCCTTCCGAGCTTCTCGGCAGCCAGGCCATGCAGCGGACTCTCGAGACCCTCGCCGATGCATTCGACTACGTCTTGGTCGACGCTCCGCCGCTGCTGCTCGTCACCGACGCCGCCGTCATCTCTCGCTTCACCAGCGGCGTGCTGATGGTCGCCGCGTCGGGCACGACCAAGAAGCCGCAGCTGACGGCGGCGGTCGATAAGTTGCAGGCGATCGGAAGTCGTCTCTTCGGCGTCATCGTCACCATGCTGCCGTCGAAGGGTCCGGACAGCTACGGATACGGTGCGTACTCGTACAGCGCGCCCGATGAGACTGCCGCGTCGGTGAAGGGCGAACGCAGGTCGCGCCGGAATCAGGCGGACGAGAAGTGACCTTCTCGATCCTGTCGGTGTGCACCGGCAATATCTGCCGATCCCCGGTCGCTGAGCTGCTTCTCGCACACGCCCTGTCACCTATCGCCGCCGTCCGCGTCGAAAGTGCGGGCACCGGTGCGCTGGTCGGGAGCGGCGTCCCCGAGCAGGCACAGCGACTTGCGGCAGCCGGGGGCGTGGATGCGTCGTCTCACCGCGCGCGTCAGATCGACGCCGGCATGATCCGCGGGACAGACCTCGTCGTGGCCATGTCGCGTGAACACCGACGCATCATCGTCGAGTCGGTGCCCGCCGCAATGCGTCGAGCCTTCACATTGCGTGAGTTGGCGCGGATCGCAGACGCCCTCGAGCCCCGCCTCGCGCAGGCGGTCGCGGATGCGGGGGCTACGACCGCCGAGGATGGAATGCGGGCCGGCGTGGCTCTGGCAGCGGCCCTGCGCGGAACAGTGCAGCCGCCGGCGAGCCCCGACGAGTTCGACATCGTCGACCCTTACCGACGGTCAGACGAGACGTACGCACGCTCTTATGCGGAACTCGCGCCGGCAGCGGCACGCGTGGCGTCCTACCTCACCGCCGCCGCGCACGCAGCAACCTCGCGCTGAGCGCCGCAACGCAGATTGACCCGGGCCTCGTGGCTCGGGTCAATCTGTGTTGCGGCGCCAGAAACGGAACCCGGCGATATCGCCTTCCAGCGTGTATGACGAAGCGACGAACGGAGCCAGTCCCGTGAATTTGGCCTCGTCCTGCACGCACTCGATGGATATCCCGCACGAGCTCGGCGACTCAACGATGAGTGCCGGCGGGAACGACATCACGTCGGACAGGTATTGCGCGGGGAGCCCACCGTACCCCTGCTCCACCGGGAGCGAATAGGTGATGGCGGTGGGCGACAGTCGTTCTGTGGCCGCCAGAATCCAGGTCTCGGCGCCGTGGACCAGTACCCGATCGTCCGGGCTCGTCTCGGCCTTCACCCGCTCGACGAGCTGCGCCTGGTAGGAACCGGCGACGAACACTCCCGCACCGGTGACCACGCGCGCGCCCTGCAGCGTCGCGGCCGAGGAACTCGCCAAGACCAGCAGAACGACTCCTGCGGCGATCACCGTCCGCCAGACACCCGGCAGGCGGTGCCGAACAAGCGTGGATCGCAGGATGGCGAGGGGAGCGAGATGCGAACCGGCCACCACGACGACGACCGCGAAGCCGGCGATGGCGACGACGAGGTAGTGCGGGTAGGGCCGACCAGACAGCATCTGCGACAGCGCGTCCGCTCCGCCGACTGCCACGAACAGGGCGACGACGAAGACGCCCGGTCGGGACTCGGCATCCGTTCCCCGTCGACGGACAAACCACGCACCGACGATCACGAGCGCCGTCGTCACGACGGCTCCCGAAACGAGCATCTGCGCCAGCGTTCCGAACGCCGACAGCCGGTCGCCGCCACCCGCGCCCCCCGAGTAGAAAAAGTTGTAACGCACGTACTGGTCGACACCGGCGCGAAGGGCGTCGCCCGTCCATAACCAGAGCGTGAGGCAGGCACCGACGAGCGAGATGACGGCGACGATGATCGCCACGAAGACGAGACGACGCCGCAAGAGCAAAGCACCGGCCACGACAACGAGTACCAGCCCCACGACGTTGTTCATGCGAGTGAAGAGGCCGACGGCCAGGGCCGAACCGAGCAGGAGGCCGACCAAGGCGGTGGCACGCGACGAAGCGTCCCGTCCAGACCGGAGTGCGACGTAAGCGGCCGCCGTGTACGCGACGAGCTGGAAGGGGAACAGCCACGTCTCGGTGAAGTTGCCGCCCTCGAACACACCGAGGTAGGTGAGACCGGTGATGAGCACGACCGGAGCTGCCGCGAATCCGACAATTCGCGACCACAGGATGCCGGCGAACGCCAGTCCCAGGAAGAGCAGCACTCCCTCGAGAATCGGAGCGCCGACGATCCCTCCACCCAGTCGCCAGGCCACGGCTTCGATGGCCGCGAGCAACGGGCCCTTGTGATCCCAGGAGTCTGCGTATGGCATTCCCCCGCGCGAGACGACCATTCCCGTATAGAGGAAGACCCCGGAGTCGCGCGTGATGTGCCCGCTGAGGACCATCGGCATGTACGCGACGATGCTGACGAGCAGAGCGGATGCCGCGGCGAGGAGGCCTGGGCGCGAGATGAACCGGGTCACGCGACCGGTCCTCGTGCGCCGATCACATTCTGTTCCCGCCACGCTCGGATGATCCGACGGTCACGGACGTGGACAGCGACGACGACGATCGCGGCACCGGCGACACCGAGCCAGCCCCCCAGCGAGTTCGCGATGACGTCGTTGACGGTCGCGAAGCGTGCGGGCAGAACGAAATACTGCGCCAGCTCGAGCGAGCCCGACAGTGCCGGGATGACCGGAACCGACAACCAGAGGAATCGGGTGGGGAACACGAGAGCAAGAAAGAACCCCACTGGCACGAAGATCAGCACATTCGCCGAGAACTCGAACCAGCGGTACCCGAACCACCCCGGCACGCCGTTGCGATGCAGAACCGAGAGCACTCGCTCAATGGCCGACTCGTAACCTTGGTCGATGGGGGTGGGCGACAAGGTCGCCATGAGGACCACGGCGAGACACAACCCCAGGCCCGTAGCGGCGATCAGCAACCGCATGTCAACCGCGGACCGACGTGGAAGGCTGAGAGATTCGACGGGAGCCGACGATATCGATGCGCCAGAGCTCGGCGAGGGCCCGTCCGGCGAAACGCACGAGCCGGCGAGGAGGAAGTATCGCACGCGCACGTCCGGCTCCCCACATGGTCCCCTGCGCGACCGCGCCTCGGCGGGGGATGCTGGCAACGGCGACATAGCCCACGCGGAGCCGGTCCCGCGCTTCCGCGATGGAGAAGTGCACGTGCGGGACGAGAGCGTCAGCGGGAACGCCGTCGACCAGCCGCGCGAGGATGTCGGGGTGGTAAGCCCGCAGCGGGGTGTTGACGTCGGGGACGGAACGACCGCAGAGGATGAGGACGGCGAAACGCACGAGGGCACTCAGGCAGCGGCGGAACCAGGGGTCGGTGCGTCCTCGCCGCACTCCGTGGACGACGTCATGCCGCGAACGGTCGAGAGCCGTCGCGACGCGCGCGATGTCGTCGCCATAAAACTGACCGTCGCCGTCGACGTGCACGATCACCCCGGCGCCGCTGCGCAGGCCCTCGCCGTAGGCGGCGAGGGCGGTCGGCCCGTGGCCGCGGTTGATGGGAGAACGAACGACGTCGGCGAAGGCAGATCCAGCCTCGCTCGTGTCATCGGTCGATGCGTCGTCCACGACGATCAGCGTGACAGAACGGCCGACGGCCGCGAACGAGGCGCGGATCTCTGCGAGGAAGGCCGAAAGCGCCTCGGCCTCGTTGAACGCCGGTATCACGACCGCGACGTGATCTTGCGCCTGCACCCTGGCATCCCCGCATTCCTCCGGGATGAATTCACCCGGCTACTCCCCCGAACATGTAGCGTATGACACTCGTGGGGCGCACCAAGAATCTTCGGCGCGCGGGCGCTCTGTCCGTGCGGTTCCTGATCGTGGGCGCCATCAGCACCGGGATCGAGATCGCAGCGTTCAATCTGCTGCTGCTCGCGGGTGTCGGTCCCGTGGCCGCGAAGGTCATCGCCTCTCTCATCGCCCTCGTCAACGCCTACGTGGGCAACCGGGAGTGGGCTTTCCGTTCCCGTTCCCGCACCGGGGCCGGGCGTCAGATGGTGCGCTTCCTCCTCGTGAACGCCGTCTGCACGGGTCTCGGCGCAGCAGCGGTGTGGGCTGGAGCGCAGGCGTTGGAGGCGATCTACGGAGATGCCGGTCCGATCGGGCTCAACCTCGTCAACCTCGTCTCGATCGCCGGGGTCACCGTCGTCCGCTTCGTCCTCTACCACTTCGTGGTCTTCCCGCCCGCCCGCACGATTCCGGTCGCGGAAGAGCCCTCAGGTAGGCTCGGCGCGTGAAGACCGCCCCCCGAGTGCTCGGAACCCTGTCGCTGCTCGCCGCCCTCGCCTCGATCGGCGTGCAGCTGGCGGTGGTGGCGCGCCTCTGGGCGGCCTTCGTCGAAACGATCCCGCTGACCAGCACACTTGCGCTGAGCGCGGCGGGTGCTGTGCTGGGGCTGGTGCTCGCCGTGGTCGCCGTCATCCTCCGCCGTGGATCGCCCGGTGTACTCGCGCCGATCGGTGGCCTGATGAACCTCGGCCTGCTCGCGGGATACGCGTACCTCTTCGCGGCACTCTGAGGCAGACGAAGCGCGACAACGGGGACAGGCGCCCCCGAACCACGTGACGCGCTCAGCCGCAGGGGACCTCCACGATACGGGTGCTCACGGGGTTCACCATCGGAGTGTGGACGAGTGCCACGTCGGAGGTACTCGCGTCTCCGGGACTTCCTTCGAACTTCACCGCGAGGGTGTGTTGAGAACCCATGGGATTCACGATCCACATGCGTCCCACAGGCCGGCCCAAGTGCTCGCCTGTTGTGATCGAGACATCCACCCCGTCGAGAGCAGCGTTGACGAACCGCGCTCCATTTGGTCCGTAGAACTGCACGTCTGTGCCTATGGTTCCCTTGTCGTATCTGCTCGCCGTGTCGACGTAGGGAACCAGCCCGTCCGCCGTCGCTTGGTCGAGCGTGTTCGCGAAAGTGATCACAGTGGTGAAGCTGGGCGTCGAGGAACAGCGATCCACCTGAACCTCGGCCGCCATCGACGTGTAGAAGTTCAACTTCGATTGAGTCAGATCGTTCACGAAGACTCCGAGCGTCGTACCCGTGCCTGGCCCGTCGGTGGGCAGAGGCCCGAGCAGACGTGAGCCGGAGAAGGCGTCCCTCGTCGCCGCGTCGAACGAGTAGAAGTACACGCGATTCTCGTCGACCGCCTGCACAATCGCCTGTGCGAAGGCGACCGGCTTGAAATCGCCCGACGAGACAGCGTCGAAGATCTCAACCGCAGCGGAGGCGAAAAACTCGTCCTGGTCGGCATTCTTCGGATACCTGGCGTAAACGTCGCTCAGCAGAGTCTGAACAGCATTCGCTTTCGTGAGCTCGTCGCCAGTTTGAAGCTTGACCGGTCCTGTCGCGCCGAGAACGTACGACAGGGCGACAGGGTCGATAGACATAACCCCGTCCACCTGGGTCCCGAAGGACTCGGCCCAATAAGCCTCGGCAAGTTTGGCCGACAGGGCGAAGTCTGGTGTTGAGGTCATGTCCTGCGACCAGCGTCCGACCTTGTCGTCGAAGAGTTTCACGACCTCGTCGTCAAGCGGGACAATGGGGGTCTCGCGCTTGTTCGTGAAACTCCGACTCGTCGCCTGCTGGACGATGTCCATCTTCCCGCCGTCGAATCGAAGTTGAACGATGGAGGCCGGAATTCCTCCCGTTCCGCGAGCCTCAGCATTGTTCTGCACGAGCAGCAGATAGTTCTTCGCGCCGTCCTCGCCCATGATCGACGGCAGATGCGGCATCAGGGCATTCGCGCGAGAGAGCGCCGGCTGCAGCGCCCCCACGGCGCCGGTGAGCTGCGAGAGCGGGCCGCGGAGCATCCCAGGGGTGTTCGCGAGATCAATGCCCGAAAGAGCATTGGCCGCGAGCTCGCCTGAGTCGGCGGCCTGCGAAACGGGGCCGGCGAGCGCGGACAGGGCGGCGACGTCGAATGCGCCACCCGCCGGCCGGAGGAGTGCCGGATCGACGTCGATCAGAGCGGGCAGCACGCCTTGGGCGAGCTCGTCCACGGCTACCGTCGACTCGCGTATGGCGTGCAGTGAGGGCCCGATGAAAGGGGCCTGCTCGGCGACCCACCACAGCGGGGTGTCAGCGGCACCTCGCGCGGCCGCAGCGTGCCCCTGCACCTCGTTCATCGACGTGGCGAGCCCCGCCCGGTCGTCAGAACCGAACTGATCCTGCATCTTCGAAACGATGGGTACGGCCGCACGCAGCTCTTTCTGCGCCACGAAACCACCGAATGACACCGCCGCGGCGAGAGCGACAAGAACCGCGCTGAGCGCACCGAGAAAAATCCAAGCGACCGTACGGGGTCGAAGACGGCGAGTGGCAAGACGTGACATTTCCATCCGATCACGCCGCGAGTCGGTCATCCGGCGTCGGGCGCGACGGGCACCTGTCGCGCGATCGGTATGCTACCTGAGTTGGGTTGCAGCCTTACCAGGAACGACGACCGGCCATTGCCCGGAGACGTCGAGCCAGCCCGGGAAATGACGGGGGACGCGTGCGGAACTTCACGCATGGGGTGACCCCCGGGAACGAGCCGCCTCTCGGTAAGATCCCAGACTCCCGTTGCAGTTGCAGCAATACTGCACAGGGGGCTCGGAAGCGGGCAAGAGGTACCGAGTCCGGCGTTACGTGGGAACGCGACGTGTTTCTCGACATCCGGACGCCCTCCGTCATCGACCGTCTCGCAATAGGACTCGCTGAATAATGGGATTTCTTCACAAGATCGTCGGCGAACAGCGCGAGCGGCTGAGTAGCGCCGGCAGCGACCGCTGGAGGATCGTCAGCGCTCAGCTCGCTGGCAAGGTCGGCCCGATGGCGGCGCGCGGCGCGCTTCTGCGTCCACGCCTCGGGACGGCACGCGGCCTCCCCCTGGTCGGCCGCGGGGTTCGTGTGCGCAACCCCCACCTCGTGCACGTCGGCTCGGACCTCATCGTCGAGGACTTCGCCGAGATCCAAGGGCTCAGCCGCGACGGAATCCGGCTCGGTGACCGCGTCTCGATCGGCACGGGCACGCTGATCCGTCCCAGCAGCTACTACTCACGCGCCATCGGCGTAGGGCTCGTCATGGGCGATGGGAGCAGTCTTTCTCCCGGTTGCTACATCGGGTGCTCGGGAGGGGTGATCATCGGCGAGAAGACGATGCTCGGTCCCGGCGTCCGGGTCTTCGCCGAAGACCACGTGATGAGCGACCCGTCGCTCGATGTGAAGTCGCAAGGCGTGGAATGGGCTCCGATCACCATCGGTTCGGGCTGCTGGATCGCCAGCGGCGTGACGATCACGTCTGGCGTGACGATCGGCGACGGCGCTGTCGTGGCCGCCGGGGCCGTCGTGACCCGCGACGTTCCGCCCGGGGCCGTTTTCGGTGGCATCCCCGCCCGGGAGCTCAAGAGCCGGAGCAGCCAGTGAGTCGCGGTCGCGCAATCGTGGTTCACCCGTCCGACGAGATGTACGGCGCCGATCGGGTTCTCCTCGAGGTGCTGCGCACCGTCCCCGATGATCTGGATCTCGAGGTCTGGCTGCCGACCGACATCGACTATCCCGAGCGCGAGCTCTCGCGGACGCTCGAGGAACATGGCGTCCAGGTGCGACACCTCCCGCTCCCGATCATGCGTCGCGCATACCTCCGCCCGACTCGCCTGCTCGGCCTGGCCGGACGGGCGGTGAGCACCGGGCTCCGCCTGCTCGCCGCACGCCCCTCACTGGTCTACGTCAACACCGCGGCCTCTGCGCTGGTGGCGCCGCCGGCACGCCTCGCCGGTGCGCGGGTGGTGCTGCACCTGCACGAGCACATCGACGCCCGTTCCCGCTCCGTCATCCCGTTCCTGCGCTACGCGCACCACATCATCGCCGTCAGCTCCGCTGTCGCGCGGGCGCTGCCCTCCCACCTTCGTGGACGAACGACCGTCGTGCACAACGGCTTCGACACGGCACCGCCGACCGATCTCCCGCCGTTCACGGGTGGCATCCGCGTGGTCATCGCAAGCCGATGGAACGCGTGGAAGGGACACCGTGTGTTCCTCGACGCATTCAGCCGCATGAAGCGCACAGATATGACGCTCGAGATCCTCGGTGACGCCCCGCCCATCGGGGAGGCTGTCGACGTGCCCGAGCTCGTCAGGGAGTCTCCGCGGCGCTCGCAGATCACCGTTGTCGGTCGGACGGCCGATGTGCGCTCGCACCTCGACGCCGCACACGTCGTGGTCGTCCCGAGTGTGCTGCCCGATCCCCTGCCGACCATCGCGATCGAGGCGCTCGGGGCAGGGCGCGCGTTGCTGGTCAGCGACGCCGGCGGTCTCCGCGAGATCGTGGGAGAGAGCCCCTTGCTGGTGACACCGGGCGATGCCCAAGCCTGGGCGGATGCCCTCGACGCTCTCGACGAGACGAGTATCCGAGTCGCCGCCGCGGCAGCCCGCGAGCGGTTCGAACGACTCTTCGCTCGCGACACCTTCGACCGCCGTATTCGTGCGGAACTCTGGGATCTGGTCCCCCGCTCATGACCTTCTCCCCCGCCCTCGCCTACGCCCGTCCGAGCCTCAGCGCTCGGACGCGACTCATCACGCTCATCCTCATCGGCGCGGTCGTCGTGAGCTCGTTCCTCGGACGCTACGACGCCGAGATCGTCGGGTTCCGCGTACGCGTGGAGCAGGTCGTTCCGCTGGCGCTCGCGGCGTGGATGCTGGTGCACCCGATGCTGCGCGGAGCGTTCCTCCGCGCACTCCGTCACCCCGTGCCGCTCGTGTACGCCGCGTTCGTGGCGTGGAACGTCGTGACGACGCTCGTGTTCTCGCCGAGCCTGACGTGGAGCGCGTCGATCCTCATCTGGCTCGTCATCGACCTGCTGCTGCTCGTCTCGATGATGGCTCTCGCCGAGGGCGCGGACCTCGCGGCACGTCTCGGACGCATATCGGTGGCACCGTGGGCTCTCGTCGGCTTCGCCGCCTACGTCGTCGCCAACGTCACCCGCGGGCAGATCGCCCTCGGCACCGACTTCGACTGGTTGTACGAGGTCTACGTCTCGCGCCTCACGGCCATCGAGGCGAACATCTACGCCTCGATCCTGATCTTCTGGACCCTGCTGACGATCACCCGACGCGGGATCGGCCGGTGGGAGACCGCGGCCATCGCGATCGCCGTGCCGCTCGGCCTCGTCGCCTCGCAGACGCGCACCGCCGTGTTCAGCCTGGTGCTGGGTCTGGGCGTCTTCGTCCTGTTCACGGTGTTCTCGCTCCGCTCAGCCTGGCGCGAGCGCCTCACCCGCGTGCTCCCCGCCGGGGTGCTGGTCGTGACGCTGGTCGTCACGTACGGCATCATCGCGGCCCTCGGCGGCACCGAGCCCGCCGACCGCACTCTGCCTCCGTCGGCGAGCCCCACGGCATCCGTCTCCGCGACGCCGGTCGACGAGGTGACCCCCTCTCCCGCGCCCACGCGCGAACCCGACCCCACGAACCCCGAACAGCAGAACAAGATCGGCGACGTCGACTTCCAGGGCGGCACGATCGGCTTCCGCCTCGAGGTCGCCCGACTCGCGGCGCAGGAGATGCACGGCGTCAACCTGTGGCTCGGAAACGGCACGAACACCTTCGGGCTGAGGCACGAGCAGCCGGGTACCCCGGGCATCAGCGGGCACATCATCATGCTGCCCGTGCAGGTGCTCTACGACGGCGGGATCGTGGGCCTGGGCCTGCTGGTCGCCCTCTTCGTCACCGTGTTCGTCTGCGTCCCCCGCGAACGCAAACCCGTGGCCGCGGGCCTTTTGGCGTCGTATCTGCTGTCGGCGACGCTCACGAGCATGTTCTGGTTCGCGATCACCTGGATCCTCATCGCGGTGATCCTGCGCCCCCTCGGTGACGACGAGCGCAACGACTCACGTGACAGTGGGCGCGGAGACGCGCGCGAACCCGGCCGTGTCTTCGGCCGCGCCTGAGGCGCAGCGGCCCCACCGGGCCCGCAGCGTCGCCCTGCTGACGGCCGTGTCGGCGCTGTCGGCGATCTCGCCCCTCATCGCCCTCCCGCTCATCACACGCGCCGCCGGCCCCACCGGCTTCGCTGAGATCGCCATCGGGCAGGCCCTGGGGACGCTCGCGGCCACCCTCATCACCTTCGGGTGGGCCGTGCGCGGCCCGGTCGAGGCGGCGCGGTCCGCGCACCCCTCGCGGGTCTTCCGCGCGAGCATCGTCGTGCGCGGGGCGAACAGCCTCGTCGTTCTGCCCCTCGTCGCCGTCGTCGCCGCCCTGGCCAGCCACGCCGACGATCACGCGCTCGCGATCGTCTCGGCACTGGCGTTCTCGCTGCAGGGTCTGTCGCTCAGCTGGTACGCCGTCGGGGTCGGTCGACCGCTCCTGGCGCTCGTGTTCGACGCGGTCCCCCGGATCGTGCTCAACCTCGCCGGAGCGATCGCGGCGCTGGCCACCGGCATCCCTCTGCTCTACCCGGCGGTACTGCTCGTCGGCACGCTCGCGGCGTTCCTCGTCGCCACGTGGCTCATCGGACTGCGTGAACGCTTCTCGACGCGTGCGGCGATCGCCGACGCGCGAGCGGCCTACCGTGGGGGCTGGCGCACGGCGTTGGCCGCCGGGCTGCTGACGTTCTCTGAGACGGCGCCCCTCTCGACGCTCGGTATCGCCGGCGCGCCCGCGGCCATCGGTTTCGCCCCCTTCGACCGCGTGCTGAAGTACGGCTACATCGGCGTCTACATGATCACCGGCTCGTTCCAGGGGTGGGTCTCGTCGGCCACCGGCGAGGCGGGGCTCCGCCGCATGCGCCGCGCCGTCGGCCTGCACGCCCTGCTCGCGATCGCGCTCGGCGCCGGCTTCGCCCTCGTCGTCCCGTGGGCCACGCCCATCGTGCTGGGCCCGGGATTCGAGATCTCGTCACTCACCGCCCTCTTCGGCGGGATCGCGTTGGCGGCGATGACGATCGCCACGGCGCTCGGCATGTGCGTCGTGCTGCCCGCGGGGCGCGACGGCGCCTACCTCGCCGCGGTGTGCGTCGGCGCGGTGCTGATCGTGCCCGCGGTGCTCATCGGCGCCTCGACGCTCGGCGTGGCGGGCGCGGCCGCGGGTGTCGCGGCGGTGCAGCTCGCCGTGCTGGGTGCGCTGTCGGTCACCGCCGTGCCGGTGCTCCGCGGACGCTGAGCCCTCAGGCCAGCAGGTAGCCGGCGACCGAGAGCGCGACCCAGACCATCGGGAAGACGAGGCTCAGCAGCAGCGGCCCCCAGAAGCGCAGCGAGAGCCCCACGAAGACGGATGCCGCGATGCCGAGGCCCACGAACAGCGCAGTCGGCATGCCCGACACGGTGCCCGAGAAGACCAGCGGGATGATCGCGAATGCGAGGGCGGACACGACGCCGGCCACCACGCGAGCGATGGTCGGGGTGAAGCGCGTCGACGCATAGCTCAGAGCCGCCGGGAAGACGAAGCCGATGGCGAAGAAGGCCAGCATGGCGGTGACGACGAACGGCGCCACGACACCCAGGAGCAGCCACCGTGGCGACAGTGCCGCGAACGCCGGCCACCCGAGGGACCCCGCCGCGATGCCGGTGACGAAGGGCAGAATCGCGCCGAGCACGAGTGCCCAGAGCACGTCGAGGCCCCGCAGCGAGAAGAATCCGGCGGGCCGCGTGCGGGCCATCAGCCCGAGGCCGGTCCCCCCGACGACGACGGATGCCAGCACACTGCCGACGCTGCGACCCGCGGCTCCGTTGAAGGCGACTCCGGCCAACAGCCCGACGACGATGGCGACGACGAGCGCGGCGGCAGCGGCCGCCAGGGGCTTCCAGGTGCCGAAGAAACCGGATGCCGGGCGTCCAGCCGGACGATCGTTCGAGGCACGCGGGCGCTCGGCGGGACGGTCGGACGCGCCACGGTCATCGTGGCCGACGCTCAGCGAGGGCTCGGAGGGGGCGGTGTCGACCTCCGCCCGCGCCTCGCGACGGGAGCGTCGGCTCGGCTCGAAAGGGGTGTCACTCACCCGTTCAGCTTACGGGTTTCACCCGCGAGGCCCGATTCGCGAAGAGCACGGCCTCGCGTCGCCCTGCCCGCCATCACGCAGAACGGGTGGGTGCACGGCATCCGGAGTCCGTGACAGCTGCGACGATGCCTCGCGCAGGAACGACAAAGGCCGGGCCCGAAGGCCCGGCCTGTGCCGAGTGAAGTCGAAAGAGACTTACTTGACGATCTTGGTCACCGTACCGGCGCCGACGGTGCGGCCACCCTCACGGATCGCGTAGCCGAGGCCCTCTTCCATGGCGATCGGCTGGATGAGCTCGACCGACATTTCGGTGGTGTCACCGGGCATGACCATCTCGGTGCCCTCGGGCAGCGTGATGACGCCGGTGACGTCGGTGGTGCGGAAGTAGAACTGCGGGCGGTAGTTCGTGAAGAACGGGTTGTGGCGGCCGCCCTCTTCCTTGGACAGGATGTACGCCGTGCCCTCGAAGTTGGTGTGCGGGGTGACCGAACCGGGCTTCACGATGACCTGGCCACGCTCGACGTCGTCACGCTTGGTGCCGCGGAGGAGCAGACCACAGTTCTCGCCGGCCCAGGCCTCGTCGAGCTGCTTGTGGAACATCTCGATACCCGTGACCGTGGTCTTCTGCGTCGGGCGGATGCCGACGATCTCGATCTCGGAGTTGATCGCGAGGGTACCGCGCTCGGCGCGACCCGTGACGACCGTGCCACGGCCCGTGATGGTGAAGACGTCCTCGATGGGCATGAGGAACGGCTTGTCCTTGTCACGCACCGGGTCGGGGATCGACTCGTCGACGGCTTCCATGAGCTCGACGATGGCGTTGACCCACTGCTCGTCGCCCTCGAGAGCCTTGAGGCCCGAGACGCGGACGACGGGGGCGTTGTCGCCGTCGAAGTCCTGCGACGAGAGGAGCTCGCGAACCTCGAGCTCGACGAGCTCCAGGATCTCCTCGTCGTCGACCATGTCCGACTTGTTCAGCGCGACGAGCAGGTAGGGAACGCCGACCTGCTTGGCGAGCAGCACGTGCTCACGCGTCTGAGCCATCGGGCCGTCGGTGGCGGCGACCACGAGGATCGCGCCGTCCATCTGCGCGGCACCGGTGATCATGTTCTTGATGTAGTCGGCGTGGCCGGGCGCGTCGACGTGCGCGTAGTGGCGCTTGGGGGTCTCGTACTCGACGTGCGAGATGTTGATCGTGATACCACGCTGACGCTCTTCCGGCGCCGAGTCGATCGACGCGAAGTCACGCTGAACGTTGGTGGCCGACGGGAACTTGTCGGCGAGCACCTTCGAGATGGCAGCGGTGAGCGTGGTCTTGCCGTGGTCGACGTGACCGATCGTTCCGATGTTCACGTGCGGCTTGGTCCGCTCGAACTTGGCCTTAGCCACTGGGTCCTCCTCAGGACGTTGGTTGCGAGGTCTCGGGCACTGGATTGCGACCGGTTCTTCGCGGGGGTTGTTCTCAGATTACTAGAGAGTCGGTATTCAGTTTGAGTGGATGCCGGGAACCCGTGCCGAAGCAGGGGCTCCCGGCATCCGCGAGGGAGGTGTTACTCGCCCTTGTTCTTCTGGACGATCTCGTCAGCAACGGCGCGAGGAACCTCGGCGTAGCTGTCGAACTCCATCGAGTACACGGCACGGCCCGAGGTCTTCGAGCGCAGGTCACCGATGTAGCCGAACATCTCGGACAGCGGAACGAGCGCCCGCACGACCTTGACGCCCTGGGCATCTTCCATCGACTGGATCTGTCCGCGACGCGAGTTGAGGTCACCGATGACGTCGCCCATGTACTCCTCGGGAGTACGCACCTCGACCGACATGAGCGGCTCGAGGATGACGGGGTTGGCCTTGCGGATCGCTTCCTTGAAGCCCATGGAGCCGGCGATCTTGAACGCCATCTCCGAGGAGTCGACGTCGTGCGACGCGCCGTCGAGCAGGATCGCCTTGACGCCCACCATGGGGTAGCCGGCGAGCACGCCGACGTTCATGGCGTCCTGGAAGCCCTGGTCGGTGGGTCCGATGTACTCGCGGGGGATACGACCACCGCTGACCTTGTTCTCGAACTCGTAGATCTTCTCGGCCGTGACCTCGAGGGGCTCGAGCGCGAACTGGATCTTGGCGAACTGACCCGAACCACCGGTCTGCTTCTTGTGCGTGTAGTCGTGACGCTCGACGGTCTTCTTGATCGTCTCGCGGTACGCGACCTGCGGCTTGCCGACGTTGGCCTCGACCTTGAACTCGCGCTTCATGCGGTCCACGAGGATGTCGAGGTGCAGCTCGCCCATGCCCTTGATGACCGTCTGGCCGGTGTCGTTGTTCTGCTCGACACGGAACGTGGGGTCTTCTTCGGCGAGCTTCTGGATCGCGAGACCCAGCTTCTCCTGGTCGGCCTTGGTCTTCGGCTCGATCGCGACCTCGATGACGGGCTCGGGGAACGTCATCGACTCGAGGACGACCTGGTTCTGCGCGTCGCAGAGGGTGTCGCCGGTCGTGGTGTCCTTGAGGCCGATGACCGCGTAGATGTGGCCGGCGGTGACCGAGGGAACCGGGTTCTCCTTGTTGGCGTACATCTGGAAGATCTTCCCGATGCGCTCCTTCTTGGACTTCGTCGAGTTGACGATCTGCGCGCCCGAGTCGAGGTGACCGGAGTACACGCGGATGTAGGTCAGACGACCGAAGAAGGGGTGCGTGACGATCTTGAACGCCAGCGCGGTGAAGGGCTCTTCACGATCGGCGTGCCGCTCGATGATCGTCTCTTCGTTCTTCGGGTCGTGCGCCTCGATGGCCGGCACGTCGAGGGGCGACGGCAGGTAGTCGATGACGGCGTCCAGCATGGGCTGCACACCGCGGTTCTTGAACGCCGAGCCGCAGAGCACCGGGTAGATCTCGGAGTTGACCGTCAGCTTGCGGATCGCGGCCTTGATCTCGGCGACGGTGAGCTCTTCGCCACCGAAGTGCTTCTCGAGGAGCTCTTCGTCGGTCTCGGCGACGGTCTCGAGGAGCTCTTCGCGGTACTTCGCGACGACGTCGGCCATGTCGGCCGGGATCTCCTGGATGTCGTACTTGGCGCCCATGGTGACATCACCCTTGGCGTCGCCCGCCCAGACGAGTGCGCGCATCTCGACGAGGTCGACGACACCGATGAAGTCGTTCTCGACGCCGATGGGCAGCTGGATGACCAGCGGCTTCGCCTTGAGCTTGTTGATGATGGTGTCGACGGTGAAGTAGAAGTCCGCGCCGAGCTTGTCCATCTTGTTGACGAAGCAGATGCGGGGGACGTTGTACTTGTCGGCCTGACGCCACACGGTCTCCGACTGGGGCTCGACGCCCTCTTTGCCGTCGAAGACGGCGACGGCGCCATCGAGCACGCGGAGCGAACGCTCCACCTCGACGGTGAAGTCGACGTGCCCGGGGGTGTCGATGATGTTGATCTGGTTCTTGTCCCAGAAGCACGTCACAGCAGCGGAGGTGATCGTGATGCCACGCTCCTGCTCCTGCTCCATCCAGTCGGTCGTCGAAGCGCCGTCGTGCGTCTCGCCGATCTTGTGGTTGGTTCCCGTGTAGTACAGGATGCGCTCGGTCGTCGTCGTCTTGCCGGCATCGATGTGCGCCATGATGCCGATGTTGCGGACCTTGGTGAGGTCGGTGAGCACGTCTTGTGCCACGGGGTGTCCTTACGTGTGGTGGCGGATGTCGTGGGTTCTTCGACGGGCTCGCGGGCCGGGTCGGCCGCCCGAGCCCGTCGAAGAAGGAGCTGTTACCAGCGGTAGTGCGCGAAGGCGCGGTTCGACTCGGCCATCTTGTGGGTGTCTTCGCGGCGCTTGACCGCGGCACCGAGGCCGTTCGAGGCGTCGAGGATCTCGTTCTGCAGACGCTCGGTCATCGTCTTCTCACGACGACCCTTCGCGTAGCTCACGAGCCAGCGCAGCGCGAGGGTGTTCGCGCGGTGCGGCTTGACTTCGACGGGCACCTGGTAGGTCGAGCCACCGACGCGGCGGCTCTTGACCTCGAGGGTGGGACGGACGTTGTCGAGCGCCTTCTTCAGCGTGGCGACGGCGTCCTGGCTGTTCTTCGCCTCGACACCCTTGAGGGCGGTGTAGACGATCGACTCTGCGATCGACTTCTTACCGTCGACGAGGATCTTGTTGACCAGCTGGCTGACGATCGGAGCACCGTAGACCGGGTCGTTGACGACCGGACGCTTGGTGACGGGACCTTTACGAGGCATCTGACTCAGCCCTTCTTCGCACCGTAGCGGCTGCGAGCCTGCTTACGGTTTTTGACGGCCTGGGTGTCGAGTGCACCGCGGACGATCTTGTAACGGACACCGGGGAGGTCCTTGACGCGACCGCCGCGGACGAGCACGAGCGAGTGCTCCTGCAGGTTGTGGCCCTCGCCGGGGATGTAGGCGGTGACCTCGGTGCCGTTGCGCAGCTTCACGCGGGCGACCTTGCGCATGGCCGAGTTCGGCTTCTTGGGGGTCGTCGTGTACACGCGGGTGCACACGCCGGCCTGCTGGGGGTTCGACTTCAGCGCGGGAGCCTTGGTCTTTGTGACCTTCGGCGAGCGGCCCTTGCGAACCAACTGCTGAATGGTTGGCACGTTCTCTCCTTGATTGTGCTGCGCGGTTCCTTGCGGTTCTGCGCAGGGTGCTGCACGGTGACAGCGTCGTGTCTCCCCCGAAACGTCGTGGATCTTGCGATTCGTGACGTGTCGGGCTCACGTGGAATCCGCCACGCGCCAGAATGATCGGACGCGGTCGTGGTGGATATGCCGTGGGGGTGACCTGTTCGCAGGCCAATCCCTGAGATGGTGCGAGCGTTGATCCGAACGACCTGCCCGGAGGCATGACGCACGGCGCGCGTGAACGCACACCCGGTCAATGATACGCGCTCCCCGGGAGCGGGGCAAACGTGTGCAGTCCCTCGGGCTGGGAGTGTGCCGGGTGCCGGTCGCTCAGCCGAGCAGCAGCACCGCGGCGGCGACCGCGACACCCAGCAGCACGACGATCACGCCCGCGAGGATCAGTGCGCGGAGCGCACCGCGACGACCCGTGCGGCGACGGCTGGCGGGGACGTCGGTCTCGGAACGGACCGCGGATGCCGATGGGCGGCGTTCCACCCGCACCGGTTCGTCCGTGCGCGGGGCGTAGGCCTGCTGCTCCCCCGCGATCGGGATGTGCGCGGCGCGGACCGTGCCGGGCACCTCCCGGTCGGGCGCGACTCGGTCGGGCGCGATGCGAGCGGGCGCCTCGCGGTCGGGCGCCTCGCGGTCGGGCGCCTCGCGGTCGGGTGCCTCGCGGTCGGGTGCCGCGGCGCCGCCTGCCGCGCCGTCGGCCGCGCGCGCCGCGCGGCGACGAGCGCCCGAGGCGGTCTGGTCGTCGAGGTCGGGAGCGGGTGGCGTCGTGGGGGACGCGGCGTCGGGAGTGGCGGAACGTGCTCGCACGCCCGGTGCGGTGGTGTCGTCGAGGTCGGGGTCGACCGCGACGTGTCGGCGGCGGGTCGCCTCGTCGACGTCGGGGGGCGGGGCGGGGGTCGCGGCCGGAGCCGGACGGCGGCGCGTGACCTCGTCCATATCGGGGGCCGGGGCAGGGCGACGCCGTGTCGCCTCGTCGACGTCGGGGACCGACGCGGGACGGCGACGAGTCACCTCGTCGACATCGGGCACCGGCGCCGGGCGACGCCGTGTCACCTCATCGACGTCGGGGATCGACGCGAGCGGGCGGCGCGGAGCGGTCGTGGTCGAGGCGTCCGCCGGGTCATCGGCATCCACGGGGTCGACATCCGTCGGCGCCGCGCCCGGGTCGATGCGCGCGCTTCGCGGTACGACCGTGTCGTCGTCGAGGAAGGCAGGAGCCGACCGGAGCGTGTCATCGTCGACCTCGGGTCGCGCCGAACGCACCGTGTCGTCGTGGGCGAGGCGACCCGACACCACGGTGTCGTCGTCGAGGTCGGTCCCACCCGAGCGCACCGTCTCGTCGTCGACGTCTCCCTCGGGGACCGGGGCCGCCGGCCAGGGCCGCAGCCGACCGGACCAGATGGTGACCTCGTCGGGATCGTCGGGGCGGTCGTAGGGGCCGCTCACACGTCCCTCCGCGACAGACGCACCTCCGCGTCGCCGAGGAAGAAGCGTTCGCCGGCCTCGATCTCCTCCCCCGGAGGGGCCTCGACCTCGGTCCCCATGAGGGTGGCGAAGAGCACCCCGTTGGTCGAGTCGAGATCCGTCACGAACCAGGTGTCGCCGCGCAGCTCGAGGCGCGCGTGCGTCTTGGACACCGTGCGGGTGTCATCCGAGATCGGTACAAGCTGCGCGTCCGGGCGTGACGGGTCGAGGGCCGGGCGACGCCCCAGGATGACGACGGACGAGGTGAGGTCGACGGGGGCACCACCCGGCGGGATCAGTGCCCACGGGATGCGCTTGCGCCGCGTCACGACGGTGCGATCGAGCTCGTCGAAGTCGTCGTCGGCCTGATCGGACGGCACCTCCGGCTGGGTGTACAAGGCCGAGACCGAAGTGCGCGCCGATCGCGGCGACCCGGCATTCGGGGCCTCCGAGACCGCAGACACGGCCTCGGACAGCTCGGGGAAGTCGTCGGGAACGGCGCTGACCGCTGCGCGCGGCGCGGGGACGGGCTCGGGCGCCGGACGCGTGAGCGGAGTGCCCGACGCGGGCGTCGCGCCGTCGGCATCCGGTCGCGGCGTGCGCCGCGGCGGGTTCGCCCACGGAGCTGCCTCGGAACCGTCGGAGTCTTCGTCG
Organism: Microbacterium sp. Leaf179; assembly: GCF_001423785.1. NCBI lineage: Bacteria > Bacillati > Actinomycetota > Actinomycetes > Micrococcales > Microbacteriaceae > Microbacterium > Microbacterium sp. Leaf179. The sequence continues at coordinate 745,582 of NZ_LMPH01000001.1, read as the reverse complement.
ACGCCGGCCGCCGACGCGGCATCGGGGAACGTCGCGGGAGGGGTCCACGCCGGGGCCGCGTCGCCGCGCGCCGGTGCGCCGGCAAGCGGGCGGTCGCTGACCGGGGAGAAGCCGTCGTCGCGAACGCGAGAGGCGTCGTCGTCGGTCTCGCGCGAGTCCGGTCGCACCTCACCGCGTGCCGAGGGGGCGGCCGCGGGCTCGCGCGGAAGAGAGGTCTCCCCGGTGGCGGGAGCCTCGTCGCGCAGGGCGTCGAGCACGTCGAAGACCGACGTCGGTACCGGCGGGGTCGGGGCGACGCGAGTCGGGGCGACGGGGGCGGGCTCGACGGCGGGCGACGCGGGCTGCGCGTCGGCCTCTGGGGTCGCGGTCGACGGGACGTCGGCGGCGGGCGGGAACCCGCTCGCGCGGCGCGGACCGTCGAAGTTCGCGGGGCGGAGGTCGGCGGGCGGGGCCCAGTCGCTCGGCGACGGGGCGGCGTCGGAGAGCGATCCGGAGGGGGCCGCGAACGGCACCGCGACCGGCGCCGTGCCCGGCACAGCGGCGGGCACGGACTCGGCCGGGCCCTCGGCATCCTGTTCACGGGCGGAGTCCGCGGGGTCGGGCGTCCAGCCACCGATCAGCGGCACGTACGGCCCGTCGAAGTCACGACCGCGGCGCGCTGGGGCGGAATCCTCGTCGACGGCCGAGCGGGGGGCGGCCGCGTCGTCGCCCTCCCAGCGCGCCGAGCCGAAGCCGAGGATGCTCGCCCAGATCACGGGGAACAGCGCACCCACGACGGTCATGCCCGCGCCGGCACCGAAGCCGACCGAGATCCGGTGCACCGCGACGATGCAGACGACGATGAAAGCGATCCCGCCGAAGATCGGAACGATGTTGAGCAGCACGAGCCACGGCGAGAAGCCGCCCAGCTTCAGCACCGTCGCGACGTTCAGGACGGGGATCCAGGCCTTCCACGTGGGCTCCCCGATCTTGCGGAAGACCGCGGCGAGCGCGAGCGCGAGCCAGAGGTAGAGGATGACGGCGAGCGCGAGCGAAGCCGCACCGAGGATCCAGCCGGTGGAATCGGTCATGTCGTGTCGCGTCCCGCCGGGGCGGTGGGACGCTTCCCCCTCTCGTCGCGATGCGGCGACCCCCGCCGCGGACGGCGTGGGGCGAGGAACCGCAGGAACGATCTCAACGATACGGCCGCGCGGACGCGCCGCCAGAAACCCCGCTGACGCAGCAGCACGCGGCGATCCGCGTCGACGATGCGCCAGAAGGCCGCGACCTCGTCGGCGCTCACCGCGGTGGGGGCGAACACCGCCCGATCGGCGTCTTCGGCCAGACGGGTCGCGGACGGGGTGGCGAAGGCTCGAGCCAGTTCGCTGCGGGTCGGCGCGAGGGGTACGGTCCGGCCGGCGTCGATGGCCGCGTCGACGTACTCGTCCCACCCGCCCGCGATGGCGGCACGCGGGTCGGGGTCGCGGCGGCGCCCGCGCCGGCGCAGCACCTTCGCGATGACGACGGCGAGGAACGGGCCGAAGAGCACCAGCAGCGCCAGCGCGGTGATCCCCGCCACCCGCAGCACGGGCCAGAGCCAGGCGAGATCGAGGCCGTCGTCGGCGGGGACGTCGTCGTCGAGCGCATTGTCTTCCTGCACGGGCGCCGGGGGCACCACTTCTTCGACGGTGTCCGGACGCACCTCGGTGACGTTCTCGGGGTCCTGCTGCTGCGTCACCTCGAGACTCGGCGACTGCTCCCACTGCGGCGTGACGTCGATGGCGGCCCACCGCCCGTCGACGCCCTGCACCTCGGTCCACGCGCTCAGATCACGGGCGCGGCACTCGCCGGCCGCGCACGTGGACAGCTCGGCGTCGGCCGAGACGAGGCGCGTGCCCACCACGACCCGCGCGGGGAATCCCAGCTCGTGCGCGATGAGGGCGGTCGCGACGGCGAACTGCTCGTCGTCGCCGACGGCGGCGACGAAGTTGCCCGAGGTTTCGGCCCGCGGATCTTCTTCCCGCTCCAGCAGTCGCTCGAACATCGCGTCGATGCGGGCCAGCGAGTGCCCGGAGGCGCTCGGCTGCACCTGGTACCCGGGAAGCTCGGCCGCCCAGGCCGGGGTCGCCGAGCCCTGCGGCGCGAGACTGTGACTCAGGTATCCGCGCGCGCGGAGCATCTGCACCAGCGACTGCAGGGCGGCCCCGTCGGAGCCGGCGGCGTGCTCCTGCACCCAGCGCCGAAGGTTGTCTCCGCCCGACACCCCGTCGGCCACGCCCGGCGGGGTCAGGCTCGCGAGGTCGACGGCCTCCGGTTCGACGGCCGACAGCCGGTAGCGGTCGCCCTCGCTCAGGCCTCCGTCGGCGGTCTGGACGCCGGCTTCGGCGGCGGCGCTGTAGTAGAACCGGTCGGCGAGCAGGGTGCGCCGGTCCCCCTCGAACGTCACCGAGGCGAGGCTCCCGGCGGTCGGCATCCAGATTCCGTCGCCGTCGACGATCTCGACGTCGGCGTCGACGGAGCGTCCCTCCCCCGCGTCGCGCACCGACGGCAGGCGAAGGAAGCCCCCGCCCGTGTCGCCGGAGGCGCGGAAGATCTCACCGTCGTACGTGTCGAGCGTCGCGACACGGATGCGCTCGGGCAGGGAACCCTCGCCGCTGACGCGGAACAACACGTCATCGGCGCGGGCGTCGGCGAACATCGCGCGGTACTGGGCCAACGGGCTCACCGCCTCGGCGATCTGGGCGTCGGGGCCGGCGGCGGAGCGCAGCACCTGCCGGTCGGCATCCCGCGCCACCCACGGCACGACCGCGGTCGTCGCCACCACCGCGACCCCGAGCATCGCCACCGCGAGAGCTGCGCGGCGACGGTCGGTGGCCGACCTGCCGGGCGCGACGGGAGCCGCCGACACGTCGCTCGCCCGCTGCAGCGCGCGGAGGCGCTCGTCGTGCGCGCGCCACGCCAGCCACAGCACCGCCACCAGCAGGGCGCACAGTCCGACCGCCGTCTCGACCGGTGACGCCAACGTCAGCGGACCGACGACGAGGGGCGCGCTGGTCGCGGTGCGGCCGAAGAACAGACCGAAGCCGACCATGGCCAGACCGCTCACGACGGCACCGGTCGCGCGACGGTCGCCGCGCCACGCCAGCGCGAGGGTCGCCCCCGTGCCGACCAGGAAGACGACGAGGGCGGGGACGAGCAGGTTGCGGTACGAGCCGACCGGCAGGTCGACCGTGACCAGGTCCTTCCACGCGACGACGAGCCCGGCGAGGGCCTCTCCGAGGCCGCGCAGCACGTCGAGCGGCGAGGTGAGGCGCGACGGCACGGCGAGCGGGACGGCGAGGAGCACGAACGCCCCCGCCAGACCGCCCGCGAGCGCCCACCCGCCCCCGCGCCGCCACGCGACGAGGGCGACCACCGCGGCCGCGACGATCGACGCCCCCACGACCAGCACGAGGAACGACGCCGACGCGTAGATCGGCCACGCCGCGACCGCCGCCAGCACGATGCATGCGGCGGTGAACAACGCCCCCGCGACCCGTCGCGGAACCGACGACGCCTCGCGTCGACGACGGGCCGAGGTGTCTCGGCGCCGCGCGCTCATGACGCGGCTCCCCGCGCGAGCAGTCCGGACAGATCGTCGAGGGTGCCGATGGTCAGCACCGTCAGACCCGCGATGCTCTGCATGCGCGGGTGAGCGCGTTCGTCGCAGATGACGGCGGCGACGGCCGTGTCGACCGGGAACGCCAACGCGGCCTGCCGCAGACGCCCGAGCGGGACGGCCGACCCGACGACGACGAACGCGATCGAGAGGCGCTCGTTGGCTTCGGATGCCAAACGGCAGACGTCTTCGACCGGCATCGTGTTCTCGTGCCGGTCGAGTGCGCTGAACCCGTCGAGCAGAGCACGCGGCGAGATCACCGGCACGTGGCGGATCGCGCGCAGGCGCCCCTTCACCACGCGCGGGATCTCGGACCCGGTGACGATGTCGATGTCGCGCGCGTCGCGGACCGCCCGGATACCCAGCGAGGCGGCGGCCGACACCGCGAGCTCGTACTCGTCGGCATCCGCGTACTCCTGGGTCGCGGCGGCGAGCACCACCGCCATGCGCGAGCGACGGGACTCCTCGTATTGGCGCACCATCAGCCGGCCCGTCTTCGCCGTCGACTTCCAGTGCACCTGACGCCGGGAGTCCCCCGGAACGTATTCGCGGATCGCGTGGAACGACATGTCGGCGTCGACCAGGCGGCGGGTGGCGTTGCCCTCGAGGTCGCGCATGAGGCCGGCGCTGGTGGAGGGGAGCCCCACCGTACGGGGGTGCACGAACACCTCGTGCACGTCGTCGAAGGCGTGCTCACGTCGGAGCAGACCGATCGGGTCGCTGCGCACGGTGGTGACGGGGCCGACCCGCACGACACCGCGCGGAAGCGGCGGGATCTCGAGCGGCTCGGTCGTGTCCTGACCCGGGCGGAGCAGCGGCACGCCGAACTCGACGAGCCCGCGACCGACCGGGATGTCGAGACGACCGGGGAGCGTGGGGCGCGCACTCTCGTTGCGCACGACGATCTCGCCGGTCACCCCGTGGCCCGCGACCACGCGTTCGTGGGTGAGGGCCAGGTCGACGGCGTACGCGCGCGCGCCGAACAGGAACGGCACGGCCATCACCAGCAGCAGCAGGGCGGCGCTGCCCGCGACCATCCACTCGACCCAGCCGAAGATCAGTCCGAACGCCAGCCCGAGCGAAGCGGCCACCACGACCACGGCACCGGCCGGGCGCACGGTTCTGCCCGCCCACCGCGCAGCCGCGGCCACCGCCTCGGTCGCCACGCGCCAGGCCTCGGCGACCTGCACGACCGCGCGCACGATCCGGCGCTGCCGGCGGGTCGACGTCGAGGTGATCGACGTGCGCGAGCCGGCCGCCATCGTGCCGGCCGACGTGCGCGTCAGACGCGACTCGGTGAGGTTCACATCGGGCATGACCCGACCCCCGGGGGTGCGGATGCCACGGCCACCGCCATCGTCACGCGCTTTCGCGCTGCGTGGGCGGCAGGGTGTCGAGCAGCACCTGACCCACGACGGCCTCCTGCGTCACGCCGTCGAACTCCGCCTCGGGGTGAAGGATCAGCCGGTGCGAGAGCACGGGCACGGCGAGCGCCTTCACGTCGTCGGGGGTCGCGTACGTGCGGCCCTGCGACGCCGCACGGGCGCGCGTCGCGCGGGTGAGGGCCAGCGCACCGCGGATGCTGACGCCGAGCCGCACCTCGTCGGCCGTGCGGGTGGCATCCACGAGTCGCACGATGTAGTCGAGCACGAGCGCGTCGACGTAGACGGATGCCGCGAGGTCGGCCATGCCGACGAGCGCCTGCGGCGTGATGATCGGGCGGAGGTCGGCCGTGGCGACGGCGCCGCCGTCGAGGATGCGGAGGGTCGCGGCGTGGTCGGGGTAGCCGAGAGAGGTGCGCAGGAGGAAGCGGTCGAGCTGCGCCTCGGGCAGGCGATAGGTGCCGGCCTGCTCGACGGGGTTCTGCGTCGCCAGCACGAGGAACGGCACGCCGACCTCGCGCGAGACGCCGTCGATGGTGACGCTGCCCTCTTCCATGACCTCGAGCAGCGCCGACTGCGTCTTCGGGCTCGCGCGGTTGATCTCGTCGGCGAGGACGATGTTGGCGAAGATCGGGCCGGTGTGGAACTCGAACGAGCCCGTCTTCTGGTCGTAGACCGTGATGCCGGTGATGTCGCCCGGGAGCAGGTCGGGGGTGAACTGGATGCGGGTGTTCGTGCCCTGCACCGACTGCGCGACGGCGCGCGCGAGCGAGGTCTTGCCCGTGCCGGGGACGTCTTCGAGCAGCACGTGTCCGTCGCTGAGCATGGCGGTGAGCACCAGTTCGACCACGTGCCGCTTGCCGAGGACGGCGCGCTCGACGTTGTCGGCGATCTGCGAGAAGGTCTGGGAGAACCAGGTGGCCTGCTCCTGGGTGATCGTCATGTCGGTGGTGTCTTCCTGTGGCGGGGGGGGCGGGGTGTCGGGTGCCGGACGTCGGCGGACGGGGCGTCAGTCGGGCGGGGTGTCTTTGGGAGGCTGGGAGGGCTCGGCGGCCTTGCCGGGATCGCAGGAGCCGTTGACCTCGAGAGTCGCGGATTCGAGCCCCCAGTCGCGCGACGACCAGTCGATCTTGACGGTCACGCCCGTGACGCTGACGGCGCCGCGGGGAACGGTGCGGGGATCGTCCTGGGGGTCGAGCTTCTTGCCGTTCTTGTCGCGGTAGGTCGCCCCGGCGTACGACGGGGTTCCGTTGCCGATGCCGTTGCTGGTGTCCCACTCCGCTTTCAGCTGGCTCCCGGCGACGCAGGAGTCGATGGAGGCGCGGGCCTGCACCTGGTAGGGCGCGCTGCCGGAGGCCGCGTCCACCGAGCCGCGATTCGACCGCGTCGGCCAGACCTTGTGCTGGAAGTAGACGCCTATGTTCGGGTCGCGGTCGTACACGCTGGTTCCGGGACCCCAGTTCTCGTAGACGGTCTCGTTGTTGCGCGGAGGATCGTCACCCTCCTGGATGCCGCTGATCCGCCAGTACGCCTCGTCGCCCTCCACGTCGGGGCTCGCTCCGACCCGGAAGGTGTACCCGCGCGGGGCGGTGGGGTCTTGCGTGGCGTCGACCGACTTCTCGATGGTCTCCGACCCGTACACGCGCCCGTCGTAGACCGAGTCGACGCACAGCCGCACCGTGTACGTCTGGCCGTCGTCCTTGCCGGGGAACTCGGCGCGCTTCTTCTCGCCGTCGACACGGCAGGCGCCGTCGAGGGCGAAGCCGTAGCGCAGGGTCGAGTCGTCGCCGTTGGTCGACGCGGAGCCCTCGGCGCTGATCGTGACCTTTCCGCCTCCGGTCTGCGTCGATGTGAGTTTCAGCTCCAGCTGCGTGGGCTTTCCCACCCCGTGGGCCGTGAACACCAGCGCCTGCCCGGTCTGCGATCCGCCGAGCCCGGGGGGCACCGTGAAGCGCGAGATGGGCGTGACCGACACCTCGGTGCCGGTGTTGCTGCCGACGGTGAAGCCCCGCAGCGTGACGCTGTCTTGATTGCGGCCGACGTCGACCTTCTTCGTCTCACCCGAGGCGCTCTTGACCTCGAGCGTGCCGGTCTCGGCCGATTCGATGCCGGTGATGGTCAGGTCGGCGACCTTGCCGTCGCCCCCGGTCTGCACGGGCTCGAAGCTCGCCCCCGCCGGGCGGTTGGGGGTGTCATAGGCCCAGGCGGTCGTGCGCACCGACGCAGTGGACTCCCCCACGCTGTTCACGGCGTTGACGACGTACTCGCGCTGCTCCCCGTTGGGGGCGGCGATGGTCGGGCAGGCGCCGTCGGGGCCGCACTGCGCGACGACCTCGCCGCGCCACCGCACCGTGTAGCCGGCCAGTGACGGGTAGGCGCGACGGGCCTCGCCCGGGTCGATGCGCAGGGTCACCGAGCCGTCGGAGTACGCGGTCTGCCGCACGCTCGCGGGGCCTCGAGGGTAGCCCAGCAGGTCGAGCACGACCCGCGCGTCGCGGGTGGCGGCGGTGGTGCGCCCCTGCGCGTCGCGCAGGGTGACGCTGGCGCTGCAGGTCGCACCGGGAGCATCGGCCGACCACGACGCGACGATGCTGGACGACGACGCCACCGAGAAGTTCACCCCGGTGCACGAGGCCGTCGGGCGCACGCCCAGGACCTCGAGCGGCGTGCGCGGCAGCGGGTTGACCTCACCCGTGATGCCGATGACGCCGATGCTGCAGCTCGACCCCGAGGCCTGCGAGCACTGCGACGACGTCGTGCCACCCTGCGGCAGGGTCGAGGGGGCCGCGCCCACGCGCAGCACGAGTCGGGCCGGGGCGACGGCGTTGTGGCTGGTGACCGAGATGATGGCGGCGTTGTCGGTACCCGGCACGGCGCGGTCGGTGCCGGTCACGGTGACCGTCGACCCGTCGAGCGCGACCTGGAAGGCCGAGCCCGAGTACTCCAGCGCGTAGCGGATCGCGCCCCAGTCCTCACGCCCCAGCTGCCACGAGGTCATGTTGCGCAGGTCGAAGGTCGCCGTCTCGCCCGGTCCGACGCTGAGCGCGCCCGGCCGCAACTCGGGCTGGGGATCGCGGGCGATCACACCGATCGGCACCGAGAGCACGGTCCAGTCCTGCGTGCCGGCGACCCGCACGGGCACCTGGCACGCATCGGTCCAGGGGGAACCGGTACCCGCGTCGTAGCGCACCACGGATCCGGTCACGCTGCAGCGGCCCTCGGCGCGGGCCCCGGTGGTCGTGACGTCGGGGCCGACTTCGAGGGTCGCGCGTCGAGGGAGGGCCACCAGCGAGGCCATGTCGAACTCGACCGAGGCGAGCTCGTCGACGCGCTGGGCCATGCCCGGGCGCAGCGACAGGCTCAGATCGTCGTCGCCCGGCACGCGCAGGAACGCGTACGTGGTGACGTCGGTGTCACCCGAGCGGCCCGAGACGGCGAACGGGATGACGCGGCGGGTGGCGGGCAGCTCGCCCGAGATCTTCCGCCCGTCGACGCGGAGGTCGGCGGGCTGTCCCCACAGCGCCACGTCGAGCGACCCGACGTCGCCCGCCGACCAGGTCGCCTTGCCCGCGAGCACGTCGACGCCCGAGGTGAAGTCGTCGCGGTTCTCGACGGTCAGCACGGTGTCGGCGACGACGGGGTAATCGGGCACGCTCTCGCGCACGACCTTCACCACGATGAGCCCGCGCCCGGTGTTGCCCGAGTCCGACTCGACGTCGTAGAGGAACGACATCGTGCCGGGCGACTCACCGGCGCGCAGGACCACGCCCGTGTCGGTCAGTGTCCGCACGAAACCGTTCAGGCGCGCGTACTCCGGGTTGTCGCTGCCGTCGACCAGGGTCTGCGGCAGATCGGGGCGCACCCCGGTGAGCGTGAGGCGGCCCTGCGTGGGGTCGATGTCGTTGGCCAGGGGACTGACGCGGATCTCGCTGTCGGCCCCCGCCTGCACCTGCACGTAGTCGGTGAAGGTGATGGGACTCGGGTTGGCCTCGGCGTCGAGGACTCCGATGCGCACCGTGCCCTCACCGGTCGCGCCGGAGGTGTCGGAGACCCGGTAGCGGAACGTGATCTGCCCCCGGTCGCCCGGTACCGACGAGTAGACGATCGACGAACCGTCCGGCGTCACGGATGCCGTACCCCGGTCGGGCTGGCTCACGATGCGATCGAGGGTGACGGCGTCGCCGTCGGGGTCGACGCCGAAGCCGTGGAACTCCACCGTGGTCGTCCCGCCGCTGAGGACGCGGCCCTCGAGCGTGTCGGGCAGCGGGGCGCGGTTGGCCTCGCCGCCGAGCACCGTGATGCGCACCGTCGCCTCGTCCCAGAGCGCCGGGGTGCCGGTCGTGAAGACGCGGTAGGTCACCTCGTACGACCCCGGCGCGGTGGGAGCGAGGTAGCGCAGCACCCCGGCCGACGCGAAGGCCAGCGCGTCGCTGGCCGGCTGAGCCTGCACGCTCGACGGGTCGAGGGTGGGTCGTCCCCCGGCGGGCGAGATGTCGTTGTCGAGCACGGGGATGTCGATCTGCGCGCCCGCGCGCACCGTCACGGTGTCGTCGACCGCGATGGGCGCGATCTCGGGGGCGGGCGGAAGGAGGTACACGGTGGCCTCGCCGGTCACCCGGGATCCCTCGTCGTCGGTGCCGTCGCTGACGGTGTACCCCACCGTTCCGAGCAGACCCGCGCTGCCGTCGGCCGTGCTGCCCGAGACGCGCAGATCGTTCTGCCCGACGGTGTCCACGGTCAACGACGCGCCGTCTTCGGCGGCCGGCTGCACGTCGCTGAGCAGCAGGACTCGGCCGGTGGGGTTGGACACGGCCGAGAACACGTCGAGAGTGGCGTCTTCTTGCGGTCGCACGAACGCCACGACCGGCGAGGTCGACAGCTGCGCGGGGGCATCGCCCGGGAGCAGCGTGATGCGCGCGGTGCCGTTGGCGTCGCGTCCTCCGCCGTTGACGGTGAAGTCGACGCGGTAGACCCCCGGCTGCGACGCCGAGAAATCGAACGTGGTGCTGCCGCCCACGACGGTGGCGTTGGCGGTGGCCTCGTCGAGCACGCGCACCGAGGTCAGGGTGACGTCACCGGCCGTTCCCGTCACGTGGGGCCCGACGTCGACGGTCAGCGACGAGCCGGCGGTGTCGAGCCGGGTGAACGACTGCACGGCCAGGGTGGGGTCGGGCGCCACCCGGATGATGAGCGGCTTCGTCGTGGTCGCTCCCGCGGTATCGGCCACGGTGACGTCGAGCTGGACGTTCTGCTCGCCGCCGGAGCCGTCGTCGGCGTGCTGGTAGACGACGTCGCCGGCGGGGGTCGCGGCGACCGTGCCGACGCCGCCCGGGTTGTCGACCGACAGCAGCAGCAGCGGGTCTCCGTCGGGGTCGACCCACCCGGGCAGCACCGGGACGGTGATGGTGCCCCCGCGCGCGACCTCGGGGGTCGGCCACTGCTGCAGACACGTCTCGACGCCGCACCAGACGGGGGCGGAGTTCGTGTCGGCGGGCGAGACGGAGAGGGTCACGGTGGTGGGGGGCGAGGTGAGCCCATCGGCCGTGGTGCCGTCGGTCACGGCGTACGAGAACGTCGCCGTCCCGGTCGCCCCGGGCGTCACCCGCACGGCCAGGCGCTGCCCGGCGTCGGTGACGGTGAGGGAGCCGAAGCCGGGGTCGAGACCGGTGACGCTCTCGGCCACGATGCTCAGCACGTCTTCGTTCGGGTCGTGGTCGTTCAGCAGCACCGGAAGCGTGACGAGGCGCCCGGCGCGCACGCCGAAGGAGTCGGGTTCGGCGACGGGCGGCTTCGGGTCGAGCACGACGCTGAGCTGTTCCTCGCTCTGGACGGCCGCCTGCTCGGTGCGGTCGTCGAGCGACCAGTTCTGGCTGGAGGCCACGAGGGCGCCGTCGGGCACCGTCCACACCCACCCCGATCGCGTCTCGTTGAGGATCACGGCGTGGTCGGTCGCGACGAAGACCGGTCGCCGTTGGTCGGGCATGGTCGCCCCGCCGTAGTCGAGGTCGGTCTCGCCCTGGTCGGAGCGCCACAGCGTGCCGCGCGCGTCTCCGGGCAGCAGCCATGCCGCGTACGCGACGCCCTGGTGGGTGAGCGGTCGCGCGGGCTGACCGAGCACGGCGCCGCCACCGCCCACCTCGCGACGGGGTTCCGATCCGTCGGCGGGAACGCTCCACAGCGACTGTTCGTCGGCGATGTACACCGACCGCGCATCGGCGTCGGCCTCACCGACGACCGTCTGCTCGCCCGTGTCGATGTCGACGGGGTCCGCCCCTCGGACCCAGACGCGTCCGGCGTCGGGGTCGACGAGCACCCAGGCGTCTCCCGCCGCCGACAGCACGGGGGCCGCCACGTCGACGTCGAGAACATCGCGGGCTCGAACCTCGTCGGCCTCGAGGTCGTATCGGATGACCGAGGCGTCCGCCGAGGAGTACGCGAAGAGCATTCCCCTCGCGTCGAGCGCGATGGCATCCGCGGTGTAGGACTGGGCGCCCTCGTCGCCGGCCGTTCCGAAGGGATCGAGTTCGGTCGTGCTCTGACCGGCCCGACTCAGCCGACCCGCGAACAGCGTGCCGGTGTCGGTGCGGTACACGGCGTAGTCGCCCGCCGTCACCACCGACGTCGTGCCGGCCGGGGTGTCGGGCGCGGACTCGAGCTGCTCCCGCTGCAGATCGATCGGCTGGGCCTCATCGATGCGGGTGAGCTTGCTGAAGCTGTCGGTGAAGAGGTACGCCCCGTCGCCGCTCTGGGCCACCTGGCTGGGGTTGCCCGCGGTGCGGACGGTGTCGAGCTCGCCCACCGTCGTGTTCACGCGGGCGTACCGCTGCCCCTCGCCCGTCTGCAGCGCCCACACCGACGTGTCGACCTCGGGCGTCTGCTGGGCGTCGAGACCGGGCCAGACGATGCTGGCGGTCACCACGAGGGCGACGGCCGCGAGGCTCGAGCCCAGACCGACGAGGGTACGGCGCTTCATCACAGCACCCCCGTGGCGTAGAGCGCGGCCACGGCGACGGCGCCCGCGGTCACGAGCGTGGCGCCGGCCAGCACCCAGGGCAGCACCCGGTACGTCGGCGAGGCGGGAGAGGCGATGTCGGTGTCCTCGTCGCGCGCGAGACCCGCCATGCCCGACGCGCCGCGGACCTTGCGGGATCCCTCGCGTTCGAGGCGCGAGCGCACCGGCCCGCGCTGGGTGGCGTCGGCGAAGTCGACCGTGCGCGCACCGGGCGTCCACTCGGCCGCCGGCACCTCGAGCGGAGTGGCCGGCGATCCGAGCTCGGACTGCACCCGCTGCAGGGCCTCGCCGAACGCGCGGGCACTGGGTTGGCGATCACCGGGGTTGCGCGACATCGCCGTCGCCAGCACCGCCTGCAGCGAGGGCGGGACGTCGGTGCGCGAGATGTCGGTGTACGTCGCCCGGGCGATGCGGCGGCGCAGCTGCTCGCGCGAGTTCTGCCCGCGTTCGCGGCGCTCGAAGGGGCTGTGCCCCGCCAGCAGCGAGTACACGGTGGCCCCGAGGCTCCACACCTCGCTCGCGACGGTTCCGGCGGTCTGCTCCGCGACCACCTCGGGAGCGCTCCACGGCACCGACATCGCCAGCATCTCGTCGGCACCGTGCGGCGCGAGCGACGACGAGATGCCGAAGTCGGCGAGCACCGGGGCACCGAAGGTGGTGACGAGGATGTTGCTGGGCTTGACGTCGCGGTGGATGAGCCCGGCGTGGTGGGCCGACTCGAGGGCTCCCGCCATGCGCACCCCGATCGAGAGCACCTCGGCCACGGGCATGCGCTCGACGCGGTAGCGCTGCGCCAGCGACCCCGGGCAGAACTCCATGACGATGTAGGGCCGCCCGTCGGCGGAGATGCCCGCCTGGTAGACGGTCACGATCGACGGGTGCGCCGACAGGTGCGCGAGCACGTCGGCTTCGGCGTTGAACATGCGCAGCAGGTCGGCGTCGCGCGCATCGCTGGGCAGGACCTTGACCGCGACGTCGCGGCGGGGCATGTCCTGCCCGTAGAGGAAGACGTCGGCGAAGCCGCCCGAGCCGAGCGGGCGGATGTAGGCCAGCCCGGGCAGGATGGGCGGCGACGACGGAAGCCGCTGCGGCATCGAGCCCCCTCCCGGACGACGCGCCCGCGACTCAGCGGGCGGACAACTGGAGCATGCTAACAAAAGCGCCTTTGTGTGCCCCGCAGCTCGTCCCCACCACCCCTCCCCCACAGCACGCCGCGAGCGCCGCGACCGCCTCGGGGAGCGTTTCCCGGGCCGTGAGATTCAGGATGCCGAGGGGCCCGGTTCGCGCGGATCGAACGGGGCGTCGAGCGAACGCGTCAGGTCGTCGAGCATCGCGGCGATCTGCGGTTCCACGTACTCGGCGACCGCCGCCTGGATGCGCAGCCGATGATGCAGCAACACCGTGCACACCTCGCGACCGATCATGTTGGCGTAGTCGTCGGCGAGGCCCACCTCTTGCCGCAGCGCCGCCTTCGCGGCATCCGACAGCGGGGGCAGGACCGGAAGCGACGCCTCCTCCTCGGCGGCCAGGCCCGTCAACGTGAACAGGAACGGCGAACCCGGCTCGGGGTCGGGGTCGAGCGGCATCCCCTCGAACTCCGGCTCGAGCCCCTCGGCCGGCCGATACGACCGCCGCCGGTTGCGATCGGCCTGCTGATCGAGCTCGTTCTGCAGCATGGGGAGGTTTCGGGCGGTGTAGTCGGCGACCGCGTGATCGACGATGGCCTTCACCCGCGTCGACAGGCCGTGCTGCACCCCGTGGGGCACGTCGGACCCGAGCCCCGCCGCCGAGAGCACGGGCGAACCGAAACAGCGACGGCACGGGGCGACCCGGCCGCGGTGATGCGCGGGCTCCCACCGGGGCAGCCAACGCAGCCAGGCATCCACCGCCTGACCGACCTGGCTTTCGAGCGACCGCTCCACGGCCCCTACGCTAGTGCGACACGCCCGGAGAAGTCAGGATGCCGCGACCGGGCGCGTCGGCATCCCCGGGCGGCACGACAGGCCCGCCCCGGTCGTCGACGTCTCAGCGCGTCTCGTCGTCGTCTTCCCAGCGCCACCGCGGGCCGTTCGACCGCGAGCGGACGAGCAGCACCCCGAACAGGCCCGCCAGCAGGCCCGCACCCGCGACGACCGCACCCGGGAAGCCGAGGGCGACGCTGCCGGCGGCGGCGAGCCCGCGGGCGGGGTCGGCACCCCCGACGATCGCGCCGACGACGATCCCGAGCACCTCGCCGACGTACGCGCCGACCGCACAGGGCACCGCCGTCAGGTACCCCGGCGGGTCGGCGCGCAGGCCCCACCACAGCACGCCGGCGAACGCCAGCAGCGCCAGCAGCTGCCCGATCACGCCGGGGATCGCGCCGAGCCCGCGCACGGGGATGACGTCGGCGTCGAGCACGAGGCTCATGACACCGAGCCCGCCGATCGACAACGCGATGAACGTCACCGACGCGAAAACGACCGCGACCGGCGGGGTCACCCCGGCCGGTCGCGGTTCGTTCGTCATGGCATCCGTCAGCCCGCGAGCTGAGGACCCGCTTCGAGCGTGCGCTCGTACTCGCGCTGCGCCTCGGCGTTGATCTCGGTGACGCGGCGACCGCGCGCGGCGACCCACGCACCGAACCAGATCGTCAGCTCACGGCCGAGCACGAAGGCGACGATGGCCAGGGGCACCAGCGCGTTGTCGCGGAGAAGTTCGGCCGACGCGCGCGCGGTGACCATCCAGAACGGGGCGGCCAGCAGCACGCCGAGCAGGTGCCCGAGCCACGCGATGACGCCCACGACGAGGCCCCAGACGACCCAGTGCCCCCAGCGTCCACGGTTGATGAGCGCGCCGAGGAACCAGAAACCGAAGTAGAACGCGACGGTCGGCACCCACAGGCCCCAGGTGGCCAGCGTCGACAGCGCGGCCTGGCCGAGGTCGGCGACCTGCACGTCACCGGTCAGCAGACGCAGACCGAGCGTGGCCGCCAGGTACAGCACGGCGAAGACGAGGGCGGCGAGCAGGCCGATCGCGCCGGCCGCGCCGCGGTTGCCGCGCGGGCGAGGCGCCTCGGGTGCCTGCACGAAGATGGGCTGAGGGCCCCCGACGACGCGGGTGGGCTCGTCGGCGACGGAGGACGCGACGGGGGTGGTCGCCGCGGTGGCGGCGCCGGCGGCGGTGACCCCCGCGGCGGCGGGATACGCCGTCGTGCGGTCATCGTCGTACCGGGGCGCCTCGGTGGTGGGCGTCGTGTCGGATGTGCGCGAGGTCGTGGTGGGCTCCGGCTCGGCCGACGCGGCGTAGGCGGCCCAGCGGGCGTCTTCGTCGTCGAGGTCGCCGGAGGACGAACCGGCGGATGCCGACGCGGTCACCGGCTCGACCGGAGACGCGTCGTGCACCACCGGGGCGGGGTGTTCGCCCCGCGCCGACGAGTCGCCGGCGTCCTGGTGCTCGACCGGGGCGTGCTGGCCGAGGGAGGTGGCGTCGCGCTCGTGCGCCTCGCGCTCGTCCCAGGCGGCCTCGGCGACCGCCGGGTCGACCGCGTCACGACGGGCGGCTTCGGCATCGGCGAGGCCTTCGTGGGCCTGCCCGACGACGTCGCGCGGCTCATCCTTGGGCTCGTCGACGGGGTTGCCGTACGACTGGTGGTCGCTCATCGGTGTCTCCTCACGCGGTGCTTGCGGCGCAAGGCTATCCCGGGCACCGCGCCCGAGCGCGCAGGCGTGCCGTGCGATCCGCGTCTCGACCGTGTCTGCGGCGGCGCTTAGGGTGTTCCCATGCCCCGTCGCCCGTTCCTCCAGGTCGCCACCATCGCGGTGATCGGCGTCGCCGCGCTGGCACTCAGCGCGTGCGCCCCCGAGACCGGCGGCGACGCCGCGCCCGCGAGCCCCAGCGCCGCGGCGACGAGCGCGAGCCCGACACCGATCCCCACGATCACCCCGTCCGCGAAACCCGTGACCCTTCCCACCGACTGCCGCGCCCTGCTGTCGGCCGACGTGCTGGCCCAGCTCGGATCCACGCCGCTGAACGATCCGGCGGCCGGCCCCTCGGGCACGCTCGACGACGGCACCCTCGTGTGCATCTGGCGCGACCCCGCCGCCGACACCACGGGACTCGTCACCCGCATCTCGGCGATGGACCGCGGACCCGCCCTCGACATGTTGAACGACCTCGTGGCCACGCAGGGCTTCAGTTGCTACACGCCCGACGACGGCACGCGCTGCGAGAAGACCTGGATCAACGACACCTACCCCGTCAACGACGGCCGCACCCTCTTCTGGCGCGACGGCGTGCTCATCGACACCCAGTACTCGAACCTTGCCCCCACGGGCTACACGGCGAGCGTCATCGCCTCGATCTTCCCCGCGGCGACCCCGTCGCCCACGGCATCCCCCTCACCGTCGGCCTGAGCGCCCCCTTCGCGCGCGGAGGAGTACTACTCGCCGAAGGCGTGGGATGCCACGATCGCGGCGTAGTCGGTCGGCATCCACCCCGAGAGGGTCGATGAGACCCAGCGGTCCGCGCGCAGGTCGTGCACCTCGACGAGATCCCCCACCTGCCGCTCGCAGTGCGTCGCGGCCTCGGCGGTCTCGCAGTCGAAGCCCTGTGCCGTCAAGACGGCGGGCACGGCCGTCGCCGCCTCGGGCGTCACGGTCGACACGGTCGTCTCGACGAAGCGTCCACTCTCGCCCCGCCAGTGGCACGTCACCACGACGGTCGGAGACGCCGCCGCCACGGCCTCGGGCGTCGACAGCGCCGGCGTGCGCCGCTGGGACAGCAGGGCCTCGGGCGACCAGACCAGCGACGACCAGAGGGGCTGCGAGTACAGATGCCGACAGTCTTCGGCGGGCCCGACCGGCTCGGGAGCGGCGGCGGGCGAGGACGAAGTGGCGGCGCGGAGGGTGTCACCGACGAACGTGACCAGCGCGGGGACCCCGGGGGCCGCGAGCACGAAGAGCGCGGCGACGGCGGCCGCCGACAGCAGTCCGGCCGGCCATGCGAGCCAGAGGCTCCGCCCCCCGATTCGAGCCATTCGTTCCTCCTCGACCACGGTAGGCGCACTCCCCCCGCCGAAGCGGTCCTCGACACGCCGTGGGAGCGAGCCCGACCCGCGTGCGCTTTCGCATCGACGGAACGGGGCGCGGTCGCGACCGCCGCCGTGCGCGGACATGATCCGGTCACGCACGCCATCCCCGCTGACACGACGAAGGCCCCCGGCGTGAACCGGGGGCCTTCGGGGAATCAGGATGCCGCACCGAGGTGCGGCATCCGTCGATTCAGTTGTACGTACCGGGCGTGAAGTCGTCCGACGAGAAGCTGTCGAAATCGACGTAGCTCAGGTCGGCGTCGCTGTACGCGCCGTCCGAGGCGAAGATGCGGTTGGGGTACCGCTCGCTCTTGGCCTCTTCCGTCGCCTCGACCGTGACGTTGCGGTACTTCGCAAGTCCGGTTCCGGCGGGGATGAGCTTTCCGATGATGACGTTCTCCTTGAGGCCGACGAGCGGGTCGCTCTTGCCCTCCATGGCCGCCTGCGTCAGGACGCGGGTGGTCTCCTGGAACGACGCGGCCGACAGCCACGACTCCGTCGCGAGCGACGCCTTCGTGATACCCATCAGCTCGGGACGACCCGACGCGGGGCGCTTGCCCTCGCCGACCGCCGCGCGGTTGATGTTCTGGTACCGCTTGAAGTCGACGAGCTCACCCGGGAGCAGGTCGGTGTCGGCGTGGTCGACGACGGTGACCTTGCGGAGCATCTGACGGACGATGACCTCGATGTGCTTGTCGTGGATCGGCACACCCTGCGAGCGGTACACGCCCTGGACACCGTTCACGAGGTACTTCTGCACCTCGCGGGCACCCTGCACGCGCATGACCTCCTTGGGGTCGAGCGTTCCGACCTGGAGGGGCTCACCCACCGAGACGTGCTGGCCGTCTTCGACCAGGAGCGTCGCGCGCTTCAGGACGGGGTAGACCACCGGCTCGTCGCCGTTGTCGGGCGTGAGGATGACCTTCTTGGCCTTGTCGGTTTCGTCGATCGTGATGCGGCCGTCGGCCTCGGCGATCGGCGACGCACCCTTGGGGGTACGGGCCTCGAAGAGCTCCTGCACGCGGGGCAGACCCTGCGTGATGTCGTCGGCCGACGCGGAACCACCGGTGTGGAAGGTACGCATCGTCAGCTGGGTACCGGGCTCACCGATCGACTGGGCCGCGATGATGCCGACGGCCTCGCCGATGTCGACGATCTTGCCGGTCGCGAGCGAACGGCCGTAGCACTTCGCGCACACACCGACGGCGGAGTCGCACGTCAGGACCGAGCGGACCTTGATCGACTCGATGCCACCGGCGACCAGCTTGTCGATGAGCACGTCGCCCACGTCGTCGCCGGCCTCGGCCAGAACCGTGCCCTGCGCGTCGACGACCTCGGTCGCCAGCGTGCGGGCGAACACGGAGTTCTCGACGTTGGCATCCATGACCAGCGCGCCGCTCGAGTCGGCCGCGGCGATCGGGAGCTCGAGGCCCTTCGACGTGCCGCAGTCTTCCTCGCGGATGATGACGTCCTGCGAGACGTCCACCAGACGACGGGTCAGGTAACCCGAGTCAGCGGTACGCAGAGCGGTGTCGGCCAGACCCTTACGAGCACCGTGCGTCGCGATGAAGTACTCGGCGACCGAGAGACCCTCACGGTACGACGAGATGATCGGACGCGGGATGATCTCACCCTTGGGGTTGTTCACCAGGCCGCGCATACCCGCGATGTTGCGGATCTGCAGCCAGTTACCACGGGCGCCCGACGAGACCATGCGGTTGATGGTGTTGTCGGCGGGGAAGTTGTCCCGCATCGCCTTCTGGACCTCGTCGGTCGCCTCGGTCCAGATCTTGATGAGCTCCTGACGACGCTCGGCGTCGGTGGTGAGACCCTTCTCGTACTGCGCCTGGACCTTCGCGGCCTGCTTCTCGTAGCCCGCGACGATCTCGCCCTTGTTGGGGGGCGTGAGGATGTCGCTCAGCGCCACCGTCACACCGGAGCGCGTGGCCCAGTAGAAGCCGGCGTCCTTGATGCGGTCGAGCGATGCCGCGACCTCGACCTTGGGGTACTCCTCGGCCAGCTTGTTGACGATCTGCGACAGCTTGCCCTTGTCGGCCTGCTCGCGAACGAACGGGTAGCCCTTGGGGAGGGTGTCGTTGAAGATCGCCTGACCGAGCGAGGCGTCGACGAGACCGTGCTTCTCGTAGCCCTCGGGCGCCTGGCCCTCGAGGAACGTCAGACCCGGGATGCGGATGCGCGCCTTGGCCTGCAGGTCGAGGGTGCCCTCGTCCTTGGCCAGGATCGCTTCGCCCACCGAACCGAACGCACGGCCCTCGCCCGACGCACCCTCCTTGAGGGTGGTGAGGTGGTGCAGACCGATGATCATGTCCTGCGAGGGCAGGGTGACCGGACGGCCGTCCGACGGCTTCAGGATGTTGTTCGACGCGAGCATCAGCACGCGGGCCTCGGCCTGAGCCTCGACCGACAGGGGCAGGTGGACAGCCATCTGGTCACCGTCGAAGTCGGCGTTGAACGCCGCGCACACGAGCGGGTGCAGCTGGATGGCCTTGCCCTCGACGAGCTGGGGCTCGAACGCCTGGATGCCGAGACGGTGCAGGGTGGGTGCACGGTTCAGCAGCACGGGGCGCTCGCGGATGATCTCTTCGAGCACGTCCCAGACCTCGGGACGGAAGCGCTCGACCGCACGCTTGGCGGCCTTGATGTTCTGGGAGTGACCCAGGTCGATCAGGCGCTTGATCACGAAGGGCTTGAACAGCTCGAGAGCCATCTGCTTGGGCAGACCGCACTGGTGGAGCTTGAGCTGGGGTCCGACGATGATGACCGAACGACCCGAGTAGTCGACGCGCTTGCCCAGCAGGTTCTGGCGGAAGCGACCCTGCTTTCCCTTGAGCATGTCGCTCAGGGACTTCAGGGCGCGGTTGCCGGTACCGGTGACGGGGCGACCACGGCGGCCGTTGTCGAACAGGGCGTCGACGGCCTCCTGCAGCATGCGCTTCTCGTTGTTGACGATGATCTCGGGGGCACCGAGATCGATCAGACGACGGAGGCGGTTGTTGCGGTTGATCACACGACGGTAGAGGTCGTTGAGGTCGGAGGTCGCGAAGCGGCCACCGTCGAGCTGCACCATGGGACGCAGCTCCGGCGGGATCACCGGAACGACGTCGAGCACCATGGAGGCCGGCGACATGCCGGTCTGCAGGAACGAGTTGACGACCTTGAGTCGCTTGATCGCGCGGATCTTGCGCTGGCCCTTGCCCTCGGAGATCTGCAGGTGCAGGTTCTCGCTCTCGGCGGCCAGGTCGAAGATCTCGAGGCGACGCTTGATCGACTCCGCGCCCATGTGGGCCTCGAAGTACTGACCGAAGCGGTCCTGCAGCTCGTGGAAGACGTCGTCCTCGGGCTTCAGGGCACCGACCTCGAGCGTGCGGAAGTCTTCCCACACGCGCTCCAGCTTGGCGATCTGCTCGTCGGCACCCTTGCGGGTGGCCGTCATCTCTTTCTCGGCGGCGTCCTTGACCTTCTTCTTCTGGTCGGCCTTGGCGCCTTCCGCCTCGAGGGCGGCGAGTTCCTCTTCGAGCTTGGCCAGGCGAGCGGCGATGCGGGCATCGCGGCGGTCGCCGAGCGTCTTCAGCTCGAGGCGGATGTTGTTCTCCTGCATGGCGAGGTCGCGGTGACGAGCATCTTCGTCGACCGAGATCACCATGTAGGCGGCGAAGTAGATGACCTTCTCGAGGTCCTTCGGCGCCATGTCGAGCAGGTAGCCCAAGCGCGAGGGGACGCCCTTGAAGTACCAGATGTGCGTGACGGGCGCGGCGAGCTCGATGTGGCCCATGCGCTCGCGACGAACGGAGCTCTTGGTGACCTCCACGCCGCAGCGCTCGCAGACGATGCCCTTGAAGCGCACGCGCTTGTACTTGCCGCAGGCGCACTCCCAGTCGCGGGAGGGCCCGAAGATCTGCTCGCCGAACAGGCCGTCCTTCTCGGGCTTCAGCGTGCGGTAGTTGATCGTCTCGGGCTTCTTGACCTCACCGAAGGACCAACGACGGATGTCGTCGGCGGTGGCCAGACCGATACGGATCTGATCAAAAGTGGTTGATTCGAGCACTGGTTCTCCTGTGTCGGAATTCTCTGAAATCTGAGCTGGGTCGCTGAGCTAGGAGCTCAGATCTCGTCGATCGACGAGGACTCGAAGCGGCTGGAGATGTTGATGCCGAGCTCTTCCGCAGCGCGGAAGGCGTCGTCGTCGGTGTCACGGAGGTTCACAACCGTGCCGTCGGCCGAGAGGACCTCGACGTTCAGGCAGAGCGACTGCATCTCTTTCATGAGCACCTTGAACGACTCGGGGATGCCGGGCTCCTGGATGTTCTCGCCCTTGACGATCGCCTCGTACACCTTCACGCGGCCGAGGATGTCGTCGGACTTGATCGTCAGGAGCTCCTGCAGCGCGTACGCGGCACCATAGGCCTCGAGCGCCCACACTTCCATCTCTCCGAAGCGCTGACCACCGAACTGCGCCTTACCACCGAGCGGCTGCTGGGTGATCATCGAGTACGGGCCCGTCGAACGCGCGTGGATCTTGTCGTCGACGAGGTGGTGCAGCTTCAGGATGTACATGTAGCCGACCGAGATGGGCGCCGGGAACGGCTCTCCGGAGCGGCCGTCGAACAGCAGCGTCTTTCCGGTGGAGTCGACCAGACGGTCACCGTCGCGGTTCGTGATCGTCGAGTCGAGCAGACCCGCGATCTCGGCCTCGAACGCACCGTCGAATACCGGGGTGGCGACCTTCGTGCCGGGGGCTGCTTCGCGAGCGGCCTCGGGCAGGTTCGTCGCCCACTCGGGCGTGCCCTCGACCTTCCAGCCCTGCTGCGCGATCCATCCGAGGTGCAGCTCGAGCACCTGGCCGAAGTTCATTCGACCCGGGATACCGAGCGGGTTCAGGATGATGTCGACCGGCGTGCCGTCGGACAGGAAGGGCATGTCCTCGATCGGGAGGATCTTGGCGATGACACCCTTGTTGCCGTGGCGGCCGGCGAGCTTGTCGCCCTCGGTGATCTTGCGCTTCTGGGCGATGTAGACCACGACGCGGCGGTTGACGCCCGAGCCGAGCTCGTCGTCACCGTCTTCGGCGTTGAACTCCTTGACGGCGATGATCGTGCCCTGCTCGCCGTGGGGCACCTTCAGCGAGGTGTCACGGACTTCGCGGCTCTTCTCGTTGAAGATCGCGCGGAGCAGACGCTCTTCGGCCGAGAGCTCGGTCTCGCCCTTGGGCGTGACCTTGCCGACCAGGATGTCGCCGGGGCGAACCTCGGCACCGATGCGGATGATGCCGCGGTCGTCGAGGTCCTTCAGCAGGTCGGGGCTGACGTTGGGGAGGTCACGGGTGATCTCCTCTTTACCGAGCTTGGTGTCGCGCGCGTCGACCTCGTACTCCTCGATGTGGATCGACGACAGCGTGTCGTCCTTCACGAGGTCCTGGCTGAGGATGATCGCGTCCTCGAAGTTGTGGCCTTCCCAGGTCATGAACGCCACGAGGAGGTTCTTGCCGAGGGCGAGCTCGCCGTTCTCGGTCGCGGGACCGTCGGCGATGACCTCGCCGGCCTCGATGCGCTCGCCGGCCGAGACGACCACGCGCTGGTTGTACGACGTGCCCTGGTTGGAGCGGTCGAACTTGCGGAGGAAGTAGTCCTGCGTGCCACCCTCGTCGAGCTGGACGGTCACGACGTCGGCCGAGACCTCGAGCACCACACCGGCCTTGTCGGCGGTGACGACGTCACCGGCGTCGATGGCGGCGAAGCCCTCCATACCGGTTCCGACGATGGGCGATTCACTGCGCACGAGCGGCACGGCCTGACGCTGCATGTTCGCACCCATGAGGGCGCGGTTGGCATCGTCGTGCTCGAGGAACGGGATGAGCGAGGTCGCCACCGACACCATCTGGCGCGGCGAGACGTCCATGTAGCCGATCTCGTCGTTCGGGAACAGGTCGACCTCGCCACCCTGACCGCGGCGGGCCAGGATGCGGTCCTCCACGAAGTGACCGTCGGCCTGCAGCGCGACACCGGCCTGAGCGACGATGTGGTCGCTCTCTTCGCTGGCGGTCAGGTAGTCGATCTGGTCGGTCACGCGACCGTCGACGACGCGACGGTACGGGGTCTCGATGAAGCCGAACGCGTTGATGCGCGCGAACGAGGCGAGCGAGCCGATCAGACCGATGTTCGGGCCTTCAGGCGTCTCGATGGGGCACATACGGCCGTAGTGCGAGGGGTGGACGTCACGGACCTCGACGCCGGCACGCTCACGCGACAGACCACCCGGGCCCAGCGCCGACAGGCGACGCTTGTGGGTCAGACCCGCGAGCGGGTTGTTCTGGTCCATGAACTGCGACAGCTGCGAGGTTCCGAAGAACTCCTTGATCGCGGCGACGACGGGGCGCACGTTGATCAGCGTCTGCGGCGTGATCGCCTCGATGTCCTGCGTGGTCATGCGCTCGCGGACGACGCGCTCCATGCGGGACAGACCGGTGCGGACCTGGTTCTGGATGAGCTCGCCGACAGCGCGGATGCGGCGGTTGCCGAAGTTGTCGATGTCGTCGGTGTCGAGGCGGATGTCGGCGGACTGGCCACCGCGCACGCCGTCGAACGACGCGTCGCCGCGGTGCAGACGCACCATGTACTTGATCGTGGCGACGATGTCGTCGACGGTCAGCACCGAGTCGCTCAGCGGCTTGTCGAGACCGAGCTTCTGGTTGATCTTGTAGCGACCCACCTTGGCGAGGTCGTAGCGCTTCGAGTTGAAGTAGAAGTTGTCGAGCAGCGCGCGGGCGGCCTCGGCGGCGACCTGCTCGCCCGGACGCAGCTTGCGGTAGATGTCGCGGAGGGCATCTTCCTTCGTGAGGATGGTGTCCTTCGAGAGCGTCTCTTCGATCGAGTCGAAGCCGGCGAACTCGGCGAGGATGTCTTCGCTGGTCAGGCCGAGGGCCTTGAGGAAGACGGTGACCGACTGCTTGCGCTTGCGGTCGATGCGCACGCCGACCTGGTCGCGCTTGTCGATCTCGAACTCGAGCCAGGCGCCTCGCGAGGGGATGACGCGGGCCGACACGATGTCCTTGTCGGACGTCTTGTCGGGGGTCTTGTCGAAGTAGACACCGGGCGAACGCACGAGCTGCGAAACCACGACACGCTCGGTGCCGTTGATGATGAACGTGCCCTTGTCGGTCTGGAGCGGGAAGTCGCCCATGAAGACCGTCTGGGTCTTGATCTCACCGGTCTGGTGGTTCATGAACTCGGCCTCGACGTAGAGCGGGGCGGCGTACGTCTTGCCGCGCTCCTTGCACTCTTCGATCGAGTACTTCTCGGGCTCGAGATAGGGGTTCGTGAACGAGAGCTGCATGGTCTCGCTCAGGTCCTCGATCGGGGAGATCTCCTCGAAGATCTCTTCCAGACCGCTGATCTCGGGGACGTCGGTCCGGCCGACGGCCTGAGCCTCGGCGACGCGCGCCTTCCAGGCCTCGTTACCGACGAGCCAGTCGAACGACTCGGTCTGCAGGGCGAGCAGATCGGGAACGGTCAGCTTGTCGGAGATCTTGGCGAACGAGAGGCGGGATGCGCCGCGTCCGCTCTTGGGGGTGGTGGTGGTGGATGCGGTGTTCGCAGCAGCCAAGGGAATAACCTCCAGAAGCCCGGGCGAGGGGCTCGTGATTCCTTGTCGTCAGGTGGAGTGCGTTCCTGCCCCGAAAACCCACCGTCGCACACCGCGATGATGCGGGGACGGGCAGGCTCAGCCGACCACCATATGAGGGCAGGGGGAATCGAGGAGCGCAAAGTCCAAGCATACGCGGGAGGACGCGCCGTGTCCAGTCCGATTCTTGACGACCTCGCACACCTGCGGTATAAACGCGCACGCCTGTCCGGCGGGGCGGCCGAATCGGCGGTCAGGCACGCCGGAATCGCACGGCATCACCCGGCCGCGCCTGCGCCAGCGCGTCGAGCGCGGCATCCGTCACCGCGGCGATCACGGGGTATCCCCCGGTCACCGGACCGTCGGCGAGCAGCACCACCGGTCGCCCGTGCGGCGGCACCTGGATCGCGCCGGGGCGCATGCCCTCGCTGGGCAGCTCGTCGTGACGCGTGCGCTCCAGCGGGGGTCCGTCGAGACGCATGCCCACGCGATCGGAGTGGGTCGACACGGTCCACTCCGCGTCGACCAGCGTCGGCCACGCCGAGGGAGCGAACCAGTCGGCGCGGGGACCGGCGGTGATGCGCACGTCGATCACAGTCGACGGCACCGACCACGGGAACGCGTCGACGACCGGGATCGGGGATGCCGGGTCCCCCGCGCGAACGCCCTCACCCGCGCGGAGGGGCGCGGGGCCGAGCCCGGCCAGCACGTCGGTCCCGCGCGAGCCCAGCGCCACCGGCGCGACGACGCCGCCCCGCACGGCGAGGTAGCAGCGCAGCCCGGCGCGGACGGCCCCGATCTGCAGCTCGGCTCCGGCGGGAACGAGCACCGGCGCGTAGGCATCCGCGGTCCTCCCGTCGACGCGCACCTCGGCGAACGCGCCCGTGACGCACACCCACGTGTCGCTCTCGGCCCGGGCGCCGAAACCGCCGAGGGCGATCTCGAGGCCCGCGGCACCCTCGTCGTTGCCGACGAGGCGGTTGGCGATGCGGAGCGCGGCGCGATCCACGGCGCCCGAGCGCGCGACGCCGAGGGCGGCACGGCCGGGTCGACCCAGGTCCTGCACGGTGGTGAAGCCGCCGGGGGCGAGCACGCGGAGGGCGGGCGGGGAGTCCGCCTCCGGCGTGGGGCGAAGGGAGGGCGAGGGAGGAGGGGAGGGCGAGTCACCGGCATCCCCTCCTCCGCTCGTCCCTCGCCCTCCGCTCGCCCCCGATCCCGGCGCGGAGGGTGCGGCGGCGGCGACGCGGGCGCGCTGCGCCACGAACCGCGCGCGCGAGCGAGGTGGGAGCAGCACCGGGTCGGCGGCATCCGGATCGAAGAGCACGGCGTCGGTCGAGGCGATCAGGCGCCAGCCGCCGGGGGTCTCGCGCGGATACGCTCCGCTGAACTCCGCGGCCAGACCCACCGCCCCCGCGGGCACGCGGGTGCGCGGCTGCGTCAGGCGCGGCACGTCGAACGGCCAATCGGCGCTGACGAGGTAGGCGAACCCGGGGGCGAAGCCCGTGAACGCCACCGTCCACTCCGCCCCGGCGTGGCGGGCCACGAGATCGGCGACGGGGATGCCGAGGAGCGCGGCGGTGTCGTCGAGGTCGGCGCCGTCGTAGCGCACCGGCACCTCGACGAGGGGGCCGGGTGCGACGGCATCCGGGGTCGTGCCGGCGGCGGCCACGATCCAGGAGCGGACGGCGTCGGCCGACGTGCGAGCGGGATCGAACCCCACGAGGACGGTCCGCGCAGCGGGGACGAGCTCGTCGACGCCGGCGGGCGGATCGGCGGCGAGTGCGGCGTGGAGCGCCAGGACCGCGGCGAGGTCGGCGACCTCGGCGAGCACGGCTCGCTCCCCCATCGGCCGGAGCGTCACCACGGCGCGCGCACCTCGATGCCCGAAGCGTCGAGGGCCCCGCGCACCGCCTGGGCCATCGCGACCGCCGAGGGAGTGTCGCCGTGCAGGCACAGGGAGGCCGCCTCGACCGCGATGCGCGTGCCGTCGACGGCCACGACCTCGCCCTCGCGCACCAGACGCAGCGCCCGCTCGGCGACGCGCGCGGGGTCGTCGACGAGCGCCCCCGGTTCCCCGCGGGGCACGAGCTGTCCGTGGGCGGTGTACCCGCGGTCGAGGAACGCCTCGCGCACGAAGGGCAGGCCCGCCGCTGCCGCGGCTTCGGCGATCGCCCCCGCAAGACCCAGCACCGGCAGGGCGCGGCCGAGCCGGGCGGAGAGGTCGGCGACCGCGGCGACGACGGCTGCGGCCTGCGAGGCGTCGTCGATCACCGCGTGGTACAGCGCCCCGTGCGGTTTGACGTAGCGCAGGTCGGCACCGGCCGCGGCGAGCGCGTCGAGCTGGGCGGCGATGCTCGCCCGGAGGTCGTCCGGGGCGGGGTCGCGCCGGACACGGCCGAAGTTCGCGCGGTCGTCGTACGAGGGATGCGCGCCGACCGCGACACCGAACCGCGCCGCCCGTTCGACCGAGGCGCGCATGGAGACGGCGTCTCCGGCGTGTCCCCCGCAGGCGACGTTGGCGCTGGAGACGACGGCGAACATGGCCTCGTCGTCGGCGGTCGGCATCCCGACGACGGTCTCGCCGAGGTCGGCGTTGAGGTCCACGCGCATGGAGCCACCGTAACGCCGCGATGCGCGCGTACGGGGGTCGGCGGCGCGGGCGCACCCGGGGGGGGGCGGCGGCGCACGGCGGCGCGGCCCGTCGCGGACGGTTGCCGGCGCACGGCGCGCACAGCTCCTGCACCGTCCGTGCGGCGGGCGCACACCGACGGTGAGCGGGCGCATCCGCCTGAGTCGTGCGGATCCGAGCGCGTTACGGGGGTGTGACGATCGGGCGGAAGGGGTGGGCAGAACGAGCAGCGCGGGCGAGGATGGTGGGATGACCTCCGATGTCGCCGGTCCCCCCGCTCCGGCATCCCCCCTGCCCCTTCTCTCGGTCCGTGATCTCGCGGTCGACTTCGCCACCATGGACGGCCCCGTGCGGGCCGTCGATGGGGTGGATCTCGACATCCACGCGGGTGAGACCATCGCCATCGTCGGCGAATCCGGCTCCGGCAAGTCGACGACCGCCATGGCGATCATCGGTCTGCTCGCCTCCGGGGGCCGCGTGGCCCGCGGCCAGATCCTGCTCGACGGCGAGGACCTCACCACCTTCGGCGAGGCCCGCATGCGTCAGGTGCGCGGCCGGCAGATCGGCCTGGTGCCCCAGGACCCGATGTCGAACCTCAACCCCGTCGCGAAGATCGGCACGCAGGTCGCCGAGACGCTGCTCGCCCACGGCCTGGCCGACCGCTCGAGCGTGAAGGGCAAGGTCGTCGAGGCGCTCGAGGCGGCGGGACTGCCGGATGCCGAGAAGCGGGCGACGCAGTACCCGCACGAGTTCTCGGGCGGTATGCGCCAGCGCGCGCTCATCGCGATCGGCCTGGCCTGCCGGCCGCGCCTGCTGATCGCCGACGAGCCGACGAGCGCGCTCGACGTCACCGTGCAGCAGACGATCCTCGACCAGATCGACAAGCAGACCGACGAGCTGGGCGCGGCCGTGCTCCTCATCACCCACGACCTGGGTCTCGCCGCGGAGCGCGCATCGAGAGTCGTGGTCATGCACCGCGGGCGCGTCGTCGAGCAGGGGCCCGCACGCCAGATCCTCGAGAACCCCCAGCACGAGTACACGAAGTCGTTGGTGGCGGCGGCGCCCTCGGTCGCGGCCGTGCGACTGCGCCCCGAGGACTTCCGCGGCTCGCGCGCCGCCGAGCCGGTGCGCGACCACATCGTCGAGATCTCGAACCTCACCAAGGTGTACCCGACGAGGGGGCGGGGCGACGACTTCCGCGCCGTCGACGACGTGTCGCTCGCGATCCCCCGCGGTCAGACCGTCGCCATCGTGGGCGAGTCGGGGTCGGGCAAGACGACGACCGCGCGCATGCTGCTGAAGGTCGTCGAGCCCACGAGCGGATCGATCACGTTCGA
This sequence comes from Microbacterium sp. Leaf179, assembly GCF_001423785.1. NCBI lineage: Bacteria > Bacillati > Actinomycetota > Actinomycetes > Micrococcales > Microbacteriaceae > Microbacterium > Microbacterium sp. Leaf179. The sequence continues at coordinate 716,876 of NZ_LMPH01000001.1, read as the reverse complement.
CGGGCAGGACGTCGCGGCTCTGAAGGGCGACGCCCTGCGGCAGTTCCGCCAGAAGGTGCAGCCGATCTTCCAGGACCCGTACTCGAGCCTGAACCCCATGTTCACCGTCGAGCGCATCGTCGAGGAGCCCCTGTCGTTCTACAAGCGCGGCTCCAAGGCGGAACGCGCGAAGCGGGTGCGCCAGCTGATGGACGACGTGGCCCTGCCGGCATCCATGCTGCGCCGCTACCCCTCGGAACTGTCGGGCGGGCAACGGCAGCGCGTCGCGATCGCCCGGGCCCTCGCCCTCTCGCCCGAGCTGATCGTGTGCGACGAGCCGGTGTCGGCGCTCGACGTGCTCGTACAGGCGCAGATCCTCGACCTGCTGGGCGACCTGCAGCGCGAGTACGGCCTGAGCTACCTCTTCATCTCGCACGACCTGGCGGTGGTGCGCCTGATCAGCGACTACGTCTGCGTGATGAAGGACGGGCGCCTGGTCGAGGCGGCATCCAGCGAAGAGGTCTTCACCAACCCCCGCGACCCGTACACGCGCCGCCTGCTGGCGTCGATCCCGGGCAACGAGCTGGGCTTGGCGGGCTGAGGCAGCGCGCGGTGCAGCGGGCGATGTCCCCCGGCACCCGCTGGCCCACGGCCCCGCGGCACGTGCGCTGAGGCACGTCCCACTTGGTGCGAGAAACGGTCGGCAGACCTGCACGAAGTGGGACACGGCACCCACCGCCGGCGGCGCAGCGGCTCACGCGCCGGGGCATGTCCCACTTCGTGCGAGAAACGGTCGGCAAGACTGCACGAAGTGGGACATGGATGCCGCGCCGACGACGGACCGGCCCCGACCCGCGCGAGGCCGGGGACGGGCGCCCGCTACCGCGCGCGGGTGCGGGGGTCCATCGCCTCGCGGAGCGACTCGCCCAGCAGCGTGAAGCCCAGCGCGGTCACGGCGATGCAGATGCCCGGCAGGAACGCCAGCCACGGGGCGATCGCCAGCTCGGCCTGCGCGTACGTGAGCATGCGGCCCCACTCGGCGGTCTGAGGCAGCCCGCCACCGAGGCCCAGGAACGACAGTGCGGCCGCGTCGATGACGGCGGTCGCGAGGGTGAGCGTGCCCTGCACGATGACCGGCCCGACGCTGTTGGGCAGCACGTGGGTCATCGTGATCGTCCGTCGACTGAGGCCCAGGGTCTGGGCCGACAGCACGTAGTCGGCGCCGCGCTGCTGCAGCATCGAGGCGCGCAGGAGCCGTGCGAACACCGGCACCTGCGACGCACCGATCGCGATCATGATCGCGAGCTGGCTCTGGCCGAGGATGGCGGCGATCGAGACGGCGAGGAGCAGGTTCGGCACCGAGAGCAGGATGTCGACGAAGCGCATGACCACCGCGTCGACCCACCCGCCGAACATGCCCGCCAGCAGCCCCAGCGCCATGCCGCCGATGAGGCCCATCGCCGTCGAGATGACACCGATCTGCAGCGACGCCTGGGCGCCCCAGATGAGCTTCGACAGCACGTCGCCGCCGAAGCGGTCGAGACCGAGGGGGAACTCGGCCATCTCGCCCGGCCCCGGAATGTCGGTCGGCGTGATGAAGCGCTGTCCGGGCAGGGACTCGGCCGGGTACGGGGCGAGCAGCGGCGCGAGGGCCGCCACGAGCAGGAACGCCAGCACGATGATCGCGCCGATCCAGGCGACGGGACTGTGGCGGAGCCGCTGGAACACGTCCTGCCAGAATCCGCCCCCGCGCGCCTGGGCGGCGAGGAGCTGGCCGTCGACGATCGCGTTGTCGTCGACGGGACCGCCGCTGGGGGCGGGAGGGAGGATGCCGGAGCTCACTGGACTCTCACTCTCGGGTCGATGACGCTGTACGACAGGTCGACCAGCAGGTTGATGAGCGCGTACGCGATCGCGATGAAGATGATGAACCCCTGCAGCACGGGGAAGTCGCGCGTGAAGATGGCCCGCGCGAGGAACTGCCCGATGCCCGGGAAGGCGAACACCGTCTCGGTGAGCACCGCCCCCGAGATGAGCAGGCCCGCCTGCAGTCCCACGGTGGTGATGACCGGCAGCATGGCGTTGCGCAGGATGAAGCGGTTGCGCAGCGTCGAGCGGCCGATGCCCTTGGCGCGGCCGGTGCGGACGTAGTCGGCGTTCTGCACCTCGAGCACCGAGGCGCGCGTGATGCGCACGATGATCGCGAGCGGGATCGTGCCGAGCGCGACCGCCGGCAGGATCAGGTGCAGCACGGCATCCCACGACGCGTCGAACTCCCCGGTGATGAGCCCGTCGAAGACGTAGAGGTTCGTGTAGTGCGTCGCGTCGATGCGCGGGTTCTGGCGACCGTCGGAGGGCAGCCAGCCGAGCTGCACGGCGAAGACGTACTTGAGGATGAACGCCAGGAAGAACACCGGGATCGTGATCCCGATGAGGCTCAGCACGACGGCGGTGTGATCCCAGATCTTGCCGTGACGGCGCGCGGCCCAATAGCCGAGCGGGATGCCGATGCCCACCGCCACGATGAGCGCGCCGATCGACAGCTCGAGGGTGGCGGGGAAGCGGCGCACGAACTCCTCGAGCACCGGCCGGCCGGTCTGGATCGAGGAGCCGAAGTCTCCGGTCATCAGACGCCCGAGCCACGTGAAGTACTGCACGTAGAGGGGTTCGTTGAAGCCGTAGAGCTCGTTGATGCGAGCGACGGCGGCGGGGGTGGCCCGCTCACCCAGCAGGGCGACGGCGGGGCCGCCCGGGAGCGCGCGCACCCAGGCGAAGAGCAGGACGGACAGACCGAACAGAGTGGGGATGAGCAGGAGCAGGCGCCTGCCGATGGTGCGGAGCACGGGTTCTCACAGGGTGTCGGGAACGGGGGGACGCGGAACCGCGGGCCCCGGCGTCGTCACGACGCGGAGCCCGCGGCATCCGGATCACTCGGTGAGTTCGATCTCGTTGTAGACCTCGTCCTGCACGGGGCTGGCGGGGTACGACTTCACCCGGGGTGCGAACGCGAGCGTCGGCACGGGGTTGGCCAGCGGGATGCCGGGGAGGAACGTCGCGATCTGCTCGTTGACGGCCTGGTAGGCCGGGTCCTGCTCGGCCTCGGTCGCGAGGCCGCGGGCCGAGGTGAGAGCCGAGAACAGCTCCGCGTTGTCGAAGCCCCACTCGTTGGACGTGCCGCCGAAGAACGTGCCCACGAAGTTGTCGGGGTCGTTGTAGTCGCCGGTCCAGCCGAGCAGATGGATGCCGTGCTCGCTGCCGCCCTGGATCAGGTCGAGGTACTCGCCCCACTCGTTGGACACCGGGTTGAGCACGATGCCCACGGCCTGCAGCTGCGACTGGAGGTTCGTGAAGATCTGCTCGGGGTTCGGCATGTACGGGCGCGAGATGTTGACCGGGTAGTTGAAGGTCAGCGTCAGCGGGTTGGCGTCGGTGAAGCCGGCTTCGGCGAGCAGGGCCTTGGCGGCGGCCTGATCGAAGTCGTACGTGGTCACGCCGGAGTTGAAGCCGATGACGCTGTCGGGCATGAACTGCGAGGCCACCGTGGTGCCCTCAGGCAGCACCTGGGTGACCAGCTGCTGCTTGTCGATGGCGTGGGCGATGGCCTGGCGCACGCGGATGTCGCCGAGCGCCGGGTCGGCCTGGTTCATGCCGAGGTACAGGATGTTGAACGGGTCGCGGTTGGTGAGCATGTAGCCCGCGGACTCGAGCGCGCCGAGGTCGGCGGGGGCCACGAGGTCGTACCCGTCGATCGAGCCGGACTCGAGCGCCTGGCGACGAGCCGTGGTGTCGCCGATCACGCGGAAGATGACCTTCTGCACCTGGCCCTGGTCACCCCAGTAGCCCTCGTAGGCGTTGACGGTCGCCTCGGCGCCGGGCTCCCACGAGTCGAACTGGAACGGACCCGTGCCGGTGGGGTGGCCCTGGGCGTACTCGCTGAGGGTCGGCGCCTCGGCGGTTCCGCCCACCTCGTCGGCCTGGTACTCCTGCAGCGCGGTGGGGCTCTGCATCGCGAACGCGGGGAGCGACAGCGCGGGGATGAAACCGGCGAACGGTTCGGTCAGCGTGATGGTGACCTCGGTGGGGCTTCCCACCTCGCAGCCGCCGTAGATCGAGGTGCCGGTGTCGGCGTATCCGCGCATGATCTTGCCCCAGTAGTAGGACAGGCTCTCGGACTGCGCGATGCCGGTGAAGTTGTTCTGGCGATCGAAGTTGAAGCAGACGGCGTCGGCGTTGAACTCGGTGCCGTCGTGGAAGGTCACGCCCTCTTTGAGCGTGAAGGTGTACGACAGGCCGTCGTCCGACTGCTCCCAGCTCTCGGCGAGCATGGGGGCGGGGTCGGCGGTGCCCGACTCCACGCCGACGAGGCCCTCGAAGATCTGCCGCGAGATGCGGAACGACTCTCCGTCGCTGGCGAAGGCGGGGTCGAGGCTGGACGGATCGCCCGAGGCGCCGAACACGAATGTGGAGTCGACGTCACCGCCGGCGTCGCCGCCGCCGTCGTCGTCGCGCTGACTCGTGCAGCCCGACAGGGCGAGCGCGCCGATGGCGACGGTGGCGCCGCCGACGAGCAGACGTCGTCGAAGAGAACTGAGCATTTTCGGTACACCTTCAGGGGGGAAAGGGAGGAGAACGACGGCGCTGTCACGTCATCGTGCCGCGCTCCGCTTGCTGTGTTCCCCCGACCGTACAGGGCGGGCGGCGTCGTGCCCATTGCCCGCGTGTATCGATCGTGTTTCGAGAATCCGGCATCCTGATGCCCTCCCAGGCCACCGATGGCGCATTCCGCCCATCCCCCCGCCGCCGCGGTGCGCACCCTGCCCGCCTCGGGCAGCGCGAGGAGCCGAGAGTCGTCGCTTCGCGGCCAGGGCGTGCGTCGGGGTTCGGCATCTCGCGCGACGGGGCCCGGCTAGCGTGGAGGGATGGCACGCATGCGCATCGAACCCGACGACGCCCCCACGGCGCGACTGTCGGACGGATCGACCGCGCGGGTGTCGCCGTCGGGCTTCGTCTCGGGATGGGAGCTGGTCGTCGACGCGACCCCCCAGTCGCACGTCGACCTCGACGATCCCACCCACCTGCACTTCGAATACGTCGCGCGCATGGGAGCGGTCATCGACCGCCTGCGGATGCCGGGACAGTCGCTGACCGCGGTGCACCTGGGCGCGGGGGCCCTCACCCTCCCCCGCTACGTCGAGAGCACCCGCCCCGGCTCCCGCCAGCAGGTGATCGAACTGGAGCCGGCGCTCTGGGATCTCGTGCGCGAGAACCTCCCCCTTCCCCGCGGCGCCGCGATCCGCGTGCGCATCGGCGACGCGCGCGCCGGTCTCGCCAAGCTCCCCGCCGGGCTCACCGGCGCCGTCGATCTGCTCGTGAGCGACGTGTACTCGGGCGCGCAGACCCCGGCGCACCTGACCACGGTGGAGTTCTACCGCGACGCCGCGCGTCTGCTCGCCCCCGACGGCGTCCTGCTCGTCAACGTGTCGGACGGCCCCGGCCTCGCCTTCGCCCGACGACAGGTCGCCACGATCCGCGCGGTGCTGCCCGAGGTGATCGTGCTCGCCGAGGTGCAGGTGCTCAAGGGCCGCCGCTTCGGCAATCTCGTCGTCGCCGCCTCCGCCGCCCCCCTGCCCGTCGAATGGCTCCCGCGTCTCATGGCGGCCGGTCCCCACCCCGCGAAAGTGGCCCAGGGGGCCGAGATCGAGGAGTTCATGCGCGGGGCGCGGGCGTCGACCGATGCCGACGCGACGCCCTCACCCAAGCCCTCGGCGTCGATCTTCGAACGGTGACGGCGGCGTGTTCGCGCCCCGACCGCGTGGCGCGGGCGTTCTGAGCGCGCCTGCCACGCAAACTGGAACTCCTGCCCGACCGAGAGGAGCGACGGTGAGCTACATCCACGGGTACGACCCCGACACGTTGCGCGAGGTCACCGACTCTCGCGAGTGCGCGGAACGACTCGAGGAGATCGGTTCGCAGCGCAGCCTCCATGCCCTGCTCGAACGCGTGTGGCTGCTGAAGGTGCTCGACCGCTTCGACGAGGCCCTCGTCATCTCGGACCAGTCGGTGCGCGTCGCCCGCATGGCCGGCACCCGCCGCGACCTGCTGCGCGCCCGCATCCTGCACGCCACGATCCTGCAGTGCCGCGGGGCGTTCGCCGCCGCCGAGCAGGAACTCACCATGTGCGCCGACGAGGCCGAGGGCCAGGGGTGGGCCAGCATCGCCGCCTTCGCCCTGCAGCACCGCGGCAAGGTGCACTACGACGAGGGCGACTACGACGCCGCGCGCCGCGACTTCAAGCAGGCGCTCTTCCTGCGCCAGAACGCCGGCGCGACCGATGCGCAGCTCGAGTCGACCCTGCTGGCGATCGACGCCGCCGAGCGTCGACGCACGCGCGAGGTCGTCGCGAGCTGAGTGTCGTAGGCCCCGCCTAGGCTTCCCGTCATGTCCGATCTGCACCGCGTACGAGTCTGGGCCGAGGCGTTGATCGCCCTGCACCTCGACGCGTCGTGGACGTTCGCGTTCGACAACGCCAAGCGCCGCGCGGGTCTGTGCGACTACGGCCGCAAGCGCATCAGCGTCTCGCGCTACCTCACCGCGCGTTACGACGACGACACGAACCACCAGACGCTGCTGCACGAGGTGGCGCACGCCCTCGCCGGAGCCCGGGCCGGCCACGGCGCGGCGTGGAAACGCACCGCGCGCGAGCTCGGGTACGTCGGCGGAACGACGCACGCGGGCGAGACGGCCACCGAGCTCGCGCCGTGGGTCGGCACCTGTCCCGCCGGCCACGTCGCCTACCGGCACCGCAAGGCCACGCGTCCCACCTCGTGCGCGAAGTGCGCGCCCACTTTCGACCCGCGCTTCGCCCTGTCGTGGGTGCGGCGCGAGATCTCGCCCGCGGTGCGCCTGGCCGCCTCCACGCCGCGCTGAGCGCGCGTCAGGGGGCGACGAACGCTCCGTCGCGCAGCACCGGCACGACCGATGCGGCGTCGCGCGCGGCCGCGGCCAACACCTGCTCGCGCTGCCCGTCGGCGGCGAGCGCGCGCCCCGTGCCGCTGGCCGTGAGCAGGTGGCGCACGGCCCCGCCGAGAGCGCGGAAGCCCTCGCCGGCGACGGCGGCGTCGGGCGAGGCGTGGTCGATACCGAGGTCGCCCAGAGCGGCGACGACGGCCCCGGCGCCCAGCAGGTCGTCGACGGCGAAGCGGAGTCCCTCGGCATCCGTGCCGTCGGGGTACCCCGCCGCGACGATCGAGATGCTCGTGCGCTCGCCGCGCGTGCGCTGCACCTCGAGCACGTGCGCGGCGACGGCGGCAGCGTTGCGCAGACCTCCCACCACGACGTGCGCCCCGGTCGCGGCCGAGGCGCGGACGAGGGCCGCGGCCGCATCGTCGACGGCGTCGAGGGGTGCCCCGGCTTCGGCCGCCGCCAGGGCGCGCGCCGACAGGCCGAGGGTCTGCACGAGGACCACGACGTGGGCGTCGGCCAGGCGGGAGAGGCCCGCGCCACCCCACTCCAGCCGCACCTGGTAGTCGGACTGCGAGAGGGCGGGGTGTTTCGGCATCCTCCGAGCCTAGAACGGTGGAGCGTCACCGCGTGTTCGTCAAGCGGTACCGACGAAGACGGCCACGTCGGGCACGATCGGTGACATGCGCATTCTGCTGAAGTTCGTCATCGACTGCGACCCGGATGCCGCGTGGCGGGCGCTGCACTCCCCGCGCGCCGTCGCGGAACTGTACGGCCCCCTGCTCGAGGTCGACGCGCTCGGCACCATGCCCACCTCGTTCGAGTCGGGGGACGACGTTCCGGTGCAGATGAGCGTCGCCGGCATCTTTCCCGTCGGCCGGCAGCTGATCTCGGTCGCCGATCGTGAGACCCACGACGGCAACGGCCGCGTGCGGGTGTTCCGAGACTGGGGGGTCCCGTTGACCGGCCCGCTGGCGAGCCTCGATGTCTGGGACCACCAGATGGCGGTCTCGGCAGCCCCGGGCGAGGAGGGCCGCACCCTCTGGCGCGAGCGACTGACCATCGGCGGCGCCGCCGCCCCGGCGCTCTGGCCGGGACTGTGGGCGACGTGGCAGTGGCGCGCGGCACGCATCCGGGCGCTCGCCCCGACCTGGGCCCACGACCCCGAGGCATCTCCCTCCACGCCCTGACCGCTTCGCGCCGGCGTGGGGTGCAGGCAGGCGCGGACTCGACGCGGGGCGCGGGTCAGGCCAGGCCGTGGCGGAACGCGAAGACCACCAGCTGCACGCGGTCACGCAGGGCGAGCTTGGTGAGCACGCGGCTGATGTGCGTCTTCACCGTCGCCTCCGACAGGAACTCGCGCTCTGCGATCTCGGCGTTGCTCAAGCCCGCCGCGGCGAGCGCGAAGATCTCCCGCTCGCGGTCGGTGAGGCTCGCGTAGCTCGCGGGCACCGGCTCGGCGCCGCCTTCGGCGATGTGCGCGAACAGCGTCCGCGTCGCCTCGGCGGCGATCACGGCGGAGCCGGCGTGCACGGTGCGCACCGCCGAGAGCAGGAACTCGGGCTCCGAGTCCTTCAGCAGGAACCCGCTCGCTCCGCGTTGGATGGCCCGCGCGGCGGCCTCGTCGAGGTCGAAGGTGGTCAGCACGACGACGCGCGGGGGCGCGGGTTCGCTCAGGATCTCCGCCGTGGCGGTCAGGCCGTCCATGACCGGCATTCGCACGTCCATGAGCACGAGGTCGGGGCGGGTCGCCCGCACCACGTCGATGCCCTCGCGCCCGTCGGAGGCCTCGCCCACCACCTCGAGATCGGGCTGCGAGTCGATCACCATGCGGATGCCCGCGCGGAACAGGACCTGGTCGTCGACGAGGACGATACGGATGGGAGCGGTCATGCGCGCGGTTCCTCTTCTGGTCGAGCGAGGGTGCGGCATCCCCTGCGCCGATCGAGTCCGGCGGGGGCGGGGGCGGGGCTCACGCCGGGCGCCCGATCGGCAGGGTCGCCCGCACGACGAACTCGCCGTATTCGGGTTCGGCCGTGAGTCGGCCGCCGACCAACTGCGCGCGCTCGCGCATGCCGATGAGGCCGTGACCGCCCGGCGCGGCCGGGGCGACGGATGCCGTGGCACGGGCATTGCGGATCGACAGCTCCACCCGGTCGGGCCACCACGCCAGGTGCACGCGGACACGTGGGTCGACGCCGTGCCGCAGGGCGTTCGTGAGGGCTTCCTGCATGATGCGGTAGACCGCGAGCTGGATGGCGGCGGGCGGTTCGCCGGGCGGGGAGGGATCGACCTCGGCGGTGACCACGAGGCCCGCCGCGCGCATGCGGGTGTACAGCGTCTCGATGTCGGCGAGGGTGGGCTGCGGCCCCTCGGCCTGGCTGTGGCGCAGCTGCGTGAGCAGCAGGCGCACGTCTCCGAGGGCGGCGCGTGCCGTCGACGAGATCGTCGAGAGCGCAGCCGTCGTGGCCTGCGGGTCGGTCGCGGCAGCGTAGCGCGCACCGTCGGCCTGCGCGATGACGACGGCGAGCGAGTGGGCGACGACGTCGTGCATGTCGCGGGCGATGCGCACCCGCTGCTGCTCGGCGATCGTCTCGGCCTCGGCCGCCCGCTGCGCCCTGCTGTTGGCGGTCGCACGCATGGCCGTGCGCACCAGCGCCCCCGACACCCACGCCAGCATGAGCGCGAACCCGGATGCCAGCAGCAACGCGGCGACCGCGAACCACTCGTTCGCGGTGAGTGGCGCCGTCACCCCGCGACCGACGAGGTACAGCGGCACGATGATCGCCCCGGCGATCGCCGAGGCGAAGCCGCCCCAGAACACGCGGCGCGTCCCGTAGGCCGCGGTGGCGTAGAGGACCGCGAAGATGGCGACGTCGCTGGGCGACGGTTGCCGCCCGAAACCCATCTGCAGCAGCGCCCCCGCCCAGGCGAAGATCAGCGCCAGGGCCGGTTGCAGGCGGCGCAGCGCCACGGCCACGGTCAGGGCCACGGCCACCAGCATCCCGCCGAGCGTCTCGAGGGCCAGGTCCACGCCGGCGGTGGCGCCCGACCCGCCCGCGAGTTCTGTGGCGATGGCGAGCAGGCCGAAGACGAGGGCGATGCCGAGGTCGGTGACCAGTTGGTATCGCTGCAGCGGGCGCGGAGTGAACATCGCGGCCACGCTACGCGCCGCGGGTGGGCTGGGCATCCGTCTCGCGATGTATCTCGGCCGCGCTCACGCGGGGAAGGCGGCGGGCTCGATCGGGCGCGCCTCGAAGAAGGTCTGCAGCACCACCGTGGTGCGGGTGTTGACCTGGGCTGCCGCCCGGATGTCGCGGATGAGCGTCTCGAGGTCGCGCGGCGTGGGCACGCGCACGAAGAGCATGTACGCCGCCTCGCCCGCGATGGAGTGGCACGCCTCGATGGCGGTCAAATGCGACAGGAGTTCGGGGGCGTTGTCGGGCTGGGCCGGATCGAGCGGCGTGATCTCGACGAAGGCGGCGAGGGGCCGGCCGAGCGCCTCGGCGTCGAGCACGGGGCGGTATCCGCGCACGATGCCGCGCGACTCCAGTCGGCGCAGTCGGGACTGCACGGCCGACACCGACAGCCCGACGCGCTCCGAGAGGTGCGAGAGCGTGGCGCGCGCGTCGAGCGAGATCTCGCGGACGATCGCGGCATCGACGGAGTCCTCCAGGCGCGCGGCGCGGGCAGGGGCCTCGGTCATGCGCTCGACAGTAGCAGGGCGTGCGGGGGTCGACCTGGCGGTGTCCGTAAGTTTTCCGTTAGCATGCCACTTCAGCAGGAATATTTACAGCCTGATCGGAGGATGCCATGACCATCGCCACGCCTTCCCGTGCCGCGCACGATCTGCTCGACGGCCGAGCCGTCGACGACGTCGAACACACCCCCGCGTGGGCTCAGCTCAAACGAGCCGCCACCGCGCTGCACACGCTGCAGGCGAAGGACGGCTCGATCGACGACACCGCCGCCGCCGGTCCCCTCGTCGACGAGATCGTCGAGGCCATCGGCGCCCTCGCCCCGCTGTTCCCCCACGACGACGCCTACCTCACGGCCTCGGTCGCCGACTTCCGGCGCTGGCAGGACGAGGGCCTCGGCACACCCGACTTCCTCGACTCGCTCGTCGCCTTCCAGCCGCAGGAGCACCGGGTCGACGGCATCCGTCATCTCGTCGTCTTCCCGATGTATACCCAGAACGGCTCGAGCAATCGCCACGTCGAAGCGGTGCTCGTCGAGGCCATCTGGCCCGAGTTCATCGCGCGTCTCGAGACCGAGTACACCAACCGCCTGTTCGTCTCGCTGCGGCTGATCGACTTCACACCCGGGTACGACACGAACTCCGCGGTGCTCTTCCCCGAGACCGTCGCCATGCGCGAGGTCCCCACCTTCACGTGGGGGGCGATCTTCCAGGACCGCGAGGCCGCGCGCTACCGTCGCGTCACCCGCGCCGCCGCCGACATCACCAAGCTCGAGCTGCCCGCCGAGGCCGCGCGTCTGCTCGATGACCAAGACCTCGCCGAGCAGACGTTCGTCATGTGGGACCTCATCCACGACCGCACGCACATGCGCGGCGACCTGCCGTTCGACCCGTTCATGATCAAGCAGCGGATGCCGTTCTTCCTCTACTCGCTCGAGGAGCTGCGCTGCGACCTCACGGCGTTCCGCGAGTGCGTGTCGCTTCAGGCCCGACTGTCGGCCCGCGACGACCTGGATGCCGCCGAGATCGCCATGCGCGAGCACGCCGGCCTCGTGCAGTACGCCGTGATCTTCGACCGCATCTTCCGCTTCGCCATCACCGGCTCGCGCGTGCGCAACTACGACGGCCTCGGCGGACAGCTGCTCTTCGCCTGGCTGCACCAGCACCGCGTGCTGCACTGGACCGACACCTCGCTCGCGTTCGACTGGGACGAGGTGCCCGCCGCGGTCATCGCGCTGGCCGACGCGATCGACGAACTGTACTGGCGCTCGATCGACCGCCCCAAGGTCGCGCACTGGCTCGCCGCGTACGACCTCGTGCGCGCGGTCGTCACCCCGCACCCCGCCTCGGTGTGGGCGCGGGGACTCTCGGACGACGTACTCGCCGGGCTCCCGAAGGGGTACACCGACGCCGTCCTGGATGACGAGTTCCCGCTGTCGATGTTCTTCGAAGCGCTCGAGAAGAAGATGCGGCCCGTGATCGCATCGACCGAGGGGATCCGCGGGACGGACTGACGCGGGAGCGGGGTACGGCCGTACCCTGGCTCTCGCGGGATCGACGACGTGGGCGACGGGGCCCGCTGGGGGCGAGGGGATGACGATGACCGACGCACGCAACGACGACGAGGGAGTGCGGGGGCGCACGGTGCTGCTCGCGGGCGGAACGAGCGCCGCCGGACACGCCTGCGCGCGCGCACTGCTCGACACCGGGGCGCGCGTCGTCGTGGTGGGAAGCTCCGACGAACGTCTGGCGACGATGGCGGCGGATCTGCCGGGCATCGCCGTCGAACGCTGCGATCTGACCGACGAGCGCGCCGTCGGTGAACTGCGCGATCGCGTGCGCGCCGAGCACGGTCCCATCGACGGCTTGCTGCACCTGGTCGGTGGCTGGCGGGGCGGCGGGGGCCTGGCCGGACAGAGCGACGACGACTTCGCCTTCCTGCTGCAGTCGGTGACGGCGCTCCGGCACGTGAGCCGCGCGTTCGACGACGACCTGCGCGCCTCCTCCGCGGGGCGCTTGGCGATCGTGTCGTCGAACGCGGTGGAACGTCCGCTCGCGGGTGGGGCGAACTACGCGACGGCCAAGGCGGCATCGGAGACCTGGGTGCGCGCGGTTGCGCAGGGCTACGCGAAAGCGGCCCGCGACGCCGGGCGGGAGCCGACGGCCGCGGCGGTCATCTTCCGCGTCACCAGCCTGTCGGGGCTCGAGGACGCCCTCGCCGCGTCGTTCATCGCCCTGTGGGATGACGACGCGACCGCCTGGAACGACGTGACGATCGGTATCGACGCTCCCGCCTGACCGCGTCAGCGGTGCGGGTTCCGCGGCGTCGCGGATAGCTTCAGCCGCGCGCGTCTCGCGGCGTCGCGGACAGGGTCAGCCGCGCGGGTCGTCCGGCGTCGCAAGCGCGGTCGGCGTCGCGTGCGCGGTCGACGTTGCGGCGTCGGCGGTCCGCGCGGGAGACGCCGCGGTCGTCGCTGCGGCGTCGGCGATCGGCGGGGCGGCGGCGTTGTGCACCGACGCCTCGCGGTCATCGACGGGAGAGGGCCCGTCCGCCACGTCGGCGTTGACCTCGGCCGTGCGGTACTGCCGCGAGAGGGTGCGGTACGAGCGCGTGAGGAACGCGAGCGACGCGGCCACCACCATGAACAGTCCGGCGAAGACGAACACGAGCGCAATGCCGCGCGACGCTCCGTCGCCGACCAGCCAGCCCCACATCGCCTGACCCTCACCGCCCCGCATGTAGGGGATGATCGCGAACTCGGCGATCGGGGCGATGAGGAACGAGGTGACGGGCGCGGCCGCCGACTCGAAGGCGGCGGCGAAACCGAACACCCGCCCCTGCGTCTCGAACGGCACGACTTTCTGGATGATCGTCTGCTCGGCGGCCTCGACCGGGGGGATGAGCGCCATGTACACCCAGATGCCGGCGACGTAGAGCCACCACCAGTCGCGCAGGGTGAAGATCGCGCCGAGCGCCCCCATCGCGATGACGAGCCACAGCATCGTGCGGATGGGGTTTCGACCGAGTCCGAACCGCGCCACGAGCCCGCCGCCGATGATGAACCCCGTCGCGGTGACGCCGAGGACGACGCCCCAGACCTGCACGTCGAACAGCTCGAGACCGTAGGGGTCCATCAGGGCCATGTAGACGCCGCCGATGAGGTTGTTGAAGGTGGAGAAGATGAGCAGCGCGAAGAGTCCGGGAGCCGCTCGCACCGCGCGGATCGCCCCGCGCACGTCGACCAGGGGGCCGGGCTCGGCGCCCGCGGCCGGGCGCTCTTCGGGGATGCGGATGGTCAACAGGTGCACCAGCGCGACGAGTGTCAGCGCGATGGCGATGGCCAGGGTGCCGCCCATGCCGAGGAAGCCCACCGACAAGCCGCTGAAGACACTGGTGACCACGAAGGCCAGACCCTGCACCGTGCCGACCAGACCGTTCGCGTTCGCGTGGCGCTCGACGGGGACGAGGAGCGTGACCGTGGTCGACAGCGCGATGTTGCGCATGTTCTCGACGACCGCTCCGGCCAGGATGACGCCGGCGAAGAGCCAGAACCAGGGACCGCCCAGATCGAGCAGCGCCGCCTCGGGGAAGGCCAGCCACAGGGCGCCCGCGACGAGGAACGCCGTCAGGGTGACGAGCCCGGAGAACACCATGACCCGATGCTTGCGGTGGCGGTCGACGAGCGACCCGAAGAACATCGCGAAGACGGCGAGCAGCAGCATGTACGCCCCGCCGACGATGCCGGTGGCCAGCACCGAGCGGGTCTCGAGATAGACCCAGAACGTGAGCGCGAACCACAGGAAGCTGGTCGTGACGTTCGCCGCGGCGGTGTTGACGAGCACCGCGAGGAAGGTGCGGTTCCCGGTCGTCGGAGCGCCGGCCGGGGCGGTGGCGGAGGGCGGCGATGCGGACATAGCCACACGGTAGACCCGACCTCCGACATCGGCCAGACCCCGGCGCTCGGCGCCGCCGGCGGGACGGTCAGTCGAGCAAGCTGCGGATGTCGTCGGCGGTGAGGCGCGGGCCACCCGCGAAGACGCCGTCGCCCTCGTCGGAGCCCCCGTCGAGCACGCGCGAGAACAGGTCGGCTTTGGCCTCGCGCAGCGCCACCACCTTCTCTTCGACGGTGTCGGACGACACGAGCCGGTACACGATCACCGGGCGCGTCTGCCCGATGCGGTGGGCGCGGTCGATGGCCTGATCCTCGACCGCGGGGTTCCACCACGGATCGAGCAGCACGACGTAGTCGGCTTCGACGAGGTTGAGCCCCACGCCTCCCGCCTTGAGCGAGACGAAGAACGCGGGATCGGTGCCGTCGCGGAAGCGGTCGATCTCGGCCTGGCGGTGGGTCGTCGTGCCGTCGAGGTAGCCCGACGCGAGCCCGGCGTCGGTGCACCGCTGCCGCGCCGCGCGCAGGAACCGCGTGAACTGGCTGAGGACCAGGACGCGGTGCCCCTCGGCGGCGGCCTCGACGAGGAGCTCTTCGAGCGCGTCGAGCTTCGCCGACGGCGCTTCTCCTTCGTCGACGAGGGCCGGGTCGAGGGCGAGCTGGCGCAGCATCGTCAGGGAGCGGAAGATCGCGAAGCGATTGCCGTCGGCGTCGTCGAGCAGCCCCAGCAGCCGCTGACGCTCCCGGTGGAAGCGACGGTCGTAGAGCTTGCGATGCGCGGGGTGCAGGGTGACCTCGAGGATCGTCTCCTGCTTCGGCGGGAGTTCGGCGGCGACCAGCTCTTTGGTGCGTCGGAGCAGGAAGGGGCGGATGCGCCGGCGCAGCAGGTCGAGCCGTGCGCCATCGGAATGCTTCTCGATCGGCGTGCGGTACAGCGTCGTGAACGACTCGCGGGTGCCCAGCAGACCGGGAGCGACGAGCGACACCAGGGCCCAGAGCTCGAGGAGGTTGTTCTCCATCGGCGTGCCCGTGACCACGAGCGTGAAGGGCACCGACAGGGCCCGTGCCGCACGGTACCCGCGCGAGGCGGGGTTCTTGATCTGCTGCGCCTCGTCGAGCACCAGGCCCGACCACTCCCCCTCGGCGTACTGCTCCTGCTCGAGACGGAACAGCGCGTAGCTGGTCACCACGACGTGCGCCCCGGCGGCGGCCTCGGCGATGCTCGTCTTCCGTCGCGCCCGCGTGGCCGTGACCGTGACCGTCTGCAGCCCGGGGGCGAACGTGGCGCACTCCCGCGCCCAGTTGCCCACCACGCTGGTGGGAGCCACGATGAGGAAGGGGGGCATGAGCGGATCGGCTTCGAGCGCCGCCTGCATCATCGCGATCGTCTGCACCGTCTTGCCGAGGCCCATGTCGTCGGCCAGGATCCCGCCCAGCCCCTGCGCGCGCAGGAAGTGCAGCCAGTCGAGGCCCGCGCGCTGGTAGTCGCGCAGCGTGGCGCGGAGTCCGGCCGGCGGGTCGATCGAGGCGAGGGCGGCCTCGTCGGTGAGGCCCCGGACGCGCAGCCACCACTCGGCCTCGTGCGCGGCGATCATGCCCAACTCGGCCAGGTCGTCCCACAGTCCCACGTTGTAGCGGTTGAGCTTCATCTCCGCCTCGGGGCGATCGGCGAGGGTGCGCGCTTCGTCGATGACCGCGCGCAGTCGGTCGAACTCGGGGGTGTCGAGCCGCACGTACGTTCCGTCGCCGAGGAAGAGCGCCCGATCGCCGAGAGCGAGGGCCGTATAGAGGTCGGTGAAGTCGACCTCGGCGTCGCCCACGGTCACGCGGGCGTGGAGGTCGAACCAGTCGCTCCCGTCGTCGGCTCCCGTGCTCAGCTGCACGGACGGGGCCTCCGACGCGATCCGGTAGGTCAGCGCGTCGCCGGAGACGAGCACCCGCACGTGGTCGAGCGCCTCGAGGCGCGGTGCGGCCTCGACGGCGAGGATCGCGGCATCGGCCGCCGTCAGCGCCCGGGCGGGAGTCGTACCCGTCGCCGGGGGACGGGGAAGGGAGATGCGCAGGTCGGCGCCGATGGCGTCGACGGCGGCGATCACCCCGCGCTCGTGCTCGTCGTCGCGGCGTCCGCGCGTCGCCGAACGGTCCCACCGGGTGGCGAGCGTCGCCGAGCCCGAGCCGTGCGCCACGAGCACCTCGAGGACCGGCCGCGGCGCCGGGGGGAGCTCGACGGTGCCGCGCGGCGACACCACGGGCGCCTCGAGCTGGAGACGGGGCAGATACTCGCGCAGGAAGGTCTCGGACCCGCCATCGTCGATGGTGAGGGCTCCCGTGCGCGCGAGCAGACCGCGCAGCGGGTCGGCCACCGGCGTCGACAGGCGAGCGAGGGTGATGCGCTCGTCGTCTCCGTCGCGATCCGCGACGAAGGCCACCGCCACGGCGGGGTCTCCCACGACCCACGACGGCCGCGCCGCGACCTCGTCGGCCATCCCCTCGACGATCCCCCGCAGGAGCACCGCGGAGCCACGGCGATCGACGGCCATCGCGGGCACCGCCGGGTCGTCGGGGAGGTGAACCGGGTGGTGGGCGCCCGCGCTCGACACGATCGGCACCCCGGCCGCGAGCACGTTCTCGAGGTGCAGCCACAGCGAGTGCGGGGGAACGGCGGACAACGGCATCCACTCGTCGGACAGGAAGGCGCCGGGGCCGGATCGACCGACTCGGCCCAGACTGTCGAGGGCGGCGCGCGCCCGCGGATCGGCGGGGAGCGACGACAGCGCCGCCCAGCCGGCCCGCCCCTTGATCCAGGTTCCGCGCGTTCCGCGCATGCCGGGACGTGCCGTGAGGGTGAGGGCTGTGCTGCGGCCGTGCCCACCCCCGCGACGGACGGCGAGGAACAGGCAGAGCTCGACGGGGTCTTCGTCGGTGGCCGCCGCGGGCGCGACCGCGAAGAGCTCGTCGAGCGATCGCTGCCATTCCGGGCGCGTCGGGCGCCCCGCCGACAGCACGCGGTCGAACAGCACGAGCGCGGCCGCGCACCCGTGCTCGCACTCGGGTCCGCGCCCGCACGAGCACCACCCGGCGAGGCGGGAGAGATCGGTGGGCACCCGCAGCTCGAGGTGCTCGTAGCCCGCGGCTCCGAACGACTGCGCCGTCACCACGAGGACACCGTCGAGCGTCCTGACCTCGCCGACCTCGACGGAGCCGTACACGAGGAGCCGGTCGGCACGTGCCATCGCCGACGGCGAGAACAACTCGCCGGCGATGCTGAGCGCCTCGGGGTCCATGTGCATCCCTTCATTCTCGTCGGGTCCGACGACCTCCGGTCGGCGCGCCGGGCCGAATGGGGAGCGGAGTCCGACTTCGCGCCCTGGGGAGGAGGGGTTGGCCCCCTGGTCGTTACGCTGGAGCGGTGACTCCCCTCCACGACGCATCGGTGCGCGGCTTCGCCTCCGACAACTACTCCGGCATCCACCCCGACGTCCTCGCCGCGATCACCGCGGCCAACGAGGGCCACCAGGTGGCCTACGGCGAAGACGTCTACACCGCCCGCCTGCAGGAGCTGTTCACCGGCCTGCTCGGCGACGGCGTCGAGGCCTACCCGGTCTTCAACGGCACGGGCGCCAACGTCGTCGGGCTGCAGTCGATGCTCCCCCGCTGGGGCGCCGTGATCACGGCATCCACCGCGCACATCAACGTCGACGAGGGCGGCGCCCCCGAGCGCGTCGGCGGGATCAAGCTGCTGACCGTCCCCACCGACGACGGCAAGCTCACCCCCGAACTGGTCGACCGGGAAGCCTGGGGCTGGGGCGACGAGCACCGCGCCCAGCCGCTCGTGGTCTCGATCACCCAGTCGACGGAGCTCGGCACCCTGTACACCGTCGACGAGATCAGCGCCCTGGCCGCTCACGCGCACGGGCACGGCATGCGCCTGCACATGGACGGCGCGCGGATCTCCAACGCCGCCGCAGCCCTCGACGTGCCGCTGCGGGCGTTCACCCGCGATGCCGGCGTCGACGTGCTGAGCTTCGGCGGGACCAAGAACGGAGCGATGATCGGCGAAGCCATCGTCGTTCTCGACCCGGCGGCCTCGACCGGCCTGACCTACCTGCGAAAGCTCGACATGCAGCTGTCGAGCAAGATGCGCTTCGTCTCGGCACAGCTGGTGGCTCTGCTCGAGGACGACCTGTGGTTGCGCAACGCCCGCCACTCCAACGCGATGGCGCAGCGCCTGCGCGCCGGCGTCGAAGCGGGGCTCGCCGACGGTTCGATCCAGGGCGTGCAGTTCACCCAGCCGACGCAGGCGAATGGTGTCTTCGCGACCCTGCCGGCCGGTGTCGCGGACCGCCTCCGCCAGAGCTTCCGCTTCTACGATTGGGACGAGCTGCGCCGCGAGGTGCGCTGGATGTGCTCGTTCGACACCACCGCCGAGGACATCGACGCGTTCGTCGCCGCGATCGCCCGCGAGACGACGGCCTAACCCCACCGACGGCCTGACCCCACCGACGGCCTGACCCCGCCGACCGTGAGGGCCGCGGCATCCGATCCAGGATGCCGCGGCCCTCACCGCATCACGCCCCCGCCAGCCAGTCGCGGTAGGCGTCGAACGTGCTCTCGCGACCCAGGAAGGCCTCGACCAGGTCGCGCGCGTCGCGGGTTCCGCCGGGCTCCAGGATCTCGCGCCGGTAGCGGAGCGCCGTCTCGACGTCGAACAGGTCGCCGGCGAAGGCCGACAGCAGGTCGCGCGCGATCACGAGGCTCCACTGGTAGGTGTAGTAGCAGGCGCCGTAGCCCGTGAGATGGCCGAAGCCGGCGTACGAGTGCGACCCGGGGAGGGGTGTGACCGGGCTCGCCGACCGGTAGTAGCCGTCGACCGCAGCCTGAAGGTCGGTCGGACGCTCGACGTGCAGGCGGTACGACGTCGTGGCGTGTCCGAGCTGCCGGGTCACCTCGAGGGCGCGGCCGAACGCGTCGGCGGTGCGCATGCGCGCGACGAGGTCGGCGGGAATGGCCCGGCCCTCGTCGTTCACCGCGAACGATGCCAGGACCTCGGCATCCCACGCCCATTCCTCGAGCAGCTGACTCGGTGCCTCGACGAAGTCCCACTCGGTCGCGATCCCCGTGAACGACGCCCAGCGGTGATGACCGCCGAGGATGTCGTGCACGAGGTGACCGAACTCGTGGAAGAAGGTGACGACCTCGTCGTGCTCGAGCAGACCGCGCGAGAAGTTGCACAGCAGCGCCCCCTCGGGCAGCGCGTGCCCCGTGATGCCGGGCACGAGCCCGAAGCACGCGGCGTGGTTGTACTTGCCGTCGCGAGGATGCAGGTCGAGGTGGATGCGGCCGAGCCGCTCGCCCGCGCGGACGACGTCGTAGGTGCGCACGTCGTCGTGCCACGAAGGCGCGTCGACCGGGACGTACTCGACGTCGAGAAGTCGCGCCGTCGTGGCGAGGACGCCGTCGAGCACGCGATCGAAGCGGAAGTACGAACGGACGAGCTGTGCATCGACGTCGTACTCCTCGCGCTTGAGCGCGCTGAGCAGATACCAGAAGTCGGCGATCGTGACCTCGGTGGCGTCGGGCTCGTCGCGGCGGAGGCGCTCGAGCACGCGGGCGTACTCGGACGCGGCGGCGGGGGCGACGGCCTCGGCCACCCGATCGAGGAACGCGCGCACCTCGGCGCTCGACCCGATCATGCGCGTCTCGGTCTCGTAATCGGCCCAGTCGCCGTAGCCGAGGAGGGCCGCCCGCTCGGCACGGACGGCGAGCAGATCGGCGAGCACGGCCTCGTTCTCGGGCCACGCCAGATCGTTGTACGCCCCGACGAGGGCGTGACGCACGGAGATGTCGCGGGCGTACTCGCGCACCGGCATGAGGTCGGTGTACTCGGTGGTCAGCGTCACCATGGCCTCGTCGTCGGCGGGGTGCTCGGCCAGGAAATCGGCCGGGAGTCCCTCGAGCGAGGCGGCCGGGACGCGGATCTCGCGGCGTCCTTCGCGGATGTGGCGCGAGAACGTCTGCGACAGAGCGGTGTCGCGGTCGGCGAGCTCTTGCACGCGCGCGCGGCCCGCGTCGTCGAGGTCGACACCACCGCGGCGGAAATCGCGCCGGAGGTGGTCGAGCAGGCGCTGCTGCGCGGCGTCGAGGCCCGCGGCGTCGGCGTCGGAGAACACGTGCCACAGGTCGCGATCGAGCAGCCGGCGCGCCTGCGCCGCGTCGATCGCCTGGGCCTGCGCCTCGGCGGCGGCGCGCACGTCGGAGTCGGGGTGGCACTCGCTGAGCAGGTGCGACGGCGCGGCGGCCTCGGCGAGCGCGATGTCGGCGTCGTTCCAGAGGTCGAGGCGCTCGCTCGTGGTCAGCGCCGTCTCGGCGACGAGACGGCGGTCGATCTCGGCCACGCGGGCGAGACGCTCGGCCGGGCGCTCCCCGGCGAAGCTCAACCAGCCGGCGCGGTCGAGCGGAAGGGACAGGGGTTCGAGGGGAGGATGCGGCATCCTCCGACCCTAGGGACGACCTCCGACACCGGCAACGTCGAGGACCGACGCCACCGCCGCCAGGCCGCGGAACGGCATCCGCGAGAGGATCAGCGCAGCGCGCCGACCGAGGCGAGCGCCAGGCGGATGAGCGTGCCCCGCCCGCCCTCCATCTCGTCGGAGAGGGCCTCGGATGCCGCTTCCTGCGGCGACAGCCACGTCACTTCGAGGGCGTCCTGACGCGGTTCGCAGGTTCCCGTGACGGGGACCACGAAGGCGAGCGCGACGGCGTGCTGGCGATCATCGTGGAACGCGCTGACGCCCGGTATCGGGAAGTACTCGGCGACGGTGAACGGCGTCGGCGACGGGGGCAGGGAGGGGAAGGCCATGGGGCCGAGGTCGTTCTCGAGGTGGCGGAACAGTGCGTCGCGCACGGTCTCGCCGTAGCGCACGCGCCCCGACACGAGCGTGCGGGTCATCTCGCCGAGAGGCGTCGCCCGCAGCAGGATGCCGACCTGGGTGACGGCCCCCATGCCGTCGGTGCGCACGGGGAGCGCCTCGACGTACAGCATCGGCAGGCGGCGGCGGGCCTCGGCCAGCTCCACCTCGCTCAACCACCCCGGGTTGGGGTTCGGGCCCCCCGAGGCGCCCGAGAAGGACGCCGACAACGATTCGTTCTCGTCGCCGTTGTCGCCGGAATCGGGGTCGGGGGTGCGTACGGGCATGATCCCTGTATATCAACCGTCCGCCCCGGATGCCGCGTGTCTTCGCCCACAGCGGATGTCGGAGGCCTTTGCGACAATGGGCCGCATGAGCACCCACCCTCCCCTCGACTCCGCCCTCGTGCGCTGGTCCGCGCCGCCCGAGGAACGCGGCGATCGGCCGGTGCTCCTGCTGCTGCACGGCTACGCGTCCGACGAGCACGACCTCTTCGGGCTCGTGCCGCACCTGCCCGCCGACTTCGTGATGGCCAGCGTGCGCGCGCCGCTCACCCCGCCGTGGCCCACCCCCGGGGCGTCGTGGTACCCGATCGAGGGTCTCGACGGCCGCGACCCCGTCGCGATCACGCGCGCCGCCGAGGGGCTGCTCTCCTGGATCCGCGAAGAGGTCGGGCCGCGGCCGGTCGGGCTGCTGGGGTTCTCGCAGGGCGGCGCCGTCGCGGTGCAGACCCTACGCGTCGACCCCGACGCGGTGGCCTTCACCGTCGTGCTGGCCGGGTACGCCGCCGCCGGCGAGCTGCCGGGCGACGCCGTGCTGGCCGAGCGGCGACCGCCCGTGTTCTGGGGACGCGGTTCGCGCGACGACGTCATCCCCGCGCACCTCGTCGACATGACGGCCCAGTGGTTGCCGGCCCACAGCGAGCTGAGCGGTCGCGTCTACCCCGGGCTGACCCACTCGGTCTCGCAGGACGAACTCGACGACGTGCGCGCGTTCCTCGAGGCGCGTCTGGCCGAGGGGGGCACCCCGACCGAGGGGTGACGACAGGGGTCGATCGTTCGGTCGAGAGGCCGCGAAGCACGGGACGGGCACCCGAGGGCAGCGGCCGTTCCGCGACGGGCGAACGTCAACCCCGACCCGATGTCGGAGGTCCGAGAGAGGATGGCGGCATGGCTGACGTACTCGACAGATTCGGGCCCGCCACGCGGGACTGGTTCCGCGGTGCGTTCCCCGCTCCGACCAACGCGCAGAAGGGCGCGTGGGAGTCCGTGTCGTCGGGGCGCAACGCGCTCGTGGTCGCCCCCACCGGCTCGGGCAAGACGCTCTCGGCGTTCCTCTTCGCGATCGACCGCATCTTCCGCGAAAAGGCTCCCGACGGGCCCGAGGCCGCTCCCCCGCCGCGTCGCCCGCGCGGCGCCGCGAAGACCACCCTCGCGAAGACCCCACCGACCACCACCCGCGTCCTCTACATCTCGCCGCTGAAGGCGCTCGGCGTCGACGTCGAGCGCAACCTCCGCTCGCCGCTCGTCGGCATCGGTCAGTCCGCCCGCCGGCTGGGCATCGAGGTGCCGTCCGTCACCGTTGGCGTGCGCTCCGGAGACACGAGCTCCAGCGACCGCCGCAAGCTCGTCACCGCCCCGCCCGACATCCTCATCACGACCCCCGAGTCGTTGTACCTCATGCTCACCAGCCAGGCGGCAGAGACCCTGCGCGGCGTGCACACGGTCATCATCGACGAGGTGCACGCGGTGGCCGCGACCAAGCGCGGCGCCCACCTGGCCGTGAGTCTCGAGCGCCTCGACGCGCTGCTCGACAAGCCCGCGCAGCGGATCGGCCTGTCGGCGACCGTTCGACCCATCGACGAGGTCGCGCGGTTCCTCGGCGGTGCCCAGCCGGTCGACATCGTGGCCCCCAAAGCCACCAAGGCGTTCGACCTGTCGGTCGTCGTGCCCATCGAAGACATGCTCAACCCGCCTCCGCCGCCGGGCAGCCCCGCCCCCGACGAGGCCGCCGACGGCGAGTGGTTCTCGGATCGCCCCGAGAGCACCGAGATGGCCGGGTCGGTCTGGCCGCACGTCGAAGAGGCCATCGTCGACCGGATCCTCGAGCGGCGGTCGACCATCGTCTTCTCGAACTCCCGCCGCCTGGCCGAGCGGCTCACCGGGCGCTTGAACGAGATCTACGCCGAGCGGGTCGGCATCGAGGTGCCCGATCCGACCGTGCCGGCGGCGCAGATGGCGCAGGCCGGCTCGTCGGCGGGCGTCGCCGCGATCCTCGCGAAGGCCCACCACGGCTCGGTCTCGAAGGAGCAGCGCGCCCAGGTCGAAGACGAGCTGAAGTCGGGCGTCCTGCGCTGCGTCGTCGCGACCAGCAGCCTCGAGCTCGGCATCGACATGGGTGCGGTCGACCTCGTCATCCAGGTGGAGTCGCCCCCGAGCGCGGCCTCCGGGCTGCAGCGCGTCGGACGCGCGGGCCACCAGGTGGGCGAGGTGAGCCGCGCGGCGCTGTTCCCCAAGCACCGCAGCGACGTGCTGCACACGGCCGTCGTGACCGAGCGCATGCTGGCGGGGCGCATCGAGGCCATCTCGGTGCCGCAGAACCCGCTCGACATCCTCGCTCAGCAGACGGTCGCCGCCTCCGCCCTCGGCTCGATCGACGTCGAGGAGTGGTTCGAGACCGTCAAGCGCAGCGCGCCGTTCCGATCCCTCCCCCGCTCGGCCTACGAGGCCACCCTCGACCTGCTGGCCGGGCGGTATCCGTCCGACGAGTTCGCCGAGCTGCGCCCTCGCCTGGTGTGGGACCGCGACGCGGGCACGCTCACCGGTCGGCCGGGCGCGCAGCGGGTGGCGGTCACCAGCGGCGGCACGATCCCCGACCGCGGCCTCTTCGGAGTCTTCGTCGCGGGCGAGTCGCAGAACGCCCGCGTGGGCGAGCTCGACGAAGAGATGGTCTACGAGTCGCGCGTCAACGACGTCTTCACCCTGGGCACGACCAGCTGGCGCATCGTCGAGATCACGCACGACCGGGTGAACGTCGTGCCCGCCTTCGGCCAACCGGGCAAGCTGCCCTTCTGGCACGGCGACGGCATCGGCCGCCCCGCCGAGCTCGGTGAGGCGCTCGGCGCCTTCTCGAGAGAGCTGGCGGGGGGCGACCGGTCCAAGGCCGAGAAGCGCCTCCGCGAATCCGGTCTCGACGACAACGCCATCTCCAACCTGCTCGCCTACCTGGCCGAACAGCGCGAAGCCACCGGCAGCCTGCCCACCGACCGCACGCTCACCGTCGAGCGCAGCCGCGACGAGGTCGGCGACTGGCGCATCATCCTGCATTCCCCGTACGGCATGCAGGTGCACTCCCCGTGGGCCCTCGCGGTGAACGCCCGCATCCGCGAGCGCCTGGGCGTCGAGGGGGCCGCCGTCGCGAGCGACGACGGCATCATCGCGCGGGTTCCGGATGCCGCCGCCGAGCCGCCCGGGGCCGACCTCTTCGTCTTCGAGCCCGACGAGCTCGAGCAGATCGTCACCGACGAAGTGGGCGGCTCGTCGCTGTTCGCCTCGCGCTTCCGCGAATGTGCGGCACGCGCCCTGCTCCTGCCCCGACTCAATCCGAACCGTCGCTCCCCCCTGTGGCAGCAGCGCCAACGCTCGGCGCAGCTGCTCGAGGTCGCGAAGCGCCACCCGGCGTTCCCGATCATCCTCGAGACGCTCCGCGAGGTGCTGCAAGACGTCTACGACCTTCCCGCGCTGCTGCGCCTGACCCGGCAGATCGGCGAACGGCGCATCCGCCTCGTCGAGATCACGACCTCGCAGCCCTCGCCGTACGCCCGCGATCTGCTCTTCGGGTACGTCGGGGCGTTCATGTACGAGGGCGATTCGCCCCTCGCCGAGCGCCGCGCCGCCGCGCTGTCGGTCGACCCTGCTCTGCTGAGCGAGTTGCTCGGCAAGGTCGAGATGCGCGAGCTCCTCGACCCCGACGTGATCGCCCAGTTCGAGCGCGAGGCCCAGCGGCTCGACCCCGACCGTCGCGCGCGAGGCGTCGAGGGCGTCGCCGATCTGCTGCGCATCCTCGGCCCGCTCGACGCGAGCGAGGTGGCCGCGCGACTGGACGCCGAGACCGACGCCCTGGCCGAGGCGGAACGTCACCTCGCGACCCTCGTCGACGACCGCCGCGCGATCCGCCTGACGATCGCGGGCGTCGCTCGGGTCGCCGGTATCGAAGACGCCGGGCGTCTGCGCGACGCGCTGGGCGCCGCACTTCCCGTCGGCATCCCGAACGCCTTCCTCGAGCCCCTTGCCGACCCGCTCGGCGACCTGGTCGCCCGATACGCGCGCACGCACGCGCCGTTCACCACCGACGCGGTGGCCGCTCGCCTGGGCGTGGGGATCGCGGTCGCGCGACTGACGCTGCAGCGCCTCGAGTCGCAGGGGCGCCTCGCGAGCGGCTTCTTCCTTCCCGAGGCGTCGGGCGGGAACCGCGGCGACGCCACCGAGTGGTGCGACGTCGAAGTGCTGCGCCGGTTGCGCATGCGCTCGCTGGCGGCGATCCGCGGCAGCGTGGAACCCGTCCCTCCCGCCGCCTACGCGCGGTTCCTGCCGGTCTGGCAGCACCTCGGTCGCCCGCTCGAGGGCATCGACGGCGTGCTCGCGGTGATCGAGCAACTCGCGGGTGTTCCCCTCCCCGCGAGCGCGTGGGAATCCTTGGTGCTGCCGTCGCGCGTCGCCGACTACTCCCCCGCCCTGCTCGACGAGCTGACCGCGACGGGCGAGGTCGTCTGGTCGGGACATGGCACCCTGCCCGGCCGCGACGGCTGGATCGCCCTGCACCCGGCGGAGGCCGCCCCCTTCACGCGTCAAGACCCGGATGACGCCGACGATCCGGCGCCCGATTCGCTGGAGGCGCGGATCCTCGGCGCTCTCGACGGCGGGGGCGCGTACTTCGCTGCCCAGCTCAGGCAGTTGGCCGGCGCCGAGAACGAGCAGTCGGTGAACGACGCCCTGTGGGCCCTCACCTGGGCGGGACGCGTCACGAACGACACCTTCGCGCCGGTGCGCACCCTGTTGAGCGGCGGCGGGCAGTCCCACCGCGTCGCCCGTCGGGCTCCGCGCGCACGCATGTACCGGGGCGCGACGATGCCGCGCGCAACCTCGGCTCCTCGCCCGCCGTCGCTGGGCGGCCGATGGTCGCTGCTTCCCGAACGCGAGCCGGACCCCGCCGCCCGGGCCACCGCCACCGCGAGCCTGCTGCTCGATCGGTACGGCGTCGTCACGCGAGGGGCGGTGCAGTCCGAGGGGGTCCCCGGCGGTTTCGCGCAGGTGTACCGCATCCTGGCGGGCTTCGAAGAGGCGGGCCACTGCCGCCGCGGGTACGTCATCGAGAAGCTCGGGGCGGCGCAGTTCGCCGCCTCCGCCACCGTCGACCGTCTGCGCGAGTTCGCGGCGGTCGCCGACCCCCCACCGCGACGCGCGATCACCCTCGCCGCCACCGACCCGGCCAATCCCTACGGTGCGGCCCTCGGGTGGCCGTCGATCGAGGGCGTCACGCACCGCCCCGGACGCAAGGCCGGCGGACTCGTCGTGCTCGTCGACGGCGACCTGACGCTGTACCTCGAGCGTGGCGGCCGCAGCGCGCTGGCTTTCACCGACGACGAGGCGCAGCTGCAGTCCGCGACACGTGACCTCGCCGAGACGGCGAAGAGACGTCGCCTCGAGACCCTGACGGTCGAGCAGGTCAACGGCGCGTTCGTGTACGGCACCGCGGTCGGACGCGCGCTCCGCGAAGCGGGGTTCGTCGAGTCCCCGAAGGGGCTGACCCTGCGCAAACTCACCGCCGGCGACGCCATTCGCGAGGCCGCTCGTGCGTGAGCGCGGCGGGCCGGTGGCCCGCACCGCCCCCGCACCGACGTCGCCCGCGCCGTTCGTCCGGCCGCGTCGGCCCGAACGCGGATCCGGCGGGACCGACGCCGCGGCGGCCTCGGCCCAGACCCAGACCCCGGCGAACCCCTCCGCGCCCCACGACCCGGGAGTGCACCGTGCCTGAGGGCGACACCGTCTACCGCGCCGCCGCCAAGCTGTCGGCGGCACTGACCGGCAAGGTCGTCACGCGGTTCGACATCCGCGTGCCCGGCAGCGCGACCGCCGATCTGCGCGGTGAGACCGTGCACGAGGTCGCCGCGCGCGGTAAACACCTGCTGCACCGCATCGGCGGCTACACGCTGCACTCCCACCTCAAGATGGAGGGCCGGTGGGACGTCTACCGGCCCGGCGAACGGTGGCGACGTCAAGCCTTCAAGGCACGCGCGATCGTCGGGGTGAGCGGGGCGGATGCCGTGGGCTTCGACCTTGCGATGGTCGAGGTCCTCCGCACGGTCGACGAGCACACCGTGATCGGGCATCTCGGACCCGACCTGCTGGCCGATGACTGGGACGAGGCAGAGGCCGTCCGCCGCGTCGCGGCCGACGATCGCGCCGCGCACGTCGCACTCCTCGACCAGCGCAACGTCGCAGGGTTCGGCAACGTCTACGCGAACGAGTTGCTCTTCGTGCGCGGAATCGCGCCGACCACCCCGGCGAACGAGATCGACGTGCAGGCCACCATCACCCTCGGCGAGCGCATGATCCGCGCCAACCTCCCCCGCCCCGAACGCACTTTCACCGGAGACAGTCGCCCCGGGCGACGGTTCTGGGTCTACGGCCGCGACGGAGCCCCGTGCCGGCGCTGCGGCACGCCCATCCGCGCCACGAGCCTCGGCGCCTCGTCCACCAGCGAGCGAAACGTGTACTGGTGCCCCACCTGCCAGCCCGGGTGAGGTGTCCCGCCGCGTGACGGCAGCAGAGTGGACCGACCCGCGCACGCCGACGCCACGTCACCCCACCCGCACGCCCCGCGTGTCAACCCGCCCGCGCCTTTCGCTTCCCCGTGGGAGAACGGGGGAAGACACCGACGCCGGGAACCGTGCCGCACTTTCTCTCGACGTCGAGCAAACCGATCATGGCACGGGCGACGAAGAAGCATTCGAGGGAATGAAGCCGATTCTGCACCCGTTGTCATACATGTCGGCTGACCCGATAGCCGTCCGGAGGGGATCGTGGGTAAGAACTACATCGACATCGAAAACGACCATGGCGAGACGCTGCGTTACCGCAAGCACGTCAACGGTCGCGGACTCGTCGCGCACGGCGCGAAGGTCCACCCGTCGGCGCTGGTCGAGAACGGTGCCTACGTCGAACCCGGCGTGCAGATCGCCGCGGGCGTCCGCGTCGGTCGTGGGGTCTGGATCGAGTCCGACGCCGTCATCGGACCCGAGGCGCACATCGAGCCGCACGCGCACATCTGCGCGGGCGCGGTGATCGGCGCGGGTGCTCACATCGGCGTGCGAACGCAGGTGGGCCACAACGCCCGCATTGCCACCGGCTCGCTGATCGGCGACGACGAGATCATCAACGACGGCGAAGCCGTCGCCACCGACCGTCGGGGGCTGCGCCTGGCCGCCTGACTCCGCCGTTTCATCGGCATCCACGACCCGCACGATTCTTCGGAGCGTGCGGGTTTTCGTGTACCCGACGGGCTCGGCCGCCGTCGGCTCCGCGCGGGCGGAGCTCAGGCGAGGAACGTCAGCACGAGCCCGATGAGAGGCAGGGTGCCCTGCATCACCGCGGGGCGCAGGTTCTTGCGGCCCGTGCTCCCGAGCACCAGAGCCGCGGCCAGCATCGAGCCGAGCGAGAAGGCCAGCAGGGTGCGCCCGACCGGGTCGCCGATTCCGCTGACGACCCAGACGATGATCCCGATGATCGCGCCGATCGCCAGGAACAGGTTGTAGAAGCCCTGGTTGTAGGCCATCGACTTCGTGATCTCAGCGGTCTGCTGGTCGGGAATGCCGAAGACCTTCCGCGTACGGGGGTTCGTCCAGCGCACGCTCTCGAGCACGAAGATGTACACGTGCAGCAGGGCCGCGAGTCCCGCGACGACGAGCGCCAGGATGCCGATCATGCTCTCACGTTACTCCCGCGGCTAGCCTGGAGTCATGGTGAACGGCAAGGGCTCTCGGGGACGCGGCGGCGCGCCCCGGCGCGGCGGTCCCGCCCGTCCCGTCGCCGCGGGCCGCGCACGACCCGCGAAGAAGAGCGTCTCCCGCCCGGCCCCGCCCCCTCGGGAGGAGCCGCGCACCTTCGTCCTGGGCGCCGTCCCCGGCGCGACGCCCGGCAAGTGGATCGATCTGTGGCGTGAACGCATGCCCCACGTCTCGCTGGAGCTTCGAGAGATCACGGTCGAGCACCAGCGCGCGGCCATCGACGACCTCGATGCCGCCCTGGTGCGCCTGCCTCTGGCGGCATCCGAGGACCTGCACGTGATCGAGATCTACGAGGAGCAGCCGGTCGTGGTGATGTCCACGGATTCCGAGCTCACCGCCGCCGACGAGCTCGCACTCGCCGACCTCGCGGGGCAGGTGGTGATCGCCGCGGCCGATGACGTCTTGCACGTCGTCGTCCCGGATGCCGTGCCCCCCGCGTTCGCGCCGCCGGGCGACACCGCCCAGGCGATCGCCACCGTCGCCACCGGCGTGGGTGTGGTGATCGTGCCGATGTCCCTCGCTCGCGCGCACCGTCGTCGCGACGTGGAGTACCGGATCCTGCGGGACGGACCCGTGTCCACGGTCGCGCTGGCCTGGCTGCGGGAGAACACGACGCCCGATGTCGAGGCGTTCGTGGGCGTCGTGCGGGGCCGCACGGCGCGTTCCTCCCGCTGAGCCGGGGCAGCTCGCGCTCTCGCATCCGCGCATCCGCCGCGCGATAACCTGCGGGGGAAAAGGGAGTGGGAATGCGGGGTCGAACGGCCGGGCTCATCGTCACGTCGAGCGTGGTGATGACGCTGCTCTGGGCGGGCGGTGCGTCCGCGGCGACCCCCGACCTCGACATCGCGCCGACACCCGCGGCATCCATCGCCCCTGCGACGCCGACGACGACGACCTCCGCCTCCGACGTGGCCTCCGGCGTCACGCACGCGCAGAACCCCTCCGTCCCCGAGGGGGCCGTGTGGACCGAGCAGTACCTGCCCTCGCCCGCCGCCTCCACCGACGGCGACCCCGTCGAGCTGCACGCCGACGTGCTGCGGCCGGCGCACCTGCCTCCGGATGCGCGCACCCCCGTCATCCTCTCGATCGGTCCCTACTTCTCGCACAGCGGCGCCGCCGCCGACGAGCACCGGCCCTTCACCGGTCCGACACAGCGCCATCGCGCGCTCATCGACGAGGGCGGCCTCCTGGCCGCCGGGTACACGATGGTCTTCGTCGACCTGCGCGGTTTCGGCGGCAGCACCGGGTGCCTCGACTTCGCCGGTCCGGGTGAGCAGGCCGACGTGACGGCGGCCGTCGAGTGGGCGGCGAGCGCCGCCTGGTCGACGGGCAGGGTCGGGATGTACGGGAAGTCCTACGACGCGATGACGGGCCTGATGGGGGTGGCCGCGCGTCCCGCCGGCCTCGCCGCCGTCGTCAGTCAGGAACCGGTGTGGGATCCGTACTCGTACCTGTGGGAGAACGGCATCCCGACCGAGAACAATCGGGCCACGCCCGAGGCGTACCTGCAGATGGCCGCCCTTCCCGGCATCGCGACCCCGGGACACGTCGACGGCCTCGTCATCCCGCCCGACACCGACCGCTACCGCGACAACGCCGCCTACGAGAAACGTCACCCCGAGTGCGCGACGTCGCTGCTCGCCGACACCCTCGTCGCCGAGCGCGCGTCACCCGAATGGGCCGCGCGCGATCTCGCGAGCCGGGCGGAGGGGGCGACGGTACCGCTGCTGTTCACCCAGGGCTGGACCGAGCGCAACACCCGCGCCGACGGACTGGTCGACGTCGTCGACGGCCTGGAAGGGCCGGTGTCGGCCTGGGCGGGGCCGTGGGACCACGTCGCCGGAAACGACGTCGACTCCGCCGGTCGCCTGCAGATGGGGCGCGCCGACTGGTTCGGCGAGGTGCGCGCGTTCTTCGACGCCCACCTCCGCGACGAGGAGGGTCCCGCGCCCTCGTTCGCCCTGCAGGACAACCTCGGGCGCTGGCGGGCCCAGGCGGAGTGGCCGGGGACGACGCGCGAGGTCACGTCCGCCCTCGCCCCCGCGCAGTACGTCGACACGGGCGAGGGCGCCGGTGCTCTGCCCGACGGCGACGACGGCGACGGGTCGTTCTTCGGAACGGCGCCGCGAACCGTCGAAACGCTCGGTGCCTCGCAGACGCTGTCGGTCCCCGTCGCCGAGGAGACGCGCCTGACGGGCAGCGCCGAGGTGGTGCTGCAGACGCGCGGCGAGGGTGCGGCGCATGTTCGGCTGTGGGACGTCGGTGTCGACGGCATCCCGACCCTGATCGATGAGACCCTCACCCCGGTGGATGCCGGCGGCACGACGGTCGTGACCCTTCGCGCCATCGACTGGACACTGTCCCCGGGGCACGCCGCGCTGCTGACGGTGGGGACGACGGACTCCCTCCTCTGGCGGCCCTCCCCTCGCGACACCACCGTCACGATCGACGGCGGCATCCTGACCCTGCACGCGCAGGGCACGTCGGCCGATGTGCCGACCGCCGGGGATCGGGCCCCCTTCCTCGACGCCTACCTCGCGGACGCCCGGTGGCCGGTGGCGATCGGCGCGGTCGCACCGAGCTTCTCGCTGGCGGACCCGGTCCCCTCCCCCACGGCGGCCACGGGCGGGGAACTCGCCCGCTCCGGTGGGGAGCTCTCGTCGGCGGCCGCGCTCTGGGCGATCGCCGCCCTCGCACTGGGCGCCGCGCTGGTGCGCCGTCGCGCGACGCGTTCCTCCCGCTGAGCACCGCCCGACGCCCTCGCCTCGTCCCCCATCCGTTTCGACGGCGGACGAGCCGAGTTCACCCGTCCCGCTCCGAATGGTCACGGGCCGCCCATAGCTTTCCTCCGTCTCGTATCGGCGTCCCCGTCGATCCCCCGAGAGACACGAGAGGAAATCCATGTCATTCCCGCGCCTTTCCCCCGGCCGGTCCATCGCCGGTATCGCCCTCGTCACCGTCGCGGCTCTGTCGCTCGCCGGGTGCGCCGGCGGCAGCTCCGCCTCCTCGTCCGAGGGTGGCGTCGACGCCGCCACGGCCACGAGCCTCGCCGATTTCGGAACCCTCACCGACCTCGAGGCGGCCGCGAAGGCCGAGGGCCAGCTCAACGTCATCGCGCTGCCGCGCACGTGGGCCAACTACGGCGAGATCCTCGACCTGTTCGCCGAGCGGTACCCCGAGATCACGATCAACGAGCAGTCGCCCGACGTGTCCAGCGCCGAGGAGATCCAGGCGGCCACGGCCAACCAGGGCCTCGACACCGCCCCCGACGTCTTCGACCTCGGTCTCGCCGTCGCCCTGCAGAACACCGACTCCTTCGCCGCCTACAAGGTCGCGACCTTTGACGAGATCCCCGACGCGCTCAAAGAGAGCTCGGGCCTGTTCGTCGGCGACTACGGCGGGTACATGTCGGTCGGCTACGACTCCGCCCGCTTCCCCGCGCCCAGCCAGCTGAGCGACCTGCTCAAGCCGGCCTACAAGGGCGCCGTGGCCATCAACGGCGACCCGACGCAGGCGGGCTCGGCCTTCGCGGCCGTCGGCCTGGCGACGGTTCAGCAGAAGGGAACGC
Source organism: Microbacterium sp. Leaf179 (assembly GCF_001423785.1). Classification (NCBI taxonomy): domain Bacteria; kingdom Bacillati; phylum Actinomycetota; class Actinomycetes; order Micrococcales; family Microbacteriaceae; genus Microbacterium; species Microbacterium sp. Leaf179. The sequence continues at coordinate 683,809 of NZ_LMPH01000001.1, read as the reverse complement.
TCGACGACTTCACGCCCGGCATCGACTTCTTCGGGCAGCTCAACGCCGCCGGGAACTTCCTCAAGGTCGACCCGACCGACGCCACCATCGCCAGCGGCGAGACCCCGGTCGTCTTCGACTGGGACTACCTCAACGCCGCCCAGGCCTCGGCCGTTCCCACCTGGAAGACCGTCGTGCTCCCCGGCACCGGTTACGCCGGCTACTACAACCAGGCCATCAACAAAGATGCGCCGAACCCGGCCGCAGCGCGTCTGTGGCAGGAGTTCCTGTACAGCGACGACGTGCAGAACCTGTGGCTCAAGGGCGGCGCGCGTCCGGCCCGCATGGAGGCCATGACCTCGGCCGGCACGATCGACGCGACGCTCGCCGCAGCCCTGCCCGCCGCCCCCGACGACACCGTCGTGCCCACCGAGGCGCAGTCCACGGCCGCCGGCGAGACGCTCGGGCAGAAGTGGGCGACGGCGCTGCAGTGACCGTCCTTCACCAGGTCGTCGCCCCCGCGGCGCCGGAGCCCTCCGCTCCGGCGCCACGGGGTGCGGCGCGCCGCAGCTGGGCCTGGCTGGGTCTGCTCCCCTTCGTCGCCTACGTCGCGCTGTTCCTGGCCCTGCCCACGGTGCTCGCCGTGGCGTCGGGGTTCGTCGACGGCGACGGGGCGTTCACCCTCGCCAACCTCGCCGCTCTGGGCGACCCGCTGGTGGTGACCACCTTCGTCAACTCTGCGGCGCTGTCGCTCGTCACCGCGATCGTGGGGGCGATCGTGGGAGCGCTGGTGTGCCTGGCCCTGCTGGGGCTCCCCGAGACGGGGGCGATCCGCACGGCCGTCGACGCGGCATCCGGAGTCCTCGCCCAGTTCGGCGGCGTCATGCTCGCCTTCGTGCTCATCGCCGCGATCGGGGCGCAGGGAGTGGTGACGGTGTTCGTGCGGCAGCTGACCGGCATCGCGTTCTACGAGAACGGCGTGTGGTTGTACGACCTGCCGGGCGTCGCGCTGGCCTACCTCATCTTCCAGGTGCCGCTCATGATCATCACGTTCATGCCTGCCCTCGCCGCGCTGAAGCCGCAGTGGGTGGAGGCGCACCTGACCCTCGGCGGAACCCGCGCCGGCTTCTGGCGACACGTGGGGATGCCGGTGCTCGCCCCCTCGTTCCTGGCGAGCCTGCTGCTGCTGTTCGCCAACGCCTTCTCGTCGTACGCGACCGCCGCCGCCCTCGCCAGCCAGGGGTCGCAGATCGTCCCGCTGCAGATCCGCACCGCGTTGACCAGCGAGACGGTCCTCGGGCGCGAGAACCTCGCGGGCGCCCTCGCGCTCGGCATGATCGTGGTCGTGGCCATCGCCATGGCGCTGTACTCGCTCGTCCAGCGTCGCGCGGCGAGGTGGCAGTCGTGAACCCCCTCGCTCCCCCGCGCGCGGTGCGCGTGATCATCGGCCTCGTCGTCGGCGTGGTGTTCGCCGTCCCCTTCGTGGCCACGGTGCTCTTCACCCTGACCCCGCTGCCGGGCGGCTCGGGCCTCTCTCTCGACCGGTGGGCCGGCCTGTTCGACCCCGCCAACGCCGCCGAGTACCGCCCCGTCTGGACGGGCCTCGGCAACTCCCTGCTCCTCGCGGGGGTGACCGTGCTGCTGGTGGTGGGGCTGTTCACCCCGACCATGGTGCTGGTGGCGCTCGCGTTCCCGCGCCTGCGACGCGTCTTCGAGTTCGTCGCCCTGCTGCCGATCTCCCTGCCCGCGATCGTGCTCGTGGTGGGGCTGACCCCCATCTATCTGCAGATCGGTCGCACTCTCGGGACCGGGGCCTGGACGCTCGCCTTCGCGTACGGCATCCTCGTGCTCCCCTTCGCCTACCGCTCGATCCAGGCCTCGATCGACGCCATCGACGTCACGACCCTCGCCGAGGCCGCGCGCACCCTCGGCGCCGGCTGGGGTTCCGTGCTGCTGCGCGTGATCGTGCCGAATCTGCGGCAGGGCCTGCTCGCCGCCGCGCTCATCTCGGTGGCGGTGGTGCTGGGCGAGTTCACGATCGCCTCGCTGCTGAACCGTCAGACCCTGCAGACGGCCCTCGTGGTCGTCAACAAGCAAGACGGCTGGGTCGCCGCCATCTTCACCCTGCTCGCACTGGCGTTCGCGTTCGTGCTGCTCCTCGTCATCGGCCGCGTCGGACGCATCGGCGCCGGAAGGAAGACCCCATGACCGCCGCCGACACCCCCATCCGGGCGCTCCCCGACGCCGCCGCGAGCACCCTCGCCACCGGCACCCGCGCGGGGGTCGAGCTGCGCGGCGTCGTCAAGGAGTACGGATCCACCCGCGTGCTGCACGGCGTCGACCTCGACGTCGCCCCCGGGGAGTTCGTCTCGCTGCTCGGGCCCTCGGGCTGCGGCAAGACCACGGCGTTGCGCGTGCTCGCGGGACTCGAGCACGCCGACGGCGGCGAGGTGCGCATCGGCGGGCGCGACGTGTCGCGCGTGCCCACGAACAAGCGCGACATCGGCATGGTGTTCCAGTCGTACTCCCTGTTCCCGCACCTGCGGGTGCTCGACAACACGGCGTTCGGACTGCGCCGCCGCGGGGTCGGCGCGACCGAGGCCCGCCGGCGCGCGGGCGATGCCCTCGACCTCGTCGGGCTCGGCCACCTCGGCGATCGATACGCCCACCAGCTCTCGGGCGGTCAGCAGCAGCGCGTGGCCCTCGCCCGCGCTCTGGTGACCGAGCCGCGCGTGCTGCTGCTCGACGAGCCCCTCTCGGCCCTCGACGCCAAGGTGCGGGTGCAGCTGCGCGACGAGATCCGGCGCATCCAGCTGCGGTTGGGCACCACGACCGTCTTCGTCACGCACGACCAGGAGGAGGCCCTGGCGGTGTCGGACCGCGTAGCCGTGATGGGCGCCGGTCGCATCCTGCAGGTGGGGAGCCCCGAAGACCTCTACTCGCGGCCCGCCGGCGCCGAGGTCGCGGCGTTCGTGGGAGCGTCGAGCGTGGTGCCCGGGATCGTCTCCGCGGGGACGGTGTCGGTCTGGGGTCAGCGGCTGCCGCTGCTCGCCCCCGCCCCTGACGGCCCGTGCGAGGTGTTCGTGCGCCCCGAGAACGTGCGCGTGGTGTCGCCCGGCGACTCCGGCGTCGACGCGGTCGTGGAATCCAGCACGTTCCTCGGGAGCATGCGGCGCTCGATGCTGCGCGCCGACGACGGGACGGGCGTGCACGTGCAGCACCCCGCCGAGGTGCGTCTCACGCCCGGCGACCGCGTGCGGATCCGGGTCGACGCGGTGCCCGCTCTGACCCGACCCGTCACGTCGTCGTCGGCCCCGGTCGGCGGCTGACGCGGGCGGGCGGCGCGATCGCGTGTCGCCGTATGTCCAGGGCCTGCCCGCCGCGCACTCACCCGCATACAATTTCGGGATGACCGCACGCCTGCTCTACGTCTGCGCCCGGCCGCAGCGCACGGCGGCTGCGGCCGAGTGGGCGTCGTTCCGCGACGGCCTGGGCGTCGGCGACGACGACCTCATCCACCACGACCTGGTGCGTCATCCCCTGCCCGACGACCTCGACCGCTTCGCTGCCGTGGTCGTGGGCGGCAGCCCCTTCAACGTCACCGACCCCGACAAGACCGACGCGCAGCGCCGGCTCGAAGGCGACCTCGAGCGTCTGGCCGCGACGGCGATCGAGGGGCGCACGAACGCGCTGTTCACCTGCTTCGGCATCGGAGTGGTCACGCGCCTGCTCGGCGGGGAGGTCACGCTGATGCACCCCGAGGGCACCGGACCGACCGACATCACCCTGACCGCGGCCGGTCGCGACGACGAACTCTTCGGCGTCCTGAGTCCGCGGTTCGAGGCCTTGACCGCCCACAAAGAGGGAACCGCGAGCGTGCCGCCCACCGCCACTCTGCTCGCCGAGAACGACGCCTGCCCCGTGGAGGCCTACCGCGCGGGCGCGGGGCTGTGGGCGACGCAGTTCCACCCCGAGCCCACAGCCGACGCTTTCGTGGCGCGCATGGTCGTCTACCGCGATGCGGGCTATTTCGACGCCGACGCCTTCGACGAGGTCTCGGCGCACGTGCGCACCGCCTCGGTCGAGCAGCCCACCCGGCTGCTGCGTTCCTTCGCCGCCCGCGTCGTCTCGGCCTGACCGGGCCGCACCCGAGCTCCTCGGCATCCCGTTCCGCGCGGTCGAGCCGTGCCGCCCCGCGTCGATACCGGATGCCGTGATGTCAAGCCCGATGCGTAAAACTCGCTAGCTTATCTAGTCTTCTAGACATGAACGCCTCCACACCATCACGCGGGGTCGACCTCGCACGCCAGATCGTCGTCCTCTCCGCGCTGTCGTTCATGCTCATCGCGGCGGTCATCGGAGCCGGAGCCTTCGGCAACTCCGCCGTCGAGGACCAGCAGGGCGGCGCACTCGACACCGACGGTTCGTATCTCGCCCCCGCCGGCCCCGCCTTCTCGATCTGGTCGCTCATCTACCTCGGACTGATCGTCTACGCGATCTGGCAGGCCCTCCCCCGACAGCGCGCGAATCCGCGCCAGCGGGCGCTCGGCTGGCTCATCGCCCTCACCATGACGCTGAACGGGCTGTGGCTGGTCACCGCGCGCTTCGGCACGCTGTTCCTCACGGTCGTCGTGATCGTGCTGCTGCTCGCCGCCCTCGGGTGGACCTTCCGCGTCGCCGTCGCCACGCGCGAGCCCCGCGGCGGAGTGGTCGATTCGGTGCTGATCGACGGTGTCACGGGCCTTCACCTGGGCTGGGTCACCCTCGCCACCGTCGCGAACACGGCCGCCTGGCTCACCACCGTCGTCCCGCCCAGCTGGGAGCAGGGGGCGGATGCCATCGGCATCACCGTTCTGATCGTGGTGGCCCTCATCGGACTCGCCATCGCGTGGCGCAGCTCCTGGCGCGTGGCCCCGGCCCTGGCCCTGGCCTGGGGTCTCGGCTGGCTCGCGGTCGAGCGCTTCTCGGGCTCCCCGCAGAGCACGCCGATCGGCATCACCGCGATCGTCGTGGCCGTCGTCGTGCTGGTGGTGCCGGTGGCCGTGAGCGGCATGCGGCTGCTGCGTCCGAGCATCGACTGACACCGCGGCCGCGCGCCGGCGGTGCGCCTCCGCGTGGACCGCTCCGGCCTCCCGCCCGGGCACACGGGCCGCAGCTCGCTCGATGTCTGAGCCGCGCACGACGACGGCCCCATCCCGCGCGGGGATGGGGCCGTCGTGGTGTCTTACCGCGCGGGGGCGACGATCGCGCTGGCTCCCGCGGGCACCGTCAGCGTGTCGCCGTCGAGCACCACGCCCTCGGTCGTCGCGAGCAGCACGCGGGCCTCGCGGGCCACGGATGCCGTGATCTCGACCTCGGACAGGTTCACGATCACCGAGAGGTCGTGGCGCCGCAGCTCGTAGACGCGACCGCCCGACGCCTCGCGGGTCGACGCCGACAGTCCCTCGCGGGACGGGTCGGTGAGCTCGGGACGCTCGCGGCGCAGTTTCGCCAGCTCGCGGTACAGGCCCAGCAGCTGCGCGTGATCGCCCTCGCCGACCTCGTCCCAGTCGAGCTTCGAGTTCTCGAAGGTCGACGGGTCCTGCGGGTCGGGGACGGTGGATTCGTCCCAGCCCATCTTCTCGAACTCGGCGATGCGCCCCTCGGCGGTGGCCTTGCCGAGCTCGGGCTCGGGGTGAGAGGTGAAGAACTGCCACGGGGTGGTCGCGCCCCACTCCTCGCCCATGAACAGCATCGGCGTGCCGGGCGCCGTCAGCGTCAGCACGGCGGCCGCCGCGAGGCGGTCGTAGGGCAGCGACTGCGACAGCCGGTCACCGGCGGCCCGGTTGCCGATCTGGTCGTGGTCCTGGGCGAAGGTGACCAGACGCCAGTTGGGCACGGCATCCGGAATGGGGTGACCGTGCTTCTCCTCGCGGAAGGTGGAGTAGCTGCCGTCGTGGAAGAAGCCGCCCTCCGAGACCTTCTCGAACGCGTCGAGCGCCGCGAAGTCCTCGTAGTACCCGATGGTCTCGCCGGTCAGCGCGACGTGCGCGGTGTGGTGCCAGTCGTCCGACCACTGCGCGGTGAGGCCGTAGCCCCCGGCCTCGCGCGGCAGGATCAGCTTCGGGTCGTTCATGTCGCTCTCGGCGATGGTCGTGAGCGGCAGGCCGCGGTGCGCCGACAGGGCGTCGGTGCGCTCGGCGATCTCCTGCAGCACGTGCACCGGGCGGTGATCGAGCAGCGCGTGCACGGCATCCAGGCGCAGACCGTCGACGTGGTAGTCGCTCATCCACATCAGGGCGTTCTCGACGATGTAGGAGCGGACCGCGTCCTCGTCGAGGTTGACCGAGTCTCCCCACGTGTTGCGGCTGCCTTCGCGCAGGTACTCGCCGAACTCGGGCAGGTAGTTGCCTGAGGGGCCGAGGTGGTTGTAGACGACGTCCTGGATGACGGCGAGCCCCGCCGCGTGGGCCGCGTCGACGAAGCGCTGGTACGCTTCGGGTCCGCCGTAGGCCTCGTGCACGGTGTACCAGAGCACCCCGTCGTATCCCCAGTTCCAGGTGCCGTTGAAGCCGTTGACCGGCAGCAGCTCGACGTGGGTCACCCCCAGGTCGACGAGGTGTTCGAGGCGGCCGATCGCGGCATCCAGGGTCCCCTCGGGGGTGAAGGTTCCCAGGTGCAGCTCGTAGATCAGGCCGCCCGCGAGCTGCTTGCCCGTCCAGGCGGTGTCGTTCCACGTGTAGACCGACGGGTCGAACCACGCCGAGGCCTCGTGCACGCCGCCGGGCTGGCGGCGCGAGCGCGGGTCGGGACGCAGGTCGTCGCCGTCGCCCAGCACGAAGCCGTAGCGTTCGCCGTCGGCGAGGCGCGTCGGAGCCGTCCACCAGCCGCCGTCACCGGCCGCCATCTCGATGTCTTCGACGACGGTGTCGCCGCTGTCGTCGAGTCGGCGCAGCCGCACCCGCGTGCTCTTCGGTGCCCAGACGGCAATGCTCATGAGGTCATTCCTTACGCGTGAGGTGCCAAGAATCGTCGCTTCGGGGGCGCGTGAGGCGACGATTCTCGGCGCCTCACGCGAGAGGTCAGCGGACCAGGAGGGCGACGGGGTATGTCGCGAGCAGGGCCGACAGAGGGGTGGGGCCGCCGGGGAACTCGCGGCCGGTCAGCACGTCGGTGACCGGCGTCTCGGGCAGCAGCAGCACGGTGTCGCCCCAGCCCCCGCGCTCGGCCAAACCCCACGGCAGACGGGTCGCCACGGCGAACACTCCGCCGCGGTCCAGGGCGACGACGTGATCGGATGCCACTCCCGCAGCCTCGAGCGCCCGGTACACGTCGAGGGGCTTCTCGCGCCGCACGCGCAGGGCGCGCGAGGTCACGAGCAGCTTGGCCGCGCCCGTCTCATCGACCGCGGGGCTTGCGGCACCCTCGGCGTCGATCGAGGCGAGCAGTCGGCGACGCTCGGCGAAGTCCACCGCGCGGCGGTTGTCGGGGTCGACGAGCGACTGCTCCCACAGCTCCGAGCCCTGGTACACGTCGGGCACACCCGCGCCGAGGAGCTGCAGCAGCTTGGCCGACAGGCCGTTCGACCAGCCGGCGGCCGAGATCTCGTCGACGAACGCGCGCACGCGGTCGGCAGCGCGACCGGTGGCCGCGTCGACCACGGCGTGCATGCGCTCCTCGAAGGCCTCGTCCTGCTCCCACCAGCCGGTGACCTCCGACGCCTCGCGCGCGGCCTTCTCGGCGTACGCGTGCAGGCGCTCGCGGTACTCCGACAGCCCGTGACGCGTGGACGCCGTGGCGGGCCACGCTCCGACGATGGCCTGCCACAGCAGGGCGTCGAAGGGCCCGTGCCCGGTCGAGGCGATGCCGAGGAACTCCTCGAGCACCTCGGCCCAGCGCTCGGGGATCTCGGCGAGCACCGCGATGCGGGCACGCGTGTCCTCGCCGCGCTTGGTGTCGTGGGTCGAGAGCGTCGTCATCGCGGTCGGCCACGAGGCGTGCCGCGCGGCCTGCGCCGCGTGGAAGCCGTCGACGTCGAGCGAGAACTGCCCGGGGTCGCCGCCCACCTCGGTGAGCGAGCCGAGACGCGTGAAGCGGTAGAACGCCGTGTCTTCGACGCCCTTCGCCATCACGGGCCCGGTGGTCTGCTGGAAGCGCCAGGCGATCTCGAGCGCGGTGTCGGCGAGCGCGGGCACGAGCTTCTCGATCACGTCCCCCAGCTCGGGGCGGCGCACCTCGGCCTCGCCCGCGGCGGCGTCGAGGTGCGCGCGACCGGCGGGGAGGTACGAGCGGTAGGTTGGGAAGCACGCGAGGATCTCGGCCAGGGCGTCCTGCAGCACCTCGACCTCGAACTCCTCGCGGAGCGACGCGGGAAGGCCGCGCACGATCCGGCGGATCTCCGACACCTGGATGGAGTCGGCGATCTTGCGCTTGGTGTCGTGGATGAGGTCGTGCCAGCCGGTCAGCGGTGCGAGATCGCTGGCGGCGCGCAGTCGCGCGTCGAGGGCGTCGAGCGCCGCCTCTCCGGCGGGGTCGGTGAGCACGCGGTCGATCTCGGCGAGGGCGTCGTATCCGGTGGTCCCGGCCGTCTTCCACCACGAGGGCAGGGCTTCGCCGTGCTCGAGGATCTTCTCCACGAGGACGTACCCGGCATCCGGGCCGCCGGCCTCGGTGAGAGCAGTCGCGAGCTGGTCGAGGTAGCCGCCCGGGTCGACGAGGCCGTCGGGGTGGTCCACGCGCAGGCCGTCGGCGAGGCCCTCGCGCACCCAGCGGAGGATCTCGGCGTGGGTCGTCTGGAACACTTCGGGCCGTTCGACGCGCACGCCCGCGAGGGTCGTGACGGCGAAGAAGCGGCGGTAGTTGAGCTCGGCCGCCTCGTCCTGCCAGAACCGCAGCTCGAAGTTCTGCGCGTCGAGCAGCGCCTCGATGGCATCGCGCGAGCCCGAGGCCGCGGCATCCGTCCCCGTTCCCGGTGCGACCGGGAAGGCGTGGTCGTAGTACCGGATGAGCCCGTCGGGGGCGTCGTCGGCCGGCGTGGGGTCGTACGAGATCTCGTCGATGACGGCGTCGAGGTGGTCGCCGAGCACCGGCACGCGCACCTTGCCGCCACCGAACTCCCAGTCGATGTCGAAGGCGGTCGCGTGCGCCGAGGCGCGCCCCTGACGCAGCACGTCCCACCACCAGGCGTTCGAGCGCGGCTCCGAGACGCCCATGTGGTTGGGCACGATGTCGATCAGGATGCCGAGCCCTTCGGCGCGCGCCGCGGCGGCGAAGCGGTCGAGACCCTCCGCACCTCCGCGGGCGGGATCGACGCGCGTGACGTCGACGACGTCGTAGCCGTGGTCGGAGCCGGGGGTGGCCTCGAGGATCGGCGAGAGGTACGCCCACGAGACCCCGAGGTCACGGAGATATCCCGTGACCTCGGCGGCGTCGTCGAGGGTGAACGATTCGCGGATCTGCAGGCGGTAGGTCGAAAGCGGATGCCGCATGTCGCTCACAGCTCCGGCTTGGGTGCTTGACCTGGCAGGTCGTCGTTGCCGATGACCTGGATCTGCGCCGTGAGCGAGGCCGCGACCGAATGGTCGATCTCGGGCTCGGGAAGGTGGTGCTCGCGCAGCACCATGAGCGACTTGGGCTCCAGCGGCAGCGTCTCGCCGGGGTTGAGCGGCTCGGTGTTGGCCCGCTCGCCCGCCGTGTCGACGTAGGCGTCCCACTTGGGGGCGTACTCGAAGTCGGGAAGCCGGAAGTCGACTTTGTCGTCACCCGCGTTGAAGAGCACGAGGAAGTGGTCGTCGCTGATCGACTCGCCGCGACGGTCGCGCTCGCGGATCCCCTGGCCGTTGAGGAACACGCCGACCGCGAGCCCGAAGCCGTTGTCCCAGTCCTCGGGCTGCATGAGCGAACCGTCGGGACGCAACCACACCACGTCGGGGATCGGGGCCCCCTCCTCCATCTTCACGGGACGACCGTCGAAGAAGCGGCTGCGCCGGAAGGTGGGGTGCTGCTTGCGCAGGCGCGCGAGGGCGGCGGTGAACTCGATGAGCGGGTGGTCCACGCTCGACCAGTCCACCCACGTGATCTCGTTGTTCTGCGCGTAGCCGTTGTTGTTGCCGCCCTGCGTGCGACCCAGCTCGTCACCGTGCAGCAGCATCGGGACGCCCTGGCTGAGCAGGAGCGTCGCGATGAAGTTGCGCTGCTGCTGCGCACGGCGCTTCAGCACGTCGGGGTCGTCGGTCGGCCCCTCGACGCCCATGTTGCTGGAGCGGTTGTGCGATTCGCCGTCGTTGTTGTCTTCGCCGTTGGCGTCGTTGTGCTTCTCGTTGTACGACACGAGGTCGCGGAGCGTGAAGCCGTCGTGCGCGGTGACGAAGTTGATGGATGCCACCGGGAAGCGCCCCGAGTGCTCGTACAGGTCGGCCGAACCCGTGAGGCGCGACGCGAACTCCGCCAGGGCCTGCGGCTCACCGCGCCAGAAGTCGCGGACCGTGTCGCGGTACTTGCCGTTCCACTCGGTCCACTGGGGCGGGAAGTTGCCGACCTGGTAGCCGCCGGGGCCGACGTCCCAGGGCTCGGCGATGAGCTTCACCTGCGAGACGATCGGGTCCTGCTGGACGAGCTCGAAGAACGCTGCGAGGCGGTCGACCTCGTAGAACTCGCGGGCGAGCGTGGAGGCGAGGTCGAAGCGGAAGCCGTCGACGTGCATCTCGAGCACCCAGTAGCGCAGCGAATCCATGATCAGCTGCAGGGTGTGGGGGTTGCCCACGTTCATGCTGTTGCCGGTACCGGTGTAGTCGGTGTAGTACCGCTTGTCGTCGTCTTCGAGGCGGTAGTACGCCTCGTTGTCGATGCCGCGCATCGAGAGCGTCGGGCCCATGTGGTTGCCCTCGGCGGTGTGGTTGTAGACCACATCGAGGATGACCTCGATGCCCGCCGCGTGCAGCGCCTTGACCATCGCCTTGAACTCCTGCACCTGCTGACCGTGGTCACCGGTCGAGGAGTAGGTGTTCTGCGGAGCCAGGAACGCGATGGTGTTGTAGCCCCAGTAGTTCGACAGGCCCTTCTCTTCGAGGGTCGAGTCGTTGACGAACTGGTGCACCGGCATGAGCTCGATGGCGGTGATGCCGAGCTTCTTCAGGTGGTCGATGACGGCCGGGTGGGCGATGCCGGCGTAGGTGCCGCGCAGTTCCTCGGGCACGTCGGGGTGCAGCTGGGTGAGACCGCGCACGTGGGCCTCGTAGATGAAGCTCTCGGCGTACGGGATCTTGGGCTGGCGATCGCCCGACCAGTCGAAGAACGGGTTGACGACCACGCCCTTCATCATGTGCGGGGCGGAGTCCTCGTCGTTGAACGAGTCGGGGTCGCCGAACTCGTAGCTGAAGACCGGCTGGCCCCAGTCGATCTGCCCCTCGACGGCTTTGGCGTACGGGTCGAGCAGGAGCTTGCTCGCGTTGTAGCGCTTGCCGCTGGCCGGGTCGTACTCCCCGTGCACGCGGTAGCCGTACCGCTGTCCGGGCTGGATGTTGGGGAGGTAGCCGTGCCACACGAACGCGTCGACGTCCACGAGCTCGAAGCGCGTCTCCGTTCCGTCTTCTTCGAAGAAGCAGAGCTCGACGCGCTCCGCTCCTTCGCTGAACAGGGCGAAGTTCGTCCCGTTACCGTCGTAAGTGGCCCCGAGGGGATAACTGGATCCTGGCCATACCTGCTGCACGTCGCTCACGATAGACCAGCGTCGCTCGCGGAACAGACCGGGGACGCGAGAGTTGACACCCGGCGAACCCCCGACTATGCGCGGGGCGTCACGCGCGCTCAGGTGGATGACGCAGCAGCTCGATGCGCTCCTCGAGGTATCGGGCGAGCGGCTGGTATCCCCCGGCCGCGCTCCAGCGCACGAGCGCCTCTCCCCCGCGGACGGCGAGGGGGCTCGATGCCGCATCGAGGGCGGCGAGGTCGATGGGGTGCCACCCGATGTGCACCGTCTCACCCTCGGGCACTCCGCCGCGCGCCGCCGCTGCCGACAGCTCGGCGCGGCGGCGTTGCGATTCGGCGGCGAAACCGCGGCGCACCTCTTCGTGCGAGCGCACGATGTCGCCCGTGGCGAGCACGCCGTCGTCGATCACGAGCAGCACCCCGAGGTGCCACGCCGTCCCGCGCTGCGCGATGCGCGCCGCACGCGGGATGCCGAGCAACCGCCGCCCCTCCTGCAGTTCGCCGATGCGCTCGCGCGGGGCGTCGGTCAGGCGCCGACGCGCGGCGTCGAGGATCGCCGTCACCGTGGACTCGGTCATGCGCTCTCTCCGTCATCGCTCGCAGCTTCCGCCCGTTCGAGCGCTCGGGCCGCCGACCGAGCGGTCTCGACGGCCGAGGCGCGCTCGCCCTCACGCGCATCGACCGCGGCGGCCGCGGCCGCGGCGTCGCCCTCCGCCCGCTCGAGGTCGGCGCGCAGCGCGTCGACCCGCTCGTTCGCCCGATCGGCCTTCTCTCGCGCCGAGTCCAGCCGCTTGTCGGCGCCGGCCAGGTCGCGATCGGCCTCGGCGCGCGCACGCTCGGCTTCGCGCACGGCCCGCTCGGCGGCTTTGCGCGCGCGGCGGGCCGCGAGATCGTCGTGGGGAGCGGCGGCGGGCACCACGCCGGGGACCGACCCGGCGACCGCGGCCCCCAGGGCATCGGCCTCGAGATCGGCCAGGTCGACGGGCGCCACGAGCCGTCCCGTCAGTACGGCCGCCGCGACCGTGGAATCGACGACGGCGGCGTTGATGGTCTTCTGCACCGCGTCGATCATCGCGCCGCTCAGCGGCGTGCCCTCCGCGGCGGCGAGCTCTCCCGCGCGCCGGGCGAGGGCGGTGACGAGCTGACGCCGCTGACGTCCGAGGCGGGCGAGCTCCGCGGCATCCAGGTCGTCCTGCGCCTCGTGCAGAGCGCGGGAGAGCTCCACGGCCTCGCCCAGCTGCCCGTCGCGCACGAGCAGGTTGACCGCCCACGCGGCGACCGTGGGCTTGCGCAGTTGCGCGATGCGGCGACCGACCGGTCCCGCCACGTCGGCGGCTCGCGCATTACGGGCCGCGGTGAATCGCGCGGGCGGCAGGACGAGCAGTTCGGCTGCGACCTCGTCGAGGAGGCCGGCGTCGTCGCTCATCGTTCCATTCTGACGGGCTCGTCAGAGCGAGACCACCCCCGGCTGCGCTCCGCGGATCTCGCGGTGCAGCCGTTCCATGCGCGCGTCGAGCTCGGCCGCGGTGTCGGCGGCGTTCTTCAGCTCGGCGAGCAGATCGTCGGGCACGAGTCGGTCGTACTTGTAGTAGATCTTGTGCTCGAGGCTGGCCCAGAAGTCCATCGCGATGGTGCGGAACTGCACCTCGACGGGAACGTCGACCCGGCCGGTCGAGAGGTACACGGGCACCTCGACGATCACGTGCAGACTCTTGTAGCCGTTGGCCTTGGGCTCGGCGATGTAGTCCTTCACCTCGCGCACGGTGATGTCGTCCTGCCGGGTGAGCAGGTCGGACAAGCGGTAGGCGTCATCGACGAAGCTGCAGGTGATGCGGATGCCGGCGATGTCGGTGATCGCTGCGCGGATCGAGTCGAAGTCGGTCTCGACGCCCTTGCGCCGCACCTTGTCGACCAGGCTGTCGGGTGACTTCACCCGGCTCGACACGTGCTCGATCGGGTTGTAGGCGTGCATCTCCTGGAACTCTTCGCGCAGGATCGAGATCTTTGTCTCGACCTCGGCCAGCCCGAAGCGGTACTCCATGAGGAACCTTTGGAAATCGTCCCTCAGGGCTCGCAACGCCGCACCCGAGACGGTGATCTGCTGTTCGTCCAGCGAGTCCGTCATGACCTCGACGTTATCCAGCGCGCCTACGAGGGCCCTGGGAGCATCAGCGGCGTGGCGGCTCCGAGGCGCGGGGGACGAGCTCGCCGTCGATGACGTCGATGCCGATGAGTCCGTCGAAGACGTGGGGGAGATCGTCGGATTCGTCGCCGGGTTCCGGGTGCCAAGGCGTGGGGGGATGAGTCATGGCGCCCTCCTTCCGTGAAGGTCCCACGATCTCAGGGGCACCCCGTCCCGTCCGGCGGTCTTGACACCGGGCAATCCTCGGCGTATCCGGCGAGACCCTCGCGTATCGTGGGCCGCATGGGGACCATTCATTACGGCGGAAGCGGCACGATCGTCCACATCGAGGATCGCGCGCTCGCGCATCTCAAGGTCGTGATCTCGACGAAGCTCCGTCGTGGCGAGAGCTTCACGCTCTCGTGGCGTCACCGCGACGACGAGGAGCGCGGCCGCAGCACGCTGTGGCTGCACCCGGCCATTCCCTTGCGCTTCGTCTTCGACGAGGCGGAACCCACGATGCTGAGTCGCGAGTGGATCGAGCGGCTGGCCGAATCGGCGAACTCCTCGGGCGGCATCATGCTCGTCGCCGAAGACATCGCGCCGTCCGCCGAGGCCGACGCCTCGTCATCGGCGCACTGAACGCGCCCGACCCGCGGCACTCTCGGCGCCGCGCCGACGATCAGCCCTCTTCGACGCCCGCGTCTTCGCTGGGCTCGGGCGTGATGGCCAGGCCGTTGGGTCCGGATGCCGCGAGCATGAGGTCTTCGACCCACACGCGGTTGATGCGGGGCTGACGGCTCCCGTAGAAGTGGAACTGGATGGGCACCGACGGGTGCATCCAGAAGCTGCGGCGGCCACTGCCGTCACCGACCTCGACGTCGAACATGAACGATTCCGAGCGGCGCAGCTTGTTCATCACGACGATGCGCAGGTGTGCGAGCGTGCGGTCATCGATGTCGACGGCGTTCGCGACGGTGTCGTAGATGAATCTGCCCATGCGTCCGAGCCTAGCCGAGGAACGCAGAGCGGCATCCGCCATCCGGTGCCACGGCGCGGGGCGGTGAGGCAACCCCGACGGGCTCCACGCTCCACACGACTAGCGTGAGCGTGTGGGAACGCTTTACTACGGAGACGCCGCGACACCGATCGACATCGAGGATCGCGCGCTCGCGCACCTCAAGGTGGTCATCGCCACCAAGCTCCGCCGTGGCGAGAGCTTCACGCTGTCGTGGACGCACGGTCCGGGGCAGGACGTGGGTCGCAGCACGGTGTGGCTGCACCCGTCGATCCCCCTGCGCTTCGTCTTCGACGAGCCGGAGCCGGCGTTGCTGAGCCGCGCGTGGGTCGAAGACCTGGCGAACTCCGCGAACTCCTCGGGCGGCCTCCTGCTGGTGCCCGAGCCGGAGCACCCGGAGTCCTGACCCGGACCGGCGGACTGCCGCCCGGATGCCCCGAGCGTCACCCCGCTGACGTCGGTCGGCGACTCACCGCTCGGAGTCGACCGGTTCCGGGTGCGGATCGACCTGGTCGACGGCATCCTGCAGGCGGCCGAGGCACGCGATGACCGCGGCGCTCTCTTCCGGCGTCATGTCGACGACGGCGCTCATCATGCGGGAGTGCATCGTCCCGAGCGTCGCGCGCACCTCGTCGTCGCTGGCCGCGGTGGCGACGATGAAGATGCTGCGCCGGTCGGTGGGGTGGGGCGTGCGGGTGACGTGGCCGGACTTCTCGAGACGGTCGACGATGGCGGTCGTCGACGCCGTCGAGACACCGAGGTACCGCGTCAGCTCACTCGGTGAGACCTGACGCTGCTGTCCAGCGGCCCGCAGCAGGTAGCGCAGCACGAGGAGCTCGTTCTCGCCCATCGACATCGACTCGCGGGTGCGTCGGCGCATCGCCACCTCGGCGGCGCGGTACACGCGGAAGGCCTGCAGCACCTCGATGGCGCGTCGGCGACGATCCTCGTCCGCGGCGCCGTACCAATAGCGCGTTTCGCCCGAGTCGTTCTCCACCTGGGCATCCTATGACAGGGAATCGCCCAGCCCCCTGCCCCTGCGCGAGGCGGACAGCTACCATGGTTAGTAGCGAGGCTGTCTACTTGATCGGCCTCGGAGACACTAGGCCGCCGAGAGATCGCGGGAGGCGAGATGGAAGACACCACGTCGGCAGACGACGTCGTCAAGGCCCTCACCGACCTCACCGAGTCCGGGGTCGCCTCCGAGCGGGCCGCACTCCAGTCGCTCGGCATCGGCCCCAACGACGCCAAGGTGCTGCGGTTCCTGCTGCAGCGCGACGCCGACGATGCCCCCGTCACCCCGCGCCTGCTGGCCGAGATGCTGGGCATCTCGTCGGCGGCGACCACCGCCCTCATCGATCGACTGGCCGAAGCCGGGTGGGTGGAGCGCGGACCGTACCCGGGCGACCGCCGTTCGATCGTCGTGCGCGAGACCATCGACGCCGACTCCCCCGCCCGCCGCGTGCTGGCGGTGCGCCACTCCTCGGCCTCCGCGGCCGCCGGGCGTCTGGGTGCCGCCGAGCGGCGCATCGTGGCCGACTTCCTCGACGACATCGCCCGCGGTGAGACCCACGACATCGACGAGCTGCGGCTCCACGACAGAGCGTCCCGCACGACCTGACCAGCAGGTCGGACGGGACGCCCGGGTCGCGAGGCGACCGTCAGTTGGTGGAGCGGCCGGTCTCGGCCTGCAGACGCTCGATCTGCTCCGACGCCTCGGCCTTGTTCAGGTCGGCGGGGATCTCCTCGCCGGCTTCGCGTGCCAGCGTGTCGAGGTAGCTGCGCTGCGGGGCGGTCATCGGCTCGTCGCCGGTGACCCAGTCCGAGGGGTCCTTCTCGGCGGGGTTGTCGCTGTCGCGGACGGCACCCAGGGTCTCTTCTTCTCGGGAGGAATCGCTCATGGGTCGAGGCTAGGCCGACGCGGTCGACACGGCCCCCGGGATTGACAGAGCGCCCAGGCGAGTACGGCATCCTGGATCGATGCCCCGCGACCCGAGACCCGCCGACGTCCAGGTCGAGACCTATCGGCGCGGCGACGCGCGAACCAGGGTCACCCGCGTATCCAGCGGGGCCACGACGGGGCGCTCGTTCGTGCTCGTGGCCGGCATCGGGGTGGCATCGACGTACTTCGAGTTCCTCGCACCGCTGCTCGCGAACGAGGGCGACGTCTTCGCCCTCGACCTGCCGGGCTTCGGCGGGGTCCCCGCCTCGGGGGAGCAGCCCACCGCCTCCTTCTTCGCCGACCAGGTCGAGGGGGTGCTCGACCACTACGACCTCGACGACCCCGTGCTCATCGGGCACTCGATGGGCACGCAGGTGGTCACCGAGGTGCTCGCGCGGCGGCCTGACCTCTCGCACGCGGTGCTCGTGAGTCCCGTCGTCGACGAGAGCGAGGCCCACGCCCTCACCCAAGCGGTGCGTTTCGTGCAGTCGACGCTGCGCGAGTCCGTGCACATCGCGTTGCTGGCGGTGTCGGCCTACCTGTTGTGCGGGTTCCTCTACTTCTTCGAGACGTTGCCGCACATGCTGCGCTACCGCATCTCGGACCGCATCGGTGCGGCTCACGCGACCCTGCTGCTCGTGCGCGGCGAGTTCGACCGCCCCTCGCCGCGCCGGCTGCATTCGCGTCTGGTCGCCCGCGCCCGCTCCGCGCGCCGGTGGGAGATCGAGGGGGCCGCGCACTGCGTCGTGAACAGTCACGCCGTCGGCGTGGCCGACCTGGTCGTGCGGCACGTGCGCGACGAGCTGGCGGCGAAGGGCCGGATGCCGGCGGCCGACGCCGTGGTTCCCCCGGCCTCGCACGCCGACGTGCGCATGGTGCTCGGCGCCATGGCCAGCCGCGC
The DNA here is from genome assembly GCF_001423785.1 of Microbacterium sp. Leaf179. Taxonomy (NCBI): domain Bacteria; kingdom Bacillati; phylum Actinomycetota; class Actinomycetes; order Micrococcales; family Microbacteriaceae; genus Microbacterium; species Microbacterium sp. Leaf179. The sequence continues at coordinate 666,162 of NZ_LMPH01000001.1, read as the reverse complement.
CGCCGAGTGGGTCAGCGCGGCACGCAAAGACGAAACGGGCGTGGAGAAGGCCAAGGCGCGCCACACCCGGGTGCTGTGGGAGGCCTACCGCCCACGCAGCTGAGGGGTACCTCGCCCGCCGCGCCACGGCAACCCCCGCGACCGCGCGTCGCGACGCCCGCAGGATGGGTTCGGTGTCGACTCGCCCGCGCACTCATCGCTCATGAGATTGTCCCCGTCCCTCGATCCGCGACGGTGGTTGTCCGACGCGGTCACCCCCGACCGCCTTCTGCTGGCCGCCAAGACCGCTGCGGCGGCCGCCCTCGCCTGGTATCTCGCGCCCCTCGTGCCCTTCGCGCAGAGCGAGTACTCGTACTACGCCCCGCTGGGCGTGGTCGTCAGCATGTACCCCACCGTCGCCCGCTCCGCCTCGAGCGGGGTGCAGGCGGTCGTCGGTCTCGCGCTCGGCATCGGGCTGGGCCTCGCGAGCCTCGCCGTGGTGGGAGCGGGCCTGCCGCGCATCGTGGCGGTCGCGGTCGTCATCCTGATCGGCGTGCTGCTGGCCGGCGTACGCGCGCTCGGCGTCGGCCGCGACTGGGTGGCCATCGCGGGACTCTTCGTGCTGCTGCTGGGCGGCGCCGACCCCGACGGCTACTCGTCGTCGTACCTGATCACGATGGCCTTCGGCGTCGTGGTCGGTGTGGTGGTGAACCTCGTGGTGGTGCCCCCGCTGCGGGTGCAGCGGGCCGACGACCGGCTGGGCCACCTGCGCGATGCTCTCGGCGACGCCCTGCGCGCGATCGCCGATTCGCTGGCCGGTCACGCCTTCGACCCCGCCGCCGCCGACGCGGCCTCGGAGGGTCTCACCGGCACCCTCGCCGACGTGAAAGAAGAGGTCGAGCTCGCCGACGAGAGTCGCCGGTACAACCCCCGCGGCCGGCGCCTGCAGGCTCCGCGTGACCTGAACCGCCGTCGCCTCGACGCCCTCACCGGCATCGCCGACGCCACCCGCGAGTTGGCGGCCGCCCTCGGCCGCCTGACCGCCGGACCCGACGTCGACACACGCCTGCCCCCGGACGCCCGGCGCGCGCTCGCCCAGGCCATCGAGAGCGTGTCGCACCTGGCCGTCACTCCGCCCGACCCGCAGAGCACGGGCCCGCAGCTGCACGAGGCCGAAACGGCGCTCACGGGGTACACCGATCGGCTGCGTGAGCTCGCGGCCGACGAGGAGCCCCTCGACGCATGGGAGGCGGCGGTGAGCCTGCGCCGCGTGATCGCCGCGTGCGGCCCCTTCTCCGACCCCGACGCCGACACCGCGACGCGCTGACGGGGCGTCGCTCGTCACGCGCGGAGCGCCCAAGGCAGTGCGCGCTCGTCCGCCCCGGTCAGGACGCGGTCGCCGCCGCGTCGAGCGCACGTTCCAGGGCGACCCCCGTCGCCGTGCGCGCCGCAGCCGGCACGGCGGCCAGGAATCCGCCGACGAACGTGTCGCCCAGGCCGATCGTGGTGGGGTGGGCCGTGTCGACGACGAACGCGGGCACGCCGATAGTCCCCAGGCGCTCGCGGAGCGCTGCCACCACAGCCGCCCCACCCGCGTGGCGGGGAAGACGGGCGGTCTCGTCGAGGTCGGCGGCCGTGCAGGCATCGCCGAGCCGGTACCGGGTCGCGGCGGTGCGCACCGCGCTGTCGAGACCGGCGCGGTGCGCGGCGGCCGCGGGACCCACGGCGATCGCCCAGTACTTCGTGTGCACCACCAGAGTGCGCGCGGGAATGAGCACGTGCACCTCGGCGAGGGCGGCGGCCACGTCGTCGGGCGAGAGCAGGTCGACCGGACGGCCGAAGTACTCCTGCAGCTCGTCTTCGTTCATGCCGTACACGTCGATGCGCTCGAGCAGGCGGGCGCGCACGAGGGCAGACAGCTCCCGCTGGTAGAAGCCCGCGTCCTCGTAGTACACGAGGGCGTCGGCGGGCAGGTGGCCCATCGCCGCGTCGAGGTCGTCGAGCCGACGCGCGAGCAGGTCGGCATCCTGCATGGTGTTGAAGCCCGAGATCAGGAACGCCGCGGCTCCCTCGAGCACCTCGCCGAGTCCCTCGGCGATCGCCATCTCGCGGTTGGGGGCGTCGTTGGCGAAGATCAGGCGATTGGATGCCGGAGCGGTCACCGCCGCGTCCGCGAGGTGCACGGTCGTCCCCTCGGGGTACTGCACGATCAGGTGCGGGTCGAGGGTGTCGCGCGTCGCCGACGACACCACCCGCATCGTGGCCGGCAGCAGGCGCCGCACGTTGTCGTCGATGCTCACGAGGTGCTGCACGGTGGGGACGCCGATGCGATCGAGGGCGATGCCCGCGCGCACGCCCGTGCCGCCGAGGGTGATCTCCTTGTCGAAGTGGGCCGCGAACTGCTCGACGATCCGCGACGACAGGACGAAGCGCTCGCCTCCCCCGCCGGTGGCGAGGAAGGCGAGCACCGTGATCACGAGCGAGCGCTCGTCGATGATCGGCGTCGTGGTGGTCAGCTCGTCTCGACGGATGCCGTGCTCCTGCGCGAGCGCGGAGAGCACCGCGGCATCCCATCGGATCTCGTAGTCGACGGTGCCGCCGAGTCCGAGGACGAGGTCTTCTGCCATGACGTCGGTCACCGTCCGATCAGTACAGGTCGGCCTTGCCGGCGGCGCCGAACAGGTCGATCTTCTCCGCCGCGGTGATCTTCATCGCGGCGATGGGCTCGGGCTGGATCGCGTTGGGCTCGCGCAGGCGCCGGTCGGTGCCGAGGATCTCGCGCATGCGGTCGTGGTAGGCCACCTTGATGTCACTGGAGATGTTGATCTTGTTCACGCCCAGCTCGACCGCACGGCGAAGCTCCGCATCCGGGTTGCTCGAGCCGCCGTGCAGCACGAGGGGAATGCCGACCGCGGCCTTGATCTGCTCGAGCAGGTCGTGACGCAGTTCGGGGCTCTTCTCGGCCGGGTACAGACCATGGGAGGTGCCGATCGCGATCGCGAGGCTGTCGACACCGGTCTGCTCGACGAAGCGCACCGCGTCGTCGACGTTGGTGTAGATGATCTCGGCGGCGCCGGATTCTCCGTAGCTGTCGTTCGCGCCGATGGTGCCGAGCTCGCCCTCGACCTGCACGCCCACGGCGTGCGCGGCCTCGACGACCTTGCGGGTGAGGGCGACGTTCTGCTCGAAGGGCTCGAGCGAGGCGTCGATCATCACCGAGGTGAAGCCCGACTGGATCGCGACGATCATCTGCTCGTAGGTTCCGCCGTGGTCCCAGTGGATGGCGACGGGCACGCTCGAGCGGTGCGCGCGGGAGCGCATCGCGGCGATCAGGTCGGTCGTGATGTGCGAGACCTCGTCGGGGTGGATGGCGATGATGACCGGAGCGGACTTCTCTTCGCTGATGTCCATGATCCCGGTGAACATCGACCAGTCGCTGATGTTGAAGGCCGGGATGGCGAAGCTGTGGGCATTCGCCACGTCGAGGATGGACTTGCCGGTGTAGAGCACGGAGATTCTCCTTGTTGGGTGGGGTCGGGTGGCTTAGCTCTTCACCGAGCCGGCCGTCAGGCCGCTGATGAAGAAGCGCTGGAAGAACAGGAAGAGCAGCAGCACGGGGATCGAGCCGAGGATGCTCATCGCCATGATCTGGTTCCACTCGTACGAGTGCTGTCCCATGAGCAACTGGATGCCGATCGGCACCGTGCGCATGTCGATGGTGCGCGTGAGGGTCAGCGCGAAGAGGAACTCGTTCCACGCGATCATGAACGTGTAGATGCCCACCGAGACGATCCCGGGGATCGAGATGGGTACGAGCACGCGCCAGAGAGCGGTGAAGGATCCGGCCCCGTCGACGCGGACGGCCTCGTCGAGCTCCTTCGGCAGGGTGTTGAAGTACCCGGTCATCATGATGATCGCGTAGGGCAGCGTGAACACCATGTAGGTGAAGATGAGGCCCGGGTAGGTGTTGTACAGCCCCAGTCCCACCATGAGCCCGAAGTACGGGATGAGCAGGGTGATGGGCGGCACGGCCTGGACGCTGACGATGATGACGTTGACGATGCGCTTGCCGCGGAACTCGAAGCGGCTGAAGGCGTACGCGGCCTGGATCGCCACCAGGAGCGTGAGGATCGTCACGGCTCCCGCGACGACGTAGCTGTTGATGAAGAAGCGCACCGTCTCGGGGTTGGTGAAGATCGAGATGTACGCGTCGAACGAGAACGTCTCGGTGATCAGGCGCGGCGGGAGCTCGAAGATCTGCGTGTTCGACTTGAACGAACTCGACAGCATCCACAGCACCGGCCCCGCGGCGAAGACCGCACCGAGGAGGAGGCCGATGAACACGCCGGTCTGGGCGAACCGGCGGCGTGCGACGGTGCTCATGACGCGCGGGCGCGCGGGGGTGGTCAGGGCCATGTCAGTCCCTCGCCTTCTGCTGGCGGACGTAGAGCACCGCGATGATCATCGACATCGCCAGGACCAGCACCGCCGAGGTGGAGGCCATCGAGAAGTCGTACTTCGCGAATGCGAGCTTGTAGGTGTAGGTGCTGAGCATCTCGGTGACGTCGATCGGACCGCCGCCCGTGGTCAGCCAGATGAGGGCGAACTGCTGCGACGTCCAGATCAGGTCGAGCAGCACGAGGCTGACGATGATGGGGCGCAGCTGCGGGATGGTGACGTTCCAGAACCGCTGCGCGGGGCTGGCACCGTCGACGGTCGCCGCCTCGTACAGGTCGCTCGGAATCCCCTGGAGTCCCGCGAGCAGGCTCACCATGAAGAAGGGGTAGCCGGCCCAGATGTTGATGAAGGTCACCGTGCCGAGCGCGAGCGACGGAGAGGCGAGCCACTCGATGTCGGTGTTCAGCAGGAAGTTCACGATGCCGTTCGGCGAGAGCAGCATGCGCCAGAGCACGGCGATGACGGCGACGGTGAACAGCCACGGCAGCACGTACAGGCCGCGGAAGATCGCCCGGGGGATCGCGCCGATGAGCCGGCTGTTCAGCAGCATCGCGAACGAGAGTCCGAGCACGAGGTGTGCGGCGACGCTGGTGAGGGTGAAGAAGAGGGTGTTGCCGGTCGCCTTCCAGAAGCCCGGGTCGGTGAGGATCGCGACGTAGTTGTCGACGCCCACGACCTCGGGACTCTTGTTCAGGATGACGTTGTCTTGGAACGAGTAGCCGATCACCATGACGATCGGGACGATCATCAGGACGAACAGCAGGATCAGGGTCGGCGACAGGAACGCGTAGGCCTCGCCGGCCTTGCGGAGTTGGCGGGTGCGGCGCGAGAGCGGTCGTCCGGTGACGATCACCTCGGTGTCGGGGGGTGTGAGGGTGCGCATGGTCATGATGTGCGGCTTTCGCTGAGCGGGATGCCGCACCGTGCGTGGGGGCGGTGCGGCATCCCGGTTCGGGGTCGGATCAGAACTCCGACGTCCATTCGTCCTGCGTCTTCTTCAGCGCGTCGCTCATCGACTGCTGACCGTCCAGAGCCGACTGGAACTGGGTGCCGAACTGGCGCATGAGTTCCTCGGCGACGGGGAGGCCCGTGAACTCATTGGCGGGGTAGCCGGCCTTGTAGATGTCGAAGGCCGTCTTGAACAGCGCGTCGTCTTCGACGAAGGTCGGCACGCTCTCGGTGTTGCCGGGGAAGGCCTTGGCCATCGTCGACAGCTCGCTGTTGACGTCGGTGCCCATCAGGAACTGCACGAGCTTGAACGCGGCGTCCTTGTGCTCGGAGTTCTCGGCGACGCCGATCCCCCACGAGGCGTAGGGGATGCCCCGCTCACCGGTGAAGCCGTCTTCGGCGGGGATCGCCGAGATCGAGAAGGTCAGGTCGGGGTTGGACTCGCGGATGAGGTTGATGTGCGCGAGCGAGTCGATCATCATGCCGACGCGTCCGTTGGTGAACTCCTCGACCTTGTCCTGCTCCTTCATCGTGAAAGAGCCGGGGGCGATGACCCCGTCCTTCCACAGCTGCTGGATGTAGTCGGTGGCCGAGGTGACGTCGGCGTTGGTGAGGTCGGGCTGCCCGTCCTTCAGCATCGAGCCGCCCGAGGCCCAGGCCCACGACATGACGTCGTTCTGCACGCCGTTGGGGGCTTCGAGCGAGAGCGGAAGCACCCACCCCGAGACGTCGCCGCCGAGCGCCGAGATCTTCTTGGCCGCGTCGGCGAACTCGGAGCGCGTCGACGGCGGTGCGCTGACACCCGCCTCCGCGAGGATGCCGTCGTTCGTGAACATCGGGTACACGAAGTTCACGACGGGGATCATGTACGTGCTGCCGTCGACCTGGATCTGGCTGGCCAGCTGGCTGTCGTCGTAGCCCGAGTCGCCCATGAGCTTCGTCAGGTCGGCGATGACGCCCTGCTTGGCGAAGTCGCTCACCCACGCGCCGTCAAGGCCGACGACGTCAGGCATGGTGCCGGAGGCGGCTCCGGCGAAGAGCTGCTCCTTGGTCGACGCGTAAGGTCCGCTGACCAGGTCGACCTTGATGCCCGGGTTCTCCTGCTCGAACTGGTCCATGAGGCCACGGAACTGGCCGTCTCCCAGCTCGGGCTCCCACCACTGGGCGAATTCGATCGTGACGTCTCCGTCTGCCGAGGTGGCGGCGCCGTTCGACGAGCACCCCGCCATGGCCAGGAGGGTCGAGGCCGCTGCTGCGACACCGACGAGCTTGATGGCGTTCCGACGCCGGCGCCCGCTGTTGTCCATCGTTTCTCCTCATTGAGATTTGCTGTATTTAGCGCTGTTGTGCGCGTTATTGCTGCTTTCAGCACGAGTATGCGCTCACCTGCGGGGTCGGTCAAGCGTTCGATGCAGATTCGTGACAATTGCCGCATCGAACTGCGCGACAAGCAGCAAAAAACGCGTCTTTACTGCGTTTCCATGCCGTTTTCACACAACGAGTGCCGATTCGGTTGCCGCTCTGTGCTAGAGATGACGGCATGGACGCAGCCACAGCCACGACGAAGAGGCGACTGCCCGCGGGACGCAAAGCCGAGCTGGCCGCCTACGTCGCCGAGTCGGGTCAGGTCACGGTCGTCGACCTCGCCTCGCATTTCGGCGTCTCGATCGACACGGTGCGCCGCGACCTCGATCAGCTCGACCGCGAGGGCATCGTCGTCCGCACGCACGGCGGCGCCGTCAGCGCCATGTCGGTTCCCGGCCGCGATCGGGGCCTCGATGTGCGCCTGCAGATGCAGATCTCCGAGAAGGAACGCATCGCCACGCTGGCCGCCGACCTCATCGAAGACGGCTCGGTGCTGGTGCTCAACGCCGGCACCACCACGCTCGCCGTCGCCCGCGCCCTGCGCAACCATCGCAACCTGACGATCGCGACGAACAACCTGCGCATCCCCGCCGAGATCTCCCCCAGCGTCTTCCGCGACCTCTTCCTCTTCGGCGGAGCGGTGCGCACCATCACGCAGGCGACGACGGGGCCGGTGACCCTCGCGATGAACTCGCACACCCCCGAGGTCGAGATCCGCTGCGACTACGCGCTCATCGCGGTGGGCGCGGTCGACGCCTCGGGCTTCTCGACCAGCAACCTCGGCGACGCCACGATGATGAGCGAGATGATCCAGCGCGCCGATCGCACGGCGATCCTCGCCGACTCCTCCAAGCTCGACCGGCGCCTGTTCGCCCAGGTCGCCCCGCTCGAGAAGGCCGACTACCTCATCACCGACGCTCCGCCCTCTCCCGACCTCGCCGCAGCGTTGGCCGACGCGGGGGTCACGGTGCTGACGCCGTAGGGCGCGCTCCGACTCCGGTGACCGGACGAGCCGCTCAGCCCGCCGTCAGCGGCACCCGCAGCACGGCGTCGTCGCCGCCCCCGCCGCGGTCGGTGTTGCTCGTGACGATCCAGAGCGATCCGTCGGGAGCGAGCACCGCGTCGCGCAGGCGACCGAACTCCCCGACGAAGAACTCCCGTGCGCTCGTGGGGTCGGCGGTGGGGACCACCCGCAGGCGCTGGCCCCGCAGGTTCGCGATGAGCACCGAGCCGTCGACGACCGCGAGACCGCTGGGGCTGGCATCCACCGGCGCCCACTGCTGCACGGGATCGACGAACCGGTCGTCGCCGCCGGTGCCCTCCACCTCGGGCCAGCCGTAGTTCGCGCCGGGCTCGATGACGTTGAGCTCGTCCCAGGTGTTCTGGCCGAACTCCGACGAGAACAGCGTGCCCTCGGCATCCCACCCGAGGCCCTGCGGGTTGCGGTGCCCCATGCTCCACACCGGCGAGCCCACGAGGGGGTTGTCGGCGGGCACGTCACCCTCGGGGGTCACGCGCAGGATCTTGCCGCCGAGCGACTCCGGGTCCTGCGCCGCGTCGGGATCGCCGGCATCGCCCGCGGTGACGTAGAGCATGCCGTCGGGACCGAAGGCGAGGCGGCCTCCGTTGTGGGTGTTCGCGGAGGGGATGCCGTCCACCACCGTCTGAGCGGCCCCGAGGGCGAAGGATCCGGCCGAGCCCTCGAGCGCGAAGCGTGAGACGCGGTTGCCGTCGGGGGTGGTCACGAAGGCGTAGAGCATGCCGTCGGCGTGGGCGATGCCGAGCAGCCCGCCCTCGCCGCGCGCCGCGAGGTCGGGCACCTCCCCCACCACGCGGGTGTCGTCGCCCACGATCTCGAGGATCTCGCCGGTGTCGCGCTGGCTGACGAGGGCGGTGTCCCCGACGAAGGCCACCGACCAGGGGGTGGTGAATCCGGATGCCACGACCTCGGGCTCCCCGTCGGGGACGACGAACCCGGGGGTTCCGGCCGTCGGGGTCGACGCGGGCGTCGCCGCGGGGGACGCGGTCCTCTCCCCCGTGCAGCCGGCGAGCGCGATCAGTGCGAGAGCGAGGCCCGCCGCCGCCCCCGCGCGACGTCCCCGCGTCGCGGTCGTCATGGGATCGTCAGCAGCACTTTGGTGGCGCGGCGCTCGTCCATGGCCTTGTACCCCTCGGCTGCTTCCTCGAGCGGAAGGGTCAGGTCGAAGACGGCGCCGGGATCGATCTCGCGGTCCCAGATGAGCTGGATGAGCTCGGGGAGGAACCGCCGCACGGGAGCGGGACCGCCGTGCAGGTGCACGGCCGAGCGGAACAGCTCCTGCCCCTCGAGGGTCACGTCGTGCGAGACGCCGACGAAGCCGACGTGACCACCCGCGCGCGTGGAGCGCACGGCCTGTTCCATCGACTGCTGCGTGCCCACGGCCTCGATCACCGAGTGCGCGCCGAGACCGCCGGTGAGCTCCTTCACGCGGGCGATGCCCTCGTCTCCCCGCTCCTCGACGATGTCGGTCGCGCCGAACCGCCGGGCGAGCTCCTGCCGATCGGCATGCCGCGACATCGCGATGATGCGCTCGGCGCCGAGCTGCTTCGCGGCCAGGATGCCGAGCAGTCCCACCGCTCCGTCGCCGACGACGGCGACGGTCTTGCCGGGGCCGACCTCGGCCGCCACCGCGGCGAACCAGCCGGTGCCCAGCACGTCGCTCGCGGCCAGGAGCGAGGGGATGAGGTCGTCGTCGGGGTGCCCTGGGGTGGCGACGAGCGTGCCGTCGGCGTGCGGGATGCGCGCGAACTCGGCCTGGGTGCCCACGCGCCCCATCGGCACGACGTGAACGCAGCGCGACTGGTAGCCCGCCTGGCAGATCTCGCACGTGTTGTCGGAGGCCATGAACGACCCGACGACGAAGTCGCCGACCGCGACGTTCTTCACGTCGGAGCCGATCTCGGTGACGACGCCGACGTACTCGTGGCCCATGGGCGTGGCATCCACGTCGTCGGATCCGCGGTACGGCCAGAGGTCGGAGCCGCAGATGCAGGAGGCGGCCAGGCGGATGACGGCGTCCGTCGGTTCTTCGATGACCGGGTCGGCGCGGTCCTCGACGCGCACATCTCCGGCGGCGTGCATGATGACTCCCCGCATGGCGGTTCCTCTCGATCGGAAGGTTCGACTTCCGGAATACCCGCCGCACCTGGAAACGGCCCGGGGGTTGCGCCCCCACGGCGAAGCGCCCGACCCCGGCGAGGGGCGGGCGCTTCGTCGTGGGCGTCAGGCGACGATGCGCTCGGGCGCCGGTGCCTCGTCGTCGAATTCGACCTCGGGCGGGCGGCGGCGGAACCCACGGGTCAGCACCGCGAGCCACACGATTCCCACGCCGATCCAGACCAGGCCCACCGTCAACGCCAGAGCCGACAGGCTGAACCACAGCCAGGCGGTCAGCGCGAAGCCGAGCGCCGGCAGAACGCCGAAGCGGAGGATCGCGGCACCGCCGCGGCGACGCTCGTCGATGAGGAAGTGCTTGATGACCGACAGGTTCACGAGCGAGAACGCCGCGAGGGCACCGAAGCTGATGAGCGAGGCCACCGTGTTGAGGTCGGCCACCAGCGCCGCCAGCGAGACCACGCCGACGAAGAGCGCGGCGCCGACGGGGGTCTGGTACCGCGGACTCAGACGGGCGAAGAACGCGGGCAGCACTCCGTCGCGTCCCATCGCGAACAGGATGCGCGCGACGCTCGCCTGCGAGGCGAGGGCGGCGGCGATGCAGCCGGCGATGTAGGCGATGAGGAAGAAGACCTCGAGCCAGCGACCGGCGGCGACCTCCATGATCTGGTTGGCGGCGGCATCCGGGTTCTCGAGGTCGGCGACGCGGGGGATGACGAGCGTCGACACGTACGCGATGACCGTGAAGATGAGCCCGCCGATGATCGTGGTGAGGATGATCGCGCGGGGAACGGTGCGCTCGGGGTCGCGGGCCTCTTCCGACAGCGTCGAGATGGCATCGAATCCGAGGAACGACAGCGCGAGCATCGCGGCTCCGGCGAGCAGGCCGGGGAAGGTGAGGCCGGCGTCGTACAGGGGCTGCAGCAGCGAGACGCCGGGGTTCTGGGCGACGTGCAGCACCGCGCAGACGACGAAGACCGCGGCGAACACCAGCTGCAGACCCACCAGGACCAGGTTGGCGTTGCGCACCACGGTGATGCCGACGACGTTCAGCCCCGTGATCAGCACGACACCGGCGAGGGCGAACACCCACGGCGGGATGCCGGGGAGCTGCGCGTTCAGGTAGATGCCCATGAGCACGTAGTTGATGAGCGGCAGCAGCAGGTAGTCGATCATCAACGACCAGCCGGTGAGGAACCCGACGTGGCCGCCGAAGGCTCGGCGGGCGTACGTGTACGCGCTGCCCGCGCGGGGGAAGGCCTTCACGAGGGCGGCGTAGCTGAAGGCGGTGAAGAGCATGGCGATGAGGGTCACCAGGTAGGCAGTCGGCACGTGACCGCCGGTGGTGACGGCAACGAGGCCGTAGGTCGTGAACACGGTGAGGGGCACCATGTACGCCAGACCGAAGATGACGAGGGAGGGGACCCCCATGACTCGCCGCAGCGAGGTGTCGGATGAGGACATGCGATTTCCTGTTCGAGTCGGAAAGAGCGGTTCAGAAGGTGCGGACGCCACGGCGCCAGGTGCCCCGGATACGGGCATCGGCGATGCGGTCGGCGGGACCGCGACGGATGTCGCGGTCGAGCCAGACGAGGTCGGCGGTCATTCCGGAGCGCAGAGCCCCCCGGTGGTCCTGATCGCCGGCCTGGAAGGCGACGCCGCTCGTGGCGGCATCGAGGGCGTCGTCCACGGTGAGACGTTCGTCGGGTTGCCATCCACCGGTGGGCGCCCCGTCGGGGTCCTGGCGGGTGACGGCGGTGCGGATCCCGGCGAGCACGTCGGGAGAGGTGACGGGCCAGTCGCTGCCGAAGCTCAGTCGAGCCCCCGCGGCCTGCGCCGCGCGCATGCGGTACTGCCGCTCGCGGCCGGGCCCGAGGCGCGGCAGGGTCAGGTCGGTCATGACCGCGTCGGCCATCGCCCACTGCGGTTGGAAGCAGAAGGTGACCTCGAGGTCAGCCAGCCGGGGAAGATCGGCGGGGTCGACGACCTGGGCGTGGGCGATGGTCAGTCGGCGGCCGCGGCGGAGGCTGTCGGCGATCCCCTCGGCCGCGTCGATCGCCGCGCGCACGGCGGCATCGCCGATGGCGTGCAGGTGCACGTCGAAGCCGGCCGCATCGCACGCGGCGACCGCGTCGCGCAGGTGCTCGGGCTGCCAGTTCGGCAGGCCGCGCGTCTCGGCGTCGTGGTAGCACTCCAGCAGGTGGGCGGTGTGGTTCTCGATGATGCCGTCGACGAAGAACTTCACCGTGCGGCAGGTGAGTCCGGGTTCGCCGGCGACGGCATCGGCGGTGCGTCGCAGCTCCGCGAGCTGCGCCGGCCACCGCGTGGGTTCGGCGCGCAGGGCGAGGTCGGCGTCGACGCGGAGCCGGCCGCTCCGCGCGGCGGTGACCCACGCGGGCACGTCGTGCGCTTCGGTCCACGCCTCCTGCACCCACGAGATCCCGCGGGCGGCCAGCTGCTCCCCCGCCCAGACCAGCGCCTCGACGTCGGCGGCGACGACGGCGTGGGGCGCGCGATCGAGCACGAGGTCGATCGCCGGTCGCTCGACGAGCGTGCCGAGAGGCGAACCGTCGTCGCGCCGCACGATGCGTCCGAGCGGCGGGTCGGGGGTGTCGGCATCCACTCCGGCTTCGCGAAGCGCCGCCGTGTTGACCCACGCCGTGTGATAGTCCCAGGCGTGCAGCACCACGGGGCGATCCGGCACCGCCTCGTCGAGCCAGCGGGCGTCGAACATGCCCCCGGGCACGATGGTGGCGTCGTAGCTCCCGCCCACGAGCCACGGCGCCTCGGACCGTGGGGCCCATGCTCCGACCCGCGCGACGATCTCGGCGACGCTGGCCGCATCGCGGAGCTCCGGGCCGCGGCGCTCGCGTCCCGCGAGCAGCGGGTGGGCGTGACCGTCGCCGAACGCCGGGAGCAGGAGCCCTCCCTCGAGGTCGACGTGCTCGGCATCGTCGGGCACCGGATGCCAGGACTCGGCGATCGTGCCGTCGACGACGACGAGCCGGTCGACGTCGGGCTGGTGCCCGTCGATGCGCACGGTTCCGCCGCGGAAGACGACGACTGCCATGGAAACCTCCTCGTGACCTGAGCTGAATGAAACATACAGCGTAGGTTTTACGAAATCTACGGCGTCCGGAGCCGCGTCGACGGCGGTTTCGCAGACTCGTCACTCACGCCTTACATGGCCGAAACACGACGGGTCGCGTAGCGTGGACAGACCCCCATCGGAAGGCGTCGACATGCCCCGGCCGTCGCATCCCAAGCTCTCGCGCGAGGCCATCGCGCGCGCCGCCCTCGCGCTCGTCGACCGCGACGGAGCCGACGGGGCGAGCATCCGCAGGGTCGCCGACCGCCTCAAGGTGCACCCGACGTCGCTCTACAACCACGTGCCGAACCTGGCCGCCCTCATCGAAGACGTGCGCGCCCTCGTGTCGTCGCGCATCGACTCGTCGTTCCTGCGGGAGGGCGAGTGGGAAGAGGGCCTCGCGCTCTGGGCGCGCTCCTACCGCGATGCTTTCCGGCGACACCCGCGCACCATCCCGCTGCTCATGTCACACCGGTCGTCGACGCCGTTGCTCATGTCGCAGTACGAGGACTTCGCGGTCGCGGCCGAACGCGTGGGCTGGACGAGCGACGACATCCTGCCCCTGCTGACGGCCTTCGAGTCCTTCATCCTGGGCAGCGTGCTCGACATGTCAGGGCCATCGGTCATGTTCGACCCGACGGGTCAAGAAGACACGGTTCCGCGCTTCGCCGCCGCCTACGCGACGCTCGCCGACCACGATCCGTCCGACCCCGTGGCGACCCGCGCCTTCGAGCGCGGTCTGGCGCTGCTCATCGCCGGCGCCCGACCCCCCTCACGGGGGTGAGGCGCCGGCGGAGCTGACCGTCACATGCGCGCGTAGCGCGCGCGGGCGAAGCAGAACAGGCCGTACACGATCAGCCCCGCGCCCACGAGCCACAGCACGACCTGGCCGAACGGCAGAGCGGCGAGCGAGCGCAGGGCGGCGTCGATCCCGCCCGCGGCGTTCGGGTCGTGCGTGACGGCGGCCACCACGAACAGCACACCCGCCACCCCCACGGCGACGCCCTTGGCGATGTATCCGACCGTGCCGAAGACCCGGATGCCGCGACCGGCGGTCCCCGCGGGGATCGACAGGTTCTTCGTGAAGGCGCGCGTGCACCCGCGCACGACGAACGCGACGCCGACGGCCGCGACCGCCACGCCGACGACGACCAGCAGGGCGACGCCACCCGGCATCGCGAGGACGCGCGCGCTCAGGGTCTGCGACGACTCCGACGAGTCGGAGCTGCCGCCCATCGCCAACGTCACCGCGGTCACCGCGATGGCCACGTACGCGATCGCGGTGCCGACGAACTTCGCGCGATGCGCCCAGCGCTTCTTGGCATCCGGGTCGCGCTCGACGAAGGCCTCGGCGATCTGCCAGACGGCCAGGGCGGCGAGACCGACAGCGATCACCCAGAGCAGGGCGAGACCGGCGGGAGCATCGCGCACCTGCTGCAGGGCGCCGCTCTGGTCGGCGCTGTCACCTCCCCCACCGGTGGCGATGCCGACGGCGATCACGCCGATGAGCAGGTGGAGCAGTCCGAGCACGACGTAGCCGACGCGTGCGGCGGCCTCGAAAGCGCGGGAATCCTGGGCCTTGCCGGCGGCGGCGGATGCGGAGGTCATCCGCGAACGATAACGCTCACTCGCCCGTCGCGACCAGGCGTTGCGCTCGACGCACGCGCCACACCTCGACCAGCGCCCACACCAGGGTCGAGACCGCGATCCCCTCGAGCAGGCCCGCCGTCACGTCGGACAACCAGTGCGCGTGCAGGTACGTGCGGCTCCACATCATCACCACGACCCACACCACCCCCGCCGCCCACACCCAGCCTCGGCGCAGGATCAGGCCGAGGACCACGGCGATGGTGGTCGCCACGGCGGTGTGCCCCGAGGGGAACGAGGTGGCCACGGTCTCGGCCAGCGAATCCGCGGGCCGGGCGCGGGCGATCACGGCGGCGAGCGGCGCACCGATCAGCACGACCAGGGCGATGGAGGACGCGACGGCGAGCGCGTCCCAGGGGCGCCGCCGCAACAGGAAGACGACGGTGGTCGCGACCCCGATGACGATCATGCCGATCGTGCCGCCGACGATCGCGGGGATCCAGGCGACGATGACCGCGACGGGGTTCGCCAGGTCGGCCATCGCGTCGTCCCACCACTGGTCGATCGGCAGCGGCGCCGATCCGCTCAGCTCGACGGCGAAGCGCAGTCCGACGAAGAGCACCGCGGCGACGACACCCACCACGAGGGCGATCGGACGGCGGTGATCGACCCGCGGCCGGTCGGGCAGCAGGGCGGCGTCGGTGGTGGCATCCATCCCGGAATCGTCGCAGGTCCGATGCCGTGACGGCGAGGTCTTGCTCCGGGGCGTCGAACCACTCCTCAGCGCGGACGCGCCGAGGCGATGAGCATGTCGAGCCCCAGCTCGAACGCGCGGGTGGCGACCGGGTCGTCGGGATCTTCGTCGGCGAGCGCGGCGAACGCGGCCGCGAAGCGCGGCACCGTCTCTTCCTGCCCGGTGGGATCGAACACCACGCTCGGACCCGACATGTCGAGCACGCTCCCGAGGATGAACGACTCGAAGACCGTGAGCAGGGGGAGCAGGTCACGCTGCGGCCACCCGACCGCCTCGGCGGCGACGGCGAAGTGCTCGTACCCGGCCAGCAGCACCGGCGCCGACGCGCGCTCGGTCATGAGCAGGGGGATCGCCCGGGCGTGACGGGCGAACGCGCGGCGGTACGACCGAGCCCAGGCGCGCAGGCCCTCTTCCCAGGGGAGGTCGCGCAGCGGCGCGAAGTCGATGTGCTCCGACACCAGCGCCCGCACATCTTCGACCATGGCCGCGCGGTTGGGCACGTGGTTGTACAGCGAGGCGGGGTTCACCCCGAGACGGGCGGCGACCCGGCGCACGCTCGCCCCGTCGGGGCCGTGACGGTCGACGAGCGCGAGCGCCGTGCGCGCGATGAGATCGCGGTTCAGCAGCGGGGTCGTGGGTCGAGCGATGGTGGCCTCCGGGGTTCGTCCCGAGCCTACGCATCGGGGTGTCGGAAAAGCCTGGTTCCCGTAAAACAAACGGTGTATGTTTACCGCCATGACCACCGAGGCCTTCACCGTCGTCGAGGCGGACATCGACCGACTGCACGCCGCCCTCGACGCCGGCGTCGTCACCAGCGTCGAGCTCGTCGCCCGTTACCTCAACCGCATCGGCGCCTACGACCGCTCGGGCATCCGCCTCAACTCCGTCCCCGTGCTCAACCCGCGCGTCTTCGACGAGGCGCGCGCCGCAGACGCCCGCCGCGCCCGTGGCGAGCAGCGCGGTCGCCTCGACGGCATCCCCTTCACCGCGAAGGACAGCTACCGGGTCGAAGGCCTGCCCGTGGCATCCGGATCCCCCGCCTTCCGAAACCTCATCGCCCAAGACGACGCCTTCGCGATCGAACGCCTCCGGGCCGCGGGCGCGGTGTTCCTCGGCCTGACCACCATGCCGCCGATGGCTGCCGGGGGCATGCAGCGCGGCGTCTACGGCCGCGCGGAGTCGCCCTACAACGGCGAGTACCTCACCTCGGCGTTCGGCTCCGGCTCGTCGAACGGCTCGGGCACGGCCACCGCGGCCAGCTTCGCCGCCTTCGGCCTGGGCGAGGAGACGTGGTCCTCGGGGCGCGCGCCGGCCTCGCACAACGCCCTCGTCGCCTACACCCCCTCGCGCGGCGTCATCTCGGTGCGCGGCAACTGGCCGCTCGTGCCCACCATGGACGTCGTCGTGCCGCACACCCGCTCGATGACCGACCTGCGTCACGTCCTGGATGCCGTGATCTCCGACGACGCCGTGACCGAGGGCGACCTGTGGCGCACGCAGCCCTGGATCGCGCTCCCGCGCCCCTCCGAGGTGCGCCCCGCCTCGTTCGCCGAGCTCCAGACCCCGTCACTCGCGGGTCTGCGCTTCGCCGTGCCCCGCATCTACATCAACGGCGACCAGGGCAACGCGATCCCGATCGCCACGCGCGCGAGCGTCATGCGGCTGTGGGAGTCCCTGCGCGCCGACCTCGAAGCCGCCGGCGCCGAGGTCGTCGAGACCGACTTCCCCGTCGTCGACCGTTACGAGAAGCTGCACGACGGGGACGAGGACTTCCTCGACCGCGGGTTCGTCACCCGCGAGTTCCTCGACGACGAGGTCGGGGACCTGGCGGTCTGGGCGATGGACACGTTCCTGCGTCAGAACGGCGACCCCGAGCTGCACCGCCTCGCCGACGCCGACGCCGCACTCATCTTCCCCCCGCCGCCCGGCTCCCTGCACGACCGCTACGGCATCTGGCACTTCGACATCTCGTACGACATCGCCGACTACGTGCAGCGCGCCCGAGAGTGGCAACCCGACTGGCACGACGTCGCGAGCCTCGAGCGGGGCCTCCGGGGCCTCGAGCACACCCGCCGCGTCGACTTCGAGGACTGGCTCGAGGCCGAGGGCTTCGACGCCGTGATCTTCCCCACGCAGTCCGACGTCGGTCCCGCCGACGCCGACGTGAACCCCGCCTCGGCCGACATCGCGTGGCGCAACGGCGTCTGGGTCTCGAACGGCAACCTCGTGCCCCGCCACCTCGGCATCCCGACCGTCACCGTGCCGATGGGCACCATGGCCGACACGGGGATGCCGGTCGGCCTGACGATCGCCGGGCCCGCGTACAGCGACACCCGGCTCGTGCAATTGGGCTCGGCGATCGCCGACCTCGGCGAGCGGCGCACCGCACCGCCGCGCACGCCCGCCCTGCCCGACGAGACCCTGTTCGCCGACCCTAAGCCGGCCGCGCAGGGCGCGCTCTCGCTGCGCATCGACGAGGTCTCGCTCGACGGCACGCGCGTGCGCTTCACCGCGATCGTGAGCGGGGGCCCCGCCGCCGACGTGGTCGCCTACGTCGACGGCATCCGCATCGAGACGAGCCGCGAGGGCGACCGCGTGAGCGGCTCGACCGAGGTGGCCCCCGGCGCCTACGGTGAGGCCGTGAGCGAATGGGTCGCCCCCACCGGTCCGCTCGTCGTCGTCGTCGCCCGCGACTCGGCGGGCGCCGTCGCCGGTGCCGTCGCGACCACCCCGCACGCCTCTCTCTGACATCCCGAGTCTCCGAGGAATCGACATGACCACCGACACGACCGCCGTCTTCGACTACTTCTCGCAGGTCGATCTGCCCACGCCCACGCTGTCCGACGACGAGGTGCGCCGTCTGTTCGCCGACGTCTTCGGCGTCGAGATCGACGTGCACGCCCTCGGCAGCCAGCAGGATCAGAACTTCCGCGTGTTCCCCCGGGGCGAGAGCGATCCGCTGGGCGTGCTGAAGCTCAGCAACCCCGTCTTCAGCGAGGCCGAGATCGACATGCAGGACGCCGCGGCCGCCCTCGTGGCCGAGCGCAGCCCGCACGTGCGCATCCCCCGCATCGTCGAGGGCCCGCGCGGCGTCATGTCCGCCTGGTGGGAGTCGTCGCAGGGCCGCATCCATGCCCGCGTGATCGAGAACATCTCGGGCCGCACCCTGAACGGCTCGGGCTACCTCTCCCCGACCGTCGTCGCGGCGCTGGGCGCGCTCTCGGGCGCCGTGAGCCTCTCGCTCGCCGACTTCACCCACCCCGCCAGCGGCCGGGTGCTGCAGTGGGACCTGCGGCACGCCGGTCGCGTCATCGACACGCTGCTCCCCCTCGAACCCGACACCGAGGTGCGGGGCGTCGTGCAGCGGGCCTCCGACGCCGCCCGTGCGGCGCTGGCCCCGGTGGCCGACGCCCTGCCGGTGCAGGCCGGGCACTTCGACGTCACCGACGACAACGTGCTGCGCGCCGACGGCACGGTCGCGCCCGACGCGGTCATCGACTTCGGCGACGTGTGCACGTCGTGGCGCGTGGGTGAGATCGCGACGACCGTGTCGTCGGTGCTGCACCACGACGGCGCCTCCCCCGAGTCGGCGCTCCCCGCCATCCGCGCGTTCGACGAGCTGCGCGATCTCACCGACGACGAGATCACCGCGCTCTGGCCGCTCGTCATCCTGCGCGGCGCCGTGCTCGTGCTCAGCGGCCGCGCCCAGGTGCGCCTCGACGACGAGAACGCCTACGCCACCGACGGACTCGACCGCGAGTTCCGCATCCTCGTGCAGGCGGCATCGGTCCCCCTCCCGGTGATCACCGCCGCGACGCGCGCCGCCCTCGGTCGCCCCGCGCTCGACGCGCGCGGCTGGACGGGTCGGACCCTGCTGCCCTTCGCCTCACCGCGGGGGGAACTCGACGCCACGACCGAATCGCCCCTGAACGACGCGGGAGCCTGGCTCGATCCGTCGACCCTGGATGCCGCGGCCCTCGACGCCCTCGACACCGGTGCCGCGATGGTCACCGTGCCCGCCGGGCGCGCGCAGCTCACCGGCACCGTCGCCCCCCTGCCGTCGACGACGGCGACCATCCCGACGGGCGTCACGCTCTGGCTCGCCGAGCCGACCCCGCTCGCCCCCGGTGAGATCTCCGTCGACGGCGACGCCGTCACCTGGACCTCGGGCGACGAGACGGTGATCGTCAGCGGCACGCCCGAGGACTCGGCATCCGGAATCCTGCCCGCGCGCACCCGCCTCGTCGTCCGGCGCGCAGCCGACGGTGTCGTGCCGCCCGCGCGCGTCTCGCCCTCGCTCGCCGCGGCTTGGCGGAACGTCGCCGGCGACCCCGGCGAGGCCCTCGGCATCCCCACCGCGATCCCGGCCGACGACGACGTGCTCGCCCGGCGGCACGAGGTGCTCGCCGAGGTGCAGGAGCACTACTACTCCGCTCCCCCGCGCATCGAGCGCGGCTGGCGCGAACACCTCATCGACGTCGACGGCCGCGTGTACCTCGACATGGTGAACAACGTCGCGTCGGTGGGCCACGCCCACCCGCACGTCGTCGAAGCGGGCTCGCGGCAGATGCGCCTGCTCAACACCAACTCGCGCTTCCACTACCGCGCGATCACCGACTACGCCGACCGTCTGGCGGCGACGCTGCCCGACGGATTCGACACGGTGTTCCTCGTCAACTCCGGCTCCGAGGCCACCGACCTCGCCCTCCGCCTCGCGATGGCCGCGACCGGCCGCCCCGACATCGTCGCGATGCGCGAGGCATACCACGGCTGGACCTACGCCAGCGATGCGGTGTCGACCTCGGTCGCCGACAACCCCTTCGCCCTCGACACGCGCCCCGCGTGGGTGCACACCGTCGACGCGGCCAACTCGTACCGCGGCCGCCACCGGGGGACGGATGCCGAGAACTACGCGCCCGAGGCCGTCGCCGTCATCGACGAGCTCGCGGCATCCGGTCGCGCGCCCGCGGGATTCATCGCCGAGACGTACTTCGGCAACGCCGGCGGCGTTGCCCTGCCCGAGGGGTACCTCACCGACGTCTACGCCGCGATCCGTCGCCACGGCGGCCTCGCGATCGCCGACGAGGTGCAGGTGGGGTTCGGCCGCCTGGGCGAGTGGTTCTGGGGCTTCCAGCAGCAGGGCGCCGTGCCCGACATCGTCGCGGTGGCGAAGTCGATCGGCGGCGGGCACCCGCTCGGAGCGGTCATCACGCGCCGCGAGATCGCCGACCGCTACCGCACGCAGGGCTACTTCTTCTCGTCCACGGGCGGCTCCCCCGTCTCGTCGGCGATCGGCCTGGCCGTACTCGACGTCATCGAGAGGGAAGGCCTGCAAGAGAACGCGCGCGTCGTCGGCGCGCACCTCAAGGGCCGTCTCGAAGAACTCGCGCAGGCGCATCCGATCATCGGCACCGTGCACGGCTCGGGGCTGTACCTGGGTGTGGAGTTCGTGCGCGACCGCGAGACCCTCGAGCCCGCTTCGGCCGAAACCGCCGCCATCTGCGATCGCCTGCTCGAGCTCGGCGTCATCATGCAGCCCACCGGCGACTTCCAGAACGTCCTCAAGATCAAGCCGCCGCTGGTCATCACGCGCGCCTCGGTCGACGTCTTCGTCGACGCCCTGGATCGCGTGCTGACCACCGGTTTCTGACCGACCCGTCCGCGCGACTCGTCGACACGACCGACCGAACAAGGAGCACGACATGTGGCGCATGCCCGCAGAATCCGCCCCGCACGAGCGCACGTGGATGGCGTTCCCCCGCGAGGGCATCACCCTCGGCGAGGGCGCCGAGACGTGCGAAGAGGGCTACCGCGCCTGGACCGACGTCGCCCACGCCGTCGCCCAGTTCGAACCGGTGAGCATGGTCGTCGACCCCACCGAGATGGCCCGCGCCCGCCGCATGCTCGACTCGTCGATCGAGATCGTCGAGGCCCCGCTCGACGAGTTCTGGATGCGCGACATCGGACCGACCTTCGTCGTCGACCCCGACCGCCCGGGGGTCCTCGGCGCCGTCGACTGGATCTTCAACGGGTGGGGCGCCCCCGACTGGGCCGAGTGGCAGACCTCGGCCGGCATCGCCCGCGTCGTCGCCGAGCATCTGGGCGCCGAACGGATCGACTCGCTGCTCGTGGCCGAGGGCGGCGGACTGCACGTCGACGGCACCGGCACCGTGCTGCTCACCGAGACCGTGCAGCTCGACCCCCGCCGCAACCCCCACGCCGACCGCGCCCGCGTCGAGGCCGAGATGGCGCGCACGCTCGGTGCGACCGAGGCCATCTGGCTCTCGCGCGGCCTCACCCGCGACTACGACGACCTGGGCACCAACGGCCACGTCGACATCGTCGCCACGTTCGCTTCGCCCGAGCACGTGCTGCTGCACGAGCAGACCGATGCCGCACACCCCGACTTCGAGGTCTCACGCCTCATCCGCGGCGAGCTCGAGACCGCCTTCGCGCGACTCGGGCGCACGGTCGCGATCACCGGAGTGCCCGCGCCGACGACGCTGCGCGACGACCACGGGTGGGTCGACTGGAGCTACATCAACCACCTCGTCACCAACGACGGCGTCGTGCTGTGCGGCTTCGGCGACCAGGCGGCCGACGCACGTGCCGGCGAGATCATGGCCGACGCGTACCCGGGACGGCGGGTGGTCACTGTCGACGCGCGTGCGATCTTCGCCCGCGGCGGCGGCATCCACTGCATCACCCAGCAGCAGCCGCGGGTGGGCTGACCGGGCGGGGATGGGGCGCTGGTCCTGCGCCGAGCTCGACACGTCGCCGGGGTCATCGCGACGTCGCACAGGAATGACGAAGGCCCCGGATCCGTGAGGATTCGGGGCCTTCGTGGTGGCGGTGACGGTGGGATTTGAACCCCCGTGGCGGCGTCGACATTGCGCGAGCGCAGCCGCCATGCCTTTCATTGTGGGCTTACTGGATCACCAAACTTGCAGTTGAACTGGTGTCAATCACACGGTTTGTTGCCATACCGTTGCCACCCACACCTAACCACGCGCCAGTGGTCGGCCGTGCGCGGAATGCAGTTGGGGTCTCGGCGGACCTCAGAGGCCATTCGCGCCTCTCATCGCGCGGAACGCTCTCGCTCGACTATCAGCGATCCAACTCGACACCCAGTCGTGCGGCTTGCGCACCTCGATCAAGCCGGGGAGGCCCGCGTCGAGGAAGAACCGGTCGCGAGTGAGGCAGACCCTCTCATAGAAGACATCCTGATACCCAGCCGCCTTGACCGTTGCGTAAACGCAGCCGTCCTCGTGGCTCAGTGGCGGCGAGCCGTAAGAGATCGATACCGGCCCAACCGATGAACCTCCCGTGTCTCGAAGCAGGTCCACAATCAGATCGTCGACCAACCCCTGAGCGTTCTCTCGAGACCAACCCAATCCGCGGTCGCGCTCGTCGGCAGCGTCCGTTGGCTGGAATGCCTTCACAGCGACTAATCGATCGATGTGATCGCTCGTCCACACTTCGACGGGGCGACCGTCGGGATGCTGGCCGCCTCGAAGCAGTTGCACTGCCCGAACGCTCGCGCCCGCATGCGTTCCTGGAGTGTTCGCCGCCACTGCGGCGAACTTGGCCCATGTGAAGGGCTCGCCCACAAGCGTCGCTACGTCCAGGAGCACATTCGCGTCGAGCACGACGAGGAGGCGCCCCGGGTCGACGTGGGGCTCAGATTCAGGCACTCCTGAGGCGAGTAGACGCCGGCGCGAATAGTGAGGCCAGTTCAGAAGTAGGGGATCCTACGAATTCGCCCTGGCCACGGCCGATCACGGTGGAAGGCGTTGGATTGTTCCTGATTCGAAGCGCTTCTGCCAGATACGCAGTCCATGCGTCGCCCAGCTCTTGATTAGGAATAGCAATGTTCAGAGTGTCACTGCGAAAGTGGCGCTGCCAAGGTCCAACCGTGTGCGTCAGCTTCCATAGATCAGCAGCAGAAAGCGAGCCGGCCACATCCCAGACCTCGGCTATCAGCTGCCCTACGCCCTCGCTCGTCTCGAGAGGAGACGAGGGGCGTTGGATGACCGTATCGCCGTAGCCCTTGTAGAGCCCGTAGAGCGGCTTGATGACGGGTCCGTTCTTCCACGCCTGAACCGGTTCCGCGAACGCAGGCACGTGGTCGGAGTACACCGCCAGACTCTGCGTCAGAGTGACGAGCTTCTGCAGCTGCAAATTGGAGATCGGACGGCATTGACGCAACGCCACATCCACGAAGCTTGCCGCGATCTTCGCTGCCGAGGAATGAGCCACCCGCCATCACCCCCCAATTCCTGTCGTCGCGATAACAGATCAGCCTGTAATTTCTTCGACCATACATGCTCGAAACCCTGATGCCCGGCACCGCCAAAGCTCTCAATTATACTCACGGAAAAGTTGCCTGAGGGCCGCACGTGTGATCGGCCCCGTGGGGGCGCTCGCCACCGCACCGCCGATGGCCCGCACCGCGCTGGAGCTGAGGCCTTCTGGTGTCACGTCTTGTCGTCGTACTGGACGTCGCCGCCTTGCATGGCCTCGTAGATGGCCTTCATCCCGTTGATTGCGGCATCTTTCGACGTGTAGGTCTCGCTGACCGCTAGCGTCTTGCCGTTCCCCGGCGAGATGACGGTGAAGTAGTACGGCTGGGTCGTGCTGTTCGATCGAAGCAGGTGGAACGCGGTAGCCATGACTTGCCCCCCTTGGCATTTGTGGCCAGAGCGTAGCGCGATGGGCCCCTGCCGCAACAGGGTGTTCACCCCGGTAAGAGTGCCCGTGACAAACACAGACGCCCCTTGAGGGAGTCGCGTATCGCTACCCCCTCTGTCGACTAGGAGGTGCTGTCGCGGGTCTCGTGTCGCGTCGACATGACCCACGCAACGACGTCCGACTCGAGATAAACGACTGTTCGGAGCGACGGCTTATGCCATGGCGCGCCGCGACGGTTCTCCCGCAGATCTGCCAGCTTTGCTTTCGTCATGCCGGGCACCATCTCGCACACCATCTCGGGCGAGAGGAACCGATCCCCCGTTATCCACGCTTGGACCACAAAGGCAGGCTACCGAAGGCGTCTAGATCACGGTCTCAACGCGATCTCGGTCTCGCCGAGACGAAGATTGGCTGGCCAACCTCTCGCCGGCAGCGAGGTCCGAGGGTGTCGGCTCAATCGACACCCTCGGACCTCGCCGGGAACGCTTGGGTGCTGTCGTCGCGGCATGAGACGCAAGACATCTCGACCTCATAGAGGTGCTTCTCGATAGCGGCGCGCATGAGGATCACGGCCGCGGTGATGCTGGGCTCGTCCGAGCTAATCGGTGATGCGTCTCGCGCGGCGTGAGCGCTCGGACTGCTCCCACATCTGACGTGGCGCCGTCAGGTGTTCGATCACCTTTGACTCGAAGAACCGCCACTCCCCGCCGACCTTGAACGCCGGGATGGCACCCGACCTGGCCATTCGGTAGATGGTGTCAGGGGACTTCAGCAGCAGCTTGGCGATGTACTCGACGTTCACCATGGTCTCAGTCGGGCCCCCGACGTTGGCTTGCATGCGGCTCACTGTTCCGCCTGGTCTCTTCTTGGTCAAGAGCGCAGTCTGAAACAGCCCCGCCTCACTCATGTTCGTGCAGCGCGCAACCCATCGAAGCGGAGCGCTCGTCCCCGTTCGTTGACGGCCACATCTCGACGGCCCACAACTCGACCTCGGACCGGAGATAGCGGCCCAGTCGGACCGGCATTGGACCAACGCCCGTTTCGGACCATGCGTGGAGCGTGCGTGTATGCACGCCGAGCATGAGGGCGGTTGCGCGGGGGCTCAGGGTCTGTCTCACATCGTCGACCGTACGAATGCCGCCGTCCCGGTTTGACGGTCTGGCGGGCAATCTCACCCGGCCGGCGCTCGCACTTCACCCGGTGTCGGGGGTCTCACATAGCCTGCCCTCTGGCCGGGGAAGGGGACCGGTCTATGGGTTCGACGAAGGTCAGCGACGAGAAGCTGGCGCGCGTGGCGACGTCGGTGAAGCCGATCACGCTCCCGATGCAGGCGTACGGCCCGCAGAAGGTCGAGTGGTTCGAGCGGAAGCACCCCGTGTGGGCGTGGGTGTCCTGGCCCAACCGGGCGGCGGAGCGCATGGAGGCGTGGGCGCTCGGCGCGAACGACCGGGTCGTCATCCTCGAAGTCCCCTGCGACGGTGGGCACTGGTCACCCGTCGTCTGGCGCAACGCCGTCACCGTGAGATCGATTAGCCGGCAATTATTCGCTGGGTGGCTGCGCTGGTCTTGCGGTCACTCGCGATGCCACCAGCCGTGCACGAATGTCGAGAACCTCCAGCCTCACACAGGGGACGCGACCCACACGAGTCATTGCGTAGATAGGGTGGTCGAATGTCGATCGTTGCTGCGGGGAGCTACGTACCGAGCCGCCCTGTTGGCGCGCGAAGCTCGAGTGGCATGTATGACGAAACGGACGAGAACCGCCTGAACTGGGTCCACCATCCCGGGTGCCATGGCGAGATCGGCGCTCTCTTTCGGAACGCGCTCGACCCTGCGTTGTCCTATGAGGAGCATGTCGAGTACTGGGGCCAACTGCGCGATCTGATGCGGTCGGCAATGACCGGGCGTGTTGTGGCAAGGCGAGGGGGAGACGCGACCGTGATTCGCGATCTGATCCTCGAGCTCCGGCCCATCCTGGAAACTCAGCGGGCTCCCTTTGGAAGAAAGATCCGGCAACTACGGTTGTACTACGGTGAGCCCGAGGTCCTCGCGAACGCGTTGCTGGCTCTGCGGCTGGCGACGAAGGCAGCGAGCGACGAAGGTTTTGACGAGCAAGACGAAGACATCGAGATCGCGATCCAGAGGGCTCACGACTGGCAAGCCGGTCGATAGACGTGCTCGCTATCATCAAGTAGGAGATTGGAGGATTCAGATTGAGCGATGTAGCGAACTACGCCTCTGGGCTGGAACAGTTTGAGCAAGATCTGACATCCGAGGCTCGCCATGCAGGACGCGTCAATGACGTCAACAGGCACAACCAACTTCGGATGCTTCAAAATGTCGCGCTCACTCAGATGGTCCACGGGGGATCCCACGAGACTGTCGCGAGGCGGCTAGGTGTAGGGGAAGATGTAGTCCAGGACGCCGTGTCGGGGCGTACCGACCTCAGTCTCACAGAAATGCGGCTGCTCTTTGGCGCCTGTGAAGTAGTGGTGGACTATGTCGTTCGCCCGGCTGGCCGACTTGTTAGCGTCGCAACCTGGATAGACCGCTTCCACGCACGCACGGTCAGACAGGAGCGCGACAACGACGGAAGCTGGGAAGACGTGCACGTCCTCCTCCAACGGAAGTACTTGAAGGATTGATGATCGTCTCTCTCGCGACACCCCAAATTTTACGAGTGCGCGCATCCCGGGGCGATGATCCTGAACCTACTATCGATTGGACCGTCCGTCTCGGTGACTTCGAATACGAGAGGAACGGCGTCAGAGGAGATAAAGTTTACCTTCGACCGTTCGTAGGACATTTGCGCGTAGACGGTGCGTCGGCGTGGGGTGACATCGACGTCACGAGTCTGCTCGTTTCAAACGAAGCAACTGATTTCGACGAAGTAATGGAAACGATCGAGACGACGGATGCTATCGAGACGCTGTACCGATTTGCCCGTGCCACCCTCGCCCCGCTAGTTCTTGGACTAGACGACTCGGCAGCGATCCCTGAGTTTTCTCCCGCTGCGACCGTAGAAAAGCTCGAATTGTCCGACGAAGAGCCTGATTCCGGAGATGCGCCTAACCCTGTCGATTGAAGATTCGACGTAGCGCGCACCACGCCATGTTCGAGTTCTTGGGCGCGGGCTTCCTCTTCTGGCAACCCACATATTGCGAGAAGCCATGAGCGGCAAGCGAGCTAGAGCTGCCAGACGCACGCAGGACGAAGATTGGGCTGCGCTCGATCGCGCCATGCTGTGCGATGACATCGATTGGATCTCCTCGATGGCGCAGGCGGGCGCGTCCACGGAGGCCTCGGGGATGCTAGGGCTCGTTCATCTGCAGTACTTTGCCCGTGTCACACACGAGGGCATGCAACTCGCGAAGCGGCAGCGCCCAGTCGATGCCAAGAAGTTCGAGTTGGTGAACGCAGAAGTTGTCGCAGCGGCGCGCCACTCGACGAAACTATTGGACGATTCGCACAAAGACCTTGATCAGATCGTGGCAGAATTCGATGCCATACGCCTCGATCACAGGCGCCACTTTGGCCCGCTTCTCAGTGTCGTCACGGCGGATGGTCGCCTGATCACTTCGTCCCGCACTTTTTCATATCAAACCCGCTGGCCCCTCGACAAGGCGATGCAGGCGCAAGGCAAGAATAACCCGCATTACATTGCCTCTTACGAGATGGGCCAGAAGCTAGCCTCCATCTCCATAATGTTCGGCCATCACCCTCGTCTCTACGAACTCGATTCAAGATCCATCGCGCCTGACCTTAGAATGAAGGACGCAAACACCTCAGAATTTGCCGCATCACACCTTGGCAAAAGACTTCCAGTTTCTGTGGCCGACGTGCTCATCATGACCCAAGCGTCAATAAATTCTGCGCTAATCATGCTGGAGCCTGCTCGCATTCGCTTTGAGAGCCAAGTATTCCGCGCGCGCTTCGTGGCTCTGGCGCATGCGCTGAGCGCCATCGAGCAAGTCCTCAGCAAATGGGGCAGGTTCGTCAATCATTCGTCAGCGCTTGAGGAGGTGCTTGCTTCCCCAGAGGCGATCGAGCTCCGGAGCATGCGAGCCTTGCGGAACCGATCGATGCACTACGGCGCTCCTGCATCGCTAAAAAACCTCGGACCGCGACAGATTGGCTACGGCCTCGTTGAGGCAACCTGTCCCGGGCGAACCTTCCGAGACGTGGAAGAGAAAACTACCTCCGTGTTGCGACGACTCTCGGACGCGTTCGGAGACGTATCTCAGTGATCTAGCTCAAACGCAGCAAGCGGGCGACGAAACCTTCCCCTGCGATGTATCCGCCTGCGGCGCTCTCTGCGGCACTGACGTTGCTGCGGGAGCGTCAGGTCATCCACGACTCCTCGTTTGACCTGCACGCTGGGAGGAGTCCAGGCTCGTCGGCGTTCCGATAGTCGGATTGGCGATAGCGACAGCGAATCCGGTCACCACCAAAGTCGAACCCGTCGTGCACGCTGTCCTGGCGACGCTGCGGACGCGTGGACCGTGTAGCTCATGAGGGTGCCGCCGGCATCCGTCGCAGGCGACCGGCGCTGGTAGTGCCGAGGGGAGTCGCCTCACCTTCGGCTGCAATGCCCACGACTCCTGGGCTTACCCGCACTCCGTCAGCGTCGATCTGGAGGACGTTGCCGCCGTACTGCAGGCGTGCGTAGCTGCCGCTGACTTGGACAACGGCGTTGCCCTTGAACACCTGGATGGTGTCCGCGTCGGTGAACACCTGGGCGCCGTTGGCGAAGGTGAGCGCGCCACCGGAAACGCCCGGGTCCATTGTCATGTCGCCGGCGCTGATCTTGCCCTCCACCTCGAGCTCACTCAGCAGGCGGGTGCGTCCCTCGATCGTCGTGTCACCTCGGAGGCGGGTCTCGGCAGTGACGTCGAGGGTTCCGGTGATCTCGACGGGGCCACTGAAGTCCACGTCGCCGGTCCAGTCGATCGTCCCGTCGCCGCGAAGCGCACCGGAGATCTGCGCGTACCCGCTGACCTCAAGGCCGCCATTCTCGATCTTGATGTAGCCGCCGTTGTAGACGCGGATGCCGCCACTGCCGATCGAGGCGCTCTGCAGGGGTGTGGCGACCTGCAGGCGGTCAACGTCATGGCGCAGGCGGCGGAGTTCGCCCCAGAAGTCGGAGAGGTCATCAACCATTTTCATGGTCCTTTCTGTGGTGGTTTCAGACGGCCGGGAATCGGCCGCGCGGCCAGGCGGGGCAAGGGAACGCCCGTTCGAACGGTGCCCTCACAGCCCCTGGTGGCATCGTGGAAAAAAACCGGGGAGAGACATCGGCAATACCCGGAGACCTTCCGTGAGGCGGGTTGGGGGCACCCCTCCCACCCCATCGAACATATGTTCGAATGGGCTCGCCTTGGTCGTCACTCGTGTCACCATCCGGCCTGGTCGTCGGCGACGCCGAGCTCGGCGAGGAAGGCTTGCCGATTGTCAGTGCTGCTCGTGTGCCTGACGGGCTGGCCTTCCTTGCGGGCGATGGGTCCGCGTGACTGTCGTTCGCCTGCGCGTTCCTGCAGGCGCTGCGCCTGTGCAGTGAGGGTGGCTTCGTCTTCCCCGGTGAGGAGTACTGCGTCGTCACGGGTGAGGTTGTGGTCGCTGATGAGACGGGCGATGAGCGCGTCCCGTCGAGTGGTGGTGAGTTCCTGCTCGAGCGCGGCGATGCGCTGTGCTGCGGCGTCTACACGCTCGGCTGCTTCCCGTGTCGCCGCATACTCGGCGCTCTCGGCGCCCAGGCGTTCGCGGACCTGGTGGTCGAGCTCTGCCTGCGTGTACGTACGGGGGCGGGCGATGTCGGCCGGCGTGGGGGTCCAGGTGGTGTCGGTCATCGCACCAGCCAGGCGTACGTGGCGGTGCGCTCGAAGGTGTTCTCCTTGCGGGTGACCAGGGCGCGCAGCTCACTGACGGCGTCGGCCAGGTCGGGGTGGTCCTGGGTGAACCGGTCGGTGACCTGACGCCAGTTGGCCTCGAGGCCTCGGCGGAAGATGGCGTGCGCGAGGCTGGTGTCTTTCTGGCGCAGGGCCCGGTCGATGACGGGGAGCGCGTCGGCCTGCTTCTCGATGCGATCGGCGCGATCCTGCGCGTCACGGAACGCGATGATGTCGGTCGAGCTGGCGCCGCTGCGGGACTCGATGCGGAGCATGCGTTCGCTGATGCCCTGCTCGATCAGCTGCTCCTCCTGAGCGCGGAGGGCGGACAGCTGGGAGCGGATGTCGACGCGGACCTCTTCGCGTTCGCCGGCCTTGCCCGCTTCGGAGAGGTTGGGGTCGCTGTCGATGTTACGGACGGTGGCCTGGTACGACTTGGAGAGGGTGTCGGCCTTCTCGCGGAGGGCCTGCACTTTGGCTTCGAGGATGTCGAGGGACATGGTCAGGGTTTCTTCTTCCGGTCGATGTACGTGAGGGCTTCGTCATTCGGGATCATCCAGGGCCCGTTCTCGTGGGCGTGGACCGCGGGGAGGGTTGCGTCTGCGCAGTGGTTTCGCACTGTGCGTTCGGAGACTCCTGCTGCCCGAGCGACCTGTGTTGTGTTCCAGTACTCACGTTCCTCTGTTGCCGCGCTTTGCCGCGGTTCGTTGCCGCGCGCGGCATCCTCGAGCAACGTGCCCTTGTAGATGTTCAGAAGGACGTCGTACAGGCGGGGGTCGCCGCGGTGCTTCACCCGGAGATCGTCGAGACGGGCGGCCTGCCACAGCATCCGCGCGTCGGTGGGCGTGAGGATGACGACAGGACCGTGCGTGAAAGCGCTCACCGTGCGAGACCCTTCGTCACTGCCTGGCCGTGGTGTCGGCCTGCCCAAAACCCAGCGTCGGGTTGCGCGGTGCGTGCATAGTCGGCGCACAAGTCGAACAATGGGCACCGGGTGCACACCATGCGCATGCGCTGCGTGTCGGTGGGGATGATGTTCACGCGCTCGGCAATGAACATCTCGTCGCTCTCGCACGCCGGCGGTGTATCTACACCGGCGAAGATGAGGGCTTCAAGCTTGTGGGCCGCTTCGTCCGCGCGACTGCGTCGACTCATGCGGCGTGCTCCCGTCGCGCTGCATGCCAGGCAGGTGAGTACTCGGCGACCTGACCGTCGTCGCGGGTGCCGCATACGCACCAGCCGGAGAGAGGGTCGAAGCGGTGTCGGTGGCCGTCGTGCCCGAACGCCGGTCGCATTTCGGATGCGACCGCGCCACCGCCGAGGTCTGCGTACGTTTCGCTGGTCATGCGCTCCCCCTCTCGGGTCTCATCTCGCAGTTCATGCATGTGCCGTCGCCGAGGATGCGGTGTTGGCCGGGTGGGCAGTACTCGCCGGGTTGGGTGGTCACGAGGGTCTTCGCTGGTAGTCGGTACGAGTCGATCGACGTCACCCCGTTGTCCCTCAGATTCCTGTTCTTTTCTCTTCTCTTCTCTTCGTGGCGAGGATCCTCGCCAGTTAGCTCGCCAGTTAGCTCGCCAGTTAGCTCGCCAGTTAGCTCGCCAGGTCGAGATGAGTTATCCACAGGCCCAGTGGCGAGGATCCTCGCCATGTCTACGGATCGTGAAGTGGCGAGGATGCTCGCCACCGGGGCGAGAATCCGCCATGCGGTCGAGCGTGAGCGAGAGGGAGTACGTTCGATCAACTTCGCCTCGACGAGAGCATCGAAAACGTTGCGAACGGTGCGACGGTTGAGAGACAGGCTCTTCCCGAGACTCTCCGAGGAAGGCCACGCGATGCGGTCGAGGTTGGCGTGCATGGCGAGCGCCGCGAGCACGCGGTTCATTCGGTCCTCGCCGATGCGGTGGCTGGTTTCTGGGATGGGCACTGTGAGCGCCCACCAGACGAGTTCGTCGTCTGCGACGACGCGAGCTCCCGTCATGTCTGGTGTGCCTTTCGGTTGGGTTATGGGTGCCCGTCGTGCCCTACGGGCGCCCGAAGTTCCGTTGTTGTGGAGGGTCAGACGTCTCGATTGCGGAGATGCTCGTCGATGTCGGGAACACGGCGCAGCTGCGGCCGCGCTTCGAGACGGTCCCATTCGTCGGCTAGCGCTAAGAGGCGGAGCGCGATGGCGCGGGCTCCGGGACGGTTGAGGAAGGGGTCGTTGAGGTCGACGTAGATTGCTGAAACGTTGTCGGTCTCGACGTCGCGCGTCAGGTGAATGACCTCCTCGGCATCCTCTTCGTCGAACGGTTCGGGCTCGGGGACGGTGATGGTTCTCATACGCGTGCCTGCTCTCGTGCTCGGTCGATGCCGCCGCGTCGGGCGCTGACAGCCTCGACCGCAGCGCGGAGTGTGTCGTCACCGACCTCGACGTAGAACCTGGATGTGGTGTCCGCGGAGGCATGGCCCATAAGCCGTTGCGTCGCGAACGTGTCTTTTGTGGCCGCGTAGGTGTCGGTGCCGAACTTGTGACGCAGCTTGTGAGCCGTCACCCCCGGTGGCAGTAGCCGGCTGATCTTCTTGGACACGTACGCCGCGGAGATGTGCCCGTTCGCCTGGCCGCGGAACACGAACCCCGCGCCACGGGAGTGAATCGCTCGAGCCAGATCTTCAGTGACGGGCATGATCCGAACCTTCGCCCCCTTCCCGTTGACACGGAGGGAGTACAGCCCGTCGCGAACGGTCAGGTCGTTGGCATGGATGCTGGCGACCTCGGCACAGCGCAACCCGAGCTCGGCCATGATGCGCAGCATGAGCTTCTCGTCCGCGTCGGCCAGGCCCATCGCGATAGTGAGGTCATCGTCTGACGCGGGCTGTGGCTTACCGTCCTCGGCCCTGATGATTGGCCACTTCTTCGTCACGTCTTTCTTGACGAGTCCGCGGTCTTTCATGAAGGCCCAGAGCTGGCGACACACGACGCGCTCTGCGCGCATCCGCCCGCGGGACCACCCCTTTGTCGCTACACGGTCCATCAGGTCGTCGAGGGTGATGTCTGCCGGGCTGAGGCCCGCGAAATCGCGACTTAGAGAGACGATCGCGCGGCTACGTGCCGTCACCGTGGACGACTCCTTGCCGGATCCGCGCAGGTGTCGGATGAACAGGTCGTGCTCTCGAGCCCATTCCGGTGTCGCAGGTACCCGCTGGCACCGGAACGTTTCCGTCATTGGGTCCTCGGCGAGCAAGCCCGCTTCGGCCGCCCACCGAGTGAGCACACGAATGCTGCTGACGAAGTTGCTTCGGGTCGTCTTGTTGGCGTAGCCCATCGCCACGACCATGACGCGTTCGTTAGTGAGCTCGCGAAAACCGATGTCGAGGACCGTCGCAAGCTTGCGCCAGTGCCCGAGACGGTTCTCGATTACAGGCTCAGTGATCCCCGCTGCACGGCACGCCATCTCACAGCGTGCAAGAGCTGTATCCCACCCCGGCGGCAAGCCTTGGTGGTCGCTTGGCGTGACAATGGCGCCGCGAGGCATCAAGACGCACCGCCGAGCAAGCGCCCCGTCATCTGCAGGAGATCGCCAGTTCCGACGCCGGCGGTGACCGCCGTCTTGCGGAGCTTGCTTACGGTGACGTGCTCGCCGAGAACGGCAGCCGCAGCGATAATGTCAACGCCGATAGTCGCCGCCTGCTCGACGGTGAAGACTCCGCCCTCTTCGCAAAATTCTCCGGCGAGGCAGATGCGCGGCCCCTCGCGATCGCAACTGAGGGCGTCGCCATCGACCGTGAACCACTGCTCGATGCTTGCTCCGCCGACCTTCCGCACAAACACGATGGACTCGACATGTTCGCCGTAGCCGTCAAGGTAGGTCTCCTGTGCGTCCGCCCACGCAGGCCGAACCTCGGCGATGAGATTGGCACGCGATGCCAGCCACCGTCCCTTCACGACATGCTCAGCGGCTTCGTCGGCGACGTTGCTGTCGCGGAGGCTCGCCCATGAGACGAATCGGTCGGTGCCTGGCAATCGACCCCACCCGCCGCCGGAGACGAACAGGTATCGACCGTTGGTGACGTAAGCGTTCGAGTCGTGCCGTCCGAAGGCGCCGAAGTCGAACGCGCCGACCTGATCCATCCACCACTGCACGCTCATCTGGATTCCGAGATTGATCGGCTCCCCGGTGAGGACGTCGTAGATGCGGATGACGTACAAGGTTGCGTCTGTGTATTCGGCCGGCTCAACGCGGTGCACATTCTGGTCGATCCAGAGAGGGTGCCCCTCGGGCAGCGGGGCGGGCGCGCCGTCGCCGCGGATGTTGAAGTTCACCGGCGCGTCGAAGAGAGACCGCAGGGACTCATGGATGACGGCGGTCTGGGTTATGGTTTTCACGACTGATCCTTCTGCTTTCTGGCGGTTGCCTTGGTCTTGCCCTCGCCCTGGCCGGCGGGGGCTTTGTTATTTCTCATGACGCCGCCGCTGTGCTGGTGCGTTCTGATGCCTCCAGCCAGGCAATGCAGTCGCGCTCGCGATAGACCACCGTGCGCGGCGTCGGCTTCAGATACTTCGGTCCACGGCCCGTGAATCGAAGTTGCGCCAGGTTGGCCACCGTCATACCCGGGATGAGCGCGGCCACCTCCTTCGGACTCAGGTACTTCTCCATCCGACCCTCCCTCGTGAGACACCTTTTCAGTGTTTATTGAGTACACCATAAGCGGGTTTAGTGTGATCACGCAACCCCGATCTTGATTAAGCTGGAGCCGTGGCCATACACGACGAACAGATCGCCCGAAGACTGCGAAGCACGCGGGAGGGCCTAGGCGTATCCCAAGAAGCGCTGGCCGAACTGATGAGTGTGCGGGGCCACGATTTTCGTCAGCAGACGGTCAACAAGATCGAGAAGAACCAGCGCCGCGTGCTGGCGTCCGAACTGGTCGCCCTCGCCGATTCACTGGGCGTCTCCGTCTCGGACCTGCTGGGTTTGGGGTCAGATCGCGCACCGTTGCTACTGTCGGGCGCTCGTCTCGAGGAGGCGACTCGCAATCTCCAGCACGCCTCGCTGGCATATGCGCGAGCGATGCTCAGCTTCGCTCTGGCCGCAGACGCTGCAAGCGACCTTCACGCGAATGATGCCTACTTCGCAACCGAACCCTTGGTCAAGCAGACGCCCGGATGGATCGCCACCGCGGATGTGGTGGGGAGTATCGAGGCGACATTGAAGAACACCCTGTCTGAGTCGCTCGGGGAGCACGCATCGAAGGTCTTGCGCGCCCTGAAGACGGAGCACGACTATTTCCACCGGGAAACCGATGGGTAGCGTCTACCCCTACGAGACGGCAGCCGGCAAGAAGCTTTATCGAATCGTCTACCGGCGCCCCGACAACACCCAGACGCAGGAACGCGGCTTCGCCCGAAAGCGGGACGCTGAAATCCGGCTTGCCGAGGTCGAGGTCTCGAAGGCCAAGGGCGACTACGTGAACCCGGCCGATGCGCAAGTTACTGTGGCGGCTATCGCTACGCCGTGGCTTGCCGGTCGCGAGCACGTCATGAAGGCCTCGTCCTACCGGTCACTCTCGAGCGCCTGGCAGACCCACGTCGCCCCGAAGTGGGGCGCGCGCCGCGTCGGCTCAGTGAAGTACTCCGAGGTCGAGACGTGGGTAGCCGAGCTCACCCGAGACCGGTCGGCGACGACCGTGCTCCGCGCGTACGGCTTGCTCGCGGCCGTGCTCGACGTCGCCGTGAAGGACAAACGGATCAGCCGCAACGTCGCGCGCGGCGTCACACTCCCGCGCAAGGTTGCGAAGTCGAAGCCGTACCTCACGCACCGCCAGGTCGCGGCCCTGGCGACGGCATCCGCGCATCCGACCCTGGTGACCTTCCTGGCTTACACGGGCCTCAGATGGGGCGAGGCGACCGCGTTGCGGGTTCGACATGTTGATGCGCTGCGGCGCCGTGTCAGCGTCGAAGAGAACGCCGTGATGGTCGGAACGGTGATCCACGTCGGCACGCCGAAGACACACGAGACCCGCTCTGTGCCCTACCCGGCGTTCCTGGCCATGTCGATCGCGAAGCTCTGCGCGGGGAAGGGCCGAGACGATCTTCTGTTCGGTGACGGCAGTCTTCACATGCGTCTCCCGAACAGCCGGGACGGGTGGTTCGCGGCCGCTGTGCGCCGTGTTCTCGACGACGAGACGCGCGCTGCGGCCGAGGCGAACGCTCGACGCGAGGATGAGCCGGCGCGGATGCCGCGCGTCACCCCGCACGACCTGCGCCACACGGCCGCTTCACTCGCGATCAGCTCCGGCGCCAACGTGAAAGCCGTGCAACGGATGCTGGGTCACGCGTCCGCGAGCATGACGCTCGACACCTACGCCGACCTCTTCGACGACGATCTGGACGGCGTTGCCACGGCGCTCGACGAGGCTCGGCGCTCAGCAGGTGTTGCCGAAATGTTGCCACAGACGCCCGCGACCTCATGACGAAGGCCCCGCCTGCCGCGTAATTTCGCGGGAGTCGGGGCCTTCGTGGTGGCGGTGACGGTGGGATTTGAACCCACGGTAGGGGTGAACCTACACAACATTTCGAGTGTTGCACCTTCGGCCGCTCGGACACGTCACCGCCGAACAGCTTACGACACTCGACGGGATGCCGCGAATCCGAGCGGGTCGACGGGCCCTCGGCGTCGGCCGCGGGCCGAACTCCTGAGAAACCAGGCCGCCGACGCCCGCTACGCGATGCGGAGCCCACCGCGCACCGCATCTCAGGACTTCGGCCCGGCCCGCGCCGCCACCGCCCGCACCGCCGAGCCCCCGGCATCCGTTCGTCCACCGTCGAAGCACCCCCCTGGAACCGGTTCGCGACCGCTGCCAGGATCGGAGCATGAGCGTGATCGAGAACTCCAAGCTGACGGTCGTGGGCGCGGGAAGCGTGGGGGCGAGCGTGGCGTACGCGGCCCTCATCCGCGGATCGGCGCGGCACGTCGCGCTCTACGACATCGCCACCGAGAAGGTCGAGGCCGAGGTGCTCGACCTCGCCCACGGCACGCAGTTCACCGGCACCAGCGACATCACCGGCGGCAGCGACGTGTCGGTGGCCGAGGGGTCGCACGTCGTCGTCATCACGGCCGGCGCGAAGCAGAACCCGGGCCAGACCCGCACCGAGCTCGCCGCCACGAACGCCGGGATCATCCGCGACATGATGCCGGAGTTGCTCGAGGTCGCACCGAACGCCGTCTACGTCATCGTCACGAACCCCTGCGACGTGCTCACGGTGCTCGCGCAGCAGGCGACCGGCCTGCCGACGCGCCGCATCTTCGCCTCGGGCACGGTGCTCGACACCTCGCGTCTGCGGTGGCAGCTCGCCCAGCGGGCGGGGGTCAGCACCGCGAGCGTGCACGCGTGGATCGTCGGCGAGCACGGCGACACCGAGTTCCCCCTGTGGTCGACCGCCACGATCGGATCCGTCCCCATCACCGAGTTCGAGCTGCCCGGAGGGGGCCGCTTCACCACGGAGGAGTTGGATGCCATCGCCGTCGACGTGCGCGATGCCGCGTACAAGGTCATCAAGGGCAAAGGGGCGACGAACTACGCGATCGGCCTGTCGAGCGCGCGCATCGTCGAGGCGATCCTGCGCGACGAGCACGCCATCCTCCCCGTGAGCACCGTGCTACAGGACTTCCACGGCATCGACGGCATGGCCCTGTCGGTGCCGTCGATCGTCTCGGCCCGCGGCGCGGTGCCCCTCGTCGGCACGCCGTTCTCCGACGCCGAGCTGGGGCTTCTGCGCCGCTCGGCCGACGCGTTGACGACGGTGGCGGAGTCGCTGCGCGACTGACGCGGGGCTCTTCACGGCGGGCCGGGCGTCGGGCGCGGAGTGCGGCACGGCGCGGCGCGGCGGTTCGCGCATAAACGCTATCCGTGCGCATAAACGCTCTCTCACCGCGTTTACGCGCGGGAATGGCGTTTGTGCGTGGGGGCCGCCGGCAGCGGGGCACGGATGCCGCCCCGGCCCAGCCCGCCGCCGCGCCCGGTCGGGCCACACCCGCCCCGGCCACACCCTCGCCCAGCCGAGCACGCCCCGCCCAGTCGCACCCCCGCCCGGTCGCACCCCGCCGCGCTACACCTCAAGCCCGGCGCGGCGCGACGACTCACCCATAAACGCCGTTCCTGCGCATAAACGCTCCCCCACCGCGTTTATGCGCAGGAACGGCGTTTATGCGCGAGCGGCCGCCCGACAGCAGATCCCGGATGCCGCGGCCCGGCGCCGGCGATGTCGGGGGCCCCGCGTAGCCTGATGCCATGGCATCCCGACGTCCCGCTGCAGCCCCCGCTCCGTACCGCTGCACCGAGTGCGGGTGGACGACGGTCAAGTGGGTCGGCCGGTGCGGGGAGTGCCAGTCGTGGGGCACCGTGGTCGAGGCCGCCGAGCAGACGGGCATCGTCCGATCGATCGTCCCGGTCGCTCCGGGCGCGGCCCGGATGGCCCGGCGCATCACCGAGATCGACACGCAAGACGCCCCCCGGCGCACCAGCGGCGTCGGCGAGTTCGACCGCGTCCTGGGCGGCGGCATCGTTCCGGGTGCGGCGATCCTGCTCAGCGGCGAACCCGGCGTCGGAAAGTCGACGCTGCTGCTCGAGGTCGCCGCGCAAAGCGCCCGCGCGGGGCGACGCGTGCTCTACGCCAGCGGTGAAGAGTCCGCCGCCCAGGTGCGTCTGCGCGCCGAGCGCACCGGCGCGCTCCACGAAGAGCTGTTCCTCGCCGCCGAGACCGACCTGGCCACGATCCTCGGGCACATCGACCAGGTCGAGCCCGGCCTGCTCATCGTCGACTCGGTGCAGACGGTGTCCTCCTCCCACAGCGACGGCGCCGCGGGTCAGCCGGCGCAGGTGCGCGAGGTCGCGTCGGCGCTCATCCGTGTCGCGAAAGAACGCGGGCTGCCTGTCATCCTCGTCGGCCACGTCACCAAAGACGGCTCGATCGCCGGACCCCGCATCCTCGAGCACCTCGTCGACGTGGTGTGCCACTTCGAGGGCGACCGGCAGACGTCGCTGCGCTTCGTGCGCGCGCTCAAGAACCGCTTCGGCCCCACCGACGAGGTCGGCTGCTTCGACATGACCGGCACCGGCATCTCCGAGGTGTCCGACCCGAGCGCCCTGTTCCTCGGGCACGGCGAACCCGAGCCGGGCACGTGCGTCACCATCGCGATGGAGGGCCGCCGCGCCCTGCCCGTCGAGATCCAGGCACTCGCCGTGCGCCAGACGGCACCCAACCCGCGGCGCATCGTGAACGGCGTCGACTCGTCGCGCGTGGCGATGGTCCTCGCCGTGCTCGAGAGCCGCATGGGCCTCACCCTGTCCGACCGCGACGTGTATGTCTCGACCGTCGGCGGGGTGCGCCTGGTCGAGCCCGCGGCCGACCTCGCCATCGCCATCGCTGTGGCCAACGCCGTGAAGAACCGCAAGGTGTCGAAGCGCCTCGCCGCGATCGGCGAGTTGACGCTCACCGGCGAGATCCGCAACGTCACTCAGGCCGCGCAACGGGCGTCCGAAGCCAGGCGCCTGGGCTATCACACGGTGCTCGACGCCTCGTCGCGCAAGCTCGCGCAGGCGCTCAACGAACTGCAGGTGCGCGGCATGCCGCGCGACGACAGCGAACCGGGGTTCTGAGCCACTCGGACCGACGCCGCGACGCTGCGGTCGAGGTGCCTCCGTCAAGGTCCCGTGGTCGAGGCGCCGCGATCTCGACGCCGCGCTCAGGCGCCGCGGTCGAGGTCCCGCGACGGTGGGATCACGCTGCGCTGAGCAGCGGACGACCCGAACCGGGCCGGGTGAGGGCGTGAAAGATCCCCCGGAACGATAAACCCGCGTCGTCGATCAGCGACCCGGAGGAGCGGCCCGCCGGCGGCGGTGCGGCGACGTCATGCCCAGAACCGCGGGGATGACAAGTCCGGCGGCGCACACGGCACCGGCGATCAGGAACTCCATGTCCCCGAGTCTTGCACGCGTCCCTCACCCGCGCGAGTCCGATACTTCACCCGCGAGCGGGGGTCGGTCCGCGGTCGGGCCTCAGGCGTCGAGCGCGGCGATCAGATCGGCGGGCGACGCCTGGATCGGGTGCGGCCCCGCGATGTCGAGGAACACCGAGGTGATGGCATCCTGGTGCGCTCCGAGGAACGCGCGCAGCCACTGCGGCGACTGCAGCGCCACGTGCGGCGGCAGCGTCTCGGGCTTGTGGGCGGCGTCGCTGAACAGCAGCAGTGCGATCTCGCCGGAGTCGGGGTCGCGGTACGTCCACACCTCGCCGACGTCGAGCGGGTTGTCGGGGTCTCCCGCGCTCATCAGCGGAACCACCGTCGGCCCGTGCCGCAGGGCGAAGGCGATCGCCGCCATGTCCTGGGTCTGCAACGCATCGGTCAGCGCGGTGTTCTTGAAGTCCACGGCGACCTTCTTCCCCTTGCGCTTTTTGCCTCCCGCCATCCTCCGAGCCTAACCGCGGCTCCTCGGCTCCGCGGCGACGCGTCGCGGAACTGCACCGCGCGGCCGGGCTACTCGAGGCCGAAGCCCCGCTCGCTACGCCAGGAACCCGCGCAGCAAGGCCTCCGACCCGGCCAGGTGATCCCGCATCGCCGCGTGGGCGGCATCCGGTCTCCCCGCCAGGATCGCCGACACGATCGCCGCGTGCTGCGAGGTCGAGTGATCGATGTTGCGCGGCAGCAGGGGGAACGTGTCGAGCCAGGCGTTCACACGCGCCCGGTTGTCGGCGACGAGGGGCACGAGCGAGGGGATGCCGGCGAACTCCGCGATCGTCAGGTGCAGCAGCGTGTCCAGGCGCCGGTAGTCCGCGCCGGAGGCCGTGGCCGCCGCCTCGTGCCGAGCCCAGAGCACATCGCGCTCGTCGGCCGACAGCGCGCGGCCCGCGGCGGCCCACGCCGCCCCGGTCTCGAGCACGCCGCGCAGCGCGATCACGTCGGCGAGCTCGGTCTGCGCCACCGCCGCGGGCTCCGACGGACGCGGCACGGGGTCGATCACGAATGTGCCGCCGTAGCGTCCGCGCCGCGTCTCGAGCCATCCGGCGTCGGCCAGTTCGCGGATCGCCTCGCGCACGGTGTCGCGACTCACGCCGTACAGCGCGGCGAGCTCGCGCTCCGCCGGAAGGGACTCCCCGGGAGCGACCAGGCCGAGACGAACGGTCTGCACGATGCGCGCCGTGGTGTCTTCGAGCGCGTTGCCGCTGCGCACCGGCCGGTACACGGCTCGGCGCAGGTCGTCGAGCGGCGCGTCTGTCACCGTCTCAGCCTGTCATGTCACCGGTTCACAGGGGCGTGACGTAGGCGTTGGTGATCCCGCCGTCGACGACGAACGCCGTCGCGGTGATGAACGACGCGTCGTCGGATGCCAGGAAGGCCACCGCCGCGGCCATCTCGTCGGGCTCCGCGAACCTCCCCATCGGCACGTGCACGAGCCGACGCTGCGCCCGCTCGGGGTCTTTGGCGAACAGCTCCTGCAGCAGCGGCGTGTTGACGGGTCCGGGGCACAGGGCGTTCACGCGGATGCCTTGGCGGGCGAACTGCACGCCGAGCTCGCGGGTCATGGCGAGCACGCCGCCCTTCGACGCCGTGTACGAGATCTGCGAGGTCGCCGAGCCGAGCAGCGCCACGAACGACGCCGTGTTGATGATCGATCCCCGGCCGGCGGGCACCATGTGCCGCAGGGCGGCGCGCGAGCACAGGTAGACGCTCTTCAGGTTGACGTCTTGCACGCGGTCCCAGGCGGGCAGCTCGGTCGTCTCGATCGAGTCGTCGTCGGCGGGCGAGATGCCGGCGTTGTTGAACGCGATGTCGACGCTGCCGAGGTCGGCGGCCACGCCGTCGAAGAGGGCGTCGACCGATGCCTCGTCGGCCACGTCGACCTGACGGAAGACGCCGCCGACCTCGGCGGCGGCCGCGGTGCCGGTGGTCTCGTCGAGGTCGGCGATCACGACGCGCGCGCCTTCCGCGGCGAAGCGGCGCGCGGTGGCGAGGCCGATGCCGCTCGCGCCGCCCGTGACGATGGCGACGCGGCCGCCGAGACGCTGGGTGAGGTCGATGGTCATTGCGGGTGGTTCCTTTCGAGCGGTACCGCGTCCCCCTGTCTGTTCGGGGGCAAGTGGGGAATGGGGGTCAGGGTGACGGGTTCACTCGGTGGCGTAGAACACGTTCTTCACCTCGGTGAAGTGCTCGGCGGCATCGGGACCCAGCTCGCGACCGAGGCCCGACGCCTTCATGCCGCCGAAGGGCGTCGAGTACCGCACCGAGGAGTGCGAGTTCACCGACAGCACGCCACTGCGGACGGCGCGGGACACCCGGATGCCACGGCCCAGGCTCTCGGTCCAGATCGAGCCCGCGAGGCCGTACGCGCTGTCGTTGGCGAGGCGGATGGCATCCGCCTCGTCGTCGAAGGGCATCACGGCCAGGACCGGACCGAACACCTCCTCGCGAGCGACGCGGTCGCCGGGCTGCGCCAGCACCACGGCCGGGGCGAACCAGAAGCCGTCGCCCTCGGGCGCGGATCCCCGGAACGCCACGTCGGCCCCGTCGAGGAAGCCCTGCACGCTGGAGCGGTGCGAGGCCGAGATGAGCGGCCCCATCTGGGTGTCCTCCCGCGTCGGGTCGCCGACCTTCCAGGCCGACACGGCCGGTTCGAGCAACTCGAGGAACCGGTCGAAGACGCTCCGCTGCACGAGCAGGCGGCTGCGGGCGCAGCAGTCCTGCCCCGCGTTGTCGAACACGGAGCCCGGGACGCCGGCCGCCGCCTTCTCGAGGTCGGCGTCGGCGAAGACGAGGTTCGCGCTCTTGCCGCCGAGCTCGAGGGTCACCGGTTTGAGCATTCGCGCGCACCCGGCGGCCACCTCGGTGCCGACCTCGGTCGAGCCGGTGAAGACGACCTTGTGCACGTCGGGGTGCGAGACGAAGCGCTGGCCCACGACCGAGCCCGAGCCGACCACGACGCGGAAGAGCCCCTCGGGGAGCCCGGCCTCGAGCGCCAGCTCGCCGAGCCGGATCGCCGTCAGCGGGGTGAGCTCGGCAGGCTTGAGCACGACGGCGTTGCCCGCGGCGAGCGCCGGCGCGAAACCCCAGGCGGCGATGGTCATGGGGAAGTTCCACGGCACGATGATCCCGACCACGCCGTAGGGCTCGTGGTAGGTCACGTCGAGCCCTCCGGCGACCGGGATCTGCGACCCGATCAGGCGTTCCGGCGCCCCGGCGTAGTAGTTGAGCACCTGGGCGACGTGCTGCGCCTCCCAGCGGGCCGAGCCGATGGGGTGGCCCGAGTTCTTCACCTCGAGCGCGGCGAGCTCGTCGACGTGCGCCTCGACGACCCGGGCGAACGACCGCAGCGCGTCGGCGCGGGCGACGGGGGCGAGGGCTGCCCACGCGCGCTGAGCGCGCACGGCGTCGGCGACGGCGGCATCCAC
The DNA here is from genome assembly GCF_001423785.1 of Microbacterium sp. Leaf179. NCBI lineage: Bacteria > Bacillati > Actinomycetota > Actinomycetes > Micrococcales > Microbacteriaceae > Microbacterium > Microbacterium sp. Leaf179. The sequence continues at coordinate 622,830 of NZ_LMPH01000001.1, read as the reverse complement.
CTGGGCGAGATCGGCGCGCTCGATGGTCGTGATCGGCGACCCGGTCGAGGGGTCGGTGACGGTGAACGTGCTCATGCGAGAGCTCCCTGGTGCTCGGAGGTGGAGATGTCGGTGCCGGAACGCGCGGCGCGATACGCCGCCGCCGCGGCGACGAGTCCCAGGAACAGCCGCCGGTCTTCGGCGTTCTCTTCGGGATGCCACTGGACGGCCACGAGGTAGTCGTCGCCCTCGGCCTCGACGGCCTGCACGAGTCCGTCGTCGGTGCGCGCCGTCACCCGCAGGCCCGCGCCCAGTCGGTCGACGCCCTGGTGGTGGTAGCTGTGGACGGTGAGCGATCCGGCGCCGACGAGACCGGCGAGTCGGGTCGAGGCATCCACCTCGACGACGTTCTCGGCGAAGACGCCTCCGCCCACGCGGTACCGCTCGGTGCCGAGGGCCTCAGGAAGGTGCTGGTGGAGCGTGCCGCCGAGGGCGACGTTGAGAAGTTGCAGCCCCCGGCAGATGCCGAAGATGGGGATGCCGCGCTCCCGCGCCCCCGCGAGGAGTGCGAGTTCCCAGGCGTCGCGGTCTGCGCGCGCCGGGTCGGTGAGCGGGTGACGTTCGGCGCCGTAGAGCTCGGGCTGCACGTCGAGGCCCCCGGTGAGGATGAGGCCGTCGAGCCCGTCGAGTACGGCGGCGGCCGCCCGCTCGGGGCGCGGCTGCGGCGGCAGCAGCACGGCGCTGGCCCCCGAGGCGGTGACGGAGTCGAAGTACTGCTGCGGCAGGAACGATGCCCGCACGTCCCACACGCCCTGCTTCGCTCGCTCCAGGTAGGTCGTGAGCCCGACGACGGGTGTCCGGGTCGGATCAGAGGCGCTCGAAACCACGCACCCGCTCCCAATCGGTCACGGCGGCGTCGAAGGCCTCGACCTCGATGCGCGCCTGGTTGAGGTAGTGCTCGACGACGTCGTCGCCGAAGGCGGCGCGGGCGATCGTCGACGCGCGGAACAGCTCCGCCGCTTCCCGCAGGGTCGTCGGCAGCGTGTCGACGCCCGAGGTGTAGGCGTTGCCCGAGAGGGGCTCGGGAAGCGGCAGCTCGTTCTCGATGCCGTACAGGCCGCCGGCGATGATGGCCGAGATGGCGAGGTAGGGGTTCACGTCTCCGCCGGGCACGCGGTTCTCGACCCGCAGCGACGAGCCGTGGCCGACGACGCGCAGCGCGCACGTGCGGTTGTCGACGCCCCAAGCCACCCCGGTGGGCGCGAACGAGCCCAGCGCGAAACGCTTGTACGAGTTGATCGTCGGCGCGTACAGCAACGTGAATTCGCGCAGGGTCGCCAAAATGCCGGCGATCCAGTGCTCCATGAGGGGGCTGAAGCCGTGCGCGCCGTCGCCCGCCATCACGGCGTCGCCGCCGTCGCCGCGGACCGACAGGTGGATGTGGCAGCTGTTGCCCTCGCGCTCGTTGAACTTGGCCATGAACGTCAGCGACTTGCCGTGGCGGTCGGCGATCTCTTTCGCGCCGTTCTTGTAGATCGTGTGGTTGTCGGCGGTCTCGAGCGCTTCGGCGTAGCGGAAGGCGATCTCCTGCTGGCCGAGGTTGCACTCGCCCTTCACGCCCTCGCAGTACATGCCCGCGCCGTCCATGCCGAGGCGGATGTCGCGCAGCAGCGGCTCGAGCCGCGTGGTGGCGAGCAGGTTGTAGTCGACGTTGTAGTCGGTCGAGGCGCGCAGGCCCGTGTACCCCTTGGCCCAGGCTTCGCGGAAGGAGTCGTCGAAGACGATGAACTCCAGCTCCGTGCCCGCGTAGGCGGTGAGTCCGCGCTCCGCCAGACGCGCGCGTTGGGCGTTCAGGATGCCGCGGGGCGACTGCCCGACGTGCCGACGGTCTCCCCACGCGAGATCCGCCATCACCAGCGCCGTGCCTGGCTGCCAGGGGAGGCGGCGGAGCGTGTCGAGGTCGGGGACCAGCAGCATGTCGCCGTAGCCCGTCTCCCAGCTCGACATGGCGTAGCCGTCGACGGTGTTCAGGTCGACGTCGACCGACAGCAGGTAGTTGCAGGCCTCGGCCCCGTGGGGCAGCACCTCGTCGCGCCAGAAACGCGCCGCGACGCGCTTGCCGACGAGGCGGCCCTGCGCATCGGGGAAGGCCACGACGACCGTGTCGATCTCGCCGGCCTCGATCGCGGCATCCAGTTCTGCGGTGGTGAGATTGCCCGCCATGGTGTCCCTCTCGCCTGCTCGTCGCGACCTCGCGTGCGGAGGTCGTAACGAGGAACTTACACGCCAAAGGTAGACAGGTCGACCAATAGAAGGCCATGATTCTGCGCAGGCGCTCCTGAAGCCTGCCCGTTACCGTCTGGAGGCCCTATGTCCACCTCGAGCAGTTCCCGCAGAAAGGTCGCCGGCGCCACCTATACGGCGACCGACTCCACGTACTTTGAGAAACGCACCCTGAAACGTTCGGCCGGCGTCTGGGGGCTGTGGGGCCTCGCGGTCGCCGCCGTCATCTCGGGCGATTTCTCGGGGTGGAACTTCGGCGTCGCCAACGCCGGCTTCGGCGGCATGCTCATCGCCTTCGTGGTGCTCGTGGTCATGTACTACGGGCTGACGTTCTCGATCGGCGAGATGGCCGCCGCCATGCCCCACACCGGCGGCGCCTACTCGTTCGCGCGATCCGCGATGGGTCCCTGGGGCGGCCTGGCCACGGGCCTCGCCGAGACCATCGAGTACGTCGCCACGACGGCGGTCGTCGTCTACTTCTCCGGCCAATACGCCGACTCGGCGCTGGAGCTGCTCACCGGCGTGAGCCTGCCCGCGTTCGTGTGGTGGATCATCCTCTACGCGCTCTTCATCGCCCTCAACGCCGCCGGCGCGAACATCTCGTTCGGCTTCGCGATCGTCGTGTCGATCATCTCGATCGGCATCATCGTGGTCTTCGGCGTGATGTCCCTGGTCACGGGGGCGTTCGACTGGGCCTCGCTGTGGAACATCGTCCCCGATGCGGGGCAGACCGAGTTCCTCCCCCACGGCGTCGGGGCGATCCTGCTGGCCCTCCCCTTCGCCATGTGGTTCTTCCTCGGCATCGAGGAGCTGCCGCTGGCCGCCGAAGAGTCGCACGACCCCGCTCGCGACATCCCGCGGGCCGGCCTCTGGGCCCGAGGGACGCTCATCGTCACGGGTCTCATCGTGCTCTTCCTCAACACCGGCGTGCTCGGAGCCGAAGCGACCGGGACCTCCGTCGAACCCCTGCTCGACGGGTTCCGCGCGATGGTCGGCGACCAGGCCGCGGCACTCCTGTCGCTGCTCGCCCTGGTCGGGCTCCTCGCATCGCTGATGGGCATCATGTTCGCCTACGGCCGCAACATGTACTCGCTCTCGCGCGCCGGTTACTACCCGCGCTGGCTCTCTCTCACCGGTGCCCGGAAGACCCCGTGGGTGGCCCTCGTGTTCGGTGCGGTGCTGGGCTTCTTCGCCCTGGTGATTGTGCAGGCCGCGGGAGGAGATGCGAGTCCCGCCGGAGCGATCGTGCTGAACATCGCCGTCTGGGGCGCGGTGCTCGCGTACTTCCTGCAGATGGTCTCGTTCATCGTGCTCCGCAAGAAGTTCCCGAACGCGGTGCGTCCGTACAAGAGCCCGTGGGGCCTGTTCGGTGCCTACTCCGCGGCGATCATCGCCGCCGTCGTGTTCTTCGGCCTGCTGCTGAACTCGGCCTACCTGCTGGCGATCGTCGCGATCATCGTGGTCTACGCGGTGATCTTCGTCGCCTTCGCCGTCTACGGCCGCCACCGCCTCGTGCTCTCGCCCGAAGAGGAGTACGCCCTCTCCGGCGGTCTGCACGGCGACCCGCAGAAGGAGGGCTACGACGCCCTGCAGGGCGAGGTGTTCGGCAAGGATTCCCCGCGCAGCTGACCCGGTGATGACGGAGGGGTGGATGCCATGGCATCCACCCCTCCGTTCGTCGCGGTGCGCGTCACTGCAGGACGAACGACGCCGTCCCCGCCGACGGGATGCCGCCGATCGACACGCTCAGGTGGTACGTCGCTCCGCTGCCCGGCGCGTACGGCCGCTCGCTCTCGCACGAGCTCACCGAGGAACGCGTGCGGTCCCAGGTGAGGGGCGCCGAGCTGGTGACGGTCTGGCCGGCGGCGAGGGTGACCTCGAGATCGCTCGGCTCGGACTGGCAGTCGGTGGAGCGCCACCACACGTCGGAGCCGCTCGTCACGGTGAACGACTGCGCGCTCGTTCCGACGTTCATGGTGCAGGCGTTCGCCGACGAGTTGGTGAGGCGGATCGAGAGCTGCGGGTTCTCGCCCTGCGCGTACTCGGCCTTGTCCGACAGCGCCTCGACCGAGATGTCGGCGGCGGTGCACTCGACGGGCCCCGACGACACGCTCTGCGTCGGGGTGGAACTCGGAGTCGCCGCGGCCGGCGGAGCAGCCGACGAGACGGCGGGGTCGGGGGCACTCTCGGCGGTGGCAGGCGTCTCTTCGGCCGTCGGGACGGCGCGCCAGGGCGGAGCCGCGACGAGCCACACGACGAGGCCGATCACGATCAGGGCGAAGAGCCCTGCCGCGAGACGACGTCGACGATAGACCGCCGGGGACTGCCTCCGCCTTCGGGGGGCATCGGTCATGGTTCCAGGGTAGGCGTCACGGCTGAGTCCCCGCCCACGGCGCGCTCAGAGCTGCTTGAGCATGCGCGTGTTGCCCAGGGTGTTGGGCTTGACGTGCGCGAGGTCGAGGAACTCCGCGACGCCCTCGTCGGGACTGCGCACGAGCTGCGAGTACACGTCGGGGTCGACCACCTGCTCGCCGATCTCGGCGAACCCCCGACGCGTGAAGAAGTCGACCTCGAAGGTCAGGCAGAACAGGCGGCTGACGCCCAGCTCGCGCGCCCGCTCCTCGAGCATCTCGACGATGGCCCGCCCCACGCCGTGATGCAGCCACTCGTCATGAACGATGAGGGTGCGCACCTCGCCCAGGTCTTCCCACATGACGTGCAGGGCGCCGCAGCCGATGACGACGCCGTCGGCCTCGGCCACGACGAACTGCTGCACCGACCCGTAGAGCACCACGAGGTCTTTGCCGAGCAGGATGCGCTTCTGCACGAACGGCTCGAGCAGTTCGTGGATGCGTCGCACGTCGGCGGTACCGGCGGGGCGGACGACGAACGGCGCGGAAGAGGTCATCGACCCAGCGTACGCCGCGACGACGAAGGGCCCGGATGCCATGGCATCCGGGCCCTCGTCTGTTATGCGATCAGCTGCCCGCCAGAGTGTCGGGCGTCGCGGCGATCTCGCCAGCGGTTCCGACCCCGATCGCGACCTTCTCGCCGCGGGGGGCGGTCTCGAACGCGAACTGACCGTTCTCGACGGTGACCTTGACGTGGTCTCCCGCCTCGAGCTCGCCGTGCAGGATCTTCTCGCTGAGACGGTCCTCGACCTCGCGCTGCATGGCGCGACGGAGCGGTCGCGCACCGAGCGTCGGGTCGAAGCCGATCTCGATGAGCTTGTCCTTCGCGTCGTCCGAAAGCTCCACCGTCATGTCGCGGTCGAGCAGACGGTCGGCCAGGCGCTTGACGAACAGGCCGACGATCTGGCGAAGCTCGGGCTTGCTCAGCTGCGGGAAGACGATGACGTCGTCGACACGGTTGAGGAACTCGGGCTTGAAGTGGCGCTTGAGCTCTTCGTCGACCTTGCCCTTCATCCGCTCGTACGACGTCTGGGCGTTGCCCTCGACCTGGAAGCCGACCGGGCCCCCGGCGATCGCCGACGAACCGAGGTTCGTCGTCATGATGATCACGGTGTTCTTGAAGTCGATGACGCGACCCTGACCATCGGTCAGGCGACCCTCTTCGAGGATCTGCAGCAGCGAGTTGAAGATGTCGGGGTGGGCCTTCTCGATCTCGTCGAAGAGCACGACCGAGAACGGCTTGCGGCGCACCTTCTCGGTGAGCTGGCCGCCCTCTTCGAATCCGACGAACCCGGGAGGGGCACCGAACAGACGCGAGACGGTGTGCTTCTCACCGAACTCCGACATGTCGAGCGAGATCAACGCGCCCTCGTCGTCGAAGAGGAACTCGGCGAGCGCCTTGGCGAGCTCGGTCTTTCCGACACCCGTGGGGCCGGCGAAGATGAACGAGCCCGAGGGACGCTTGGGGTCCTTGAGGCCCGCACGCTGACGACGGATCGTGCGCGACAGGGCCGCGATCGCCTCTTCCTGGCCGACGACGCGCTGGTGCAGCGCCTTCTCCATGAACATGAGGCGGCTGGACTCTTCTTCGGTGAGCTTGAACACCGGGATGCCGGTCGCCTGGGCGAGCACCTCGGCGATCAGACCCTCGTCGACCACCGCGTGCGAGGCGACGTCACCGGAGCGCCACTGCTTCTCGAGGCGCAGGCGCTCGGCGAGGAGGGACTTCTCCTCGTCGCGCAGCGACGCGGCCTTCTCGAAGTCCTGCTCCTCGGAGGCCAGCTCCTTCTGCTCGCGGACCTTGGCGATCTTCTCGTCGAACTCGCGCAGCTCGGGCGGCGACGACAGGATCGACAGACGCAGGCGGGCGCCGGCCTCGTCGATCAGGTCGATGGCCTTGTCGGGCAGGAAGCGGTCGCTGATGTAGCGGTCGGCGAGGTTGGCCGCCGCGACGATCGCGCCGTCGGTGATCTGCACCTTGTGGTGCGCCTCGTACCGGTCGCGCAGCCCCTTCAGGATGTTGATCGAGTGAGGCAGGCTCGGCTCGGCCACCTGGATCGGCTGGAAGCGGCGCTCGAGGGCGGCGTCCTTCTCGAAGTGCTTGCGGTACTCGTCGAGCGTGGTGGCACCGATGGTCTGGAGCTCACCGCGGGCGAGGAGGGGCTTGAGGATCGACGCGGCGTCGATCGCGCCCTCGGCGGCACCCGCACCCACGAGGGTGTGGATCTCGTCGATGAAGACGATGATGTCGCCGCGTGTGCGGATCTCTTTCGTGACCTTCTTCAGGCGCTCTTCGAAGTCGCCGCGGTAGCGGGACCCGGCGATGAGCGAACCGAGGTCGAGCGAGTAGACCTGCTTGTCCTTGAGCGTCTCGGGCACGTCGCCCTTGACGATGGCCTGCGCGAGGCCCTCGACGACCGCCGTCTTACCCACACCGGGCTCACCGATGAGGACGGGGTTGTTCTTCGAGCGACGCGACAGGATCTGCATCACGCGCTCGATCTCTTTCTCGCGCCCGATGACGGGGTCGAGCTTGTTGTCGCGCGCGGCCTGCGTGAGGTTGCGACCGAACTGATCGAGCACGGCCGAGCCGCCCTGCGTGCCGGTCGAGGTCTGCTCACCGGCACCCGAGGCGACGCCCGCGGGCTCCTTGCCCTGGTAGCCCGAGAGCAACTGAATGACCTGCTGGCGCACCTTGTTCAGGTCGGCGCCGAGCTTGACGAGCACCTGGGCTGCGACACCCTCGCCCTCGCGGATGAGACCGAGCAGGATGTGCTCGGTCCCGATGTAGTTGTGGCCGAGCTGCAGCGCTTCGCGCAGAGACAGCTCGAGGACCTTCTTCGCACGCGGCGTGAAGGGGATGTGGCCGGTCGGCTGCTGCTGCCCCTGGCCGATGATGTCCTGCACCTGCTCACGGACGGCGTCGAGCGAAATGCCCAGCGACTCCAGCGCCTTGGCAGCCACGCCCTCACCCTCGTGGATGAGGCCCAGAAGGATGTGCTCGGTGCCGATGTAGTTGTGGTTCAGCATCTTCGCCTCTTCTTGGGCGAGCACCACTACACGACGAGCACGATCGGTGAATCGTTCGAACATCCTCAGTCCCTCCAAAAATGGGCTGACAGGCACGCCTCCGCGCGCCGTACATCGAGAGTAACCAGCGGCCGGATGCCGGGGACCCATGTTCGCCGTGGGCATACCGAGACGACGGCCGGTCTTGCGCAACACATCGATAGTCGTTACTTTATCGACAACCGATAACAACGATCATCGATAAGGAGTTGTCATGACCTCCCCCCGTCCGACCTCCCGTGTCCTCTCCCCCAGCGACACCGCCGGCTACGTCTTCTTCATCGTCGTCGGCGTCGCGATCGCCGTGTGGGCCGTCGTCCGCAGCGTCGCGAACATCGTCGCGGCCGTCCCCAACCGCAACGTCCGCGTGCCGATGCCCTTCGTGGACACCGCCGCCCAGGCACCCATCGGCCCCGCCGGTGCCCCCGTGCCGATCGAACTGACCGGCGGCGTGGTCACCGCCCCGTCCCTCCCCGCCCCCTCCCTGTGGGCGCTCTTCCTCGCCGAGGGCCTGTTCGCCGCGGTGGTGGTCACGGTGGTGACGCTGCTGCTGCTCGTCACCACCTCGGTGCTGCGCGGGCGGATCTTCAGCCGGCGGCAGACGGTCCTCGTGTCGACCGCGGGCATCGTCGCCCTCGCCGGCGTGGCCGGTGTGCCGTTCTTCCACAACATGGTCGCCAACGGCGCCATCGCCTGGCTCTCGGAGCGCACCTACGACCGCGGCACCGTGTCGCAGATCGATCTGCCGAGCTTCATCGGGGTCGCTTTCGTCGTGGCCCTCGTCGGCACGGTCTTCGCCGTGGGCGACCGCCTACAGCGCGACACCGAGGGGCTGGTCTGATGTCGAATCCCTCCTGGGTCTCCCCGCGCATGGAGCGCGGCATCGTCTGGCTCTTCGTCGCGGCGGGCGCCGTGATGGGCCTCACCCTGGCGCTTCCGGGCGTTCGGGCGGCGATCGGCATCGCGACGGGCGACGGCGGGTTCAGTCTTCTCACCGATGCCGAGGTCGAACACTCCGCCGCCGCGGGCGGTGCGGGCATCGCGTCCGCGCGGTACGAGTCCGCCTGGGTCGTGGCCACGGGGCTCAGCACGGGTGCGCGCACCCTGTTGGTGCTGGGCGCCTCGTTCGGCGCCCTCACGGTGCTGATCACGGTGGGCGCCGTCGTGCTCTTCTTCCTGCTGCTGCTGTGGCGGCGGCCGTTCCACCGTGCACTCGTCCTGGCCACGCAGGTCGCCGGCTGCGCTCTGCTGGTGGGTGGGATCCTCTCGGCGGGCCTGTCCGGACTCGGGCGCATGATGGCCGCGGATGAACTCAACCCGGCGGCGGGGGAAGTCTTCGTGGTCGGCACGTCATTCGACCTGGTGTGGGCTCTCGTGGGGCTCGGCGTGCTGGCGCTGTCGCTCGTCTTCTCGCGCGGCATCCGCCTCCAGCGCGACACGGAGGGGCTGGTATGAGTCCCGCGGCGAGCGACGAGGGCCCCACCGGCATCCACTGCCGCCTCGACGAGCTCCTGGAGGCACGCGGCATGACGCTCACCCGTCTGAGCGAACTCGTCGGGGTCTCGGTCGTGAACCTCTCGGTCCTGAAGAACGACCGCGCTCGCGCCGTTCGCTACTCGACGCTCTCGGCCATCTGCCGGGTGCTCGAGTGCGAGGTCGGCGACCTGCTGGTGGTGGAGCGGTGACCCCCGCCGTCAGCGGGTGCCGATGACCGCGATCGCGCCCGTCGTCTCGACGTTTCCCCCCGACAGCACGACGGACGCATCGCCCGAGGGGACGTTGCCGCCCACATCGGCGAGCGTGACGCGGGGAGCGATGTCCATCGTGCAGATCTGATCGCTCGGGGGCGTGGCGAACTGCACGGCGATGTCACTCGCCGACGTGGTGACCGACTCGACCGTGGGCGGGCATCCCGAGCTGCCGTAGGTGAGGATCGCGACGAGCGAGTCATCGACCCATCCGGCGCTGGGGGCGAAGTCGGTCAGTCCCGCGGGGGCCGCCGACGGCAGCCCATTGAGCGACACCTCGCCCTGCGCGACACCGTCGACCGAGACGGTCCACGCGCGGGTGACGTCGGTCCCCTCGGGCAGTCCCACCAGCGTCGCGCGCGGCGCCATGTCGCGCGTGCAGGAGTCGCGGCCCGACTCCTCGAGCGTCACGGACACCGTGCCGTCCGCCACCGACGGTTCACCGCTCACCACGGGCGGGCACGACGAGCTCCCCTGGGTGACCAGCGCGATCGAGCGGCCTCCCTCGAGCCACGCGGCACCGATCTCGCCGACGGGCGCCGTGGCCGTGGCATCCGGGGTCGAGACCGAGGGATCGGCCGACGCGGCCGACGATGCGGCACCGGTCGCGCAGCCGGTGAGCGCTCCCGCGGCGAGAAGAGCGGCACCGATGACTCCGGCGAGGGACAGCGAGCGACGAGACATGGAACCTCCAACGGGGGGACGTTCCGGCTCATGATGGCCGAAGATCCTGGATGCCAGCGGCGAATGCCGCGATCGCGTCACTGCAGAGCGGAGGTGAGGCGGGCGAGGTTGTCGAGGATCGTGGAGCGCAGGGGCTGGGTGCGCCACTCCTCGATCGTCAGTTGACGGCTCAGTTCGCGGTACCGCCCCTCGACCTCGCGCATGTCGTGCACGAAACCCTCGCCGCGCACCAGGAGCGACACCTCGAGGTTCAAACCGAACGAGCGCATGTCCATGTTGCTGGAGCCGATGACGGCCACCTCGTCGTCGATGGTCACGCTCTTGCTGTGCAGGATGTACGGCTTGCGGTACATCCAGATCGTGACGCCGGCGCGCAGCAGCGCCTCGTAGTAGCTGCGTTGCGCGTGATAGACCATCGCCTGGTCGCCCTCTTCGGAGACGAAGAGCTCGACGTGCACCCCGCGCTGGCAGGCCGTGGTGATGGCGAGCAGCAGAGCCTCGTCGGGCACGAAGTAGGGACTCACGATGATGATGCGTTCGCGGGCGGCGAAGAGGAGCCCCAGGAACAGCTTGAGGTTGTTCTGGAAGTCGAAGCCCGGGCCCGAGGGCACGATCTGGCAGTCGAGTTCGCCCGGACCCGAGGTGACGCTGAACAGGTCGATCTCGTCGCTCAGGGTCTCGTCGGTCTCGCTGTACCAGTCCGACAGGAACACCGCGTTGATGCTCGCCACGACCGGTCCCTCGACGCGCACCATGAGGTCGACCCAGTGCAGGCCGCGGCGGATGTTCTTGCGCAGGTTGTACGAGGAGTCGGTGACGTTCTGCGACCCCATGTACGCCACGTCGCCGTCGATCACGAGCAGCTTGCGGTGGTTGCGCAGGTCGGGACGCTGGTAGCGGCCCCGCAGCGGCTGCACCGGCAGCATGAGGTGCCAGTGCGCCCCCATCGCGTCGAGCCGTCGCAGAGTCTGCTTGTAGAACGGCTTGCCCCGGTTCGCCCAGTGGTCGAGCAGCACGCGCACGACCACGCCGCGCGCAGCGGCCTGTTCGAGGGCGCGGAAGAAATTGTCGGTCGAGTCGTCGGACTGCAGGATGTAGAACTCGACGTGCACGTAGCGCCGGGCCTGGCGGATGGCGTCGGCCATGGCGTCGAGGCTGCTCTGGTAGTCGGCGATGAGCGTCGCGGCGTTGTCGCCCGCGAGAGGCATGGCACCCAGGTTGCGGTTCAACCGCACGAGCGCGCGGAACCAGTCGGGTGCGTTCGGCTGCAGCGTGCCGAACTCGAGCGAGGCGCTGGTGTCGTGGATGTACTCGTTGATCGCGGCCTGTTTGCGTCGGCGCTTTCGCGGCAACCGCGGATTGCCGATCAGCAGGAAGAGGAAGACGCCGACGAAAGGGATGAAGTAGATCGCGAGCAGCCAGGCCATGGCGGCCGTGGGGCGCCGGTTGCGCGGCACGATGATGATCGCGGCGATGCGCACCACCAGGTCGACGACGAAGAGCGTGATGACGAGCCAGCTCGTTTCGAACGCGGCGTTGATCACGGATCCTCCTGGACGGGTCGTGGACCCAGCGTAGCGACGGCGTCCGACATCGACCGCGCGTCCGTCAGTTCGCGGAACCCTCGCTGCTCGCAGCGACCGGCGGGAGTCCGCGCTTCGCGCGCTCCTGCGCCTCGATGCGGGCGTACACCTTGCGCTCCGTGCGATCCATGCGGATGACGTTGCGGAGGATGAAGAAGAACACCACCGACACGACCAGGGTCGGCAGGATCGCCCACAGCATCGCGACCCAGGTGGCATCCATGCCCCCAGAATACCCGGGCAGCCGGGATCAACGGTCGCCGCACCCGTCCTCCCCACCCCTGCACCCTGGGGAACTGTCCACCGTCGAGCCATTTCGGCCCGCGCGGACCTCTCCCTCCGCGGCACTCTCGACCCATGACCACCACCGTCGTCCGAGCCTCGTCCTCGTCGTCCTTCCTCGCGCTCGTCCCCCGCCTGCTGGAGTGCACGCCCCACCGCAGTCTCGTGCTGGTGCCCTTCGCCCACGGCCGGTCGCTCGGCGCTCTGCGCGTCGACCTGCCCCACGGGCGCGGGCAGGCAGAGCTCGACAGCATCGCCTCCACCGTCATCGGCACCGCCTGCAAGGTCGCCCGCACCGACGCCATCGCCCTCGCCGTCTACGCCGACGAGACGCTGAACGGGGGTGCCCCTCTCCCCCACCGCGCCTTCGTCGACGCCGTCCTCGCCCGCGCCGACATCTGCGGGCTCAGGGTCGTCGACGCGCTCGTCGTGGGCGCGAACGCCTGGAACAGCTACCTCGACCCGTCGATACCGGCCGGGCGTCCCCTCGCCGAGATCGGATCCGCCCTGACCGACGCCCCCGACACGCTGGTCGCGCCCGACCAGTTCTCGGCGGCAGAACTCCCCGACCCCGACCCCGCACTGGCCCGCGCGGTCGCGCGCCTCCTCGACGACGTCGACCGGGTGCTCGCCCGGCCCCGCGACCGAGCGCGACTCAGCGCTGCACGCCAGGGGGCGGCCGACGACATCGTCACCGCCCTGGCCGACCCTCCCGCGCTGCTCGAGGACGCCGCCCGCACCCGCCCCGACGAGGTGACCCCGGCGCGGCTGGCCGCGCTCGCGTTCTGCCTCGAGCGCCCCGCACTGCGCGACGTCGCCCTCATGCAGTGGGCGGGTGACATCACGGTCGGCGACGCCGTGTTCGACGCGCAGACGACCTTCGGCGACGGTGAACCCTTCCCGGTCGACCTGGCGCGGCCGATGTGGGGCGAAGGCCCCGCTCCCGACGCCGACAGGCTCCGCCACGCGCTGGAGCTCTGCCGACGGGTGGCGTCGGTGGTTCCGCGCGAGCGGCGTCCCGGTGCGTTGTCGGCCTGCGCCTGGCTGGCCTGGGCCACCGGTCGCTCGTCGCACGCGGGCACCTACGCGCAGGCCGCCGTCGAGATCGACAGTGCACACGGCCTCAGCGCGATCGTGCTGACCATGCTCGACGCCGGACGCCTGCCGGAGTGGATCTTCGACCGACCTACTTCACCAGCGGGAAAAGAATCGTCTCGCGGATCCCGAGGCCGGTGATGGCCATGAGCAGGCGGTCGATGCCCATGCCCATGCCGCCGGTGGGGGGCATCCCGTGCTCGAGCGCGCGCAGGAACTCCTCGTCGATCGGCATGGCCTCGTCGTCGCCGCGCGCGGCGAGCTTCGCCTGCTCGACGAAACGCTGCCGCTGGATGACGGGGTCGACGAGCTCGGAGTACCCGGTCGCCAGTTCGAAGCCGCGAACGTACAGGTCCCACTTCTCCACGACGCCCGCGATCGAGCGGTGCTCGCGCACCAGGGGGCTCGTGTCGACGGGGAAGTCCATGACGAAGGTCGGGCGGGTCAGCCCGCCCTTGACGAAGTGCTCCCACAGTTCCTCGACCCACTTGCCGTGCGTCTCGTGCGGCGGGGCGTCGACGCCGGCCTCGGCGCCGAGAGCGCGCAGCTCGTCGAGCGAGGCCTGGGGGGTGATGGTCCGACCCGCGGCCTGCGACAGCGAGTCGTACATCGAGATGCGGTCCCACTCCCCGCCCAGGTCGTACTCGGTGCCGTCGGCCCACGTCACCGTGGTCGAGCCGGCCACCGCCATGGCGGCATCCTGAATGAGGGTCTGCGTCAGATCGGCGATGCCGTTGTAGTCGGTGTAGGCCTGGTAGGCCTCGAGCATCGCGAACTCCGGGCTGTGCGTGGAATCGGCGCCCTCGTTGCGGAAGTTGCGGTTGATCTCGTACACGCGGTCGATGCCGCCCACGACGGCGCGCTTGAGGAACAGCTCCGGCGCGATCCGCAGGTAGAGCTCGGTGTCGAAGGCGTTGGAGGTCGTGATGAACGGACGCGCGCTCGCGCCGCCGTGCTGCACCTGCAGCATGGGCGTCTCGACCTCGACGAAATCGCGTTCGGTGAACGTGCGGCGCAGGCTCGCATTCACCTTCGCCCGGGCGAGCACGGTCTCGCGTGCCCGATCGCGGACGATCAGATCGAGGAACCGGCTGCGCACGCGGCTCTCTTCGTTCAGCTCGGAGTGCAGGTTGGGCAGCGGCAGCACGGCCTTCGCCGCGATGGTCCACTCCGACACCATGATCGACAGCTCACCGCGTCGGCTCGAGATGACCTCACCCGAGACGAACACGTGGTCGCCCAGGTCGGTGAGCTCCTTCCACGCCTGCAGGGACTCCTCGCCGACGTTCGCGAGAGAGACCATCGCCTGGATCCGGCTCCCGTCGCCGGCCTGGAGCGAGGCGAAGCACAGCTTGCCGGTGTTGCGGCTGAACACCACACGTCCGGCGACGCCCGCGACCTCGCCGGTCTCGGCACCCGCCTCGAGATCACCGAACCGTGCACGCAACGCCGAGATCGTGGTGGTGACGGGCACCGCGACGGGGTACGGCCCACCGGCGGCGTCGGCGCGCTCGGCGAGCAGGCGCTCGCGCTTGGCGAGGCGGACCGCCTTCTGCTCGAAGACCTCGTCTTCGGTCGGTTCGGCGGTGTCGTTCGCGGGCGCGTCGGTCATCAGGGATGCTCCTCGGGGTCGCTTCCAGTCTATTCGCCGGGATCACCGGCGCCGTGGCGGTCGATTGGCGCGGCGACCGGCGCGCGGCGCTCAGCGCCGGGCCCGCAGCGCACGGCGTCTCAGGCCCGGCCCGCAGCGCACGGCGCCCCGCGCCCGGTGTCCTGCGACAGACACCTCGGCGAGCGCCCGCCGCCCCGCACCGATGCGCGGCGGCGCGGCCCAGACGTCGCCCAGCGACGACAGCGCAACCGACCCCGCGCGGCCACCGCCTCCGCGTCAGCGCAACGAGATCTCGGTGTTGTCGATGAAGCGGTGTCCCGCGACCGTCGCCGCGATGAGGGCGAGGGCGCGCCCCGTGTGGCCTTCGTCGACGGGCAGGAACGTGGCCGGGTCGACCACGTTGAGGTACTCCAGGGTGATGCGCTGCTCGCCCATCAGCGACGACTGGGCCGCGGCGATACAGGAGTCCACGCCCAGATCGGCGTTCGAGGCGGCCGCTTCGAGGGCGCGCGGCAGAAGCGAGGCCGCGCGGCGCTCGGCGTCGTCGAGCAGCGCGACGCGGCTCGACACGGGCAGCCCGTCGGGAGTCCGCACCGTCGGCACGGTGGCCACGTCGATCGCGAAGTCCAGATCGCGGATCATGCGACGCACCAGGAACACCCGCTGCGCGTCGCGTTCGCCGTAGACGGCCACGTCGGGGGCGACCAGATGGAAAAGTTTCGCCTCGACGGTCAGGACGCCATCGAAGTAGAACGGACGCACGCGCCCCTCGTACCGCAGGCCGACATCGCCCGCCGAGACGCGGGTGGTGGCCGTTCCCCGGGGCAGGAACTCCTCGGCGGTCGGGGCGAACACGACGTCGACCCCGAGCTCGGCCAGGACCCGCGCGTCGGCGTCGGGAGAACGCGGGTAGCTCGCCGTCTCTTCCGCGGTGCGGAAGCGCAGGGGGTTCACGAACGTCGACACGACGACGACATCGGCGTTCGAGCGGGCCTCGTGGATCAGATCGACGTGACCGTCGTGCAGAGCGCCGAGGGTCGAGACGAGGGCGACGCGCGGGCCGCCCGCCGGTCGATCTGCGCCTCGGATTTCTCCGAGTCGGGTGCGCAGATCCTTAAGGGTGCGGATCATCCGTCGATCGTATCGTCGCCGTCGAGCCCTCGAAGTCCCGCGCCCTCGATCAGAGCCTGGTCGACGCTGGAGCGCACGAGCGCCGAAAGGTACCCCCCGGGGTTGTCCACGCCCACGCGCGTCAGCAGGTCGGAGGACTGGCGCACGATCGAACGCGAGAACTCGGTCGCCGTCGCGATCGCCTCGGCGTAGACCGTGCGGTCCTCCTCGGCCACCACCACCGGCTCGCACCCGAGCTCGACGGCCAGCGCCTGGGCGATCGGCAGAACGGGGCCGGGCGCCGTGACCGCCGCGTAGGCCTGGGCCAGCTGGCGCAGATCGATCGACGAGGCCCCGGTGAAGACGATCGCCGGGTGGATGGCGAGCGGGATCGCGCCGCGCTGGGCAGCGGGGTCGAGCACCCGGGCGCCGTAGGCCGGGTCGGTGTGCAGCACGAGCTGGCCCGGTTGCCACGCGCCGACATCGGCGAGGCCCGCGATCAGGCCCGGCAGCTGCTCGTGCGGAACCGCGATGACGACCAGCTCGCTGCGGCGCACCACCTCGTCGGCGCTCAGCACGGGCAGCCCCGGCAGGATGGCCTCGACGCGGTCGTCGTCGGATCCCGAGGTGATCGCCGTCAGCGCGTGACCGGCACCGGCGAGCGCCGCGCCGATGACGGGGCCGACCCGGCCCGCGCCGATGATGCCGACGCCGAGACGACCGTCGCGCCCGCCACTCATCCGGCCCACCGGTGACTGCGGTCGCCCGCCGCCGCCGCCACGGTCGTCAGAGCGGTCTGCTCGAACAGGCGCACGGCGTCGTCGCGGTCGATCGCTCCGATCGCGGTCTGCGCGGTCCCGGCGATGACGTGTCCCGTCACGGTGGCCGTCCGAAGCGCTCGCGCGAGCGGACCTTGGTGCAGACCGATCGACTGCAGTCGCGCCAACGGGATCACGGTCAGCGAGCGCCACACGAAGCCGCGGCGGAGCAGCAGCGCGTCGTCGGTCAGCCGCACGCCGTTGCGGCGCCACGACAGGGGCCGCAGCAGCCGCGCGCGAGCGGGGGTCGTCACGTAGGGGTCGTCGTCCACCGGACCCAGGATGCCGTCGCGGAACACGAGTGTCCATTCGGCGCTCGACAGGCTCGGGGCGAGGATGCGCAGCACGCGCTCCACGTCGGCGCGGGTGCCGATCGGCAGCACCGCGGCGAATTGGTCGCTGCTGGTGTCGCTCGACGCGCGTCCCGACAACCGGTTCAGTGACACGCTCCACCAGCCGAACGGGCGCCACAGCAGGGGCTGACGCACCTCGATCGCGTGCACGCGGCCCGGCGGAACGATCTCGGACACCGTGGTGAACAGGCCGAAGGTGACGCGCACGCCGTCGGACGTGGGGGCGATCGAGTACCGCAGCCCCCGTGCGATCGAGCGCACGTAGTACGCGCCGAAGGCGAGGAACATGGGCACGACGGTGAACAGCACCCAGAGCGTCGACACCGAGGCCGCCACCACAATGCCCACGACGAGGGCGATGAGTACCAGCGTCGACCCGCTCAGGACACGGGATGCCACGAGCCGCCCGATCGGGATCCGCACGATGCTCTCGGGCTCGGCATCCGAAAGGTCTTCTCCGTCGACGAGTCCCTGCAGGCCCGCTCCCACGGCCTCGGCGGCCTGGCGGGCCACCGACGACCTCCCGGCGGTGCGCGCCCCCGCCTCGGCGAGGCGTCGACCGGAAGCGAGACGCAGGATGTCACCGCGGATCGCCTCGGCGTCTTTGCCCGAGAGGTACTCGAGCTTCACATTCGCATCGAGGCCCGCTCCCACGACCTCGAGCTTCGCGAGGCCGAGCAGACGCGCGACCATCGGCCGGGTGAGGTTGACGCCCTGCACCCGGTCGAGGGGCGCCCGTCGGTGCGTGCGGAACAGCACGCCCGAGCGCACCTCGACGTCGTCGTCGCCGATGCGCAGGGTGTGGAACCGCCACGACAGCCGGAAGATCCCCAGCAGGACCAACACCACCACGAGGGCGATTCCGCCGGCGATCAGCAGGAGATTGTTCGCGAGTAGGAAGTCGACCGGGTCGGGCGGCAGCGCCCCCGGGGGCAGGTCGGTGAAGGCGGGGAAGAACCACTCGATCAGTCGCTCCCGCAGGTTCGCCACGAGCAGACCGATGATCACGACCAGCGACAGTCCACCGCGCAGCACGGGCGTCAGCGGGTGAAGTCGATGCCATTCGCCGTCGCTGTAGGGCGAGCGTACGACCGGTCGCCGCAGCGGCCCGGCGGGGGCCGCGGCGCCCTCCGAAACGCCCGCCGCGTCGGCGGAACCCTCGGCATCCGGTCCGGTCGCGTCATCGGCGAACTCCGGTTCGCCCGGGAACTCCGCGGAACCCGCGGAACGGTCGTCGCTCACAGTCCCGTCCGGCGGGTCTCGGCGACGGCGATGAGCGTGTCGCGCAGCTGCTCGGCCGCCTCCTGCGTGAGTCCGGGGATGGTCACGCCGGTCGAGGCCGCGGCGGTGACGAGTTTGAGCTGCGCGATGCCGAAGCCGCGGTCGAGCGGCCCGTGGGTGATGTCGACGAGCTGCATGCGCCCGTAGGGCACGGCCACGACCCGCTGCCACAGGATGCCGCGGCGGAAGACCAGGTCGTCGCGGCGCAGCTGGTAGCCGACCGAACGCGCTTGTCGCGGCGTGATGATCAGGCCGATCGTCGTCACGATCAGGATCACCCCGGCGGGGATCCACTGCCACGGCACCTGCGTGAACACCTGGATGCCGATGGCGACGGCCGCGACGACGACGATCACCGCCGCTTGCGAGATGAGTTGCACGCGCACGTACGCCCGCGCCAGTTGGTGCCACGTGCCGTCGCCGAGCGGGAGTCGGCCCGCCGCGCGCGGCTCGAGGATGCGAGGGTAGGTGCGCTCGTCGAGCACGTCGGTCTCGGCCTCGGTCGCGGTGACCGGTGCCTCGTGCTGCTCGGGGAGCGCCGGCGCCGCGAGCGGGTGCTCAGGCTCCGACGGGACCGGCGGGGGTGTCTCCGGGGGTATCGTCATCGTCGTCCTTCCGGATGGTGCAGAGCTGCTCGGCCACGAGCCCCGCCACGACGAGGACGACTCCGCACACGATCGTCGCGATGATCGATCCCATCGAGCCTATCGACGGCGTCACCGGACGGCTCAGCAGGAACGCCAGAAGTCCGATGCCGAACCCGGTGGCCGCCGCCCCCACGAGCGACGACGCCTTGGCCAGCATGGCGATGCGCAGCGCGCGGAACGGGTCGATCCGGCGGGCGCCGCGTCGGCGCGTCGCCCGATACACCGGCACGGCCAGAACGACGATGACGACGCCGAGCAGGGCCAGGATGGTTGGCAGGCTCGCCGCGGGCGAGAACGTGGCGCGCCCCGTCGCGGTGAGCAGGGTGTCGGTCACGAATCCGACGACGGCCCCGATGACCGCGGCGATGACGAGGATGCCCGCCCCCGTGCGCTTCACGCGCTGCCCCGCAGCCCCGACAGAAGAGCGTCGATCCGGCCGCGGCCGGGGATCTCGGCATCCGGATCCACCTCCAGCCACGGCGCCAGCACGAACTCGCGCTCGTGGGCGCGGGGGTGCGGCACGGTGAGGTCGTCGCGGTCGATCGTCTCGTCGCCGTACGCGATGAGGTCGAGATCGAGCGTGCGATCGCCCCACCGCTCGCGGCGCACCCGTCCGTGCCGCGCCTCGATGCGGTGCAGCGCGGCCAGCAGCTCGGTCGGGGCGAGACGCGTTTGCACGAGGGCGACGGCGTTGAGGTACCGGGGGGCGTCGGCGTCTTCTCCGGTGAGCGTGACCGCCACCGTCTCGAGCGGCGCCGAGACGCGCACCTCACCCGTCAACGCAAGGGTGCGCAGCTCGTCGACGGCGGCGGCGAGCGTGTCGGCGCGCGCGCCCAGGTTGGCGCCGAGGGCGACGACGGCGGTGACCGGGGTCGCGCGCGGAGCGGCATCGAGGCCGTGGGCCAGTCGGACGTTCACGCGCGGCTCCGCCGCACGGTCACGGCGACGTCGCCGAACGGCACGGGGATCGGCGCCTGCGGCTTGTGCACCGTGATGCGCACGGATGCCACCCGCTCGTCGGCCAGCACCTCGTCGGCGATGCGCTGGGCGAGGGTCTCGAGCAGGTCGACCGGCTCACCCTCGACGAGGGCGACGATGCGCTCGGCGAGCTCGCCGTAGTGCACCGTGTCGGCGACGTCATCGGTCTCGGCCGCCCGCCGCAGCGAGATGGCCAGCGCCGCATCGACGACGAACTCCTGACCGTCGCGCTTCTCATCGGCGTAGACGCCGTGGTACCCGAAGGCGCGTACCCCCGTCAGTGTGATCTCGTCGGCGGCATCCATCAGGACTCCCCTGCATCGGTGAACGCGCGCGCGACGGCGAGCGCGTCGCGTGTGGTCGGCACATCGTGCACGCGCACGGCCCAGGCGCCGTCGCGGGCCGCGAGCGCGCTGGTGACGGCCGTGGCGAGGTCACGGCGGCCGAGGTCGGCGTCGTCGCCGAGCACCTCGGCGAGGAATCGTTTGCGGCTGGTCCCGATGAGCACGCGGTGTCCGAGGCCGGCGATCTCGGGCAGAGCCCGCAGCGTCTGCCAGTTCTGCGCCCCGCGCTTGCCGAAGCCGATCCCCGGATCGACCACGATGCGCGTGGGCGCGATGCCCGCAGCCAGGGCCGCCTCGACGCGCGCGGCCAGCTCGGCGGCCACCTCGCGTCCGACGTCGGCGTAGTCGGCGCGGGCGTACATCTCGGTCGACGGGCCACGCCAGTGTCCGAGCGCCAGCTCGGCGTCGGTCTCGGCGACCGCCGCCAGCATGTCGGGGTCGGCGAGTCCCCCCGACACGTCGTTGACGAGCCGAGCGCCCGCGCGCACGGCGGCGACCGCCGTGACGGCGTTCATCGTGTCGATGCTCACGAACGCGCCCTCGGATGCCAGGGCCTCCACCACCGGGAGCACGCGCTGCTGCTCGACGCGCGGCGCGACCCGCTGGGCACCCGGGCGCGTGGACTCGCCGCCCACGTCGAGCAGGTCGGCACCCTGGTCGCGCAGGAATCGCGCGTGCGCGATGGCCGCATCGGGGTCGAGGTAGCGGCCGCCGTCGCTGAACGAGTCGGGTGTCACGTTGACGATGCCCATGATGAGCGTCACGCTCGCGCTCCGATGAGCGCGACCAGCTCCGCGCGGGCCGTCGGCTCGGTGTAGGCGCCGCGGGCGGCGATGGTCACCGTCGAGGCCTCGGTCTGGCGTCCCCCGCGCATGGTCACGCACTCGTGCGTCGCGTCGAGCACGACGAGAACTCCGCGCGCGTCTAGTGCGTGGGCGATCGCGTCGGCGACCTGCTCGCCCAGGCGCTCCTGCACCTGCGGTCGCGCCGCGAGGATGTCGATGACCCGCGGCAGTGCGCCCAGGCCCACGACCTCTTCACCGGGCAGGTAGGCGACGTGCGCGCGCCCGCGGAAGGGCAGCAGGTGGTGTTCGCACATCGAGCGGAACGAGATGTCGCGCAGCATGACGGCGCCCGAGGGAAGGGTGTCGGGCGCCGGTCCGCGCGACACCGAGATGGTGTGCTGCAGGGGGACGCCGGCATCCTGATCCACGCCCGCGAAGAACTCCGCCCACGACTCCGCGACCCGCGCGGGCGTCTGACGCAGGCCGGGGCGATCGGGGTCTTCCCCGATCGCCCCCAGCAACTCGCGTACTAATGCGGCGACGCGCTCCCGATCGACGGCCACGGCGCCTCAGGCGGTGGCCGGTCGCGTCTGCCCGCTCGGACGGGGCTGCGTGGCAGCCTGCGTCTGGGACTGCGCCTCGGTGGAGGCCGCGATACCGGCGGGCTGCGCGCGACGCGGCACGTCGACCGGCGGCTGGGTCGAGACCGGACGGTCGCCCGACGACAGCCACTGCGGGCGGGGCGTCAGTCGCTTGACGTCGGTGAAGATCTCGGCGAGCTCGATGTGGTCGAGCGTCTCTTTCTCGAGCAGAGCGAGGGCGAGGCGGTCGAGCACGGCACGGTTGTCGTTGATCACCTGGTAGGCCTCGTTGTGTGCCTGCTCGATGAGGGCCCGCACCTGGGCGTCGATGCGTTCGGCGATGCGCTCCGAGAAGTCGCGGCCGTGACCCATGTCGCGGCCCATGAACACCTCGCCCGACGACGAGCCGAGCTTGACCGGGCCCACCTCGTTCGTCATGCCGTACTCGGTGACCATCTTGCGGGCGATGCTCGTCGCCTTTTCGATGTCGTTCGAGGCGCCGGTGGTGGGGTCGTGGAAGACGATCTCTTCCGCGACGCGGCCGCCCATGGCGTACGTCAGCTGGTCCTGCAGCTCGTTGCGGGTGATGGAGTACTTGTCGTCGAGCGGCAGCACCATCGTGTAACCGAGCGCCTTGCCGCGGGGAAGGATCGTGACCTTCGTGACCGGGTCGGTGTGGTTCATCGCCGCCGCCGCGAGAGCGTGTCCGCCCTCGTGGTACGCCGTGATGAGCCGCTCCTTGTCGCGCATGACGCGGGTGCGGCGCTGGGGACCGGCGATGACGCGGTCGATGGCCTCGTCGAGCGCGCGGTTGTCGATGAGCTGCGCGTTGGAGCGGGCGGTGAGCAGCGCGGCCTCGTTGAGCACGTTCGCCAGGTCGGCGCCGGTGAAGCCCGGCGTCTTACGCGCGACGACCTCGAGGTCGACCGAGTCCGACAGCGGCTTGCCGCGTCCGTGCACCTCGAGGATGCGCTGGCGACCCTTGAGGTCGGGGGCGTCGACGCCGATCTGGCGGTCGAAACGGCCCGGGCGCAGAAGAGCGGGGTCGAGGATGTCGGGGCGGTTGGTCGCCGCGATGACGATGACGTTGACCTTGGGGTCGAAGCCGTCCATCTCGACCAGCATCTGGTTCAGCGTCTGCTCGCGCTCGTCGTGACCGCCGCCCATGCCGGCGCCGCGGTGGCGACCGACGGCGTCGATCTCGTCGATGAAGATGATGGCGGGCGAGCTCTCTTTCGCCTGGTTGAAGAGGTCGCGCACGCGGCTCGCGCCGACGCCGACGAACATCTCGACGAAGTCCGAACCCGAGATCGCGTAGAACGGCACACCGGCTTCGCCGGCGACGGCGCGGGCGAGCAGGGTCTTGCCGGTTCCGGGAGGGCCGTACAGCAGCACGCCCTTCGGGATGCGGGCGCCGACCTCTTCGAACTTCTTCGGGTCCTTCAGGAACTCTTTGATCTCTTCGAGCTCTTCGATGGCCTCGTCGGATCCGGCGACGTCTTGGAACGTGACCGTGGGCGTCTCTTTGGTCACGAGCTTGGCGCGCGACTTGCCGAACTGCATGACCTTGCTCCCCCCGCCCTGGGCGCTGGAGAGCAGCCACCAGAACAGCAGGCCGAGGAGGATGAGCGGGAGCATGAGGCCCAGCAGGCCGTCGAACCAGCTGGCCTTGGGCACGACGTCGTTGAAGCCGTCGGAGGGGGCGGCGGAATCGATCGCGGTGGCGACCTCGCTCGCGCGGGCCTGCCCGTAGTAGAACTGCACGTCATCGGCGCCCTCGAAGGGCTGCGACAGCGTGAGATCGACGCGCTGATCGGGGTCGTTCGTCACCACCTGGGTGACAGTCCCGCCCTTGAGCAGCTGCAGACCCTCCTGGGTGGAGACCTGACGCGCACCGCTGAGGTTGGAGATGAGCGAGAAGCCGATGACCAGAAGCAGACCGACCAGCAGAACGTAGATGATCGGATTACGCGTGATCTTCTTGAAATTCATGGTGGGCGAGCCCAGCCCTTTCGTGATCCTCCGCAGAATGCGGTCGAATTAGGCTAACGCCCGCGAACTATGCCGGGCCTGTGCGTTCGTCATGGGCGTACACGCCCGCTCTCGACGCGGTCAGGAGTAGACGTGGGGTGCGAGCACCGCGACGTCGCGGAGGTTGCGGTAGCGCTCGGCGTAATCGAGGCCGTACCCGATGACGAAGTCGTTGGGGATGTCGAAGCCCACGTACCGGCAGTCGACCTGCACCTTCATGGCGTCGGGCTTGCGCAGCAGCGCCAGCAGCTCGACCGACTCGGCTCCGCGCGAGGCGAAGTTCTCGAGCAGCCAGCTGAGGGTGAGACCGGAGTCGATGATGTCCTCGACGATCAGCACGTGCTTGCCGGTGATGTCGGTGTCGAGGTCTTTGCGGATCTGCACGACGCCGCTCGAGCGCGTGCTGGCGCCGTACGACGACACGGCCATCCAGTCCATCGAGACGTGGATCGGCAGGTGCCGGGCGAAGTCGGCCATGACCATGACCGCACCCTTGAGCACTCCCACCAGCACCACGTCGCGGCCCTCGTAGTCGCGGGCGACCTGCGTCGCCAACTCGGCGAGCTTGCCGTGGATCTGCTCCTCGGTGAGGAGGACTTCGCTGATGTCGTCGGAGATGTCGGCCGCGCGCATTCCGAAAGTCTACGTCGGGCGAATCAGGATGCCGCGCGCGCGACGATCTCGATGCGGGCACCCACGCGTCGGGCGAGGCAGGCGGGCAGATCGATCGGCCCCTGCCCGCGCCAGTCGGTCGCCAGCCGGGCCACCTCGAGCGTCTGGGCCCGAGACAGCGACACCCCGAACTCGCTCTCGACGACGTAGCGCACGATGCGGTTGCGCAGCGCCGCGGGGTTCGCGGCGAGGGCGGCGACCGAGACCGAGATCCCGGCCTCGGCGTGTTCGACGATGTCTTCGATCGTCTCGTCGATCATGTCCTGGAAGGCCGCGGCGTCTTCGCGCAGCTGCTCCGCGGTGCGTGCCAGGGCCTCGGCGATCCCCGGGCCGAGCTCCGCTTCGAGAACGGGCAGCACGCGCTCCCGCACGCGCACGCGGGCGTACGCCGGGTCGACGTTGTGCGGATCCGCCCACGGCTCGAGGCCCTCGGCGGCGCACGCAGCGACGGTCGTGCCCCGACGCACGCCCAGCAGAGGCCGAACCCACAGCGGGCCCGTGGAGTCGCGTCGCTCCGCCGGCATGCCGGCGAGGCTCAGGCTCCCCGAGCCCCGCGCGAGCCCCAGCAGCACCGTCTCGGCCTGGTCGTCGAGCGTGTGACCGAGCAGGACGGTGTCGGCGCCGATCTGCTCCGCCGCGCGGGCGAGGGCCGCGTAGCGTGCTGCGCGGGCCGCGGCCTCGGGCCCCTCGCCCTCCGTCGCGACCTCGACGGCGACGACGCGCGCGCCGATGCCCAGCCCGCGCGCGACTTCGGCGGCGCGAGCCGCCACGGCATCCGATCCCGCTTGCAGGGTGTGGTCGATGACGACCGCCTCGACCCGGATGCCACGACGCCCGGCCTCGAACGCGGTCGCCGCCGCGAGAGCCAGCGAGTCCGCGCCACCCGAGAGGGCGACGACGACGGCGCCGTCGGTCGTGTCGAGCGCCGCACGCACGGCGCGGCGCACCTCGGCGACGGACGGGTCGAGCCCGGGGCGGTGGTCCATGCCTCCACGGTAGCGGCGGGCTCGGCCGTCGCGCGGTGTCGCGCGTACCAGCGTGCCCGTGCGCGCGGCGGCGTCACCGGTCGCGAGAGCGCGCGTTACGCCGGAGTCGTGCACGCCCGTGCGGCGAGGTGCGTGCCGGATAGGCTGGGCGCGGAAATCCACAGATCTAAGGAGCACGAGTATGGGCGCGTACGACGCCGTCATCGAGATCCCCCGCGGCAGCCGCGTGAAGTACGAGGTCGACCACGGCACCGGCCGTGTGTACCTCGACCGCATCCTCTACACGGTGTTCGGCTACCCGGCCAACTACGGCTTCTTCGAGAACACCCTCGGCGAAGACGGCGACCCGCTCGACGTGCTGCTGCTGCTCGACCGCGACCTGCACCCCGGCATCCTCGCCAAGGTCCGTCCGGTGGGCGTGCTGAAGATGAGCGACGAGGCCGGTGGCGACGACAAGGTCGTGGCCGTGCTCGCGAAGGACCCGCGTTGGGACCACATCCAGGACGTCGGCGACATCGACGACTGGACCAAGAAGGAGATCACGCACTTCTTCGAGCACTACAAGGACCTCGAGCCCAACAAGTGGGTCAAGGTCGACGACTGGGCGGATGCCGCCGAGGCCGAGCGCCTGGTGGGCGAGGCGTTCACGCGCTTCGAGGAGCACGACGCCCAGACCAAGACGCAGGGCTCGGGCGAAGCGCCCAACACCCTCTGACCTCGGTCTGACGCAGAAAACCCCCGGTTATCGACCGGGGGTTTTCTCGTTCACCGGATGAGGTGGACCGGATCAGGTGTAGATGCCGCGATCGCGCAGCCAGCCCGCCGGGTCGGTCGTGCCGCCCCACGGCGGGTAGACCTCGAAGTGCAGGTGGCAGCCGAACGAATTGCCCGTCTGACCGGTGGCGGCGATCTGCTGACCCGCGCCCACGCTCTGTCCGTACGAGACGTAGATACCGCCGTCGACGATGTGGGCGTAGCCGGTCGACGAGCCGTCGCCGTGCTGGATGCGGATGTAGTTGCCGTAGCCGCCGTTGTAGCCCGCGTACGTGACGCGCCCGTCGGCAGCCGCGTAGATCGGCGAGTAGCACCCCGCGCCGAAGTCGAGGCCGAGGTGCCACGAGCTGGCGCAGTAGCTGCCGTTGCACTGGCTGGAGCGGGGGCCGTAGCCCGATGTGGTGCCCGCCGACGAGGGACGCGCCCACCCGGAGCCGCCGACATCGCCGCCTCCGCCGCCGCCGCCGCCACCGCCGCCGCCGCCGCCGCCGCCGCCACTACTACCGCCACCACCGCCGCTGTTGTTGTTGTTCTGGCGGTCGCGCTCTTCCTGCTCGCGACGCTCGCGCTCGGCGCGGTCGCGCGCCTCGGCCTCTTCGCGGGCACGGCGCTCTCGCTCTTCGCGCGCCTTGCGCTCGGCCTCGACACCGGCCTGGTAGTCGGCGACGGTCTTGGCCGTGGTGTCCTGCAGGGCGGCGAGCTGGGCTTCGAGCACGACCTGGTTCGACTGCTGCTCGGCGAGGGCGGCCTGAGCCGCTTCGGCGGCCTGCTGAGCGGCGACCATCTTCTCTTCGGCGATCTTCTGGAGACGGTCGCGCTCGGTGCGGGCGTCGCCGGCCTGGTTGCTCAGCTGCTGCGCGGAATCGCGCGCCGTGATGGCCGCGGCGTACACCGAACGGTTGCGGTCGAGGAGCTTGTCCATCGTGCCGAGCTTGGCCAGCAGATCGTCGGCCGTCGCGGCCGAGCCCGAGAAAAACAGGTCGAGCGAGGTGTCGTCACCGCCCGCGCGGTACAGCTGCGCGGCGACCTTGCCTGCCTTGTTCGCGGCGTCGACGGCCTCGGCGGCCTTCGCGTCGGCCTGCGACTGGATCTGCTGAGCGCGGTAGTCGGCGTCGAGATACGCCTGCTGCGCCGCGTAGTACTCGTCGGAACGCGCGATGACCTCGGCCTGCGTGCGCGCCACCTCGGACTGCAGACCCTGAATGAGGCCCTGAATGCGCGAGATCTCACCCGCCTTAGCCGACTCGTTCGCGCGCGCAGCCTCGACATCGGCCCACGAGGGGTAGTCGGCGGCGAAGGCGGGGGAACCGAAGCTCGACGCCGCAGCCCCGAAGGCGCCGACGGCGACAGCCCCGAAAGCTCCCAGCTTCAGCGCGCTGCGTCGGTCGAACGACGGCCAGAGGCGCCGCTGCTCCTTCGCAGTGGGCGCGCAGCCGCAGTCATCTGATTCGTCGGGGCGCTCGAGCGTCACGGGAATACCTCATCTCACCGGTTCGCAACTCGGCCAACAGTAGCAACACGAGTCACACGTACAACAGGGCGAGTTCCCGCTGTCTCGCCCCATCCTGGGCCCACGACACGCCGTCGGCGCGGACGCCACGCCCTCGATTGGCAATCTCCGAGATTGTGAAGTAGGCTCGGTCGTCGGCAAGCGAGGATGAAATCGCAAGGTTTCAGGCTCATCCGGCCCCATCGTTTAGCGGCCTAGGACACCGCCCTTTCACGGCGGCAGCACGGGTTCGAATCCCGTTGGGGTCACTTTCCGGTGGAATAACTTAATACGCATGGCCCTGTAGCGCAGTTGGTTAGCGTGCCGCCCTGTCACGGCGGAGGTCGCGGGTTCAAGTCCCGTCAGGGTCGCTCCACAGCGACGGGCCTTCTTTCGAGAAGGCCTTTCGTCTCGGAAGCGGCAGACATGCCGCTCGGCTCTGTAGCTCAGTTGGTAGAGCGCACGACTGAAAATCGTGAGGTCACGGGATCGACGCCCGTCGGAGCCACACGGATGATCATTACGTCATCCCAGAAACCCTCGCGGAGCTTCTATCCGCGGGGGTTTTGCCTTGCCCTGGTGAGAGGCGGTTTCCGTGTCGTCGAGGGGCCACTCCCGCCGATCACTGAGCGAGCGAAGTCCCGTCCATCGAGCCAGCGCGGCGAGCCGAGACGCCCTCGGCCTGGAGCTGGGGCCGGTCATGGAGCTTTCGCACCCGGCCGTCGCTCGGCTGATTAGTCGTTCTGACCATGGAGTGATGACTCCGTCGGTCAAGCAAGCTCAGCGCTCTCACCAACGACGTCGTAGGTGTTGCGGATCATCTGGCCGAGCGGTGTATCGAGATCCATCATTCGTGCGTCGTTGTCGCTGTAACCCAATAGCGGCGCGATGACGTAACTCGCATCACCGTCTTGCCACTGGACGACTTCCAAGCCCGCATAGTCGGCGAACACCTCCGGCACGTTCATCTCAGGCCATGTGGAGACGTCAAGCGGTGATCGCGAAAGCCTCCGAACAACAACGGCGCCCGCGTCGTCGTCCGGCTCCAGCACGCACGTACCCCAGCTGCCAAAGTCGCCGGCCCGCCACGGATCGGCATCCTCCCAGAATCCGACTAGCAAAGACCGATGATGGGGCTTCTTCTCTTCGACACCAACTGACTCCAAAGCACTTATCGCCTCTCTAAGCCGTTCCCGCTCTCGGTAAATCTCTCGTTCGAGCACTTCGAGATCGGGCGCGAAGAGCACTGAGCGAAGCCCGGCGTTGTACTTCTTGCCAGCCTGGTCGATATCGTCCAAGACGGCCGCTAAGGGATGTGGGATCGACTGCTTCGCACCAAACCGGGTAGTCGTCTTAACTATTCGTTCCCCGCCGGTCAGAAAACCCTCGGCGCGGAGCTTGAGTTCTAGAAGCGGGTCACGAAGATCGAGAGCGAGTTCTGTCACGTCTTGTGTGGGCCGCACGTCTCGGGTTCGCACCTCGAAGTACGTCCAAGAGTCAGGCATCCTCTTCATGTCAACGAGATAGCGTCGGAGTCCGAGATCTAGCACTTCCCGTTCCTGGCCCGTGCTGACCGTCCCGAGCGCTTCGGCGTATCTCGCCCGCAAGTCGAGAAACGCAACTATCTCTTCAGGCTGCGGCGCTTCGGTCTTCGCCAGCTCCAGTTCCAGCGTTTCGGCCGCGAGCCGATATCGCGCATGGCGAAGTCGAGGCTGCGGCAGGCGAACGACCCGGTCGACTTCAACCCGGGATGTGAGCCCTGTGATGCCGAGTACCGCTCGCTCTGCGTTGTCTCTAGCCTCACGTGTGGCGAACTTGGCTGTAAAGCTGACCTGTTGCTCGTCGATCGTCAGAGTCACCCCAAGTGCCAGTGGCTTATCGGCGCTCCCAATATGGTTCGGGTCACGAAGAAGCTTCGCTTGGTCATTATGGTCGACAAGGCTTGATCTACCTAGCGCGATAACCGCGGCGTCGAACGCGCCCATCACGGGGCGAACGAATGTGTCGAATGCGGTGGACGCTAGACGAGGCCGCGGAATTACGTGGAATCGCAGTTGGATCTCTCCGAGGAGAGCCGCATACTCGGTGTTGTCGCGCACTTTGCTGCGGACGAGACGGACGTCGTCTGCCTCTCGGGTCTCGATCAGGTTCTTTGCTTCGAGTTCAGTCATCGTCGCCAACCCATTGAGGACTAGACCTGATCGCGCCTCTGCATGCCGCAACACCTCACCGATTTCGGCGTAGGGAGCGCGTATCGAGTCCGGCTCTATTACTTCGATCAGACCCCATAGCAGCGCTATGGCGCCCTCAGACAACGTGAGCAAGTCACCAATCGAACTCTCAGAAGACGTCGGCTCGGTCACTCGCGCGAGGATCGCAGTAGCGGAAGGCACCCAGACTTCGAAACTGCTGAGGCCGTCCACCCACGACGCGACGGCAGCAAACGCAGCTTGAGCAACGTGCCCTCGCGACTTGGGATTCAGCACTCTTTCCCAGATGAATGCGCGGCGCCGATCGTGAAACCAAACTGTGTGATCCGACCGGCGGACGAACAAGCCCGCCTCCAACAAAGTGTCAGTCAGAATGCCCCACTGCAGAACGTCGAAACCTAGATACTGAAGAAGGAACTCATCGCTCGGTGGATCTGCAAAGGGGGCCAGTCGCGCTGCCGTTGCCCGGATGCCCTCAGGGATGCTTGTCCACGAAGCGCGCATAAGCGCCTCGAATCCGTTCGGCGCGGCGATCTCATCGAGCGATGCGTTTACACCTGAAAGCCGTACGGCATCAGCGATGAAGAACGGATAGCCGCTAGAGAGTCTGATAATCGTGTCCCACCAAGGTTGAGGCACGCGCTCCGACACGAGCCACGTTTGAATGGCAGGGCGAGCGAGCGGGAGCAGTTCGTGAGGCTTGCTGCCCCTCATCGATACCGTTCGAATGATCTGATCGCCCGAGGAATGGTGCGGAGTAACGCAGGCCACTATCCGCACCTCCCCGACAACGGCGTCAACAAGTTCAGCGAGCAACCCGTGGTCCGAGGGAACCAGACGCTCGGCATTGTCAAAACGGAGCACGATTGGTCGCCCGACAGCCTGGCTGAACTCCGCCGCTATTCCACACAGCTCTTGCGCACGATCAGGAACTCGGATTGTCGCCAGTTGGTCGTCGAAACCCAGCATGCCGCCCTTGGCCACATCGCCAAGGACCTTCTTCCCGATGTCGATCACATCTTTGCCGAGCTTTGATTCAGCAAAGGTGAGGGCGCGAGAGAGGACCGCCTGTCCGATCTCGCGGCCGGTAATCGACTTCGCTCGCGCGCCGATCGATTTCACGACGGCCCACGCGGAATGCGCGTCTGGCGCGTCGTTCAGATATTGCGACATGCAGTCCCCGATAGCGTCCGCAAGCGCGGTCTGCAACGATCCCTCAAGCGACTTGAGAACGATCGGACTCGATAGAAGCGGATCGCCTGGCCATGAAGTCAGACTTGAAAGGAAGCTCGACTTGCCGATGCCCGAATCGCCCACAACGAGCGTGAATCCCTCCACCGCAGCGACGACAGCTTCAAGGTCCGCGTCACGGCCGTACAGCGGTAAGGCGCTCATGTTCACATTCTGTCGTGATTTCGGCCGGTACGCCGCGACTCGTTCGCGGGGTACCGGCCGGCGATCCGACGGCCGCCTGCTCGCACGGGAGGGAGCCACGTCATCAGAGCGATGACCGCAAGCGTCCACCACCAGCGGCGAGCGAAGATCCCTAACTCATCACCCCAAGTGCGCAGGTCGCGCGCACGGTATCGCCCATCACTCTCCCCCCTCGAGCCTTCGGGGCTGCCTTCATCTCGCGGGCACGAAGAGAGTACGCGACGCGAGGACGCCCCTGGCCCTCCTTCACCTACGGCGCTCCGCACCGAAGAGCCGCGGCCCCACTGCGCCGAGAACCAGGCCCGGTGGCCGACAACGGGCCGCTCAGCGCCCGATCGGCCTGCTCTCGCGGCACCCCCTCTTCTCGACGCGGGCACCCTCGGCCGCGCCCCATCGCGAACCGCTCCCCACCGAGCGAGATTCCCCAGGGTGCAGCGCGCGTCGCCAGACAGCGCTACTATTTGTTGACTTTTAGCAAACACCTGGCGCCCGACTCCGCTCGATCGAGTCGCCCGCCGACCCTTCCCGATGAGGCCCCGATGTCAGACATCACTCGCAATCGCCGCGCGCACACCGCCGGCACCGACACGGTCATGACCCACCGCATGATCATGTTCGTCATCTTCGGCCTCATGGCCGGAATGTTCCTCTCCGCCCTCGACCAGACGGTCGTCGGCACCTCGATCCGCACGATCGGCGACGACCTGCAGGGCTTGAGCCTGCAGGCGTGGGTCACCACCGCCTACCTGATCGTCTCGACGATCTCGACGCCCATCTACGGCAAGCTCTCCGACATCTTCGGACGCCGTCCGTTGTTCCTGATCGCCATCCTGATCTTCATCATCGGCTCGGTGCTCGCCAGCTTCTCGACCTCGATGGTCGAGCTGGCGGCCTTCCGCGCGATCCAGGGCCTGGGCGCCGGCGGCCTCATGTCGATGCCCCTGGCGATCATGGGCGACATCCTCGCCCCGCGCGAGCGCGCGAAGTACCAGGGCTACTTCCTCGCCGTGTTCGGCATCTCGAGCGTCATCGGTCCGCTCGTCGGCGGCCTGTTCGCCGGTGCCAGCGAGATCCTGTTCATCACCGGATGGCGCTGGGTGTTCCTCATCAACGTGCCGATCGGCATCATGGCGCTGGCCATCGTCTGGCGGTTCCTGCACATCCCCAAGCAGCCGCGCGGGTCGGTGCGCATCGACTGGTGGGGCGCCACCACGGTGATCGTCGCCCTCGTGCCCCTGCTGCTCGTCGCCGAGCAGGGCCGCGAGTGGGGCTGGGGCTCGCCCATCGCCCTCGCCTGCTACGTGATCGGAGCACTCGGCATCCTGGCCTTCGTCATCGCCGAGACGAAGATGAAGGATGACGCGCTCATTCCGCTGAAGCTCTTCCGCTCCCCCACCTTCTCGATGGCGACGGTCATCGGCGTGCTCGTCGGCTTCGGCATGTTCGGTGCGATGCTGACCCTGCCGCTGTACCTGCAGCTCGTGCTGGGCTCCTCGCCCACGCAGAGCGGCCTCGAGATGCTGCCGATGATCCTCGGCCTGATGGTCGCCTCGATCGTCAGCGGACAGCTCATCGCCCGCACCGGCCGCTACCGCATGTTCCCGATCCTCGGCACGCTGCTCATGTCGGTCGGCTTCTTCCTGCTGACGTTCCTCAAGTACGACAGCCCCTACTGGCACGTGGCCATCGCCATGCTCGTCATCGGCCTGGGCCTCGGTCAGCTGATGCAGACGCTCACCATCGCGAGCCAGAACTCGGTCGGCGTGCGCGACATGGGCGTGGCCACGAGCGGGTCGACGTTCTTCCGCCAGATCGGTGGAACGTTGGGCACGGCCGTGCTGCTGTCGCTGCTGTTCACGCTCATGCCCACGAACGTGATCGGCTCGTTCTCGGACCGCCCGACCCTCACCGACGCGCTCGACGCCGCCCTCGACCCCACGGTGTCGTCGGCGCCGGCGAACGAGAAGATCATGTCGACGATCTACGGCCCGATCCTCTCGCAGGTCACCGAGGGCACGACCGCCCAGGTGCAGGCGGGCGTGCAGCAGGCGACGGATGCCGCGACCCAGGCGGTCGCCGCTCAGGTCGCCGCCGGGCAGATCCCCGCCTCGGCGCAGGCCGCGGCGACGCAGACCGCCGTCTCGCAAGCCCTCTCGGCCGCGTCGGCGCAGATCCAGCAGCAGGTGCCGGTCGCGCGGATCGGCACCGACGGAACGGTGAGCCTGGACTTCTCGAATGCCGGTGAGCGCTCGGCGTTCGTCGACACGGTGGCGACCACGCTGGAAGACCAGTTCGCGGCGGGCGGCGACACCTCCGCGCTCGGGGGTGCCGCCCTCGACGACACGTCGTTCCTGGTGGGCGCCGATGCGCGACTGACCAAGCCGTTCCTCGTCGGGTTCAACTCGTCGTCGACGACGGTCTACTGGGTCGCGATGTCGGTCGTGCTGCTCGCGTTCGTGCTGTCGCTGTTCTTCCGCACGCCGCCGCTGCGTGCCAAGTCGGCGCTGCAGGAAGCCGCCGATGAGCGCCGCGGCAAGGACGACGAAGACAAGCGCGCCGAAGAGGCCGCCGCGCAGACGGGTGCGCTGATCGCACCCTGACGCGTGAGACGACGAAGGGGGCGGGGAGTCACACGGACTCCCCGCCCCCTTCGTCGTCGTCAGGCCCGCTCGCGCGCCCGCAGGTCTTTGCGCAGGATCTTGCCCGACGTCGACTTGGGGATGACGTCGATGAACTCCACGCGCCGCACCTTCTTGTGCGGGGCGACCTCCGCGGCCACGAAGGCCTTCACGTCGTCCTCGGTCAGCTCACTGCCGGAGCCGACCACCACGAACGCCTTGGGGATCTCCTGCCCGTCGTCGTCGAGCACGCCGATGACCGCGGCATCCTGGATCTGCGGATGCGAGAGCAGCAGGGCCTCGAGCTCGGCGGGGGCGATCTGGTACCCGTGGTACTTGATCAGCTCCTTGAGGCGGTCGACGATCGTGAAGTATCCGTCGACGTGGTGCACGCCGATGTCGCCGGTGTGCAGGAACCCGTCGTCGTCGAGGGTCTCGGCCGTGGCATCCGGTCGGTTCAGGTAGCCGAGCATGACGTTCGGCCCGCGCACCCAGATCTCGCCCGGTGCCGTCAGGCCGTCGTCGCCGTGGATCTCGAGTTCGTCGCCCGTCTCGGGGTCGACGAGCTTCGCCTCGACGTTCGGCAGCAGCACGCCCACCGAACTCACGGGCATGTCGCCGCCGGCGGGGATCGCGTGCGACACCGGGCTGAGCTCGCTCATGCCGTAGCCCTGGAAGAAGCGCGCGCCGATGCGGCGCCCGGCGGTCTCGGCGGTCTCGCCGTCGAGGGGCGCCGCCCCCGAGAACACGCTGTGCACGCTCGAGAGGTCGAACTCGTCGACCAGGGGATGCTTGGCCAGCGCGACGGCGATGGGCGGCGCGATGAAGAGGAAGGTGCACCGCTGATGCTGCACCGACCGCAGGAACTCCGTCAGGTCGAACCGCGGCATGGTGACCAGGCTCGCCCGCTGCCTCAGGGCGAGGTTCAGCAGCACCGTCATGCCGTAGATGTGGAAGAACGGCAGCACCGCCAGCACCCGGTCGTCGCTCGAGATCTCGATCACCGGCCGGCACTGGTGCACGTTGGCCACGAGGTTGCGGTGCGAGAGCATCACGCCCTTCGGCACCCCGGTCGTCCCCGACGAGTACGGCAGCACGGCCACGTGCGTCGACGGGTCGAAACGCACCTCGGGCGGCGTGCGCCCCTCGCCCAGCAGGGAGCGCAGGTCGAGGTGTCCCTCGGCGCCGTCGAGCACGATCACGCGGTCGTCGTCGAGTCCCGCGGCCCGGGCGGCGGCGAGCGCCTGCGGCAGCAGCGGCGACACCGTCACGAGCCAGGTCGCCGCCGCGTCGCGCAGCTGCGTCTCGATCTCGCGCGCGGTGTAGAGGGAGTTGATCGTGGTGACGACGGCGCCGAGTCTCAGGATGCCGTGGAACACCGTCGCGAAGGCCGGAACGTTCGGGCAGAGTACGGCGACGACGGTGTCGGTGTCGACCCCGCGTGCGGCGAGAGCCCCGGCGAACCCGTCGACCTGGGCGCGGAGTCCGCCGTAGGTCGTCTCGGCGCCGCTGGCCGGGTCGATCAGGGCGACGCGATCGAGATCGTCGTCGGCGAGCGAGCCGAACAGGTAGTCGTAGATGCTCTGGTCGGGGATGTCGATGCGCGGGAAGGGGCTCTGGTACACGGTTCTCTCCTTCGAAAACGGTACGGCCGAAAACGGTACGGCGAGGTGCGGTGCGTTCATCCTGACAGCGGACGATGACCCTGTCACCCGAGGAGGCCGAGCAGCACTCCCCCGGCGGCTCCGACGAGCACCACGGCCCAAGCCGGTGCCCGGAACGCCGTCAGCAGCACGAAGCCGAGCGCCGCGAGGACGAACGGCCCGGGCCCGGTCACCGCGGTGGTGAAGACCGGGCTGTAGAGCGCCGCGGCCAGGATGCCGACGAGCGCCGCATTCGCCCCGCGCATCGCCGCGCGGACGCGGGGTCTCCCCCGCAGGGCGTCCCAGAAGGGCAGTACCCCCACGAGCACGAGGAAGCCGGGCACGAAGATCGCGAGCAGCGCGATCGCGGCTCCCTCGACACCGCCCGGTCCGACGTCCGACACGGCGCCCAGGTAGGCGGCGAAGGTGAACAGCGGGCCGGGCACGGCCTGCGCGGCGCCGTACCCGGTGAGGAAGACCTCGGGCGACACCCAGCCGGTCTCGACTACCGCGGCCTGCAGAAGGGGCAGCACCACGTGGCCGCCGCCGAACACGAGCGCCCCGGAGCGGAAGAACGCGTCGGCGAGCGCGACGGTGCCCGAGCCCGTCACCGCGACCAGTATCGGAAGCCCGACCAGGCCGGCGGCGGCGAGCACGAGGCAGACGACCGCCACCCGGCGCGACACACCGAACGGCGCGAGAGCGGCCGCGGGCGGCTCGGCGACACCGCGCAGCAGCCACAGGCCCACGATGACCCCGATGACCAGCGCGCCGATCTGCCCGAGTGCGCCGGGCGCGATGAGAGCCACCGCCAGAGCGATGACGGCGATGCCCGCGCGGCGGGCGTCGGGGGTCAGGGTGCGCGCCATGCCCCACACCGCGTGGGCGACGATGGCGACCGCGATGATCTTCAGCCCCGAGAGCACGCCGTCGCCGACGGGACCGCCCACGAGTGACGCGCCCGCGGCGAAGGCGACCAGGATCACGGCCGAGGGCAGCGTGAAGGCCACGAACGCGGCGAGCGCGCCGAGCGTCCCGGCGCGCTGCAGACCCATCGCGAAGCCCACCTGGCTCGACGCCGGCCCCGGGAGGAACTGGCAGAGCGCCACGAGGTCGGCGTAGGCGCGGTCGTCCATCCACCGCCGCCGCGCGACGAGATCGTCGCGGAAGTACCCGAGGTGGGCGACCGGCCCGCCGAACGAGGTCAGCCCCAGGCGCAGGAAGGCGAGGAACACCTCGCTCACGCGTCCCGGTCGTTGCATGGCCGGATCCTCTCGCCCCGGGGGAAACACCGGGTGAACCGTTACGTCAGCGGCACCCGCAGCAGGT
Source organism: Microbacterium sp. Leaf179 (assembly GCF_001423785.1). Lineage (NCBI taxonomy): Bacteria > Bacillati > Actinomycetota > Actinomycetes > Micrococcales > Microbacteriaceae > Microbacterium > Microbacterium sp. Leaf179. The sequence continues at coordinate 586,001 of NZ_LMPH01000001.1, read as the reverse complement.
CGTCGACCAGACGCAGGGTGAGGGCGGTGAGGTCCTGATCCGCGGAGACGTCGGCGCCGAGCACCGCGTCGCGGAAGCGCTCCACCTCGGCCACCATCGGGTTGGCGGCAGCTACGACGTCGATGACCTGCGGCGCGGCGTCGCGGGGCGTGATCGTCAGGCGTCTCGGGGCGTCGATCGCATCGATCGAGAGCGAGGCCGTCTCGCCCTGGAGCTCGCTGGGCAGTGCCGTGTCGGTGATCTTCGACCAGGCGACGTCGGCGACGAACCCGTCGTAGGCGGCGAGCGCGCTGCCCAGCCCGTCGGTGCCCGAGGCGATGCCGACGCGCACGCCGTGAATGCTCCGCGGCGCCCCGAGAAGCCGCACGAGGGCGTGCAGCGGGTACACGCCCAGGTCGCGCAGGGCGCTGCCCCCGAGCGCGGGATCGAAGATGTTCGTCTGCTCCCCGGCGAGCACGTGGTCGTACCGCGCGGAGCGCTTCTCGTAGCGCAGCGAGACGCGGCGGAGGGTCCCCAGCCGCGGCAGGGCGTCGCGCACGGCGGCCAGCCCCGGGTCGTACGCCGTGCGCATCGCCTCGAGCAGCACGACGCCGCGGGAACGGGCGTGCGCGACCGCGGCATCCCAGTCCGCTGCCGTCAGCACGGCCGGCTTCTCGACGAGCACCGGGATGCCGGCATCCACCGCCGTCCGCACCTGTTCCGCGTGCAGCGCGTTGGGGCTCGCGAGGTAGACGGCGTCGACGTCGGCGGCCGCGAGCAGGTCGTCGAGGCCGACGGCGGTCCCGGGCGCGCCGACCGCGTCGGCGAACTCCCGCGCGCGTCGGGGGTCGCGCGAGGCGACGCGCGAGACCTCGATGCCCTCGACCTCCGCCACCGCCCCGGCGAGACGCTCGGAGATGGTGCTGGTGCCGACGATGCCGATGCGGATCATGCCCCCATTGTCGCGCGAGTCCTCGCGCCCGCCCTCGCACCCGTCCTCGCGCCCGTCGAAACCGTTCATCGGCGCCGTGAACCGTCCCGATAGGATCGGCGCGAATCGCCACCCGAGCCCGAGGCACCATGACCACCACCCGAGCCCAGCACCGTCGCCGCTCCTCGAGACGCGTCCGTGCCCGCCGCACGCTCGTCGCCGCCGTCGCGGTCGCGGTCATCGCCGCCGGCGTCACCGCTCTCGCTCTGACCCGCGGGCCCGCCGCCCCACCCGTCGCCGACGAGACCGCCGTGGTCGAGACCCCCACGAGCACCCCGACGCCGACCCCGCCGACGCTGAGCGCCGCCCAGCAGCTGCTCGCCACCTCGACCGACGCGAGAGCCTGCGCGGTGTCGTACGAGGGAGAAGGCATCGAGATCGCCCCCGTGCTGCAGACCGAGGGCAACCGGTACCAGGGCCTGCCGATCCCCCGGACCGCCGGTCGCGTGTTCGCCGGGTGGTACGCCGCGGCCACCGACGCCGCCGCGCTGAACCTCTCCGCGCGACTGAACGGCGCCGACCTGGTGTCGTGCACCGATCGCGAGCGCACGCTGCACGCCGGGTGGACCTCCCCCGAGGCGAACACGGCCGAGGCCGCCGGCATCCCGATCCTGATGTACCACCAGTTCACGCGGAACCCGCAGGGCGAAGACACCTGGCTGCGTCTGAACTACGCCTACGTCGGCGACTTCGACGCGCAGATGGCGTACATCCAGCAGTCCGGCTTCTACCTGCCCACGTGGGACGAGCTGAGCGCGTTCATCGACGGCGCCCTGTACCTGCCGAAGCACTCCGTCATCATCACCGACGACGACGCCGACAGCTCCTGGCTCGAGCTCGCCGCACCGATCGTCGACGGGCGCAACCTGCTCACGACCTCGTTCGTCATCACCTCTTCGCGCACCGAGCCCACCCCGAACCAGTTCGTGCTGCAGCGCTCGCACACCCACGACCTGCACCGTGCCGGGGCCAACGGCAAGGGCCGCATGGTCAACGACGACGTCGAAACGATCGCTGCAGACCTCGAGAAGTCCGCCGAGATCCTGGGCGCGAAAGAAGTGGTGGCCTACCCGTTCGGTCACTACAACGACACGACGAAAGAGGCGCTGCGAAAGGCCGGCTTCGAGATGGGGCGCACCGTCGAGCAGGGGTACGTGCGCATCGGCACCGACAAGCTCGCCCTGCCGGTCGTCCGGATGAACTACGGAATGACCGTCGATGACCTGAAGGGGTACATCGGCTGATCAGGATGCCGATTCCCGACGTTTCCGACGGGATTCCCGTGCTTCGCAGGGGTGGGCATCCGCAGTCTCCCAGGTAACTCCGCCACAATGCCCAATTGAGCACGCGTCGGCCGGTCTACGCTGTGTACTTCTGTCTCACCGAGAAAACGCGAGCACCTATGGACCTTTCCGTCATCGTTCCGACCTTCAATGAGGGTCCGAACGTCGCCGAACTCGTCCGTCGTACGACGCAGGCGCTTCTCGGTCGCGACGTCGAGATCATCTTCGTCGACGATTCGACCGACGACACCCCCGACATCATCCGCGCCGTCGCCGCCGCCGCGCACGTCCCGGTGCGCCTCATCCACCGCGACGACCCCGTCGGAGGCCTCGGCGGCGCCGTCGTCGACGGCATCCGGGCCGCTGCGGCGGACTACTGCGTCGTCATGGACGGCGACCTGCAGCACCCGCCCGAGGTCATCGCCGAACTCCTCGACCGGGTCGAGGTCGGCGACGCCGACGTGGTCGTGGCCTCGCGCTACATCGCGGGCGGCACCTCCGACGGGCTCGCCAACGCGGTGCGCACCACGGTCTCGCGCGCGTCGACCCTGCTGACCAAGTCGATGTTCCCGAAGAAGCTGCACAACTGCTCCGACCCCATGACGGGCTTCTTCCTCATCGACCGTCGCTCGCTCGACCTCGAAGAACTGCACCCGCGCGGCTTCAAGATCCTGCTCGAGATCCTCGCCCGCAAGCAGATGCGCGTGGCCGAGGTCCCGTTCTCCTTCGCGCCGCGCTTCGCCGGTGAATCCAAGGCCTCGTTCAGCCAGGGAATGCGCTTCCTCACGCAGCTGACCATGCTGCGCTTCGGCCGCATGTCGGCGTTCGCCCTGGTCGGCGGCATCGGCGCGGTGGCCAACCTCGCGATCATGTGGGCCCTGGTGGCCGTACACGTCGAGTACATCCTCGCCGCGGTCATCGCCAGCGTCATCACCATCGTCGCCAACTTCCTCGCGCTCGAGTACCTCGTGTTCGCCGACATGCGGGCCGAGTCGGGGCTCATGCGCCACCGGTTCGTCAAGTCGTTCGCGTTCAACGGCGTCGAGGCGATCGTGCGCATCCCCGTCATCGCGATCCTCGTCGAGCGCGCGCACATGCCCAGCGTCATCGCGGCCGCCCTCACGCTGGTCGCGGCATTCGTGGTGCGCTTCGTCTTCCACGCCCTCGTCGTCTACGCGCCCAAGAAGAGCCGCGTGGGCAAGGCGGTGCGGGCCGTCGAGCCGCTCGAAGACGAACTGACGGCCTGATCCGATCGGCGCTCGTCGCCGTGCGGCGGCGTACGCTGGAAGCATGTCCAGCGAAGCTCCCATCCGTATGTTCGGCGCCGACTGGTGCCGTGACTGCATCCGCACCAAGAAGCAGCTCGACGAGCTCGGCGTCGCGTACGAGTACGTCGACCTCGTGGCCGACCCGGCCGCGGCCGACGTCGCGAAAGAGATCTCCGGGCGTACGAGCATCCCGGTGGTTCTGTACCCCGACTCCAGCCACCACGTCGAGCCCTCGAACGCCGACGTCGAGGCCAAGCTCCGCGAGCTGTCGCTGATCTGACCGGGGTCGGCATGACCCTCGCCACCGCGCGTCCCACCCGCCGCGCGCTCACCGGCGTCGCCGGCACGGCGCTTCCCGCCTTCGTCGATCACCACGTGCATCTGCACCTGATCGACCCGGAGCGGCTGGCGGCGCGCGGCATCGCCGGGGTCGTCGACCTCGGCGGCGATCCGGTGGCCCTCGCCCGTCGCACGACGGGCCTGCCCCGCGTCGCCTACGCGGGAGCCTTCCTGACAGCGCCCGGCGGGTATCCGCGTGGCCGGGGATGGGCTCCGGATGCCATCGTGCGCGACGTCTGGGACGCCTCGCTGCATCCGGGAGTCGTCGGGGGCGCACGCACGGCGGTCGACGAGCAGGCGGACGCCGGTGCGTCGGTGATCAAGATCGCCCTGCACGCCGACGCGGGACCGGTGGTGAGCGACGACGTGCTCGCCGCCGTCATCGTGGCCGCTGCCGAACGCGGTCTCGCCGTCGTCGCCCACGCGCAGGGTGCGGGACAGGTCGAGCGGGCGGTCGAGGCCGGCGTGTCGGCCCTGGCGCACACCCCCTTCGACGCCCGCGTCTCGCGCCGTCTGGTCTCGCGCGCCGTCACGGCGGGACAGGCGTGGATCTCGACCCTCGACATCCATCGCGGGGCCGAGCGAGAGCACGCGGTCGCCAATCTTCGCGCCTTCGCCGCCCGTGGCGGACGCGTGCTGTACGGCACCGACCTCGGCAACGGCCCGTTGCCGGTCGGTCTCAATCGCCGCGAGCTCCTCGCCGTACACGAGGCCGGCGTGCGCGGTGACGCGCTGATCGCCGCTCTCGCCGACCCGTGGCCCGCCACCGTCCCCGATGAGGCCGTGTCGACGTTCGTCGCCGGTCCCGCCCCCACCGACCCCGACGACGTGCCGACCTGGCTCAGCCGCGGAACGGTCGTCCCCACCGAGGAGCTCCCCCGTGCCGACTGATTCCGCCCTCGACGCCGAAGCCGCCGCCCTCGACGCCGCCGACCCCCTCGCGGCGCATCGCGACGCCTTCGTCGGCGCCGAGAGCCCGCTGGTCTACTTCGACGGCAACTCGCTCGGACGACCGCCCCGCGCCACCGCCGACCGACTCGCGCGGTTCGTGACCGACGAGTGGGGCGGTCGCCTCATCCGCGGGTGGGACGAGGCGTGGATGGAGCTGCCGTTCACCATCGGCGACCGGATCGGCGCGTCGACCCTGGGCGCGGCGGGTGGCCAGACGGTGATCGGCGATTCCACCACCGTGTTGCTCTACAAGCTGCTGCGCGCTGCCCTCGACGCGCAGATGACCACCGACGCGAACCGCGTCGAGATCGTCGTCGGGCGCGACGACTTCCCCACCGATCGCTACCTCGTCGAGGGGATCGCCGCCGAACGGGGTGCTCGGGTGGTGTGGGTCGAGGTCGACACCGCCCGGGGAGTGGATGCCGACCTGCTCCGCGCCGTCGTGGGCCCACGCACCGCCGTGGTGCTGCTGAGCCACGTGTCGTACCGTTCCGGGTTCCTCGCCGACGGTCCCGGTCTCACCGCGATCGCCCACGACGCCGGCGCCCTGGTGCTGTGGGATCTCTGCCACTCGGCGGGTTCCGTGCCGGTGGAGCTCGACGCCTGGGGCGCGGACCTCGCCGTGGGCTGCACGTACAAGTACTTGAACGGCGGCCCGGGGTCTCCGGCGTTCGCCTACGTCGCCACCCGGCACCAGTCGACGCTCACGCAGCCGGTCCAGGGGTGGATGGGAGCGGCCGACGTCTTCTCGATGGGGCCGCTCTACCGCCCCGCCGACGGCATGCGCCGGTTCCTGTCGGGGACGCCTCCGGTCCTGGCGATGATCGCCCTGCAGGACACCCTCGATCTTCTCGAGCAGGCCGGCATCGCGGCGGTGCGCGCCAAGTCCGTCGCCCTCACCGAATTCGCGCTGCGCGTGGCCGACGGCATCCTGAGTCCGCTGGGTGTGCGGCTCGCCTCCCCCCGCGATCCCGCCGAGCGCGGAGGGCACCTCACGCTCTCGCACCCCTCGATGCGCGCCGTGACCGCACGGCTCTGGGCCGACGACGTCATCCCCGACTACCGCGACCCGCACGGGCTGCGCATCGGGCTCTCTCCCCTGTCGACGAGCTTCACCGAGACCCTCGCCGGCATGCGGGCGGTCGCCGCCGCCGTCGTCCGCGAGGGGTGAGGGCCCCGCATCGGGCTTTCGCGGCTCCCGGCCGGGACTCGGACGCTCGCGAGGGATAGCCTCGGACGGTGATCGATCCCCTCCTCGCCATCGTCGCGGGCGTCGTGGTCGTCGCGCTGGTGACGGTCATCGCTCCCCGCTTCAACGTCGCGGGCCCGCTCGTGCTGCTCGCCATCGGCGCGGCCGTGAGCCTGCTGCCGTTCGTCCCCGCCTTCGCGGTCGACCCCGAGGTGATCCTGATCGGGGTGCTCCCACCCCTGCTGTACTCGGCCGCGGTGCAACTGCCCGCCATCGAGTTCCGCCGCGACTTCGCCCCGATCGCCGGGCTGTCGGTGCTGCTCGTGGTCTTCAGCTCGATCGTTCTGGGGCTGTTCTTCTGGGCGGTGGTCCCGGGGCTCGGCCTCGCGCTGGGCATCGCGCTCGGGGCGATCCTCAGTCCCACCGACGCCGTGGCGACCTCCATCGCCAAGCGCCTGGGCATCTCACCCCGCGTGGTCACCATGCTCGAGGGCGAGAGTCTGCTCAACGACGCCACCGCCCTGGTGCTCCTGCGCACGGCGGTCGCCGCCGTGGCATCCGGTTTCGCGTTCGCCGACGCCCTCGCCAACTTCGCGTGGGCCGTCGTGCTCGCCCTGGTGCTCGGCGCCGTCGTCGGCTGGGTGAACCTGCGCGTGCGCGAGCGCGTCACCAACTCCGCCGCCAACACCGCGCTGAGCTTCGCCATCCCGTTCATCGCGTACCTGCCCACCGAGCACCTCGGTGGCTCCGGTCTGGTGGCCGCGGTGGTCGCCGGCATCGTCACGGGCCAGGGCGCCGCCCGGCGGTTCACCCCCGAGCAGCGCATGAGCGACCGACTGAACTGGCGCACGATCGAGCTGATCCTCGAGGGCGGCGTCTTCCTGGTGTTCGGGCTCGAGCTGAAAGACATCGTCACCAGCAACCTGCGCGAGCACGAGGGCCTGTGGCACGGCACCTGGCTCGCCCTGTCGGCCCTCGGCATCGCTCTCGTCGTGCGCGGCCTGTACGTGTCGGGTCTCGTCTGGGTGCAGGGCCGCCGCAGTCACGGCCTCTGGCGTCACCAGGACCGCGTCGAGAACGCGCAACAGCGCCTCGACGACTTCGAAGAGGCGTACCACGCGGGTGAGCTCGACACGCAGGGTCAAGCCGACGACCCGGCGCGTGCCGCGCGGCGCATCGGCTGGATGCGCACGCGCATCTCGCGCACCATGGCCGACCTCGACTACTACCGCGACACGCCCCTGGGCGCGCGACACGGCACGGTGATCGTGTGGGCGGGCATGCGCGGGGTCGTCACGCTGGCCGCCGCCCAGACGCTGCCCGAAGACACGACTCAGCGACCGCTGCTGATCTTCGTGGCCTTCCTGGTCGCGCTCTTCAGCCTGGTGCTGCAGGGCATCACGCTGCCCGCGGTGGTGCGGACGGTCGGGCTGGCCGGGGAAGGCGGCCAGGGACCGTCACGGGAGGAGCAGCGCGCGCTCGACGCCGAGCTGCGCGACGCCGCGATCGCCGCCGTGCAGTCGGGAACCCTCACCCGACGCGACGGCGGCACCTTCCCCGCCGAGATGGTCGAACGCGCCGGAGCGCGGCTCACCCGGCCGCCCGACGACGAGGCGACCAGCCGGGTGCGCGACCTGCTGGAACTGCGCCTGGCGTCGCTGGATGCCATGCGCCGACGACTCGACCGCCTCAGCCGTGACGGCCGGTACAGCACCGCCGCCCTGCGCCACGCCCTGGCCGAGCTCGACGCCGACCAGCTGAGCCTGGAGCTGCGCATCGACGACGGCACCGACGACTGATCCCGGCCCCCAACCCCCGCGGGAGTCGCGAGGATGTGTCGCTTTCGGCACGTCGACGCGACAATTCTCGGCGACTCGCGCGGGGGGTGGGGCTGGAATAGGCGCGACGGCTGGTGGGTTCTCCCCCAGGCGCCTGCGGTCACCGCGAAAGCCGTGGTGACTCGACGGCGGGAGAGAAGTTCGTTCATGAGCAGGTTCACCGGCAAAGTCGCACTCGTCACCGGTGGGGGCAGCGGCATCGGCGCGGAGATCGCGCGGGAACTCGCCGAAGAAGGCGCCTCGGTCGTGGTCACCGACATCAACCGCGAGGCGGCTGACGCCGTCGTCGCGCAGATCACCGACGCGGGCGGATCGGCTGCCGCCTTCGCCCAGAACACGGCGAAGTGGCAGGACTCCGAAGCCGCCGTCGCCTTCGCGAAGGAGACGTTCGGCGCCCTTCACCTGGCGGTGAACAACGCCGGCATCGGCGCCGCCCCGCAGAACATCGGCGACTACGACATCGAGGCGTGGGACCGCGTGCGCGCGGTCGACCTCGACGGCGTCTTCTACGGCCTCCGGTTCCAGCTGCCCGCGATCGTCGAGGCCGGTGGCGGCGCCATCGTGAACATGGCCTCCGTCCTCGGATCGGTCGGCATCGCCCAGAACGCGGCGTACGTCGCCAGCAAGCACGCCCTGGTCGGCCTGACGAAGGTCGCCGCGCTCGAGTACACCGCGCAGGGCGTGCGCACCAACGCCGTCGGCCCCGGGTTCATCGACACCCCGCTCGTGCGCTCGAGCCTGTCGCCCGAGGCCCTCACCCACCTCGAGAACGAGCACGCGACGGGTCGCCTGGGCACCGACGCCGAAGTGGCCGCGCTGACGCTGTTCCTGCTGAGCGACGCCGCTTCGTTCATCTCGGGCAGCTACCACCTCGTCGACGGCGGGTACTCGGCCCACTGAGCCGACCGCTCCCGGGCCCGTCGCGCGTCGCGGCGGGCCCGGGGTGCGTCCGGCACGGCGAGGCCTGTCCCCCGATGGCTGGACGGAGGGCGTCCGGGCAGCCGTTTCCCGCAAGAACCGGACACCGACACGAGAGTGCGCCGGGGCGAGCTGACTGATTCCTCGCGGCGTACGGCACAATGGTGACGGAGGTTTCCATGAGCGATCCGATCCCGACGATGCCGTCATCTGCGGATGCCGCCGGGACCAGCCCCGTGCCCCTCGTGCACGCCGCGGCCGAGTGCCCGAAGTGCTTCACCGAGCTGCAGAGCGACCGTGACTGGTGGCGTGCCCGCCCCGCGGGCTCACGCCTGGTGGGGCTGGTCGTCTCGCGCCCCGACATGCCGACGGTGGTGCAGCAGCGCGACGACCTCACACGCTTCGGTGTGCCGATCGAGGGATTCCGCCACCCCGCGCCCGAAACGCTCGAGGGGTGGGCGAAGCGGCTGGACCGATTCTTCGGAACCCTCACGCACGGGGACGTGCTCGTGGTCGCGAGCGTCCACGCCCTCGGTCTCACACGCGAAGACGAGACGCGCGCGGTCGCCGACCTGCGCCGCCGCGGAGTGATGGTGAAGGTGCTGCCGCACGGCGACCGTCACCTGCACGACGCGTCGCTCACCGCACCCGCCTGACGCGGGCGGCGCCCCGCGTCTGTCGGACGCGGGCAGCGCATCGCATCCGTTCGCGCGCGGTCCCGCCCGTCGGGCGGAGCCTCACGACTCGCGTTCGGTCGACGTGGGCCCGCGCGTCACTCCCCGACGTACCGCGCCAGATACTCGCCCGTGAGCGTCGTGCGGGCCGCGACCAGGTCGGCCGGCGTGCCCTCGAACACCACGGTGCCGCCGTCGTGACCGGCGCCCGGTCCCAGGTCGATGATCCAGTCGGCGTGCGCCATCACGGCCTGATGGTGCTCGATGACGACGACCGTGTTGCCGGCGTCGACGAGGTGGTCGAGCAGCCCGAGCAGAGTGTCGACATCGGCCAGGTGCAGACCCGTCGTGGGCTCGTCGAGCACGTAGACGGCCCCCGACTTGGCCATCGAGATCGCCAGCTTGAGACGCTGACGCTCACCGCCCGAGAGCGTGTTGAGGGCCTGACCGAGCGTCAGGTACCCGAGGCCGACGTCGTTCAGACGAGCAAGGACCGCGACGGCCGGTCCGGTGACGAGGAACTCCGCCGCCTCGGCGACCGACAGCGCCAGCACCTCGGCGATGTTCTTGCCGTCGAGGGTGTACTCGAGCACGGCGTCGGAGAAGCCCGTTCCTCCGCAGAGTTCGCACACGGTCTCGACGGTCGATTGGAACCCGAGCTCGGTCACGATGACCCCCAGGCCCTTGCAGGCGACGCATGCTCCCTCGGAGTTGGCGCTGAAGAGCGCCGGCTTCACGCCGTTGGCCTTGGCGAACGCCGCGCGCACCGCGTCGAGGATGCCCGTGTAGGTCGCCGGGCTGCTGCGGCGCGAGCCCTTGATCGCCGATTGGTCGACCACCACGACGTCGTCGAACGATGGCAGGTGTCCGTGGATGAGCGAGGACTTGCCCGACCCCGCGACCCCGGTCACGACCGTCAGGACGCCGCGGGGCACATCGACGTCGACGCCCCGCAGGTTGTGGTCGACGGCTCCGCGGATGGGCAGGGAGCCGGTCGCCGCGCGCACCGCGGGCTTCAGCCGCGCGCGGTGGTCGAGGAACCGGCCGGTCAGGGTGTCGGAGGAACGGAGCCCCGCGACGTCGCCCTCGTACTGCACCCGGCCCCCGTCGCGCCCGGCGCGCGGGCCCAGATCGACGACGTGGTCGGCGATGTCGATGACCTCGGGCTTGTGCTCGACGACGAGCACCGTGTTGCCCTTGTCGCGCAGTTGCAGGAGGGTCTCGTTCATGCGCTGGATGTCGTGGGGGTGGAGTCCCGCCGTGGGCTCGTCGAAGACGTAGGTGATGTCGCTGAGGCTCGAGCCGAGATGCCGGATCATCTTGGTGCGCTGGGCCTCGCCACCCGAGAGCGTGCCGCTCGCGCGATCGAGCGACAGGTAACCCAGACCGATGCGCACGAAGGCGTCGAGGGTGTCGCCCAGCCCCTCGACGAGGGGCGCCACGGAGGAGTCGTCGATCGTCCGCACCCAGGCCGCGAGGTCGGTGATCTGAATGGCGGCGGCATCGGCGATGTTCACGTCGCCGATGCGCGAGGAGCGGGCGCCGTCGTTCAGCCGTGTTCCCGCACACGCCGGGCACGCGACGAAGGTGACGGCGCGATCGACGAAGGCCCGCACGTGCGGCTGCAGGGCATCGCGGTCTTTCTGCAGCAGGCTCTTCGTGATCTTGGGAACGAGTCCCTCGTAGGTCATGTTGGTGTTCGCGATGCGGACCTTGGTCTGCTCTTTGTAGAAGAAGTCGTGACGTTGCTGCGCCGAGTACTGCTCGATCGGGGTGTCGGCGTCGACGAACCCCGACTCGCTGAACACGCGCACCATCCAGCCGTCGGCGGTGTATCCCGGAACGAGGATGGCGCCCGCGTTCAGCGACAGCGTCTTGTCGACGAGCTGGTCGAGGTCGATGTCGCTGACCTTGCCGAGCCCCTCGCACTCGGGGCACATGCCCCCGGTGATCTCGAACGAGCGTCGCTCTTTCTGGCCCTTGCGGGCGCCCCGGGCGACGGTCACGGCCCCCGCGCCCGAGATCGACGGGACGTTGAACGAGAACGCCTGCGACGACCCGACGTGCGGCTGCCCCAGACGGCTGAAGAGCATGCGCAGCATGGCGTGCACGTCGGTGGCGGTGCCCACCGTCGAGCGGGCGTTGGCGGTCATGCGCTCTTGGTCGACGCGGATGGTCGCGCTGAGGTTCTCGAGCGCGTCGACGTCGGGCCGCGAGAGCTGACCCATGAACTGCTGCACGAACGTGGGATAGGTCTCGTTGATGAGCCGCTGCGACTCGGCGGCGATCGTCCCGAAGACGAGCGACGATTTGCCCGAGCCGCTCACTCCGGTGAACACCGTGAGCCGACGCTTGGGAACGTCGAGGTCGACGCCCTTCAGGTTGTTCTCGCGCGCGCCGCGCACGCGGATGACGTCGTGCGCATCGGGGACGGGGTCGCTCATGCGGCGCTCCTTCGAGGATCGGCCCCGGGTGGGCCGCCCCCAGTGTGGCGCAGACCCCCGACATCCGCGAGGCTCCCCGCACGCCGGCCCCGAACGACGACGGCCGGTGGAGACGACGACGCCCCCGCAGCCGGAGCTGCGGGGGCGTCGATCGAGGAGAGGTCAGCCCTGCGCGCGACGGTTGGTGCGCGGCGAGCGGGAGCCGACGACCATGCCGGTCGTGGGGGCGCCGGATGCCGAGCGGCCCGCGCCCTGCGGACGTGCGGCGCCGGCACCGGCGCGCTGTGCGCCGCCTGCGCCCTGGCCACGGCCCGCACCGGAACGCTGACCGCCACGACCGCCCTGGGGAGCGCGTGCGCCCGATGCGGCGTCGGCCGCCGGGGCGCCGGCGCTGCGACGACGACCGCCGCCGGCGCCCTGGGCGCCACCGCGGCCCGACGACTGCTGGCCCTCGCCGCGAGCGGCGCGCTTGCGCTGGGCGTTGGCGCCCTGCGAGCGTCCGCCACCCTGCTGCTGCGGGGCGACGACGGGCTCGGGCTTGACCCACTCGGCGACCTCGCCGACGAGCGCGACGACCTCGGGCGAGGTGGAGGTCACGACCGTGGGCGTGGCCGAGATCTTGGCCTTGCGCAGGATGTCGAGGGTGTCGCGACGCTGCTCGGGGAGCATGATCGTCACGACGTCACCGGCGGAACCGGCGCGGGCGGTGCGGCCCGAGCGGTGCAGGTACGCCTTGTGCTCGACGGGCGGGTCGACGTGCACGACCAGCTCGACGCCGTCGACGTGCACGCCACGGGCGGCGACGTCGGTGGCGACGAGCACCCGGGCGCGGCCGTCGCCGAAGGCGGCGAGGTTGCGGTCGCGTGCCGGCTGCGACAGGTTGCCGTGCAGGTCGACCGAGGGGATGCCTGCCGCGGTCAGCGCCTTCGCGAGCTTCTTGGCCTGGTGCTTGGTGCGCATGAACAGGATGCGGCGGGCGGTACCCGAGGCGAGGGTCTGCACGAGGCGGTTCTTCGCCTCGGTGTCGGCCGGCGCGAAGACGTGGTGGGTCATCGCGGCGACGTGCGAGTGGGCCTCGTCGACGGAGTGCAGCACCTCGTTGCGCAGGAATCGCTTGACGAGCTTGTCGACCCCGTTGTCGAGCGTGGCCGAGAACAGCAGGCGCTGGCCGTCGGCGGGCGTGCGCGAGAGCAGACGGGTCACGCCGGGCAGGAAGCCGAGGTCGGCCATGTGGTCGGCCTCGTCGAGCACGGTGATCTCGATGTCGCCCAGGTTGGCGAAGCCCTGACCGATGAGGTCCTCGAGGCGGCCGGGGCAGGCGACGAGGATGTCGACGCCGGCGGCGAGAGCGTCGACCTGGCGCTTCTGGTTCACGCCGCCGTAGACGGTGGTCGTGGTCAGGTCGAAGGCGGCGGCGAGGGGCTTGATGACCTCGTCGATCTGGTTCGCGAGCTCGCGGGTGGGCGCCAGAACGAGAGCGCGGGGGCGACGGCCGCGACGGCGGTCGCTCGTGGCCGCGAGGCGGGCGACGAGGGGCAGCGCGAAGGCGAGGGTCTTGCCCGAGCCGGTCTTGCCGCGGCCGAGCACGTCGCGCCCGGCGAGCGTGTCGGGCAGAGTGTCGGCCTGGATCGGGAAGGGCTCGTTCTTGCCCTGGGCGGCGAGAACGTCGATGAGGGGGGCGGGCACGCCGAGGTCGGCGAAAGTCTGAGACGTCATGAATACTCCTGCCGGCGCGCGGGCACGCACGGCGGTTCGGGATGCCGCGATGCTGCGGCTGCAATGGGCGAAGGCGCCGGGTGGCGCATCCGTTCGCCGTGAAGGTCAAAGGCCCGAGAGAGGGGCCGGTGCGTTCGACGACGCTGGGAGCGGAACGCTCCAATCGAACAGCCTACCGCCTCCAGTGGCGACACGCGGAATCGGCGACTCCGGTCGGCCTCAGCGCGACGCGCGCCAGCAGCCGGCGACGTGGTCGTCGACCATGCCGGAGGACTGCATGAGGGCGTACATCGTGGTCGGGCCGACGAAGCGGAATCCGCGGCGCCGCAGCTCTTTGCTCATCGCGGTGGATTCCGGTGTGACGGCCGGCACCTCGGCGAAGGTCGCGGGCGGCGTGTGCCCGGTGGGGGCGAACGACCACATCAGCGCGTCGAACTCGCCCTCGGCCAGGGCGGCCACGATGGCCGCGTTGCCGATCACCGCCTCGATCTTGCCCCGGTGGCGGATGATCCCGGCATCCTGCAGCAGACGCGCGACGTCGTCGGGACCGAACGCGGCCACGACCTCGGGGGCGAAGTCGTGGAAGACCTCGCGGAAGCGCGGGCGTTTGCGCAGGATCGTGATCCAGGCGAGCCCGGCCTGGAAGCCCTCGAGACTGAGCTTCTCGAAGAGCGGGCGATCGCCGCGCAGCGTGGAGCCCCACTCCTCGTCGTGGTACCGCTGATACTCGGCGTCGGAGCCCGCCCACGCGCATCGGACGACGCCGTCGGCGCCGGTCACCAGGTCGGTCATACGCCCAGGCTAGAGGGGGCCGCCGACATCGCGCCGCCCGTGTCCGGGGAGCACCGCGTGCGGGTCGCCCGGGCAGCAGGACTCGCGGCGTCAGAGATAGGCGCGGTGATAGCGGGGCTCGATCGACGCGCCGCCGGTCAGCACCAGCTCGGCACGGCGCGCCCAGTGCGGGTCGCGGAGCATCTCGCGCCCCAACAGGATCAGGTCGGCATGCCCGTCGGCGAGGATCGCCTCGGCCTGGCTCGGATCGGTGATGAGGCCCACGGCGGCGGTCGCGACTCCGCGTGCGCGAATGGTCGCGGCGCCGGGCACCTGGTAACCGGGGAAGGGCGCGTATTCGGCGCCCGCGACCAGCCCCCCGGACGAGCAGTCGATGAGGTCGACACCGTGGTGCGAGAGCGTCTCCGCCAGCTGCGCCGACGCCTCGGCATCCGACCCTCCCGGGGCGACGTCGTCGACCGAGAGACGCACGATCAGCGGCATGCCCGAGGGCACGCTCGCGCGAACGGCGTCGACGGTCTCTCGCAGGAGCGCGGAGCGCTCACGCATCCACCGATCGCCGCGCGTGTTCGTCACCGGCGAGAGGAACTCGTGCAGGAGATAGCCGTGCGCCCCGTGCAGCTCCACGGCGTCGAAGCCCGCCTCCACCGCCCGGCGCGCAGCCGACGCGAAGCCGTCGACGACGCGGGCGAGGTCGTCGTCGCTCGCGCGGGACGGTGCGGCGAATCGACCGAAGGGCTCCCCCGTCGCTCCCAGGGTCGCCCACCCTCCGCCGGCCGGCGGCACCGAGCCCCTCTCCCCCGGCTGATCGATCGGCGGCCCCGCGAACTTGCTCCCCTTGCGTCCGGCGTGCGCGAGCTGCACCGCGATCGCCCCACCCGCCCGGTGGACGGCGTCGGTGACGCGCCGCCAGGCGGGGATGTGCTCGTCGCTCCACAGTCCCGCGTCCTGCGGGGTGACGCGCCCCTCGGGCACGACGGCCGTGGCCTCGGTGACGATGAGACCGGCACCTCCCAGGGCGAACTGCGCATAGTGCGCGACGTGCCAGTCGTCGACCCGCCCGCTGCGGTCCGTGACGGCGTACATGCACATGGGAGAGACCCCGATGCGGTTGCGCAGCACCAGTTCGCGCAGTCGCAGCGGGCTCAGCAGGCGCGGGTGCCCGAGGGAGGGAACCGTCGGGGCGTACTCGGTCACGGTCATGTCGTTCCTCCGTCGCGGCGATGCCGGATGAGATGGGTGAGGGTGAGCAGCAGGAGCAGCGCGCCGATCCCGGCGATCGTGGCGCCGATCTCACGGATGCCGCCGAGCTCGTCTCCCGTGTCGAGAAGGTGGGCGACCACGACGGCGGCGAGCGCCGCACCGACGTACTGGGCGGTGCGATAGATCCCCGTGGATGCACCGGCCGCGGATGCCGGGACGGCGTGGTGCAGGAGCAGTTGATTGCCCAGGTTGTTGAACCCGTTCGGCACTCCCAGCAGCGCGCCCACGATCACCAGCTGCCACAGCGGCGTCGACGCCGAGCCCAGCACCGCCAGCAGCGTCCCGGCCACCACCATCGCCGAGGTGCCGATCGCCAGGAGGGTGCGCGGCTGCCAGTGCCTGCTCAGCCGGGTGGCTCCGACCGTCGAGAGGGCACCGATCGCGAAGACCGGGAGCATCATGAGACCCGTCGTCGCGGGGTCCAGCTCCCTCGTCGCCTGCAGCCATTGCGGCAGTCCGTAGAAGATCACGTAGAACGACACGAAGGTCGTCAGCGCCCGAAGGCAGGTCGCCCCGAACTGCGGATACCTCACCAGCAATCGCACGTCCACGAAGGGATGGCGGGCACGGCGCTCCCGCCATACGAACAGGATGCCGAGAGGAACGGCCGCCGCGCCCGCGACGAGGGCCAGGAGGGGGTCGGTGTCCACGCTCAACAGAGCCGTCATGGCGGCGACGAGGGAGCCGATCATCAGCAGCATCCCCGTGGGGTCGAGCATGCGCAGCGTTTCGGCGGCGGTCGATGCCGGACGACGCTCGTCCGCCGGCACGAAGACGAGCACGAGCGTCGCGCACAGCGCGACCAGCGGCAGGTTGATCCAGAAGATGCCGGGCCACCCCCACAGCAGCACCACGACCCCACCGACGGTCGGGCCGAGGGCGGCCGTGGTCTGACCGCACAGTGCGATCACCCCGATCGCGCCCGACGGACGGGCTCTGGCCTGGTCCGCCGTGCGGCGGATGATCGCCATCGCCGCGGGGAACTGTGCGGCGGCGCCCAGCCCCAGCACGACCCGGTCGGCGATCATCCACGCGCTCGAGGTGATGAACGGTCCCGCCAGGGAGGCGACGAGGATGAGGGCGAGACCCGTGAGGTACACGCGTCGCGGTCCGAACAGATCGGCGACGCGCCCCGCGGTGGGCGAGCCGATCGCGGCGGCGATGTAGAGCGAGCTGACGATCCAGGCTGTCGCGGTCGCGGCGTCGCCCCCGCCGAAGGAGGCGACCATGGGCACCAGCGCGACGGCGATGACCGAGGAGTTGAGTCCGAGGAGGATGGTGCCGCTGCCCAGCGACCACGGGATCCTCAGCGGCAGGCCCGGGGCGTCTCCCGTCGCGGCGCGCTCGACCACCCCCGTCAACCGACCAGCTCCGCCACCTGACCCGGCGTGACGAGCAGCACGTCGGGGTGAGCGGCGAGCGCGCGCAATGTCTGCTCGGCCACGTCGGCGAAGCAGGCCTGCCCCGAGACCCAGCCGAAGAGACTCAGCCCGAGATGGCGCGCACCCACGACATCGGCGTCGCGCACCAGCTGGTCGATCGTCGCCGACAGCAACTGCGCGTAGTCCGCGGCCGGGATGCCGCGCGCGTAGAGCTCGAACATGTCCTCTGTCTCGAGCGCGTGACTGACGGCGGTCAGACCGCTCGACGCACCGGCCAGGGCGACGGGTCGCTCGTCGAGCGGCCAGTCGCCGAACCAGCGGAAGCCGGCGTCGCGGAGCAGAGCCGTCGTCCGCGAGGTGCCCGCGCGCTCCGGTCCGAACCACCCGACGCATTCGCGCCCCGTGAACCGCTGGACCGCGTCCTTGGCGCGCACGATGGACGCCCGCTCCTGCTCGAGGTCCATCCGCGGTGACAGGATGATGTTCGCGGCGGTGCCGCGGACGACGATCTCCTGGGCGCGGTCGGCGATGCCGCGAGCGAGGCCGGGCACGGTCGTGACACCCGCCTCGTCGAGGGCCACCGCGACGGGGACGCCGGCGCGCTCGGCGATGTCGAGCAGCCGCCAGATACCCGTGGTGAGACCGAAGTCCCATTGCGAGAGTCGCGCGACCTGCCCGTGCCGCGGCTCGGAGGTGTCACGTCCCACCCCGCCCTGCATCGCCGTCGGGGTGAACGCGTCGGCGGGGACGACGTCCTGGTAGGACGGCGCGTGCAGCAGCACGCTGACGGCCAGCTTGTCGCCACCCGGGAGGACCCACGGCTCTCGGTGCGGCTCGTAGGCGCGCGGGAGGTCGGGGACGAACACCGTCGCGTCCGTCGGATGGGTGATGAGCGTCATGAGCGCACCTCCGCCGCATAGGCCGTGTGCTCTTCGGCGAGCGCCTCGGCGAAGGCGACCTGTTCGTCGTAGTGGTGGGCGAGGAAGTGATCGGTGATGGCCCCCGCCGTGGTGCACCAGATGCGCTCGTCGGCGCGCACCGCGGCGAAGATCTCGCGCAGCGCCTGCGTGAACCAGGGCTGACCCGCCAGGAACGGGTGCGTCGCGAGGCACACGACCCGCGCCTGTCCGTCGGTCATCGAATCGCGCAGCGATCGATCGATCTGGGCGAGGGCGAGGGCGACGAAGTCCGCGGCGGAGAGGCTGCGCACGTGGATCATGGGGACGTCGTTGAGCATGTAGCTGTAGGGCACCGACACGAAACGGGAGTCGTCGATCGTCCGGAGCGGACGGGGCTGCTCGTCGTGGATGAAGTCGGCGATGTACTGCATCCCGTGCGCGGCCATGAGATCGACGGTGTTGTCGGTGCCGGAGATCTTGGGTCCCAGCATCCCCTTGATGCGGCGGCCGCCGTAATACGTCTGGCTCAGACGCTGCGACAGGTCGTAGAAGGCGTTCTCATCGTCGCGCGACATCTCGTACAGCGGTCGGAGGTTCGAGATCCCGTGGCTCATGATCTCCCAGTCGCGAGCGGCCATCGCGTCGCGCACCTCGGGCTGCTCCTCCAGCAGCGACAGGCTGAGCGAGACCGTCGAGGGCATCTCGAACTCGTCGACCACGCGCAGCAGCCGCCACAGGCCCACCCGGTTGCCGCCGTCGCGGTGCATGTAGTGCTGCGCGTCGGGTGCGGCGACCCGGCCCTGCGGCGAACCGCCGCCCGGGGGGATCCAGTCGTAGTGCTCGACGTTGGGTGCGTGCCAGAAGGCGAGCGGCTTCTCGGACGGCCAGGTGACGCGCGGACGCGTCGGCATGGGCGCCCAGAACAGTCGACGGTTGTTCGAGATGCTCATGCAGCGCCGTCCTCCCGCTCCGCCGGGGTCGACGCCGACAACCGATCGAGCACCCATCTCTTGTCGACCACGTCGCCGAAGCGATCCTGCATGTCCCACAGCGACACCTCTCCGGACACGGTCCGGAAGTCGTCGCAGCACTCCTCGACGATGCTCAGGCGATAGTTCCGGTAGGCGGCGTCGACGACGGTCGCGCGTACGCACCCACTGGTGGAGGTGCCCGTGACGATGAGCTCGTCGACGCCGAGCTCTTGGAGGAGGTCGTGCAGGCGGGTCCGGTAGAACGCCGATGCCACGGTCTTCTCGACGATGTGGTCCGTCGGCGCCGGCGGCACGGCATCGCTGATCGTCGTCCACGGGTTGCCCCGCTCGCACCGCTCGGTGAGGCTCGACCGCACACGTTGGGCGAGCATCCGGTCGTCGAGGGAGTCCAGCACCATGACCGCGTAGATGACCGGGATGCCGGCCGCGCGGGCTGCTTCCAGCACGTCCTGGGTGTGTGCGAGGGCGACGGCGGTGCCGGGGCCGATCTTCTCGTGCTCGGTGAACGCGCGTTGGAAGTCGATGACGAGGACGGCGGGCGACGAGCCGGGGCCCACCTTCGTGCGGGTGGCGCGCAGGTGACGGATCGTGTCGATCTCGTGGTTCCAGTCGATGGTGTCGGTCATGCTGATACTCCTTGGGAAGAGGGGACGAGTCGGCGGAGCGCGCGGGTGAGCGCACGCGGATCGGGATCGTCGAAGAGCTCGACGGCGAGATGGACGTCCGCGGCGGTGAGACCCGCGGGGCGCACGGCCTCCGTCAGAAGGCCGTCGATCCTCTCCGCCGAGAACGGCGTGTCGACGGCGTCTCCGTCGGGGTGGCGGACGGATGCCGTGTGGGAGGTCCCGTCCGTGAGGTGCACCGTGACGCGGGCGGGCCGCGAGGTGGGCGTCGCGGGCGACAGCGAGGAGGTCGCATCCGTCACGCTGACCAGCGCGGCCAGGCGGGCGAGCGCGGGGTCGGGCGGAACCTGTGCCCGATCCACCGCGACGTCGCCGAAGCGCAGTGCGCTGGCGACGGCGAAGGGCACCGAGAAGTAGGCGCCGTGGCGGCTGCTCCACGTCGTGGCGGGGAGCGAGGCGGCGGAGGCCACGCCCTCGACGCGTACGGCGGCGATGTCGTCGGGGGTCATCCCGGCGGCCATCATCCGGTCGCGCACCCGCAACGCGGCATCCGCCGGTCCATGGGTGTACGCGCAGGACGAGTGCTGCTTGAGGTAGCTGGACGAGACCAGCGCCTCGTCGCCGAGCCCGGCGACGAGCAGATCGGGATCGACCACGCCCAGGGTGCCGGCGAGCGTTCCGTCGAGTCCCCCGGCGCCGGGCGAGGCGTCGGCGGAGGCGTAGCGTGCTCCCGCCGCACCGGCGAGAGCACCCTGCCCCACCCACTGGTCGCGGACCGCCGCACCCCGGTGCACCGAGGCCCACGAGGTCGCGGGCGCCATCGCGGCGCCCGCATCGATCGCGCGGGCGATCCCGTCGGCATCCGCCCCCATCAGCAGGGCGCACCCGGCGGCCGCTCCCGCGGCCCCCAGGGGGCCGTGCGTGTGCACCTCGGGGGCGAATTCCGTCGCCCGCCCGACCCGGGCGGCCACCTCATACGCCACGAAGAGGGCGTTCCACAGCGTCTCACCGCTGATCGCGCGCTCCTCGGCGATGGCCAGCACGGCGGGAACCGTCTGGGCGGCGGGATGTCCCTTGGCGTAGCGGTTGCCTTCGTCGCGCTCGGTGACGACCGCAGCGACGCCGTTCAACCAGATCGCGGCCTCCACGGGTACGTGCTGGTCGGTACCGATCAACGAGGCCGGTCCCCCCGCCGGCGACCACGCCGCCCGCAGGCGCCGCATCTCCGGAAGCATCGCCCCGCCGACGGTCACCGCGAGCAGATTCGTCACGGCGCGTCGCAAGGACCGCCGGACCGGCTCGGGGGCGCGGTCGAAGGGGCGGCTCGCGGCCCACTCGCCGAGCGCGGACAGCGACCGATCAGTCCCGTACACGGTCAATGCCCCAGGTACGCGGCCTGCACGCGGGAATCCGAGGCGAGTGCCGCGGCCTCGCCCTCGAGGGCGACGGCCCCGGATTCGAGCACGTAGGCGCGGTCGGCGAGCTGGAGAACCTGATGGGCGTTCTGCTCCACGATCAAGACCCCGACCCCGCGGTCGCGGATCGCGTTGACGGCGTGGAACACGTCCCACGTCAGCTTGGGCGACAGGCCGGTCGACGGCTCGTCGAGCATGAGCAGGCGCGGGGCGCCCATCAGCGCCCGGGCGATCGCCAGCATCTGCTGCTGTCCGCCCGACATCGTCTCGGCGAGCTGCTGGCGCCGCTGGCGCAGGATCGGGAAGAGATCCATGATCTCGTCCTCCGAGAAGCCGTCTCGCCCCTTCTTGCCCCACGAACCCATGCGGAGGTTGTCCTCCACCGTGAGCGAGCCGAACAGGGCCCGGTTCTCGGGCACGAGCATGAGCCCTCGTCGGGAGACGAGGTGACTCCGGCCGTAGGTCACGGGTGATCCGTCGAAGCGGACCGCGCCGCCGTATTGCCGCACCTCACCGGCGATCGCCTTCAGCGTCGTCGACTTGCCGGCACCGTTGGCGCCGACGACGGCGACCACCTCTCCGGCGCCGACCGTGAGCGAGATCCCGTGCAGGATCTCCAGGCCGTGATACCCCGCGCGCAGGTCGTCGATCTCAAGCAGCATGGCCGTACTCCTTGCCCAGGTACGCCTCGATGACCCGGGGGTCCTGGAGGACGACGTCCACGTCTCCGCGTGCGATGACCGACCCCTGGTCCATCATCACGACGCGGTCGCTGAGCCGCCGCACGGCGGCCATGATGTGCTCGATGAAGAGCATCGCCACGCCCTCTTCGCGACGCAGTTCGTCGAGGAGGTCGAGCACGGGTGTCCGCTCGGACGGGACGAGACCCGCGAGCACCTCGTCGAGAAGCAGCACCCGGGGCCGCATCGCGAGGGCTCGGGTGAGTTCGAGCCGCTTCTGCACGGCGGTGGGAAGAGTCCCCCGTCACGCAGTTGAACAGCGTGGTCTTGCCCGCCCCGTTCGCTCCGATGATGCCGACGATCTCTCCCTCGTCGACGGAGACGTCGACCTGGTCGAGGGCGCGAAGCCCTCGGAAGGACTTGCCGACCCCGCGGATCTCGAGAATGGTCATTTCTTCTTCACCACCCAGTTCTTGACGGTGCCGTAGATGCCCTTGGGAAGCAGGAGCACGCAGACGATGAGGATGACGGCGTAGATGAGCACGTCGAGCCCACCGTTGCCCTGGAGGAAGGCGAGCTGCTCCGGAGGGTGGCGGAGGAAGGCCGCGACCAGATCCGACAGCGGAGCCATCACGATCGCTCCGACCACGGGGCCCCAGACCGTGGCCACTCCGCCGACCACCGCCGTGATGATGGCGTTGTTCGACACGTGCGCCCCGAAGGCGAGCTCGGGATCGATGAACATGTAGTACTGCAGGTACAGCGTTCCGGCGGCCGCCGTGATCGCCGCCGACAGGGCGACGGTGGTGAGCTTGTAGCGCAGCACGTCGATGCCGACGGCGGCCGCGGCCATGTCGTCGTCACGGGCGGCGAGGGTGAAGCGCCCGGTGCGGCGCCGCAGGAACTCGATGACCACCACGAGCGCGACGACGACCATGCCCACGCCGATCCACCAGTAGTTCGGCGATCCGACCGGGAACTGGAACATCCACCAGTCCTCGCCCCGCAGGACGGGGACGGTGAAGCCGACGGTCTTGTTCAGCGCCTCGTTGCCGACCGTGAACAGGCGCAGCATCTCCGCGAAGGCGAACGTCGACAGGGCGTAGTAGGCGCCGGTGAGCTTGTAGCGCAGGGCGAGATAGCTGATCCCCACCCCCACCGCGGCGGCGGTGGCCATTCCCGCCAGCAGCCCCACCCAGGGGCTGACGCCGAAGTCGACCAGGAGGACGGCCGTGACGTACGCGCCGACGCCGAAGTACGCCGCGTGGCCGAAGCTGAACATGCCGCCGAAGCCGCTCATCATGTTCCAGCCGATGCCCATGAGCGCGAAGATGAGCACCCGCATCGCGACCGCGAGCTCCGCGGTCGGCAGGACGAAGGGCAGCGCCACCCCGACGAGGGCGAGGATGCCCAGCACCACGTAGTGGCGGAATGTGACGGTGCGGTACACCGGCACGCGGGCGGAGGCGGCGAAGGCCTCGGGCCGAACCTGCGTCTTCGCGGTCGGTCGTGCGGCGAGTGTCATGAGGCCCTCCCGAAGATGCCGCGCGGCTTGGCGAACAAGACCACGAGGAAGACGACGAACACGGCCAGAAGCGGAGACTGGCCGGGCATGATGAGACCGCCGAGCTGCTCGGTGAGACCCACGATCAGCCCGCCGACCAGGGCTCCGGGCACGTTGCCCATTCCCCCGAGGACGACCACGACGAAGGCGGTCAGGTTGAAGACGGACCCCGCCGTCGGCTCGATCGTCGTGAACGGGGCGACGAGCGTTCCCGCGGCCCCCGCGGCGGCCGCGCCGAGCGCGAACGTCAAGACGTAGATGGCCTTGATGTCGATGCCGACGAGCCGCGCCCCTTCCGGATTGGCGGCGACGGAACGGACGGCTGTGCCCACGGGGGTCTTCTGCAGGATGATCCACAGCACGGCCACCAGGATCAGCGCGCCGATGAAGGCGTAGACGCGACTCACGTCGACGGTGGCCCCCAGGATGGGGACGCCGGCGTTGCCGGGGAGCTGGACCGACAGGGGGTTGGGTCCGAAGACGAGCAGCAGGATGTTCTCGATCGCGAGCGCCAGGCCGATGGTGATGAGCAGCTGGGTGTGGATCGGCGCCCGCATGATCGGGTTCAGCAGACCCGCCTGGGTGAGCGCCCCGAGCACGAACATGACCGGGATGGTGATGAGCAGTGTCAGGTAAGGGTGCATCCCGGTCGCGTCGACCAGGACGTACGTCAGGTACATCGAGAGCGCGACCATCGCACCGTTGGCGAAGTTGATGATGTGCAGCACCCCGTAGACGAGGGTGAGCCCCATGGCGACCAGGCTGTAGATCCCGCCCGTCAGGAGACCCGTCACCAGGGCCTGCGTCAGCACCGTGGTGCTGCCGGAGACGACCCCGGCGACCACGGCGGCGACCAGAAGCACGCCGAGGGTCACGACGAGGGTGCGCACCGAGGGTCCGTTGTAGCGGCGGACGGCGGTCACCCCCGTCGCGGTGGACGCGGTGGGCGGGGGAGCTTGGATCGTCATGGGGCTCACTCCTCGGGTGTCAGTTGACCGGGGCGGGGTAGACGACCTGCTCCTGGGCGAGGTCGGCCGGGAAGACCTGGCGCACGGCACCGTCGAGCACCTGCATCGTCACGACGGAGGCGTTGACGTTCTGGCCCGTCTCATCGAACGAGACCGGACCCGCGTTGACCACGTGCGGCTGATAGTCGGAGTCCGCGATGGCGTCGCGGATCGCGGCGGGGTCGGCGCTGCCGGCGGTCTCGATCGCCTCCGCGATGAGCGTGACGGCGTCGTAGGTGAGCATCGCGCTCGTGCGCATCGGCTGACCGAACTTCTCCTCGAACGCGTCGGCGACGGCGACGGCATCCTCGTTCGTCGCATCCCAGCGGTAGTTGGCGTCGAGGTAGTTCGCACCACCGTTCGGAGCGTCGCTGGTGAACTGCACCTGGTCGAACCCGCCGTTGGCGACACCGAAGACGGCGTCGAGCTCCGGCGCGATCGAGTTGACCGCGCGGGCGACCGCGAGGCTGTCGTTGTAGTAGCCGGACACGGCGAGCACGTCCGCGCCGGCGGCGGCCACCTGCTGCACCTGCGTGCTCAGATCGCTCGAGGTCGGGTCGTAGCTGATCGCCGGGTCGACGGTGATTCCGAGTTCCGCGGCCTTCGCGGCGAAGGCCTCGTACGCGGATGCTCCGAAGTTGCCCTGCTCGTAGAGGTAGCCCACCTTCTGCACGGGGTCACCGGCGGCCGTGCTGATCTCGGAGAGGTAGGTCGCGCTCTGCGTGCCCATCATGCTGGCCGAGGGCTGGATGCGGAACGAGTACGTGTAGCCCTGCTCGAGGATCGAGTCCAGCGCCGACACGTCCATCACGAAGGGGACGCCGTTGCGCTCGGACACCGAGGCGATGTTCGCGCTCGTTCCGCTCTGGTACGAACCGACGAGGGCGGCTGCCCCCTCCTGGATGAGGCGGGTCGCCTCGCTCTGGCCCGTCTCCGGCTCTCCGCGCGTGTCGGCCGCTTCGAGCACGAGGCGGGCGCCTCCGAGCGATGCGATTCCCCCCGCGTCGTTGACGGCGTCCACGGCCATCTGCGCGGCGTTGCTCATCTGCTGTCCGTCCGCGGCATTCGACCCGCTCAGGGGGTGGAGGGCACCGATGACGATCTCTTCGGGCGCCTCGGACGAGGTGTCGGCCTGGCTCGAGCCGACGGCGGATCCGGCGCATCCGGCGAGGGCGACCGCGCCGAGGGCGAAAGCCGCGACCGAGGTCGCGATTCTGCGGGTGGTGTTCAACGCATCTCCTTGGGGCTGGTGTTCCGTCTGGTGGATATGTTTCGTTGAGCGGAACGCATGAAGTCTGAAAGTTGTGGGGCTTGACTGCGAAACTACGCCGCGTGACAACAGCCGCAGTTGCGCGGATGTAACCAGACTGTTTCGCCAGGCTCGGAACGCCGCACGCGTGTTCCGATGAATGAAACAGTTCGGTATGCTCCGGCGGGGGCAGCGTTCCAGGCGCACCAGGACCGGAGGATGCATGAGCGTGGCAGAGGGGTCGGTATCGACCACGACGAGGGTGACGGAAGTCCTCCTGGCGTTCGCAGATGCGACGGCGCCGCTGGGGGTGTCCGAGATCGCTCGCTCCTGCGGCCTCAGCAAGGCCGTGGTGCACCGCATCCTGCAGTCCCTGGTCACGTCGGGGCTCGTCGACTACCTCGCCGAGACGCGTCGCTACCGCTTGGGGCCGGCGGCCATCGCCCTGGGGCGGAGAGCCACGCGGGGCAATGCCCTCCACGCGGCGGGTATGCCCGCCATCGCTCATCTGGCGAACCGCACCGGCGAGACGACCACGCTGACCGAGCGTCGCGGTCACGGTCGGCAGTACATCGGGATCGTAGAGAGCATCAACCCGATCCGCATCACCGTCCGCACGAACGAGAACGTCCCCCTCTGGTCGGGTGCCAGCGGGCTCAGCATCCTCGCGTTCATGGACCCCGTCGACATCGACTACGTCCTCAGCGGCGACCGCCCGTCCTACACCGAGACGACCCTCACCGACCCCGCGCGCATACGCGACCGGCTGGCCGAGATCCGGCAGCGCGGCTGGGCGCACACCGCGGGCGAGCGCGTGCGCTTCTCCAGCAGTGTCGCGGCACCGATCTTCGACGCCGACGACTCCCCCGTCGGGTCACTGTCGGTGGCCTACCTCGTCGAGCGCCTCGACGACGCCCAGCACTACGACCTGGCCCAGCTGGTGCTGTCGGCGGCTCGCGACGCGACGGCACGGCTGCGCGAGCAGGAGACGCGCTAGACGCGACGACGGGCCGGCCCCGTGAGGGTACCGGCCCGTCGTCGAGCAGATCGGCCGCGGAACGCCGCTACTTCGCGGGCTTCTTCTCGGGAACGGGGGCGGTGCCCGACGCCCGCTGCGCGGCGTAGTACGACGCCGCCTCGTTCTGCCGATCGTCTTCGACTCCCGATGCGATCGAGGCGCGGATGTGCTCGGGACCGTAGCCGAAGGCGTCGACCAGGTCTTGCGCGTGCGGACGCAGACGCGCGCACAGGCGGTCGATGTAGCTCGACACCGCGGCACCGCGCTGCGTCGACAGGCGCCCGTTGATGAGGTACCAGGCGAGGTGCTTCTCGATGAGCTGCAGTCCGAACAGGTCGCGCAACCAGGTGAGCACCCGCAGGGTGCCGTCGTCGTCGATCCGGTTGATCGCGTCGGTGAAGGCCTCCCACTGCAGGAGCTCGCCGTGCGCACGCGCCGCCTCGATGAGCTGGGACTGGTTCTCGTTGAAGAGGGCGGCGGCGTCTTCACGCGACAGTTTGGATGCCGGGCGCAGGCGCCCCGCGATGTCGGCGATCATCTGCTGCACGCGGCCGGCCAGCAGCTCGTGCTGCTGTTCGGCGCGGAGCCCCTTCTCGACCGAGCGCGCGGTGGAGCCGAAATCGCTGACGGCCTGACCGAGCTGGCGCATGCCGGCACCGTGGAAGAGCTTCCCAGCGGTCTGGCCCACGGCGAAGGCGGCGAGCTGCTTGGCATCCTTGCCCTTGAACGACCGGGCGTAATCGGCGAGCAGGCGCTTGCCGACGAGCTGCAGCAGCACGTTGTTGTCGCCCTCGAAGGTGACGTAGATGTCGAGATCGGCGCGCAGGCCCACGAGACGGTTCTCGAACAGGAAGCCCTGGCCGCCGCAGGCCTCGCGGGACTCCTGCAGGGTGTCGAGCGCGTGCCAGGTCGACAGCGGCTTGAGGGCTGCGGCGAGGGTCTCGAGGTCTTCGCGGTCGGCATCGGTGTCGAGCGCGCCACTGAAGACGCCGTCGAACTTCTGCAGGAACTCGTCGTGGGCGAAGATCTCGGCGTACGTCGTCGCCAGGCGCGGCAGCAGACGCCGCTGGTGCTTGCCGTAGTCGAGCAGGGTCACCTCGGGGGTGCCGCTGCCCGAGTCGAACTGGCGGCGCTGGTTGCCGTAGGTGATGGCGATGGTGAGGCCGATGGCCGAGGCCCACGCGGCGGCCCCATCGAGCGAGACGCGGCCCTGCACGAGCGTGCCGAGCATCGTGAAGAAGCGGCGGCCGGGGCTGGCGATGTCGCTCGAGTAGGTGCCGTCGGCGGCGACGTCGCCGTAGCGGTTGAGCAGATTCGTGCGCGGGACGCGGACGTGGTCGAAGTGCAGACGGCCGTTGTCGATGCCGTTCAGGCCGCCCTTGAGGCCGTCGTCCTCGCCGCCGATGCCGGGCAGGAAGGCGCCCGACTCGTCACGCAGCGGCACGTAGAAGCAGTGCACGCCGTGGTTGACGCCGTTCGTGATGAGCTGCGCGAACACCGTCGCGGCTTTGCCGTGCAGGGCGGCGTTTCCGAGGTAGTCCTTCCACGCACCGCGGAAGGGCGTGTGGATGACGAACTCCTCGGTGTCGGCGTCGTAGGTCGCCGTCGTGCCGATCGCGGCGACGTCGGAGCCGTGGCCGGTCTCGGTCATGGCGAAGGCGCCGGGGATCTCGAGGCTCATGATGCCGGGGAGCCACTTATCGTGGTGCTCGGCGGTGCCGAGCTGCAGCACGGCCGAGCCGAACAGGCCCCACTGCACGCCCGACTTGATCTGCAGACTGGGGTCGGCCGCCACCAGCTCTTCGAAGCCGGCGATGTTGGCCCCGTTGTTCTCTTCTCCGCCGAAGCGCTTCGGGAAGGCCCGGTGCACCGCCTTGTTCTGCACCAGGAGGTGCAGCTGGCTGAGCGTGCGCTCGCGGTGGGCGTCCATGCCCAGCGAATCGTCGCGCCACAGCGCGGGATCCTTGAGCATCTCGCGCGCCTGGCGGCGGGTGTCGGCCCACGTGCCGAGCAGCAGGTCGGTGACCCGCTCGGTGTCGATGCGCGCCTCGGCGGCCTCGGCGGCGGTGTGCGGGGCGGCGGGGGCTCCCCCGACGGGGGTACGCGTGCTCGTGGCGGGCGTGGTGGGACGGACGGCGGCGTCGGTCATTCTCGGCACCTTTCGACGTTGCAAAGGAATACCCCCACGGTAGGTGTCCCACAACGTCCCGGCAATCGCACTGTGGGATGTTCACAACTCGTCGGGCGGACGTGGGGCCCAGGGGTTGTGGGGGGTCGCCATGTGCGAGCATGCACTGCCGTTCAGCGGCGGCGTCGACCTCGGCGACCTCAGCCGCCCGCTCACCGTTTCACTGCAGCGGCGGCCGCAGAGCCGTGCGGCCGACGCGGCCGTCGCCACCGCGAAACGGCGCCCTGTCGTCGCGTCAGTTCGCCGCGACCACCGTGAGGATGCCGTCGCCGTACGCCTCGCGCTTCTTGGCGCCGATGCCGGTGATGCCGTCGAGGTCGCCGGTCGAGGCGGGTCGCGCCGCCGCGATCGCGCGCAGAGTGGCGTCACCGAAGACGATGTACGCCGGAACCCCCTGCTCGCGGGCCTTCTCGGCGCGCCAGGCGCGCAGGGCCTCGAACAGGTCGCGATCGGCGGGCGCGACGTCGTCGGCGCTCGACTTGCGCTGCCGGGTCGAACCACCGCCGCCGCCCGTGCGCCCGAGAGCATCGCGGCGGAGGGGAACGGGCGACTCGCCCCGAAGCACCCCGGCCGACGCCTCGCTGAGCGCGAGCGTGCCGTAATCGCCCTGCGCGGCGATGATCCCGCGGGCGAGGAGCTGACGGATGACGCTGCGCCAGTCCTGATCGGACAGGTCGGCGCCGAGTCCGTAGGTGCTCAGTCGGTCGTGCCCCTGCTGGGCGATGCGCTCGGTCTTGGCTCCGCGCAGGATGTCGATGAGGTGGCCCGCGCCGAACGCCTGGCCGCGCTCGCGCTGTAGACGCACGATGGTCGACAGCAGCTTCTGCGCCGCGACCAAGCCGTCCCAGGTGTCGGGCGGGGTGAGGCAGGTGTCGCAGTTGCCGCAGGGGTCGGACTTCTGCCCGAAGTACTCGAGGAGGTTCTGCCGACGGCATCCGACCGTCTCGCACAGCGCCAGCATGGCGTCGAGGTGCTGCCCGAGCCGCATCTTGTACGAGCGGTCGCCCGGCGACTGGTCGATCATGCGGCGCTGCTGCACGACGTCGCCCAGGCCGTAGGCCATCCAGGCGACCGAGGGGTCGCCGTCGCGGCCGGCGCGGCCCGTCTCTTGGTAGTAGCCCTCGACGGACTTCGGCAGGTCGATGTGCGCCACGAAGCGCACGTCGGGCTTGTCGATGCCCATTCCGAAGGCGATCGTGGCGACCATGATGACGCCGTCGTCGCGCAGGAAGCGCGACTGGTTCGCCGCTCGCACCGAGGCGTCGAGACCGGCGTGGTACGGCAGCGCATCGAGCCCCTGCGTGCAGAGGTACGCCGCCATCTGTTCGACGCTCTTGCGACTGAGCGCGTACACGATGCCCGCCGAGCCCTCGGGCTGCGCCTTGATGAACTGCACCAGCTGACGACGCGGGTCGACCTTGGCGTCGATGCGGTACTGGATGTTCGGGCGATCGAAACTGGCGACGAAGCCGCGGGCGTCGCGCAGACGGAGACGTTCGACGATCTCTTGCGCGGTCGCCGTGGTCGCGGTGGCGGTGAGTGCCATGCGCGGCACACCGGGGAAGCGCTCGGCGAGGTCGCCCAGCGCGAGGTAGTCGGGGCGGAAGTCATGACCCCACTGCGACACGCAATGGGCCTCGTCGATCGCGATGACGCTCAGGCGTCCTCGCGACAGCAGCCCCAGCGTCTGCGCGCCGTTGAGGCGCTCGGGGGCGACGTAGAGCAGGTCGAGCTCGCCGGCGAGGAAGGCCTGTTCCACCGCCTGCCGCTCGGCGGGGGCCTGCGTGGAGTTGAGGTACCCGGCACGCACACCGTTGGCGATGAGCGCCTCGACCTGGTCGTGCATGAGGGCGATCAGCGGGCTGACGACCAGGCCCGTACCCGGGCGCACGAGGGCGGGCACCTGGTACGTGACGCTCTTGCCGCCGCCGGTGGGCATGAGCACCACCGCGTCGCCGCCGTCGACGACGTGCTGCACGATGTCGGCCTGATCGCCGCGGAACGCGTCGTAGCCGTAGACCTCGTGCAGCACCTCGCGCGGATCGCGTCCGGTGAAGTCGCGCACGGCCGGGAGCTCACGGGCGGTGCCCGTCGCGACCGCGGCGCGGGCGAACCGCGAATTCACGGCATCCGTCGGCGGCGGCGGGGCGTCGAGGTCGTCGGGCGGGGCGAACAGATCGGGGTCCCAGTCCGCTCCCGCGTAGGGGTCGTCGGGGGTGTCGTACGACTCGGGCGGCGCGTCGGCGTACGACTCTGGTGCGGCGCCGGGATATGTCACCCCTCCACGGTAACCCGCCCCACCGACACCGACACCGCCCCGACCTCCATCGGGGGAGGCCGGGGCGGTGGGGAGGAGGGGTGATCAGCTCGTCGGCGGCGAGAAGACCAGCTGCGAGGCGACGAGACCGTGCTCGCGGCTGACGATCTGCGCCCGACCCGGCGCTGCCCGCTCGGGCTTGACCCGACCGATCAAGGCGCCCTCTTCGGGGTTTCCCCCCAGCAGGATGCCGGTCACGCCGAGATCGGTGAAGCGCTGGATGATCGGGTCGTAGGCCGCTCGACTCGCACCGCCCGACCGACGCGTCAGGATGACGTGCAGACCGAGGTCGCCGGCCTGCGCCAGCAGCGGCTGCAACACCGCGAGGGGGTTGCCCTGGCTGGTGGCGACGAGGTCGTAGTCGTCGACCAGGATGAAGCCCTCGGCGCCCTTCCACCAGCTGCGTTCGCGCAGCTGCGTGGGGGTCACGTCGGGGCCGGGGATGCGCGTGGAGAAGTACTGCGCGAGGTCGTTCATTCCGCCCGTGGCCAGGTCGTGCGAGGTGAGATAGGCCCCGAGGTAGTCGTCGGGGATCTCACCGAGCAGCGCGCGACGGTAGTCGACGACGAAGATCTTCGCCTCGGCGGGCGTATACAGGCGCTGGATTTCTTTCGCCACGCCCCGCAGGAACGCCGACTTGCCCATTCCCGAGTCGCCGTAGACGAACAGGTGCGACTCGAGGCGGGGGTCGACGCCGAAGGGCGACAGCTGCGCCTCCTCGATGCCGAGCAGCAGGCGCGGGTCGTCGGGCGCGGCGAGCGCGCGCACCTCGTCGAGCGAGATGGTCTCGGGGAGCAGTCGCATCTTCGGGCCGGGCTCGCCGTGCCAGGCGGCGGCGACCTTGCCGATCATGTCGGCCACACCGTCGGCGAGGGTGCCCGCGTCGCCGGAGCCGTCGATGCGCGGCACCGAGGTGAGCATCTGCAGCTTGGTCGCGCTGAGGCCACGGCCGGGCTGGCCCGCGGCCACGTTGGCCGCCTGCTTGCGGTCGACGTCGGAGTCGGTCGGGTCGCCCAGACGCAGCTCGACCCGCGTCTGGATGAGGTCTTTGAGTGCCGCGCGGATCTCGAGCCACCGGTTCGCGGTCACCACGACATGCACGCCGAAGCTCAGGCCGCGCGCGGCGATCGTCTGGATGCGGGCTTCGAGGGGCTCGAATTCGGCCCGAAGCGTCGACCATCCGTCGACCACGAGGAAGACGTCGCCGAAGCCGTCGTCGAGCCGCCCGTCGCGCCGTCGCGAGCGGTACGTCTCGATGGAGTCGACGGCGTTGCGGCGGAAGTACTGCTCGCGCGCGTCGAGCACGGCCTCGACCTCGGCCACCGCGCGACGCACGGCCTCGGGTTCGGTTCGCGTGGCGACACCGGCCACGTGCGGGTGCCGCTGCATCGCCGTGAAGCCACCGCCGCCGAAATCGAGCACGAAGAACTGCAGCTCCTGCGGGGTGCCCGTCAGCGCCAGCGCAGAGACGAGGGTGCGCGCGAGCGTGGACTTGCCGCTCAGCGGCGAACCGACGATCGCGACGTGACCGGCCGCACCGCCGAGCGAGACCGTGAGGTGGTCGCGGCGCTGCTCCAGCGGGATGTCGACGACACCGATCGGCACGGTGAGGGCTCCGGCGTCACGCCACCGGCGCGAGACGAGGCCCAGCACGGGGTCTTCCGCCAGGTCGGGCATGAGCTCGTCGAGGGGGGACGGTTCGGCCAGCGGCGGCAGCCACACCTGGTGGGCCTCGGGCCCGCGGTCCTTCATGCGGTCCACGGCGATCTGGAACGTCGACCGCTTCTCGGCGACGGGCGCCGAGATCGCCGCCGGCGCGGCATCCATCTCGATGTCGGTGTCGTCGTCGGGCTGGGCCATGGCCGTGAACACCTCGACCCGCGCGGGCCCCGACGAGACGGCGTCGAACTCGTCGACGGCGACGCCGGGGTTACCCCTCGGCCGCCCCGACACGTACGCCGCGCGGAACTGCACGAGGTTCTCGGTGTCGCTCTTGAGAAAGCCCACGCCCGGTTCCTGCGGCAGCGTGTACGCGTCGGGCGTGCCGATGATCGTGCGCGACTCGGCGGCCGAGAAGGTGCGCAGACCGATCCGGTACGACAGGTACGTGTCGAGCCCGCGCAGCTTGCCCTCTTCGAGGCGCTGGGATGCCAGGAGCAGGTGCACGTGGAGCGATCGGCCGACGCGCCCGATGTTGAGGAAGCTGTCGACGAACTCGGGTTTGGCCGACAGCAGCTCGGAGAACTCGTCGACGACGACCAGCAGGGCCGGGAGCGGAGCCAGGTCGGAGCGCCCGCCGCGGCGCGCCGCCTCGTACTCGCCGACGTTGGCGAAGTTGCCCGACGCGCGCAGCAGCTCCTGACGGCGCACGATCTCGCCCTGCAGGGCGTCCTGGAAGCGGTCCACCAGAGCGAGCTCGGCCCCCAGGTTGGTGATGACGGCCGAGACGTGGGGCATGTCGGCCATGCCCGCGAACGTCGCGCCGCCCTTGAAGTCGACGAGGACGAAGTTCAACTGCTCGGGCGAGTGGGTCATCGCGAGCGCGAGCACGAGGGTGCGCAGCACCTCGGATTTACCCGAACCGGTCGCCCCCACCATCACGCCGTGGGGCCCCATGCCCTGCGAGGCGGACTCTTTCAGGTCGAGGATGAGCGGCGCCCCCGACGGCTCCTGACCGATCGGTACGCGCAAGCGGTCGCGCTCGAGGCGCGGGCTCCACGCCTGGTCGAAGTCGACCGCGCGCACGTCGGGAAGGCCGAGCAGTTCCGTCAGCTCGGCCTGACCCTGCGTCGTCGGCGCGTCGACGACCACCATGGGCGCGGGCCGCAGCGGCATGAGCCGGCGCGCGGTGGCCTCGGCCTCGGCGATGGTCATGGCATCCGGGTAGAAGGTCTGCGCACGCCCCGCGCCGTCGATGAACTCCGCGGGCGCGACGACGGCCGCGGTCTCGCCGCGGCGGGGCCGCACGGGAGCCACGGTCTCGGCGAGCGCCACGCGCGCGATCGACGGATCGTCGAGCTCGTCCCACCGCGCGGGCAGGTCGATCACGGTGACGCCCTGCGCGCCCTCGAGCCCCGCGAACGAGGCGTGCGCCATCGTGTCGACACCGTCGACGACGAGCACGACGTGCGGGGTGACCCCGCCGCCGGGCGCGAACCGCGGACGACCGGCGAGCTGGGTCGGCAGCATGTCGACGAGCTCGTCGAGCGAGCCCGAGATCATGCGCGCGGGGCCGAGTCGGTCCTGCACCCGCGACGACATCGCGTGCGGCAGCCACTTCACCCAGTCCCAGGCGGCCGTCTGCGCGGGGCCGGCGAGCACCGCGACGATCACGTCTTCGGGATCGTGCAGCGTCGCCGCCGAAGCGACGAGCGAGCGCGCGAGGCTGCGCACGGCGTCTTCGTCGGCGCCCACGAGCTCGATGCGCGCGTAGTCGCCGAGGGGGAAGCCGAGAGGAAGGTCGCGCTGGATCTCGTGCGTCAGCATGAAGCGGTGGGCGGCCGAGGCGGCGACCGGATCGAGTTGCGCCAGGGGCGGCAGCTCGGGTGCCTCGAGGGCGAGGCTGAGCGGCTGGTCGGCGACGCCGATGCGCGCGAGGAGGAACGTCTCGTCGCCCGGCTGGCGTTCCCAGACGCGGGACCGCTCCTCGGCGATGTAGGGCAGGGCGGCGGGAGCGGGCATGATCCATCCGCCGTGGCGACGCTGCTTGCGCGCGGCGACCCGCACCGTCTCGCGGAGGTCGGACAGGTACGCGAGGTACTCGCGCCGATTGCCCAGCACCTCGGCGTTGCGCTGGGCGCGCTGACGCCAGCCGTTGACGGCGACGAAGCCCAGCGACGACAGCAGGAACATGCCTCCGATGAGGAAGCCCGTCGGCCCGCTGTTCGAGATGGTGACCATCACGATGGCGCCCACGCTGCCGAGCATCGGCAGGAGCGAGGTCAGGATGCCGCTGCCGCCCTCGTTCGGCACGAGCTCGGGCGGCGGCTGCAGCACGATCCGCCCGTTCGGCAGCGACGGCGGGGCGATGCGCGGACCCGTGCTCACGCGGGACCTCCGATCAGGCGGCTGAGGGTGAAGACGCGTTCGCCGAGGCGCACGCGGGTGCCGTCCTCGAGCAGGGTGCGCGCACCGGGAGGGAGGGGATGGACGGCGCCGTCGTCGTCGATGAGCTCGGAGCCGTTCGTCGATCCGGCGTCGATGACCCACGCCACCTCGCCGTCGTGTTCGAGGCGCAGGTGCGTCTTGGAGATGAGGCGGTCGGGGTCGTCGACCGCGATGAGTACGTCGCCGGCCTGATCGGCGACCGGTGCGCGCCCGAAGTTGACCGCGGCGGGGAGTGCGAACTGTGCGCGCTGGCCGGTGTCGAAGACGACCAGCAGCTCGGCGCCCGTCACACCGGTGCGCGGAGTCGGCGCGGCGTCGCCGTCACCGTCGGCGTCGACGGTCGCGGCCGGAGCCACGGGGGCCGGGCGTGCGCCCGCCGACGTGGGCGCCTCGATCGCGATGAGCGGGGAATCCCACTCGGGGGCGGACGGAAGCGCCGCCACGCCGGCGTCGACGCGGAGGGGTTCGCGCGGTGACGCCGGTCGCGCATGGACCGTGGGCTCCGACAGAGCGCGGGGGTCGTCGGCATCCGGGGCCTTCTCGCCCCGCGGGACGGCCAGAAGGACCGTTCCCGCCGCGCGATCCGCCCACGAGCGTCGCCGACCCGAGCGGTCGAAGGCGGCCGAGGCCACGACGACCCACGCCCCCGCCACGAGCACCAGCCCGCCGAGCACGACGAGCAGGCCGCGCACGAAGGCGCGCCCGGCGCCCGGGACGAGCGGCGCCTCGATCCGCGACGTGCGCACACCGAACAGCAGGGCACCGGGGGTCGACCCCCGACGCGCCTGCAGGATCCACAGCCCCAACAACGCCTCGGCCGCGACCGCGGCACCGAGGACGGGAGAGCCGAGAAGCGATGCCACGCCCGCGGCGATGACCACGAGGGCGGCGTCGACGCTGAAGGCGCCCACGCGCACCCCCACCGTCGCGGGCGCGCCGAACGGCGGCGTCTGCGTCATGTCGCCATCATCGCACGCGCGATCTCGATCGCTCCGGCGGCGAGCATGCCCGCCGGGAGCGACAGAGCCGTCGCGAGCGCCTCGAAGACGTCGCCCGTGCGCGACCAGCCGAGGGAGCGGAAGCCGCGGCCGATGGGCACCGTCAGCAGCGCGCACCCGAGACCCACCGCGAGGCAGATGCCGGCGATCACCACGAGCAGGCCCGACGAGATCGCGGGGAGCAGCGCCACCAGCACCGAAGCCAGGACGACGGCGGCTCCCGCTCGCTCGACCCAGCGGAGGAACGGCACGGTGCTCTTGCGCGAGCCGAGCAGCAACGCCAGGACGACCGTCGTCGCCAGGGCTATCCGCCCGCCCAGGATCACCGGGTCGTCGGAGGGGAACGACGGCAGCGCGGTGAACGCGCTGGCCGCCCCCGCCAGGATCAGCAGCAGCACCCCGATGGTGAGTCGCGCCGTGGAGCGCTCGACCAGGGCGTCGGCATCGGCCGCCTCGATCGTGCGCACCTCGTCGGGCAGGCTCTGCCGCACCGTCCACCGCGTGGTCTGGAACCGGGCGTAGTCGACGAACGTGCCGGGCGCGACGTCGACGAGGCTCGCCTGCAACACGCGCTGCGCGACGGGGACGAGACCGAGCGTGACGGCCGCGGGCGCCGTGGGGTCGAGATGCAGAAGAAGAGAGAGGCCCCAGACGCCCGCGAGCACGCCCACCACGATCGCGGCCGTCCGACCCTGCGCGCGCAGGGTCTCGGGAGCGCCGAGCACGCCGATGACGCCGGCGAGGATCGCCCCGCCGAGCAGCCCGGTGAACACGGCCACCGACGCCGACGACGCCGACGACGCCGGCACGTCGGGGACGACGGCCACCCCTCCCCCGAACGCGAGCGAGATCAGGGCGACCACGGGAACGAGGGTCGACGTGGTCGAGCGGGCCGACAGCGAGAACGCGGTGGCCGAGGCCAGCGCGGCGATCAGCGCGACGACCGCGACCGGCACGCGGACCGACGCCGGAAGGGCGTCGCCGCCGAGGAGACGCAGAAGGGCCAGGATGCCGCCCCCCGCCGCCAGCACCGACCACACGGCCGGTGCCCGGCGGGCGAGGACAGGCCGCTTCGCGTCGGCGGTCGCGGCGGCGAACGAGGCCGCGGGATCGACGAGGACCAGGACGGAGCCGTCGTCGAGGGAGCGCATGGTCGTGGACCGATCGATCTCGCGGCCGGCGATGCCCACCACCCGCACGCCGTCGCCCGTGACGGCCGCGGCGCGCAGGACGTCGTCGACGCTGGCGTGCAGCGGAACCACGAGATCGAACCGCGTGGCGCCGTCGACCAGCGCGACACGTCGCCCGTGCACCACCTCAGCGCTCAACGGTCCCCCTCGTTCTCGCCGCCCGTCCGCCTCGGAAGGCGCGGGAACCGCACCAGCGTAGCCGCCCGGCACCGGCCGCGTGGTCCTCGACGGCCGGGGTGTGAAGATGAGAATTTTGTCATTCTTGGGTTTGCGCAAGAGGCTTGCCGTGACCCCCTCCTTTACGTACATTCAGTGGGTCGGTGGGGGGCTCCGGTTGTTCCATCGATCCCGCGTCCGGGTCCGATTCCCGTGCGTGAAGACATGATCCGCAACGCCCGGGCGCGCCCGGTGGAACAACGAGGAGACAGACGTGGCAGATCTCATCGCAGCCCAGGAGGGTGCGCTTCGTCGCGGAGCCGAAGCGGTCAACACCGCGAAGTCGGGCATCGACGAGCAGGTTCGCAAGGTTCGTACCGAGCTCGACCAGGTGGCCGGCTTCTGGACCGGCGCCGCCGCCGGTTCCTACACGCAGCTCATGCAGCGGTGGAACGAAGAGACCACCAAGCTCAACAACGTGCTCGTCACGCTCGAAGACGCTCTGCGCGGCACCGAGCGCGACCAGGCGGCCTCGGAAGAGTCGCACCAGCAGACCATCGGCAACCTGGGCTCGCTGCTCGGCTGACCCCGCTCGACACGAAAGAAGGAACTCCCATGCAGTCCATGTCCGTTCGTCCCGAGCAGGTCATCGCCCTCTCCGGTCAGATCCGCAACGGTGCCTCCGGCATCCGCACCCGTCTCGACGACCTCGAGTCGCAGGTCGGCGCGCTGCGCGCCTCCTGGGACGGTGAAGCGCAGACCGCTTACGACCAGGCCCAGGCTCAGTGGACGCAGTCCATCACGCGCCTGAACGAACTGCTCCAGCAGATCGCCGCCAAGACCGACGAGATGGCCCAGGGTTACACCTCGACCGACAAGTCCGCCGCCGGCCGCTTCGTCTGAGTCGCATCGAGCCGGCGGTCGCGACTCGCGACCGCCGGCTCTTTCGGCCCTGACGGGCTATCTTCTGCGGCGCTGCGCCGCCGTCGGAATCGCCCGCACCGCCCCGGCGTCGCGGGCGCGGAGACTCCGCGCATCACCCTCTTCTGACCTCGAGAAACGAGTGATCCCATGTCTGACATCGGCTACGAAGGCGACCTTCCCCTTCACAACTCGAGCACGCTGACGACATCGACCGATCAGCTGCCGTCCGCCGCCGTCATCGCGATGGTCGAAGGCAACTCGACCGAGGTCCCCGCGGCCGCATTCACGTCGCACCTCGAGCAGCGCGCCCAGATGCTGGGTATGCGCATCGAAGAGGTACGCCAGTACGTCCAGCAGAACGCCGAAGCGCTCGCTCAGGCCGTCACCACGCTCCGCGATCGCGACGAGATGAACGCCAGCGACGCCACCAACGCCCTCTCGCTGATCGACGCGGCGGCGACGCCCCCGTCGGCGGGCAGCCGATCGCCGTTCTCGAGTCGGAACATCCCTCTGTGATGAGCGCGCCCCGTTCCGCGGGCCGCGCCGTCGGCGCCGTTCTCGTCGCCACCATCGTCTCCTTCGGCGCCGCCTCCCCCGCCCTCGCGGAGGGCGAGAGCGACAACCCGCAAGAGAACCTCGCGTTCTGGTACTCCACCTACGGCGTCGACGCGGCGCACGCGGCCGGCCTCACCGGCGCGGGCGTCAAGGTCGGAGTCATCGAGAAGCAGATCAATCCCGACCTCCCGGTGTTCGAGGGACGCAACCTCCGCATCTCGGACTTCCCGATCTGCTCCAACGCCCCCGAGGTGAAGACGGCGGATGCCAACTCGGCAGCGCGTCACGGAACCACGATGACCGCACTGCTCATCGGCAACGGAACCGGGTCGGGCAACATCAACGGTGTGGCCCCCGACGCCGACGTCACCGTCTACGGATACGGGCCCGAGAGCGACGAGCGGTGCGACGTCAACTCCGACGAGGACATCAGCGAATTCGGATTGGCGGTCAAGACCGCCGTCGACGACGGCAACGAGATCGTCTACACGGCCGTCGGCCAGCCCTGGGACGAGCGGGACGCCCCGGTGATCGCGTACGCCGTCGCGAAGGGTGTCGCCGTCGTCAGCGCCTCGGCGAACCCCAGCCAACTCGGCGACTCCGAGACCTCGGTCGGTGCGCTCAACGGCGTCGTGACCACCACGGCCATCGATCGCGAAGGCCACATCCAGAAGAGCTCGGACGGCTCGGACTACGTCATCACCCACACCACCGTGGTCGCCGGAGGGTTCCGGATCCCCGGGGTGGGGCGCGAGGGCGACTGGTCGGCCACCGGATCGGGGACGGGGTCGTCGAACACCGCTCCCCTGGTCGCGGGAATGCTCGCGTTGGCCGCCCAGAAGACGCCCCAGGCGACGGGGAACCAGCTGGTGCAGGCCCTCATCGCCACCACGAACGACGAGGTGCACACGCCGGCCCGCACCGATGACGGCTACGGCTACGGCGCCGCTTGGCTGTCGTCGCTTCTCTCCGTCGATCCGCTGCAGTACCCCGATGAGACCCCGCTGATGGACAAGCCCGCGGGAATGCCGACCGCGGAACAGATCGCCACCGCCAAGACGCAGGGCTACGTCGCCCCCGCTGCGCGGTCGCGCAGCTTCGACGCCTACGGCGACGAGCCCAGCGGCTTCGACATCGGGGCGCTCGTCCCCTGGATCATCGGCGCGGTCGTCGGGTTCGTGGTCCTCGCGATCGTCATCACCATCGTCATCATCACCATCAGCCGACGCCGTAAGGCAGAGGGAGGAAAGTCGTCATGACCGGAGACTGGGAACTGCGCCTGCAGCGCCTCGCCGAGGGTGGCGTTCCATGGGACGTTCCGACGCGCACCGAGTTGGTGAGCGGCCTCACGGCGCTCAAGAACGTCCTCGATCGCGTCGCCAGCGACCCGGGCCTGGTGGGACGAGCGGGAACGTCGGCGCAAGCGGCTTTCAGCTCCACCGCGTCCGAGGTCTCGAAGCAGATCGGCTACGTCGAAGACGAGATCCCCCGATACCTCGCTGATGCCAACGACATCCGTTCGCGCGCGCGGGACTCGCTGGCCTCGCTGCCCGCCGGGGAGATGACTCCCGGGCAGGAGATCGCGGTCCGCGGGGCCGCCATGGGCTCCACCTTCATGCTCGGTCCCGTGTCGTTCCTCGCGGGCGAAGGTGCCACCAACGTCATCAACGGCTACCTGGCGGATCGACGCGAAGACGACGCGAGGACGAAGTTCCAAGCGCACTCCGACGAGCTCGACCAGATCTCGATGACCAACCCGCCGCCGTTCAACCCGACGGCCACGCCCGACGACGATCCGTCGCCCGCACCGACGCCCGGCTCGCAACCCGGACCGGGACGCGTCGGCGGTCGGAGCATCGAGCAGTACCCGAATTGGGACGTGTCGCCGCTCGGCCCCGGCGGCGGCGGTAGCAGCGGGGGAAACGGCGGCATCGACATTCCGCCCCCCTCGACGGGTGAGACCCCCGGCGACTACGAGACGCTGCCCGGCACTCCCTCGGGCCCGAGCGAGTACGGTCCTTTCCCGAACGGCCACCCCGACCTGCCGAC
Source organism: Microbacterium sp. Leaf179 (assembly GCF_001423785.1). Lineage (NCBI taxonomy): Bacteria > Bacillati > Actinomycetota > Actinomycetes > Micrococcales > Microbacteriaceae > Microbacterium > Microbacterium sp. Leaf179. Next base: position 545,043 of record NZ_LMPH01000001.1, on the reverse strand, counting down.
CGGCCGACCGCCGATCGACCTCGAGAACATCCCGCCCGACCCGACTCCCGACGGCCCGATCTCGGGCTCGCCCACCCTTCCCGGCGGCATCCCGAGCCTGCCCGGCGGAGGAGGCGGCGGCGGCGGCGGACTGATCGGCACCCCCGGTGGTCCGGGCGCGGGCCTCGGCTCGGGCCTGTCGGCCGGACTCGTCGCCGGCGGCGGCGGCGCCCTCGCGCTCGGTCGCGTCGGCGCCCCGACGGGGGGCGCCGGTGGCGGCCTCTTCGGGGGCGGCGGGGCCGTGGCAGGTGGCGGCGGCGCCGGCGGGCGCGCAGGCGGACTGCTGGGCAAGACCCCCGGCGGGGGGACCGGCGCCCGCGGTGTCGGTGGGCTCGGCGGTGTCGGCGGCGGCGCGGCGGGTTCGTCGACGGCACGCGGCGCGGGCATGCGCGGTGCCGGCATGGGCGGCGCGGCCGGCGGCGGTACGGCCGGCGGCGGTACGGCCGGCGGCGGCACAGCCGCCGGTGGAGGACGCCGCGGTGCCGGTGGAGCGGCGACCGCCGCGGGCGGAGCACGCGGCGCGGGCGCCGCGTCCGGCGCGACGCGCGGCGCAGCGGGCGGCAACCGGGGCGTCGGTGGGATGGGCGGACCGGGTTCCCGGTCCGACCGAAAGGACGAGGCGGCACGCGGCCTCGGTGGCCCCATCGCTCCCCGCATGGAAGACGACGAAGAGATCGGTCCCCGTTCCGAGAACGCCCAGGCGGGCGGTCGCGACGGGTCCGACAGGAGTGAGGACAATGTCTGATCGCATCTCCGCGGGCGAGGGCGCCCTCGTCCGAGGCGCCGAAGTGGTGGCGGGCACGCACGCCGACATCGCCGACAGCGCCCGCCGGGTCCTCGCCGAGCTCGACGAGCTGCGCGCCAACTGGACGGGCGACGCCGCCACGGCGTACGGGGTGCTGGTGAACGAGTGGACGGCCGGGGCGAACCGTCTCAACGACGTGCTGGTCACCCTCAGCGCCGCCCTGACCGCGACGGCGCGTGACCAGGAAGCCGTCGAAGAGGCGCACAGCACGACGATCCACGGGCTGGGCTCACTGCTGGGAGGCGAATGAGATGAGTGATCTCCGCGTCACACCCGAATCCCTGCACGCTGCGGCCGGCCGCTTGCGCGCCGAGAGTGCCCGCATCGACGCCGCTCTGAGCGGCCTCGATGCCGAGGTGTCCCGACTGCGCGGCGAATGGGAGGGCACCGCCCAGGTCGCCTACAACAATGCGCAGCAGCAGTGGAGCGCCACCCTCGAGCAGATGAGGGACGCCCTGCACCGCATCTCGACCGCCACCGACAACATCGCCGACGACTACGTCACGGCCGACCGCGCGTCCGCGGCGCGCTTCGGCTGAACGCGTCGACTGGGCACGTGACCGGGCGCTCCGATCGGACGCGCGGTCCCGTGCTCGGCGCGCGGAACGCCGTGCCCCGACGATAGGATTTCGGGGTCTGACCGCAGGGGGCTTCGGTCCGGAAAGAGGGGGCCGCGGATGGCTGACGTCATGAACGCCACACGGGCGCTGCTGCGCCTGTCCGTGCAGAGCGAGGGCCGCCGGCTCGACATCGCGATTCCCGCTCAGGTGCCCGTCATCGAGTTCCTGCCGGGCTTCGCCCGATCGCTCGGGGTGCTCGATCCGTCGATGACCTCCGCCGGCTACGCCCTGCAGCGCGCCGACGGCACCACCGTCGATCCGTCGCGCGGGGCCTCGGCCCAGGGCATCGTCGACGGAGAGGTGCTCACCCTCGTGCGTGGCGGGCTCGTCGCTCAGCCGCGCGTCTACGACGACATCGTCGAGGCCGTCATCGACGCCACGTCGCAGCAGAACCGTCCTTGGACGACGCGCGACAACGCCCGCACGGCCCTCGCGGTCAGCCTGGCTCTGCTCGGCGTCTGCGCGGTGCTGCTCCTCGCCGCCGGTCGCGCCCTCCCCTTCGGCGCCCTGGTCGCCGGCGGCGGCGCGGTCGTGCTGCTCGTCGTCGCGGCCGTCGTCGCGCGGCTCGGCCAACGCGAGGCCGGCCAGGGCCTGGGAATGGCGGCCTCCGTGTTCGCGGCGGTCGCGGGGTTCCTCTCCGTCCCGCCGGCGTTCGACATCTGGGGCTGGCCCCTCGCCGCCGCGGGGGGTGGAGCCTTCGTGATCGCCGGCGTCGCTCTGGCCCTCACCCGCGACCGCGCCGAACTTCAGCTGGCGCCCCTGATCGCCGGCGGGGTCATCGGCGTGACGGGGACCTTCGCCGCCTTCTTCCCCGCCGCGACCGTGTGGACGGTCATGGTCGGCATCGTCGCGACCCTCGGCGGCGCACTGCCGTGGCTCGCCCTCGGAACCACTCGACTGCGCATCGTCTCGCCGCAGAGCGACGCCGAGATGTTCGCCGAACCGGAGCCCATCGACGCCGACGACGTCGCGGAGCGGGTGGCGCAGGGCAAGCGCATCCTCATGGCCCTGCGGCTCGCCCTCGCCGCGTCCGTGCTCCTCGCCGTCCCCCTCGTCGCCGCGCAGAACGCCGCGGGGGCGCTCCTGGGCGCCCTGGCCTTCGCCGGCATGATGTTCCCCTCCCGGCAGACGTTCGCGCGAGCGGGCGTGCTGACGGTGATGACGACCGGCATCCTGGGTCTCGTCGTCTCGGGCGTGGTCGCCTCGCTGACGCAGCCCGACCTGCGTGTCGGCATCCTGGTCGTGCTCGCGACCGCCACCGTCAGCGTGGTCACCGTCACCCTGCTGGCTCCGAAGACGCGCCTGCGGCTGATCCGGATCGCCGACACCGCCGAACTGCTGGTGCTGGCGTCGCTGCTTCCGCTGTCGGTCATCGCCTCCGGTCTGGCCTGACGTCGTGGCCACCAAGGGCGACCTGATCGAGGCGCAGAACTTCTCGCGCCGACGCCTGCTCACCGCGTTCGTCAGCGGCGCGCCGGGCGGCAAGGAACTGCAGCCGACGTCTCCGCTGCGCGCGGTCATCGCGGCCATCGCCCTCACGGTCATCGTCGTGCTGGTCGGCGTGTTCTACGGGCTGATCCGCCCCGGCCTTCCGACGGGATGGGAGAACGGCAAGCTCGTGCTCGTCTCCGACACCGGGGCGCGTTTCGTCACCGTCGAGGGCGTCCTGCACCCCGTCATCAACACGGCCAGCGCCCGCCTGCTGCTGCCCGCGAGCGATTTCGGCGTGATCTCCACCGACCAGGCGACCCTGGCCGGCACTCCCGTAGGGGACACCCTCGGCATCACGGGAGCGCCCGATGAGATCCCACCCGCGTCGGGCCTCATCAACACCGGGTGGAGCGCGTGCGTCTCCGACGTGGCCGGCCTCGACGTGCGCCTGTCCACGGCGAGCGGTCCGGCCACCGAGACCGACCGCGCGGTCGTCGTCTCGGTCGACGGCATCTTGCACGTGGTGCTGGGGGGTCGCAGTTTCGCGGTGTCGAGCAGCGACGCCGACGCCGTGCTGCGCGCGGCCGGCATCTCGGCGCTGTCGCCGGTGACGGTGCCCGCGGCGTGGCTCGATCTGTTCACCGCCAGCACGCCCCTCACCCCCCTGACGCTGCAGAACTACGGCGCCTCGGTACCCGGGACCAACCTCAAGGTGGGCCAGGTGATCCGGCAGGCCGGTTCGGCCGACGACGAGCGGTTCCTCGTGCAGACCGGCGGGGTTCTCGAGGCGCTGACCCCCCTCGCCTGGCAGCTCTACCAGCTGGGCAGCGGCAGCGCGCTGAACGGCTCCGTGACCGAGGTCACCGCCGACGAGATCCGCACGCTCTCGACGGCGCCCACCGGCCTCGGCGACGAGTGGCCGCGCACCGGCTTCGAGACCGTCGCCGCCGGCGAGCGCCCCTGCGCGATCCTCCGGGGCGGCGAGGGGCAGGCGACGACCGCCCTCGCCACCCAGCCGGCCTCGGCGCCCGTCACGGCCGGCGTACGGGTCGACCCGAGCCACGGTGCCCTCGTGCGCGCCGGAGGCCGCGGCGACCAGAGCTCGAGCGTGCTGACCCTGGTGGATGCCACGGGCACGGCCTACCCGCTGCCGAACGCCACCGACGAGACCATCGCCCGCCTCGGTTACTCCCCCTCCGACGTCGCCGCCGTGACCGACGGGTGGACGGCGCTGCTGCGCACGGGCCCGTCGTTGAGCGAGAGCGCCGCGCAGCAGTCCCCGACCACGGGGTCGAAGTGACCCTTCGCCGGCGGACCGGCGGGTTCGGTGCGGCGATCCTCGTCGCGGGTCTGCTGCTGTCGGCCTCGCCCGCCGCCGCTCACGCCTCGGGTCCGGCATCCGGTGTCGTGTCGTCGTCGCGCGACCAGTGCCTCGCGGCGACGCGGATCAGCCAGACCCCGCCCGCCCTCGACAAGCTGCAGAGCGAGGCGGCGTGGGAGCTCACCCGCGGCGCGGGCATCACGGTGGCCGTCGTGGATTCCGGCGTCGCCCCGAACCCCCACCTCGACGACGCGATCATCGCCGGCGTCAACCTCGTGCCCGACGGCACCGACGGCATCGGGCGCACCGACGTCTACGGTCACGGAACGGTGATCGCCGGGCAGATCGCCGCCCGGCTCATCCCGAAGTCGGGCGTTCAGGGACTCGCCCCCGAGGTGCGGATCCTGCCGGTGCGCGTGTACGCCGGCGACTCCGATCAGCAGGTCGAGGCCGGGTTCGGTCCGAACACCGCGCGCATGGCCGAGGGCATCCGCATCGCGGCCGACCGTGGCGCGCAGATCATCAACGTCTCGATGAGCACGACCGAGAAGAACGCGGCCCTGGCCGACGCGGTCGCGTACGCCCGCGATCGCGGCAGCCTGGTCGTCGCCAGCGCCGGCAACCGCGACTCCACCTCCGCGGTCGAAGAGAACGGTTCCGACGGCACGCGCTACCCCGCCGGTTTCTCCGGCGCCATCGGGGTCGCGGCCGCCAACGACGCGGGCGTCGTCACGAGTGCGAGCATCCGCGGCTCCCATGTCGCGCTGGCCGCCCCCGGGCAGAACATCGCGTCGGCGTGGCCGCAGGGCGGCGACTGCGCGGTCGCCACCGACGCCCCCGCCACCAGCTACGCCGCCGCCTACGTCTCGGCCGCGGCGGCCCTCGTCGCCGCCGCTCATCCCGACGAGACACCCGCGCAGTGGGCCTACCGCCTCGAGGCGACGGCCGTGCGGGCGCAGCCCGACACGCGCTCGAACTCGTCGGGCTGGGGCATCGTGCAGCCCTACGACGCGATCGTGCTCGTACCCGGCTCAGGGCTCCGCGGCCCCAAGAGCCCCTTCCCGGGTGCCGCGTCCACGCCGCAGCCGACGCAGACGCCCGAGGCCGTCGCGGTGGTCGTCGGACCCGGACCGGATGCCGCGGCCATCACCCTGGCGACGGGGATCGGCGTCGCCGGTCTCATCGTGCTGGGCGCGATCGGAGCCCTCGCGGTCCTCGTGAGCCGACGCCGCGAAGAGACCGAGCCCCGCCGACCCGCCCCCACGGGCCGTGGACTCTACGGAGACGCGCCGGCCGACTAGGCGATCGCGCCGGGACGCAGATCGATCTGCGCGTCGCCGAGACGGAACCGCTCCGAGGCGAGAGCGGGGGTCTGCGCGCGCAGCCGTTCGCTGCGCCCGTCGTCGTGCAGCAACGTCACGCCGTTCGTCGAGTCCAGGTCGGTGATGGTCCAGCCCGTCACCGTCCAGTCGAGCCGCGCATGCTGCTTCGACATGGTGCGGGTGTCGTCGGCGACCGCGATGTACTGCACCGATTCCTCGGTCTGCGCGGGTTTGCGTCCGAGCACGACGGTTCGTCCGGTGATGCTCACCTGCTCCCCGTCGGGGAGGCCGAGGATCCACTCCCCCCGGCGGCGGGAGCGGGGCCGAGCGGTCTGCGTCGACTCGTCGAGCGGCGCCGCGACCGGCATCTCGCCGCGGTCGGCGGCGGATGCCGTGGCGTCGGTCGTCTCGGCGACCCGGTCGAACGGCGCGCCGGTGTCAGCGGCCGCGGGTCCGTCCGCGGCGTCGATCCCCCCGAGACCGCTCTCGGCGGTCGGGGCGATGGGCGCGGCACTCACCGGCGCGACGTCGTCGTGCTCGGCCGGGCCGGAATCGTCGCCGCGCACGGCGGAGCCGGAGGGGGGAGCGACCGGCGCGGAGGATCCGACCTCGGGCGTCGTCGTGAGGACCGACGCGCCCCGCAGGGGGACGTCGACGGGTCCGGCCAGCACCGGTACGGCGGCGGGGACCTCGACGGAGCGCGAAGCGCGGCGGGTTCCGGCGGCCGCGGCCGGCGTTCCCGCCCCGGGGACCGCGGTGAGGGGACCCGACGAGGGCTCCTCGGCGTCATCGACCGCGGCCTCATCGACCGCGGGGTCGTTCGCGTCGTGGGGCTTCGCGGCATCCGGGGTCGCCCCGGGTGCCGCGAGGATCCCCGCCCACACGGGCGGCAGAACGAGCGCCAGCGCCGTCGTACCGGCACCGCGTCCCGACGCGGCGCCCAGGCGGTGCGCCGCGGTCGCCTTGAGCACGAGGGCGTAGACGTTGACGAAAGGCACGAGCAGCAGCACGGCGCGCACCGGCTCGACCCGCCCCAGCCGGAAGACCTCGGCGTCGTTCACGATCGGCACCCACGCGCGCCAGGGCTCCGCGCCGCGCGCCGCGAAGACGCGCGACAGGCCCATCGCGTACCAGACGTGCAGCACCACGGCGAGCACGAGTACCGCGCCCGCGGTCGTGGCGATCAGGCCCAGAGCGTTCATGCATCCCCCGTCGATGGTCTGCTCCGACGCTACCGTCTCGCGCGGCGCGCGCGGAGGCGTGGTCAGCCGATCGGTCGGGTCATCGCAACGGGCGGCGCCGGTGACACCGGATCCAGGTCCACGCGTCGGGCGGCGCAGCCCGTGCAGCGCACGTAACGCACGCGACCGGCGCTCGTGGCGTGCACCGATTCGGTGAGCCAGGCGTGTTCGTGGACGGATGCCGGGGCGGCGGGCAGGACGGTCGGGAGGGCGGTCATGGAACCAGCGTGATGTAATGCCGTTATGCATCTCAACCCTTACGGTGAGTACGCCGTCCTGTTGGCCGCCTCGCTCGCGAACGACTGGCCGGCCGACCGCGAGGGGATCGAACGCCGCACGCGCGAGAGCGGGATGACGATGACCTTCCCCGCGGCGCCCGACGACCACGAACGCACCCGCACCGTCGTCGACGAGTGGCTGCGGATCGTCGACGAGACCGATCCCGATGCGCGTGCCGCGCGACTGAACGCCCAGATGGCCGCCGTGACGGCCTACCCGCGCCTGACGAACCACGACGGAGAGGGATGGCACCTGCACTACCGCGACAGCGACGAATCGCTCCCCCGCGTGCTCGCGGCGGTCATCTCGGTCGGCACGTCGCTGCACCTCGTCACCCGGGGAATGACCCGCCTCGCTCGATGCGCCGCGGAGCCCTGCGATCGCGTCGTCGTCGACGTCACGCGCAACGGCCGACAACGCTACTGCTCGGTGCGCTGCGCGAATCGCGCCGCGGTGCGCCGACACCGCGCGCGCGTCCCGCGCTGATCCCCTCGGCGCGCGCGACGGTTCTGGCGGGCGCTGCCGGGGCGCCCGCGGGGACCGGGGGTACCAGATCCGTCGCCGACCAGGCGGGGATGGCGGAACACCGCGGGACGCACGTACGTTGTCGTGGACACCGACGACGGACACCGACGACAGGAGACGCCCATGGCCGACGAACTGACCGTGACCCGAAACGACGAAGCGCGCCGCTACGAGATCCACGTGGGCGACGAGCTCGGTGGCTTCCTCGACTTCCGCCCCGCGGGTGAGGACCGCACGACCCTCCCCCACACCGAGGTCGACCCGGCCTTCGCCGGTCGCGGCCTCGGCAAGGTCCTCGCGAGCGAGGCGCTGGCCGACCTCGCCCGACGCGGCGGCAGCATCATCCCGTCGTGCCCCTTCGTGGCGCACTACCTACGAGAGAACGACGTGCCGGGCCTCGTCGTGGAGTGGCCGAACGAAGACGACGCGGCCGACGCCGCCGGGCCCGGCGAACCCTCGTGACCCGACTCGACGTCGCCCCGCCGGCATCCGAGGGTCCGATCGCGTGCGACGGACCGCGTTCCCTCGTGATCGAGGCGCGCGAGGTGCCGTTGGGCGGCGTCCGGGGCATGGAGGTGCACCGCACGCTGCCGCATCGCGCCCTGCCGATGGTGGGGGCGTGGTGCTTCCTCGACCGGTTCGGCCCGCAAGAGACCCTCATGCGGGTCGAACCGCACCCGCACATCGGCCTGCAGACGGTGACGTGGCCGATCGTGGGCGAGGTGCGACACCGCGACGCGGTGGGCAGCGACGTCGTGGTGCGACCGGGGGCGCTGAACCTCATGACCAGTGGTGCGGGCATCGCGCACTCGGAATACTCCGTCGGCGAGGGACCCATCCCCCTCGACGCCCTCCAGCTGTGGGTCGCGCTTCCCGACGCGCGCCGGCACGGATCCCCCGCCTTCGAGCGACACGAGCACCTGCCCACGATCGACCTCGGCGACGGCGCCGACGCGGTCGTCGTGATGGGCGAACTCGGCGATGTCGCCTCCCCCGCGACGGTCCACACCCCGATCGTCGGGGCCGAACTCCGGCTGCCCGCCGGCGTGACCGTGCGCGTGCCCCTTCGCCCCGAATGGGAGTATGCCCTCTACGGAATGACGGGCCACGCCGACGCCGTGACGGGAATGGATGCCGTCGACGCCGACGCCGCGCGACGACCGGCGCCGGGCCTGGAGCCGGGATCCACCGCGGCGATCGACGACAGCCGGCTGGTGTACGTCGGCAAAGGACGCGACCACCTCGAACTGCTTAGCGACGGCGGCGCCCGGGTCTTCCTGTTGGGCGGAGAGCCGTTCGAAGCCGACATCGTGATGTGGTGGAACTTCGTCGGCCGCTCGCACGACGAGATCGTCGAGGCGCGCGACGCCTGGGAGGCACGGGCCGACCGCTTCGGCACGGTGATCGATCACGGCCCCGAGCGCATTCCCGCTCCGCCCCTGCCCGCGGTGCGCTTGACGCCGCGGCGGCGGCGCGACTGACGCGTCAGTCCGCGGAGCGCGCAGGGCGCACGAGTCCGACCCGACCAGCGAGCCCGGCGTGAAACGCCTCGACGAGACCGCCGAGCCGCGGCATCCGGTGCCCCTAGACTCGGGGGAATTCGAGGAGGAACCATGCGCCGTCGCACCGTCGCACAGCACGCGCGCCTGCGGTCCCCGCACCCGATCGCTCAGCTGCTCACCGTTCTCGCCGTCGCCGTCGTGGTGGTCCTCGTCTCGGCCGCGGGCGTTGCCGCGTACACCGCCTACGACCTGACCACGAGCTTCACCGAAGAGGCCGTCGTCGTCGAGAACCAGCCGCCCGTCCCGCCCGACCTCAGCGAGCTCGAGGGCGGCGTCAACATGATGGTCGTCGGCATCGACGCGTGCGAAGAGAGCCTGCGCGAGGTCTTCGGCGAGCGCTGCGAGGGCCCCGACGCCGAGGGGCAGCTCAACGACGTCAACATCCTCGTGCACATCTCCGATGCCCCGCGTCGGGTGACGGTGGTGTCGTTCCCGCGCGACCTGCTCTTCGACGCGCCGGCCTGCGACACCGCCGACGGCGACCGCTGGGGCGGCGGCTACGTGCAGATCAACGAGATCTACACCTACGGCGGACTGTCGTGCGTGATGACGGCGATCTCCGACATGAGCGGGCAACCCGTGCAGTTCGGCGCGATGGTCACCTTCGGCGGGGTGATCGAGATCACCAACGCCATCGGCGGCGTCGAGATCTGCCTCGCCAGCGACATGCGCGACGAGAACACCGGCATCGACTGGGCCGCGGGTCCGCGCACCATCCAGGGTCTCGAGGCCCTGCAGTTCCTGCGCACCCGCTACGGCGTGGGCGGCAGCGACCTGGCGCGCGTGAGCAACCAGCAGCAGTACATGTCGCGTCTGGCCCGCAAGCTCGTCAGCGAAGAGGTGCTGTCGAACCCGGCGACGCTGTTCCGTCTGGCCTCCACGGGGTTGCGCAACGTCACGCCGACGCAGAGCCTGACCAACCCGCTGACGCTCGTACAGATCGCGTCCGCGGTCAAAGACGTGCCGTTCGAGGACATCGTGTTCGTGCAGTATCCGACCGTTCAGGCCAGCGCCGACGCCAACCGCGTCGAGCCGAACTACGACGCGGCGCAGGTGCTGTGGGACGCCCTTCTCGCCAACCAGGGCATCGAGGTGACCGGCGACGCCGGCGCGAACGGGGGCGTCGTCGTCGCAGAACCCGCTCCGGGTGAGGCCGCGCCGAGCGAGGCGCCCTCCGAGGGCGAAGCGGTTGAGCCCGGAACCGTCGACCCGAACACCGGCGCGGTGGCCCTTCCCGAGTCGATCACGGGGTCGAGCGCGGCGCAGCAGACGTGCAGCGCCGGCGTGGTGAACTGACCGGCGTCGCCGAGGCCCCGGGACCGCCGGATTCGTCACGCTCAGCAGCCTCCCCCGTGACCAGCCCGCCTCGACCGACCGGGCGTCGAGCGACCCCGGCGTCGCCGCTACGCTGAGCGGGTGTCCCTGGCATCCGGTCTCTCCACGCGCGTGCTGCTCGTCTGCGCCGCGATCGGGGTGGGCACCGGCATCGTGGGCGGGGCCGCCGGCTGGATGACGTTGGTCGTCCTGGCGGGCGCACCCTGGGCGTACGGCCTCGTACTCGGCTCGCACGTGCTGCCCGGAATCATCGCGCAGCAGGTGGTGCGCCGCGCCGGAGTCGCCCTGGTGACGCACGTGCTCGCAGCTCTCGTGGCCAGCGCCATGGCGCCGCAGTGGACGTTCCGCTTCCTCGGCACGGCGTTGCTGTTCGGCGGCATCCAAGAGGGCGTCGCCGCCCTCACCCGGTATCGCGTGTGGGCACCGGTGCGGTTCTACGGCTCGGCGCTCGTGATCGGAGGGCTCGTCGCGGTGGTCGTCTGGTTCGCGGCCGACATCGCCAGCCTCGCGCCCGCCGCCCGCGTCGCCTACCTGGTGATCGGCGTCGCGGGACCGGTGGTCTGGACGGCAGTGGGGCTCGCGATCGGCTCGGGTCTGCGTCGCGCCGGGGTCGGTCGTGGTCTCTCGACCACGAAGTGAGATCACCCAGCCGACTTAGGGTGCACTAAGTTAGGGCGTACTCACTCCTCGAGGACTCGCCCGTGACCGCTCACCCCCGCCCCGATACGGCGCCCACCCGCGCCGACACCGGAGCTTTGCTGCGCATGCGCGACGTGGCCATCACCCACCTCGACGCCGCGACGCCCACCCCCTCCGCGCTGCGTCTGGACGTGCACCCCGGAGACGTGGTGCTGCTGCTCGGTCCGAGCGGATCGGGGAAGTCCACGGCGGCGCTCGCCATGAACGGCCTCATCCCGCACGCCGTGCCCGCCACGGTGGAGGGCACGGTGCGCGTCGGGGGGAAGGATGCCGCGACCACGCCCGTCGCCGAGCTCGCGACCACCGTGGCCATGGTGTTCCAAGACCCCGATGCACAGCTCGTGACGGGCACCGTTCTCGACGAGGTGGCGTTCGGACCCGAGAACCTGCGGCTCCCCGTCGAGGTCGTGCTCGCCCGCACCGAAGAGGCCCTGCGCCGCGTGGGCCTGTGGGAGCGTCGCCACGACGCCCCCGACGTGCTCTCCGGCGGCGGACGTCAGCGTCTGGCCATCGCCTGCGCGCTGGCGATGGGCTCGCCCCTGCTCGTGCTCGACGAGCCGACCGCCAACCTCGACCCTCGCGGCGTCGACGACGTATACGCGGCGCTGCGCGACGTCGTCGCCGAGGGTGACCGGGCGATCGTGCTCGTCGAGCACAACCTGGATGCCGCGATGGGTCTGGTCGACCGCGTCGTCGCCCTGGATGCCACGGGCCGGGTGGTCGCCGACGGCGGCGTCGACGACGTGCTGCGCGACCGCGCGGAGCAGTTGCACGCGCTCGGGGTGTGGCTGCCCACGGCCACCCTCGCGGCCCTGCGCCTGCGACGGGCGGGATACGACATCGCCCCCTTGCCGCTGACCCCTCGCGAGTTGCGACGGGCGCTCGAGACGATCGCCCCGCCCGCGACGGCACCCGCTCCCCCGCCCCCGCGACGTGTCATCGGCGCCCCCCTCGTGCAGGTACAGGGGCTGACGATCTCGCGCGGACGCACGCGCGTGCTCCACGGCGTCGACCTGTCCGTCGGCGCGGGCGAGTTCGTCGCCGTCGTCGGCGCCAACGGCGCGGGGAAGACGACCCTCGTGCAGGCCCTGGCCGGGGTGCTGCGCCCACCGCGGGGAACCGTGCGGATCGCGGGGCTCGACGTTCGCCGCACCGATCCGCGCACGCTTTCGCGTCACGTGGGTTTCGTGTTCCAGAACCCCGAGCACCAGTTCATCGCGACGACCGTGTTCGACGAAATTGCCCACGGCCTTCGCCGACAGCGGCTCTCCGACGACGAGGTCCGCGCGCGCACCGAGGCGCTGTTGCAGCGGTTCGGCCTCGCCGACAAGGCCGCGATGCACCCCTTCCTGCTGTCAGGCGGTCAGAAGCGGCGACTGTCGGTGGGAACCGCGCTCGTCGGCGGCGCCCGACTGCTCGTGCTCGACGAACCCACGTTCGGACAGGACCGCGCCCGCGCCGAGGAACTGCTGCGCCTGCTCGACGACCTGCGCGACGACGGCACGACCATCATCGTCGTGACCCACGACATGCAGGTGGTCGCCGAGCACGCCGACCGCGTGATCGTCGTCGACGACGGTCGGATCGCCGCCGACGGACCGGTCGGCGATGTCTTCGACGACGAGGACGTCGTCCGACGCGCGGGCCTCAGCACTCCCGCGCTGCGGCGCGCCTTCACCGGTCTGCATCAGCATCCCGAGCTCACATCTCTCCTGCGACTGCGCGACCTTCCGGGCGGGTCGGCATGACCGCCCCCACCACGGCACCGACACGCACCGCCACGACCGCCGTCACCCGCGGCCGGCGCGGCACGCGGTGGCTGGGGGGTCTCAACCCGCTCGCCAAGATCGCGGGCCCGGCCCCCGCCATGATCGCGCTGGTCTTCGTGCGCGACCTGACCACTCCGATCGCGTTCCTCTGCCTCGCCTACGTCCTGCTCCTGACCGGAACGCGTCTCACCCGGCGTCTCGTCGCCCTCCTCGCCGGAGTGGTGCCCCTCTCGATCATGGTGATCGGACTGGGCTTCTCGCTCTGGGTCGACCCCGCACGAGTGGAGTCCACCACCGCGCTGATCCGCGTGGGCGAGTGGACCCTCACCGACGGGGCGGTGTCCACGGGTCTGTCGACCGCGATGCGGCTGGCCGCGATCATGACGCTCGCCTTCGTCGGCGGACTGACCACCTCCGGCCCCGACCTGGTGCGGGCATTGGTGCAGAACCTGCGCGTGCCCTACCGCATCGGCTACGCGGCTCTCGCGGCGATCCGCTTCGTGCCGCGCTTCGGTCACGAGCTCGACGTGATCCGCCAAGCGCATCGCGTGCGGGGAACGCGGGGCGGCGTGCTCTCGGCACCCGCGCGCGGGATCGGGTACGTCGTGCCCCTCTTGGCCGGGGCCATCCGCCATGCCGAACGTGTCGCCCTCGCGATGGATGCGCGGGCGTTCGGCGCCCACCCCGACCGCACCGAGCGCCACCGCGTGCCCTGGCGCCGGCGCGACACCGTCTTCACCCTGGCGTTCTGGGCGGTCTCCGCCGCCCTCTTCGTCGTTCCCCGCCTGTCCGTCTGATCCGATCCGGAGCATCCATGTCGCGCATCTCGACCGTCTTCCTGCTCACCTGCGCCGCCATCGGCGTCGCCGGCGGCATCATGCTGACCGCCGCCAACTGGGTGTCGACGGTGCTGTTCGCCGCCGCGCCGTTCGCGGCGGTGGCACTCGCCGGGCTGTGGCTGGTGCCCGCGGCCGTCGCGATGCGTCTGCTCGAACGCCCCGGTTCCGCGCTGCTGGTCGGGCTCATCTCGGGCCTCGTGGCCGCGCCGCTCTCGGGTTACGGGTGGGGCAGCGTCGCGACCAACCTCTGGTGGGCCTTCTTCGTCGAGCTGCCGTTCCTCGTCGTGCTGTACCGGTTCTTCCACCGGTGGCAGTTCTTCGCCGGAGCCGTCGTGGTGGCAGCCGTCTACCCGACCCTCGCCTGGGCGTCTTTCGGACTCGACACGTTCGCGCCCCTCACCGTCGTGCTCTTCTACCTGCTGACGCTCGTGGCATCCGCTGCCGGGATGGCGATCGGTATCGCCGTCGCCGATGCTCTGCGCCGCGCGGGAGTCGCGCGCCTTGCCCGCCGCCGCCCGCGGACGAGCGCCACCTGAGGACGACCCCGCCGGAGGACGATCCGGCCGGCGCGCGGCGTCGCGGCACGACCTCGCGTACGGCCGGACCTCGGCCTCGCCCGCCGTCGGACTCGAGGAGCCGGAGGCCCCCTCCGACGCCTCGACGTTCAGTACGAGGGCGCCCCGGGGAGGCCGAAGAACTCCTCGAGGGTGGCGTAACCGCCCTCGTGGTACGCGCGGGCCAGCTCGGGGCCGATGTAACGCAGGTGCCACGCCTCGGGCTCGTACCCGCTGATGCCCTCGCTGCCCTCGACGTAGCGGGTGATGAAGCCGTACTCCCACGCGTGATCGCGCACCCACGCGCCCTGGGGCGAGGCGGCGACGTCGTCGAGCGTCGCGCACGAGCCGTTGCACGGCACGATGTCGACGGCCAGGCCCGACTGGTGCTCGCTGTACCCGGCGCGGGCGCTCTCGCGGTCGGCGGCTTCGACCCCGCCCACGGCCACGCGGCCCGCGTACGTCGACTGCTGCGTGCTGTACGAGCGGAAAGCGCTCAGGTAGCCGATCTCGCCGGCACCGGCGTCGGAGGCCGCACGCACGAGCTGGGTCAGCGCCCCCGCCGCGGGTGCGCGCAGCGCCGACTCCTCGAGCGCGCGCACACTGTCGGGCATCACGAGGTCGCCCGGGCGGTAGTCGACCGGATCGTACGCGCGCTGCTTGTTGACGACCATCCACTCGCGGTTCGGGTCCGACAGCGACACGCAGGGCGCGATCCCGGATGCCACCGCTGCGCGGAAGGCGCTCCCGCCCCCGGCGGCCGCGATCGCGCCGGCGTCGTCACCCGTGGCCAGGGCCGAGGTGAACGCCGCGTCGTCGCAGGGCGTCGAGGTGGCGGCGACGGCGGCCTGCTGTACGACCGGCAGACCCTCGTCGGGCACCGTGGGAGGCCCGGCGACGACGGAAGCGACGGGCGGAGCGTCGGTGTCGGCCGCGGCGCCACCGGGGGATCCCGCGGTCGCCGCACCGATCGCGAGGGCGAGGGCGGCCACCAGAGTGACGGCCCCGCCCACGGCGACAAGGCGACGGCGGCGGAGGACCGGGATCGAGGCCGTCGTCGGCGCAGCGGTCGCGGCCTCGCGCAGCCGGCGTCGGGTGGCGAGGGCCGCCGTGTCGGTGGCGGGCCGCTCGGCGGCGGGGATCGGGGGCACGGGCTCGGCCGCGGCGGGCGGGAGCGTGAGGGCCGCCGTCGCGAGTCGTTCGGCCTCCGCGCGCGCGGCGCGGCGGGGCGAGATCTCGGGATCGTGCGACATGACTCGACCCATTCTCCCCTGGACGGGGGCACGGGTCGAGTCGGCCGCGCGTTCGCGCGGTGAATGTGCGGTCGGGCAGACTCGGGCCGACGGGAACGGCGAGCAGTCAGATATCGGTCACGAGGCTCAGCTCACCGGCCGCCAGGAAGCCCAGCACGATGCTCACCGCACCCGCGACCAGCAGCAGCAGCGGGTGGGCGAACCCGATGAGGACGCGACGTGTGCGAGGGTGCTCAGCGAAGAAGTGATCGGGGATGCGGTGCCGGTCGGGGACGGCGGCCCACCCCCGCAGCCGCGCGATGTATCCCACGCAGCGCAGCACGAGCACCGCCCAGAGCATCGCGATGATCAGCGGCACTACCCCGCCGATGATCTCGAACGCCTCGAACCACGCCTGATCGGGGTTGCTGCCGGTGTCTTCGGCGAGCTGCACGGCGACCGCGGCGCCGAGCACCACCGACCCGACCCACAGCACCAGAGCCCCGAGCACGGCGAAGAAGCGCGCGAAGAAGTGTCCGAGGATCGACTCCTCGTGATCGAGGTGGGTGCGCGGCGTCTGCGAGAGCACGATGAGGGTCGCGCCGAGGCTGGGCGCTGCCGCGCTGAGCGACACGACGAGCGCGACCCACTCCGGGGCGTCCACGAGGTCGCACACCAGCAGCAGCGCCGCCATGAGTGCCAACCACGACCATCCCGACAGCGCCGGACGACGCACGACCAACGCCGGATGCCAGGGCTCCAAGCGACCGATCGACGCATGGAGCAGGTGCTGACCGCGTACTCGCGAGACCGACTCCATGGGCGCCTCCGTGTCTCGCCGGTGGTCGGCGTCGCGATCACCGTACCGCGACGACACTCGTTCGTGCAGGCGAGGTGCGCGGCGTGGCGGTTGCGAGAAAATCGAACATGTGTTCGACTATGGCGATGAGATGGCAGGGGCAGCAGCTGGGCGTCGACGACCCGTCGGCGCTCCCGGGCATGGAGCGCATCGACGGTCTCGTCCGATCGGTGACGACCCCCGAGTTCGCCGGAATGACGTTCCACGAGGTGCAGTGCAAGAGCGCCCTGAATCGCGTGCCCGGCATGTCGGCCATGCCGTTCGACTGGACCGTGAACCCGTACCGGGGCTGCACGCACGCGTGCTCGTACTGCTTCGCCCGCAAGACGCACGAGTACCTCGACCTCGACTACGGCGCCGACTTCGACTCCCAGATCGTCGTCAAGGTCAACGTCGCCGACGTGCTGCGCACGGAGGTGCGTCGGGGATCGTGGGCGCGCGAGCCCGTCATGCTCGGCACGAACACCGACCCCTACCAGCGCGCCGAGGGGCGATACCGCCTCATGCCCGACATCGTCGGCGCGCTCACCGACAACGGCACGCCCTTCTCGATCCTCACCAAGGGCACGCTCCTGCGCCGCGACCTCCCCCTGCTCGCCGACGCCGCCACGCAGGTGAAGGTCTCGTTGGCAATGTCGATCGCCGTCTTCGACGACACCCTGCAGAACGCGATCGAGCCGGGCACCCCCAGCGCCGACGCCCGCCTCGACACGGTCCGCGCCGCCACCGCCGCCGGCTTCCGCGTCACGGTCTTCCTCATGCCGATCCTGCCGCACCTGACCGACTCGCTCGCCGTGCTCGACGACGCCCTCGCGCGCATCCGCGCCGCCGGCGCGGCTCGCGTCGTCTACGGCGCGCTGCACCTGCGTCCGGGCGCGAAGCAGTGGTTCCTCGAATGGCTGGGGCGCGAGCAACCGCACCTGGTGTCGTCGTACCGCGGTCTCTACCCGGGCGTCTCCGCCCAAGCACCCAAGGCCTACCGCACCTGGCTCGGCGCACGCATGCGTCCCCTGCTGCGCCTGCACCGACTCGACGGGTGGGACGAAGACGACCACCCTCGCGGGCGACCGCAGCCGGGCCTCGCCGCCCGCGCGACGCCGACGAGCAGCCTCGGTCCGGTCCGCGGCACCGGGCCCTCGGCATCCATTCGCCCCCGCGTCGCCCCGGCCAGCGAGCCGCGGCTCTTCTGAACGCACGAGACCCCCGTCGCGGACGCGACGGGGGTCTCGATCGAGGCGGATTACGAGGTGACGTCCGCGAGCTGGCGGCCCGAGATCTCTTCGATCAGGTCGTCGCCGAGCTGCGCCGGCTCGAACGGCGCCTGGATCTCGGCGCGGTCGAGCAGCTCGGTCATGCGGCGCTGACGCTGCCGCGTGATGAGCGTCACCACGGTGCCGCTGCGACCGGCGCGGCCGGTGCGGCCCGAACGGTGCAGGTACGTCTTGTACTCGTCGGGGGCGTCGGCCTGGATCACCAGGTCGATGTCGTCGACGTGGATGCCGCGGGCGGCGACGTCGGTGGCGACGAGCACGTTGACGCGACCCGAGGTGAGCTTCTCGAGGTTGCGCGTGCGCTTCTGCTGGTTGAGGTCACCGTGCAGCGCGACCGCGGCGATACCGGCGTCGTCGAACTGCGCGGCGAGCGTCTCGGCGTATGCGCGGGTACGGGCGAAGACGAGGGTCTTGCCCGGGCGGTCGACGAGCGAACCGAGGATCTCGGCCTTGTCGCGGTGGTCGATCACGAGCACGCGGTGCTCGATGGTGCCCGAGTCCTGGTCCTCACCGGCGACCTCGTACACGGCCGGGTCGACGAGGAACTCGTCGACGAGGGCGGCGACCTCACGGTCGAGCGTGGCCGAGAACAGCAGCTTCTGGCTGCCCTTCGCGGTGGCGCGCAGGATGCGCTGCACCGGCTCGAGGAAACCGAGCTCGCACATGTGGTCGCCCTCGTCCAGCACGGCCACCTGCACCTGCGACAGGTCGAGCTTGCCCTGGTTGAGCAGGTCTTCGATGCGGCCGGGGGTGCCGATGATGATGTCGACGCCCTTCTTCAGCGCACCCACCTGGCGGGCCTGGGGCACGCCGCCGTAGATCTGCGTGGTGAACAGGCCGACGCTGCGGGCGATGACCTGCACCGTGCGGTCGATCTGCAGGGCCAGCTCGCGCGTGGGGGCGAGGATGAGGGCCTTGGGCGCGCGAGCGAACTGACGCTTCTCGCCCGCCTGCGAACGCAGGACGCTCTCGACCATGGGGGCACCGAACGCGATGGTCTTGCCCGAGCCGGTGCGACCGCGCGCGAGCACGTCACGACCGTCGAGGATGGGCTTCACCGTCGCCGCCTGGATGGGGAACGGCGTGGCCGCGCCGAGGCTGGCGAGGGCACGGACGATGTTGTCGCCGAAGCCGAGCTCGGCGAAGCCGACACCGGTCTCGGTCGCGACGTCCACGGCCTGCGCCTGCAGGCGCTCGTGCACGACGTCGACGCGCTGCTCGTGCTCGGCCGAGCGCTTCGGGGTGGCGTTCCAGTCCGCGCGGTTCGGGCCGTCGGTGCGGCGCGGACGCTCGTCGCGGGCGGGGCGGTCACCGAACGAACGGGTCGGGCGCTCGTCGAACGAACGAGCCGGACGCTCGTTCCGGTCGAACGACCGGGCGGGGCGGTCGTCGGTCGAACGGGCGGGGCGGTCGTTGCGGTCGAACGAGCGCGCGGGGCGGTCGTTACGGTCGAACGAACGGGCCGGACGATCGCTGCGATCGAACGAACGAGCCGGACGATCAGTGCGGTCGAACGAGCGTGCGGGACGGTCGCTGCGGTCGAACGAACGAGCGGGACGGTCGTCCGACGAACGGGCCGGGCGCTCGTCGCGGCGGTCGAACGACCGGGCGGGACGCTCGCCGGCATCGCGGCGGGGACGCTCGTCGCGGGCGGGACGGTCCGAGAAGTCGCGGCGGGGACGCTCGTCGAACGAACGGGCCGGACGATCGCCGAAGTCACGACGCGGGCGGTCGTCGAACGAACGGGCGGGGCGGTCGTCGCGGGCCGGACGGTCACCGAAGTCACGGCGGGGACGCTCGTCGAACGAACGGGCGGGGCGGTCGCCGAAATCACGACGCGGGCGCTCGTCTCGGAACGACGGGCGACCGTCGCCGGTGGCGCGGCGACTGTCGCGGTCGACGCGATCCACGCGGGGGGCGCGGTCGTCGCGAGCGGGGCGACCGGAGCGGTCGTCGAACGAGCGGGCCGGGCGGTCGCCGAAGTCGCGGCGGGGGCGGTCGTCGAACGAACGCGCGGGGCGATCGTCGAACGAACGCGCCGGGCGGTCGGTGCGGCCGGAGCGGTCATCGCGGGCGGAGCTGCGGATGCCGCGCGACTCGTCGCGACCGACGCGGTCCTGTGCGCTCCAGCGACGCTTGTCGGGGGCGGCCTCGGCCTCGGGACGGTAACCGCGGTGGCTCGGGCTCTTGCTGCCGGGCTTCGCGGACGCGGCGCCCTCGGGGCGGCGCTTGCGGTCCTGGAACGAGGTCTGCGCACCATAGCGCGGCTCGAAGTTCTTGGCGGGGCGGCCGCCGGCGGGCTTCTTGTTCTTGGGCATGACGATGTCCTTCTGGGTTCTGTTTCGCGCGAGACAGCGGCACCGCGCGCAGCGGTGCGAAACCCGGACATCCGTCGGCCGGGGGCCATTCACTAGTGATGGGAGGACGCGATCGCGTGCTCTCCATCGGCCCCTTGGACTACAAACCCATCCGCGCATCACGCGCGGTGTCCAGAGCCGACTCACCGACGTTACCGGTCGCGGCTGGGAATGGCATCCATGTCCCATCCGTGCAGGTTCGCGGCCCGTCGATCGCACCAAGTGGGACACCCCCTCCCCCACCCGCGCTCATGTCCCCCTTCGTGCGGGTTCGACGCCTCAGAACCGCACGAAGGGGGACATGCCTCCCCCGACGTCGGTGCACGCCCGGCGTGGACGAAGATGGACCCATGGCAGACACCGACGCCCACCCCATCACGGTGGCGATCGAGCGGCGCATCGACCCGACGCGCACCGCCGAAGCGACCTCCTGGATGCAGGCCGGCACCGACCTCGCGACCGCGTTCCCCGGCTTCCTCGGCTCGGGCTGGGTGCGCGCGGGCGAAGACAGCGACCTCTGGTACATGCTCTACCGGTTCCGCGACATCACGACGCTCGAGCAGTGGGACACCTCGACGCAGCGTCAATGGTGGCTCGATTCGGGGCGCCCGTTCGCCCGCGAGGAGCGCGTGGAGCGACGCACCGGGATCGAGGGGTGGTTCGACGCCCCGTTCGGCTCGATCATGGAGGCGACGACGGATGCCGGGACCCAACCGGTGCAGCAGCCGGTCCCGTCCGCTCCCCCGCGGTGGAAGCAGGCGGTGACGATCTGGGTCGGGTTCTTCCCCACCAACCTGCTGGCCTCTTGGCTGCTGGGCTTCGTGCCCGGTTTCACCGAGGTTCCCCTGGTGCTGCGCGTGCTCGCGACCACCGTCATGCTCACGCCCGTCATGACCTACGCGGTGCTCCCGTGGGTCACCCGCCTGCTGCGCCCCTGGCTGCAGCGCCCGCCCCGCCCGAGAAAGGCCTCGTCATGACCGCCGACCCCACCGGACACCGCTTCCCCCTGCGCACCGACCACGCGTCCGCCGAGATCGCCCAGGTGGGCGCGGCGCTGCGAGCGCTCACGGTCGACGGCGTCGACCTGGTTCCGCGTTACGCCGACGACGCACCCACGCCCGCGGCATCCGGCGTCGTGCTGGTCCCCTGGCCGAACCGCATCCGCGACGGCAGGTACACCTTCGACGGGGTCGAGCGGCAGCTCGCCATCAGTGAGCCCGCCCTCGGCAACGCCAGCCACGGGTTGTTGCGCTTCGGCACGTACCAGCCCATCGAGCACACGACCGACCGCCTCGTGCTCGGCGCCGACGTCGTTCCGCAGACCGGATACCCGTTCCACCTGCGCACCCGGGTGACGTTCGCGCTGCAGCCCGATGGCCTGCACGTCACGCACGTCATCGAGAACGTCGGAGCGACGGTCGCCCCGGTCGCGCTCGGCGTGCACCCGTACCTGCAGATCGGCGGGGTCGACACCGCCGATCTCGTCGTACAGTCCACCGGCACGACCACGCTCATGCTCGACGACCGCAAGATCCCGGTCGACGAGGTGTCAGTAGACGAGACGAACGACCTGCGAGCGGGCCGACGCCTGGGCGATGCCTCGCTCGACAACGGCTACCGCGGCCTCGAGCGCGACGCCGAGGGCCGCGCGCGGCACACCCTGACCGCGCCCGACGGACGCGCCGTGGAGCTCTGGCAGGACGACGGGTTCCGTTGGGCGCAGGTGTTCACGACCGATCGGTACCCCGGCCAGCCCCTCGCCGTGGCGATCGAGCCGATGACCGCCCCGGCGAACGCCTTCGCCTCGGGACTCGACCTCGACACCCTCGATACGGGGGCTTCGCTCACCCGGGAATGGGGCATCATCTTTCACTCGTGAGCATTCCTTGTCCCCCATTTGGGGGACACGGAATATGCAGATGATCAGGGATATCCTCAGGCAACCCCTTTCCCACTAACGCGCCGCGAACGTTACCATTCGAGTGACGGTTTCCGTCAAGGCCGGGGCGGCCGAGGACCACGGTTCCCTCGGTTGATACCCGAATGAGCCGACGGGGGCCGAGGGTCCCGCGGTGTGGGGGGACGCTCGTTCCGTCCTGAGGAAAGATCCCCCGCCATGAGCACCGCGCTCCGATCCGCCGTCCCTTCCTCGCCCTCGATCCCGCGCCTGCGCCTGCGCGGAGTCGTCCGACGCCTCGACGCCGTGCCCACGATGCACGTCGGCGCTGCGGCGTTGATCGTCCTGGTGGGCGGCCTGCTGCTGTCGATCGCGACGACGAGCGACCCGCTGTGGTGGCAGCTGCACTTCAGCCAGTTGGGGACGTTCCACGACCTTTCGGCCGCATTCTTCAACAACACGCTCAAGGTCAGCGGAATGATCGTCGTGTATTTCGCCTTCCGCGTGCGCCGCGATGTCCGCCGCCTCGGTCGCGGACCGGTGCGCCGGGGAGCCGCGACCATCGCCTTCCTCTGCCTCAATGTCATCGGCGTGAATCTCGCCCTCGTCGGCTGCATTCCTCTCAACACCGACAAAGACCTGCACGACCGGGTCGCGGGTTCGATGGTGCTCGGCTTCCTGGCGCTGCTGCTCACCTCGCCCGTCCTGTTCCACCGCCTCGGCAAGCGCATGGCCATCAGCACGGGCGTCGCTCTGGTGTGGTTGGTCATCTCGATCGCGCTGTTCGTGTCGGCGACGATCAACCTCGCCCTGTTCGAGACCATCGCGTGCGCCGCGATGTTCGCGTGGGCGGGCATGTTCACGCACATCCTCGCCTCGGCCCAGGCGACGGCCGTTCGAGCGCCGGATGCCGGGACCCCCCACGTCGTGCACCTCGCCCCCCGCCGCCGCGCGCACCGGTCGTCGATCGCGCGTCGCGCGGGCTCCGCCGCGTCGAGCGCCCGCGCACCGCGCCCCGGGGCCCTGGGAGCGGTGTCGGTCACCGCGGTCGGCCGCGCGTCGAGCACAACACCGGCGGTGCCGCTCGTCACACGTGCTCTCGCCCCGGCGGGAGGCCTCGGGGCTTTCCACCCCGAAGCCCGCGGGACCTCGCACGCCACGGCATCCGTGGTTCAGGTCCCGATGATGCCCACGCTCACCGCCCCGCCCGCGCCCGCGCCCGCGTCGAGCGACCGCGCCGCGTCGACAGCAACGTGCGCGGGCCCGGTGCCACGCCGGCGTGCGGTAACGGGCCGGGTCAGCGGCTCCCGCGCAGCTCTCGGCGGCTCAGCGGGTGAGCGTCGTCGGTCGGCGTCTCGTCGGACTCTTCCCCTCGGGCCGCCCGTCGCTCCCGGCGCCGCTCGCTAGCTCCCTCGATGAGGTTGTAGAGGGTCGGCAGCACGAGCAGCGTCAGGAACGTCGACGACACCAGGCCACCGATCACCACGACCGCCAACGGCTGCGAGATGAATCCGCCGTGGCCCGTGATGCCCAGGGCCATCGGCACGAGCGCGAAGATCGCGGCGAGCGCGGTCATGAGGATGGGGCGCAGACGCCTGGCCCCGCCGACGATGGTCGCGTCGCGCACGCTGAGTCCCCGCGCCCGGTACTGGTTGACCAGGTCGATGAGCACGATGGCGTTGGTGACGACGATGCCGACGAGCATGAGCGCACCGATCATTCCGGCCACACCCAGGGGCACCCCGGTGATGAGCAGCATGAGGATGGCGCCGGTCGCCGCGAACGGCACCGACACGAGCAGCTCGAGCGGCTGACGCAGCGACTTGAAGGTCGCGACCATGACGACGTAGACGATCAGGATCGCCGCGAGCAGGGCGAGGCCGAGCTGGGTGAAGGCGTCCTGCTGGTCGGTCACGGCACCGCCCACCTCGGCGGTGGACCCCTCGGGCAGCTGCACGTCGGCGAGGGCCGAGGTGACGCTGGCCGACGAGCTGCCGAGGTCGTCGGTGGTGGGGGTGACGGTGATGGTGGCGGTGCGGAGCCCCCGCGACGTCGTGATCGACGGCGGAGTCTGGCTCTCGTCGACGGTCGCGATCTCGTCGAGGCGCACCGGGCCGCTCGCCGTGGGGATCTCGAGCGCGCGCAGGTCGTCGATCGTGGCGGGCGGGTTGGCGGCGGCGAGGTACACCGTCACCCCCCGACCGTCGAGCTCGACGGTGCCGGCCTGGCGGGGCTGCTGCGTGTTCGACACGAGGGCGCCCACGGCACGCTCCGACAGGCCGCGCTCGGCCGCCGCGTCGCGGTTCACGCGCACCGAGACGAACGGGAGCGACGCCGACAGGCTGCTGGTGACCTGACCGATGCCGTCGCGTCCCTGCAGACCGTTCACGACCGCATCGCTGGCCTGCTGGAGCGATGACGAGTCGGCCGAGGTGACGTCGACGGTGATGGCGGTGGAACCGAAGCCCCCGCCCGAGGCCGCGACCTCGATCTCACCGGCGTCGGTGAGGGCCTCGAGCTCGGTGCGCACGCGTTCGCGCAGGTCGACCTGATCGACGCCCGACTGCGAGGTGATCGAGTACGTGATCCCCGACCCGCCGCCCGAGAAGGCGTCGCGCAGCGCCGATCCGCTCGAGCCGATCGAGGTCTGCACGGTCTCGACCCCGTCGGTGTCGAGCAGCACGGCCTCGACCTTCTGCGCGGCCGCGTCCTCGGCATCCAGGCTGGGGGCGGAGCCGATCTTCTGGGTGACGGTGAAGGTGTTCTGACCCGAGTCGCCGAGGAAGTCGGTCTTCAACAGGGGCACGGTGGCGAGGGTGCCGCCGAGCACGAGCACGGCCAGCAGAAGGGTCACTCCCGAGTGCTTCAGCGTCCAGCTCAGCACCGGCACGTACGCCTTCTGCAGGCGCGAGGGCGGAGCGTCCGGAGCTTCGGGGTCGATCGCGTTGCCCTCGGCGTCGCGGACCACCTTGCCGGGCCGCAGGAACCACGACGCCAGCACGGGCACGATCGTCAGCGACACCAGCAGCGAGGCGGCCATCGCGATCGTGACGGTCAGCGCGAACGGGCGGAACAGCTCGCCGGTGACGTCGCCGACGAACGCGATGGGCAGGAACACCGCGACGGAGGTGATCGTGGATGCCGTGATCGCAGCCGCCACCTCGCGCACCGCACGGATGATCGTGGGGATCTTGTCGGCGTCTCCGACGTAGTGCCGTTTGATGTTCTCGATCACGACGATGGAGTCGTCGACGACGCGGCCGATGGCGATGGTGAGGGCGCCGAGGGTCAGGATGTTCAGGGAGTACCCGAAGGCCTGCAGACCGACGAAGGTGATGAGCACGCTCGTGGGGATCGAGATCGCCGTCACGAGCGTCGAGCGCACCGACATGAGGAACACCAGGATCACCACGACGGCGAAGACGAGGCCCAGAAGGCCCTCCTGCGCGAGCGCCTCGATGGACTGCTGCACGAACGGCGCCTGGTCGAAGACGACGGTGAACGTCGCGCCGTCACCGAGGGAGCTCTCGAGGGCGGGTAGGGCCGCGAGCACTCCGCGCGAGACATCGACGGTGTTGGCGGCGGGGAGCTTGGTGACGGCGATGGTGAGCGCCGGCTGCCCGTCGACGCGCGAGAGCGTGGTGACCGGGTCGGTCTGCAGGGCGACCGTCGCGACGTCGCCGATGGTCGTGCGACCCGCCTGGAACTGCGACGCGTCGCTCGGAACCAGGGGGAGGGCGGTGATCTCGTCGACGCTGGTGAGCTTGGTGCCGGTCTGCACCGTCAGGGTCTGGTCGTTCTGCGTGAGCGAACCACCGGGGAACAGCACGCCGTTGGCGTCGAGGGCGTCGGTGATCGACTGCTGGCTGAATCCCCGTTCGCCGAGCCGGGTGGCATCCGGGGTGATGGTCACGCGCTGCCCGATGCCGCCGACGATCTGCGCCCCGTTGACGCCGTCGACGTCTTCGAGGTCGGGCACGACGCTCGTCTCGAGGGTGGCCTGGGTGGCCTGGGCATCGGTGAAGCCGGTGACCGCCAGCTGGATGACGGGGAAGTCGTCGATGCTCGCCGAGGCGACGGTGGTGTCGGCCGACTCGGGCAGCTGGTCGTTGATGCGCGCGATCGCCGCGAGGATCTTCTGCTGGGCGCCGGCGAGGTCGGTGCCGTAGGTGAACGACGCCGACACGATCGACGAGTTCGTCGTGCTCGTGGCGGTGGTCGACTCGAGCCCCTCGACCCCTCGGATCGCGTTCTCGATGGGCGTCGACACATCGGCCTCGACGACCTCGGGCGAGGCACCGGGATAGGTCGTCACGACCGCGAGCTGGGGGAACTCGATCGAGGGGATGAGCTCCTGCTTGAGACTCGTCAGCGCGAGCCCGCCGAAGATCGCCGCCACGATGGTGACCAGGGCGATGAGGGCGCGGTTCTTCAGGCTCAGAACGGCCAGATACGACACGAAGCACCCTTCGGGGTCGAGTTTCGATACAGAGATGTATCGACAGTAAGTATCACACGGGCCTTCCCCGCGGGATCCGCCCCGATGGCCGCGATGCGCAGAAGGCGGCGTGCGACGCGGGCGGTGACCGACCGCTGATCCCCGACGAGGCCGCCGAGCCCGTGAGGACCGAGCCCCTCAGAAGAGCGAGCCGAGCGCGAGACCCGCCGCCGCCGCGAACAACGACCCCGCGAACGAGACCGCGGCGTAGTTCGTCGCGGTGCGTCCGCGGCCTTCCTCGGCGAGCAGCACCGTCGTCACCGCGACGGCGCTGAAGGTCGTGTACCCGCCCAGCAGACCCGTGCCCACGATCCAGCGCCACGCCTCGTCGGCCGGGAGCATGCTCAGGATGCCGAGCACGAACGCGCCCGAGACGTTCACCGCGAGGATCCCCCAGGGGAAGCGCTCGCCCGTCACGCGTCGCACCGCCGTGTCGAGGAGGAACCGCAGGGCCGCACCGACCCCACCGGCGAGGGCCACGGCCACGAAGACGAGGGGATTCATCGCTGCCGCCGTCCGCCGCGGCCCCACATCAGGCCACCCCAGGCCGCCGCGGTCCCCAGCGCCACCGTGCCCACGCCCCACCACAGCATGGCCGGTCCGGCCGCTTCGACGGCGAGCGCACTGTACGTCGTGAACCCGCCCAGCACCCCGGTGCCCACGAACAGCTGCACGCGCTGCGCGCGCGCGGATCCCGGCATCCGAGACCTCCAGCCGAACAGCACACCGATCGCGAACGCCCCCACGACGTTGATGATCGGCACCAGAGCCGGGCCGAGGTCGTCGCCGAGTGCCAGGGTGACACCGGCGCGGATCGCCGTGCCGATGGCACCGCCGACGGCGACGGGGACGACGTCACGCCACATGCTCACCGCGCCACCCTACGCCCGTGACCCCCGGGCGACGAGGCTCGGGGGTCACGGGCTCAGCGCCTGTCGGCGCGGCGGATCAGCCCGCGGCGGTGTTGTAGGCGGCGATCTGGTCGGCGGCCTTCTCTTCAGCGTCCGCCATCGTCGAGGTCACGTCGGCGCCCTCGGCGACCTGGGTGAACGCGCCGATCACGGTGGAGCGCAGCGAGGGGAAGGCACCCGTCCGGCATCCCGCAGCCGCATCCGACGCCGGGGTGCTCGCGAGCTGGTCGGCCATGGCCGTGACGTTCGGATCGGCGAGCGACGCGATGCCGGTCGACGTCGACGCCGCTTCCGTGTTCGAGGCGAGGTACCCGGTGGCACTCGACCAGGCTGCCTGGACCTCGGCGGAGTGCAGGAAGCTGACGAAGGCGTACGCCGCACGCTGCTGCGCGTCGGAGTGCCCCTCCCCCGAGATCCACAGCGCGTTGCCGCCCACGACCACCCCTGCCTCGTCTGACTCGGCGGTGGAGGGGAAGGCCGCGACCTTCGACGCGGTCTTGTTCGGATCCGCCGCCGTGTACGCACCGGTGGAGGTCAGCATCATGCCCACTTTGCCGCTGGCGAAGGCCGAGACCATCGCGCTGTTGTCGGTGCCGGGGTTGAGCATGGTGCCGTCCTGGAACAGCGTCTGCAGCTGTCGCATGAACGTCACCTGGGAGGGCGAGGTGAGTTCGAGGCCGGTGACCCGGTCGGATCCACGACCGTTGTCGGGGGTGCAGAACTCCTCGCCACCCGCGGCCGTCATCTGCTCGATCATCCACGAGTCCGACATGTTCATCGTGAGACCCGACGCCCCCGTCGCCGCATGGATCTTCTCGGCCCACGACGCGACCTCCGCGAGGGTCCGCGGCGGCGCCTCGGGGTCGAGACCGGCACGGGTCACGAGGTCGCGGCTGAGGTAGAGCACGGGCTGCGAAACGGCGAAGGGCATGGCAGCCAGCCCGCCCGAGCCGTCGGCGTAGTACGCGCTGACGACAGGGGGGAAGCTTTCGAGAGAGAACGAGGGGTCATCGGCGGTGAAGGTCGACAGCGGCACCGTCTTCTTCGAATCGACCATGAAGCCGGTCGAGATGTCGTTCATCATCAGCACGTCGGGCGTCGTGCCCGACTGCACCGCGGCGGTGTACTTCGTCTGGGCGTCGGCGTACGAGCCCTGGAACGACGACTCGACGGTGATCTTGCCGTCCTCCTGGCTGTTGAACTGCGACACGAGGGCGTCGAGCTCGGTGGCCGCCGGTCCGCTCATCTCGTGCCAGAACTGCAGGGTCACGGGTCCGGAGTCGGCACCGGGTGCGGATCCGGATGTCGCGCATCCGGCGAGGGAGAGGAGGACGACGGCGCCGGCGGCGGTCGCCGCGGTCAGGACGCGAGGGCGGTGGGACATGGCTCGGGCTTCTTTCTGTGGGGCTACTTGAGGGCGCCGGCGGTGATGCCGCCGGCGAGGAAGCGCTGCGCGAGCAGCACGAGGACGAGAACGGGGAGGGTGACCATGGCCGCACCGGCGAGGACGACCCCGACATCGGCGGCCTCGGCGCTGGAGAGCTGGGCGATGCCGACCTGCACCGTGCGGTTCTCGGGCGAGTTCGTCACGAGGAGCGGCCAGAAGAACCCGTTCCACGCGGCGGTCGCGCTGACGAGGGTCACCGAGATGAGGGTCGGCTGCACGATCGGCAGCAGCATCGACCGGATGAATCGGACGTGCCCCGCGCCGTCGAGGACAGCCGCCTCGCGCAGTTCCCCCGGGAAGCTCAGGAATGCCTGGCGGAAGAGGAAGATGCTCAGCGCCGAGGCCAGGAAGGGCAGGAACACCGCCGGCAGGGTGTCGATCAGCCGCCACGACGAGATCGTCAGGTAGTTCGCGATGAGGATCGTCTCGCCCGGCACCATCATGCTCGACAGGATCAACAGGAACAGTGCGCGCGTCCCCCTCAACCCGCAGAAGACGAGGGCGTAGGCGCTGGCGATTCCGATCGCGATCTGGAAGAAGGTCTGCACGAGCGTCACGATGAGGCTGTTGAGGAACTGGTGCCCGAGCGGGATCACCTGCGTGGCGCGGATGACGTTGTCGAGGGTCAGGTGAATCGGCAGGAGACCCTCGAGCCCTTCGTCGAGCCAGGCCGTGGGCGTGAGGGCGCCTTCGAAGATGTAGTAGAGCGGGAAGCAGACCACGACCACCGCGACGACGAGCCAGGTGTAGAGCAGGGCGCTGCGCACGCGTGCGCGAGCGGACCGGGGCCGCGCCATCAGTAGTTCACCCGCTTCTCGAGCACGCCGAACTGCACCAGGGAGAGGCCGAGCACCAGCAGGAACAGCACCACCCCGACCGCGGCGGCGATGCCGAAGTTCGCGCTGCCCGCACCGAACGCCGACTGGTAGATCGTGTAGACCAACGTCGTCGTGGAGTCGGCCGGTCCACCCCCGGTGAGGATCTGGATCTGCCCGAACGTCGTGAGCGCTTCCACAGCCCCCGTCACGGCGATGAAGAACAGCGTCGGCGTGATCAGTGGCAGCGAGATCGACCAGAGCGTGCGGAGCGGGCCCGCGCCGTCCAGGTGCGCCGCCTCGATCACGTCGGGGTCGATCGCGCCGAAGGCCCCGAGCAGCAGCAGCACCGTGAAGCCGAGCGAGCCCCACACCGTGACGGCGATCACGCTCGGCATCGCCCATTGGGTACTCGTGAGCCACGGCACCGCGGTCCCGCCGAAGCCGGTGATGACGGAGTTGACCAGGCCGCCGGCCGGCGCGAGCATCGCCGCGAAGGCGACGGATGCCACCGAGACCGACGCCACGAGAGGCGAGGTGAGGAGGGCCCGGAAGATCCGGATGCCGCGGAGCTTCGCGGTCAACGGGATGACGATGAGCAATCCGACGACGATGCGGCCGACCACGACGGCGACGCAGAAGACGCCCGTCCGCCACAGCGTGTCGCCGAACTGCGGGTCGCTGAAGATCGTCGCGAAGTTCTTGACCCCCACGAAGCCGGCGGCCTGACCGAAGATGTCGGTCCCCTGCGCGCTCAGCCAGACGACCTTCGCGAGGGGGTAGAACACGAACACGGCGAAGACCGCGAGAGCGGGGACCAGGAGAGCCGCCCCCACGCGTCGGTCGGCGCGCCGCCAGGCGGGCGTCGAGGCCGGTCGCCGGCGCTCGGCGAACGTGCGCCGGCGGTCGAGGATCGAGAGCGACATCGGTTACCTTTCCGTCATAGGGAACGTTCCCTTTTCGATGACGGACTCACTCTGCGACAGCTCGTGAGACCCGGTCAAGGCGACTGGCGAGCGGTCGCCGAGCGTTCATTCCGCGTTCACGAGCACCTGAATCAATCCCCCTGACACCCCGAGGAGAACCATGACGAACCACCCCCACCCCGACCCCGACGAGCTCCGCGCCATCGCGGAAACAGCCGCGCGCACGGCGGCCACGGCACTGCTCGCCGCGTTCCGCTCCGACATGGACGTGTCGTTCAAGCGCGATGTGCACGACGTCGTGACGGCACACGACAGGGCGGCCGAGGCCGAGATCGCCGCGACGCTGCGCCGCGGTGCGCCCGGTTCGGAGATCCTCGGCGAAGAGACGGGAAGCTCCGGAGACGCACCGCTCCGCTGGATCATCGACCCCATCGACGGCACCGCGAACTTCGCGCGAGGGCTGGCCTACTGGTGCATCTCGATCGCCGCCGAGCTCGACGGCGAGGTCGTGGCGGGCGTCGTCTACGACCCGGTCGCCGACAACATGTTCGCCGCCGGGGCCTCGAGCGCCGAACGGAACGGGATGCCGATGACCTCGGCCTCCGCCTCGCTGGAGCGGTCCACGCTGCTCACCAGCTTCCCCAACCAGCACGACGTCGACCTGCTCGGCGAGGGGGCGTTCACCCTGCTCGCCGAGATCACCCGCACGTACCAGCACCATCACAGCACCGGCAGCGGCGCCCTGAACCTCGCCCACGTGGCGGCCGGGTGGTCCGACGCGACGATGGGCTTCGACACGAAGCCCTGGGACGTGGCGGCGGGCGCCCACATCCTCCGACGGGCGGGTGGCGCCTACACCGGTTTTCGCGCGGGCGTCGCGGTCGACCGTGCGCAAGAGAGCGTCGACTACGTCGCGCAGGGGGCGGGCGGAGAGCACGGCGCGCTCATCGAGCGTGTGCGTGAGCTCTCGGCGGAGCGAATGGCGATCGGACGCTGATCGGGCGCTGATCGGATCCGGATGCCGCGACCGAGCGGCATCCGGATCCCCGGGGCCCACCTACGCGTCGGCCAGCCACCAAGTACGCACGTGTTCCCACGTCATCGTCTGCCACCAGCGCCCCGACCAGTCGGGGCTGGAGGTGCGGTACATCACGACGGTCCGCCCGGCGAAGCCATCGGGGACGGGCACCTCGAGTTCTTCGATGAAGGCCCCCACCTCCTCGTACAGATCGGGGCGCACGTAGAGGTCGTGCGAGGCGAGAGAGAGGTGCCCGCGGTACGACTCGGGCACGAAGTCGTTGGGCAGCGGGTTGTTCATCGGAACACGGAAGGGCGCGACCGCGGCCTCGATGTCGCGGGCGAGACTCACCAGGTCGTCGTTCACGGAACCGTCGGGATTCTCGCTGACGTCGTAGACGTACCCCCGCCCCTGCGGTCGGACGCCCGCATTGTGCACGGCGAAGGCCGGACGCCCGGCGAGCAGCGCGGTGATCGCGTCGATGACGGCGGGCTCCGAGAAACCGAAGGGCTGACTGCCCACGAGCGTGGCATGCGGGGGGAAGACCCCCGACGAGAGCAGCCCGTACTGCGCGCGCAGTTGGTCGGTGACGACGGTGACGGCGCGGCACGTTCTCGCATCGGGGCGCAGGTAGATGCCGTAGCGGAATGGGTCGCTATTGTCTCGGGGCAGCTTGTGGGCGATGTGGTCGTTCATGCGGTCTCTCGATCAAGGGGAATAGGGAACGTTCCCTATTCTGCGCAGAACACGCCTGTCGCGATCGACGCGACGGCATCCGGTCGATGAACGACGGGTGACGCGGGTCACACGGCGACGGCCGTGCGACCGGCGACGAGCGTGCCGTCGATCGCCACGTGACCCACGGTCGTGGCGATGCCGTCGATCTGATCGACCACGGCGTTCACCGACAGGCGCCCGATCGTGCGGAGCGGCTGACGCCACGAGGTGAGGCCGAGCAGAGACGTCATGAACGGAGTGACGCCGTCGTACCCGGTCACCGAGAGCTGCCCGGGCACCGCGATCCCCCGCCGGCGGAGAACCTCGAGCACAGCGACCGCCCACGCGTCGCTGGGGGTCATGAAGGCAGTGACCCCGCCCGCCTCGAGGACGGAGGCGACGATGCCGCCCGCTCCGTCGAAGCCCGGTCCGGCCTCGTCGCCGCCGAACGTCACCACGTCGACACCGCGTTCGCGAAGACGCTCCGCCATCGCGTGGGTGCGCCGCGACTGCGTGATCGACGATCGCGGGGTGAAGGTCATCACGGCGACCCGCCGGTGACCGAGATCGGCCACGTGGTCGGCGAGGGCCCGCCCCCCGCTCACCTCGTCGCAATAGACGCTGCTCACCGTCGGATCCTCTTCCGGGCGTCCCGCCACCACCGTCGGAATGCGCCGGGCGAAGGGCGTGATGTCTTCGACCGGGAGGGCGCCACTGCAGACGATGAGGCCCTCCACCCGCAGGGCGACGAGGGTCTCGAGAGCACGGCGCTCGTCGTCGATCGAGAACGACCCCGCCCCGGTCGCCGTCACCACGCGGTATCCGCGCGCCGCCGCCTGCTCCTGGAACGCGGTGAGCAGGTGCCCGTAGAACGGTGTCGCGGCGTCGCGGACGAACACCCCGAGCGTGTGACTGCGGCGAGCCGACATCCCCCGCGCGTGGGCGTTGGGCACGTACCCGAGGCGGGCGGCCGCCTGACGCACGCGCTCGACGGTCTGTGCGGCGACTCCCGGAACGCCGGAGAGCGCACGAGAGACGACCGACTTCGAGACCCCCGCGGCCGCGGCCACATCGTGGATGGTGGGGACGGCCCCGGTCGAGCGCGGCGTCGATGCGCGGGCGGACGGCGCACCGTCATCGGGGGTGTCGTCTCGCACCCCTTCACGCTAGCGGTCGGGTGCCCCGCGCGGTCGCCCCGCGAGCCGGATGCCGCCGCGCCCGGCGGTCACTCACCCAGGATGAGACGCCGGATCGCGGCATCCTTCGACCCACCCAGTTCCATCGTGCGTCCCTTGCGGTACAGCGAGAAGACGCGGGGGTCGATGTAGCTCGACCGAGCCACGGCGGGAGTGTTGCCCAGCGCCTCGGCGGCCGCGCGCACCGCGGCGATCTCGGCCTTCTTGCGCTCGTTCTTGCCTCCGACCGCGCCGACCTTCGCGAGCGATTCCGCGGCGAGGATCGTGCCGCGTAGCGTGCGGAAGTCCTTCGCGCTGAAGGGCCCGCCCGTCAGCGAGCGCACGTACGCGTTGACGTCACCGGGCGTGAGCGGAACGCGGCGGCGCCCGCGTGTGTAGCTGAGCAGCGCCGCGCGCGAGCGACCGAGCGAAAGTTCCGCGACGAGCGAGGCAAGCTCCTCGTCGTGCAGCGTCAGATCGGCGCGCTTGCCGCTCTTGGCCGGGAACGACAGGCGGATCATGTCGCCCTCGACCGTCGCATCGCGGCGCTGCAGGGTCGTGAGGCCGCGGCTGCCGTTCGTGACGAAGTAGCGGGCGTTGCCGACGCGCGGGGCGACCAGGTCGAGGAAGCGGAACGACACCGCCAGCACCCGCTCGCGGTCCCCCTCGCTGCGGCGCAGCGATTGCGTCACGCGCGCTCTCGCCCGCGGCAGCGACGCGGCCAGTTGCAGAGCACGCGCGAACTTGCCCTTGTCCTGTCGTTTCGACCAGTCGGCGTGATACGTGTACTGCCGGCGTCCGGCCTCGTCGGTCCCGACGGCCTGGATGTGGGCGTTCGCGTCTCTCGCGATCCACACCTCACGCCACGCGGGAGGGATGACCAGACCCCGCGCACGCTCCGAATCGCGCTCGGGCGCGGCGGCACCCGTGTGATCGACGAACCGGAAGCCCGAGCCCGATCGAACCCGCCGATAGCCCGGGTCCTCGTAGGGGCGTACGCGCAGAAGGCGCGGCATGCGTCAGTGGTCGCGGAGCATGTCGATCAGCTCCGCCTTCTTCTTGCCCGAGTAGCCGGTGAGTCCGAGCTCCTTCGCCCGCGCTCTCAGCTCGGCGACGGTGCGGTCCGGATAGTTCTCGGCCTTCCCGCCCTTCGCCCCCACCGAGCCGCGGCCCCGGGCCGCCGCCGCGTTGGAGATGCGGGCAGCCTTCTCTTTCGAGTCGCCCTGAGCGCGCAGGGCCTCGTAGAGATCGGGGTCTTTCACGCTCCGCGATCCTCGCCCTTCCGGCATGGCCGCCTCCCTCCGTCGGAGCACCGACGCTACGACCCGGCGGGCGCGGGGTCTGTCGGGCTTGACACGGCGCGGCCGAGCGACCGTGTTATCGCGCGCGAGCCCGGCTAACAGCGGGCTCATAGGATCGTCAACCCCGCGCGGTCATCCGAGGGGTGGTGGCACGGTGGAATCAACCACTCGCCCGGTTCCGTGTTTCGACGCGGGCACAGCATCCGCGTCTCGACGTGGACACAGCAAGGAGTCCCCCCATGAACATCTTCCTGATCATCATCATCGTCGCCGCGATCGTCATCGCCGTCGTCAGCGGACTGAGCCAGGCCGCGAACTTCCTGCTCTGGATCGCGATCATCGTCGGCCTCATCGCCCTCATCGTGCTGTTGTTCCGCCTCATCAGCGGCCGCAAGCCCGTCTGACTCACCGAGGAGCGGCGCGTTTCGGGTGCGCGCCACCCCTCTCCCCCCGGCGGGTTCCCCCGCCCCGGATGCCACGTCCTCGGTGAGGGCGTGGCATCCGTGTTTTCGCGGGGCGGCGCTGCCGCGCGAGCAGCGCCCCTGCGCCATCACCGCATGGGGTCTTGACGAACTCGCGATATATCTCGATACTGTCCCTAACGCGATATATCGCGAGTGAGGAGCACCAGCATGGAGAAATGGATCGTCCATCCCGGCGAGACCCGCGTCATCGACATCGAGTCGCTGCGCGAACTCAAGATCGGCCTCGTCGGCGGACAGGTCGACGTCATCGCGCATGACAAGCCCGACGCGCGCATCGAGGTGCACGGCGTCACCGTCAAAGACCTGCGCATCGAGATGATCGACGGCCGCCTCGAGATCGACCACCCGCAGCTGCGGTGGGACAACTTCCTCGAGGTGTTCCGCAACTTCGGCGCCGGCGGCCCCAAGGCCGAGGTCAGCGTCGCCGTCCCCCGCACGGTCGCCCTCACCCTCGGCGTCGTCAGCGCGAGCGCCCTCGTCTCGGGCCTGCGCACCGACGCCCGCCTCAACACGGTCTCGGGCGACATCATCGTCGACGGCCTCGTCGGCGACGTCACCCTCAACGCCGTCTCGGGCGACGTGCAGGTGCGCGAGCTCGAGGGCGCCCTGAGCGCCAACAGCGTCTCGGGCGACGTGGCCGTCACCGGCGCCGTCACCAAGGCGTCGATCGACACCGTCTCGGGCGCGATGCTCGTCGACTCCACGGGTGCGACCCAGT
The DNA here is from genome assembly GCF_001423785.1 of Microbacterium sp. Leaf179. Lineage (NCBI taxonomy): Bacteria > Bacillati > Actinomycetota > Actinomycetes > Micrococcales > Microbacteriaceae > Microbacterium > Microbacterium sp. Leaf179. The sequence goes on along the minus strand of NZ_LMPH01000001.1, from coordinate 509,075 downwards.
CGATCAGCCTCAACTCCGTCAACGGCACCGCCACCGTTCGTCTGGATCGCTCGCTGCCCGCGAACTACGTCTCCCGCTCGGTGAGCGGGCGCGTGCAGATCGACGGTCACGTGCGTTCGGGCTCCGGCCCGACCAACTACACCGGCTCGACCGGCACCCTCGCGGGGTCGTTCGTCGACGTGCGCGCGAACACCGTCTCGGGCGAGATCACGGTGCTCCGTCGCGGCATCTCGGGCCTGCGTCCCGAGGAACTCGCCGGAGAGGAGGAGTGGTGATGAGCCCCGTCTTCTCGCACGGCGACCTTCGCCTCTACATCCTGAGCCTGCTCGACGAATCGCCCCGGCACGGATACGACCTCATGCAGGCACTCGGCGAGCGCACCGGAGGCACCTACTCGCCCTCGGCCGGCACCATCTATCCGCGTCTGGCGAAGCTCGAAGAAGAAGGCCTGGTCACCAAGACCGTCGACGGCCGCAAGACGGTCTACGAGATCACCGACGCCGGTCGCGCCGAGGTCGCCTCCCGCGCGGGCGACCTCGAGGGCATCCAGGCGGGGTTGGCCGACAGCGTCCGCCTCATCGCCGACGAGGTGCGCGGCAGCGTGCGCGACGCCATGCGGAGCCTGCGCGCCGACCTCGCCGCCGCCTCCCGTGAGGAACGCGAGCACGCGCAGTCCGCCCCCGTCGACGACGCCCGTTCCCGCAGTCGCGAGCAGCTGTCTCGCGCCGATGCGGCGATCAACGAGTTCCGCGGGCGCGTGCGCTCGGAGCTTCGGGCGCACGTCTCGCGCGGCGGCGAGCTCGCGGCATCCGGAGTCGACGACATCGAGACGGCGCTGCGCCAGGCGTCCGACGCGGTCACCCGCGCCATGCGCGGCTGACGCGTCAGCTCTCCCAGGGCAGTTGCTCCTCGGGGCCGGCCGCCTCGCTCACCGGAACCACCAGCACCGGACGGTTCTGCCGGTGGGTGAGCCGGGCGGCCACGGAGCCCGTGAGGAACTCGCGCAGCGACTCACCCAACCCCCGCTTTCGCGTTCCGACGACCAGCAGCGAGGCGCCGAGCTCGTCGGCGAGACCGATCAGCGCCAGAGCCGGGTCGCCGATCACCGGGCGCACGCGCCACGGCGTCGGATCGCCCGCGAGGATCTCGGTCGCTGCCCGCTGCACCTCGTCGAGCGCCGCCTTCGCCGCGGCCCCCGCCACATCGACGGTCGACGAGTGCACGTAGCCGTCGGGGTCTTCGAACGCCACGAACCGGGTGGTGTCGACGTAGGCGATCACCAGTTCCGCCTGGGCGAGCGCTGCGTACCGCGCCGCTTCCCGCACGACTCGGGGGGACTGACCGGGCACGACCCCGGCGATCACCGGGCCGGAAGCCGTGTGCGGGCGAGGGGAGTCGGTCATGCGCGCGGGCCTTTCGTCGGTGCGGCCACGTCGCCGGCATCCCGCCCGACGGCTGGGGAGGAAGGCGCCGTGATATCCTGGGTGTTACTCTTACCGGCTCGGTCCGGAACCGCAATACGCAGGGCCCGAAGCACGGCCCTCGACGTCGATCGTGAGGGGGTCTCGCATGGGGCGTGGCCGTCAGAAGGCGAAGAACACCAAGATCGCCCGTGAGCTGAAGTACGACACCTATTCGGTGAACTACTCGGCTCTCGAGCGCGAACTGGGTGCACCCGAAGCGGGTGAAGACGCGTACGTCGACAAGTGGGCCGACGAGTACAGCGGCACCTACGAAGACGAGAAGGCGTAACGCCCGGGCGTCGTCACCATGTGGCGCCCGTACGGCGCTCCCAGGACTGCTCGATCGTCTCGCCACGCGAGACGATGAAGCCCGCCGGAATCACGAGGATCACCGCTGCGCCCAACAGGAGCAGACCGGCGGTCCAGCCTCCGGTGAGCTCGTGGGTGACTCCGATCGCGAGGGGCATGAGCGCGGCGATGCCGTAGCCCACGCTCTGCACGAGCCCGCTGAGCGCGACCGCCGTGTCATGCGAGCGCGTGCGCAGGCCGAACAGCACCAGCACCATGGGGAACATCAGCGGGGGTAGCCCGATGAGCACGACCCAGAGAGTGGTGGCGAGCGTCGGGGCGAACAGCAGACCGGCGACCCCGGCGAGCCCGGCCCCCACCGCCACGACGTAGAACGGTGCCGTGCTGCGCATCCGCCCGACGAGCAGGGGAACGACGAGCGAGACGGGCAGGCCCATGAACGAGAACAGGGCCAGCAGACTGCCGGCCTCGGCCGGTTCCACGCCCGCGACGTCGATGAGCAGCGGCGGGAGCCACGCGAAGAGGCCGTAAGCGACAGACGAGTTCACCGCGAACGTCGCCACCAGCGCCCACGTCTGCGGCACGCGCACGATGCGCGAGAGCACCGACGCACGCGGGGCCTCGACGATGTCGGCGCGCGACGCGCGGGCGCGCAGGCTCATCGCGATCCACGGCACCACCGCGGCGACGGCCACCACCGCCCACACGAGGAACGATCCGCGCCACCCGACCGCGTCGGCCAGGGGCACCGCGACGAGCGGGGGTGTGAAGGTCGCGACGGCCATGGTCGTGGAGTACACCGTCGTCATCACGCCGATCCGCGTGGGGAAGTACTTCTTGACCACCGCCGGCAGCAGCACGTTCGCGATCCCGACGGCCCCGAAGACCCCCGCGGTCGCCGCCAGCAGGCTGAACGCGTCGACCGCGGCCGCCCGCAGGCCGAGCATGGCGGCGGCGACCACCGCGGCCACCAGCACCAGGCGCTCCAGACCGATCCGTCGCTCGATCGCCGGGGTGACGGTGCCGGCCAGCGCGAACGCCACCGGGGGCGCCATGCCGATGAGGCCCACGATCGCCGCGGGCACGTCGAAGTCGCGCTGGATCGTCGTGAGCAGCGGCGACAGCGACGCCACGGCGATGCGCAGCGTCAACGCGAGCAGAACGATGGCGGCCGCGGCGAGCGCGGCCATCCCCGCCCGGCGCGGGGTCACGACTCCTGGCTGCCCTCGACCCAGGCGAGGTATTCCGGCGACACGGTGCCGGTGACGTACCGGCCGTCGAAGCAGCTCATGTCGAGGTCGACCAGGTCGGTGCCCTCCATGATCGCGGCCTTGAGGTCCTCGACCTCCTGGTAGACCAGGTAGTCGCAGCCGAGCTCTTCGGCGATCTCGGGGATCGTGCGGTTGTGCGCCACGAGCTCTTCCCGCGAGGGCATGTTGATGCCGTACACATGCGGGAAGCGCACGGGAGGAGCGGCCGAGGCGAACGTCACGCTCTTGGCCCCGGCATCCCGTGCCATCTGGATGATCTCGCGGCTCGTCGTGCCGCGCACGATGGAGTCGTCGATGAGCAGGACGTTCTTGCCCTTGAACTCGCTCGACATCGCGTTGAGCTTCTGGCGCACGCTCTTCTTGCGTACCGCCTGGCCCGGCATGATGAACGTGCGGCCGACGTAGCGGTTCTTGTAGAAGCCCTCGCGGTACTCGATGCCGAGCTTGCGGGCCACCTGCATCGCGGCGGGGCGCGAGGAGTCGGGGATCGGCATGACCACGTCGATGGTGCCGGTGGGGGTGTACTTCGCGATCGTGTCGGCCAGGCGCTCACCCATTCGCAGTCGCGCCTCGTAGACCGAGATGCCGTTCATGATCGAGTCGGGTCGGGCGAGGTACACGTACTCGAACGAGCACGGCGCGAGCGTCGACTGCGTCGCGCACTGCTGAGCGTGCAGTGTGCCGTCGAGCGTGATGAACACCGCTTCGCCGGGCTCGACGTCGCGGACGACCTCGAAGCCGGCGTTCTCGAGCACGAGGGATTCGGATGCCACGATCCACTCGTCGCGCGGCTCGCCGCCGGGGACCTCCGGCGCGGGACGCTTGCCGAGGATGAGGGGGCGGATGCCGAACGGGTCGCGGAACGCGAGCAGACCGTAGCCCGCGATGAGGGCGATCGAGGCGTACGAGCCCTCGACGCGCTCGTGCACGCGCCCCACCGCGCGGAACACCTGCGCGGGGTCGAGGTCGGGTCCGGTGATCTCGGACTGCAGCTCAGAACCGAGGATGTTCACGAGCAGTTCGGTGTCGCTGCTGGTGTTGAGGTGCCGGCGGTCCTTGTGGAAGAGCTCGCCGGTCAGCTCGCGCGTATTCGTGAGGTTGCCGTTGTGCACGAGCACGATGCCGTAGGGCGCGTTGACGTAGAAGGGCTGCGCCTCTTCTTCGTTCGACGCGGTGCCCTTGGTGGCGTATCGGACGTGGCCGAGGCCGATGTCGCCCAGCAGCGCGCGCATGTCGCGCGTGCGGAACGCCTCGCGCACCTGGCCGCGGGCCTTGTAGATGTGGAAGACGCCGCTGGACTCGGCCGTGGCCATGCCCGTCGAGTCCTGACCCCGGTGCTGCAGGAGCAGAAGCGCGTCGTAGATCTCTTGATTGACCGGGCCCTGCCCGGCCATGCCGACGATGCCGCACATGGGGTGTTAGCTCGCTCCGTTCGCCGGCGCACCGGCATCCGCGTAGGTTCCGACCAGGCGCACGGCGCCTCCGTCGACGCCCTTCGCGCCCTGTTCGAATTCTCCGTCGGGGCGCGCGTCGTCGCGGACGACGCCGACCTGCCACGTGGCGATGCCGTCGGCCTGGAGCGCCGAGATCGTGGCATCCGCAGCCTCCGGCGCGACGACCGCGAGGAAGCCGATGCCGAGGTTCCACGTGCCCTCGGTCGCGGTCAGCTCGAGCCCACCCATGTCGGCCAGCACGCGGAACACCGGCGACGGGCTCCACGTCGAGCGGTCGACGTCGACCCACGTGTTCTGCGGCAGCACGCGCGCGAGGTTGGCGGCGATGCCGCCGCCGGTCACGTGGCTGAGGGAGTGGATGCCGGAACCCGTGGCCCCGTCGTCGAGCAGGCGCAGGAGCGGCGAGGTGTACAGGCGCGTGGGCTCGAGGAGCGCTTCGCCCCACGTGCCGCCGAGCTCGGCCGACGCCCCGCCGTACGCGATGCCCGCGCCGGTGATGATGTGGCGGACGAGCGAGTAGCCGTTGGAGTGCAGACCGCTCGAGGCGAGGGCCAGCACGACGTCGCCGCTGCGCACGCGGTCGGCGCCGAGGATGCGGTCGGCCTCGACCACGCCGGTCGCCGCCCCCGCCACGTCGTAGTCGTCGATGCCGAGCAGGCCCGGGTGCTCCGCGGTCTCGCCGCCGACGAGCGCGGTGCCCGTCATGGCGCAGCCGCGCGCGATACCCGCGACGATGTCGGCGATGCGCTGCGGCACGACCTTGCCGCACGCGATGTAGTCGGTCATGAAGAGCGGGCGGGCACCGACCACGACGATGTCGTCGACGACCATGCCGACGAGGTCTTCGCCGATCGTGTCGTGCTTGTCGATGGCCTGCGCGATCGCGACCTTCGTGCCGACGCCGTCGGTGCTGGTCGCGAGCAGGGGACGCGCGTAATCGCGCAACGCGGAAGCGTCGAAGAGACCGGCGAATCCGCCGACCCCACCGAGCACCTCGGGCCCGTGCGTGCGGCGCACGGCCGACTTCATCAGTTCGACGGCGAGGTCTCCGGCGGCGGTATCGACGCCTGCGGCGGAGTATGGGTTTTCGTGGGGAGCGGAAGCCACCGGAACAGACTACCCGGGGTGGACACGCGCGGGTGTCCAGTGCGGCGCGGCGGGGGGTGTGGGACGGGTGGGTGGGGGCCGTGGCGTGGGGTCTCGTGACGAGCGGAGGGGCCCCACCGCCGGGCGACCGCGCGCACGGGCCCCACCCCCGATCCTCGGGGGCGCCGCGCGCAAGGCCCGTCCGCCCCCGATCTCGCGTCCTACAATGACGCCATGACGGGCGGCCAGCCGCAGTGGACGATCCGCGAGGACGCGGCGCAACCGGTGCTCGTCGCGCTCTTCCTTCGCCAGGTTCTCGGCATCCGGTCCCCCGAGGAACTGCCCGCTCTGCGGCGCGTTCCGCCGTCGACGGTCGGGGAACGCACGGATGCCGCGCAGTCCCAGCTCGAGCGGGAGTGGCGCGAGTACTGGGCGATGACGGTCGAGCCGCAGGCGCACCCCTCCCCCGTGCCGCTCGAACTGGTCGACGGGTTCGAGACGCTCGTCGCGCTTCCCGTGGAGGGTGCCGATGCCCTGCGGCACGAGATCGTCGCCCACGCCGACGACGCCGTCGACTACGCCCGTCATGCCCACGACCGGTACTCCCGCGAGGCGGCGGCGCGTCCGGGGGTGTCCTACCGGGCCTATGCCAGCGCGATCGCCGCGCACGAACGCGTCGTCGGACGCCGCGCGCACTCGTTCGAACTGAACGTGCAGGTGCTCCCGCTGACTCAGCGCGGGGTGTGGTGGATCGGCTCGCTCACCGTGGCCGTGACCGACGGGCTGCGGGGAGACGTCGCGGCATTCGACACCGCGATCCACCCGATCATCGCGGAACTGGCCTGATCAGGCCCCGTGCCGCTCGTGGTCGACGATGACCTGACGCGTACGGCTGCCCACGGTGCGCTCGAAGATCAACGCGACGACGGCCCCGACGGTGCACCCGACGACGATGCAGATGAGCGCCGTGAAGCCGAACACCTGAAGCTCCGAGTACACCACCTGCGTGTACGGGCTCATGCCGCTGCCCTGGATGGCGAAGGTCAAAATGAGCGCGACCAGGATGCCGATGAAGGCCCCCGCCGCGAGGAAGACACCGTACTTGGGTGCGCGGCGCACGCTGACCGTCTCGATGTCATCGCGCACGGGAGACGGTCGTTCGGGGGCGGGCTGCTCGGCCATGTCCCTATTCTCCCACCGCGGCGCGTCGGACGGGTCGCGCATGCCTCGCCGACGTGACACCGCCTGGCGCACGGCCTGCGGCGCACGAGTAGGTCGACCGCGCCCCGCGTCAGCGCGCGAGCGCGCGCGGGGGCGCCGTCGAGCCGCGCACGATGAGCTGCGACGGCAGCACGGTCTCGCCGATCGACGCCGCGCCCACCATCGCCTGCAGCAGCAGGTCAACCGCGAGGGCGCCGGAGCGCGCGATGGGCATGCGCACCGTCGTGAGGCTGGGCGTGACCGCACCGGCGAGGTCGATGTCGTCGATGCCGACGATACTGACGTCGTCGGGGCACACACGGCCGAGCTCGGCCATGCCCGCTTCGAGGCCCAGGGCGACCAGGTCGTTGTAGGCGATCACGGCGGTGGCGCCGCTGGCCGCGGCGGCGGCAGCGCCCGCGCGTCCGCCCTGAATGGAGGCTGCGTGGTGGCTCAATCTCGACAGGCGGATGCCGAAGCGTTCGCAGGCGCGAGCCACGGCGCCGGCCCGCTGTTCGTCGGCCCATGAGCCGTGCGGCCCCGACGCGTACGCGACATGGTCGTGGCCGAGGGCCGACAGGTGCTCCACCGCCTGCGTCGGTCCTCGCTCGGCATCCATCACCACGCACGGGGCACCGGCGAGGACGCGGTTGATGACGACGTGCGGAGTGTCGCCGACCAGCGAGAGGACCTCGGCCTCGGGCAGTCGCGGCGAGCACAGCAGCAGACCGTCCGTGCGGCGCGCGAGCTCGATCGATTCCCGTTCGCGGCGCAGGTCTTCGTCGGCATCGAACAGCACGATGCGGTGGCGGCCGTGCCACGCCTGGCCCTGGATGGCTTTGAGCAGGGTGGCGTACACGGGGTTGGCCGCGTCGGGGACGACCACCGCGATCGTGCGGGTGCCCGTGGCCACCTGGGGGGTGGCGTAGCCCAGCTCAACCGCGGCGCGCCGGACACGGTCCAGCGTGGCGGGGGCGAGGCGGTCGGGTTCGCCGAAGGCGCGCGACGCGGTGGCGATCGACACGCCCGCGTGCCGTGCCACCTCCGTGAGGTTCGCCGCCATGTCCACCCCCATACCTCTGTCGTCCCATCATCGGGCATGCGGTCGTGAAAAAGGTTGACAAGTTTGTACAAACACAGCACACTGCTTTCATGCCGATCATCGACGATCCCCTCATGGCGAGCCTTCCCGCGTCGCCGGGAGCCCGCGCGTGACCGCCCGACTGCGCCGCGACGCGCCGACCTCGACGGCCTCCCTGCCCGGCGCCCCCGCCGCCGCCGGGATCGTCCACCTGGGCCTCGGCAGCTTCCACCGCGCCCACCAGGCCGTGTACACCGCCGCCGCACTGCGCGCGGCAGGCGGCGACTGGGGCATCGTCGGCGTCGCCTCGCGCTCGCGCCGCGTCGTCGACGCCCTGCACGCTCAAGACCACCTGTACACCGTCGCGACGATCTCGCCCACCGGCACCACGCTCGAGATCCCGGGGGCGCACACCGATTCGTACGTCGCCGCCGACGACCCGGCGCGCGTCGTCGCCGACCTCGCCGATCCCCGCATCCGCATCGCCACCCTCACGGTGACCGAGAACGGATACAGCTACTCGCCCTCGACGCAGCGCCTCGATGTCGACGACCCGATCGTCGCGGCCGACCTGCGCGGCGGCGACCCCCGATCGAGCATCGGGCAGCTCGCCCGCGGCCTTCAACGCCGCGCCGCGGCCGGAGGGGAGCCGATGTCGATCCTCAGCTGCGACAACCTGCTCTCGAACGGCTCCCACACCGAGAAGCTCGTCCGCGCCTTCCTGCAGGAGCTGCCGGATGCCGAGGGCGCCGATGCACTGACCTACCTCGACCGCGCGGTGACCTTCCCCTCGAGCATGGTCGACCGGATCGTCCCCGCCACCACCCCGGAGTTGGCCGATCGCGTGGCCGGCCTGCTGGGCGTCCGCGACGACGTACCCGTCCCCGCCGAGCCGTTCACGATGTGGGCGATCGAAGACCGCTTCGCCGGCGGCCGACCCGCGTGGGAGGCCGGTGGTGCCGTCTTCACCGACGAGGTCGGCGCCTACGAGCAGCTCAAGGTGCGCCTGCTCAACGGCACGCACTCGCTCATCGCCTACCTCGGCGCGCTGCGCGGCGTACCCACGATCCCGGATGCCATCGCCCTCACCGACGTCGAGGCCGCCGCCGCGGCCGCCCTGCGGCACGAGTACGAGCCGTCCGTGACCGCGCCCCGGGGTGTCGACATCGAGCAGTACGAGCGCGAGCTCTTCTCCCGCTGGGGCAACAGCGCGCTGGGGCACCGCACGAGCCAGGTCGGTTCGGACGGATCGGTCAAGCTCGGCCAGCGCATCCCCGGCCCGGTGCGGCACGCGCTCGATGGTGGCGGGTTCCCGCACCTGATCGCGCTCACCGTCGCGGCCTACCTGGCCTGCATCGCCCCGCCCGCCGGCTTCGATCCCGGTCCGCACGCGGCGGCCATGACCGACCCCGCACGCGCGCGTCTGACCGCGGTCCCCGCCCGCGGCGGCCGTGACCTCGCCGCCCGCGCCATCGTCGACCTGCACCTGTTCGGCGAGGACCTCGCGCATCGCACGGCGTTCGTCGATCGGGTCGGCGACCTGCTCGACACCATCGTGCAGCGCGGCGTCGACAGTGCGATCGCCGACGCCCTCGCGGCATCCGACGCCCTGGCACCGACCACCCCCTGACCACCCGGCGCTCTGCGGAGCGCATCGACACGAAGGAGACGCGATGAAGCTTCTCGCAATCCACGGCGCAGAAGACATCCGCTGGGAAGACCGACCGTCACCGGAACCCGGTGCGGGGCAAGTGCGCCTGCGCGTGCGGTACGTGGGCATCTGCGGATCGGACCTGCACTACTACTTCCACGGGAAGAACGGCGAGTACGCCGTTCGCGAGCCCCTGACACCCGGTCACGAGCTGTCGGCCGAGGTCGACCTCGACCCCTCCGGGCGCCTCGCCCCGGGCACGCCGGTCACGGTGCACCCCGCGCGATTCGGACCGTCCGTCGAGGGCTTGGAGGACCGCCCCCACCTGCGTGCCGGGGGCGACTACCTCGGCAGCGCCGCGGGCTTCCCCCACCGCCAGGGTGGGGCGGCCGAGCTGATCGTCGTCGAGGACCACATGGTGCGCGTGCTGCCCGAGGGGCTGACCCTGGAGCGGGCGGCCCTGGCGGAACCCCTCGCCGTCGCGATCCACGCCGTGAGCGTGGCCGGCGACCTCGCCGGTCGGCGCGCCCTGGTCATCGGCTCCGGCCCCATCGGCCTGCTCGTCGTCGCCACCGCCGTGAACGCGGGCGCCGCGGTCGTGGGCGCCAGCGACGTGCGGCCCGAGCCCCTCGAGCGAGCCCGCGCCCTCGGCGCCGAAGAGACGTTCCTCGTCGGCACCGACGCGATCGCGCCCGAGTCGTTCGACGTCGTCTTCGAGTGCTCCGGCGTGGGCGTCGCCCTGACCCAGGCGATCCGCGCGGCCCGCCGGGCGGGCACCGTCGTGCAGGTCGGCATGCTCCCCGACGCCGAGATCGGGGTGAACCTCGCGCCGATGCTCGCCAAGGAGCTCACCCTGCGCGGCGCGTTCCGCTTCTCGACCGAGATCGACGACGCCATCGACCTCCTCGCATCCACCGATGCCCTCGACGCCGTCGTCTCGCACGTCATCCCCGCCACCGACGCGGTCGCCGCGTTCGCCACGGCGCGCGACTCCTCGGCATCCGCCAAGGTCCTGCTCTCCCTCTGACACCCGACCCGTCATCACTACAAAGGAGTAATCCGATGAGCAACTCTTCCGCCCCCGGCGTCGACGCCTCGACGTCACCGCCCGTCGTCAAGAGGTCGACCGGCGATCTCGCCCGCGCCGCCGTCTCGGGGTGGCTCGGCACCGCGCTGGAGTTCATGGACTTCCAGCTGTACTCGCTGGCCGCGGCCCTCGTCTTCAGCCAGATCTTCTTCGCCGGAGGGGATGCCGCCATGGCGGTCGTGCTCGCCATGGCGACCTACGGCGTGGGCTACGTGGCCCGCCCGGTCGGCGCGTTCTTCTTCGCCCGCATCGGCGACAAGATCGGCCGCAAGCAGGTGCTGTTCTACACGATCCTGCTCATGGGTGCGGCGACCACCCTCATCGGCGTCCTGCCGACGTACGAGCAGGTCGGCATCCTGGCCCCGATCCTGCTGGTGATCCTGCGCCTCGCCCAGGGCTTCGGCGCGGGAGCGGAGATCTCGGGTGCGGGCGTCATGCTCGCCGAGTACGCCCCCGACAACCGCCGCGGCGTCGTCGCCTCGCTCGTCGCCCTCGGCACCAACTGCGGCACCCTGTTCGCCTCCGGCATCTGGGCGATCCTGCTCGCCGTGATGATGGAGAGCGACGTCATCGCGTGGGGCTGGCGCATCCCCTTCATCGGCAGCGCCATCATCATGCTCTTCGCCCTGTGGGTGCGCTTCAACCTCAAGGAGAGCCCGGTCTTCGAGGAGCGCACCGACGTCGTCGACGGCAAGGCGCTCTCGCGCGCCGAGCTGCAGAAGGTCGCCACCGAGACCAACGACGTCCGCACGCTCGAGTCGCTGCAGAAGAAGCCGATCAAGGCCGTCCTCGTGTCGTTCTTCCTGCGGTTCGGTCAGGCCGGCAACTCCGGCATCGTGCAGACCTACCTCATCTCGTTCATCACCATCACCCTCGCCATCTCGAAAGAGGTCGGCCCCGAGATCGTGATCGTGTCGTCGCTGATCGGCTTCATCACGATCCCGCTCGTCGGGTGGCTCGGCGACAAGGTGGGTCGCCGCCGGATGTACATCGTGATGTCGGCGCTGTCGCTCGTGCTGATCGTCCCGACCCTGCTGCTGATCAACTCCCGCGAGGTGGGCTGGATCTTCGTCGGCTACGCGCTGATCCACAACATCTCGGTGCTGGGTCTGGCCTCCATGGAGAACATCTCGATCCCCGAGATTTTCGGCGCCCGCAACCGCTACACCCTCACCGCCGTCGTCCGCGAGATCGCGGCCATCATCGCGACGGGCATCGGCCCGGTCGTCGCCGCCGCCTGGGTGGCCGCCGTGACGGGCAGCATCATCCCGATCATGGTGCTGATGGGCATCTTCACCGCCTCGGCTCTGGTGGCCGCGCTCGTGGCACCCGAGTGGACCGGTCGCGACCTGCGGGATCCCCGCCCCGCGATGTGATCCCGCGCGGGCCCGCCCTCGTCGCGGGCCCGCTCCCGGGCGGGCTCGTGACGGCGAGCCCGCCCGTTCGCCGCCCCCTCCCCTCTCGACCAGAAAGACCCCGCATGAGCATCGCCACCGTCGACGTCATCGTCACGAGCCCCGGCCGCAACTTCGTCACCCTCAAGGTCACCACGTCCGACGGCGTCGTCGGATGGGGGGATGCCACCCTCAACGGCCGCGAGCTGTCGGTGGCGTCGTACCTCTCGGACCACCTCGCGTCGATGCTCATCGGCCGCGACGAGGACCGCATCGAGGACACCTGGCAGTACCTCTACCGGGGTGCCTACTGGCGCCGCGGCCCCGTCACGATGGCCGCGATCGCCGCGGTCGACATGGCACTGTGGGACATCAAGGCCAAGAAGGCCGGGATGCCGCTGTACCAGCTGCTCGGAGGGGCGAGCCGCGACGGCGTGCGCGTCTACGCGCACGCCTCGGGCACCGACTTCGCGGCCCTCTCGAACGCCATCACCGGCTACCGCGAGCTCGGCTTCACGGCCGTGCGCGTGCAGACCGGCGTTCCCGGACTCGGCCAGATCTACGGCGTCTCGGCCGCCGGCCCCGGTGTGCGCTACGACTACGAGCCGGCGAAGCGCTCCGGCGACCGGCCGGCCGAGGAGACCTGGGACACCCGTCAGTACCTGAACCACATGCCCGGGGTCTTCTCGCAGATCCGCGAGGAGTTCGGCACCGACCTGCGCATCCTGCACGACGGCCACCACCGCATGTCACCGATCGAGGCCGCGCGTTTCGCGAAGGACATCGAGCCCTACGACCTCTTCTGGCTCGAGGACGCCACCCCCGGCGAGGACCAGACGGCACTGCGCCTCATCCGCCAGCACTCCACCACCCCGCTCGCGATCGGCGAGGTGTTCAACACCGTGTACGACTACCAGACGCTCATCACCGAGCGTCTGATCGACTACGTCCGCTCGGCCGTCACCCACACCGGCGGCATCACCGCGATGAAGAAGCTGCTCGACTTCGCCGCGATCTACGGCATCCGCTCCGGCATCCACGGCCCCACCGACATCTCGCCCGTCGGCATGGCGGCGGCGCTGCACCTGGATCTCGCGATCCACAACTTCGGCATCCAGGAGTACATGCCGCACAACGAGCAGACGCTCGAGGTGTTCCAGACCTCCTTCACCTTCGACCGGGGCTTCCTGCACCCGGGAGACCAGCCGGGCCTCGGCGTCGAACTCGACGAGGAGGCCGCCGGTGCGTTCGAGTACACGAAGGCCTACCTGCCCGTGAACCGCCTGCTGGATGGGACCGTCCATGACTGGTGAGCTCCCCACCCACACGGTCTCGTCGAAGCTCGTCGTGGTCGCCCGCGCGTCCGCGGCCTCGGACTACGCGCCGGTGCTCGCAGCTCTCGCCGAGGCGGGCGTGCAGAGCGTCGAGCTGACCCTCACGACGCCGGGCACGTTCGACGCCTTCGCCGAGCTGCGCGGGTCGTTCGACGGCGACCTCGGCATCGGCACGGTCACGAACCTCGACCAGCTCGAGCGCGCGATCGCGGTCGGCGCCGACTACGTCGTCACCCCGATCACCTCTACCGCGCTGGTCGAGCACGCGGTCGCCGCCGGCATGCCGATCGTGCCGGGAGGGCTCACTCCCACCGAACTGTTCGCCTCGTGGTCGGCGGGCGCCTCGGCGGTCAAGGTGTTCCCGGCCGGCCAGGTCGGCCCCGGCTACCTGAAGGATCTGCGCGGACCGTTCCCCGACATCGCCGTCGTCCCCTCGGGAGGAGTGGATGCCGACAGCGCGGCCGCGTGGCTCGCGGCGGGCGCGGTGGCGGTCAGCGTGGGCGGGCCTCTGCTCGGCGACGCGTTCCGCGGTGGCGATCTGGGCGCGCTGCGCGCGAGGGCCGAGCGGTTCGTCGCGGTGTGCGCGGGGGTCTCGGCGTGAGCGGCGCCTCCCCGGCGGGTCGGGCCTGCGCCGCCACCTCGGCGGTCGGCCGTTCCGGAATCGCGCGCGCGGCTGCGGGGTCGGCCTGCGACGCGGGGGACGGCTCGTGACCCGCGTCGTCACCCTCGGCGAGACCATGGCGCTCGCCCGCACGACCGAGATCGGGTCGCTCCGCCATGCCGCGGGCCTCGCGCTCGGCATCGGTGGGGCCGAGAGCAACGTCGCCGTCGGGTTGCGGCGCCTCGGGGTCGACACCTCCTGGCTCGGCCGCGTGGGCGATGATCCCCTCGGCGAGCGCATCGCGCGCGAGTTGCGCGGCGAGGGCCTCGACGTGCACGCGCTCGTCGACACCGATGCGCCCACGGGCCTCATGCTGAAGGAGCGTCCCTCCGCGGCATCCACCGCCGTCCACTACTACCGACGCGGTTCGGCCGGCTCGCGCCTCGCCCCCGGCGACCTCCCGGTTCGATGGATCGAGGATGCCGACCTGCTCCACGTCACGGGCATCACCCCGCTGCTGTCGGCCACGGCGCACGACACGGTGCTCGCCGCCGTCGATCGCGCCCGCGCCGCGGGTGTGCCGGTGAGCTTCGACGTGAACTACCGCTCCGCGCTGGCCGCCCCCGACGTCGCCGGGCCGATCCTGCGCGAGATCGCCGAGCGTTCGACGCTCGTGTTCGGCGGGGTCGAGGAGTTCGCCCTGCTGACCCCGGATGCCGCCGACTCCCTGCTCACGGCGGGCGTCGAGCAGGTGGTGGTCAAGCGCGGTCCCGCGGGAGCGGCGGCGTTCACCTCCGCGGGCGTCACCGAGGCGCTCGGCTTCGTCATCGACCCCCTCGACACCGTCGGCGCCGGAGACGCGTTCGTCGCCGGCTACCTCAGCGCCCACCTCGAGGGACTCGACGTCGCCGACACGCTCGTGCGCGCCAACGCCTGCGGCGCCATGGCGTGCCTCGTGCCCGGCGACTGGGAGGCGGCCCCGACCCGCCGCGACCTGGTGCGGTTCCTCGCCGGCGGCGGCGACCCGGTCCGGCGCTGACGAGGCGCACCCCTCGGCGCCCCGCGAGGACGCATCCGTTCGTCGAGACCGCACGTGTTCGTCCGCAATACCGTGCGGCCTCGGCGAACGAGTGCGGTCTCGGCGCCCACCGGTGGCGTGGCGGCGCGAGCGGGGGGCCGGGGGGCGGGGGCGCCGGGCCGGGGGGCGGCGGGCGGGCGGGCCTAGGGCCGCAGGGGCAGCAGCGCGCTGATGTCTGCGCGCACGCCGGAGGCGACGATGCGGCCGGCGGTCACGGCATCCGCCCAGTGCTCCCGACCGGTGGCGACGGCGATCCAGGTGGCCGCGTCGGTCTCGACGACGTTGGGTGGGGTGCCGCGCGTGTGGCGGGGCCCCTCGATCACCTGCACCGCGCCGAAGGGCGGTACGCGCATCTCGACGGAGTTGCCGGGAGCCTTCTCGACCAGGAGCTGCAGCAGGTAGCGCACGGCGGTGGCCGTCGCCGTGCGCGGGGCGTCACCCGCGGCCACGGCCGCGAGCGCCGCGCGGCCGTCACCGGTCTCGATTCGGCGGGGAGGCATGCCTCCACGGTACCCGCGCCGCCTCCCCCGGGTCGCCCGGGTGGCCCGGGTCGCCCATCCCCGGGTCCCCCCAGTTGAGTGTCCGGGACACGCCGCATCAACTCGAGCGGATGCGGCATGTCGTGGACACTCAACGGCGAAAGGCCCCGCTCGGTAGGCTGGCCGAGTGAGAATCCTGGTCCTCGGTTCGGGCGCGCGCGAGCACGCCATCATCCTCGCGCTGCGTTCCGAAGAGGCCTCGCACGCCATCTTCGCCGCGCCCGGCAACGCCGGCATCGCCCGCGAGGCCCACCTCGTCGACCTCGACCCGCTCGACCCGGCCGCCGTGCTGGTGTTCGCCAAAGCCGAGGCCATCGATCTCGTCGTCGTGGGACCCGAGGCGCCGCTCGTCGCCGGTGTCGCCGATCCGCTGCGCGCGCACGGTATCCCCGTGTTCGGTCCGGGCAAGGCCGCGGCCCAGCTCGAGGGGTCGAAGACCTACGCGAAGCGGATCATGGATGCCGCGGGCGTGCCCACCGGACGCTCGGCGCGCGCGCACGACCTCGCCACCGTCGAAACCGCCCTCGACGAGTACGGCGCCCCCTACGTGGTGAAGGCCGACGGACTGGCCGCGGGCAAGGGCGTCATCGTCACCTCCGACCGCGAGGCCGCCCTCGCCCACGCCGAGACCTACCTGCCCACCGGTGCGGTGCTGATCGAGGAGTTCCTTTCCGGCCCCGAGGTGTCGCTGTTCTTCCTCAGCGACGGCGATCGCGTCGCGCCCCTCAGCCCCGCCCAGGACTTCAAGCGCCTGCGCGACGGCGACGAGGGTCCGAACACCGGCGGCATGGGGGCGTACTCCCCCCTCCCCTGGCTGTCGGAACGCTTCGGCGGCGAGACCGAGTTCGTCGACCACGTGACGCGCGTGATCGCGGAGCCCGTGATCCGGCAAATGGATGCCGAGGGCACCCCGTTCATCGGCCTGCTCTACGCCGGTCTCATCCTCACGGAGCAGGGCGTGAAGGTCATCGAGTTCAACGCCCGCTTCGGCGATCCCGAGACGCAGGTCGTGCTCCCGCGCCTGGTCGACCCCCTTTCGCGACTGCTGCTGGCCGCAGCCTCCGGCACGCTCGACAACGAGCCCCGCCCGGCCTTCGCCGACGCGACCGCCGTCACCGTGGTGCTCGCGAGCGAGGGCTACCCCGAGGCGCCGCTCACCGGTCGCGTGCTGACGGGGATCGACGAAGCCGAAGAGGTCGACGGCGTGCACGTGGCCCACGCGGCGACGGCGCTCCGCGACGGCGAGCTCGTCGCCACGGGCGGACGCGTGCTCAGCGTCGTCGCCACCGGCTCCACGTTCGGTGAGGCGCGCACCGCGGCCTACGCCGGGCTCGAGCGCATCGGCCTCGAGGGCGGGCAGTACCGCACCGACATCGCCGCGCGCGTCGTCGAGGCCTGACGCCGGGGGTCTCGGCGCTCCCGCCCGGAGCGAGATCAGCGGCGGCGCGCCGCGAGCATCTTCTCGACGTCGTTGACGAGCCCGGGGGCACCGGGCGCGACCGCGATCGCGTCGCCGATACGGCGGGCGCGGGCCGCGTAACCGTCGTCGGCGAGGATGCGTTGGACGGCCGCGCGGACGGCATCCGGAGTCGGACGCCCCGTGCGCAGGTTGACGCCCACCCGGGCGTGCTGCACGCGCGCCGAGGTCTCGACCTTGTCTTCCGAGTCGCCGGCGATCACGATCGGCACGCCGTGGCGCATCGCGTGGTGGAGGCCCCCGTAGCCGCCGTTGGTCACCAGCACACTCGTGCGGGCGAGCAGATCGTCGTAGGGCAGGTAGCTCGCGGCGAAGGCGTTGTCGGGGAGGGCGGGCAGGGTCTCGACGTCGCGCCCACCGGTGGTCACGGCCACCTGCACGGGTAGGTCGGCCAGTGCCGTGAGCGTCGGCTCGATCACCTCGGTGTAGTCGGTGTTCGCGACCGTTCCCTGCGTGACGTGCACGAGCGGCAGGGCCGGGTCGAGGTCGTCGAACCACTCCGGTGCCGCAACGGGATGGGCGGCGGCGGATGCCATGGGGCCGTAGAACCGGAGCGCCGCCGGGGCGTCGCGGCGGGCGTACTCGAACTCCTGCACCGTGAACTGCGCGAGCAGGTCGCTGCGCGAGAGGACGTCCATGAAGAACGCGCCGTTCAGGGGTGGCGCACCGACGCCCGCGAGGAAGAGATCGAGCGAGCGGTGCACGGGACGCAGCACCGTCTTGGCCGTCACCCCGAGCACGCCGTTGCGCAGGCGGTTCAACGTGGGGTGCCGGAGCGGCGTGATGCCGAGTCCGTACGGGGCCGTGTCGCGGCTGGAGAAACCCGCCGGCCCGATGCCGCACATCACCGTGAGGGGGCGCTGAGAGCGCGGGCGTGCGAACAAGGTCTGCACGCCGAGGAAGGTCATGTCGTGCAGCACCACGTCGGCGGGTTCGTCGTTCAGGATCTGCTCGAGGGCGGCCGCCGCCGGGGCAGCGGGATCGACGAACGCGCGCTCGACCCCGCGGTTGATGGTGGCGAGTCCGCGGTCGCGTTCGTCGGCGCCGATCCCGTCGAGCGTGTCCGCCTCGGCGGGAAGGGGGAGGAACAGGATGCCGGCCTGCTCCACCATCCGCTGGTACCGCGACCCGGTGAGCAGGCGCACGCGCCACCCGCGCCGCTGCAGTTCCTGCGCGACGACGAGGAGCGGGCCCACGTGGCCTGTGGCGGGCATGCTGCACAGCAGGGCGGAGGGTGTCATGTCTGCGTCTTTCGAGGATGACCCTGTGCGCCGAGGGGCGGGGGTCTAGGCGAGGTTGTCGGAGAGGTGGACGAGCTGCGCCGTCAGCCAGGTGCGGTAGGCGGCGACGTCCCACCCGCGGGCCACGGTGAGGTGCGTCCACGGATCGGGGCCGGTGAGCAGCCCCAGGACGTCGGCGGCGTCATCGAGCTGGTCGACGCGGATGCGGTCGCGCTGCAGGAACCAGCCCGCGGCGATCGTCATGTCGCGGTGGCGCCGCATCTCGAGGTCGAGGTAGGCGGCGCGCGCCTCGGGGTCGCTGTCGGCGGCGGCCACCATCGCGCGCACGATCGCCGCCGAGCGCTGGTTGGCGTCGATGAGGAAGTCCACGTACCGGGCGATCGCGGTATCGGTGTCGGGCTCGCCCATGATGGCGACGAGCTCGGGGCGCTCGGCGAGCGAGTGCCTCCCCTCGTCTCCCGCGAACGTGCGCTCGAACGCCGCGATGAGCAGACCGTGCTTGGGTCCGTTCAGGTGCACCGTGGGCACCGACACCCCCGCCTCGGCCGCGATCGCCTTGATCGAGGTGGCGACGTACCCGTCGCGCACGAACAGCCGGGCCGCCGCCTCGACGATCGTCGCGCGGGTCTCGGCGGCGTCGGCCTGCCGTCGGGGAGAGTGGTAGCTACGGGGCACGGGAGAACGCTACTTCGCCGCCGCGACCGTCGACCGGAAGATCACGAGCCCCGCGACGATCTGCGCGCCGGTGGAGACGAAGTACATCGCGTTCGACAGCGCCTCGATGGTGCTCACGTTGAGGACGACGCCGAGCGCGAAGCCGACCAGAGCCAGCACCAGGACGGCCCCGCGTGCCGCGCCCGTCAGAACCCCGGCGCGGACGATGACGATGCCGCCGACCAGCAGGGCGACGCCCTGCACGGCGCTCATGGCGAACAGGAACGCCATCGCCCCGTCGGTGAACACGGCGGACGGCAGCAGGTAGGCCGTGACGAGGTACATGCTCTGGTTCGTGAGGAACAGAGCTCCGAACCCGAGAAGCGCGACCTTGCCCACGAGAGACGAGCCGACGGCGCCCTCTCCGTCTCCCCGGCCCAGCGCGAGCGGGACCATCGCCGCGACATGGGCGAGCGTGCTCGCGAGGAAGAACACCCAGAAGGCGGTCGCCGGCCCGGATTCGGTGGCGACGTCGGCGGTGAGCTCGACGGCGGTCGCCGCGGTGAGCAGCACCCCGCCGACGACGATCAGGATGCCGGCGGTTCGGGCCCACCGCGGGCGGGTGCCGGTCGTCGCGGCGTCGCTCTCGACGGCGGTGCGGGTGGCGGAGTGCGGGGCAGAGATGGTCATGGATGCTCCTGCGAGTGACCGGGATCGGACGGCGGCTCGTTTTGACTATAGCGGCGTATAACTGAATATGGAACCGCCCGCCACGACGCACCGACGATCGCGTCGCGGCCTCAGGACTGCAGCCGGCGCAGGACGTCGGCCAGATGACCGGCGAGCGGCCTCGGATCGCCCGCCCGCTCCCCGAACGCCGCCTCGTCCACCTCTTCGACGGCATGGTTGGCCGCCCGCGCCCGCTCGCGCCCCTCGGCGGTCGCACGCACACGGATGGCGCGGCGGTCCGCGGCATCCGGATGCCGTTCGACGAGACCGCGCTCGGCGAGCGCTCGGACCACTTGCGACACCATCATCGGGTCGGCGCCCGCGCGGTGGCTCAACTCGGCCTGGGTCATTCCGTCGGCGGTGTCACCCCACGTCAGCACCGCCAGCAGAACGAACTGCACGTGCGTGAGCTCGTGCGGGGAGAGCGCTCGACGGATCGCGGCCTGCCAGCGATTCGTCACCTGCCACAGCAAGAACCCGGGACTCACGTCGCCGGTCGGGAAGCGGCTGTCGAGGGGATTCGTCATCTCTCGATCATCGCGTGCTCGATGAGGTCGGCGTCGGCCTGCGCGATCTCGATGAGACCGCGCCGAAGCTGATACCCCCAGTTCGGCTCGGCGGTCAGAGCGAGCCGGCCCCGCAGATCGGCGACGGCGACGGGGCGCGCCGGTCGATACGTCACCGCCCGACGGAACGGACGGAAGTCCCCCTCGTCGGCCTGCCAGACCTCCCCCTCGTCCACGCGTCCGATCGCGGTGAACTCCCGCAGCTTCGCGGCGTCACCGAGGCGGTGCACCGGCGAGTAATAGACGAGCGTGTCGCCCGGCCGCATGCGGGCGAGCCCGGGGCGTTTGCCGTGGCCGATCTGCGCGATGCCGAGCGCGACACCGCGCGCGACATGTTCCGCCGACGCGACGCCGATCCAGGCGGTCATCGGCCTTCCACCACGGCGACGAGTCGGTCGAGATCGGCGGGAACCGACTGCTCGAAGCCCGCGAACGCGGTGCGCGCCCACAGCCCCGACAGCGGACCGTCGATCGTCACCTCGGCCGTGACACGAGACCCCTCGGCGGTGGGCACAGCGCTGTGACGGAACACGAGTCGGGCTCCCGGCATCCGCGTGACATCGGTGTAGACACGGTCGGTCTCGAGCTCGGAGACGACGAATCGCACGCGCGGCCCGCCCTGGGGCTTCAGGATGCCACGGCTGCCCTGCCGAACCGGGTGCGCGATACGCACCCACTCGGTGTCGGGCGACCATGCTCGCCACGTGTCGTGGTCGACCCACCGGGCGAAGAAGGCGGCGGGGGCAGCGGAGGATTCACGGACGGCGGAGGCGAGTATGCGCATGCATTTAGTATGCGCGCATACTACTTGGAGAGCAAGCCGCTCTCGGCGCCGCCACGTACGCCCCTCACCGTCGCCGTCTGGCATGGACGTCCCCTCGCCACTAGCGTGTGGGCCATGGTCGACAGGGATGCCCTGGCTCGCGCGATGACAGCGCCGAGCGTCGCGTACGCATCCCGCGCCGACGAGTACATCGATCTGCTCGGGTCGATGGATGCCGTGCACCCGGTCGACCGGCGAGTCGTCGAGGTGTGGGCGGACACCGTCGAGGGCATCGTGCTCGACGCCGGGTGCGGCCCTGGGCACTGGACGGCACATCTGGCCGACCGGGGCCTCGACGCGCGGGGAGTCGACCTGGTGCCGCGCTTCGTCGCGCACGCGCGAGCGCAGCACCCCGGCGTCCGGTTCGACCTCGGTTCGATCGACGCCCTCGCCGATGCTGACGGCGCGTTCGGCGGCATCCTGTCGTGGTTCTCGACGATCCATCACGACCCGGTGGCGATCGAGGTTCCGCTGCGCGAATTCGCTCGGACGCTCCGACCAGGAGGGCGCCTGCTGCTCGGCTTCTTCGTCGCCGACACGGTCGAGCCCTTCGACCATGCCGTCGTGCGCGCCTATCGATGGGCGGTCGATGAGCTCTCACTCCGGATGCATGCCGCGGGCTTCGACGTGGTCGAACTGCACACGCGTGAGACGACCGGCGAGCGGCCGGTGGGTGCGCTCGCGGGCGTGCGGCGGTCGTGACGTCACCCGAACGCGTCACCGCCGCTGAACCGTGCCCAGCGGAGGACGCGTGACGAGCGGAGGACCGCCGGACCGGCATCCGTCCTCCCTCCGCCCCAGCTCCTCCCCTCGTCACCGCCGCGAGCGCCCGAACCCTGAGCGCGAACGACGAACGCCGCCGCCCCACGGGGGACGACGGCGTTCGCGCGTCGGACGTTACTCGCCCGCGACGGCCGGAGCGGCCTGCGCCTGCGTGGCCGGCTCGGCCTCGCGCGGGGCACCGTGCGGGCGGATCATCGACGGGCGACGCATGAACAGCACGGCGACCAGGCCGACCGCGATCACGATGATCGGCAGCAGCAGCGATTGCCCCATCGCCGCGGAGAAGCCATCGATCACCTGCGGCGGAAGCGTGCCGCCGCCGAAGCTCGCCCCGGCATCCGCGGCCCCCGGCAGGTTCGCCTCGAGACGCGCCTGCATGAACGCGGCGATGGATGCCGAGCCGATCACCGAGCCGACGGTGCGCGTGGTGTTGTAGATGCCGGCGCCGGCACCCGCCTGGCGCGGCGGCAGGTTGCGCGTCGCGGTGGTGGCCAGAGGACCCCACATGCCGGCGTTGCCGATGCCCATGAACGCGGCGGGGATGAGGAAGGCCCAGATCGGCGCGTCGTTCAGGATGAGCGCGGCGTAGAGCCCGAGCGAGCCCCCGACGAGCAGCAGACCGGGGACGAGCAGGAATCGCGGGTCGGTCCGGTCGAGCAGCTTGCCCGCGAAGGGCGCGAGCACGCCCGACAGGATCGCCAGCGGGATGAGCAGCAGCGCCGACTCGGTCGGGGTGAGGCCACGGGCGAGCTGCAGGTAGAACATCTGCGGCAACGCCATGCTCGTCACGGTGAAACCGACCGCGGCGATGGCGAGGTTCGCGATCGAGAAGTTGCGCTCCCGGAACAGTTCGAGCGGCACGAGGGGTTCGCCCTTGCTGCGCGCCTGCGTCCAGATGAACACGCCCATCACGGCCACACCGGCGACGACCATCGCCCAGATCCACGCCGCCCACGAGTAGTGCTCGCCCTCTTGCAGGCCGAACACGATGAGGAACAGACCGACGGCGCTCAGCACGACGCCGAGGATGTCGAACCTGTGCGCGGTGCGCGGCAGCTGGGGCACCAGAATGACCGCGGCGATGAAGCCGATGATGCCGACGGGGATGTTGATGAAGAAGATCCACTCCCACCCGAGGCCGTCGACGAGCAGGCCACCGGCCAGCGGGCCGACGAGGGTGGCGACACCGGCGGTCGCTCCCCACAGACCCATGGCGGCGCCGCGATTCTGCGCCGGGAAGGTACGGGTGATGACGGCCATCGTCTGGGGCGTCATGAGGGCGGCGCCCAGACCCTGCACGGCGCGAGCGACGATCAGCATCTCGAGCGAGGGGGCCAGCCCGCACGCGAGCGAGGCGAGGGTGAAGATCGCGAGGCCCGTGAGGTAGACGTTCTTCGGGCCGAAGCGGTCGCCGAGACGGCCGGTGATGAGCAGCGGCACGGCATAGGTGAGCAGGTAGGCCGAGGTGACCCACACGACGTTGTCGAGGTTGTTGGTGTCGGGGTCGAGGGCGGCCTTGATGGCGGGGTTCGCCACCGAGACGATCGTGGTGTCGACCAGGATCATGAAGAACCCGATGACCAGCGCCCAGAGGGCGGGCCAGGGGCTGCGTTCGGTGCGGGTGGATCCCGTACGGGTGGATGCCGTGGAGGCGGCGCGGGAGTCGGTCATGGGGTGGTCTCCTTTGAGACGCGGTGCTTCTTCTTGATGTGTTCGGGGATTTCGGCGATGCCCCAGGCGAGGGAGCGGTCGGCGAGACGCGCACGCAGGGAGTCCTGCCACGCGAGTTCGGCGTCGAGCAGAGCGGACTGCCGCTGCAGCTCGACGAGGAATTGTTCGGGGGTCTCAGACGTGGCGGCCTTGTCGAGACCGGCGCGATGCTCGTCGACCGAGGAGAGGAGCAGGCCGCGGCGTCGGTCGAGCAGGGCCATGACCTCGTCGCGCGGGAGGTTGTGGGCCTCCGACAGCGCGACGCGGAAGTCACTGGCCCGGTCGATCTGGGGGAGCTCGGCGCGCACCCACTGCTCGACGGCCCGGCGCCCGGCATCCCGCAGCGTGTAGGTGGTGCGCTCGGGGCGGTTGCCGTCGCGATCGACGCCGACCTCGGCGAGCAGGCCGTCGCGTTCGAGGCGGGCGACCGCGTGGTAGATCGTGCCCTTCTGCAGGGGGACGAGGCGGTCGTCGCCCCGCTCCTTGAGCAAGCGCACCATCTCGTAGGGGTGCATGTCGGCCTCGCGCAGGGTGGCGAGGATCATGACCGCGATCGGGGTGAGGCGGGGCTGTTCCGGCATCCGTCCCCCTCATGGTCCGTGTCGACTAGTCCACGTGGACTATACGCCTCCGCTGGGCGTGACGCGAGCCGCGGGTTGAACGTTGAGTGTCCAGAACACGCCGCAGTCGGGGCGCTCCATGCGGCGCGTCTTGGACACTCAACGGGCTCGCGAGCGCGGCGACTCACGCGCGCTTGCCGGGGAGCGGGGAGCACGTGCCGGGGAGCGGGGAGCGCGTGCCGGGGAGCGGGGAGCGCGGAGCGGGCCAGGATGCCGCGACGCGACACGCGAATGTCCACGACACCCGGGCCGCGTGGCGCGGCATCCGGGAGTCGTGGACATTGGGCGGGACCGCGCCCTACGACTCCGGCGACGCCGGAGCGTCCGAGTCGGGAGCCGAGGCGGTGACCGACTTACGCGGACGCCAGCGCGCCGGCAGGCCGAAGATGCCCCGTTGGTTGGGCTCCTCGACCTCGAGGCCGTAGTGCTCGCCGATCGAGTCGCGCAAGTGCGCGCGCTCGGCCTTGTCGTACGCCTTCATCTCACGGCGGAACGCCACGACCGTGGCCCAGCAGATCGCCAGCAGCACGACGCTGAACGGCAGCGCGATGCTGATCGCCGCCGTCTGCAGCGCGGTGAGACCGCCGGCCAGCAGCAGGGCGAACGCGATCAGCGAGGTCGCCAGGGTGAAGAAGATGCGCACCCACCGCTTGGGCTCCTCTTCGCCGCCCGTCGCGATCATGCCCATCACCAGCGCGCCCGAGTCGGCCGAGGTGACGAAGAAGATCCCGATGAGCACGAGGAAGCCGATCGCCAGGAACACGGTGCCGGGAATGCCCTCGAGCATCTGGAACAGCGCGGTCGAGACGTTCACCGAGCCGTCGGAACCGAGCAGCGACACGCTGCCGGTGAGCTCGCCGTAGATCGCGGTGCCACCGAGCACGGTGAACCACAGGATGCCGACGAGCGTGGGCACCAGGATCACGCCGGTGACGAACTCGCGCACCGTGCGGCCGCGCGAGATGCGCGCGATGAAGATCCCCACGAAGGGGGCCCACGAGATCCACCAGCCCCAATAGAACGAGGTCCAGGTCCCCTGCCAGGCGACCCCGTCTTCACCGGAATAGGCGCTGGTCGTGAACGACAGCCCGACGAAGTTCTGGATGTAGTTGCCGATCGACTGCACCACGTCGCGCAGCAGGAACTCGGTGGGACCGGCGAACAGCAGGTACAGCATGAGCGCGCCGGCGAGCACGAGGTTGATGTTCGACAGCCACTTCATGCCCTTGCCGACGCCCGAGAGCACCGAGAACAGCACGAAGCCGGTGATGATGCCGACGATGATGGCCTCGCTGATCGCCGACGGCGCCACGATGCCCAGATAGTCCAGGCCGGCACTGATCTGGATGACGCCCAGACCCAGCGATGTCGCCACACCGAAGAGCGTGCCGACCAGGGCCGCCACGTCGACGGCGTTGCCCCAGGCGCCCTGCACGAGGCGCGCCCCGAGGATCGGCTCCAGCGCCCAGCGGATGGTGCGCGGGCGCTTCCGGCGGTGGAACGCGTAGGCGAGGGCGAGGCCGATGACGACGTAGATCGACCAGGCGTGCACGCCCCAGTGCAGGAACGTCTGCGACATCGCCTGCTGGGCGAGCTGGTTCGGGGTCCCCTCCACGCCCGGGCGGGGCTGGGCGAAGTGGCTGAGCGGCTCGCTCACGCCGTAGAACACCAGGCCGATGCCCATTCCCGCCGCGAACAGCAGCGAGAACCACGACATGGTCGAGAACTCGGGCTCGTCGTCGTCCTGGCCGAGCTTGATCGTGCCGAAGCGACTGAAGCCCATCGCGAGGGCGAAGACGACGAAGAACGCCGCGATCAGCACGTAGTACCAGTTGAAGGCCGAGACGATGGTGGTCTGGACGGCGCCGAAGGTGGCTTCGGCCGCGTGGGGGAAGAGCATGGCGAAGGCGATGAACGCCAGAGCGATGCCGGCGGCGGGCCAGAAGACCCAGCCGCGAATGGTCTTGTGGCGACTACCCAGGTGTGGGTCGATGTTCACCGCGGTGTCGGGGGCTGCCTCGGTCATTCCTCCGAGGGTAGTCAACAGCCGCGCGCGAGCCCGGGGGCGGGCACCGCGAGGCCGCATATGACACAATCCGCGCCGATGAAGAGGCCGCGCCTCCGCAATAATGAGCGTGTGACCACCGCTCCCCCGCTCGAGTTCCCCGGCTGGCGCCACATCTACTCCGGCAAGGTGCGCGATCTCTACGTTCCCGCCGGCACCGCCGACGAGGCCGCCCCGACGCATCTGCTGGTGGTCGCCAGCGACCGCGTGAGCGCCTTCGACCACGTGCTCGCCCCCGGCATCCCCGGCAAGGGCACGCTGCTGACCACGCTCAGCCTGTGGTGGTTCGACCAGCTCGCCGGCGCCGATGGCGGTCGCGGCATCGCGAACCACCTCGCGGCCGACCACGCCCTCGTGGGCGACGAGGCCGTCGAGCTGATCCCGGATGCCGTGCGCGGACGCGCCATGCTCGTGCGCTCCCTCGATATGCAGCCGATCGAATGCGTCGTACGCGGGTACCTCACCGGATCGGGCTGGGCGGAGTACCGCGACTCGGGCACCGTGTGCGGCATCCCGCTGCCCGCCGGCCTGAACGACGGCGACCGCCTGCCGGAGCCGCTGTACACCCCGGCGTTCAAAGCGCCCATGGGCGAGCACGACGAGAACATCACGTTCGAGCGGTCGGTCGAGCTCGTCGGCTCCGACACCGCCGAGGCGCTGCGCGAGCTGTCGCTCGAGATCTACCGCCGCGCCGCCGCCACCGCCGAGGCGCACGGCCTGATCCTCGCCGACACCAAGTTCGAGTTCGGATACGACGCCGACGGCGTGCTGACACTCGCCGACGAGGTGCTGACCTCGGATTCCTCCCGCTACTGGGATGCCGAGGCCTGGCGCACCGGGTCCACCGCGGCCGAGCGCATGGCGAGCTTCGACAAGCAGATCGTGCGCAACTGGCTCGCCGACAACTGGGACAAGCAGGGCGAGCCCCCCGCGCTCCCGGCCGAGATCGTCACCCGCACCCGCGACCGCTACGCCGAACTCCTGCGCCTCCTGACCGCCTGACCCCCTTCCCCCTCGCGAGATCACGCGCTGTCGTCGAGACACCACGACACGACGTGTGACCTCGCCGATGCCGCGTGATCTCGGCATCCGATCACGAACTCACGAGGAGACACATGTTCCGCTGGAAGCTGCACGGAAACGGGCGCACCGTCGCACCGGGAGCGGTCGTCGCACCCGGCGAGCGCCTCAACTGGGGCGCCACGGTCGCGATCGGCCTTCAGCACGTCATCGCGATGTTCGGCGCCACCTTCCTGGTGCCGGTGCTCACCGACTTCCCGGTGTCGACGACGCTGCTGTTCTCGGGCGTCGGCACGCTGCTCTTCCTGCTCGTCACGCGCAACCGCCTCCCCAGCTACCTCGGCTCGTCGTTCGCGTTCATCGCGCCGGTGACCGCGGCCACCGCGACCGCGGGCATGGGTTCCGCCCTCGCGGGCATCGTGGCCGTCGGCATCCTGCTCGCCGCCATTGGCTTCGTCGTGCAGTTCGTCGGCCTCGGGTGGGTCGACAAGGTCATGCCGCCGGTCGTGGCCGGCGCGATCGTGGCCCTCATCGGCTTCAACCTGGCGCCCGTGGCGTGGTCGAACTTCCAGCTCCAGCCGCTGCCCGGCACCATCACGCTGGTCGCCGTCATCCTGTTCAGCGTGTTGTTCCGCGGCTTCCTCGGCCGCATCTCGATCTTCCTCGGCGTGATCGTCGGCTACGTCGCCACGGTGCTCATCCAGGCCGGCACGGGCGAGAAGCTCATCGACTTTGCGGCCGTCGAGGCCGCTCCGTGGGTGGGCTGGCCCGAGTTCCACCTCGCCGACTTCGCCTCGCCGCAGACGTGGTCGGTCATTGCGATGTTCCTTCCCGTGGTGCTGGTGCTCGTGGCCGAGAACGTCGGCCACGTACGCGGGGTCGCCGCCATGACCGATGCCACCGCCAACCGCTCCACCGGCCGCGCCCTCATCGCCGACGGTGTGGCGACGACCATCGCGGGCACGTTCGGCGGCTCGGGCACCACGACGTACGGCGAGAACATCGGCGTCATGGCCGCCACCCGCGTGTACTCCACGGCCGTCTACTGGGTGGCCGGTCTCGCGGCGATCGTGTTGAGCCTGTCGCCCAAGGTGGGCGCGGTGTTCAACACCATTCCGCCGGGCGTGCTCGGTGGTGTCACCACGGCGCTCTACGGCCTGATCGGCATCATCGGCATCAAGATCTGGGTCGACAACCGCGTCGACTTCTCGCGTCCGGTCAACCAGTACACCGGTGCCGTGGCGCTGGTGCTGGCCATCGCCGGCTTCACGATGCAGTTCGGCGACTTCCAGCTCGGGGCCATCGTGCTGGGCTCGGTCGCGGCGCTCGTGATCTACCACCTCGGCAACGCCATCGCCCGAGCGCGCAAGACCGGCGCCGACGACGGCGGCCCGATCCCCGCGGTGGGGCCGCTGGGCGGCGACCCGAGCTGACGCCGGGCGCGCCCCTCGCCGGGCGCCCTCCTCGCCGAGACCGCATCCGTTTGCCGAAACCGCACGCGATTGCCGCCGAAAGGCTGCGGTCTCGACAATCGGATGCGGTCTCGACGGCGCAGGCCGCCCGGGCGCCACGGCGAACCGACCCCCGCCGTCCGGGGCGCGACGGCGGGCCGAACTCCTGATCGGTCACGCGGCCGGGAGCGCTCGTGGGCGGAAACGCCGGCGACGCCCCGAAACTCAGGAGTTCGGCCCATCGGAGCCCCGCCCCGCGCGGGCAGACCCGCGAGCGCGCGCACCGCGCGGGCAGGCCGGCAGCCGGCGTGGCGGGGGTACGCGCACCGGGCGGGCGGACCCGCCTGGCCCCGCTCGCGGGCGGCGGCCGCGGCTGGCGGCGGGGCTCAGCACACCCGCCGCCGTCCCGCAAGCGGGCTCACGCCGCGCACGGGCGTCGATAGCGTCGGGCCTCTCGGCGAGGGTGCCCGACCGGCGCCTCGCCACCGATGACGAGGAAGGCACGATCATGGCATCCGGAACCTCCGACCCCTCGCAGCCCGCGGCGGACGAGAACCTGCACGACGCGCCCGACGACGAGGGCACGCCCAAGCCGGGCGGCCTGGGCGCCGACGGGACCATCCCCAACGATCCCGACGGGGTCGCGGCGGGGCACTCCGCCACCGCCTCGCACTTCAACCCGGAGGAAGACGAGCAGTCCGACTGACCGCTCCTCGCTCGGTGACCGGTGGTGCGGACCGCCGGTCACCGTCGTGCCTGTCGCGTAGAATGGGTGACGGTGCGTCGGGAAGTCTGGTCGACATTCTGTCGACCGACCCCTGAGGGATCCCGATGACCCAGAACGACCTCCGCGCCCCGCGCTGGCCCGGCTACGCCGAAGTGCACCGCGTCACCACGATCCTCCGCCGCGAGTCCGTCGGCGGCCTGCTGCTGGTCATCGCGGCCGTCGTCGCCATCGTGTGGGCCAACTCGCCCGCCTCCGACTCCTATTTCGCGCTGCGCGACTTCCGCTTCGGCTACGAGCCGTGGCACCTCGAACTCAGCGTGGGCGCCTGGGCGGCCGACGGCCTCCTCGCCATCTTCTTCTTCCTCGTGGGCCTCGAGCTCAAACGCGAGATCGTCGTGGGCAGTCTCCGCCGGTTCCAGACGGCCATCGTGCCGGTCACCGCCGCCGTCGCCGGCGTCGCCGTCCCCGCGCTCATCTACATCGCGGTCGTGCACTCCCAGCCGAGCCTGCTCGCCGGCTGGGCCATCCCGACGGCGACCGACATCGCCTTCGCCGTCGCCGTGCTCGCGTTGGTGGGGTCGCACCTCCCGGGTCCGCTGCGCATCTTCCTGCTGACCTTGGCCGTGGTCGACGACCTCATCGCGATCGCCATCATCGCGATCTTCTACACGAGCGACATCGCCCTGCTGCCCCTCGGCGTGTTCGCCGCGCTCGTCGTGGTCTACGGAGTCATCGCCCATCGCGCGCGCGCGTGGTTCGCGCGCACCCCCTGGGCGGCGTGGGTGGTGCTGCTGCCGATCGGTTTTGCGGCGTGGGCATTCCTGCACGCGTCGGGCGTGCACGCCACCATCGCCGGTGTCGCCCTGGCCTTCACGATCCCCGTCGGACCTTCACGGCGGGGGACGAACGCGGGCACCGACCTCGCCGAGCAGTTCGAGCACCGGTTCCGTCCGATCTCGGCCGGCATCGCCGTGCCGATCTTCGCGTTCTTCGCCGCGGGGGTCGCCGTGGGCGGGGGCGACGGCATCGTCCGAGCGCTCAGCGACCCGGTGACCATCGGCGTCGTGGCGGGTCTGGTGCTGGGCAAGCCCCTCGGCATCCTGCTGGGTGTGCGCCTGCTCACGCTCGTCACCCGCGTGCGCCTCGACCCGGCGCTGCGGTGGATCGATCTCGCCGGGGTCGGGTTGCTGGCCGGCATCGGCTTCACCGTCTCGCTGCTGATCGCCGAGCTGAGCTTCCCCGACGGCTCCCCGCACACCGACGACGCCAAGATCGCCATCATGGTCGCCTCGCTCCTCGCCTCGCTCCTGGCGTCGTGCGTGCTGCTCGTCCGCAATCGCCGGTACGCGCAGCTGGCGCGCGACGAAGCGGTGGATGCCGACGGTGACGACGTCGCAGACGTGTACCAGCAGCCGTCGAGCGGCGACCGCTGAGTCCCGACCGCGCGTCGCACGGCGACCGCCGCATCGCGACGGGGAGTCCCCCCGCCCGCGGGCCTCGCCGTGCGCCGGCCTGTGCGATGCATCCATTCCCCTCCTCGGATGCTGTGTCGTGGGCACAGCGGGCCGCGGGTGGCGCCTTCCTAGCCTGGGGAGGTACCGCAAGACACGAGGGAGTGCCTGGACATGGACATCGCGAACGACATCGACGATCGGCAGCTCAACCCGCGGGCGCAGCGTCGCCGGGCGGTGATCGGAAGCTCCGTCGGCACGGTGATCGAGTGGTACGACTTCACCCTGTACGGACTGGCATCCGCTCTGGTCTTCGCGCCGCTGTTCTTCCCCGGCGGCGGTCAATTCGCCGGGCTCCTCGGCGCGTTCGCAACCTTCGCGGTGGGCTTCGGCGCTCGTCCCATCGGCGGCCTCATCTTCGCGCACTTCGGCGATCGCATCGGCCGCAAGGGCACCCTGCTGGCGACCCTGCTCATGATGGGCATCGCCACGACCCTGATCGGTCTGCTCCCCACGGCCGAGTCGATCGGGATCTGGGCTCCGATCCTGCTCATCGTCCTGCGTCTGTTCCAGGGTGCCGGCGCGGGGGCCGAGTTCGCCGGCGCGATGACGATGGCGAGCGAGTCGTCCGAGACGCGCAACCGGGCGTTCATCGCCGGATTCCCGGGCGCCTCCGTCTACCTCGGCATGGCCCTCGCGACGGCGACGTTCGCCCTCATCAGCCTGCTCCCGCTCGAGCAGTTCCAGGCGTGGGGGTGGCGCATCCCGTTCGTGGCCAGCATCGTCATCGTCGCCTTCGCGCTGTACTTCCGCCTGCGCGTGACCGAGACCGCGGCCTTCTCGGCGGCCGAGCGAGACGGCGAGGTGTCACGCGCGCCGCTCGCCACCGCGGTGCGCTCGCACTGGCGCACCCTGCTGGCGGGCATGGCGTTCTTCGTCTTCGCGCTGCCGTGGGTCTACATCGTGCAGACGTTCTCGATCTCGTACACCACGGGCACGTTGGCCGTGAATCCGACGCACGCGCTCATCGCGCTCATCGTCGCCGAGCTGCTGACCATCCCCGCCACGCTCGGGTTCGGTCGTCTCGCCGATCGCATCGGGCGAAAGCCGGTGCTGCTGGCCGCGGCCGTGTTCGCGATCATCTTCGCGTTCCCGATGTTCCTGCTGTTCCAGACCGAGAGCTCCGTTCTGGTGGGCGTCGCCCTCGTGCTCGGCTTGGCCATCGTGCAGGGGGCGACGATCGGCGTCAGCGCCGCGATGCTCGCGGAACTCTTCCCCACCCGCATGCGGTGGAGCGGTATCGCGATCTCGCGTGAGATCCCGGCGGCTCTGGTCGGGGGCACCGCGCCCCTCGTCGCCACCGCGCTCGTCGGCCTCGCCGGCGGGGCACCGTGGTTGGTCGCGGCCTATCTCGTGGGACTCAGCATCATCGGCGTCGTCGGCATCTCGGCTCTGCCCGAGACCCTGCACCGTGAGGAAGTCGACGACGCACCCGCACCCGGGGTCGGGGCCGGCACCGCGCGACGCTGACGTCGACGCTGCCGGGAGGCGGGCCCCGGCAGTGCCGACGACGGCTTCGCGCTCGAGCTTGACCCTCACGCGGCGTCAGGCCCGAGTCTGGGAAAATGAACGGCACCTTCGACGCCTTCGACGTCAGCCCCGTCCCCCCTCCCGGCCCCGCCGCCGTCGCGCCCCCGCTGTACCGCGGCCTCTACGGGATGCCGATGTTCGTCACCGTGCCGACGGCCGATCTCGCAGCCTCCGTCGACTTCTGGACGCGGGGGCTCGGGTTCTTCGAGCTGTTCGGCATTCCGGGGCAGATGGTGCACCTGCGCCGCTGGGCTTTCCAGGACGTGCTGCTGACGGTCGGCGACGCGCCCGCCGTCGCGCCGGCGGCCAGCGTGAGCTTCGCCTGCGTGATCGATCAGATCGGCCCGCTGGTCGAGTCGCTGCGCGCCGTCGGGATCGACGCCGGGCCACGGGACACCCCGTGGAACACCCGCGACGTCGAGGTCATCACACCCGAGAACGCCCGCGTGCTCTTCACCGCCGCGAAGGTCTTCGACCCGACCACCGTGGAGGGGCGCAATCTGCAGGCCGTCGGCATCGGGCGCGACGACAATGAGTCGCATGACTGACCAGGGGATGCCGGTGGGCGAGACGGCCACCCGGCTCGGCCTCACCGTGCGCACTCTGCACCACTGGGACGAGATCGGCCTCGCGCGCCCCGCGGCGCGATCCGCCGCCGGGTACCGCCTCTACACCGACGACGACCTCGAGAGACTGCGCCGCATCGTCGTCTACCGCGAGCTCGGACTCGACCTCGACGCCATCCGCGCCGTGCTCGACGAGCCCGGCGGCGACGTCGCGTCGCAGCTGCGGGTGCAGCGCGCCCAGCTCACCCGGCGCATCGCGCAGCTGCGCGACCTCGACGACGATCTGCAGCGCATGATCGCGGCACAGGAACACGGCATCCTGCTCTCCGACGAGGAGCAGCGCGAGACGTTCGGCCCGGGGTGGAACACCGCGTGGCCCGCCCAGGCGCGCGAGGCGTACGGCGCATCGGCGCAGTGGCAGCAGTACGCCGAGCGTTCCGCCTCGCGCACGGCCGGTGACTGGGCGGCCGTGACCGAGACGGTCGCGACGTTCGACGCCGAGCTCGGCGCCGCGGTCGATGCGGGAGCGGTGCCCGGAGACGCCACCGCGAACGCGCTCGTGGAACGCCACCGCGAGGTCTTCTCGCAGTACTTCCCGATCACCCGGCAGATGCAGGTGCACCTCGGGCGCATGTACGCCGCCGATCCGCGCTTCGCGCACCATTACGACGCCGTGCGGCCGGGCCTCTCGACCTGGCTCCGCGACGCCATCGAGGCGAGCGCTCGCGCGCACGGGATCGATCCCGACACGGCGGCCTGGGAGTGACGGCCGATCGCGAGAGTCTCAGGCCGAGTCGCGCTCGATGACCTCGGTGGGCAGGATCGTCGCGTGCGCCGCGGGGCGCCCGGCGAGGATGTCGAGCAGAACGGATGCCATGTGCCGCCCCTGCGTCAATGACGGCTGACGCACGGTGGTCAGCGCCGGGCGCAACGCCGTCGACACGGCGGAGTCGTCGAACCCGATGACGGCGAGGTCGCGCCCGGCCTCGAGCCCCTTGTCTCGCAGTGCCGCGTAGGCGCCGCGGGCCATCAGGTCGCTGGCGACGAAGAGCGCGTCGGGCAGCGGGCCCGCCGACAGGATGCGGCTCATCGCCAGCGCGCCGCCCATCTCGGTGAAGTCGCCGTCCTCGATCGCCGCGGGCTCGACGCCCGCTTCGCCGAGCGCGTCGCGGAAACCCTGCAGGCGGTCGATCGCGGCGGGCATGTCGAGCGGGCCCGAGATCGTGCCGATGCGGCGGTGACCGCGCGCCAGCAGATAGGCGGTGGCGACGCGACCGCCCTCCACGTTGTCGACGTCGACGTAGTAGTCGTCGGCGCGCACGCGGGCCGGGCGCCCGCCGTAAACGACGGGCACGACGTCGGCCACGCGGTCGAGGAAGGTGTCGCTGGTGTGGTGCGAGGCCACGATCGCCCCGTCGACGCTGCCGCCGCGCAGGTACGCCAGCGCCTTGGCGCTGGCGTCGTCGCTGGCGATCAGCATGTTCATGATGTAGTCCGACTCGCCGACCACCTCGCCGATGCCGGCGACGATCGAGGCGAAGAACGGGTCTCCGAAGAAGCGTTCCGTCTGCTCGGGGATGACGAGGGCGATGGCCCGGGTCTGCCGACTGGCGAGGGAGCGCGCCGCGCGATTGGGGACGTACTGCAGTTCGTCGATCGCGCGGCGCACGGCTTCGAGGGCGGCCGGGGAGACGGCGGTGGAACCGTTGACCACGCGCGACACGGTCGAGCGCGACACACCGGCCCGCGCCGCGACCTCTTCGATCGTGGCGGTGCCCCGCACGGGTGCGAGTTCCATCGCGTTGCCTCCTCGACCCCCTCGCGCGCGGCCTACACCGCGGGTGCGGTGACCAGTGCGCGCTCGGCGATGATGCGAGCGTACTGCCGGCCGGAGTCCTTCACCGTGCGCTCCTGCGTCTGGTAGTCGACGTAGACGATGCCGAAGCGCTTCTCGTATCCCCAGGCCCACTCGAAGTTGTCCATGAGCGACCAGTAGAAGTAGCCGCGCACATCGACGCCCTTGTCCACGGCATCCAGAACCGCGCCCAGGTGGGCCTCGACGAACTCCACGCGCTCGGTGTCGTGCACGCGCGCCTCGTCGCCGTCGGTGACCAGCTCGTCGTCGTAGGAGGCGCCGTTCTCGGTGACGTACAGGGCGACGCCGGCCTCGGCCGAGTACTCCTCGCTGACCCGCTCGAGCAGCCGGGTGAGCCCCTCGGGCTGCACCTCCCAGTGCATGTTGGTGCGCGCGAGGCCGCGGTCGTGCCAGTACAGGTTCTCGTGGGCCGGGAACGGCTTTCCGATGGGACGCGTGGTGGGCGCGTCCCCGGCGGGCGGGTCGACCTCGGGCGGCGTGCCGCCGACGAACTCCCCGTGGTAGTAGTTCACACCGAGCGAGTCGATCGGCGTCGAGATGATGTCGAGGTCACCGGGGCGGACGGCCTCCTGCCAGCGGGCCACGGCCGCGGCATCGGTGTCGCGGAAGTCCCGGATGATGTCGGCGGGGTACTCGCCACGGAACACGGGGTCGAGGAACCAGCGGTTGAACTGTCCGTCGACGCGACGCGCGGCGTCGAGGTCGGCGGGATCGGCCGGATCCACGGCATCCGCGACCGTCAGGTTGAGGGTGAGGCCGAGGTTGAGCGACGAGTCGCGCGCACGGAGCTCGCGCACCGTCTGCCCGTGGGCGAGCAGCAGGTGGTGGGCGGCGAGCATGCCCTCGGCCTGCGAGTAGTGGCCGGGAGCGTGCGCGCCGGCGGTGTAGCTCAGGAACGACGAGCACCACGGCTCGTTGAGGGTCGTCCAGACGTCGACGCGGTCGCCGAGGGCGTCGTGCATGTCGAGCGCGTACTCGGTGAAGCGTTCGCTGGTCTCGCGCACCGTCCACCCACCGCGGTCTTCCAGCGCCTGCGGGAGGTCCCAGTGGTACAGCGTCAGCCAGGGAAGGATGCCGGCACCGAGCAGTTCGTCGACGAGACGCTTGTAGAAGTCGACGCCCTTCGCGTTCACCGGGCCCCCGTCGGGGCGCACGCGCGCCCACGACGTCGAGAAGCGGTAGGTCTGCAGTCCGAGGCTCTTCATCATCTGCACGTCACCGGCGTAGCGGTGGTAGTGATCGCACGCCACGTCGCCGTTGTCGGCGTTGATGACGGCGTCGGGGACGCGACTGAAGGCGTCCCAGATCGACGCGGCGCGGCCGTCTTCGAAGGCCGCCCCTTCGATCTGATAGGCCGCGGTCGCGGCGCCGAAGAGGAAGCCCTCGGGAAAGGCTCGGGTATCGGACATGGTTCGGGTTCCTTCCGTGGGCGCGAGGGTCATCCCTTCACCGCCCCTTGCATGATGCCACTCACGAGCTGCTTGCCGGCGAAGACGAACAGCAGCAGCAGCGGGATCGTCGACAGCAGCACTCCCGCCAGAACGATGGAGTAGTCGACGAAGTAGTTGGACTGCAGCAGCGACAGGGCCACCGGCAGCGTGGGGTTCTGGCGGTCGAGCACGATGAACGGCCAGAAGAAGTTGTTCCACGCGGTGACGAAGGTGAACAGCGCCAGCATCGCGGCGGCAGGCCGTGCGGCCGGAACCCCCACGGTGAGGAAGGTGCGGAACGAGCTCGCGCCGTCGACGCGGGCGGCCTCGATGAGTTCGTCGGGCACGGCCTGACGCAGGTACTGCGTCATCCAGAACACCCCGAACGCACTCGTCAGCGCGGGCACGATGATCGCGCCGATCTGGCCCGTCCATCCCATCTCGCTGAAGAGGATGTACAGCGGCACGACCCCGAGCTGCGTGGGAACGGCCATCGTCGCCACGACGAACAACAGCAGCCAGGGGCCGCCGCGGAACTTCAGCTTCGCGAACGCCCAGCCCGCGAGCGTCGAGAAGAAGACGACGGATGCCGCGATCACGGCCGAGCTGAAGATGGAGTTCCACAGCCCCGCCCAGAAGTTGACGGCGGGGTTGCCGAGCACCGCGGCGGCGTTGACGAAGAAGTTGCCGCCCGGGATCCACGACAGCTCGGGGTTGCGGATGGTCGCCGAGTCGCCCGAACCGATCAGGAGAGCCCAGTAGTAGGGCACGAGGGCGGCGAGCAGCACGACGCCGAGGCTGGCGTAGACGAACCACCCGGGCCGGGAGCCGCGGACGGCGCGCGGGCGCCGACGCGCGGGCTTCGGGTCGGCTGCCCCGGTGACGGGGCTGGTGTCGATGACGCTCATGAGCGGGCGACCTTTCCGGTCGATTCGGCGAGCCGCTGCTTCGCGGCACGGGCGGCGACGCGACGCTGCGCGCGGCTGAGACCGTCGCGTGAGCCCTCGTCGCGCACGAGGGAGCGACTGATGAAGAGGTTGACCGCACCGATCGCGAGGATGATGAGGAAGAGGATCCACGCCAGTGCCGCGGCGCGGCCGAAGTTCCACTCGCCCCAGCCGAGGTTGTAGAGGTACAACGAGATCGTCAGCCACTGGTTGTCGGAGCCACCGGTGCCCGACTGGTCGAACATGCGCGGCTCGTCGAAGATCTGCAGGCCGCCGATCGTCGAGGTGATGATGACGAAGATCAGGGTGGGCTTGAGGCTCGGCAGCGTGATCGAGAAGAACTGGCGGATCTTGCCGGCCCCGTCGACGGTCGCCGCCTCGTAGTACTCGCGCGGCACCGCCTGCATGGCGGCCAGCAGGATGAGGGTGTTGTACCCGGTCCAGCGGAAGTTGACCATCGTGGCGATGGCGATGTGACTGGCGAACGCGTCGGAGTGCCACCCGACCCCGGGCAGGCCGATCCGGCCGAGCAGGGTGTTGATGATGCCGTACTGGTCGCCGAACATGTTGCTGAAGATCAGCGCCACGGCCACGGGGGCCATGACGTACGGCACGAGCACGCCCATGCGCCACAGGGTCTTCGCCCGGATGTTCTGATCGAGCATCGCCGCGATGAACACCGCGAACAGCAGCTGCGGAACGGTCGAGAGCACGAAGATGCTGAAGGTGTTGCGCAGGGCGTCCCAGAAGGCGGGCTGCGAGAGCACGTAGGCGTACTGGTCGAAGCCGACGAACGTCCCCGAGCCGCGGATCTGGTCCCAGTCCATGAAAGAGATGACGCCCGTGTACAGGATCGGGAAGAGGCCCGTGACGATGAAGAGCAGGAAGAAGGGCGAGATGTAGAGGTAGGGCGAGAGTTTGAGGTCCCACGCGCTGAGCTTCGAGCCGAAGCCGACACGTCGGGGGGAACGGGCGGGGGGACCGTCGGCGGCGGAGGCCGCGGGGGTCACGGGGGGCTGCAGTGTCGTGGTCACGAGGTTCCTTCCGGGAGCACGGGCCGGACGCGGAGCGTCCGGCCCGTGATCGAGGCGAGATCAGCCGATGGCGTCCACCTGCGAGACCCACTGGTCCCACGAGGTCTGTGCGTCCTGCGTGTTGCTCTCGACGCGGGTCAGCGCCTTCTGCATCGCGTCGTTGACCTGGAAGTAGTACTCGCCCTTGAACGGCGTCACGCTGACCGCCTCGGCGCGCTTCGTGAAGATCTCGCCGATGGGGGCGTCACCGAAGTAGGCGTTGGTGCTCGCGAGCAGCTCGGGCGCCTTCAGCGCGTCGACCTGGCTCGGGAAGGTGCCCGCCTGCTGGAAGAACTTCACCTGCTGCTCGGGCGAGGTCAGCCAGTCGGCGAGGGCCTGGGCCTCGGCGACGTGGGCGCCGTTGCCGGGAACGGTCAGGTACGACCCGCCCCAGTTGCCGCCGCCGTTGGGGAACGTGTCGGCGATCTTCCAGCCCGCCACCTCGGGGGCGTTGCCCTCGATCTGCGTCAGCATCCAGCCGGGGCAGGACAGCGTCGCGAAGGCGCCGTTCGCCATGCCGGCGTACCAGTCGGTCGACCACTGCTCGAAGTGCGCCGACTGCGTCTTGGCGGCGTCGAGGGTCATGCCGTAGATCTTCTTGACGTCGGGGTTGGTGGTGGCGGTGATCTCGCCCGAGTCGGGGTTCTCGTAGGCCGCTTCGACCTGGTTGATCATGCCCTGGTAGACGCTGCCGGCCGAGTCGAAGAACGGCTTGCCGGTGGCGGCGACGTACTTGTCGCCCATCTCGAAGTAGGTCGACCAGTCGCCCTCGAGGGCGGCGGCCACCTCGGCCGGGTCGGAG
Organism: Microbacterium sp. Leaf179; assembly: GCF_001423785.1. Lineage (NCBI taxonomy): Bacteria > Bacillati > Actinomycetota > Actinomycetes > Micrococcales > Microbacteriaceae > Microbacterium > Microbacterium sp. Leaf179. Next base: position 469,926 of record NZ_LMPH01000001.1, on the reverse strand, counting down.
GGGAGCCCGGCCGCTTCGAACAGGTCGGCGCGGTAGCAGATGGCCTCGGGGCCGATGTCGGTGCCGTACCCGATCAGGTTGCCGGAGGCATCGGTGGCGGCCTTGACCTTCCAGTCCAGCCAGCGGCTCTGCAGGTCCTGGGGAACGGGTGCCAGCAGGTCGGAGTACTTCATGACCTCGGGCAGCCAGTCGACCTCGATGGCTTCGATGTCCGCCAGGCCCGACTTGCCGAGCTTCTGGAAGTAGTTGGCGCGGGCGTCGTTCGACTTGGCCGCGCGGTTGTGCACGATCTTCACGTTCGGGTGCTCGGCCGTGTAGGCGTTGAGCAGCTCGTCGGTGTAGCCGAAGTCGTTGAACGTGGCGACGGTGAGGGTCACCTCTTCGTCACCGCCGCCCGCGGCGGTTCCCCCGCCACCGGAGCAACCGGCGAGCACGAGGGCGGAGGTGGAGGCGACGGCGGCGATGAGCGCGGTCCGGCGCAGGGCACGAGAATTCACAGATCACTCCTTTGTGGTGGGTGCTGACCGGTAGCGCTGGTGTTCCCCCGCAACCTCACGTGGGAGCGCTCTCAACCGATCGAGGTCGACAATATGGGATCGCTCCCACGCCGTCAAGGGAGCGCTCCCACATTCCTCGCGGTCCGGCCGGGAGCCGACGACCCCGAACTCGGTCAACCCGATGCGATCTCCGCGCGCGCGGTCGCTCCGCGCGAGGCGGGGATGCCGCGCCCGAGCGTCGTAGACTGGCATCCACAACGCCACCCGACTTCTGGAGCTGCAGTGCCCACCATCGTCGTCGACGTCATGCCCAAGGCCGAGCTTCTCGACCCGCAGGGGAAGGCCGTCGCCGGCGCCCTGTCGCGGCTCGGCGAGAACCGCTTCTCGGACGTGCGCATCGGAAAGCGCTTCGAACTCACCGTCGAGGGAGAGGTCGACGAGGCCACCCTCGCCCGCGCCCGCGAGCTGGCCGACGAGATGCTCTCGAACGCGGTCATCGAAGACGTCGTGAACATCGAGGTCGTCGAGTGACGGCTCGCATCGGGGTCATCACGTTCCCCGGCTCGCTCGACGATCGCGACGCGCAGCGCGCCATCCGCCTCGCGGGCGGCGAGCCCGTCGCCCTCTGGCACGGCGAGCACGACCTGCGGGGCGTCGACGCCCTCGTGCTGCCCGGCGGCTTCTCCTACGGCGACTATCTGCGCGCCGGGGCCATCGCCGCCTTCGCGCCGATCATGGCCGAGGTCAAAGACGCCGCGGCCAAGGGCATGCCGGTGCTCGGCATCTGCAACGGCTTCCAGATGCTCGTCGAGGCGCACCTGCTGCCCGGCGGCCTCATCCGCAACGCCCACCAGCAGTTCATCCGCCGCGACCAGCGCCTGCGCGTCGAGAACGCCTCGACCGCGTGGACCAGCGACTTCACCGAGGGCGACGAGATCGTCATCCCGCTGAAGAACGCCGACGGCGGCTACATCGCCGACGCCGAGACCCTGGCGCGCGTGAACGGCGAGGGCCTGGTGGCGTTCCGCTACGTGGGCGTGAACCCCAACGGCTCGCTCGACGACATCGCCGGCCTCACCAACGAGCGCGGCAACGTCGTGGGCCTCATGCCGCACCCCGAGCACGCGGTGGAGCCCGGCTTCGGCCCCGGCACCGACGTCGCGATGCGTTCGGGCGTCGACGGACTCGGCTTCTTCACCTCGGCCATGGCCGCCGTGGTGGGCGCCGCAGCCTGACACCCGGCGGGCCGCCGGGTCCCGGATGCCCGCCTCGGCCGTGACGTGCGGAGGGCCGGGGACGAGCGGAGGGCCTTGCGCCGCCCAGCGCCCTCCCGCGGCCCCTCGCCCTCCGTTGGTCATCGCGCTCCCCCATCCTCCCGCGGCCTATCGCCCTCCGCTCCTCACCGCGCTGCGCTCCTCACCGCGCTGCGCATGCACGCCCGCGGCGGCCACCGGCGCGCCCCCGCGATAGCGTGAGGGCGTGACCGAGAAGCGCGCACCCGACCAGGACGCACTGATCGACCGCATCCTGCACCTGTGGCGAGCGGATGCCGAGACCCTGCCCTCCGAACCGCGCCTGGCCGAGCTCACCGGCGCGAGCCGCAACTCGGTGCGCGAGGCGCTCATCCGCCTCGAGGAGCGCGGGTACGTGCACCGCACGCAGGGTGCCCGCACGTCGCCGAACCGGCGACTCCCCGGTGTCGGCCGGCGCATCGACCAGCAGTTCGACCACTCGCTGTCGATCCGCGCGGCGGGGTACGAGCCGACGCTCGAGCTCGTGGCATCCGATCGACTCACCCTCGCCGCGGGCGACCCGGCGCGGTACGACGAGCTGCCCGACGGCACCGGGGTCCTGCGCACGGTGAAGATGTGGCGCGTCGACGCCGCCCCCTATGCGCTGGCCGAAGACCTCGTGCCGCTCTCGCGCGAGGTCGACCTCGACCCGCACCGGCCGGTGTTCGAGCTCGCCGAGGCGGCCAACGGCATCCGGGTCGCGTGGGAGACGCTGTGGATCGACGCGATCGCCCTCGACGCCGAGCGCGCCGCGATCCTGTCGACGGATGCCGGCACCCCGGCCATCGAGATGACGTACTGCGGGTACGGGGTCGACGACGCCATCGGGTACTGGTCGCGCGAGGTGCAACTGCCGGCGCCGGCGGGCCTGCGCAACGCGCTGATCCGTCGCGTCCGCTCCTGAACGCGCGTTTCTGCCGCGTAAACGAGCGGTGAAGTTGTTGGACAAGTAGCGCGCAAGCTTGTTGGACAAGCGTACTGTCGGGCTACCCGACGAAAGCGAGCCCCCGTGTCCGACACCCTCTCCACCCACCACCTCACCGCCGAGACCGTCACCCCCGCGGGCTTCGAGCCCTACGGCGTCGTGCTGACCCCGATGGAAGACGGCACGCCCTTCACCGCCGAGGAAGCCGTGCTCGACGTGTCGAACGGCATCCCCCGCTTCTACCTCATGCACCTCGACGACAAGTCGCCCGAGTTCGTACGCGTCACCCGTCACCTCGAGACGACGCAGACGCTCATGGCCGTCGGCGACGTGGAGTGGACGATCGCCGTCGCCGCCCCCGGCCTCGACGCCCCCGCGCTCGACGACCTGCGGGCGTTCCGCATTCCGCCGCGCACGGCCATCACGATGCGCAAGGGCACCTGGCACGCGGGACCGTTCTTCGCCGACCCGAGCATGGACTTCGTCAACCTCGAGCTCGACGACACCAACGTCACCGACCACCACAACCACCGGCTCGACGACGCCTTCGGTGTGCGCGTCGTGATCGACGCGGAGTGACGGTGCTCACCCCGCTTCACGACGCCCCCGCGCGTCTCGCGCGCCTCGAACGCGAGGCGGCGCACCAGTCCGCCCTGAGCGCCGGCGACGGGCGGCCCTGGGTGGGCGCGCGCGACGGAGTGCGCCCCGTCGTGATCGTGGGCGCCGGTCAAGCCGGGCTCGTGCTCGCGCGGGGCCTGCGGCGCCGCGGGATCGACGACGTGGTGGTCCTCGACGCCGCCCCCGCGGGGGCTGCGGGCCCCTGGACCACCTACGCGCGCATGCACACCCTGCGCACCCCCAAAGACATCGCCTGGCCGACGTGGGGCACCCCCGCGGTGAGTCCCCGCGCGTGGTTCGAAGCCGTGTACGGCACGGCGGCGTGGGAGCAGATCGAGTACTTCCCCACCACGGCGTGGCAGGGATTCCTGCAGTGGTACCGCGAGGTCTCGGCCATCACCGTGGTGCCCGCCACCCACGTCACGGCGATCACCCCCACCGACGGTCCGCTCGACCTCGCGCTCGAGGGCCCCGACGGAACCTGGACGCTTTCGGCCCACCACGTCGTGCTCGCCACCGGCATCGAGGGAGCCGGCGGGCGGTCCATCCCGTCGCTGCTGCACGACCTTCCCGCGGATCGGGTGCGGCACACGCACGACGACATCGACTTCGCCGCCCTCGCGGGCCTGCGCATCGGCATCCTGGGGGCCGGCACGGGGGCGTTCGACAACGCCGCCACCGCCCTCGAGCACGGAGCCGCCCTCGTCGACGTGCACATGCGCCGCGCCGCGATGCCCCAGGTCAGCCCGTACCGCTGGATGGAGTTCGCCGGACTCATCGAGAACTACGGCACCTTCACCGACGCGCAGAAGTGGGCGTTCAACGTGCACCTGTCGGCCGTCGACCAGCCCGCGACGCAGAACGCCCTGTGGCGCGCGCACGCCTTCGACTCGTTCCGCTTCCTCACCTCGTCACCGTGGCAGGGCGTGGAGTGGACGGGCAGCGACATCGCGGTGACGACGCCGCACGGCATCCATCACTACGACGTCGTCCTGGCCGCGACCGGCATCGCCTCGGACCTCGCCCGACGGCCCGAGCTGGCGAGAGTGGCCGCCGACGCCGTGCTCTGGAGCGAGCGGCTCACCCCCGAGGCCGTGGCGCAGAACCCGGGGCTCGCCGCGTTCCCCTACCTCGACGACGACTTCGGGCTCGTCGACCGCGCGGGCGGGGAGGCGCTGTCGCGCATCCACATGTTCAACCACGGTGCGCGGATCAGCCAGGGCATGTTGAGCCACCAGATCCCCGGCCTCGTGGGCGGGGCGACGAAGCTGGCCGCCGCGCTCTCCCGCCGCCTGTTCGCGCGCGACTCCGCGAGCCTGCTGGCCGAGTACCTCGCGTACGACGTTCCCGTGGGCGTGCAGATCGGCCGACGCGCGCAACCCGCCGCCGCCGAGGCGCCGACGGCGGTAGCGTCGAGGGGGTGACGACCGAGACCCCCCTGATCGTGTCCGTGCCCACCGAACAGCTGCGCGACGATCTGCAGCCCCTGCCCGAGGGCGTCGAGCTCGTGCTGTGGGACATGACGGGGCCCGCTCCCCGTGAGCGGTTCGACCTGGTCGTGCCCCCGTACATGTCGATGGACGGCGTCATCGAGGCGTTGTCGAGCGTCGAGGTCGGCCTCGTGCAGGGCCAGTCGATCGGCTACGACAATGTCGAGGGGCGCCTGCCGAAGGGCCTCGCCTTCGCGAACGCCTCTAGCGTGCACGAGACCGCGACCGCGGAGCTCGCGGTGACGCTGGCCCTGGCGGCGCAGCGGCGCCTGCCGGAGTTCGTGCGCGCTCAGGACCGCGCGGAGTGGATCGGCGGCGGCGCGACCGGTTTCGCCGACCAGCGCGTCACGCTCCTCGGATTCGGCGGGGTCGGCCGCGCCATTGCCGCGCGCCTGAAGCCCTTCGAGGTCGAGCTGCGCGCGGTCGCCTCGCACGGCCGGCTGCAGGACGACGTCGAGGTCTTCCCCCTCGGAAAGCTCGACGACGTGCTCGCCGAGACCGACATCCTCATCGCCTCGCTCCCCGGCGGCGACCGCACCCGCCACATCCTCGACGACGCCGCCCTGTCGGCCCTGCCCGACGGCGCCCTCGTCGTCAACGTCGGCCGCGGTCCCCTCATCGACACCGACGCGCTCGTAGACCACGTGCGTCGCGGGCGTCTCCGCGCCGCGCTCGACGTGACCGACCCCGAGCCCCTTCCCGCGGATCACCCGCTCTGGGCCCTGGACGGCGTGCTCATCGCCCCGCACGTCGGAGGAGCCACCGATGCCATGCGCCCGCGCATCGCGCGACTCGTGCGCCGTCAGATCGAGCGCCTCCGCGCCGGCGAGGAACCGCTGAACGTCGTCATCGGCGGCTGAGAGCCGCCGCCGTCGGGCATCAGGCGGAGCGGCGCGGACGCATCGACCGGAGGGTCTGCGCGATGAGGCGGGCGTCGCCGCGGCCCCCCACCGCCATGATCGCCGCCGCTGCCACGAGCCACGCCGCTGCCAGGCAGACCAGGCGGAGCAGAGCGGGCCACGGCCCGAAGAACGCGAGGTCCAGGCCCCACGCGACGAGGGTCGCCCCGCCGCTCACCGCCAGGGGCACGAGGGACGCGCGCACGAGGACCCCGACCTCGAGGCCCGCGCGGGGGGCGAACACGAAGGTTCCCGACGCCCAGATGAGCACCTGGCCCACGACCACCCCCCAGGCGATCCCCGCGGGAGCCAGGGGCGCCAGCAGCACGATGAGGAGCACCATCGGCACGCGCCCGACGATCTCCGACAGGAAGAGAGCCCCGGAGCGTCCCAGAGCGGCGAACCCCCAGTAGTAGGCGTACGCCGTGGTCTGGAAGACCGTGCCCACGGCGAGGATCGGAAGGAACTGCATCGCGGGGAGCCAGTCGGCGCCCAGCACCACGTCGATCAACGGCGCACCGCACACCACGAGCAGGCCCGTGACGGCGAGCAGCACGTGACTGACGAGCCGCTGCGCGCGCGCCAGCGCCTCGTTGAGGGCGGGAAGGCTGTCGGCGACGTGCGCCAATCGCGGCAGCACCACGCGCGTCAGCGGGGCGGCGACCTGCAGCAGCGGCAGCATCACCAGCTGGTACGCCCGCGAGTAGAACCCGACGATCGCCGACGGGTACCAGGCCCCCATGACGATCGTGTCGACGTTCGTCGTGACGTAGTGCGCTGCGTGGGTGGCGAGCGTCGACAGGCCGAAGGTGAGCAGCGACCCCATCTCGACGCGACGCGGGAGTCCGGGACGCCAGCCCGCCGCGGCGACGGCCCACCCGAGCGACACGACGGCCGCCACCGTGCCCTGCACGGCGAGAGCCAGATAACCCGAGCCGAGCAGCGCGAGCAGGATCGCGGCGACGATGCCCGCGGCATCCCCTCCCACTTCCGACGCGGCGAGGCGCGAGAACCTCTCCCGGCGATTCAGCTCGACCAGGAACTGGACCGCCGCGGCACGGAGGAGGTAGGCGGGTGCCGAGATGAGCACGACCCCGACCAGGCGACCGTCGCCGAACGCGGCGCCGATCGGAACGGCGACGGCCGCCACCAGCAGCGCCAGAACGGCCCCGATGCCGGTGTTGATCCAGAACAGGTTGCTCTTCTGCGCCTGGCTCAGCGACTTCTCGCGCAGGGCGGCGAGGCTGAGCCCGAAGTCGCCGAGCACCGACGCGATGCCGACGATCGCCAGTCCCAGGCTGACCACGCCGAAATCCGCCGGCCCGATCAGGCGTGCCAGCACGACGATGTTGGCGATCTGCAGGACGTACCGCAGCCATTGCGTCGACAGGAGCAGGGTCGCACCCCGGGCCCGTGCGCCCGAAGATCGTTCGGGCGTCACGTCTGTCGTCCTCCTCGCGTGCGCCGCGGGAGCCGCGCTCGAGCAGACTATTTTCGGCCGCGCGCTGCTCCCCTCTCCGCCGCCCCTCGGGGGGTCGTTTTCACCCGGTCGATCGCCCGTTCCGCCTCGGCCCTTGCCGCGATCGAGCACCGCTCTCGCGCACCTAGCCTGTGCGGATGACCTCCCCCGCCGTCACCGCGTCCGACCTCTCGGTACGCCCGGAGTCCGAGCAGGGCACACGGCGCGCAGCGCGGCGACAGCGCCTGGCGGCCACGCCGCTCACGGCACCGGCGCGAAGCACCGCGGCCCGCGTCGTCGCGTTCGGCCTGCTGCTGATGCTGTGGGCGGCCTCGATCGGCGGCACCATCGCGCAGACGCTGACGATGAGCCGCGCGCAGGCGGCCGAGGGTCTGACGAGCGTGTACACGCAGGCGGTCGTCGACGCGGGGCACATCGCCCTGCTGCTTCCCGCGGCCGCCGCCGTCTTCGTGCTGATCTTCCGCGTCGTCTTCGTGCAGAACGACGTCTCGCCGCTGGTGCTCGTCGTGCTGCCGTGGGTGTGGATCGTGTTCAACGAGTTCGCGCGGGGAGGAGACGTCACCGAGCAGATGCTGCTGCCCATCGGCGTCGCCGTGACCCTGTGGGCGATCCAACCGCGTGTGTCGGACCTGCGGGCGTACGCCCTCGCCGCCGCGGGGTTGGCGGTGGTCTCGATGGTGCTGACGTCCAGCGCCCCCGCCCTCATGTACATGCCGCAGACGTTCGACGCGAACTCCGAGAAGTCGTTGACCGGGCTCCCGCTGTTGGCGGGCTTCTTCGGGCACCCCAACGGCTACGGCCTGTTCCTGGTGCTCGCCCTGCCCCTGACGCACCTCTTCTCACGCTGGTATCTGCGCTGGACGACGGCCGCCGTGCTCCTCGTCGCCATCCTGTGGTCGGCGTCGCGCACGGCGTTGTTCGGGGTCGCGGTGTGGGCCGTGGTGCTGCTTGTGAGCATGCTGCTGGGCCGCGCGGGCAACCGGACCGTCGGCCGCGTTTTCGGCGCCCTGCTGCTCGTCCTGGTCGTCGCCGTCGTGGCCCTCCCCCTGATCACCACCGACCCCGAGGCGTTCACCAAGCGCGGCGCGATCTGGCGGTTCGCCCTGTCGCAGCTGTCGGGCGATCAGTGGCTCGTCGGGCTCGGCCACAGCTGGTACGTCGACCACTACGACCTGCTCAAGGCTGCCCTCTCCAGCGCCGCCAGCCACGGCCACAACGTCTTCGTGACGTACGTCGTCACGGGCGGCATCGTCCTCGTCGCGCTCCTCGCCGTCGTCCTCGCCGCCGCCGCCCGCGCGGCCGAGCATCTTCCCCGCCGCGACCAGGTCGCGGCGAGCACGTTCCTCTGCGTGCTCACGGCGGTGTCGATCACCGAGACGGCGTGGCGCGTCGAGGCGCCCGACACCCTGTTCGCGGCGATGGTGGTGCCCCTGTTCATCATCGCCGTGCAGGCTCGGGACCTGTCGCCCCTCGCCCGCCGAAGGGGTGACCGGACGGGTGAAACGCCCACCTTCTCGACGCTCACCCGTCGGACGGCATAAGCCGGACGCGCGGTCCTCCGACGCGCGCCCGCTCCCGCGGATCACACGACCCGCGGGAGCGACGCCCGGGCCGTCAGGAGCGCCGCACCGCGGCGCGCAACCGCCGCAGGTTGGCCGAGGCCGGGGGCAGATCCCAGGTGAACAGCGCCGCCACGGCGGCGTCGTCGATGCGTCGGCCCCGCTGGATCGCCCGACGCTCGCGCAGCTTGCGGGGCATCTTGACCGCGGCGATCCCGACGGCCTTCACGGCCGTGCCCCCCTGCCCGCGCAGCACGGCGCGCACGAACGTGAACGAGTACGAGAGCGCGAGGCGCGGGAACACCACCGGCAGGAAACGCGAGGGGACGTTCTTGGTCATGACCCAGAAGAGGTTCTTGAGCGTCTGGTGGGTGGTGAAGCCCGGGATGCGGCCGCTCGTCGCTCCGATCCGGTGGTAGGCGACGGCCCGGGGCGCGAGTTGCACGCGCCATCCCCGCAGCTGCGCCCGCCAGCTGAGGTCGATGTCTTCGAAATAGGCGAAGAAGTCCTCATCGAACAGTCCGACGTCGCGCAGCATCGCGGCGCGATAGAGGGTCGATCCGCCGCTGCCCCCGAAGATGTCGACCGCATCGTCGTACGCGTCGAGGTCCTCTTCGTCGCGCCCCCGCGGGTAGGGCAGGCCCCAGGTCGAGTAGCACTCGCCGGTGCTGTCGATGCGGCGGCCGTCGAGGGTCACGAACTTGCTCGCCACCATGCCGAGATCGTCCCCGCTGCGCATGATGGCGACGAGCTCGGCGAGCCAGGTCTTCTCGACCACGGCGTCGTTGTTGAGCAGCGCGATGTGCTCGTGGCCCCGGTGCAGGGCGTAGCGCAGACCGACGTTCACGCCTCCGGCGAAGCCGAGGTTCACGGGCTGCACGAGCAGGGTGACGCCGGGGTACGACGAGCGGATCATCTCGACCGATCCGTCCGTCGAGCCGTTCTCGACGACGATCACCTCCGCCGTCATGGTCTGCGCCCCGAGCGAGTCGAGGCACGCGGCGAGATCCTCCCGGCCGTTCCAGTTCGGGATGACGACCGCCGACGTCATCGCTCGTCCCCCCGTCCGAACAGGGCGTCCTCGAGTCGCGACGGATAAGTCTCGGCCGAGAAGACCGATCGCGCCCACTCCCTCGTCGCGGTGGCATCGCTCCAGGCCCGACGAGGATCGGCGAGGATCGCGAGGAGTGCGCGCGCGATCGCCCCGGTGTCGTCGGCGACCACGAGACCACCCGTCTCCCCCTCGCCGACCAGTCCTTCCGCGCCCACGGTCGTGGACACCACCGGGATCCCCCGCATCAACGCCTCCACCGTCTTGAACTTCAGCCCGGCGCCCATGCGCAGCGGGACGACGACGGCCGTGGCAGCCCGATAGGCCGGGTCGAGCGACTCGACCTCCCCGGTCACCTCGAGCAGCGGGTCGGTCTGCGCCGCGGCGATCATGCGCGCCGTGGGCCCCGCGCCCGCGAGCACGAACCGCACATCGGCCCGCGCCACCCGCACGCGCGGGATGATCTCGTCGATCAGCCAGTCGGCCGCCTCGACGTTGACGTCGCGGAAGAACGCCCCCACGAACAGCACCGTCGCGACCCCGGCCGGCGGTCCGTCGGCGGTCGCCACCTCGCCGCCGTCCGGCGAGAACGGCGGCCGCAGGACCACGACGTCGTCGGCCGCGACCCCCAGGCGCCGCGCGTAGCCGGCGTCCTTGCCGCTGAAGACGACCACGGCATCCATGTCGCGGTACAGCCGCCCCTCGTCGCGCGCGACGCTGTGGTTCCGCCACCGGCCGAGCAGCCGCGCCGCCGTCCATCGACGCGTCGTGGCGAAGATCCGCTCGTAGGTCTGGACGATCAGGTCCTGCGCCACGACCACGCGACGGGCGCGCGGGCCGGTGGGAAGCGCCCGGGCGATCCATCCCATCTCGCTCCAGTGCGCTTCGACGAGGTCGGCGTGCGCCGCCGCGTCTCGCACGGCGCCCGCGCGGAGGATCGCCCGCCGGAACCGCAGCGGCGGCCGCACGGGGAACAGCCGGATCTGCTGCGTGTCGAGCCACGCCGCGAGACGGCCGGAGGAACGCGGCGGGCAGACCAGGACCGTGACGTCCATCGCCTCCCGCAGGCGCCGGGCTCCCTCGTCGTTGCCCCGCCAGTCGGGCGCGACCACAGTGACCTCGTGACCGAGGGCGCGCAGGCCCCGGAGGTGCGACAGCACGTACTGTCCGCCCGCGTGGGGGATGCCGGGGTACGGCACGTGGGCCATGAGACTGACGATCCGCACGGTTCTCCTCCGGTCCCGCTCTCGACGGGCGACCTCGGGCGCCCGGACGGGCGACGCGGGGAGAGACGGGTGTCCCGGGGAACGTACCAACCGGCTCGACGGCATCCCCCGCCGGTGGCGGCGACGGGCGGCTCCGGAGGCGAACCTCACCCGTCGCCTCACCCCCAGCGCCTCGTCGCGGCTCGCGCCGACCGCCGAGAACCCCGGCGCCGGAGGCGGTCATACTCGGCGGCGGACCCCGCCCGAGAAGAGGACTCCGTGCCCACATCCCCGCCGCACATCGTGATCGACGCCCGTTCGATGTTCACCTCCACCGGGCGCTACACGCGCAACCTCATCGCGCACCTCGAGCAGATCGACACCGCGCACCGCTACACGATCGTGCTCCCCCGCGACCGGTTCGACGACTGGACGCCGACCAGTCCGCTCTTCGGGAAGGTCGCCACCGAGACCCCGTACTTCTCGTGGCGCGAGCAGACCTCGTTCGGGCGCGAGCTCCGGGCGCTCCGCCCCGATCTGGTGCACTTCGCGATGCCGCAGCAGCCGCTCTACCTGGGCGTGCGCCGCGTGACGACCTTTCTCGACATGACGCTGCTGAAGGTGCGCAACCGCAAGAAGCACTGGGCCGTCTCTGCCGTGAAGCGCGTCATCGGCGCGGGGGCGTTCGTGGTCACCGCGCACCGCTCCCGCGTGAACCTCGTCATCAGCGCGCACGGGGGCCGCGACCTCGTCGCCCACACCCGCGTGCGCGCGTCGAGCCTGTACGTCACCTCGCCCGCGGCCGATGTGATCGCGGATGCCGCGATCCCGGTCGAGACGCCGTTCCCGCGCTTCGTGCTGTACGTCGGCCGGCAGGAGCCGTACAAGAACCTCAAACGGCTCATCCGCGCGGTCGTGCACCTGCGCGACGCCGGCGAAGAGATCGGCCTCGTCGTCGCCGGAAAGATCGACGACGACGGGGCGCGCCTGATCCGGGAACTCGACGAGCAGGAGCGGGGCGCCGTGCACTTCGCCGGTTTCGTCACCGACGCGCAATTGCGCGGGCTGTACGAGGCGGCGGCGGTGTACGCGTTCCCGTCGTTCTTCGAGGGGTTCGGACTGCCGGGTCTCGAGGCGATGCGCCACGGGTGCGCCGTGGTCAGCAGCGATGCGACGTGCCTGCCCGAGGTCTACGGCGACGCCGCGATCTACTTCGACCCCACGAGCACCGCCGGGATGCGCGATGCCGTGGCCCGGGTCCTCACCGACCCCGCGCTCGCACAGACGCTGCGGGAGCGCGGGGTCGCGCGCGCCGAGATGTTCTCGTGGCGGTGGATGGCGACGCGCACGCTCGACGCCTACCGCGACGCCCTGGAGTCCTGAGCGACCGACCGGCGGCGACGGCGACCGCGGGGGCGTGCGGGGTCACGGCATCCGGACCCTGAAGCCCGCCGCCCTCAGCCGCGGAACCCGCCGGGGTTCGACAGCAGGTCGGCGAAGGCGAGCTCGGCGGGGCCGACGAGCATGAGGCGCGAGCGCAGGTGCGCCCGTTCGAGGCGGATCGTGCGCCCCTCGGCGCCGAGGGGATGCACGCGCACCGCATCGGCCAGTCGTTCGCGGCTGACCGAGAGCAGGGCGCCGAGGTAGCCCGACAGAACGACCGTCTCGGGGCTGAAGGCGTTGACGAAGTTGGTCAGCGCGATCGAGAGCACCTCGACCTGGCGCGTCACCTCCGCCATCACCCTAGGGTTGCGGGCCACGCCCAGCTCGACGTCGAGTTCGTCTTCGTCGAGCTTGCGCCGACCGAGTAGGGGCTCGAGCAGGTCGAGGCTCACCTCGGCCTCGAGGCATCCCCGGCGTCCGCACACGCAGGCGCGTCCACGGGGGTCGACGACGGTGTGCCCCAGCTCGCCGGCGTAGCCCGAGGTACCGCGCAGAAGGGTGCCGTCGATGATGAGACCGCCGCCGATGCTGTGCATCGCCCCGCCCAGGTAGAGCAGGTTGCCGACACCGACGCCGACACCGAAGCGCGACTCGGCGAGAGCGCCGATGCTCGCGTCGTTGCCGGCGGCCACCGGCATGCCGAGCTCGTCGCTCAGGCGCGCCGACACGGGGTCGCGCTTCCATCCCAGGGTGGGCGAGACGAGCACCGAGCCGTTGGCGTTGACGAGTCCGGGCACCGCGAGGCCCGCACCCACCACCCGGTAGTGCCGGTCGATGTCGGCCCGCATGGCTTCGACCGACGAGGCGACGATCTGCACGAACCGGCGCGGCGACGGCGCACTGGCCGTGTCGTGGCGCAGTCGCGCGTGCACCACCCCGCCCAGCCCGACCAGGGCGACGGTGACGGCGTGGGGTTCGGCCCGCACGCTGAGGGCGGCGACGTGGTCTTCGGGCTCGAGGTCGAGGGTCGGGCGCCCGACCTTGCCGGTGCGCTCGGTGCTGGCCGCCTCGCGCACGAGGCCCAGCTCGGTGAGCTCCATGACCAGACCCGTCACGGTGGAGCGGTTGAGTCCCGTCGTCGCGCCCAGCTGCGCGCGTGAGAGCGCTCCCCGGGAATGGAGCAACGACAGCACCGACGCGAGGTTCTGCTGGCGGATCAGGTCGTTGGTGGTACGACCGACCGGGGGTGCGAGCGGCGTTGCGGGCTCGAACACGGCAGGGGTCATGAGAGGGGCACCTCCCCCATCATCCCATCGCGCAGGAACGGACGGTACGCGCAGCCGTCGAGAAGGACGGGGGCGGGGCCGACGGCCGACGCCGCGGCCCCGGGACGCGGATGGGGAGCGGGCCCCGGGGCCACGCTCCCCATCCGGTCAGACACCGCCGTTGCGCCGCTTGTTGAAGATGTCGAACGCGACGGCCAGCAGCAGCACGATGCCCTTGATGGCCATCTGCCAGGCGGCGTCGACACTGAGGATCGACAGCCCCATGTTCAGCACGCCCATCACCAGTCCACCGACGACCGCACCGACCACGGTGCCGATGCCGCCCTGGACGGCGGCGCCGCCGATGAAGACCGCGGCGATGGCATCCAGCTCGTAGTTCTGACCGGCGGACGCCACGGCACTGCCGGCGCGCGCGGTGCTCACGACCGCCGCGAGACCGGCGAGCACGCCCATGTTGACGAAGATGAAGAAGTTGACCCACTTCGTCTTCACACCGCTCATCACGGCGGCGAACAGGTTGCCGCCCATCGCGTACACGTGGCGGCCGAAGGTCGTGCGGTTGAGCACGAACGTGTACGCCAGGACGAGCACCGCGAGGATGATCAGAACGATCGGCGTGCCGTTGTAGGTGGCGAGCGTCAGGGCGATCGCCATGATCGCGACCGCGGCGATGAGGTTCTTCAGCCAGAACGACCACGCGACCTCACGGGGCAGCTCGAGGCGACGGAGCGTCGCGCGGGTGCGCAGCTGCTGGGCGATGAGCGCCACGACGGCGACGAGACCCAGCACGACGGTCAGCGAGTCCCAGTTGCCGATGTAGCCGAGCACCGGGGGCAGCCAGCCGGCACCGATGGCGGTGAAGCCGTCGGGCAGACCCGCGATCGTGCCACCGGTGAGCAGCACCAGGGTGAGACCTCGGAACAACAGCATGCCCGCCAGGGTGACGATGAACGCCGGGATGCCGACGAACGCCACCCAGAAGCCCTGCCACGCCCCGACGACCGCGCCGACCGCGAGCGAGAGGATGACGGCGGCCCACCAGGGCAGCCCCCACGAGTTCATCGAGATCGCCGCGATCGCTCCGACCATGGCGACCACCGAGCCGACCGACAGGTCGATGTGCCCCGCGATGATCACCATCACCATGCCGATCGCGAGGATCAGCACGTAGGCGTTCTGCTGGATGAGGTTGTTGACGTTTCCGGGCATGAGCAGTCGGCCGCCGGTCAGCACCTGGAACAGCACGATGATGATGACCAGGGCGGCGAGGATGCCGAACTGCCGGAAGTTGATGCGCGACAGGATGCCGCGGCGGCGCGGTCCCGGCTGCGTGGGCGCCTCGACCGTCTGGGTGGATGCGGTGGCCATGTCTTTCAGTTCCTTCCGGCGGTCATGTGCCGCATGAGGGTCTCCTGCGTGGCGTCGTCGCGGCTGACCTCTGCCGTGATGCGTCCCTCGGAGATCGTGTAGATGCGGTCGGAGAGGCCGATGACCTCGGGCAGCTCCGACGAGATGACGATGACGGCCTTACCCTGGGCCGCGAGTTCGTTGATGATGCCGTAGATCTCGTACTTCGCCCCGACGTCGATGCCGCGGGTCGGCTCGTCGAGGATCAGCACGTCGGGACCGGTGAACATCCACTTCGACAGCACGACCTTCTGCTGGTTCCCGCCGGACAGCCGTCCGGTGATCGCCGCGACGCTGGGGGCTTTGATGTTCATCTTGTAGCGGTACGAATCGGCGACCTTGTACTCGCGGTAGCGGTCGACCACGCCCAGGCGGGCGAGGCGCGAGAGGGCGGATGCCGAGACGTTGACCTGGATGTCGCCGATGAGGTTGAGACCGTACTTCTTGCGGTCCTCGGTGGCGTAGGCGATGCCGTGCTTGATGGCCGCGTCGACCGTGCGCACGTCGATCTGCTGGCCGTTCTTGTAGACCTCGCCCGAGATGCCCGTGCCGTACATGCGGCCGAAGATGCTCATGGCGAGCTCGGTGCGACCGGCGCCCATGAGGCCCGCGAAACCGACGATCTCGCCCGCGCGCACCATGAACGAGGCGTCGTCGATGACCACGCGCTCGGTGTCGACCGGGTGGTGCACGGTCCAGTTCTCGACGCGGAAGAGTTCTTCGCCGATGTCGGGTTCGCGAGGGGGGAACAGGCTGTTCAGATCGCGGCCGACCATGGCGCGGATGATGCGCCCCTCGTCGGTGTCGGCGTCGGTGCGGTGCATCGTCTCGATGGTGCGGCCGTCGCGGATGATCGTGATGCGGTCCGAGATGCGCAGCACCTCCTTCAGCTTGTGGCTGATGATGATGCAGGTGATGCCCTGGTCGCGCAGCTGGTCGATCAGATCGAGCAGGTGGGCGGAGTCGTCGTCGTTCAGCGCGGCGGTGGGCTCGTCGAGGATGAGGAGCTTCACCTCTTTGGCCAGGGCCTTGGCGATCTCGACGAGCTGCTGCTTGCCGACGCCGATCTCGTAGATCTTGGTGGCGGGGTTCTCGCGCAGCCCCACGCGCTTGAGCAGCTCCGCGGCCGCGGTGTTCGTGGCGTTCCAGTCGATGACGCCGCGGCGGGCCTTCTCGTTGCCGAGGAAGATGTTCTCGGCGATCGAGAGGTAGGGGCTGAGCGCCAACTCCTGGTGGATGATGACGATGCCCGCGGCCTCGCTGTCGTTGATCGAGCGGAACGCCATCTGCTCACCCTCGAGGGTGATGCTCCCCTCGAAGCTGCCGGCCGGGTAGACCCCGCTGAGCACCTTCATGAGGGTGGACTTGCCGGCGCCGTTCTCGCCGCAGATGGCGTGCACCTCTCCGCGGTGCACGTCGATCGACACGTCGGCGAGAGCCGGAACCCCGTTGAAGGACTTCGAGATCCCCGCCATGCGCAGGATCGGTTCGGTCATGGTGTGTGTCGTCCCTTCACCGTCGCCGGGGGCGACGCAAAAGTGGGCCGCCGAAGCGACTCGTGTGATCGTCGCCGGAGGCGACCGATGCCCTCCACCGGGCGGTGAAGGATCGAGCGGCGGGGCGGGCTGAGCCGCCCCGCCGCGAGAAGAGGACGGGGCGGGCGAGCCCGCCCCGTCGGTGATCGATCAGAGTCCGACGTCGGACGCCTTCAGGAAGCCCGAGTCGATGAGCTTCGTCTGCACGTCGTCCTTGACGACGACCTCGGGGGTCAGCAGGTACGAGGGGACGACCTTCTTGCCGTTGTCGTAGGTCTTCTCGTCGTTGACCTCGACGGTCTTGCCGTCCTTGATCTCCTGCACCATCGTGAACACGCGGTCGCCGAGGGCGCGGGTGTCCTTCCAGACCGTCATCGACTGCGCGCCGTCGAGGATCGCCTTGACGTTGGCCTTGTCGGCATCCTGACCCGTGATGATCGGGTAGTCGGCACCGGGGGTGTAGCCGGCCGACTTCAGCGACGCCTCGATACCGATGGCGAGGCTGTCGTTGGGCGAGAGCACCACGTTGACCTTCTTGCCGTCCCCGTAGAACGACGAGAGGCGGTTGTCCATCTCGGACTGCGCCTTGTCGGATGCCCAACCCTGGATGCCGATCGACGCCCACGCGTCGTCGTTGGCGGGCGACTTGCCGCTGGGGACGACCAGCTGGCCCTTCTCGACGTACGGCTGCAGGACGTCCCACGCGCCGGCGAAGAAGAACTTGGCGTTGTTGTCATCGGGGCTGCCGGCGAAGGGCTCGAGGTTGAAGGGGCCCTTGCCGTCCTTCAGACCCAGCTGCTCTTCGATGTACTGGCCCTGCAGGGTGCCGACCTTGTAGTTGTCGAAGGTGGCGTAGTAGTCGACGTTCTCGCTGCCGTTGATCAGGCGGTCGTAGGCGATGACCGTGGCGTTCTGCGACTTGGCCTCCTGCAGCACCGGGCCGAGCGTCGAGCCGTCGATCGCGGCGATCACGAGGATCTTCGCGCCCCCCGAGATCTGGTTCTGGATCTGGCTGATCTGCTGGTCGGTCTTGTTGTCGGCGTACTGCAGGTCGACGGTGCACCCGGCGTCGGTGAGCTTCTTCTGCAGCTGCTCACCGTCGTTGATCCAGCGCTCGAGGCTGCGGGTCGGCATCGCGATGCCCACGTTGCACTCGGTCGAGCCACCGCCGGCGGCGTCGCCGCCTCCGTCGGCCGGACGGGTGGAGCTGCACGCTCCGAGGCCGACGGCGAGTGCGGCGATAGCCGCACCGGTCAGGATTTTCTTCAGCATGTGATCTGCGTTCCTCTCTGAACAGCAGGGACCTCGTGGTCGGCACCCGCGCCCTCCCCGGCGTCGGATCGGGTACGTCGTCGTCCCGGCACTCTGGTCCGTCGAATTATGACGGCTCCGAAAAATTATCCATCGAGGGGGGTTTTGTCTAGAGGCACGTCAAAATTCCCCGTGGCCGTGATCAGACCGTGACTCAGCGCTCGTCGCGGTCGGCGCCCGACCACAGATCGCCGCATTCGACGAACTCCGCCTCCTGAGCGATCAGGTAGGGCCGCGCCCCGACATCGCCCCGCACCGACGCCCCCACGGCCGCCCAGTGCGCTCGCCCGATGAGCACGGGATGCCCCGGCTCGCCGGTGTACGCCGCCTGGGCGAGGGCGTCGGGAGCCGCCCGCCGGACGAGGCGGGCGATCGCGGCCGGGACGACGTCGGGGGTGTCGACCGGCAGCACGACGACGGCGGATGCGGGTCCGGATGCCGCAGCCTCGAGGCCCGCGCGCAGCGACGTGGCCACCCCCGTCCGCCAGTCGGCGACGCTCACCACCGTCGCCTCGGCGGGCACCAGGAGGGCCGCCTCATCGGCGGCCGCGCCCACGACGACGAGGACGTCGCCGCACCCGCCCGCGCGCAGAGCCCGCACGGCGATCGCGATCCAGGGGACGCCGGCGGGGGTGCGGGCGAGGGCCTTGGGACCACCGAAACGACGCCCGGCGCCCGCGGCGAGGACGAGTCCGCACGGGGGCACGAGGGGGTCGGCGGGCATGGTCACGACAGCGTAGCGTGCGCGAAACACGCCCCGACTACCGTCGCGTCCATGCTCGAACTGGCCGCCGACCTGGTGCCCCTGCTCGACGCGGGAGTGCCCGTCGCGGCGGTCACCGTGACCGCCGTCGTGCGCAGCGCACCGCGCGGGGTGGGGGCCACTCTCGCCGTGACCCGCGACGCCCGCGTGATCGGATCGATCTCGGGAGGCTGCGTCGAGAGCGACGCCGTGATGCTCGGGCTCGATGCCCTGCGCACCGGCACCGTGCGCCGCGCGCGGTTCGGTTTCGGCGACGACGGCACGGTCACCCCCATCGCCGCGGGGCTCGCCTGCGGGGGTGCGGTCGACGTCGTGGCGTACCGGATCGACGCGGACGCCACGCGCGCCGCCCTCGACGACGCGCGCACCGGCCGCGCGGCGACCCTGCGCCTCGACCTCGACGGCGAGGCCCTCGTGCTGCACCGCCCGGCACCGCCCCGGCTCATCGTGCTGGGCGCGGGTGAGCACGCCGCGGCGCTCTGCCGACTGGGGGCCGCCGCCGGATTCGCGGTGACCGTGTGCGACGACTGGGCGCTGCTGGTGACGCACGAACGCTTCCCCGACGCGACCGAGCTGGTCGTCGCGGCCCCCCACGACTACCTCGCCACCCTCGACGAACCCGACGCGCGCACGGCGGTCTGCGTGCTGACGCACGACGAACGGCTCGACGTGCCGGCGCTTCGCGCGGCGCTGCGTCTGCCCGTGGGGTTCGTGGGCGCGATGGGGGCGCGGGCCACCGTCGCGCGCCGCGCGAAGCTCCTGCGCGCGGCGGGGGTCACGGATGCCGAGCTCGCCCGCCTGCACTCCCCCCTGGGCCTCGACCTGGGCGGCGTCACCCCCGAAGAGACGGCGCTCTCGGTGATCGCTGAGATCGTGGCATCCCGCAACGCCGCCGACGCCCGTCCGCTGCGCGACCGGCGCGGCCCCCGCCTGCACGGGATGGACCTCGACGCATCGTGCGCGGTGAGGAGCGCATGAGCGTGCTCGTCGTGCGCGGCGCGGTCGCCGTCGTCGACGGGACGGGGCGCGTGCACACCGGCGACGTCGTGAGCGTCGACGGCACGATCGTCGCCTCGGCCGATCTTTCGGGGGCGACCGTGATCGACGCCACCGGGTGCGTCGTGACCGCCGGGCTGGTCAACGCGCACCACCACCTCCTGCAGACGGCGTTCCGCACGCTGCCCGGCACCCGCGGCATCCCCATGCGCGACTGGTTGCCGGCGATGGCCGCGGCGTACTCCGCCGCCGGCGTCGACCCCGAGCTCACCGGGCTCGCCGCCCGGGCGGGGCTCGCCGAAGCCCTGCTGAGCGGGGTGACCACGGTCGCCGACCACCACCTGACCTGGCCGAGCGGCGCCGACACCGTCGGCATGGCGCGCGCGGCGGGCGCCGCGGCCCGCGACCTCGGCGCCCGACTCGTGTTCGTGCGCGGTGCCGCGCGCGACGATCCCGCCGAGGCGGCGGCCTCGGCCGACGCGATCGTGCGCGCCCTCGTTCCCGGGGCGCCCGGCGGCATCAGCGCCGACGGTGCGCTGCAGGTCGCCGTGGGCCCGGCCGGAGTGCACAGCGATCCCCGTGAGACGTTCGACGCGCTCGGCGAGGTCGCCCGCGTGCACGGTCTGCGCCGCCGCACGCAGGCGAACGAGGTCGTCGACGTCGCCATCGCCCTCGAGCGCTACGGTGCCCGCCCGCTCGACCTTCTCGAGGAGTGGGGCTGGCTCGACGCCGACGTGACCCTCGCCCACCTGTGCGACGTGTCGGACGACGAGATCGCCCGGATCGCGGCATCCGGGGCCTCCGCCACCCACGCACCCGGCTGCGACGTGCCGATGGGGTGGGGCGTCGCCCCCGTGCGACGACTGCTCGACGCCGGGATCTCCGTCGGGCTCGGCACGAGCGGCGGCGGGAGCAACGACGCGGGGCATCTGCTCGCCGACGCCCGCCTGGCGATGCAGGTCTCGGCGCTCGTCGGGCCCCAGCTGCCCGCCGCGGACGTGCTCGCGATGGCCACGGCCGGCTCGGCCGACGGGCTCGGCCGCCCCGAGCTCGGGCGGCTCACCCCGGGATCCGCGGCCGACCTGTGCCTCTGGGACGTCTCGGGGGTCGCCGACGCCGGAGTCGCGGATGCCGTGGCGGGACTGCTGTGGGCCGCACCCGGCCGGCGTCCGCGCGACGTCGTCGTCGGTGGCCGTGTCGTCGTCGCCGGCGGCCGACTGGTCACCGCCGACGAGGACGAGGTCGTCGCCCGGCTGTTCGAGAGGGTGGGACGATGACGACCATGGCTCCCGCGATCCCCGCCGAGAAAACCCCCACCGGCGACGAACGGCTCGGCGCGCACCTGCGCGGACTGCGCAAAGCGCGCGGACTCACGCTGACGCAGCTGGCCGAGGCGGCGACGCTGTCGCATCCCTTCCTCAGCCAGCTCGAACGCGGTCTCGCGCGGCCCAGCATGGCGAGCCTCGAACGACTCGCGCGAGCGCTCGGCACCAGCCGGGTCGAACTCATCGCCGCCTCGGAGCCGCCCCGCCCCGACCACGACGCGCACCCCTCGTTCGTCGGCGCCGACGAGGGCGTGATCGGCCCCTACGCGGAAGGCACCGCGCGTCTGCTCGCGGAGGGCCCCCGACGCTTCGAACCCCTCGAGTTCACCGGCGCCAACCCCGACCCGGGAGACCACTACGTGCACGACGAGGACGAGTTCCTCACCGTGCTCGAAGGGTCGGTGGTGATCTCGTTCGGCGACTTCGGCGAGCGCACCCTGCGGGTCGGCGACTCGGTCTACTGCCGCTCGGGGACCCCGCACCGGTGGCACTCGCCGGGCGGGCTGCCGTATCGGTTGCTCATCGTGAAGGAACTCGTGCACGGCGGCGGTGTCGACGACACCGCAGAAGGAGAGTCATGACCGGAGGCGTCAGCTTCGAAGCCGTCGTCCGCGCCCGTCGCGATGCGGCGGAGGGCGTGGTCGTGCTCGACCTGGAGCGCACGGGTGGCACGCTGCCGCACTGGTCGCCCGGCGCGCACATCGACGTCGTGCTGCCCGACGGTGTCGAGCGGCAGTATTCGCTCTGCGGGTCGCCGACCGAGCGGGGCACGTGGCGCATCGGGGTGCTCCGCGAACGCGAGGGCTCGGTGTGGCTGCACGAGAACGCGCACGTCGGTGCACCGCTTCGCGTGCGCGGTCCCGCCAACCACTTCTTGTTCGCCCCCACCGCCGGCCGCGCGTACGTGTTCGTCGCCGGGGGCATCGGCATCACCCCGATCGTCCCGATGATCGAGGCAGCCGAGACCGCCGGGGCGGCCTGGACGCTGCTGTACGCCGGCCGGTCGCGGCGCACCATGGCCTTCGTCGACGAGTTGGTCGCGCAGTACGGCGACCGCGTCGAGGTGTACGCCGCCGACGAGGGGCGCCGGCTCGACCTCGCGGAGTACTTCGGCACCCCCGTCTCACGCACCGTCGTCTACTCGTGCGGACCCGCGCGCCTTCTGGAGTCCCTGGATGCCGCGATGGCGGGGTGGCCGCGCGGGAGCCTGCACGTCGAGCGGTTCGAGGCGAAGGTGCTCGGCCCGCCGGTGTGGGCCGAGCCGTTCGAGGTCGACCTGATGATGTCGGGCCTCACCGTGACCGTGCCCCCGGAGCGATCGATCCTCGACGTGGTGGAGGAGTACGGCGCGGTCGTCCCGTCGAGCTGCCGGGTGGGCACGTGCGGCACCTGCGAGGTCGCCGTCGTCGACGGCGAGGTGGAGCATCGCGACTCCGTCCTCTCGCCGGAGGAACAGGATGCCAACCGGTCGATGATGGTGTGCGTGTCACGGGCGGCGTGCGGGCGGATCACGCTGGAGCTGTAGGAGCAGGACGGGCATTCGCCGCGCCGACACGGCTGCGCGCAAGGTTTGTCACGAGGGTCACGCCCAGGAAATACAGCGGAAACGCGCGGTTCCTAGCATCGGAACATCGCCGGATGTTGGTCACACCAACACTGGCCGGCCACTCCCGGTGGCCCGCCCCGATGCCGTGGCCCCTGTCTCGACGTCTGTCTGCCCGACTCCCCGGAGGACCCCGTGTCTGCCGTTCCACCCGTCTCGATCGCCGCGCTGCGCGGCGTGCGCCTGACCTCGGGCGCCGTCGTCGACATCGCGCTCGACGGCGACGAGGTGCTCGCGGTCGTGCCGGCCGGAAGCCCCCTCCCCGACACCGACGGCGAGACGCTCGACCTCACCGGGTACCTCGTCACCGCGGCGGGCGCCGAGCCGCACGCCCACCTCGACAAGTCGCAGTCGTGGGACGCCATCCAGCCCCCGTTCGGCGACCTCGTGCGTGCCATCGAGAGCTGGCAGGCCTTCGCCGTCACCCTCGACGAAGACGAGACGCTCGGTCGGGCCCGGTCGACGGCACTGCGGATGCTGGCATCCGGGATCACGTCGATCCGCACCCACGTCGATCTGCTGCACGGCTCCGACCCCCTCATCGGCGTGCGGGCCCTGGTGCGCCTGCGCGACGAGCTCGAGGGCCTGATGGACATCGAGCTCGTCGCCCTCGGCGGCCCCACCGTGCCCGACGCGGTGTTCGACGCCGCGCTCGACGCGGGCGTCGACCTCGTCGGCGGAGCGCCCCACCTCGCCGACGACCCCCTCGCCGACCTCGAGCGCCTCATCGCCCTCGCGCGCCGCCGCGACGTGGGCCTCGACCTGCACACCGACGAGAGCCTCGCCGGAGCCGACACCCTCGCCGCGTACGCCCGCGCCGTCACCGGGTGGCACCGCCCCCGCACGGCCGGTCACTGCGTCCGCCTGAGCATGATGCCCGCCGCCGACCTCGCTCTGCTCGCCGACGAGATCCGCGCCGCCGACATCGGCGTGATCGCCCTGCCCATCACCAACCTGTACCTGCAGGGATGGGATGCCGCGCACGCGGTGCCCCGCGGGATCGCGCCCCTCGGCCGCCTCCGCGCCGCCGGCGTGCGCGTCGCGGCCGGTGCCGACAACGTGCGCGACCCCTTCAACCCCGTGGGCCGCTGCGACCACCTCGAGACCGCCTCGCTGCTCGTCTCGGCCGGTCACCTGGCACCCGAGGCGGCGATGGATGCCGTCACGACCGGTGCCCGCGACGTGATGGGCCTGCCCGTCGCCGGTCCCGTGCCGGGCGCCCGCGCCGACCTCGTCGCCGTGCGCGCCGACTCGCTCGGCGACGCCGTCGCCTTCGCGTCGGCCGACCGCGTCGTCCTCCACCGCGGCCGACTCGTCAGCCGCACCACCGTCTCGACCGAGACCGCGGCATCCGTCGCCCTGCCCGTCCGAACCCGCTCCGCCGCACCCGCGACGGCGTCGTAACCCGCCCCCAACGGAAAGTGAGCGCCCCCGTGACCTTGGCCTCTCCCGCCCCGGCATCCGTCGCGGATCCCACCGCGCCGATCCTGGACTTTCGCAACGTCGCCCTGACATTCCCCAACGGCACCACCGCCCTCTCCGGCGTCGACCTCACCGTCCATCCCGGTGAGTTCGTCAGCGTCGTCGGCCCCTCGGGCTGCGGCAAGTCGACTCTGCTGCGCATCGCCTCGGGCCTCGAAACGGCCAGCGAAGGCACCGCGACCGTGAACACCGACCGCATCGGCTACGTCTTCCAGGACGCGACCCTGCTGCCCTGGCGCGACGTGCAGTCGAACGTCGAACTGCTCGCCGAGCTCAACTGGCAGCCCAAGCGCGTGCGCGTGCCGAAGGCCAAGTGGGCCATCGACCTCGTCGGCCTGAACGGCTTCGAGAAGCACCTGCCGAAGCAGATGTCGGGGGGTATGAAGATGCGCACCTCGCTCGCGCGCTCTCTGACCCTCGACCCCGAACTGTTCCTGTTCGACGAGCCGTTCGGCGCACTCGACGAGATCACCCGCGAACGCCTGAACGACGAGCTCATCAAGATCTTCGTCGCGCAGAAGTTCGGCGGTCTCTTCATCACCCACTCGGTCTCCGAGGCCATCTACCTCTCCACCAAGGTCGTCGTGATGTCGGGGCGACCCGGACACCTCGTCGACACCTTCGAGATCCCCTTCGACATGCCGCGCGACCCCGAGATCCGCTACACCGCGGAGTACGCGAAGCTCGTCGGCGAGGTCTCCCACGCCCTTCGGGAAGGACACTCATGAGCACCACTTCTGCAGAGCCGGTCGCCGTCGAGTCGCCCGCGCCCACGGCATCCACTCCTCCACCCACGCCACCGCGTCCGCGCGCGACCGGCGCCCGTCGCGGGTTCGGGGCTCGCATCGCCGTCATCGCGCCGCCGTTCGCGGTGCTGGTGGTGCTGCTCGGCGTCTGGTACGCCATCTCGATCGGGCTGAGCGCCTCGGGCAAGGGCTTCCTCATGCCCATGCCCCACGAGATGTTCACCCTCGGCTTCTTCGACCCGCAGGTGGGCGCCGACATCTGGATCGCGCTCTTCCGGACGACCGGCGTCGCCCTCACCGGACTGATCGTCGCCATGGTCCTCGGCATCGGCTGGGCGATCGCGATGTCGCTCGCCCGCTGGGTCGAGCGCTCCACCTACGCGTACGCCGTGATGCTGCAGTGCATCCCCATCCTCGCGCTCGTGCCGCTGGTCGGATTCTGGTTCGGCTACGAATTCCTCGCCCGCGTCATCGTCTGCGTGCTGATCGCCCTGTTCCCGATGGTCTCGAACACGCTGTTCGGCCTGCAGTCGGTCGACAAGTCCCAGCGCGAGCTCTTCCGCCTGCAGAAGGCCAACAAGTGGACGGTGCTCACCAAGCTCACCCTCCCGGCCGCGCTCCCCTCGATGTTCGTCGGAATGCGCACCTCGGCCGGCCTGTCGGTCGTCGGCGCGATCGTCGGCGACTACTTCTTCCGACGCGGCGAGCCCGGTATCGGCTCGCTCATCGCCAACTACCAGTCGCGTCTGCAGAGCGCCGAGCTGTTCGCCGCCATCCTCGCCGCGTGCCTGCTCGGAGTCGCACTCTTCGTCTTCTTCGGCTGGCTCTCGAAGGCGGCCGTCGGCCGCTGGTACGACAGCACGCTCTGACCGACTCCCCGCATTCCGGATGCCACGGCTCCCCACTCCGCAACGGGTGGGGAGCGGCATCCGGCGTACCCGAAAACCCGCACCCGAACACCCGCACCCGAACACCCGCACCCGAGAGCTCCACCCGTCACAGAAAGCGAACCAGCATGCAGCGCTCCACCCTTCTTCGCGGCACCGCCGTCACCGGCGCCTTCGCGATCGCCCTCACCCTCACCTCCTGCGCCGGTAGCGCCGGGGAGCAGGCCGCCCCCGCCACCGACATGCCCATCGGCGCCGTCGACCTCTCGGCCGACTGCCCCGCGACCGTCGTCGTGCAGACCGACTGGAACCCCGAAGCCGAGCACGGTCACCTCTACGAGATGATCAAGGACGACTACACGATCGACGCCAACACCAAGGCCGTCACCGGCCCGCTGATGTCGGACGGCGAGTACACCGGCGTCAACCTCGAGATCCGCGCCGGCGGTCCCGCGATCGGCTTCCAGACGGTCTCGGCCCAGATGTACCAGGACGACAAGATCACCCTCGGCTACATCAGCACCGACGAGGCGATCCAGCTGTCGGCCACCACGCCGACCAAGGCCGTCTTCGCTCCCCTCGACATCAGCCCCACCATGGTCATGTGGGACCCCGCCACCTACCCGGACGTCAAGACGATCGACGACGTCAAGGGCGCGCTGTCGTCGAACGGCGGCGTGTGGCGCTACTTCGACGGCTCGGCCTACATCGAGTACCTCAAGAGCGCCGGCCTGGCCGACGCCTCGATCCTCGACGGCTCGTACGACGGGACGCCCTCGAACTTCGTCGCCGCCGGCGGCAAGGACATGCAGCAGGGCTTCGCTTCGGCCGAGCCGTACGTCTACCAGAACGAGGTCTCGGCCTGGGGCAAGCCGGTCGACTTCGCCCTCATCCACGACGCCGGATGGCAGACCTACCAGTCGTCGGTGTCGGTGAAGTCCGACAAGTTCGACGAGCTGTCCCCGTGCCTGTCGAAGCTCGTCCCCGTGCTGCAGAAGGCCGGCGTCGAGTACTACAAGGACCCCTCGGCGGCGAACGACCTCGTGCTGAAGCTCGTCGACGAGTACGCCACCGGCTGGACCTACACGCAGGGCGTCGCCGACTACTCCGTCAAGACCCAGGTCGACCTGGGCCTGGTGGGCAACGGCCCCGACTCCACCTACGGCAACTTCGACGACACCCGCTTCGCGGACTTCTACACCAAGGCCAGCAAGGTCTACTCCGACCTCGGCACCCCGCCCGCCGCGGGTGAGACCGCGGAGGACCTGTACACGAACGAGTTCATCGACACCTCGATCTCGTTCTGACCTCCCCGGCCCGGTCCGCTTCGCGCGGGCCGGGCCGTTCGGTCGGGTCGCCCCGGTCCCCGAGCTCGCCGACGGGACCGCGACCACTTCCTCCCCCACACCCCCGGCATCCCTTCCGCCCGTTCCACCCGGAGACACACCCATGAGCGACACCGCCACCCGCGTCCTCTCCCTCGAGGACGAGCTGCTCGACCTGCTCGGTCCCGCCGCCGTCAGCACCGAACCGCGCGTGCGCGAGCGCGCGAGCATCGACGGCTCGCCGATGTCGCCGATCATCGCCGCCAAGCTCCCCCTCGGCCTCGCCGACCTGGTCGTCTTCGCCGCCGACGCGGAGCAGATCGCCACCGCCGTCGCCGCGGCCTCGCGCCACGGCGTTCCCGTGACCGTGCGCGGCAAGGGCACCGGCAACTACGGCCAGGGCATTCCGATGCAGGGCGGCCTGGTCATCGACACCACCCGCGCCAAGGCCATCGTCGAGGTCGGCGACGGCTACATCACGGCCGAGGCCGGCACCCCGATGGTGCTGCTCGAACAGGCCGCGTGGGCCGCGGGCCAAGCCCTGTGGATGTACCCCTCGACGGCGCAGTCCACCATCGGCGGATTCCTCTCGGGCGGCTCCGGCGGCACCGGCTCGATCGCGCACGGCTCGAACGACCGCGGTTTCGTGGCCGCCCTCGACGTCGTGCACGCCGACGGCAGCGCCGAGATCCACCATTTCGAGGGCGACGAGGCTCAGAAGTACGTGCACAACTACGGCACCGCCGGCGTCATCGTGCGTGCGACCGTGCGCCTCGAACCGCTGCGCGAGTGGCGGGGGCTCTGGGCGAGCTTCCCCGACTACGCCGGCACGCTGTCGGTGCTGCAGACGATCGGCAACCTCGACCCCTCCCCTCGCCTGGTGTCGGGCGACGGGCCCGAGATCTCGGCATCCCTCCCCGCCGACGAGGCCATCCCCGAGGGCCGGTCGAGCCTGCGGGCCATCATCGACGCCTCGCTCATCGAGACCGTCACCGCGATCATCGAGGGCGCCGGCGGCCGCGTCGAAGCCGTGCGCGAGGGACCGCAGGCCAGCATCCGCCTGTCGATGCTGAGCTACAACCACCCCATCGAGTGGTACCAGAAGAGCCAGTCGCACGAGGTGTTCCACCTCGAGGTCGCGGGCGCTCCCCTGGCCGACGACGTCGACGCCGTCGAGGCGGTGTTCCCGGGCGGGAAGCTGCACATCGAGTCGACCAAGGAGTACCCCATCGGCATGCTCGCCGCCCCCTACGTCAGCGAGGACGACGTGTACCGCGGCATCGCCGACCTCAACGCGATCGGGGTGGGCGTGCACAACCCGCACCAGTGGAACGTCGACTTCAACGTCGAGCAGACCGCCGCCACCGCCCGCCTCACCGACCCGAACGGCCTGCTGAACCCCGGCAAGCTCGACCCCGCCTATGGCGGACCCCGAAAGGGAGCGATCATCTCATGACCCGCCTTCTCGCCGAGCTCAGCGGCCCCGCCGCCGCGGCCGCCCTCACCGAGGACTCGATCCTCGTGCTGCCCACCGGCGCCATCGAGCACCACGGTCCGCACCTTCCGCTCGCGACCGATGCCATCGTCGCCGAGGCCTCGGCCACGGCGGCCGTCGCCCGGGCCGCCGCCCAGGGCCTCGACGTCTGGCAGCTGCCGACCCTGTCGATCACGAAGTCCGACGAGCACTCGTGGGCGCCGGGCACGCTCTGGCTGACGCCCGAGACGATGATGCAGACGGTCGTCGACATCGGCCGCTCGATCCTCACCACCCGGGCCCGCACGCTCGTCTTCCTCAACGGGCACGGCGGCAACGTCGCCCTGTTGAACGTCGCCAACCGTGAGCTGCGTCGCCGCTTCGGCCTGCGCACCTTCTTCATGCCCGCCGCCCGCGTGCCCTCGTTCGACGGCACCGACGGCACCCCCGACGAGCACGGCACCGGCATCCACGCCGGCTACGGCGAGACGAGCATGATCATGCACCTGCGGCCCGAGCTGGTCGACCCGGCCGAGTTCCACGCCACCGTGCCCGCGCACATCGGCGAGTTCCGCCACATCGGCTTCAACTCCAAGCCGGTGACCTTCGGCTGGCTGTCGAACGACTTCGGTCCCACCGGCGTGCTCGGCGACCCGACCGGCGCGAACGCCGAGGCCGGCGCGCGGATGTTCGAGGAGAGCGTGTCGTTCGTCGTCGAAGCGCTCGAGGAGATCAGCCGCTTCGACTACACCGCGTGATGCGGGCGAGGCGCGCACGACTCCTGCACGACGGGCGGATGCGTTCGCTTTGCCCGGGCGGGCGACCGGCCCGCAGGAGTCGTGCGCGGCCCGAGGGACGCGCATGAGCGTCGCCGCCGAAACCGGCCAGGGCGTCCGGGCCTACGGCCAGGTGCTGCGCCTGCCCGGGGCGCGGACGTTCGTCGCCGCCGGCATCCTCGCGCGCTTCCCCCGGGCGACACTGTCGCTCGGCATCATCCTCCTCGTCTCGGCCGCGACCGGCAGCTTCGCCTCGGCCGGGCTCGTCGTGGCACCGCTCGTGGTCGGCATGGCGATCGCGGCCCCACTGTGGTCGTCGCGCATGGATCGGCACGGGCAGTCGCGCGTGATCCTGGTGTCGCTCGGATGCCTCGTGCTCGCGGCATCCGCATTCCTCGCCCTCGTGCTGACGGGGTCACCGTTCTGGACGTGGCTGATCGCGGCGTTCGTGACGGGGGCGGCGACCCCGGATCTCACCTCGGCCGTGCGGGCGCGGTGGACGGTGCTGGCCCCGCCGTCGCAACGGACGGCCGCGCTGGCCCTCGAAACGATCGCCGACCAGATGGTGTTCATCGCCGGTCCCCCCGCCATCACGGCGGTCGCCGCGGCCCTCGATCCGGCCATTGCGGTACTGGGCTCGCTCGGACTCGGGCTGATCGGCGGCGTATGGCTCGCGTCGCAGCGCGGCACGCAACCCGCGTCGACTCCGCGGACGGAGCGGCGCGGTGTGGTGCTGCCGCCCGCCGGGGTGATCCCCATCGCTCTGGCCTGTGTCGCCCTCGGCGGCGTCTTCGGCGCGTTCGACGTGGGCCTGGTCGGCTGGGCCGAGGTGGGTGGGCGCCCGTGGCTGGCCGGACCGGCGTTCAGCGCCCTGGCCGTGGCGATCGCGATCGGCTCGGTCGTCACCGGCGCGCGCACGTGGCGTCTCTCGCCCGCCGCGCGCTACATCGGCTTCGCGGCGCTGGCGGCCCTGGTCGCCGTCGGCCTCCCGTTCGCGCAGGGGTCCGTGCCGGTGCTGTTCGGGGTCATCCTGCTGCTCGGGCTGGCGGTGTCGCCGGTGATGGTGTCGGGGATCCTCGTCGCCTCGGCCCGCGCCCCCGAAGGACGCGTCACCGAAACCCTCGCCTACCCGACCGCCGCGATGTCGCTCGGTGTGCCGATCGGCGGTGTGATCGCCGGAGCTGCCCTGGATGCCACGGGCCCGGCCGCAGCCCTCGTCACGATCGCGGTGTCGCTGGCGCTGGCCGCGGGGATCGCCGCGGTGGGCGAGGCGATATTGCGGGTGGGGCGGTCTGACCCGACGCCCTGACGCGCGACTCCCACCCCCGTTGAGTGTCCATGACACGCCGCCCCCGACCGCTCGCGAGCGGCGTGTTCTGGACGCTCAACGGGTGAGTGCCGCGCCGAGGTGACGGAGAACCGAGACGTGACCGTCGTCGGGACGCAGGTCGAGCCTCGCGTGCGGGAGAGCGACCGCCAGCATCCGCGCGTGGGCGGGAGGGATCACGCGGTCGCGTTCGCCCTGGACGAGGAGGACGGATGCCGTGACCTCCGCGAGCTCGAAACCCCAGTGCCGGGTGAAAGCGAGGTCGTCGTCGATCAGACCGTCGGGTCCGAACTCCTCGGCCGCTCCGGCGTCGGCTCCGAGTGAGGCCCACTCATCCTCGAGCGCCGCGAAGTCGGCATCCACGAACTGCGCCGGATCGAACTGATCGGTCTCGGCGAAGCGGCGCCGGGCGGCCTCGCCCTTCAGCGCGGCGCGCAGGCCGCCGGGCGCCTGCATTGCGGCGAACCAGTCGTCGTCGCCGGTGAACGGCGCGGGCGAGGCGAACGTGATCACCGCGCGGACACGGTCGGGCATCGCCGCGGCGCACGCGAGGGCGTGCGGTCCGCCACCCGAGGCTCCGACCGAGACGACGGATGCCACGCCCAACTCGTCGAGCACCGGCCGGGTGCCCGCAGCGACGTCGGCGACCGTGCGTCCGGGCATCCGCGGCGAACCGGCGTAGGCGGGACGGGCGATCGAGACGACCGCGAGACCCCGGGTGTCGGCCGCGCGCTGCACCGGGGGGAGGATCGCCCCCGTCTGCGGCGAACCGTGATGCCAGAGCAGCACGTCGCGTCCGGCGATGTCGGCGTGGGACGTGTGGACGTCGAGCCCCGCGATGATCCTCTGCATATCCCCACGCTGGCACGGCCGCCTCGCGAGCGCGAGGGTGCGACCGCCGCCTGCCGAAGCAGTGAGCCGAAACCCGGACGATGGCGGGGCGGCCGTACGGCGTGTCGTGGACGCTCAGCGTGTTCATGCGCGCCCGCCGCGCCTCGAAAGACGTTGAGTGTCCAGGACACGCCGCCCCCGGCGGGCGGGGCGCGGCGTGTCTTGGACACTCAACAGGGGGATTTGGGGGGGCGGGGGACGGGGACGGGGGATGCCGCGCCGTGGGGCTACAGGATGACGCCGTACTCGTCGGCCAGCGCGGGCAGCTCCTCGTGCAGCACGCGGGATGCCTCGGCGGCGAGCGGGTTGGTCGAGACGCCGCGGTCGTTGACGAGCTTTCCGCCGACGTAGACCTGCTGCAGGTTGCGCAGCCCGCAGGCGAGCACGTAGCTGCGCACGGGGTTCCAGAGCGGTCCGATGTCGGGGGTGCGCGGGTCGACCACGACGAAGTCGGCGAACTTGCCCACCTCGAGGCTGCCGACGCGGTCGTCGACGCCCATGATCTCGGCTCCCCCGAGGGTGTGCAGGCGCAGCACGCGCTCGGGCATCATCGACAGCGGATCGTGGGTGCGGGCGCGCTGCATGAACATCCCCATGCGCATGTTCTGCCAGGGGTCGGCGACGTCGGTGCAGGCCTGGTCGTCGAGACCCATGCCGACCTTCATGCCGAGATCGAGCATCTCGGGCACGTGCGCGATGCCCGACGCCAGACGCCCGTTGGATGCCGGCTGCCACGACATGCTCGCGCCGCCGGCCGCGGCATCCTGGATGATCTCGGGCGTGGTCTGGATGAAGTGGCCGAACATCATGCCCGGGCGAAGAGCACCGGCGTTCTTGTACAGCTGGAACTTGGTCTGCTGGTGCTCGATCGCCTCGTAGGTCTCGAGGAAGTGCGCCTGGTTGGTGACGCCGAAGCGGTCCATGACCGCGACCTCGATCTCGGCGGCGTCGGGTCGCGTCGACCACTGCACCTGACCCATGATCGAGGCGCCGAGGGCGAGGTCGGGGTCCATCGCGAGCACGTGGTCGAGCGACGCCTCGAAGCGCGCGAAGATCTCGTCGTCGGTGCCGACGGTGGCATCCAACGCGATCGAGTCGACGAAGCGGAGGCCGGCGTCGTGGCATCCATCGGCCTGTCGCGTGTGCCAGGACTGGTCACGGAGCTGTCCGCCGCCGTCGCTGCGCTTGCCCTCGACCATCGGCTCCCACGGCAGGAGCGGGTCGGTGAAGTTGTACGCCGTGGTGACGCCGTTCGCGAGGAAGTCGAGCGAGCCGTGCAGGGTCGCCCAGTAGATCTGGTCGGGTGAGGCGTTGTTCAGCACGCTGAACATCGAGGTGCACCAGCCGTAGAGCGTCTGGTCGACGCCGAGTCCGCGCGAGCCGCTCGTGAAGAGGTGGCTGTGCGACGAGACGAACCCGGGAGCGACGAACTTGCCGTCGACATCGAGGATCTCGTCGGCGGTGACGCCCGGATCGGGGTCGCCGGCGCCGATCGCCGCGATGCGGCCGTCGGTGACGAGCAGGAAGCCCCGCTCGATGTAACCGGGGTCGTCGGTGCCCGCGGGAACCGTGATGAGCCGTGCGTTGATGACCAGAAGCGACATGTTGATGACGGTAACAATGGCGTGTTTCCGCGGTGTTCCGAGCGGGTAGCGGGTTGTGTGCGCGCC
This sequence comes from Microbacterium sp. Leaf179, assembly GCF_001423785.1. NCBI lineage: Bacteria > Bacillati > Actinomycetota > Actinomycetes > Micrococcales > Microbacteriaceae > Microbacterium > Microbacterium sp. Leaf179. The sequence continues at coordinate 436,723 of NZ_LMPH01000001.1, read as the reverse complement.
GCGCCGAGCCGCGCGGCCCCGTTGAGTGTCCAGGACACGCCGTGTGGGGGCGGGCTCGTGCGGCGTGTTGTGGACACTCAACGCCGGGAAGGGCGGCGGGGGGCGAGAGGGACGCGCGTCAGGCGAAGGCGCGGCGCACGGCGGGGGCGATGGCGGCGAGCACCTCGTCGCGCGCGGGCGTCGACGGGAACACCAGGAAGAGGTGCGGCACCCCCTCGCGGCGGAGGAACTCGACGGGGACTCCGGATGCCGAGAGCTCGCCCGCGTACTCCTCCGCCTCGTCGGACAGCGGGTCGACGCCCGCCGCGACGATCACCGCCGGCGCGGAGCCGGTGAGGGCGGGGGCGCGCAGCGGCGCGGCCTCGACCGGGACCGCGGGTGAGGTCTTCGCGGCGACGACCCCGGGCACCGCTGCCGCCGGGCCGGGCTGCGGCGTCGGGGCCGGGGCCGGGGCCGGGGCCGGGGCCGGGGCCGGGGCATCCTGCACGTACAGTCCCCAGTACCACTGCATGCCGCGCGAGGTCAGCGGCAGGTTCTCGGTGTGCGCGCGATAGCTCGGGCGGTCGGGATCGGGCGCGTCGAGCACGGGGCACAGCAGCACCTGGCACCGGATGCCGGGAGCCCGGCCCTCACGCGAACGCAGCGCCAGAGCCGCGGCGAGGTTGCCCCCGGCGCTGTGCCCGGCGACGCCGAGAAGGTCGGGGTCGACCAGACCGCCCGCGCCCTCGGCGGCGAAGCGCAGGGCGCGGTCGAGGTCGTCGAGACCGGCCGGGAAAGGGTGCTCGGGCGCCAGTCGGTAGTCCACGCTCAGCACCTGGGTGCCGGTCGCCGCGGCGAGTGCGCGGCAGAGGGCGTCGTTGTTGTCGAGGTTACCGGCGACCCAGCCGCCGCCGTGAGCGAAGACGAGGGTGCCCCGGTGGCCGGTGCGGGGTCGGTAGAGGCGGAGCGCGAGGCCGTCGGCATCCGTGTCGATCGACTCGACGACCTCGTCGTCGGGCAGCCGCACCCACGACGGGTTGGCGCGCAACTCGGCGATGCGCGCGGCGTCGTCGCCGTCGGCATCGGTCGCTCCCGAGGGGATCGTGCCCGCGCTCGCGGCGAGGCGGGCCAGGTGTGCGCGCACGTCGCGGTCGGTGATGGCCGGGTGCACGGTGTCGGTCACGGGGTCTCCAGGCAGGTCGAGTGTCCAGGACACGCCGCGCCGGTGCGGCGGGATCCGGCGTGTCCTGGACACTCACGAGAGGGGATGCGGGCGAGAGCGAGAGTACGGGGCGCGATCGCGCGGCGAGGGCGGATTCGCCAGAGCGTTACGGGGCCGAAACACCGACGTCGCGCGCCACGCGCACGATGGCGACATGACCGGGCCCGAAGAGCGCGCCGCCTCGATCCTCGCCGCGCAGCGCTACGTCGTGATCGGCACGGCCGATGCCGACGGGCCGTGGACCGCCGCCGCGCAGTACCGTCTGCTCGCGCGCGGCATGTACGTGGAGTCCGGCCGCGCCTCGCGGCACGCCCGCGCGATCTCGGCGTCGGGGGTGGCATCCGGGGTCGTGTACGACTCGTCGGCCGCGATCGCCGACGCCGACGGTGTGCAGCTGTCGTTCCGAGCGAGCGAGGTGGATGCCGACGCCTCGGCGATCAGCGCTGTGCTGGCCGAGCGGTTGCCGAGGGATGCCGGAACCGACGAGGACGCCGCCGCGGTGCTGGCGGTACCCGACAAGCGCCTGTACGTGCTCGAGGTGGAGCGCGTGTTCGTGTTCGACCGCGATGCGTGGCGCACGCGCGGAACCGACGCGCGGCTGGAGGTCGACGCGGCCGCGGTCTGGGCACGGCTCACGTGAGGTGACGCCCGCCGCGCGAGTGGGCGCGAGCGTTACGCCGCCGAAACAGCCCCGACGTCACGGCGTACGACGCTCCGCGTACGGTGACGCCCGAGGGCGACCCGAACCTCGCCAGAAGGAGTGCCATGTCCTACCGCGTCATCGTCACCGGCGGCTCCGGCGGCATCGGTGCCGCCATCGTCGCCCGGTTCGCCGCCGACGGCGCCGCGGTCGTCGTGCTCGATCGGCGCGCCCCGGCCGAGGGCGCGGCATCCGGCTTCTTCGCCGTCGATCTGCGCGATCCGCTCGACACCCGGCGTGCGGTGGGCGAAGCGGTCGCGGCCCTCGGCGGCGTCGACGTGCTGGTCAACTGCGCGGGAGTCTTTCAGCACGCGTCGCTGCTCGACATCACCGTCGACGACTGGGATCGCGTGCTCGACATCAACGCCCGCGCGACCCTCGTGACCATGCAGGCGGTCGCGCCGACGATGCTCGAGGCACGCAGCGGCGCGATCGTGAACATCGCCAGCATGGCGGCCAAGCAGGGCGGTGGCGGCGAGGGGCACTACGCGGCGTCGAAGGCCGCGGTCGTGGCCCTCACGCGTGCCGGAGCGCAGGAATGGGGATGCCACGGCGTCACCGTCAACGCCGTGTGCCCCGGATACGTGCTCACCGACATGGGCGCCGACACCCGCTCCGAGGCCGACGTCGCCGCGTGGAGCGCGAAGTCTCCGTTGGGACGACTCGGCATTCCGGAGGACGTCGCGGGAGTGACGCACTTCCTCGCGTCGCCGTCCGGCAGCTACCTGACGGGACAGGCCATCAACGTCACCGGCGGAATGGTCATGCACTGAGCCGCGCGGGTACGCCGATGAGGCGGGCATGGGAGAGGGCCTTCCGGCTCCGAATAACACGCCTCGGACTGTTCGCAGATAATTTCCTCGGACCAAAACTGTTTTGTGCCACTATGTCGTCAGTCGTCCGATAAAGACCCGCCGACGGTATAGATGCCGAAGCGCGGACGTTGAACAGCCCTCTCTGAAAGGCGCGATCATCGTCAGTTCTGGAATCCGCGGCACGTTTTTCGATTTCATCGACGACCCGTGGAAGCACGTGGGCAGAGAAGAGGAATCGGCGCGATTCCTCCGTGACGGCCTGCTCGTGGTCGACGACGGCCTGATCGTCGCCTTCGGACCTTTCGACGACATCTCGCCCCAGTACCCCGGTCTCGACATCACCGAGATCAGCGGGCGCATCATCACGCCCGGTTTCATCGACGGCCACGTACACGTTCCGCAGACGCGGGCGCTCGGTGCCTTCGGGCAGCAGCTCCTGCCGTGGCTCCTCGACACCGTCTTCCCCGAGGAGGCGCGCTACAGCGACCGCGAGTACGCGCGCGCCGGATCGGATCGCTTCCTCGACAATATGCTCGCGGGCGGGACGACGACGGTGCAGGCGTTCACGACGACCTCCACCGTCGCGGTCGAGGAGTTCTTCGAGGCCGCCGCCCGGCGCGACATGCTGGTGATCAGCGGCGTCACCGGTATCGACCAGTTCGCACCGGAGGGCTCGACGAGCACGCCCGAGGAGTTCTACGACGACAGCAAGGCGATGATCGCCAAGTACCACGGCGTGGGCCGTAACCGCTATGCGATCACCCCGCGGTTCGCCCTCGGCGCGAGCACGGACCTGCTGAAGGCATGCCAGCGGCTGAAGCAGGAGCACCCTGACCTCTGGGTGAACACCCACATCTCGGAGAACCCCTTGGAGATCTCCAACCTTCTTCTGGCGCACCCGGACTGCACGGACTATCTCGGCGTCTATGAGAAATACGATCTGGTCGGCCCGAAATTCTCGGGAGGGCACGCGGTCTGGCTTTCCGATAACGAATTCGGGCGTCTTTCCGACAGCGGCGGCGCGGTGGTTTTCTGCCCGTGCTCGAACCTTTTCCTCGGCAGCGGCATCTTCCGCCTGGCGAAAGCGACCGACCCCGACAAGCGCGTCAAGATGTCGTTCGGCACCGACATGGGTGGCGGAAACCGGTTCAGCATGATCCAGGTGCTCGACGAGGCCTACAAGGTCGGGATGCTGGGCAACACGTTGCTCGACGGCACGACGAACCGCATCACCCAGGATCTGGCCGCGGCCGAGCGCAGCAAGCTCTCGCCCTACCGCGCGTTCTGGTCGGTCACCCTCGGCGGCGCCGAGGGTCTGTACATCGACGACCAGGTCGGCAACTTCGAAGTCGGGAAGTCCGCGGACTTCGTGGCGCTCGACTGGAACGCCGGTCCGTCCGCGATGCCGTGGCACCAGTCGCTGTTCTTCGGCGACGAGGGCCCGACCACGATGGAACAGGCCGCGCACGCACTGTTCGCGGTGATGATGGTCGGCGACGACCGCAACGTCGACGAGACCTGGGTCTCCGGCATCCGCCGCTACAAGAAGAGCTAGGGGTGGAGCGCCTCGCCGTCACCGACGGCCGACCGGTCGCCGGTGAGGTGTCGGGCGCCGACGACACCGCCGTCACTCTCGTGACCCACCGGAAGGTCGCGGCGCACGACGTCGACGCCTTCGAGGGATGGGTCGAGCAGTCGGGTCGGTCCCTCACGGGCACGCCCGGGTACCTCGGCAGCACCGTGATCACGCCGACCGACGCGCGAGGCGACTGGACGCTCGTGCAGCGCTTCACCGATGCCGCCTCGGCGCGCGCCTGGCTCGACGGCCCCGCTCGGCGTTCGCTCTACGCCCAGATCGCCGACGTGCAGGTGCTCGACGAGGAAGTGACGCTGTTCCGGGAGGACCCGACGCACGGCGACGAGGTCTCGGTGCTCATCTCGTCCACCGTTCCCGCGGCGCTCGAGCAGGACTACCTGGCGTGGCAGAAACGCATCTCCGACACCGAGGCGCAGTTCCGGGGCTTTCGAGGGCACCGCATCCAGCGACCCGTGCCGGGCGTCCAAGACGAGTGGGTCGTCATCCTCACGTTCGACTCGGCCGAGAATCTCGCGGTCTGGATCGACTCGCCCGAGCGGAAACGTCTGCTGCGCGAGGGCGAGCGGTTCAACGCCGACCTCGCTGTCGCCACGTCGAGCTTCGGCTTCGACTTCTGGACGCCCAAGGGCGAGACCGCGCGCGAATCAGTGATGAAGAACAACCTCCTCGTGCTGGCGGCGCTGTATCCGATCGTGTTCGGGTGGGGCTACTTCGTCAGCACCCCGCTCTTCGACGGACCCCACGCCATCCCGTTCTGGCTGTCGCTGTTCGTCGGCAACTTCGTCAGCACGCAACTTCTCGGCTGGTTCGTGATGCCCCGGGTGTTCAAGATGTTCGCCTGGTGGCTGAAGCCGAAGCCGGGCTGGCGCGCGCAACTCCTCGGGTTCGGCATCCTGATCGTCGTCTACGGCGCGTCGATGGCGCTCTACGCCTGGTTGCTGTCGCTCGCGGCGTAGTCCCTTCTCCCCCGCGTTGATCCCCCGTTGAGTGTCCGGAACACGCCGCATCGCGACGCATCGGCGCGGCGTGTTCTGGACACTCAACAGAGAGGTGTCGCCGGGGAGCGGGGCGGCGCAGCCGGACCAGCGCGTCAGCGCAGCCGCCGGGCCACCTCGGCCATCGCCTCGGCGAACGACTCCTCGGCACCCTCGCGACCGCCCGAGAGGTTGACCCCCACGACGCCGGGGATCGCCAGCATGTCCTCGGCGAGCGCCACGGCCAGCGCGATGCCCTCGGCCCGCGGGTCGTGGGCGTCTCGCACCCGCGAGAGGAAGTCCTCGGGCAGCACGAGCGTGGTGAACGACTCCAGCAGCGCGGCGGACGCGTGATCGACCACCATCGGCACGCACGGGATGTACATCGCCTCGGCGGCGACCTCGTCGATGAACCGGCGCACGGGCGTCGCGCCACCGGCGTGGTTCACGAAGCACACGTCGGCGCCCGCCCGGAGCTTCTCGCGCAGCCGGGCGGCCCGGCGCTCGACGGGCGGCGCGGCCGGAGACGCGGCGACCGACACCACGTGCCCGGCGGCACGCGCGAGGGCCGTCGCCTCGGTCGAGTCGAGGTCGAACACGGGCGCGGCATCGGGTCGATGCCCGGTCGCGGTGTGGTCGCCGGTGACGCAGTGCACCCCGGCCACCCCTTCGACGGCCAGCGCCGCCAGCTCCCCCTCGATCGCGACGCGGTTGCGGTCGCGCATGTTCAGCCCGGTCCAGACGCGCAGCCCCCGGCGCTGCACCAGCGACGCGCGGTACGCGGGTGGGAACTGCACGCGGGCGCTCCCCGCGTCGCCGGCGAGGACGGCATCCACTTCTCCGGCGAGCACGGCGGCGCACGCGTCGATGGATGCCACGCTCAACGCCCGCGCGGGAAGATCGGCCACGACCCACGGCCGCGTGCCGAGAGCGTCCAGCGTCGCGAGGGCTCCGGCGGTGCGCGGGGCGGGAGCCGGCAACGTCGATCGGTCGATGCCGGTCCAGGGAACGGTCGGGCGGTGCAGGAACGCGCAGCGGTGATCCGGGTCGATCTCGCATGAGCCGTCGAAGCCGACACCGCCGCACGGGCCGTACTCCATGCGCTTGGGACACGCGTCGATGAGGGGCAGCGAGGTCATGGCGGGGAGTGTACGGAGCGCGTGTTTCCACGAATGTTCATGGCGGCAACATCGCCGAAATGCGCGATGCCTACGCTCGGCGATACCCGCAGCCTCCCGGAGGACCCATGATCACGGCCGGCACCACGTTCGGTTTCGACGTCGACGACACCGACGCGCTCGTCGAGGATCCGCTCGCGTTGATGGTGCAGTGGCTTCCTCCCCACGACAGCGAGCTGCGTCCACTCGCCGCCCTCTCGACCCTCGGCCTCGACGGCCTCCCGTCGCTGCGGCACGTGCTCATCAGCGACCGGGATGCCGCGGGGCTGACGTTCCACACCGACGCCGCCAGCGCGAAGGTCGCCGAGATCGGCGCGAACCCCGTCGCCGCGATGGCGGTCGCGTGGCCCGAGCTCGGTCGACAGCTCGTCGTGCGCGGGATCGTCGAGCGCGTGACGCCCGCCGAGGCCGCCACGGTGTACGCCCAGCGCTCGCGGTACCTGCAGCTGCTGGCCTGGGTGAACACGCGCGAGAACGCCCACCTCCCCGCGGATGCCCGCCGGCATCTCTGGGCCGAGTTCGACGAGGCGCACCCCCAGCTCGAGCCGCCTGCGCGCTGGGTGGGATTCCGTCTGCGTCCCCTCACCCTCACGTTCTGGCGCGGCGATCCCCTCGGCCAGAGCGTCCGGCAGCATTACACGCTCGACGACGGCCGTTGGTCGGGCCGGATCCTGGCGGGCTGACATGGACATCACCACCGTCACCTCGTACCGCCCCGCCCGCACGCGCGCCGATCTCGCCCTCGCCCCCGGCGAGGCCGTCATCGCGGGCGGCACCTGGATCATGAGTGAGCCGCAGCCCGGCACCACCGGCTTCGTCGACCTCACGACCCTCGACTGGCCCGACCTCGAGATCACCGCCGAGGGCCTGCGCATCGGTGCGACCTGCACCATCGCGCGCCTGCTCGCGTGGGCCGAGCACGAGGCACCCCTCGACTGGACCTCGCTCGCCCTCGCCCGCCCGTCCGCCGACGCGCTTCTCGCCTCGTTCAAGATCTGGAACACCGCGACCGTCGGCGGCAACGTGTGCCAGGCGTTCGCGGCGGGGGCCATGATCGCCCTGCTCTCGACCCTGGATGCCACGGCCCTGGTGTGGACGCCCGACGGCGGCGAGCGCGTGATCGCCGTGGCCGATCTCGTCATCGACAATGCCGCCACCTCGCTCGCACCGGGCGAGGTCGTGCGCGCCCTCGACGTTCCCGCGCACGCGCTGCGCTCGCGGGTCGGGCTGCAGAAGATCGCCTTGGCCGAGCTCGGGCGCTCGGGCGCCGTCGTCACGGCCCGCGTCGACCCCGACGGGGCGGCCGTGTTCGTCGTGACCGCCGCGGTGCGTCGACCGCGCGTGCTGCGCTTCGGCCGCCTGCCCGGCGCCGGAGAGCTGCGGGATGCCGTGGCCTCCGCCCCCGATTTCTACACCGACCCGCTCGGCAGCGCCGACTGGCGGCGCGGGGTCAGCGTCGTGCTCGCCGAGCGCCTGCGGACGGCGTTGTCGCGGGATCTGCAGGCGGGTGCCGCGTGAGGGCCCGGGCGTTGCCCGCGCGTCGCGCGACCGTCATGGTTTCGATCGCTCGACGGAGGGGCCGCGCGTGAGATTCGAGGTCAACGGGGCGACGGTCGAGGCCGATCCCCGCCCGGGGCAGAGCGCGCGCACGCTGCTGCGCGAGACGGGCCACGTCGAGGTGAAGAAGGGCTGCGACGCGGGTGACTGCGGCGCCTGTTCGGTGCTGCTCGACGGCGCGCCCACGCACTCGTGCATCGTGCCGGCCGTGCGGTTGGAGGGCCGGTCGATCACGACGGCGGCGGGCCTCGCCCCCGGCGACGACCTCCACCCGGTGCAGGAGGCCCTGGCCGCCGGCTTCGGGTTCCAGTGCGGGTTCTGCACTCCGGGGATGAGTGTCACGGCATCCACGCTCACCCCCGACGACCTCCCCGACCTCGACCGCCGGATGAAGGGCAACCTGTGCCGGTGCACGGGGTACCGTCCGATCCGCGAAGCGATCCGGGCGTCGGTGCTGGGTCCCGTGCGCGAGACGGGTGGGGTCGCCGAGACGCGTGCGCCGCGGTCGACGTGCACGACTCCGGCGGTACCGTCGCCGACCGTGCCGGGATCGCTGGTGCAGCCGCATGTGCAGGAGTCGTGCGCCCCGGCGACCGGTGCCGGATCGTGCGCGGGACACGGCGCGACCTCGCCGCGTGACGCCCACGCCGAGGCGGGGGTCGACGCCGCGGCAGCGGGACGCATCGGCACCTCGGTCGTCCCCGAAGCGGCGCGTCGGATCGTGCAGGGCCGCGAGCCCTTCACGTTCGACGAGCCCGTGCCGGGCGGCCCGCCGCTGATCCTGCGCGTCGTCACCTCGCCCCACGCCCACGCGCGCGTGCGTTCCATCGACACCGCCGCCGCCCTCGCCGTACCCGGCGTCGTCGCCGTGTTCACCCACGCCGACGTCCCCGACGTGCGCTACTCCACCGGGCGCCACGAGCACCGCACCGACGATCCCGACGACACTCGCATGCTCGACGACGTCGTGCGCCACGTCGGCCAGCGCGTCGTCGCGGTCGTCGCCGAGACGGCGGAAGCAGCGGATGCCGGGTGCCGGGCCGTCCGCATCGACTACGACGTCTTGCCCGCCGTCTTCGACCCCGACGAGGCGCGGAGCCCGGGCGCCCCGCTGCTGCACCCCGACCGCACGCCCGCGGAGCGCGTGATGGCGGCCGAACGCAATGTCGTCGCGGGCTTCCACACCGGGCACGGCGGCGACATCGATGCCGCCCTCGCCGCGAGCCACACGACCGTGACCGGCGAATGGAGCTCGTCGCGGGTCACGCACGCCGCGCTCGAGACGCACGGCTCGGTCGGATGGCTCGACGACGAGGGGCGCCTCGTCGTGCGCTCGTCGACCCAGGTGCCGTTCCTCGCCCGCAACGAACTCGCGCACATCTTCGGCCTCGAGCCGCACCGCGTGCGCGTCTACGCCACCCGTGTCGGCGGCGGTTTCGGCGGGAAGCAGGAGCTGTTCACCGAAGACCTCACGGCCCTCGCCGTGCTGAGACTCGGCCGGCCCGTCGCGTACGAGTTCTCGCGTACCGACCAGTTCGTGCGGGCGTCCCTCCGGCATCCGATGCGCGTCCGCGTGAGCTTGGGGGCGGATGCCGGAGGCACACTCACCGCGATGAAGCTCGACGTGCTGAGCGACACCGGCGCGTACGGCAACCACGCGATCGGCGTGCTGTTCCACTCGTGCGCCGAGTCGACGACGCTGTACCGCGTCCCGGTGAAGTGGATCGACGCCGAGGCCGTGTACACGAACAACCCGCCGTCGGGGGCGTTCCGCGGGTACGGCCTCGGGCAGGTGGTCTTCGCCGTCGAGTCGGCGCTCGACGCGCTCGCGGAGCGGCTCGACATCGACCCGTTCGACCTGCGCCGTATCAACGCGGTGAAGGAGGGCGACCGGCTGCACCCCGACGACGACGAGAAGTACGAGGAAGACCTGATCTGGGGCAGTTACGGCCTCGACCAGTGTCTCGACCTCGCGCAGAACGCCCTGCGTCGCGGCAACGGCGTCGAGGCCCCCGCGGGCTGGGTCGTCGGCGAGGGCATGGCCGCCGCGATGATCGCCACGATGGCCCCGCGCGGACACATCGCCCACACCACGGCGACGCTGCGGCCCGACGGCACCTACCTGCTGCGCGTCGGTACCGCCGAGTTCGGCAACGGCACCTCCACGGTGCACCGGCAGATCGCCGCGACCGTGCTCGACGCGGCTCCCGAGCGCCTCGAGCTGTGGGCCGCCGACACCGACGCGGTGCGCCACGACACGGGCGCCTTCGCCTCGGCCGGAACCGTCGTGGCCGGCAAGGCCCTGCACGGCGCGTGCACCGCGCTCCGCCGTCGCATGATCGCCCTCGCGACCGAGCTCGCGGGCGGGGAATCCGCCGCGACCGACGCGATCGACGACGTGGAGTTCACGGCATCCGGGGTCCGCGTCGCGAACGAAATCATCACGTGGGAGCGGATCATCGCGGCCGCCCCCACCGACAACGTCGACGCCGAGGGCCTCACGGCCGACGGCGCGGAGTTCGGCGACCTGCGCTCGCTCGCATTCAACGTGCACGCCGTGCGGGTGGCCGTCGACCCCGAGACGGGCACGGTGGCCGTGCTGCAGTCGATCCAGACCGCCGACGCGGGCGTCGTCATCAACCCGGCGCAGTGCCGCGGGCAGATCGAGGGCGGTGCCGCCCAGGCCCTGGGCGGCGCGCTCTACGAAGAGGTGCTGCTCGAGGACGGCGTCGTGCAGAACCCCGTGTTCCGCACGTACCGCGTACCGCAGTTCGCCGACGTACCCGACACCGAGGTGTACTTCGCCCGGACCGACGACAGCCTGGGGCCGTTCGGGGCGAAGTCGATGAGCGAATCGCCCTACAACCCGGTCGGCGCCGCCATCGGCAACGCGGTCTCGCGCGCCCTGGGACGCCGGGGGTACGAGCTGCCGTTCTCGCGTGACCGGGTGTGGAGGTTGGCCGGCGGGGCCTGAGCGGGGCCGAATGCGGCGTGTCCCACTTCGTGCGACTCACGCCCCCGGAACCTGCACGAAGTGGGACACGTGGGCTCGCCGTTGGGGCAGGCTCGGCGGAGGGCGGCGGGCTCGGCGGAGGGCGGCGGCGAGCGCTTGCGGGGTTCGGGGCGCGAATTGTGCAGTGGGGCGTCCTTGACCCGCCCCACTGCACCGTTGCCGCCCCATTTCAGGCGTGGCTCCTCGGCTCSCCGCCGCCGCGTCCGGCGGTCAGAGCGGCGTCGCGCCGCCCCGCACGACGATGCCGCCGGATGCCGGGACGTCGACCTTCAGCACGCTCGGCCGGCCGATGTGCCGCCCCTGCCGCACCGTGAAGCCGAACGGAGCGGGAACGCCGACGCGCTCGCGCAGATACGCCCCCAGCGAGGCGGCGGCGGAGCCGGTGGCGGGGTCTTCGGTGATGTCGCCGACGGGGAAGAGGTTGCGGGCCTCGGCGACCAGGCCGTCGGCGAGGCCGCCCGCGACGTGCACCACGATGGCGGTGCCCTTCCATCCGCGTTCGTCGAGGAGTTCCCGCATCGCACCGGGATCGAAGGTGAACGTGTCGAACACCTCCCGCGCGGTCACGGCGACGACCGGATGCAGGTTGCCGGCGAAGGATTGCGCCAGCGGCATCCGCTCGTCGAGGTCGTCGCGGGTGAGGCCCATCAGGCCGAGCAGGCGGTCGGCCACCTCGGGCTCCAGGTCGATGACCCGCGGCTCGACGCTGGTGAACCCGGCGACCATGGCGCCCTCGGCGTCGCGCTCGGTGACCACGTCGACCGCGCCCGCGGCGGTGTCGAAGACGTAGCTGCCCGCGCCCTCGATCTCGGCGAGCGCGACCGCCGTCGCGATGGTGGCGTGTCCGCAGAAGGGCACCTCGTCGTCGGGCGAGAAGTACCGCACGGCGACGCGGTCGCCCTCGCGCGCGGTCACGAACGCCGTCTCGGGGTGGCCGAGGTCAGCCGCGATGCGCTGCATCTGCGCGTCGTCGAGGGAGGTCGCGTCCAGGACGACACCCGCGGGGTTGCCGCCCCCGGGTTCGGCCGCGAAGGCGAGCAACTGCAGGATGCCGGGGGTGTCGGTCATGCCACGATTCTCGTGCAGGACCGGCGATCGTCTGACAGCCAATCCGGAGTGAGTGGATCGGTCGCCGCACTCCGGGGACGCCGCACGTCGGGTGACGTTCGCCGCGCACGCGATCGCCGTACCGCCTCAGCGGGGCTCCGCCCCCAGGTGCAGCACCGCCTCGGCGAGCGCGCGGATCCCCACCGCCACATCGCCGCCCGCGACCGCCTCGTCGGGGTGGTGGCTGATGCCGTCGGGATTGCGCAGGAACAGCATGCCGACGTCGGTGATGGCGCCGATCGCCATGGCGTCGTGCCCCGCGCGGCTGAAGAGGGTGGGGGCCTCGCCGCCGATGCCCGCGCGCACGACGTCCTGCAGCAGCGGGGCACAGAACACCGCGGGCGCACTGTGCACCTCGCGGGCGCTCCACCGCAGGCCGCGGCGGCCCATGATGGCATCCAATTCGGCCGAGATCGCGTTCCACGTGTCGTCGCGGGTGGTGTCGAACTCACCGCGCAGGTCGAGCGAGAGGTGCGCCTCACCGGGCACGACGTTCACCGCGCCGGGGAACGCCTCGAGCTGTCCGACGGTGCCGACGATGTGGTGCTCGCCGCGGCAGATGCGCTCGACCGCCAGGGCGGCTTCGCTCGCGCCGAGCAGCGCGTCGCGACGCAGGTCGTAGGGCGTGCCGCCGGCGTGCCGGGCCTCGCCCTGGACGACGAGCTGGAAGCGCCGCGCCGACGCGATCGACGACACCGCGGCGAGCGCCTGCCCGGCGTGGTGGAGTTCGGGTCCCTGCTCGATGTGGGCTTCGAGGTAGGCGACGAGGTGGTCGGGCTCGCGGGCGGCCTCGCCGATACGGCCGGGGTCGAGACCGAAGTCGCGGAACGCGTCGCGCAGAGTGACGCCGTCGGCATCGGTCAGCTCCCACCACGAGGCATCCCACTGGCCGGCCACCGCCGAAGACCCCAGCAGCGCCTTGCCGAAGCGCGTGCCCTCCTCGTCGGAGAACGCGACGACCTCGAGAGCGAACGGGAAGGGACTGGATGCCACGCCCTCATCGTCGATGCGCCGCACGAGCCGCACGACCTCGAGGGCCATCAGCACACCGACGATGCCGTCGAAACGGCCGGCGTCGGGCACGGTGTCGAGGTGCGAGCCCATCAACAGCGCCGGCGCGTCGGACGCCCCCGCGGGAGCGAGTCGGCCGACCTGGTTGCCCGCCGCGTCCTGTCGCGTCGTCATGCCGAGCTCGCGCATCCACTCGGCCGCGAGGCGATTGACGCGAGCGTGCTCGGGCGAGAGGTAGACGCGCGTGATGCTGCCGGGCGTCGCGGTGATGCGCGCCAGTTCCTCGCACCGCCCCATGACGCGCCGGGCGGCCGCGTCGATGTGCGCGGGATCGACGGCGAGGCGCGTGGCGGCGGTCACGATCGCTCCCCGCGCGAACGAGGGCCGCGGCGACCGCGGCCGACCACGTCGGCCGCACCGGGAACGAGAGCGCGGCTCATGCCACCGCCCCCGCGTACACGCCCTGCGCCGCCTCGACACCGCCGCCCGCGGGCACCGCTGCCCCGTGTCGACGCAGCACCGCCTCGAGGGCGGCGAGGGTGGTGAGCACCGCATCGGTACGGGCGTTGTAGCCCATGGTGCCGATGCGCCAGACGCGCCCGTGCAGCGGGCCGAACGACGTGCCGATCTCGATGCCGAAGTCGCTCAGCAGCTCGCTGCGCACGGCGTCGCCGACGACGGCATCGGGGATCTCGACCGCCACGACGTTGGTCATCTTGTGGGCCACGTCACCGAACACGGTGAGCCCCAGGCCCTCGACACCGGCGAGCATCGCGGCACCGTGCAGGGCGTGCCGCTCGATCACGGCGTCGCGGCCCTCGAGCAGCAGCACGCGCGCGCACTCCCGCGCCCCGTAGAGCATGGTCGTGGCCTCGGTGTGGTGGTTGAGGCGCCGAGGGCCCCAGTAGTCGAGGATCATCGCCAGGTCGAAGTAGTTCGAGCGGATGAAGTCGGAGGCCACGGCATCGCCCTCCTCGCGGATCCCGGCCTCGACGCGCGCGCGGGACCGCACGATCTCGACCGCGCGATCGGACAGGCTGAGCGGCGCCGACCCCGAGGGGCCGCCGAGGCATTTCTGCAGGCCGGCGGTGGCGGCATCCAGCCCCCAGGCATCCATCTCGAAGGCGTTGCCGCCGAGCGAAGCGGTCGCGTCGGTGTAGAAGAGGGCGCCGTGGGCGCGGCAGATCTCGCCGATCTCGTCGAGGGGCTGCAGCATGGTCGTCGAGGTGTCGCCCTGCACGCAGGCCACCAGGTGCGGCTTCACCCGCTCGATCGCCTCGCGGATCGTCGAGACCGGGAACACCTGCCCCCACGGCACCTCGATCGTGTGCACCTCGGCCAGCGCGCGCTCGGCGATCTCGGCGAGCAGGTGGCCGAAGCGCCCGAACACGGGCACCAGCACCCGGTCCCCGGGACGGATCAGCGAGATCATCGCGGCCTCGATGCCCGCGCGGCTCGTGCCGTCGATGAGCACGGTGGCGTCGTTGTCGGTGCCCCAGACCTGCCGATACAGGTCCTGCGTCTCGGTCATGGTCGCGGTCATGAAGGGGTCGTACTGGCCCACGAGCGGCGCACCCATTGCGCGCAGCACGCTGGGGTAGGCCGAGATGGGCCCGGGGCCCATCAGCAGACGCGCGGGCGGGTCGATCGGGCCGGGGATCTGGGTATTCACGAGGTCTCCATGGTGCGGGAGCGGCAGAGGCGGGAGGGACGGGGGCGACGGGAGCGGGAGGGGCCGGGGCGGAGAGACGCGCCGTGCAGAACTCCTGAGTTTCCGACGGCGCCCGCGGTTCGCGCCCCGTCGTCATGGGGTCGGGTGCCGCACACGACGCGTTTTCTCAGGAGTTTCGCACGGGAGGGCTCGTCGTCCCGGAACCACACCCGCACTCTCACGACGCGCCCACGCCCGCGCCCACCAGGGCGGCGAGCCGACGCGCGAGGCGAACGAGGGCGATATCGGTGCCGGCGCGCGAGACCAGGCACACGCCGACCGGGGCCGGACCGGCCGATGTCGGCAGCGTCAGCAACGGCACCGAGACGGCGGGCAGCCCCGCCACCGCCGCCGGGGCCGTCATGCGCAGCGTCGCGGCGCGGACGGCCTCGACGTCGGCCGTCCGCAGCGGAGCGGGGCCCGGCACCGTGGGGAAGATCAGCACGGCGTCGCCGACCAGCTCGGCGAGGTGCTCGGCGAGGGGCTCGAGGTCGGCGCGGGCTCCCGCCTCCGCCTCGGGTGTGATGCGCGACGCGATCTCGAAACGTTCGGCCACGGCCGGGCCGACGGCGCCGGGATGCGCGCGCAGCCAGTCGCCGTCGTTGCGCCACGCCTCGGCGCCCTGCACCGTGCGGAACGCCGTGAACGTGGCATCGAGATCGCCCGTGTGCACGGCACGGAACGGGGGCGGATCATCGGATGCCGCGAGCGCGGCCAACAGACGCGAGAACGCCGCGCGGGTGGCGGGTTCGACGTGGTCGAGGATCTCTTCGGGCACGAGGAAGCGCCACGGCAGGTCGGCACCCAAAGCTCCGTAGACGTTCTCGGTCGAGTCGGAGCCGTCGTAACTGAGGCACCAGTCGGCCACCTTCTGCAGCGTCGCACCGTCGCGGGTGAGCCACCCGACGGTGTCGAAGGACTGCGCGAGCGGCAGCATCCCCTGGCGAGGAACGAGGTCGTGGGTCGTGCGCAGACCCCACAGGCCCTGGTACGACGCCGGCACACGGATGGAACCCGCGGTGTCGGTGGCGAGGCCGATGTCGGCGTGCCCCGAGGCGACCGCCGACGCCGGTCCGCTCGACGATCCCCCCGGGAGCGCGCCGACGACGGCGCCGTTGGGCGGGGTGCCGTAGTGCGCGTTGTCTCCGGCGATCGAGTAGGCGAACTCGTCGGTGCGGGCGATCCCGCGAAGCGATGCACCGCCCCGCAGCAGGTCGGCGACCGCGGGAGCCGTGGCCTTCTCGGGGCGCGCCTCTTCGAGGAAGGTCGGGTTTCCGGCGCCGATGCGGAACCCGGCGATCGCGAAGAGGTCTTTGACCGCGACCGTGAGCCCCGCCAGCGGCCCCTCCCACGCGCCCTGCAAGAACGGATCGCCGACACTGCGCCAGATCGTGCGGTCGAGCGCCGGGGTACGCGGGGTGACATGCGCGGCGGTGATGAGCCAGCGTCCGTCGATCCGCTGCCACACCTGCGTCTGCAGGCCGCGCCCACCGCCGACGAAGCGCGAGACCGACATCAGCAGGGCGGCGTCGCCATCGGTGCTCGCCCCCTGGGTCGCGGACGAGAGCGGCCGGTAGTGGATCTCGGCGATGTCGCGAGGGGGGACGCCGCCGCGAAGCGAGCGGAAACCGCTGATCGCGTCGTGACCGATCAGGAGCCCCGCCGTATCACCGCGGAGGGTGTCGGGGCCGGGCGCGAAGAACGCGTCGAGGGCGTCGAGGTCGTTCGCGACGATCGCGCGCTCGTACGCGTTGAAGGCCGCACGGAGGTCGGCGGGGAGAGGCGGGGCGCCGGCGGCTCCGGGCGCGGTCTCGGTCGGGCGAGTGGCCGGAACGGCGGCTTCGGGCGCGGTCTCGGCCGTCCGGGCGGCGGGCGCGGTGCCGGCGTCGCCGGTTCCGGTGGCCGGGTTGCTGGCATCCGTCATCGTGCGACCCCACGCCCTCTGTCGTCGCGCCCGTCGAGTGTCCGAGACACGCCGTTCCGGGGCGGCGCCTCACGGCGTGTGGTGGACACTCGACCCTCAGCGGGCTCGAGGGTGGGGTCGAGAGCGGGCTCGAGGGCGGACTCGACGCGGGCGAGTGCGGCGGCCAGTGCGGGGGTCATGCGGTGCCTCCGTCGGGGATGGTGCGGGATGCCAGGGGCTCGGGCTCGACGGCCGGGACACCCGCGAAGTCGGCCTCGCGGATGCGCGCGTGCACGCCCGAGACGATGTCGACCACCTGCGAGATGTCGAAGTCGGTTGCCGCGCTCAGGTAGGCGTAGCCCAGGTGCTCGTCCATGCCCCAGCGGCCGCGCAGGAGCGCGAGCGACGAGCGCACGCAGGCGCGCATGGCCGCATCGAGGTCGGGATCCATCCCCGTCGGCACGAGGTAGTCGGGCGTGCGCACGAGGGGACCTGCGACCTCGCCGAAAGCCGCGCGGGCCGCGACCGCGGGAATCACCTCGAAGCGCAGCGTGGCACGCAACGACGCCTCGAGCGCGGTGAGCGCGACCTCGCCGTCACCCTGGGCGAAGTGCGGGTCGCCGACGTACGCGAGCGCCCCCTCGACCTGCACGGGGAGGTAGAGGATCGTCCCCTCGACGAGGAGGTTGATGTCGATGTTGCCGCCGTGCGTGCCCGGCGGCACCGAGTGGGGTCGGTCCGAACCGGCGACGGCGACCCCCATCGTGCCGAGGAACGGCGCGAGGGGGAACGCGACGACCGGGTCGCCGCCCTCGACGACGGGGAGCGTGCCGTGCAGGATGCCGTCGCGTTCGGCGACGGCGGCGAAGACGCTGACGTTGTGCTCGCCGCGCGGCAGTTCGCCCACGAGCGCGCCCTTGCCGTGCCGGTTCGAGATGACGCCGTAGGGCACCCGCGGAACGAGCGTCTCGACGGTGATCTTGAGCAGGTCGCCGGGGTGCGCATCGCGCACGTGCACGGGACCGACGACGACGTGGGGTCCGTCGGCCATCGCATCGCGCGAGACGGATGCCGCGATCTCGACGGCGTCGTCGAGCACCTGCTCCCGCGGAACCCCGTGTGCCGCGAAGTAGGCGGCCGGGTCTTTGCCCTGGTCGTCGAGGATGCCCTCGTGGCTGACGGTGTCGAACGTGACGCTGGCACCCGACGCGATCTCGAGCACGGCGGTGTCGCCCGCGCACGGCAGGCGCCCCCACAGCACGGTGTCGGGGGTGGCGCGGAGGTAGTGATCGCCGGGCACGGCACCGACGCCGGGCTGGAGGATCGGCACCGGCGACGCGGCACCGGGCACGGTCGCCCCGCCAGACTCAGGGAACCCGGCCTTGGCCCCGGTCGCGGCGGGGACCCCGGCCACGGGGGCGCTCACGCCTCCACCGCCGCGGGGGTGTGCAGGATCTCGCGGCCCTCACGCTCGGTCACCGCAGCGCCGCGGCGGTACACCGACTCACCGCGCAGCCAGGTCTCGCGTACGACGCCGGTGAGGGTCTTGCCGTGCCACGGCGTCACGGGGTTGCGGTACTCCAGCGCCGCGGCATCGACCACGAAGGTCTCGTCGGGAGCGAAGGCGACGAGGTGAGCCGGCGCTCCCGGTTCGATGACGCCGAGCCCCTCGAGGCCCGCGATACGCGCGGGGCCCGTCGTGAGCAACGGCAGGAGGCTTTCGAAGGCCAGCCCGCGCTCGCGGGCGGTGGTGTGCACAGCCGACAGGCCGGTCTGCAGCCCCGCGATGCCGCCCCAGGCGAGGCCGAAGTCGGGATTGCCCTTCAGCTCGACGGTGGACGGCGAATGGTCGCTGACGATCGCGTCGATGGTGCCGTCGATGACCCCCGCCCACAGCAGGTCGCGATTGGCGCCGCCGCGGATCGGCGGGCAGCACTTGAACGCCCCCGCACCGTCGGGAACGTCTTCGGCCTCGAGGGTCAGGTAGTGCGGACACGTCTCGACCGTGAGGCGCACGCCCTCGGCCTTCGCCGCCCGCACGTCGTCGAGCGCGCCGCCGTCGGAAACGTGCACGATGTGCGCGCGGGCGCCCGTGCGGCGTGCGGCGTCGATCACCCGGCGGATCGCGGCCCGTTCGCTGAGCGGGGGGCGACTGGCCTCGAAGTCGCTGTAGCGGGGCCCGAGTGCGCCATCGGGGTGCAGGTGCGCGGGGTCTTCGGCGTGCACGATGAGCAGGCCGTCGAACTCGGCGAGTTCGGCGAGGCACCGCTCGAGCTGGTCGGTGTCGAGGTGTCCGAACTCGTCGATGCCGCTCGGCGACAGGAAGCACTTGAACCCGACGACGCCGGCCTCGGAGAGCGTGCGCAGCGTTCCGAGGTTCTCGGGGACGGCGCCGCCCCAGTACGCCACGTCGACGGCGAGCTTTCCCGCCGCGGCCCGGCGCTTGGCATCCAGAGCTTCGGGGGTGGTGGTGACGGGCAGGCTGTTCAGCGGCATGTCGACCACCGTCGTGACCCCACCGGCCGCCGCGGCGGCGGTGCCCGTCGCGAACCCCTCCCACTCGGTGCGGCCCGGTTCGTCGAGATGCACGTGCGAGTCGACGAGCCCGGGCAGCAGCACCGCGTCGCCGGGCAGCACGGTGGCGGCGGCGGCGTCGAAGGGCTCGACGGCGGTGATCACGCCGTCGTCGATCACGACGGTGGCGGGGCTGAAGGCGCCGTCGAGGTAGACCCGTCGGGCGGCGATCCGTGTGCTCATGTCGTTCACGCTAGGCGCCCCGCATTTCCTGAATGTAACCGTCATCAACATTCATGCGAAAACCGCGAAATCGCCCGCGTGGGGAGAAGGGGCGGGGACCGACCCCGCCGCGCCGTCCGCCGCCATACCGGGGCGCTCGCCGTGCACCGGGGCGTCCACGGACCGCCCCGGTGCATGAAACGCGCCCCGTTCGCGGCCGCCCGCGCCACCCGACACCCCCGCGGGGCGGGGCTCCCGCGGCGGCCGCGCGTACTCGTCGCGCTTGCTGGTTCGAAGCCCCATGCGCACCATCCCGGATGCCATGCCCACCGCCGCTGCGACGCCGTCGACGACCGGCACCCCGATGCGCGCCGTGAGCTCGGCGCAGAGATCGGCCATGCCGGCGCAGCCGAGCACGATGACGTCGGCGCCGGCGGCCGCGGCGCGCGCCCCGTATCGCTCGATGGTCGTGACCGCCTCGGATCCCGTGTCCTCGAGGTCGAGCACCGGAATGCCGGTCGCCGCCAGTGACACGCAGGCGCGCTCCATGCCGTACCGGGCGACGAGGTCTTCGGCACGGCCCAGCGTGCGGCTGAGTGTGGTCACGACCCCGAAATGCCGACCCGACACCGCCGCCAGGTGCATCGCCGCCTCGGCGATGCCGACCACCGGGACTTCCACGATCTCGCGCGCCGCGTCGAGGCCCGGGTCGCCGAAGCACGCGATGACGTACGCGTCGGCCGGGTCGTGGCCGTCGCGATCGGCCGCGATCGCCTCGACGACGGCCGCCGCCGCCGCGATCTCGTCGATGTGGCTCTCGATCGCCTCGGCTCCCGTGGCGGGACACACGGCCTCGATGAGCACGTCGGGTCCCGCCACCTCCCGGGCGGCGTCGGCGATCTTCTCGGTCATCGCCCGGGAGGTGTTGGGGTTGATCAGCAGGATCCTCACGCGAGCGCCTCGCGGGAGGGTCCGGCGGTCGGTCGCCGGAGCGCTGACGCGGGGGTCGCGGCATCCGGAACCTCGTTCGCGAGCACCGGCGCCGAGTCCGGCGCGGCCGCAGCGTTCTGCGCGAGCACCGCACCCGACGCCGACGCTGCGGTCCCGGCATCCTGAACCGTCTGCGCGAGCACCGGAGCCTCGGATGCCGCGACCTCGGCGACCGCGTCGACGGTGCCGTCGGAGATGCCCTCCGTCTCGCCTTCGAACGTCGGGATGCGGGGGTCGCGACGCTCGAACAGCAGGAACAGCACGTAGCCCAGGCCGCAGCCGATGAACCAGCTGTAGTCGCTGATCCACGAGACGTTGAAGAGGGCCAGATCGGCGAACAGCTTCGGGAAGATCGCGATCGCGACCGTCGGAACACCCGCGGCGATGACCGCCTTGACCGCGTTCGGGTTGAAGCCGTTGCGGTACCAATAGGGGCCGGCGGTGTCCATCGTGAACATCGCATCGACCTTCACGCGCTGGCGGGCGGCGATGTAGTACCCGGCGATCAGGATGCCGAAGAGCGGACCGATCAGGGCGCCCAGCACGCCGAGCGAGTAGTGGATGGCGTCGGCGTTGGAGTACCAGTTCCAGGGCATGAGGAACGTCGAACCGACGGCGGCGATCATGCCGCCCGCGCGCCATGAGATCTTCTTCGGGGCGACGTTGGAGAAGTCGAACGCGGGCGAGATGAAGTTGGCGACGATGTTGATGCCCACCGTGGCGGTGACGAAGGTCAGGCCGCCGAGGAGGATCGCGAAGGGGGTGTCGATGCGCTCGACCGTCGCGATCGGGTCGGTGATGAGCGAGCCGAACACCGGCACGGTCGCCGAGGCGGTGATGACGGTCAGCAGCGAGAAAAAGAGGAAGTTGATCGGCAGACCCCAGAAGTTGCCCTTCTTCACCGCGGCGAAGCTCTTGCCGTAGCGGGCGAAGTCCCCGAAGTTCAGCATCGGGCCCGAGAAGTACGACACCACGAGCGCGACCGCGGCGAACATCACGGGGATCGAGGCCCAGAAGTCGAGCTGGGTCGTCGAGAGGGTGAACGAGATGTTCTGGATGCCGGCCTGCGAGACGAGGTAGATCGCCAGCACGATCATCACGAGGTAGACCGCCGGCCCCGCCCAGTCGATGAAGCGGCGGATGACCTCCATGCCGTTCCAGAACAGCAGGAACTGCGCCGTCCACAGAATGGCGTACGAGATCCAGCCCAGGGCAGACAGACCCGCGAACGACACGTCGAGCAGGGCCGCGGAACCGGGGATGAACTTCAGGAACACGATGTTCAGCGACTCGGCCGCGAGGAACGTCTGCACGCCGTACCAGGCGATGGCGATGAGTCCGCGGATGATCGCGGGGATGTTCGCGCCCCGGATGCCGAAGACCACGCGATTGATCACGGGGTAGGGCACGCCCGTCTTCTGGCTGGGCTTGGCGACCAGGTTGGCGAAGATCTGCACGATGACGATGCCGGCGATCAGCGCCACCAGCACCTGCCACGACTGCAGTCCGAGCGCGAAGAGCGAGCCCGCGGTGACGTAGCCGCCGACGGAGTGCACGTCGCTCATCCAGAACGCGAAGATGTTGTAGCTCGACCACTTCTGCTTGCGGAGCGGCGCGAGGTCCTCGTTGGCGAGACGGTCGTCGTAGTGCGGCTTCATGTTGCCCCCGCCGTG
The DNA here is from genome assembly GCF_001423785.1 of Microbacterium sp. Leaf179. Taxonomy (NCBI): domain Bacteria; kingdom Bacillati; phylum Actinomycetota; class Actinomycetes; order Micrococcales; family Microbacteriaceae; genus Microbacterium; species Microbacterium sp. Leaf179. The sequence continues at coordinate 414,557 of NZ_LMPH01000001.1, read as the reverse complement.
GGGGTGGCCGGCGGCCTCCACGAGATCGTGGGGACCGGTGAGCGGCGTCGTGGTCATGTCATTCCTCTCAGGACGATGGCTGCCACGACGTGGAGTCCGCGGCCGGAGTGGATCTCTGATGTGAAGTTATGGGTTCACATTGTGCGCTGGGTTTCGCTCGTGTAACAGACATGTGAAGTCAGGTATTCACGAACGAGGCGTCCTTAGACTCGGGGCATGACGCAGCCCGCCGCCGTTGACGACGCCCGCGCCACGCCCACCGCCGCCCGCACCGATGTCGCGCCCACGACGGACGCGGGAGTACCCGCCGAGGCATCCGTCGGCGGACGCATCCGCGACCTGCGCCAGTCCCGCGGCATCTCCGCGCGCGCCCTCGCGAAGACCCTCGGCATCTCCCCCAGCGCCGTCTCTCAGATCGAGCGGGGGGTGATGCAGCCGAGCGTCTCGCGCCTCATCGCCATCACCGACGCCCTCGGGGTTCCGCTCGTGGCGGCCTTCGACCCGGCATCCGACCGCCCCGTCGAACCCGCCGGCCCCTCGGGATTCACGCTGCAGCGCGCGGGGCAGACGCCCGACATCGTGCTCGACAGCGGGGTGTCGTTCCGCCGTCTCACCCCCGGTTCGTCACCGGGCATCGACTACTTCGAGTCCATTTACCCGCCGGGAGCCGCCGCCCACGGCGCCGACGGCCTCTTCCATCACGAGGGGTACGAGGTCGGCACGGTCGTGGCGGGCGAGCTCACCATCGACTTCGAGGCCGAGCGCGTGATCCTGCGCGCCGGCGACGCGATCAGCTACCCCTGCTCGGTCCCCCACCGCCTGCACAACACCGGCGACGCGGATGCCGTGGCGCACTGGCTGATCGTGCACGGCTGAGTCCGCCGCGCGGCCGGGCGCGGCCGGGTCGGGTTCGGGGCGCGATGCGTGCACCGGGGCGGTCGTTGCGCGCCCCGGTGCACGGAACGCGCCCCGCAGTGGGGCGTCCGGCCCGCGCCTCCGCCACCGGAATGTTCCCCACAGCAACATCGCCGACACATCGCGCCACAGCCCCGTAACGCAGCACCCCTAACCTGGCCGACATGCACCTGCACGACTTCCATGCCCTCGACGACGCGGATGCCACGGCGGTCGTCCGCGTCTGGGCCGACGTGCCCGGCTGGGTCGACGCCGTCGTCGACGGCCGCCCGTACGCGAGCGTCGACGCCCTCGCCGCCTACGCCGCAGACCTCGCCGCCGCCTGGTCGCCCGCCGACCTCGAGGCCGCCCTGCACGCCCACCCCCGCATCGGGGCGAACGTCTCCGGCGACGGCGCCGAGGCCGCGGCATCCCGTCGCGAACAGGGCTCGATGGCCGCCGCCGCCGATGACGACGTCGCCGCGATCGCCGCCGGCAACGCCGCGTACGAGCAACGCTTCGGTCGCGTCTTCCTCATCCGCGCCGCCGGCCGCACCCCGGGTGAGCTGCGGGCCGAACTCGAGCGCCGCCTCGGCAACGACCCCGACGGCGAGACCATCGAAGCCACGCGCCAGCTCGCCGAGATCGCCCTGCTGCGTCTGCGCACGACCTTCGCCGACGACGCCCCCGCCGAACCGGAGGCCGCCGAATGAGCCACCTCACCACCCACATCCTGGATGCCACGGCCGGCACCCCGGCCGCCGGCGTCGCCGTGACGCTGGCCCATCTCGACGGCGCGACGATCGACGCGGCCGAGACCGACGCCGACGGCCGCCTCGCCCTCGGGCCCGACCGCCTCGACGACGGCGACTACAGCCTCACCTTCGCCACCGGCGCGTACTTCCGCGCCCGGGGTGTCGCGTCGTTCCACCCCGTGGCGAGCGTCGCGTTCACCGTCGCGGGCGACGCGCACCTGCACGTGCCGCTGCTGTTGAGCCCGTTCGCCTACTCGACTTACCGCGGCAGCTGAGGAGCACCATGAGAGTCATCGTCATCGGCGCGGGCGTCGGCGGCACCTCGGCCGCCCTCGCCCTGCAGAAGCTCGGCCACGACGTCGTCGTCTACGACCGGATGCGCGAGAACCGCCCGGTCGGAGCAGCCCTGTCGCTGTGGTCCAACGGCGTCAAGGTGCTCAACTGGCTCGGCCTCGGACCCCAGGTCGCCGCCCTCGGCGGGCAGATGGACGACATGGCCTACTACGACGGCCACACCGGAGACGAGCTCTGCCGCTTCAGCCTCGCGCCCGTCACCACCCAGACCGGTCAGCGTCCCTACCCGGTCGCGCGCGCCGACCTGCAGCAGCTGATGATGGATGCCGTGGGCCCGGCGAACATCCGCCTCGGCCGTCAACTGGTCGGGGTGTCCGACGACGGCGAGACGGTGACGGCCACGTTCGCCGACGGGACCACCGACACCGCCGACCTGCTCATCGGCGCCGACGGGGCGCGCTCGATCGTGCGGGACTACGTCACCGAGCCCACCGGCATCCGCCCCGAACGCTCGTACTCGGGCTACGTCAACTACAACGGCCTCGTCGCCGCCGATGAGCGCATCGGGCCCCTCGACCAGTGGACGACCTACGTCGGCGACGGCAAACGGTGCGCCGTCATGCCCGTCGCCGGCGACCGCTTCTACTTCTTCGTCGATGTGCCCGGGCCTTCGGGCGTGGTCGAAGACCGCATGTCGGCTCTCGAGGCCGCGTTCGGCTCGTGGGGCGCCCCCGGGGTGCGCGCGCTCCTCGACGGCATCGACGCCGACGAGTCCCTGAACCGCGTGGAGATCTGGGACATCGACCCGTTCGACACCTGGGTGCGCGGTCGCGTGGCCATCCTCGGCGACGCGGCGCACAACACCGCCCCCGACATCGGTCAGGGCGCCTGCTCTGCCCTGGAAGACAGCTTCGCCCTGGGCATCGTGTTCGCGACCTCGACCCTCGGCGTGGAAGACGCGTTGAAGCGGTACGAGCGCATCCGCACCGAGCGGGCGGGCGACCTGGTGCTGCGCGCCCGCAAGCGCGCGCACGAGACGCACGCCTTCGACGTCGACGCGACCCAGGCCTGGTACGACGGCCTGCGCCGCGAGGACGGCACGGGTGTCATCCGCGGCATCGTCGGCAACATCGAGGGCAGCCCGGTGGAACTCGGGGCGAGCGTGCTGGGCTGAGCCTCGCCACGAACCGCGTCCCACTTTCGGCTGTCTAGGAGTCGCGCAGGCAGCCGTTTCGGGGACACGGTCCACCGAAAGCGGGACATCGATCCGCCGCCGACGCGGCCGACGCCCGCGACCTCGTCCCACTTTCGGCGGCCTGGGAGCCGCGCAGGCAGCCACTTCTGGGACACGGTCCGCCAAAAGCGGGACACGGTCCGCGCGGACGCGACGCGGAGCCGAACCGGGCGTGTGACCTCGCGTGACGGCGGGACGGGGACGAGCGCGGAGGGCCGTGGCACCGTGGGACCGACGCACACCGACCCCGCACCGCCTTCGGGAGGCACCATGTCCGAGTACTTCGACCGCACCGCCGACAAGACCTACACCAAGGTCTACAAGGCCGAGACGCCCGACATCCTCGCCGCGTTCGCCGCCTTCGACCAGGCCGTCTTCGCTCCCGAAGGTCGCGCGATCCCGCTGAAGTACCGCGAGCTGATCGCGCTGGCGGTGGGCATCACGACGCAGTGCGTGTACTGCATCGACGGGCACTCGCAGAACGCCGTGAAGGCCGGCGCGACCGAGGCCGAGCTCGCCGAGGCGGCGTGGGTCGCCACCGCCATCCGCGCCGGCGGCGGCTACGCGCACGGACGCCTGGCGTTCAAACTCGCCGACGACGCCCGCCCCGACCACCAGCACTGACCCGCGCCATGGCCGACGCATCCCCCCTCGAGGCCGAAGCGCTCGAGTTCATCCGCGCCCTGATCCGCATCGACAGCGTCAACACGGGCGAGGCCGCGACCATCGGCGACGGCGAGACCCGGGCCGCGCTGTTCGTGCAGGAGCAGCTGCGCGACGCCGGGTACGACACGACGCTGGTCGAGCCGGTGCCGGGACGCGCCAGCGTGATCGCGCGGTTGGCGGGGTCGGATCCGGATGCCGGAGCACTCGTCGCCCACGCCCATCTCGACGTCGTGCCCGTCGAGGCCGAGAACTGGACGCACCCGCCCTTCGGGGCCGAGATCCACGACGGCGTCCTGTACGGCCGAGGGGCCGTCGACATGAAGAACTTCGCCGGGATGCTGCTCGCGATCGCCCGCGCCTTCCGCCGCGACGGCATCGTGCCGCGGCGCGACCTGATCTTCGCGTTCTTCGCCGACGAAGAGGCCGGGGGCGTCTGGGGCGCACGGTGGATCGTCGACAACCGCCCCGAGCTGTTCGCCGGAGCGACCGAAGCACTCAGCGAAGTGGGCGGCTTCTCGCTGCCGCTGCCCGACGACCGCCGCGCCTACCTCGTCGCCACCGCCGAGAAGGGCGTCACCTGGGCAACCCTCACCGCGCGCGGCCACGCGGCCCACGGCTCGCGGCCCACCGCCGACAACGCCATCGTGCGGCTGTCGCGGGCGGTCGCCGCCGTCGGCGCGCACCGCTTCCCCCTCGTGCGCACGGCCACCCTCGAGCGTTTCCTCGAGGTCTACGGACGCGCCAGCGGTCGTCCCTTCGACGGCGCCGACCTCGACGACGATCTCGAGCGGCTGGGTTTCGCCGCCTCGCTGATCGGCGCGAGCACCCGCTCGACGGCCTCGCCCACCGTGCTCGAGGCGGGCACGAAGACGAACGTCATCCCCTCGTCGGCCTCGGCGCGCCTCGACATCCGCGTGCTGCCCGGGCAGGACGACGCCCTGCGCGACGAGCTCACGGCACTCGTCGGACCCGACATCGAGATCGCGTGGGGACGCGCGGTGCGCGCGATCGAGTCGCCCGTCGACGCGCGGCTCGTCGACGTGCTGCAGGACGCCATCACCGCGGAGGACCCCGAGGGCACGGTCGTGCCGTACCTGCTGCCGGCCAGCACCGACAACAAGCACCTCGCGCACCTCGGCATCCGGGGCTACGGTTTCGTGCCGTTGCGGGTGCCCGCCGACTTCGACGTGTTCGGGCAGTTCCACGCCGCCGACGAGTGCGTGCCCGTCGACGCGCTGCACTTCGGCACGCGGGTGACGGCTCGGATCCTGCGCGAGGCATGAGGTCGGCCGGGCGGCGGCGAGGTCGCCGCAGGGCCCCCGCTGCGGCGGGCCGAACTCCTGAGGAACCGGATGCCGAGGCCGACTCCGCCGCGAAACGACGCGCCGCGCGCCGCGCCGCCGTCGCGATCCTCAGGAGTTCGGCCCGCCCCGGCCCGGTAACCCGGCCCGCCCCAGCCGTACCTCGACGAGCCGTCACGCGCCAGCCTGTTACCCCGCGTGGCGCGGGGTTGCGGTGCGTATCGGGGCGTTGCGGCGTGTGAAACCGCGCCGCACGCGCCCTCCGACCCCGTCATAGCGTTTCGGTCACCCACCGGCGTCCCCGCCGGTCCGGAGTCCGAGGAGCACCCATGACCACCACCGCGCCGGCGTCCGCCGCCCGCCCGAACGCCGAACCCACCGGCACGCCCGCCGCCGCCCGAATCGACCTCGGCACCATCGCCGTCGTCCCCACGCGTCACTGGTGGCGCTGGATCTTCAGCGCGCTGCTGGTGTTCGTCGTCGCACAGTTCGCGTGGAGCCTCGTCACGAACGACCGTTACATGTGGGACACCTTCGCGCAGTACTTCTTCTCGGAGCCCGTGCTCATCGGCATCGGTTACACGCTCTCGCTCACCGCCATCTCGACGGTCGTGGGGTTCACGCTCGGCACGGTCCTCGCCCTCGGCCGCCTGTCGGCGTCGCCGCTGCTCAACGCCGCGGCGTGGGGCTACATCTGGTTCTTCCGCTCGGTGCCCCTCGTGGTGCAGATCATCGTCTGGTACAACCTCGGCTACCTGTACCCGACGCTGGGCCTGGGCACCCCGTTCACCACCGACTTCTGGATCGTGGAGTTCCCGACGGTGCAGCTGGTCAGCGCGTTCGCGGCGGCGATCCTGGGGCTGGGTCTTCATCAGGCGGCCTACTCGGCCGAGATCATCCGCGGCGGTCTCGTCTCGGTCGACCCCGGTCAGCACGAGGCGGCGGCGGCGTTGGGTATCCCGGCATCCCGTCGGCTGTTCCGCATCATCCTCCCGCAGGCCATGCGCTCGATCGTGCCCAATGCCACGAACGAGGTGATCGGTCTGGTGAAGGGCGCGTCGGTGGTCTTCGTGATCGCCATCCCCGAGCTCTTCTACGCGGTGCAGGTCATCTACAACCGCAACAGCCGGGTGATCCCGCTGCTGCTGGTGGCGGTGGTCTGGTACACGCTCATCACGACGATCCTCAGCGTCGCCCAGTACTACATCGAGCGCCACTACGCCCGGGGCGCGGCTCGGGCCCTGCCGCCGACCCCGGTGCAGCGGGCGCGCACCTGGGCCGGCGTCCAGTGGGCGCGCCTCGGCGACACCCCGGCGCCGCCGGGGCGAACGGATGCCACCGAGCCCGCCGCGACGTCGACGGGGGGCCGCGCATGACCGCCGTCACCGCGACGCGCGGGCTCGTCGAGATCCATAACGTGCACAAGAGCTTCCACGGCGTCGAAGTGCTCAACGGCATCGACCTCACGGTCGAGCCCGGCGAGGTCGTGGCGCTGCTCGGACCCAGCGGTTCCGGCAAGTCGACGCTGCTGCGCACGATCAACCACCTCGAGACGGTGGATGCCGGCTCGATCACGGTCGACGGCGAGTTCATCGGCTACAAGCTGCGCCACGGCAAGCTGCACGAGCTGCACGAGCGCGAGGTGCTTCAGCGGCGGACGCGGGTGGGGATCGTATTCCAGAACTTCCACCTCTTCCCCCACCTCACCGCGCTCGAGAACATCACCGAGGCACCCCTGGCCCTGAAGCGGCTGGGGAGAGACGAGGCGCGCGGGCTCGGCCGGAGCCTGCTCGACCGGGTCGGTCTCGCCGACAAGGCCGACGCCTACCCGAGGCAGCTCTCGGGCGGCCAGCAGCAGCGCGTCGCCATCGCTCGAGGGCTGGCCCTCACACCTCAGGTGCTGCTCTTCGACGAACCCACGAGCGCGCTCGATCCGGAACTCGTCGGCGAGGTGCTCGACGTCATCCGCGACCTCGCGAAGCTCGGCACCACGCTGGTGATCGTCACGCACGAGATCGGCTTCGCCCGCGAGGTGGCCGATCGCGTCGTGTTCCTCGACCAGGGACGCATCGTCGAACAGGGCACGCCCGACGAGGTGCTGGAACACCCGCGGCACCCGCGGACGCGCGAGTTCCTGGCCAAAGTCCTCGGCTGAACCCGGGCCCCGCCCCCCGAGTCGCGCCGCCCGCGCGCTCGCTCCGACCCGTACCCGAAACGCCGTCCGGCGCCCGCCGGAGGCATCACACCGCCGTCCGTGACGCGACACCGGCGCCACGGCATCCACCCCTCACAAGGAGACACAGCATGGCCCTCAGCAAGAAGCAGAGCATCGCGATCGGCGTGATCGCCGCGGCGGTCGTCGCCGTCGTCGGCGGCGGCGTCGCCCTCGGCATCAACCGCCCGGCCGAAGCGGTCGCGGCGCCGGAGCCCTCGGCATCCGCCCCCGCCGTCGAGTGGGTGCACACCGATCCGATCCCCGACGCCGTCGCCGCGCTCGAAGCCAGCGGCTTCACGCCCATCGAGGCGGGCAAGCTCACCGTCGCCGTCGGAGCCTTCGTGCCGCCGCTCAGCTACGTGCCCGACGGCGAGACGCTGCCCGCCGGCACCGAGCCCAACATCGGCTCGCTCATCGCCGAGAGCCTCGGCCTCGAGTACAACCCCGTCGTGGTGGCGTGGGCGGATTGGCCCCTCGGCATCCAATCGGGCAAGTACGACCTCATCACCTCGAACGTCACCGTGACCGAGGAGCGCAAGGAGCTGTACGACTTCGCGAGCTACCGGCAGGACCTGCTCGGCTTCGCCGTGCGCTCCGACAGCGCGATCGAGAAGATCGACAAGGCCGACGACATCTCGGGCCTCAAGGTCGTCGTGGGCTCGGGCACGAACCAAGAGAAGGTGCTGCTGAGCTGGAACGCCGAGCTGACGGCCGCCGGCAAGGCCCCCGCCGAGCTGAACTACTACGACGACAATGCCGCGGCGACCCTCGCCCTGCAGTCGGGCCGCGTCGACGCGACCTTCGGTCCGAACGCCACCGCCGCGTGGGCGGCGAAAGAGACCGGCGAGACCAAGATCGTCGGGATCGTCCCCGGCGGCTGGCCGCTGCAGGCCGACATCGCCGCGGGCACGAAGAAGGGCAACGGGCTCGTCGAGCCGGTCAACGTCGCGCTCGAGGAGCTCATCCGGAATGGAAAGTACGCCGACGTGTTGAACGTGTGGAACCTCGAGTCCGAGGGCATCGAGACCTCGCAGATCAACCCGCCCGGACTCCCGAAGTCCTGACCTGAACGCGGCCCGGTCTTCTTCGAGACCGGGCCGCGTTCTCGCTTCCTCGAAGGGATGCCATGACCACCTCGCTCCCCGCCGACCGCGCCGCGGGCGCCGGCGACGCCCTCGCGCCGGCCGAAGCCCGGACCGACGCCCCCGCCCTGACCATCCGCCTCGTCGCGCCCGACGAGCACGCGGATGCCGGGCGCCTCACCGCCGACGCCTACCGCCACAGCTACGAAGGGCTCACCGCGGGCTACCTCGCGTCGCTCGCCGACGTTGCGACCCGGGTCGCGCAGGGCGAGGTGTGGGTCGCCCTCGACGGCGACGAGATCGTCGGCACCGTCTGGACACCCCGGCCCGGCGAACGCCTGTCTCCGCTCGCGGTCGAGGGCGAGCTCGACTTCCGTCAGCTCGCTGTTGCGCCGACGGCCCGGGGACGCGGCGTGGGCGAGGCCCTCACCCGTCACGTGATCGGTCTGGCCCGGGCGCGCGGGGCGGTGCGCGTCGTGATGAACAGCGGCCCCGAGATGCTCGGCGCCCACGCGCTGTACCTCAAGCTCGGCTTCCGCCGGCTGACCGAGCGCGAGCATCCGGTCGAGGTCGAGCCCGGTCGCTTCCTCGACCTGCGGGCATTCGCGTACGACCTCTGACGGCGCTGGTGCGACCCGCCCCGCACCGTTCGGGGCGGGGTTCGTGCAGCGGGGCGGTCATTGTCCGCCCCACTGCACGTTTCGCGCCCCGAACCCCCGCGCTCGGGCGGGCCGCCTCGCGCTCGCGCCGATGACGGCGACGTCGAGGATGTCGTCGGTCACGCGGCCGGCGATCCCGCGGCCAGCGGCTTCGCGAAGCACCGCGAGGCGGGGAACCGCACGTACGGCGCGAAGGTGTCGATGGCGTGGTACCCGATGCGCTCGTACAGCGCGATGGCCTCGGGCTGCCGGTCGCCGGTCTGCAGGATGAGCCGGGACGCGCCCCGGTGCCGCGCGATGCGCTCGAGCTCGGCCATGAGCGCGCGACTCGCCCCCTGCCCGCGGGCGCGGCGCTCGACGAAGACGCGCTTGACCTCGAGCTCGCCGCCGAGGGCGCGGAGCGCCGCGTGGCCGACCGGCTCGCCGGACCCGTCGTGCACGAGCAGCACGTCGACGATCGTGGCGGGATCGACCGCGAAGTCCTCGGCCAGCAGGGCGCGCGTGTGGTCATCGAACGCCGCGAACGCGTCGGCGTACCGCGGGGCGATCTCGTCATCCATCGCGGCGCGCAACGCCACCGCACGCTCGTCGTGCCAGTCGACCCGCTCGATCGTCCACGTGCTGTCCACCGCCGTCATCCCGTCAGTATCTCCCCGCTCCTCGCGACTCTCCCCCGGCACCGGAAACCGCGGGTAACACTTCGGCGGGCGCCACTCGCAACGCGGAGTCGGCGACCGTCACCGGGCGTCGAACGTCTTCACACACCGTCATCGTGGGGTGGTCCGGTTGCGTCTCGTGACCCCCGGCTTGCACGGCCGCCGCGACCGGCGCAGAGTGTCCCGGTGACCTCCGCATCGCTCCTCGACATCCCCCACGCCGACGCCACCGTCCTCGACAACGCCGCCTGGCACTCCCTGGCCGGCCCGCACTCCTCGTTCGCCATCGGCGGCGACCTCGTCCGCCGGTATCCCGAGGACGTCGCGCCGTTCGTCGCCGTGCGCACGTGGGACGAACCCGGGGTCTGGGACGCCCTGCGCGACCTCGTCGGACCGGGCGCCGACGTCGGCCTGTCGGGCTACGAGGGCGGCTTCCCCGAGGGGTGGGAGTACCTCGGCGGGGGCGAGGGGGTGCAGCTCGTCGAGACCGACGCCCTGCGGACGCGTCCCGATGACGAAGCGATCGAACTGGATGCCGCGGACGCGGCCGACATGATCGCGATCGTCGACCGCAATCAGCCCGGCCCCTTCCGGCCCCGCACCTACGAGCTCGGTCGATACATCGGCATCCGTCGCGAAGGCCGTCTGGTGGCCATGGCCGGCGAGCGCCTCCACCCCACGGGGTGGACCGAGATCAGTGCCGTCGCGGTGGATGCCGATCACCGGCGCCAGGGCCTCGCCTCGCGCCTCGTGCTCGACGTGGCGTTCCACATCCAGCAGCGCGGTGACCGCGCACTGCTGCACGCGGCGGCGACGAACGTCGGTGCGATCGCGGCGTACGAGCGCCTGGGTTTCGCGCTGCGGCGGCGGAACCGGTTCGTCTCGGTGCGGACGCCGGCATGACCCGACCGCTCCGCTCCCTCGGCTTCCTCACCATCGGCCTCTTCGACCGCGACGACCCGCGCGCCGGGCACGAGACCACCCTGTCGATCATCGAGCGCGGCGAGCGCCTCGGCTTCGACAGCGCGTGGCTGCGTGATCGGCACCTGCAGTACGGCCTGTCCTCCCCCGTCGCGGTGCTCGCCGCGGCATCCCAGCGCACGAGTCGCATCCGGCTCGGAACCGCGGTCATCCCGCTCGGCTACGAGAACCCGTTCCGCCTCGCCGAAGACCTGGCCACCGTCGACGTGCTCAGCGGTGGACGCCTGGAGCCGGGATTCTCGGTGGGTCCGCCGCGCCGGCTCGACGAGATCGCCGCCGCGCTGTACCCCGACACGTCCGACCACGAGGACTTCGGGTACGGGCGCCTCGCGCGGCTCCGCCGCTTCCTCGCGGGCGAGGCCGTCAGCCCGTTCGCGGGCACCGAGGGCATCGAGGAGTATTCCGAGCGCATCGAACCGCACTCCTCGGGTCTCGCCGACCGGCTCTGGTACGGCGCCGGGAGCCCCACCTCGACGACCTGGGCGGCCGAGAACGGCTTCCACCTGCTCACCAGCAGCGTCATCCAGTCGACGACGTCGACCGACTTCGACACCGAGCAGTACGCGCAGATCCGCCTGTACCGCGACACGCACGCCGACGGCGAGAACGCCCGCGTGTCACAGGGTCTCGTGGTGGTCCCCACCGACACGGCCACACCCGACCAGCGTCGGCGATACGAGGCCTACGCCGAGTCGCGGCGCGGGCGCGTCGGCATCCCCCAGGGTCCCCGCGGGCTGCTGTTCGCCGCCGACCTCGTCGGCACCTCGGAGCAGATCGCCGAGCAGCTGCAGGCGACGGCGTCGGTCGCCGAGATCGACGAGGTGGCCTTCGCCCTGCCGTTCGACCTCGCACCCGACGACTACGTGCAGATCCTCGAGGACATCGCGGGGCGGTTGGGGCCGCTGCTGGGGTGGAGCCCGACGCCGTGAGCCCCGCCGCGCCGCGAGCATAACCTCAGCGATACGCACAACCTCAGCCGGCATCCCCCGAACCGAACGGAGGTTGTGCACATCGCCGACCCTGCGCACACCCGCTGGCGCCGCCACGCGCCACCTCGCGCGACGCCGGCACCGACCCTGCGCGCACCCGTGCGCCCCGCCTCAGCGCTGCCGCGCCACCGCGCGCGCGAGGCGGGCCGCGGCTGTGCGCAGGTCGTCTTCGTCGGTGTCGCCGTAGGCCAGACGCAGGTGCCGGTCGGCGTCGGTTCCGGGACCGGAGGCGAAGAACGACCCGCGCTGGTACTCCACGCCCTCGGCGCTCGCGTCGGCCGCGAGCCGGTCGGCATCGATCGCCTCATCGTTCAGGCGCGGCCAGAGGAACAGTCCGCCGTCGGGCACCGTGACGTCGAACACCCCCGGAGCCTCGGCCTCCAGAGCATCGGCGAGCGCCCGGGCGCGCGAGCGGTACAGCGACCGCGCCCGCTCGAGCACGCGGTCGAACAGCCCGGCGTCGCTCGTGAGCAGCTCGGCGATCACCGCCTGCACCAAGGTCGACGAGTGCGAGTCCTGGCGGCTGCGCAGGGCCACGGCATCCGGGACCAACCGCTCCGGCAGCACGACCCATCCCAGGCGCAGCCCCGGGCCGAGCGTCTTGGTGAAGGTGTTGACGTGGATGACGTGGTCGGAGTCGTGGAAGGGCGCGACCGACTCGAGCTCCCCATGGAACCGCAGCTCGCGATAGGGGTCGTCGGCGAAGACCACGAAGCCGTACTCCTCGGCCAGGGCCACGAGTTCGCGACGGCGCTCGGTCGGCAACGACGACTGCGACGGGTTGTGGAACTCCGGCACCGTGTACACCGCGGCGGGGCGCGCGCCGTCGCGCAGGTGCGCGGCGAGCTCGTCGACGTCGAGCCCCTCGGCTCCGACGCGGATGGGCAGCACCCGTGCGTCGGCCAGCTCGAGGCCGCGCAGGAACAGCGGGAACACCGGGTTGTCGACGGCCACGAGGTCTCCGCGCTCGAGCACGGTCTGCACCGCGAGAGCGAGGCCGTGGAAGCCGCCGTTGGTCACGAGCACCCGCTCGACGGCGACGCCCTCGCGCGCGGCGATCCACTCCCGCAGCGCCGGGATGCCCTCGGTGCGGGAGTACTGCAGCGACGGCGCCCCGGGTGCGGCGAGAACGCGGGCCGTCGCCTCGGCGAGCTCGGCGGTCGGCAGCACCGACGGATCCGGGATGCCGCCGAGCAGCTCGATCGCATCGGGTCGACGGTCGCGCAGGGTCTGGTCGCCGAAGCCCTTCGGGACGGTGAACGCCTCGATGAGCGCGGGACGGGACGGGACGAGGAGGGTCATGACGACTCCGAGGGTCGGGAGAGGGCGGCCAGGGGACGGGGGATGGCCTCGACGAGCGCCCGCGTGTACGGCTCGCGCGGGTGCGAGAGCACGTCGGCGACGCGGCCGGCCTCGACGACCCGGCCGTCCTTGAGCACCGAGACGGTGTCGGCGATCTGGCGGACCAGCGCGAGGTCGTGCGAGACGAAGAGGTACGTGAGACCGCGCTCGCGCTGCAGGCGGCGGAGCACCTCGAACACCCCGGCCTGCACGGTCACGTCGAGGGCCGAGGTCGGCTCGTCCAGCACGATGACGTCGGGCTCGAGCACCAGGGCACGGGCGATGGCCACGCGCTGGCGTTGTCCGCCCGACAGCGCGTCGGGGCGACGGCGAGCGAGCTCGGGCGGCAGGCCCACGGCATCCAGTGCCTCGGCCACCCTGGTCGAACGCTCCGCGCGCGTGCCGACGCGGTAGCGATCGAGCGGTTCGCGCACGATGCGCGCGACGCTCCAGGTGGGGTCGAGCGAGGTGAAGGGGTTCTGGTAAACCAGCTGCAGGTGGCGACGGATGCCACGCAGCTCCTGCTCCGTGCGGCCCGTCACCGCCTGCCCGTCGACGAGGATCTCCCCGGCGTCGGGGCTCTCCAGCCCCAGGAGCAGGCGGACCGTCGTGGTCTTGCCGGAGCCGGACTCTCCGACGAGGGCATGGGTCGTTCCGGCCGGAACGCGGAACGAGACCCCCGACACCGCGGGGCGCGGCGTCCCGTCGACGACGAAGCTCTTCGACACGTCGCGGACGTGGATGCGGGCCGACGCGGTGTCGGTGGTCCACTCGTCGACCCCGCGGTCGACGACATCGCCGCGGTAGCGGTCGGGGTTCAACGCGGGCGCGTCGGCCTGCAGCTGCACCGTGTACGGCGAGGTCGGCGCGGCGAAGACGGTGCGGGTCGAGCCGGCCTCCTGCACGCGTCCGTCTTTGAGCACGACGATCTCGTCGGTGCGCTCGGCGGCGATCGCCAGGTCGTGCGTGATGAGCAGCAGACCGATGCCGTCCTCGGTGCGCAGGTCATCGAGCAGGTCGAGGATGCGCTTCTGGATCGTCACGTCGAGCGCGCTGGTGGGCTCGTCGGCGACGAGCAGCTCGGGCCGCGGCAGCACGGCGAGCCCGATGAGCACGCGCTGCAGCATGCCGCCCGACAACTGGTGCGGGTACGAGTCGTACACCCGGGCGGGATCGGGCAGGCCGACGCGGGCGAACACGTCGAGGCTCGCCGCGCGCTGCGCGCGGGCGTCGGCGAGACCGGCCAGGGCGGCCGCCTCGCGCGCTTGCGACCCCACCGTGCGCACGGGGTTGAGCGCGTGGGCGGGGTCTTGCGGCACGAAGCCGATCCGGCGCCCGCGGTACGGCCGGAACCGCGCCTCGGAGAGATCGAGCAGGTCGTCGCCGGCGAACGCCACCCGTCCGCGCGCCCGGCCCGTGCCGCGCGGGAGGAGCCGGAGCACCGAGCGCGCGATGGTCGACTTGCCCGAGCCCGATTCCCCGATGAGGGCGAGGCTGCCGCCGCGCGGGATCGAGAACGACACGTCGTGCACCACGGGGGTACGGCCGTACGAGACCGAGAGATCCTGCACGCGCAGCAGCGGCGGAGCCGCCACGAGCGTGTCGGGGCTCAGCGAGAGGGTGGTGGTCATGACGTCCTCCGGAGCCAGCGGCTGATGCGGTTGATCGACAGCACGGTCGCCACGGTCACCAGGGCGGGCCAGACGACCAGCCACGGCGCCCGGGGGTAGTCCTTGCCGGCCGAGATGAGCAGACCCCAGTCGGATGCCGGGGGCGGATCGCCGTAGCCGAGGAAGGCGAGTCCCGCGATGACGAGGATGGACAGGCCGAACTGCAGCACCGCGAGCGGAACGAGCGAGCGCGAGGCGTTGGGCAGCACGTGCCGGAACAGCACGTGCAGGTTCGAGCCGCCCTGCAGACGCGCGGCCTCGACGAAGACCGAGGAGCGCACCCGCAGCACCTCCGCCCGCATGACGCGCGCGAACACCGCGACGGCCGACACCCCGGTGGCGATCGCGGCGTTGATGGTCTGGAAGCCGAGCGAGCTGACGATCACGACGGCGAGCAGGAACGCGGGGATCGCCAGCAGCACGTCGACGAAGCGCGCCAGCACGACGTCGGTCCACGACCCGAGGAAGCCGGCGAGCAGACCGATCAGTCCGCCGACGACCACCCCGATCGTCACGGCCACGAGGGCGCTGGTCACCGACGACTGCGCGCCGAAGACGATGCGCGCGAACAGGTCGCGACCGAGGTGGTCGGTGCCGAGCACGTGCGCGGCGCTGGGGCCCTGCAGCTTGTCGGCGGGGACACCCTGCGCGGGGTTCTGGGTCGTGAACAGCGTGGGCGCGAGCGACCAGGCGAGCACGACGGCCACGACGACGAACGGCACGATCACGCCGATCGGAACGGAGAGACGGATGCCGCGCACCCGGGCGATCGTCGCCCGCGGCGCGAGGAGCGATGCGGCGGTCATACGATCCCCACCTCCTCGCGGAGCAGCGGCGCCGGGTCCTCGCGCGAAGCGCTGACGGCCGGGCGCCCGGACGGACCCAC
Organism: Microbacterium sp. Leaf179; assembly: GCF_001423785.1. Taxonomy (NCBI): domain Bacteria; kingdom Bacillati; phylum Actinomycetota; class Actinomycetes; order Micrococcales; family Microbacteriaceae; genus Microbacterium; species Microbacterium sp. Leaf179. Next base: position 398,934 of record NZ_LMPH01000001.1, on the reverse strand, counting down.
CGAGACGCGGGGATCGAGCAGGGGGTACGCGAGGTCGGCGACGAGGTTCACCACGACGAACACCACGGCCGCGAGCGACACCACCGCCTGCAGCACCGGCAGGTCCTGGCTGGCGACGGCCGACTCGACGAGGGTGCCGATGCCGACGCGGCCGAAGATCGCCTCGGTGATGAGGGCTCCGCCGAGCAGCTCGCCGACGATCAACGCCAGCACCGTCACCGTCGGCAACGCCGACGGCTTGGCGAGGTGGCGCAGGAACAGCGCCCCCGACCGCAGCCCCCGCGATCGCGCGACGGCGACGTACTCCTGACGCGACTCGTGATCGAGCGAGGCGATGAGCACCTCCGCCAGTTGCGCCGACACCGGGATGCCGAGCGCCACCGCCGCGAAGAAGGTGCCCCACGGCGTCTCGGTGTCGATCATGCTGAACAGTCCGAGGCCGAACGCGAAGACGTGGATGAGCAGCAGGCCGATGACGAAGTTCGGCACCGACAGGAACAGCGACGGCAGCGAGCGGAGCACGCCCTGCCCGAAGCGCGGGGGCAGGAACTGCGTCCCGTACGCGATGGCGACGGCCAGCACGATCGCGACGAGGAGGGCGGCCGCCGCGAGGCTCAGCGTGGAGCCCAGGGCGTCGAACACCAGGGTGCCGACGGGCAGGTTCGACCGCAGCGAGACGCCGAGATCGCCCACCACGAACCGGCCGAGAGACGAGCCCAGCTGCACGTACCAGGGCTGATCGAGCCCGTAGTAGGCGACGATGCGCGCGATGTCGTCCTCGGTGAAGCCGTTGTCGGGGTTTCTCAGCGTGCTCGTCACGGGGTCGCCGGGCAGGATGCTGATCACGACGAACGTGAACAGGTACGCCAGCACGACGACGACGATCGCCTGACCGGTGCGCCGCAGGGCGAAACGGCCGTAGATGCGCAGCATGTTCTCTTCCTCTCTGTCTGACGCCGCGGGGAGGGATGCCGTGCACCCGCCCCCGCGGCCGAGGTCAGTCGTTCAGCCAGGCGTCCAGGTAGTACGCGTAGGCGAGGCCGTTGTAGGTGACGCCGCTGACGTCGGGGGCCTGCACGTAGACGCGCTGCACGATCTGGGTGAGCGGGACGAAGTAGCCCTGATCGAGCACGTAGCCCTGCAGCTCGTCGGCCACCGCGGCACGGGCGTCGCGGTCGGTGGCCGTGGCGATGCGCGTGGCGAGGTCGTTGAGCGTGGCATCCGAGGTGCCGACCTTGAACCAGTCCTCGTCGCCCTTCTTCTGCGAGGTGAGCACCCCGGCGACGGTTCCGACGTCGACGAAGCTGCGGGTGATCTCGGTCGCCGGCACGGCGGCGTTCCCGATGACCTTCTGGCCGTAGGTCGGCACGTCGTACGTCTCGAGGTTCACCTCGAAACCGAGGGTCGTCAGCTGCTGGTCGACCAGTTCGTCGACCGACTGCGAGGCCTGGAGGTAGGGGTTCGGGTACAGCGTGAAGGCGAGCTTCTGTCCGCCCTTCGTGCGCACGCCGTCGGCGCCCTTCACCCATCCGGCCGCGTCCAGCAGGGATGCCGCCTCGTCGGGGTCGTAGGCGAAGTCGGCGCTGCGATCGGTCGCCTCGGGAACCGTGCTCTGGATGAAGGACTCGGCTCCGAGCCAGTCCTCGGTGTAGACGGTCGAGAGGATCTCGTCGCGGTCGATGCCGTGCTGCACCGCCTGGCGCACGCGCACGTCGTCGAACGGCGCCACCGTGGTGTTCAGCGCGTAGCCGTTGACGAAGCCGAGGTAGCGTGGCGTCTCGACCGTCAGGCCCTCGCCCTTCAGCGCGTCGAGGTCCTGCGGGCTGGCGTTGTACGCGACCTGCGCCTGGCCCGACTCGACCGAGGCGGTGCGCAGCGAGGGCTCAGCCACCTGCTTGTACGTGATGGTGTCGAGGTAGGCCGGGCCGTCGTGTCCGATCGCCTCGGGGCCCCAGTCGTAGTCGTCGCGCTTCTTCAGCACGACGCTGTCGCCGTCGGCGACCTTCTCGACGGTGAAGGGGCCGCTGCCGATGTCGTTCGTGAGGTCGGCCTGCTGGTCGGCGGGGAGGGCGAGCGTCGTCGGCGACAGCAGGATCGAGCCGTGGTACGCCAGCGTCGGGATGAAGCTGAGCGTGGGCGCCGAGAACGACACCGTCACCGTGCTGGCGTCCACGGCTTCTGCGCCCTGGTAGTTGGCCGAGGGGAACAGGCCGATGCGGTTGATGCCCTCGTCGGGGCGGCCCTTCGCCCAGATGTCGATGTTCGCCACGACCGCGGCGGCATCCAGCGGCGCGCCGTCCGAGAAGGTCACGCCCTCTTTGAGGTGGAGGGTGAACTGGGTCTTGTCGGCGTTCTCGTCCCAGCTCTCGGCTATCCACGGGCTGAGGGTGCCCTCGGCGTCGACGTAGACGAGCTTGTCGGTCAGGTGACCCCAGATGTTGCCCTGATAGCTCGAGATCGAGCTGTTGTTGGGGATCCAGCTGGCACCGAGCGAGTCGATGAGGAACACCAGGTCACCGCCGGGCTTCGGGGTGGCGTCGGCGGACGGGGCGGCGGTCGAGGCCGCGCCGCAGCCGCTGAGCAGGATGGCTCCGACGGTGAGGGCGGAGGCGACGCCGAGCAGGCGTCGACGTGGGCGGGTGCGAATGGTCATGAGAATCCTCGAGCTGTGGGGAACGGGTTACAGGGCTTTTCCGGGGTTGAACAGGCCGGCCGGGTCGAGCGCGTCCTTGATCGCGAGCTGCGCCGCCCGCACGCGCGCGGCGAGCTCTTCGGCGGCGAGCGCGCGCTTGACCGTGCCGATGCCGTGCTCACCGCTGACCGTGCCGCCCACGGCGAGGGCGGCACGCACCAGATCGTCGGCGGCGTCGTGCACCGCCGCGGGAACGACCGCCGGGTCGGCGTCGGCGGGGATGGGCAGGGTGACGACCGGGTGCAGGTTGCCGTCGCCCGCGTGGGCGACGGCGCTGACGGTCACGCCGTGGCGGGCTTCGATCTCGGGGAAGCCGGCGAAGATCTCGGCGATGCGCGACTTCGGCACGGCGACGTCGCCGCCGGCGAACCAGGAGCCGTCATCGAAGCGTCGGCCCGAGCGGCGCAGCTCCCAGAGCACCTCGGCATCCGCGGCGGCCTCGACCCGCACGCGGGCGCCGACGGCCTCGAGCGCCGCGGTCAGCTCGGCCGTCTGCTCGTCGATGCCGAACCCGTCGAGCTCGATGAGCAGCAGAGCCGCGCCGCGGGCGCGGAGCCCGGAGTCGTTCGCCGCGTCGATGCCCTCGAGGGTGGGCTGGTCGAGGAACTCGATGACACTGGGCCGCACGCGCGAGGCCGTGATCGCCCCGATCGCCGCGGCCCCCGCGGCCGTGGAGTCGAAGAACGCCGTCACCGTGCGCCGCGCGACGGGGAGCGGACGGATGCGCACGGTGGCGCCGACGACGATGCCGAGCACACCCTCCGAGCCCACGAACAGCGAGACCAGATCGAGACCGGTGACGCCCTTGATCGAGCGGTGCCCGATCGAGACGAGGCTGCCGTCGGCGAGCACGACGTCGAGGGCCAGCACCGACTCGCGGGTGACGCCGTACTTCGCGCACCGCAGGCCCCCGGCGTTGGTGGCGATGTTGCCGCCGATGGTCGAGATGCGCCAGCTCGCGGGGTCGGGGGCGTAGAAGAGGCCGAGCGGGGCGAGGCGCTCGTTGAGGGCGGAGTTGAGCACACCCGGCTCCACGACGGCGACCTCGTCGGCGGGCGACACCTCGACGATCCGGGTGAGTCGGTCGGTCGAGATCACGAGCTGGTCGGCGCCCGCCGCGGCCCCGCCCGACAGGCCGGTCCCCGCGCCGCGCGGCACGACGCTGACGCCGTGGCGGCCGGCGAGGCGCACGAGCTGCTGCACCTCGGCGACGGTGGACGGGAACGCGACCGCGGGCCCGTCCTGCGCCGCGCTCCCGCGGCGCGGCGCGGTGCCGGCGTCGTGAGCGAATGCCGCCGTCTCGACCGACGGCGGTCGCACGTCGAGATCTGGCGCCTCGACGCGCAGGTCGTCGAGCAGAGTCGACAGACCCGTGAACGGGGCGATCGCGGTGGGCACGCTCATGGGCGGTCCTCTCTCGGTACGGACGGGAATCCAGCCGAACGTACGGGGAGACGGCGCCGCCCTCATCTCGGGTGACACGCTCCGTCGCGATGCGTCACCGTCTGACACGGTGTGTCGCGGGGCGACATAGTCGCCGCCCCGGTGCGCGCTCGCGCGCCGCGGGCGGTAGGTTCCGCGCGTCGCCGCCGTTCGCGCCGCCGCGAGGCGGAGCGGGCGGAGATCGAACCCGCGGCGCTCGTAACATGACGCCTCGCGGCGCTGTGTGACGCGCCCGATTGTGTCGACAGGGCCGCGGCGGCACAGTGGGCGTCTCGGCGGGACGGACCCGCCGCGGAGGGAATCCCCGATGTCGGACCGCATCCACCTCGCCGTCGCCCTGGACGGCGCCGGCTGGCACCCGGCCGCCTGGCGCGAGCCCACGGCGCGGCCCGCCGAGCTGACGTCGCCGGCGTACTGGCGCGCGCTCGCCCGCACGGCCGACGACGCGGGCCTGCTGCTCGCGACGATCGAAGACGCGCTCAGCCTCGGCGGCCGTTCCTTCGAGCCGGATGCCGAGACCCGGCGCGACCGCGTGCGGGGGCGCCTCGACGCGGTGCTGGTGGCGTCGTTCCTGGCACCGGTCACGCGCCGCATCGGCCTCGTGCCGACGGCGACCACCGCGCACCCCGAGCCGTTCCACCTCGCCACGGCGCTGCAGACCCTCGACCACGTCAGCCGGGGCCGCGGGGGCGTGCGTCTGGTGGCGGGTTCCACCGCGCAGGAGCGCGCGAACTTCGGGCGCCGCGCCGACGGGCCCACGGGGCTGCCGGCATCCGGTCGCGTCGAAGACGACCCGGCGCTCCTCGCGGCCTTCCGCGAGGCCGGCGAGGTGGCCGACGTCATCCGCCGTCTCGCCGACTCGTGGGAAGACGACGCGATCGTGCGCGACCTCGCGTCGGGGAAGTTCCTCGATCGGGACCGCGTTCACAACGTCGCGTTCGAGGGCGAGTTCTTCTCGATCACGGGCGCCTCGATCGTGCCGCGCTCCCCCCAGGGGCAATCTCTCGTCACCGCCCTCGCCCACCAGAGCGTGCCCTACCGCTTCGCCGCCGAGCACGCCGACCTCGTGTTCGTCACACCCGCCGATGCGTCCGCGGTCGACGGGATCCGGAGCGAGCTGGCCGAGGCCGCCGACGCGGCGCGCGCGCTCGACGAGCCCCTGCGCGTCTTCGCCGACCTGCTCGTCCTCGTCGAAGAGACCCCCGCCGCGGCCGCCGCGGTCTGGAACCGCCTGCAGGAGCGCGCGCCGCTCACCACCGACGCCCGCGTGGTCGTGGGCACCGCCGACGACGTCGTGGACGAGATCCGCGCCCTCGCCGACGCCGGGGTCGACGGTGTGCGCCTGCGTCCCGCCCGCCTTCCGGCCGACCTCAAGGCCATCGCCGACCGGGTCATCCCGCGGGCGGCGAGCGCCAGCATCCTGCTCCCCGACGACGGCGCGCCCACGCTGCGCGAGCGCGTCGGACTCCCCCGTCTCGCCAGCCGCTACGCCCGTCAGGAGGTCGGCGCATGACCCGCCGCCGGATCCATCTCGCCGCCCACTTCCCCGGGGTGAACAACACGACCGTCTGGACCGACCCGGCCGCGGGCAGTCAGATCGACTTCTCGTCGTTCGAGCACTTCGCCCGCACCGCCGAGCGCGGCTTCTTCGACTACCTGTTCCTCGCCGAGGGGCTGCGACTGCGCGAGCACCGCGGACAGCTGCACGACCTCGACGTGGCGGGACGCCCGAACACCCTCGCGATCCTCACCGCCCTGGCCGCCGTCACCGAACACATCGGCCTGGTCGGCACGCTCAACACGACGTTCAACGAGCCGTACGAGCTCGCCCGACAGCTCGGCACCCTCGACCTGCTCTCGGGCGGTCGCGCGGGGTGGAACGCCGTGACCAGTTCCGACGCGTTCCACGGGGCGAACTTCCGCCGCGGCGGCTACCTCGACCACGCCGACCGGTACGTGCGGGCCTCCGAGTTCGCCGAACTCTCGAAAGCGCTGTGGTCGTCGTGGCGCGACGACGCGATCGTGGCGGATGCCGACACCGGGGCGTTCCTGCGCGATGACGCCATCGCGCGGGTACGGCACGAGACGCGGTTGTTCGACGTCGACGCGGTGTTCGACGTCCCCCGCTCCCCGCAGGGCCGGCCGGTGATCGTGCAGGCCGGCGACTCCCCCGACGGCCGCGACTTCGCCACCGCCCACGCCGACGTGATCTTCTCGCTGCACACCGCGTTCGACGACGCGCAGCAGTTCTACCGCGATGTGAAGGGTCGCCTCGCCGCCCACGGCCGCGACGAGGACTCGCTGAAGATCCTGCCCGCGGCGACCTTCGTGCTCGGCGACACCGAGGCCGAGGCCCGCGAGCGCTCGCGCGAGGTCGCGCTCGCCCAGGTGCGGCCGCAGACCGCGATCACCTATCTCGAGCAGATCTGGAACCGCGACCTCAGCGGCTACGACGCCGACGGCCCCCTGCCCGACGTCGAACCCGACACGGGCGTCGAAACCGCGCAGGGCTTCGCCGGGCGCCACTCGGCCATCCGCGCCCGGGTGGGGCAGCTGCGCGCGCAGGCGACGGCCGAGAACCTCAGCATCCGCGAGCTCGTCATCCGCCTGACGGCGAACCACACCTTCGTCGGGACGCCCGAGCATGTGGCATCCGAGATCGACCGGTACGTGCAGGAGCGCGCGACCGACGGCTTCACGGTCGTCGGGCACGTCACCCCGCACGGCCTCGACGCCTTCACCGAGAAGGTCGTGCCCCTGCTGCAGGAGCGCGGGTCGTACCGCCGCTCGTACGACGAGGGCGCGACGCTGCACGACCTGCTGGGGCTGCCGCCGGTGGTCGCGGGCGCTCCGGACACCCCCGGGCCGCACGACACCGCGACGGCCGCCGCGCGATGAGCGACCGGGCGGCGCGGCTCGTCATCGTCGGCGCGGGGCCCCGCGCCGTGATGCTCGTCGAGCGCCTGCTCGCCCGGCGCACGAAGGCCGCGACGCCGACCCTGCACGTCACCCTCGTCGACCCCCATCCGCCCGGCGCGGGCCGCATCTGGCGGCGGGAGCAGTCGCCCCTGCTCAAGCTCAACTCGATGGCGCGCGACGTCACGGTGTTCACCGACGAGTCGTGCACGATCGCGGGGCCGGTGCGTTCGGGACCGTCGCTCATCGAGTGGGCCGAGCGCGTGCGCGCGGGCTCGCTGCCCGACGTCGAGATCGACGACCCCGATCTCGCGGCCGAGCTGCAGGCGCTCCGCGGCGACAGCTTCCCCACGCGCCGGCTGCAGAGCGTGTACCTCGACTGGTTCTGGCGGCGCACGGTCGCCATCGCGCCCCCGGGCGTCGAGGTGCGATGGCACCGCGGCGCCGTGCAGTGGGTCGACGACACGGTCGACGGGTACGAGGTGGCGTTGGCCGATGGCATCCGTCTGCCCGCCGACATCGTCGTGTACGCCCTGGGTCACAACGGACGCGAGCCCGACGGTCAGACCCGCGACCTCCTCATCGCGGCCGCCGACGCCGGGCTGACCTACGTACCGCCGTCGTTCACCGCCGACGCCGACCTCTCGGTGCTCGTCCCCGGCGACGACGTCATCGTGCGCGGAATGGGACTCGCCGCGGTGGATGCCGTCGTGCTGCTGGCCGAGGGACGCGGCGGCCGCTTCGCGCGCACCGCCGACGGCCGGCTGCGGTACGAGCCGTCGGGGCGGGAGCCGCGGCTGCACCTCGGCTCCCGCCGCGGGGTGCCGTACCGCTCGAAGGTGTCATCCCAGGTACAGGGCGAACCGCCGACGCGCGAGGTGCTGACCCCAGCCGCGATCGCCGATCTTCTCGCCCGTCCGGGCACGATCGACTTCCTCGACGACGTATGGCCCCTCGTCGCGCGGGAGCTCGTGTGGGGGCACTACCGCGAGCTGTTCACCGGCCACCCCGAGCGGGTGACGACGACGTGGGCGGCCTTCCGCGTGACCCTGCGCGAAGTCGACGGGAACACGGCCGCCCTCCGCCGCGCGGTCGCCGCCGTCGTGCCCGACCCGCTCGACCGCTTCGACGTGCCCGCGCTCGACGTGCCGCTGGGCGACGAGGCGTTCGTCGACGCCGCCGACGTGCACCGGCGCGTGCGCCGCCACATCGCCGACGACCTGCAGCTGCGCACGACGCAGGAACGCAGCACCGCGCAGGCGCTGTTCCTCACGATCCTGCTGTCGTTCCTGGCTCTGGCCGACATCCCCACCGAGCGGTGGAGCGCGCGTTCGCGGGCCGTGGACCTGCCCGTGACCTGGCACACGTTCTTCAGCTACGTCGCCTCGGGCCCGCCCGCGCACCGCCTGGAAGAGATCGGCGCCCTCGCCGACGCCGGGGTCGTGCGCTTCCTCGGTCCCGACGTCGCCGTGCGGATCGCGGACGGCCGCTTCGTGGCATCCTCTCCCCGCGTTCCCGGCGAGGTGCGGGCGGGGTCGCTCATCGACGCCTGGCTTCCGGGGATGGGGGCCGCCTCGAGCGAGAACCCCGCGCTCCGCGAACTCGCGACGCGCCACGGCCGAGAGGTGCACGTCAGCGACGCGACGTTCACCGGCTCGCTCGGCCGCATCGACGTCGACGCCGACGGCCGGGTGATCGCCCGCGACGGCTCCGCCCACCCCACGCTGTTCGCCCTCGGCCCCTTCACCTCGGCCATGGAGGCCGGGGCGTTCACGCGGCCCCACTCGAACGCCCTGCCCCTGCGCCAGACCGACCGGGTCGCGGGAGCGGTGGCGGATGCCGTGGCGTCGGTGCGCGTGCCGCGGCGCGCGACGGCCCCCTCTCGTTGAGTGTCCACGACACGCCGCACCCGGGGTGGGCAGCGCGGCGTGTCGTTGACGCTCAACGCTGGGGGTGCGGGTGCGGGTGCGGGTGCACATTCTCGTTGAGTGTCCGAGACACGCCGCGCGTGCGATGGGCCGCGCGGCGTGTTGTGGACACTCGACGCTGGGGGCGGGTACGAGGCGGGGCGAAGGCGGCGTCAGACGTGGAAGACCGCGTGCACGTCGCCGCCGAGCACCTCGCGGCCGCCGAGGCCGTCGATCTCGAGCAGTGTCGCGATGCCGATGACCTCGCTGCCCACCGTCTGCAGCAGCTCGCGGCCGGCGGCGAGCGTTCCGCCGGTGGCGAGCACGTCGTCGAGAAGCAGCACGCGGGCGCCCGCGGCATTGTCGTCGTGCATCTCGATGGTCGCCGAGCCGTACTCGAGGTCGTACTCGACCGCGGCGGCGGGTCGGGGGAGCTTCCCGGCCTTGCGGATGGGCATCAGCCCCACGTTCGCGACGATCGCCGCAGCGCCGGCGAGCAGGAAGCCGCGCGCCTCGACCCCCGCGACGGCGTCGAAGCGGCCGGCGAAGGGTTCGATCAACGCCTCGACGACGGTGCGCAGGGCCGCGGCATCCGTTAGCAGCGGCGTGATGTCGCGGAACACGATCCCCGGCTTCGGGTAGTCGGGGATGCTCGTGATGAGCGATTCAGCGCGGGCGAGAGCAGAGGCGTCGGGCACCGCCCCAGCCTAATCGCGGCGCTCCACCCCCGCCCTTCCCCGTTGAGTGTCCAGGACACGCCGCGCATGCCCCGCCGCGAGCGGCATGTCTCGGACACTCAACACCCGGCGCCGGGCGCCGGGTGCGGGCGCCGGGCGCGGGCGCAGGGCGCTGGGCGCACGCGCCGAGCACCGCCCGTACGACGCCCACCCCCGCCGCCCGCACGACGCGCGCCGGCCGCCCCGCGCGACATCCCTGTCGAGTGTCCACGACACGCCGCGTACGGCCCGACGACTACGGCGTGTTCCGGACACTCAACGAGCAAGGGGCGCGGGGACACCGTCGAGACACACGACTGCAAGCGCTTGCACTAACGTGGTCGCATGACTTTCACGCAGGAAGACTCGCGCTCCGACCTCGCCCCGGCGCCCGGCGCGGAGTGGTGGCGCACCGCCGTCATCTACCAGATCTACCCGCGCTCGTTCGCGGATGCGTCGGGCGACGGCCTGGGCGACCTGCCCGGCGTCACCGCGCACCTCGACGACCTGCACGACCTGGGGGTGGATGCCATCTGGCTCAGCCCCTTCCAGCGGTCGCCGCAGAAGGACGCGGGCTACGACGTCGCCGACTACCGCGACGTCGACCCGATCTTCGGAACCCTCGCCGACTTCGACGCGATGCTCGCGGGTGCGCACGAGCGCGGCATCCGGGTCATCGTCGACCTCGTGCCCAACCACTCCAGCGATCAGCACGTGTGGTTCCAAGAGGCGCTGAAGGCCACGCCGGGCAGCCCCGAGCGGGCGCGCTACATCTTCCGCGAGGGCAAGGGCGAGAACGGCGAACTGCCGCCGAACAACTGGGAGTCCGTCTTCGGCGGCGGCATGTGGAAGCGCGTGACCGAGGCCGACGGCACGCCGGGCCAGTGGTACCTGCACATCTTCGACGAGAGCCAGCCCGACTTCGACTGGACCAACGATGAAGTGCGCGCGGAGTTCCGCGACATCCTGCGCTTCTGGCTCGACCGCGGCGTCGACGGTTTCCGCGTCGACGTGGCGCACGGTCTCATCAAGGCCGAGGGCTTGCCCGACTTCACGCCCGACCCCGAGGGCGGCTCGATGGGCGGCGACGCCGCCGAGGTTCCGTACTGGGGCCAGCCGGGCGTGCACGACGTGTGGCGCGACTGGCACGAGGTGCTCGCCGAATACGACGGCGACCGCGCCCTCTGTGCCGAGGCGTGGCTGCCGACGGTGAAGCAGACGGCGCTGTGGGTGCGTCCCGACGAGATGCATCAGGCGTTCAACTTCCACTACCTCGAAACGAAGTGGGATGCCGCGGCCCTGCGCGACGTGGTCACGGAGTCGATCGCGGAGTACACCGCCGTCGGCGCCCCGAGCACCTGGGTGCTCTCGAACCACGACGTCGTGCGCCACGCCTCGCGCTTGGCGCTGACGGCCGAGAACCCGCAGGGCGCCGGCATCGGCCCGAAGTCCCCCGGCAAGCCCGACCCGGTGAAGGGCCTGCGCCGCGCCCGCGCCGCCACCTCGCTCATGCTGGCCCTGCCGGGCTCGTCGTACCTCTACCAGGGCGAAGAGCTGGGCCTGCCCGAGGTCATCGACCTGCCCGACGACGCCCGACAGGACCCGACCTGGTTCCGCACGAATGGCGAGCGCTACGGACGCGACGGATGCCGCGTGCCGATCCCGTGGACCGCCGACGCCCCCGCGTACGGCTTCAACACCACCGGCGAGGCCTGGCTGCCGCAGCCCGCCGAGTGGGCCGAGCTCGCGCATGACGTGCAGGTCGACGACCCCTCCTCCACCCTCACGCTCTACCGCGCGCTGCTCGCCGAGCGCCGCGCGCGCGGCCTGGGTGCGGGCGACATCGAGTGGCTCGACGGCTACGGCGACGACGTCGTGGCGCTGCGCAACGGCACGCTCACCGTGATCGCCAACCTCGGTGACTCCCCGGTCGAGCTGCCCGCGGGCGAGGTGCTCATCGCGAGCGGTCCCCTCGACGGCGAGCGCCTGCCCACCGACACGACCGTGTGGATCGCGGCGGCCTGACCCGCCCGCATCCGCACCGATCCGACGAGACAACGCGAGACCGTGGCCGGAATCGACGACGTCGCCCGCGCGGCGGGGGTGTCGACGGCCACGGTTTCGCGTGCGTTGAGCGGACGCGGCCCCGTCTCGACATCGACCCGCGACCGCGTGCTCGCCGCGGCCGAGCGACTGGGCTACGTCGTGTCGGCCGCGGCGTCGAGCCTCGCCACGGGACGGGCGCGGGCGGTCGGGGTGGTCGTGCCGTTCCTCGACCGCTGGTTCTTCAGCACGGTACTCGCCGGCATCTCCGACGCCCTCGTGCGCGAGGGCTACGACATCACGCTGTACAGCGTGAGCGCCGACCCGACCGAACGTCGCCGCGTGTTCGACGATCACCTGCGCCGCCGGCGCATCGACGCCGTGATCACGATCGCGATCGAGGTGGATGCCGAGGAGTCGGCGTCTCTTCGTGGCCTCGGCGTTCCGATCGTCGCCATCGCCGGCCCCCACCCGCAGCTGACCACCCTGACCGTCGACGACCTCGCGGTCGGGCGCCTGGCCACGACGCACCTGCTCGAGCTCGGGCATCGCCGGCTCGTGCACATCGGCGCGGACGTGACCACCGACGCCGCGTCGTCGGTGCCGGGACTGCGTCGGCGGGGTTTCGAATCCGCTCTCGCCGACGTGGGCCTGTCGGCACCGCGGGTCGAACCGGCCGACTTCACCATCGAGGGCGGGTCGGCGGCGGCGACGCGGGTATTGGCGACGGCGGAGCGACCGACCGCCGTGTTCGCGGCCTCGGACGAGATGGCGATCGGGGCGATCCTCGCGGCGCGCGAGCTCGGCCTGCGCGTGCCCGAGGACGTGTCGGTCATCGGCGTCGACGGTCACGAGCTGGGGCGCTGGTTCAGCCTGACCACGGTCGATCAATTCGCGCGGGGGCAGGGCGCGCGCGCCGCCGAAGCAGTGCTCGCCGCGCTCGAGGGAGCCGACCCCGCTCCGGGTCGCGGCACGTTACCGTTCGAGCTCGTCGACCGCGGTTCGACGGCGCCACCGTCGTCGGCTCAGTCGGGGCACTGAGCCCCCCGAGGCCGGTCAGATCGTTGGGGGCGCGCGCCGCCCCGGAAGTACGGGCGAGGGCGGTTGCTTTCTGCGTGGCGTGACTGCGCACGAGGACCGGAGGGAGGTTCCCGGAGGTCCGCGGCGCCCGCCGCGCCCGTGTGACGCACACCTCCTGCAGAACCGGGCGTGCGGGGCTCCGCGGCCCGGAGAACGGCCGCTGAGCCGGAGTCCTGCCGCGCACGTGGCCCGCGCGGCATTCTGCCGCGCGGAACCCCCGCCCCGCGATCAGCGCGCGGAACCCGCCAGGCTGCCCGAGACCTCGCCGGCCGGATCGGACACCAGGCACGACACGGCGCGGTCTCCTTCGGCCCACGTCTCCCCCACGGGGGCGAAGTAGTCGACGTTGAGGGTCGAGTCGGCGAACGAGAGTCCGATGAAGCTCGCGAACTCCGCGTCGCAGACGGCTTCGGCCTGGGCGGTGATGGCGTCATCTCCCGGGAAGGGTCCGTCGGCGAGCGAGGACGCGGCGAACACCTCGTAGCTGTGCGGCGTCGCGCAGTCGACGAAGCTGTCGTCGCTGACGTACCCGCTCGGCAGGGCGTCGAGGCACTCCCCGACGGCGAGGACGTAGACGTCGTCGGGCGTCGGCTCGCCGGGGGCGATGGTGACTCCGCCGTCTTCCGACGTCGACGGCGGCACGAACGGGTCGGCGGAGGACTGGCTCTCGGCGAAGACGGCGAAGACGACCAGGGCGATCACGCCGAGGATCGTCAGCACCGTGAGGACGGAGCCGGCGATGATGCCGGTGATGGCGAGGCCGCGTCCTTTCTCGCCGGTGCGCTTGATCTGCGCGAGGCCGACGGCTCCGGCGATGATGCCGCCGAGGGGAACGACGAAGCCAAGGACGATCGCCACGATCGAGACGACGTTGGTGCGGTTCGCGTAGTCGACGGGCGGCGGGATCGCTCCGGCCGGGTACCCGCCGGCCGTGTATCCGGCCGACGGCGCCGCGGCACCGGGATAGCCCGGGTACCCGGAGGCGGTGGCGAACGCCGGGTCGGCGGAAGCGGGGTCGGCGGCGGCGGGGTCGCCCGCCACGTCGGACGGGGCGGGCACGGCACCGACGACGAGGCCCTGCTGCGCGAGGCGCACACCGACGGCGTGCGCCGCTTCGTTCACGACGTCACCCGACTTCGCCGCGCCGATCGCCCCGCCCTTGAAGAAGCCGCCCGCGGCGGAGTGCTCGAACGCGGCCGTCGCCCCGCCCTGCTCCGGCGCGAAGTGCACGTCGAACCGCACGTGCATGTCCTGCCCGGCGAACGCCCCGGCGACGAGAGTGGTGCCGAGGCTCCCCCGCGACACGTCGAGCGAGCCCGACGCGGTGGGCTGCACGCGGAAGCCCTGCTCACCGAGGGCGGCGGCGACCGCGTCGCGCGCCGCGTCAACGGGAACGGAGAGGTGGATCAGGGCAGACGACATAGAGAGCTCCCGGGTGAGTGGCGTCGCGATCAGGCTCACGGCACGCGTTCACATTAGCGACGACCCGCGCCGCGCGGATACGCCACCACCGAGCAGACCACGGGCCGAAAGCCCCGTGGCCCGCGCCACCGTCAGCGGATGCGCCCCACGAGGTCGTCGCGCGTGAGGGTGTTGGCGTCGGCGAGCGCCGCTCGAGCGGCATCGCGGGCCTCTTCGACGTTCCAGAGCAGAACGCCCACGACACGGCCGTCGTCGAGGTAGTAGACGACGCCCCGTTCGGTGTCGATCCAGTCCTCGACGGTCTCGAGCTCGGCATCCAGGGTTCCGACCGCTTCGTATCGGATGCCGAAGACGGCCGAGTAATAGTAGGGCGTGTGCGTGTAGGACTCGGCGGCACCCGCGAGGTTGCGACCCGCGGCCGCGCCCTGCGCGTTGGCGTTGTCGACGTGCTCGACACGGCGGCGTTCGAGCAGTCGATCGGGGTAGTTGGCCACGTCGCCCGCGGCCCAGATGTCGTCGGCCGACGACCGCAGCTGCGCGTCGACCACGACGCCGTCGTCGACCGTGAGCCCCGCGCCTTCGGCGAGGTCGGTCGCGACATCGATGCCCAGGCCGCTCACCACGGCGTCGGCGCGCACCTCGTCGCCGTTCTCGAGCGAGAGCCGCACGCCCGCGGCATCCGCCTCTCCGCCCTCGACCTTGGAGCCGGCGACGATCTCGACCCCCGCGTCGCGGAAGAGCTTCTCGAAGCGCTCCGCCAGCGCGGCGGGGAAAACCGCGTCGCCCAGCACGGCCCCCGTGTGGACGAGCACGGTGTCGACGCCGTTCTGCACGAGGGCCGCGGCCAGCTCGGAGCCGATGTACCCGCCGCCGACGACGGCGATGCGCTCGACGTCCTGCGCCAGAGACCGCAGGCGGCGGTAGTCCTCGGCGGTGCGGAACGACAGCACCCGCTCGCCGTTCGAACGATCCTCGACGGGGAGGGGCACCGGCTTTCCGCCGGTCGCGACGAGCAGCTTGCCGTACGCGAAGGTCTCGCCGTCGGCATCCACTTCGTGCGCGTCGGGGCGGATCGCCGTCGCGCGCGTGCGCAGACGGATGTCGGCGCCGGTGTCGTCGGCGGTGCCCAGCGGCACCTGGTCCCACGTGAACTCGTCGTCGGTCCACAGCTTCTTGCTCAGGGCCGGGCGCGTGTACGGCTCGTCGACGTCGTCGCTCAGGATGCCGATCGACCCGTCGCGGTCGATCTCGCGGATGCCGCGGGCGGCGGTGTCGGCGACCATTCCGCCGCCGACGATGAGGTAGTCGAAGTGTGTGGTGGTCATGCGATCAGCCTCGCCGTCGCACCCGGCCGGACCGGACGGCTTGCGGGGCCCCACGGCATCCGGTATCGCCGCCCCCGCGAACCCCTGTTGAGTGTCCAAGACACGCCGCACCCGCCCCCGCACACGCGGCGTGTCTCGGACACTCAACGGGGGGGGTAGCGCCGCATCCCCCGGAGACGAAGCGGTGTTGAGTGTCCAGGACACGCCGCACCCGCCCCCGCACACGCGGCGTGCCTTGGACACTCGACGGTTGGGGGACGGCGGGGCGGGGCACGGCATAGCGCCGGGCACGGCGGGGCCGGAGCACGGCGCGTGCGGGGGCCCCACACGGGCGGGCAGGCGCGAACTAGGCTCGATCCATGAGCGTCGACCTCGAAAGCCTGTACACCGACCTGCACGCGCACCCCGAGCTGTCGTTCCAAGAGACGCGCACCGCCGGCGTCATCGCGCGCCACCTCGCCGACCTCGGCCTCGAGGTCGAAGAGGGCGTGGGGCGCACGGGCGTGGTCACGACGATCCGCAACGGCGACGGCCCCGTCGTGTGGCTCCGCGCCGACATGGACGGCCTGCCCGTCGAGGAGCAGACCGGCCTCGCCTACGCCAGCACCGCGCGCGGCACCGACCCGGCCGGCAACGCCGTTCCCGTCATGCACGCGTGCGGGCACGACATGCACGTCACCGCGCTCATCGGCGCCCTCGAACGCCTCGTCGCCACGACCGACGAGTGGTCGGGCACCGTCGTCGCCGTGTTCCAGCCGGCCGAGGAGTACGGCGCCGGCTCGCAGGCGATGATCGCCGACGGCGTGCTCGAGCGGTACCCGAAGCCCGACATCGTGCTCGGTCAGCACGTCACCCCCCTGCCCGCCGGCGTCATCGGCGTGCGCCCGGGCACGCAGATGGCGGCCTCGGACGGCCTCACCGTGGTGCTGCACGGTCGCGGCGGCCACGGCTCGCGCCCGCACTCCACGATCGACCCCGTCGTCATGGCCGCGGCCACCGTCATGCGCCTGCAGACCGTCGTCTCGCGCGAGGTCGACCCGCGCGACGTCGCCGTCGTCACCGTCGGCTCGATCCACGCGGGACTGAAGAACAACATCATCCCCGCCGAGGCGAAGCTCGAACTCAGCCTGCGCTACCCCGACGACGCCGCCCGCACGCGCGTGATGAGCAAGGTCGAGCGCATCATCCGCGCCGAGGCCGAGGCATCCGGAGCCGAGCAGACCCCCACCATCTCGACCGACCACACCCTTCCCCCCACGATCAACGATCCGGATGCCACGGCCCGGCTCACCGGAGCATTCCACCGCGCGTTCGGCGAGGCCGGCGTCGTCGACCCGGGCATGTTCACCGGCAGCGAGGACGTGTCGTGGTTCGCGCGAGAGTCGGGCGCTCCGCTGGTGTTCTGGTTCTGGGGCGGCGTCGACCCGCAGGCCTTCGCCGATGCCCTGGCCGGCGGCACCATCGAGCGCGACATCCCGACGAACCACTCGCCGTACTTCGCCCCCGTCATGCAGCCGACCATCGACCGGGGCGTCGAGAACCTGGTCGTGGCGGCGCGGGAGTTCCTGGGCTGAGCCCCGGCACCGGGGTCACCGCCGAGCGGCGCGTTCAGCTCCCGCGATGGCGGACTGCGCGAGGTTGTCGCTCGTGAGGACCGTGCCATCGGTGACGGCATCGAGCCATTGCGCCGTCGACGCCACCGCGGCGAAGTTCGAGTGCAGAAGCGTCATCAGCGTCGTGTGGACGGTCTCGGCATCGGCGAAGCCGGCGGTGTTCGCGAGGTGGATCGCCCCCGTGGCATCCGACAGCACCTCCGCGGCGAGGCCGTGCGTCTCGGCCTCGGCGGCCGACGCGATGATGCAGTTGTTCGTCATGTACCCGACCAACGTGATCGTGTCGACCTCGTGCGCCCGCAACCAGTCGAGCAGGTCGGTGCCCGCGAACACCGTGCCGTACCGCTTGGTGAGGCGTTTGGCATCCGGTCCCAGACGGCTTTCCACCGCGGGGTGCAGCGCGAAGCCGTCCGTCGTGGGGTCGAAGACCGGAGCGCCCTCTCGGGCGAGGTGCTGGATGGCGGCGACGGGGATGCCTGTGGCGGTGGCAGCCTCGATCGCGGCGGTGATCTGCGGCAGGGACTGCGCGTGCGGGGGGAAGCGGATCTCGAGCGGACCCGAGAAGTAGTCCTGCTGCACGTCGACGAGGATCAGTGCGCGGCGGGGGGTGTTCATGTTCATGTGCTCCTGGGGTGTCGTCGCAGCGCTTCGGCTGCCTCCCCCCAGGATGGCCCAGCCCCGCTCCGATGGCGGACGCCCTCGAGGGCGTCTACCGGCGGGCGATCGTGGAACCCCGGATGACGAGACGCACCGGGAGGTGGTGCACGCCGTGCGGTATCTCGACACCGTCGATCGCCTGGAAGATCCGCTCCGCGGCCTGCTTGCCCAGCTCTCCCAGGTTGGCGTCGATGCTCGTGAGTCCCGGCCGTGAGTTCGCGGCGAGGGGGAGCCAGTTGTCGTACCCGATGATGGCGAGGTCTTCCGGAACGCGGCGGCCGAGCTCCCGAGCCGTGTCGATCGCCCCGCGGGCCAACTGGTCGGAGGCGCAGAAGATGGCGTCTATCTCGGGGTAGCGCTCGAGCAGCGTGGCCGCGGCGTCGCGGCCCCAGTGCTCGGACCACTCGGAGTACATCGGTGCGCCGACGAGCTCGAGGTCGGCCGCACGCAGCGCCGCCTGGGCGCCCTCCCACCGATCCGTCGCCGCCCGGTAGCTCTGATCCCCCGCGATGAAGGCGATGCGCTTGCGGCCGCAGCTGACCAGATGCTCGATGGCCAGCTGACCGCCGGTGAGGTTGTCGGGCGTGAGAGAGAGGTCTCGATCGTCATCGGAGGGGCTGTACACGTAGACGACCGGGACGGAGAGTTCTTGTCCGAGGGAGCGACGGGCGTCGGTGCGGCTGCCCACGACGATGATGCCGTCGACCCGGCGACTCAACAGCGCGCGGAGATGATGCTGCTCGCGCACGGCGTCACCCTGCGCGTCGCAAAGGAACACGTTGACGCTGCCCGCGCCGAGGGCGTCTTCTGCTCCGGCGAGGATGGGCAGCACGAAACGGCCCTCCAGGTCGTTGGTCAGCAGACCGACCGTGCCCGACCTGCTGGCCAGCAATCCCCGCGCGAGGGGGTTCGGGGTGAACCGCAGCTCGAAAGCGGCACTTTCGACCCGCGCACGGGTGGCGGCGGCGACATCGCCTCGACCGTTCAACGCTTTCGACGCGGTAGACAGAGACACTCCGGCCGCTTCGGCGACGTCACTGAGCATCGGTACCCCGCTTTTTCTCTTCGACATCGCGCCTCCCGTTGCTAAAAGGTTATCGGAGCACAGTTGACGAGCCGCCCACGTTGGGGACAGAATGGCGAAACCGCTTTCGAAGATTTCGAAGCGGGAGCCGCAGGCACGGACGCCTGCGCGAGGCCGCTCACCGATGAGCCAAGGAGACCCGCAATGACCACTACCCGACGTCGCACCATTCTCTGGCGGGGAGGCGCTGCCGCCGTGCTGGCAGGAGCGCTCGCCCTCACCGGCTGCTCCGCCCCCTCCACGAACGCCGTCCCCGCCGACATCCCCGCCGAAGGCGTGGACGACGGCACCTCGCTGACCCTGTGGACGCGCGCGCCGCTCGAGAAGCAGGCCAAGCAGCTGGTGGAGGCCTACAACTCCAGCCACGAGAACCAGGTCGAACTGACCGTCGTCCCCAACGACGACTACGTGGCAAAGGTGGGTGCCGCAGCCGGTTCCGGCGGCCTGCCCGACCTCTTCGCCGCCGACATCGTCTACGTGCCCAACTGGGTCGAGCAGGGCCTGTTCCAGGACGTGACCGCCCAGATCGACGGACTCTCGTACAAGGACTCGATCAACAAGGGCCACCTGAGCGCGGGAACCCTCGACGGTAAGGAGCACGTTCTCCCGTTCGTGCTCGACCTCTCGGTGATGATGTGGAACAAGGAACTCGTCGCCGAGGCCGGCCTCGACCCGGAGAAGGCGCCGGAGACCCTGGCCGACTTTGCCGCCACTGCGAAGGCCGTGCAGGCCCTCGGCAAGCCGGGCGTGTCCGGCACCTCCACGGGCCTGAACTGCGGTGGATGCCTTCTGTTCACCTGGTTCCCGTCGGTCTGGGCCTCCGGTGAGGACGTCCTGAACGCCGACGGCACGGAGTCGCTGCTCGCCGGCGACGCCGCGCAGGAGGTCTACTCCACGTGGAAGGACCTCGAGTCCTCCGGCGCCGTCGCTCCCGGCTCGGCCGATGAGACCGGTGCGACGTGGGTCGCCGGCTTCCAGGAGGGCAACGTCGGCATCATGCCGTTCCCCGCCACCCTGCTGTCGGGACTCGAGTTCGACGCGGGCGTCTCGGGCATCCCGGGCGTCGACGGCGGCGCATCCACCTTCGTGGGCGGTGACGGCATCGGCATCTCCAAGGACTCGAAGCAGTCCCCGCAGGCGTGGAACTTCCTGTCGTGGCTCACGTCGGAGGACGCGCAGGTCGGAGTGCTGGCAAAGGACGGCAGCACGGTCGCCCGCTCGGATCTGGCCGACAACGAATTCTCGTCGAAGGACCCCCGCCAGGTGGCCATCAACGAGGTCGCCGGCGAGGGCAAGACCCCCGTGGCGCTGAACTTCCAGCAGGCGTTCAACGCGCCCGGAAGCCCCTGGCTGACCCTGGTCCGAAACGCCGTGCTGAACGACGGCGACTCGGTCGAAGCCGACAACGAAGAGATCACCGCGATCCTCTCGCAGTAACCCATCTGTGGGGGTGTCGCCCGAACGGCACCCCCACACCCCCGGAAGGAAGATCGTGGCCCGCACTCTTACTCCCCGGCGCTCGCGTTACCAGCGCTCCGCGCTCGGAGGACCCGTCCAGGGGTGGCTGTACGCCGCCCCCACGGCGTTGTTCATCATCGCCCTCTTCGTCATCCCTCTGCTGCTGGTGCTGCAGATGTCCGGCTCGGACTGGCCGCTCCTGCGCGGCAACATGGGTCCGAACTTCCCCGAGAACTTCGTCGAGGCGCTCGATCATCGACTGTTCTGGGACTCGGTGCGCTTCACCGTGCTCTACACGCTGATCACGACGGTGCTGCTGATCGGTCTCGGGCTCGGCCTCGCCCTGCTCGTGCAGGAATCGACCGCGTGGAAGGGATTCCTCCGCACCGCGTTCCTGTTGCCCAGCGCGCTCGGTCTCGCCTCGGCATCCCTGCTCTTCTACGTGCTGTACTCCCCCATCGCCGGTCCGTTCTCGGGCCTGATGGAGTCGTGGGGCGTCACGTTCCTCGGCACCCCCGAAGGGGCCCTGTGGTCGACGGTCTTCCTGATCGTCTGGCGCTTCGCCGGCTTCTACATGCTGCTGCTGCTCGTCGGGCTCCAGGGCATCCCGGAGGACATCTACGAGGCCGCCCGCATCGACGGCGGCTCCCGCTGGCAGATCTTCCGCGACATCACCGTGCCGCTGCTGCGCCCCACCTTCGCGCTGACCACGGTGATGTGCGTCACGGGGTCGCTGCTGGCGTTCGACCAGTTCTACATCCTCACCAAGGGCGGACCGGACAACAGCACCATGACGGTCGTCCAGTTGATCTACAACATCGCCTTCCAAGGCCAGAACAGCCTCGGCGTCGCCGCTGCGCTGTCGGTGATCATCCTGCTCGCCCTGGTCGTCATCAATGCCGTGCAGTTGCGCGCGTTCCGTCGTCCCGAGGAGGCCTGACATGGCCCTGACCACTCCCTCCCCCGCCGCCACTGCCAGCACGCGGGCCATCGTGGCCCCCGGCTCGCGGGATCGACGCCGCCCGTCGGGAGCCCTGCTGTGGGGCCTGCCGTCGAAGATCTTCACCGGCGCCATCGCGATCATCTTCCTGTACCCGCTGGTGTGGACCGGGGTCGCCTCGGTCAGCCCGCAGGCCGGCACGAGCCAGTCCGACGGCTGGGGCTTCGCGAACTACGCGACCCTCGCCAACTTCCAGTCGGGCATCTGGGTCTACCTGGGCAACTCGCTCTTCGTCTCGGTGCTCACGGTCGTGTTGACCCTGGTCGTGTCGTTCCTCGGCGGCTACGCCTTCGCACGCTTCCAGTTCCCCGGCAAGAACCTGTTGTTCCTGTCGGTGCTGGCGATCCTCATGGTCCCCTACGCCACGCTGCTCATTCCGCTGTACGTCATCCTCAACGCGGTCGGCCTGCAGAACTCCCTCGTCGGCGTCGCCCTGGTGCTGACGATGTTCCAGCTGCCGTTCTCGATGTTCATGATGCGCATCTCGTTCGAGTCCGTGCCGCGCGAGCTCGACGAGGCGGCCCTGGTCGACGGCTGCACGAGCTTCTCGGCCCTCTGGCGGGTGCTGCTGCCCGCGGTCAAGCCCGGGCTCATCACCGTGGGGCTGTTCGCCTTCCTCACGGCGTGGAACGACTTCATCGCCCCCCTCATCCTGATCAACGACCAGTCCCGCATCACGCTCCCGCTGGCCGTCGCGAACCTCCGCGGCCAGACGATGGGCGTCATCGACTACGGCGTCACCGAAGCCGGAGTCGTGGTGCTCGCGCTGCCCTGCATCGTGCTGTTCCTGATCCTTCAACGTCACTACGTGCGCGGCTTCATGTCGGGCGCCTTCAAGGGATAAAGAATGACCATCACCACCCCCCCACTCGTGCAACCCGTCGCACCCGTCTCGCCCAGCCGCGGCGCGCTGCGTCCGCTCGGCCTCGACGAGGTCCGCATCACCGGAGGTTTCTGGGGCGAGCGTCAGCGGATCAACGCCGCCGCGACCCTGGGACACGTGCTCGGTCGCCTCGAATCCGAGGGCTGGCTGCCCAACTTCGATCGCGCCGCGGCCGGAACCCTGCCCGCGGGCCGCCGCGGCCGGGAGTTCTCCGACTCCGAGGTGTACAAGTACCTCGAAGCCGCAGCCTGGGAGATCGGGCGTGGCGACGACGCCGACCTCGAGCGCACGTTCCGCGCCGTCGTCGCCCGCGTCGCCGCCGCACAGGAGCCCGACGGCTACCTCAACACGAGGTTCGGCCGCACCGGTCAGGGCGATCGCTGGTCCGACCTGGAGTGGGGGCACGAGCTGTACTGCCTGGGCCACCTCTTCCAGGCCGCCGTCGCGCGCGAGCGCACCCGGCCCGGCTCCGACGACGGACTGCTCGGCGTCGCGCGTCGTGCCGCCGACCTCGTCTACGAGAGGTTCGGCCCGAACGGGCGTGCCGAGGTCTGCGGACACCCGGAGGTCGAGGTGGGCCTGGCCGAGCTCTCCCGGGTGACCGGAGAGCCGCGCTACCTCGAACAGGCCGACCTGTTCGTCGACCGTCGCGGCCGCCGCACGCTCGAGGACATCGAGTGGGGACGGTCCTATTTCCAGGACGACGTCCCGGTGCGCGAGACCACGGTGCTGCATGGTCACGCGGTGCGGGCCAACTACCTCGCCGCGGGAGCCGTCGACATCGCAGTCGAACGCGACGACGCGGATCTGCTCGGTTCGCTGCGGCATCAGTGGGAGACCACCGTGGCGCGTCGCACGTACATCACGGGCGGACAGGGTTCGCATCACCAGGACGAGGCCTTCGGCGACGACTGGGAGCTGCCGCCGGATCGCGCCTACTCGGAGACCTGCGCGGGCATCGGGTCGATCATGTTCTCGTGGCGCCTCCTGCTCGCCGACGGCGACGCCAAGTACGCCGATCTCATCGAACGCACGCTGTTCAACGTGGTGGCCACCTCGCCGAGCGAGGACGGGAAGTCGTTCTACTACTCGAACACGCTGCACCAGCGCGTTCCCGGCATTCCGGCCGATCCGAACGGCACGTCCCTCCGTGCCTCGTCGTCGCTTCGCGCGCCCTGGTTCGAGGTGTCGTGCTGCCCGCCGAACGTGGCCCGCACGTTCGCGAGCCTCGACGCCTACATCGCCACCGCCGACGCCGACGGCATCCAGGTGCACCAGTACGCCCCGGCGGAGGTGCGCACGATGCTCGCCGACGGCCAGCGCGTGGCCTTCGACATCGAGACGGCCTACCCGCTCGATGGAACGGTCCGCGTGCGGATCACGGAAGATGCCGCGCACCCCTGGGCCCTCTCGCTGCGGGTGCCGGCATGGGCCGCGGGCGCGACCGTGCGCCTCGTCACCGCCACGGCCGACGAGAGCCGCGAGGCGAACACCGGCACGGTCGCCGTGCGTCGGGCCTTCCGCGCCGGCGACGTCGTGGAGTTGACGCTGCCGATGACGGCGCGCTTCCGCTCGGCCGACTCGCGGATCGACGCCGTGCGCGGGTGCGTCGCCGTGGAGCGCGGACCCGAGGTGTACGCGCTCGAGTCCGTCGACGTGCCCACCGCCGAGTTCGACACTGTGCGAGTCGACGTCGCCGACGGTGTGCACGAGCACGACGGCCGGCTGTGGGTCACCGCTGTCGAGCAGCCGGTCCACGATGCCGCCTGGCCGTACGGCTCGTTCCCTCCTCCGGCGGACCACCCGCATCACACCGTGCCCCTCGTCCCGTACCACCAGTGGGCTCAGCGGGGACCGGCGGCGATGCGCGTGTGGATACCCACCGCCTGACCACCGTTCGCCGGGATGCCGTGGGGGTGTCCCGGCGAACTCCCTGCCCCGCCCCTCTCCGGGCCCCGTCCTCCTCGGCGGTTCGGAGGGGGCGGGGTTTCTCGCGGATACCGCGCCGAGGGGTGCCGCCGTCCGGTCGGTGGCGAGGCGACGACTCCGGGAGTGGGCCCCTCATCGCTGCGTCGCCGCACCCGCCGGCGATCGGTCAGCGCGGGTGGTGGACCCGTGCGCGTGCGGCGGTCCACACGCCGCCGACCCCGAGCAGGAGCACCCCGGACGCAGCGACGGCGAGCCACGGTTCGGCCGCGTTGCCGCTCTCGGCGAGCGAGCCGGAGGGTGAGCGAGAGGATCCGGCATTCGTGGGCGTCGGCGAAGGCATCGGCAGCGAGGGCAGGGGCGTTGGGAGCGGCGTCACGTCGACGTGCACCGAGACCTCGCCCGCGGGCGTGTCCGCCCAGCTCGGCGCGGGAGGCGAGGCGAGGATACGGCAGCCAGAACGCCGACGATCAGGAGCGACCCCCGCAGCGTGGGAGGACCCTGACGTCGGCCTTCCTCGCGGGCGTTCTCGATCATCCGCTGCACGGACGCCTTCTTCGCTCGGCCGCGCCACATGAGAAGCACGGCCGCGAGCACGAGTACCGCGAGCATTCCGAGCTGAGACCACGGGATGCTCATCGTGGTCGTCTGCCGCACAGCCGGTGCCCCCGAGATGCCTGAGGTATCGATGGCCACGGGGTCGAAACGTGTCTGCACCTCGGTGGCAAAAGTGGGCCACACGTCGTGTACGGTCGCGCTGATCGATCGCGTCTCGCCCGGCGCGAACTCAGGCAGAGCCGCCAGGGCAACGCGGGTACCGAGCACACCGAATGGACCGGACGACTGGAACGACGTCTTCTACGCGCTGTTCGTGGTGGGCGGCCGGCTCGACACGCTCCCGCTGAACCTGTACCAGGTGGCGAGCGCCGGTCTGTACCTTCAGAATTGGCATCTGATCTTCGCCTACATCATTCTGATGAGCCTGCCTCTGCTGATCACCTTCATGGTGGCCCAGCGCAAGATCATCTCGGGCATCACCAGCGGCGCCGTCAAATGACCTTCGCCGCTCCACACCGACGGAGCACGATGGACACCCCCCGCACGAAGGCGGCGACGATCGCCGACGTGGCTGCGCGCGCGGGGGTGTCCGTTCCCACGGTCTCGCGGGTGCTCACGGGCGCGGCGAAGGTGAGCACGTCGAAGCGCGAGGCCGTCGAGGCGGCCATCGCGGCCCTCGACTTCCGCCCCAGTGCCGCCGCCCGGGTGCTGGCGTCGCGCAAGGCCCAGGTCATCGCGGTCATCGCCGGAGACACGTCGCAGTACGGCTACGCCGAGACCATCCGCGGTATCGAAGAGGCCGCCCGCGCCGAGGACTACACGGTCATGATCACCGTCGTCGAGAGCACCGACGAGGGCGAGATCGACCGGGCGATCGCCGCGACTCTGGCCCAGCCGCTCGCGGGCGTCTGCGTGCTCAAGTTCGACCCGCCCGGTGTCGCCGCCCTGCACCGCATCCCGGTGTCGTTGCCGCTGGTCGCGCTGTCGGGGGTGCGCGAGTCGGGTCTGCGGCAGGCGGTGCTCGACGAGTCGCGCGCGGCCGAAGAACTCACCGACCACCTGCTCGATCTGGGGCACGCCACCGTGCACCACGTGCGCGTGCCGCCGTCGCGCCGCGAAGACGGACGCACGACCGGCTGGCGACGAGCCCTCAAACGTCGCGGCGCGGTCATCCCCGCGCTCAGCGACGCGACCTGGGACCCGCGGTCCGGGATCGAGATCGGTCGACGGCTCGCGGAGGATCCCTCGGTCACCGCCGTGTTCTGCGGCAACGACGAGATCGCCATGGGCGTCATCCGCGGGATCGTGGCCTCGGGCCGCCGGGTTCCCGACGACATCTCGGTGGCGGGTTTCGACGACCACCCGCTCTCCGCGCTGTGGACGCCGCCGCTCACGACGGTGGACCAGGACTTCGCCGGCCTCGGCCGCCGCGGCCTGCAACTGCTGCTCAACGAGATCGCCGGCGAGACCGGGCGCCGCTTCTCATCGGAGCGCCCGCAGCTCGTCGTGCGCGAGAGCACCGCGCCGCCGCCCGCCGACGCGGCGGTGCGGCGCATCGTCTGAGGCCCCCCGGGTTCTGACGACTCCCGTGGGCTCGACGCCCTCGGCGCGCGACGCCCGCACGCTGAAGCAGGGGCGGCCGAGAAGTCCAGCCCCTGCCGGCGTGGGCCCCACCCCGGTTACGGTGACGGACGTGACCTTCAACGACAACGCCCGCGTCGGCAACAACACCGCCAAGCGCCGCGGCGGCACGATCGCCGCGGTGGGCGGTGGAACGGTCGGCCTCGGGGCCATCGTGGTGCTGCTCTTCTCGCTGTTCACCGGCACCGACCTGACCGGGCTCATCGGCGGCGGCCAGGCGCCCGCGGCCCCCGCGGGTGGGGGTGAGGCCCTGACGAGCTGTGAGACGGGCCAGGATGCCAACACCGACGACTCCTGTCGACTGGCGGCCGCCTCCCTCAGCGTCGACCAGTTCTGGCAGGAGCGCCTCGACGGGTACACCCCGCCGCAGCTGATCATCGTCGACGGTGCCACCTCGACGCAGTGCGGCACGGCCTCGAACGCCACCGGGCCCTTCTACTGCCCGCCGGAGCAGACGGTCTACGTCGACCCCACGTTCTTCGCCCTGCTGCGCGAGCAGTACGACACCACGGCGGGCCCGCTGGCCCAGCTGTACGTGCTCGCCCACGAGTACGGCCACCACGTGCAGAACCTCACCGGCGTCATGGAGCAGTACCCGAACGACGGCACAGGTCCCGACAGCAACGGCGTGCGCACCGAGCTGCAGGCCGACTGCTACGCGGGGGCCTGGGTGGCCGCGGCGGGCGAGCAGGTCGACGAGGACGGCACCCCGTACCTCGAGCCGCCCACGCAGCAGCAGATCACGGATGCGCTGGCCGCGGCCTCGGCCGTCGGCGACGACCACATCCAGGCGGAATCGGGCGGGGCGATCAACCCCGAGAGCTGGACGCACGGCTCGAGCGAGCAACGTCAGCGCTGGTTCGACACCGGGCGTGAGGGCGGCGTGAACGCCTGCGACACGTTCTCGGTGCCGGGGCAGAGCCTGTAGGTCGCGCCCCCGGCGCCCGGGTGCGGCATCCCACTCGACACGTTTCCGCGAACGGTGGCCGGGGAGCAGCGCTCCCCGGCCACCGACTCACTCCTCCCGCGGACGCGTGCGCACGATGACGACGACCAGCACGCCCACCAGAACCACGACGCCGCCACCGACCAGGAGCCCCACCGTGAGGCCCGACGGTCCGCCGGCCTCGGATGACGCGGCCTCGGCCGGCGCAGCCGCGGAGCCGACGGCGCTCGCACAGGGCGAGTCGTCCGACCCCACTGACGTGCCCGCGGCGGTGGAGGTGAACGGGAAGGTCCCCGAGACCGGGTGCCCGTCGGACGACACCGCGCGCCACTCGACCGTGTAGTCGCCGGGTGCCCCCAGCTCGACGGGCACGCTCAGCGTGGGCCCGGCGAGCGCGACGCAGTCGGCCTCGTAGTGCCGGCCGTCGGGTCCCAGCACGACGACGATGTTGCCGCCGTCGTACCCCAGCAGATTGGCGCTGAAGTCGAGGGTGACCTCCGACACCGTCGAGACCGTGTCGCCGGAGGCGGGCGAGGTCGAGACCAGGCTGTCGTGCGCCGACGCGGCCTGAGCCCCGCCGAGCACGGCGCCCAGCGCGATCGCCGCGACCGCCAGGGAGCGCCCGAGGGCGCGCGGTGCCCGCACGGTCAGCTGCGCTTCGGACGACGCGACAGGGCGAGGGCGCCGAGCACCGCTCCGGCGGCGGCGACGATCAGCGCGGCGATGCTGAGTCCCAGCGCGACACCCGACGAGTCGGATGCCGAGCCCGAGGCCGACGAGGCCTCACCGGCGTCGTGCTCGTGCGACGGCGCGGCGGACGCCGTGCCGTGGCTGTGCGCGCCCGTGGGAGGGGTGTCGTTGATGTAGAGCACCGGAGCCGGCTCGAGCGTGTCGTCGGCGGCGACCTCGTCGGGCGTCGCGGCCCAGTCGACGACCGATCCGTCGGAGTAGGTCTGCGCGGCGGGCAGCACCACGTGACCGGTGTCGGGCACGGGTCCCAGCACGGCCGAGAAGACCTGGAACTGGTCCTGGCCGATGCCGACGTCGGGGTCGGCCTGCCACACGATCTTCAGCGCGGCGTCGGTGAGGGTGTTGCCGTCGACCTCGACGGGCGCGGGCAGGGCGCCCTTCTCGACCGTGGCCGTCCAGCCCGGGACGGGCTGCACGAGCACGGCGCTCAACGGTGTGTCGGTGGGCAGGGTGACCTCGAGCTTGACGGTCGACGCCGTCTCGGACTCGGTGGGAACGCGGAAGTTGACCGTGGCGTAGCTGCCCGGGGTGGCGGTGTCGGGGTTGACGGTGACGTGCGCGGATGCCGCGAGGGGGACCGCGATCGCGAGGGCCGCGCCGGCGGCGAGGCCGACGAGGGCACGACGAAGGAAGGGGGTACGGGACATGGTGCTGCTTTCTGACGGTGCGCGCGCGACAGTGTCGCGTCGCGCGAAAGGATGAGGGTTCGAGGTCACGCCGCGAGCGGCGGACCCCGATGCCTCATCACCGACAGCACGGCGATACCCGTCGCGCGAAGCGGCGGCTCGGCCGCCGGGGCGGGAACGCTCACCGCCACCGGAGGCGACGCGACCGGCCGCAGGGCGCGGAAGGTCGCGAGCAGGAAGCCGGCGATGGCGCGCAGCGCGCGCTCGCCCGTTCCCAGAGCGAAGATCGTGAGCGCCGCGGCGCACGCGTGGGCGACCCACATCCACGGCGAATGCCCGCTGTGATCGGGGGGAAGCGAACCGGAGGCCGCGGCATCGAGGAAAGAGGTCACCGCCCCGTGGTGCCCCACCGGTGCGGCGGAGCCGCCCCCGCGCAGGTCGAGGGCGAGCAGCCCGTGGAACACCGCCTGACTGAGCACGACGGCGAGCGAGAGCCGCCGCCACGACAGCGAGCGGCCGGCCAGGAGCACGCACACGGGCGCGGCCAGGCACAGCGCCACCGCGATGTTCATCAGCGACGGCAGCTCGGCGGCGACGGAGGCGTGCGAGACGGTCGCGACGAAGGTCGCCAGGGTCGCCGCAGCGACTCCGCGTCCTGCGCGCTGGGCCCGCCCCGCTCTCGACGACATGCGCCTCCTTCCCGAAAAGCCTAAGTGCCCCGCGACCGGGCAGGTGCCGCCCCGCGCGCTCGACCGCGTCGACACCGCGCCCGCGTGCCCGCCTCAGCGCGCGCCGCTCACCGCGTGCCCGCGCGCAGGGCGTCCCACGTGTCGTGCGCGGCCTCAGCCAGCAGCTCGACGTCGGGCACGGCCTCGGGGTCGACGCAGAACCCCACTCCGAGCCAGCGGTCGTTCGAGATCGCGGCGACGCGCAGGGCATGCCTCGGCCCCGGTTCCGACGACGTGTACACGTGGCCCACCCGGCGGCCGGCGACCGACACCGCCACGCGCGGCCCGGGCACGTTCGAGATGGCGAGAGCGAACTCACGCGGGTCGTCGGCGAGACCGCGCAGCAGCGCGCCGGCCGACCCGGCCGCGGCGAGCGCGTGGAACAGCTCGTCGAGGGCGCGCGCATCGTGAGCGTGCTTGCGGGCGCGGGTCTGGGCGCTGAGCAGGTCGAGCCGGCGCAGGTCGTCGGGCTCGTCGAGGTGCAGGCCGACGTCGACGAACGAGTCGCGATTGCCGGATGCCGCGGCGTCCTCGCCGCGTTCGTGCAGGCTCACGGGCACCTGGGCGTTGAGCCGCGGCACGTGCCCGTGGTGCACGAGGCGCCGCCGCAGGGCCCCGGCGATGACCGTGAGCAGCACGTCGTTGATCGTGGCGTGGTCGGCGCGCGAGGCGCCGACGGCGCGTGCCTCGGCGAGCGGCACGTCGACGAAGGCGAGGGCGCGGCGCGCGCTGATCGGGCGGTCGAACGGGGAGTGCGAGCCGGGGTGAGCGAGCTCACGGGCCAGGGTCATCGGCATCCGTTCCCATTCGCTCCACCGCGTCGGGCGGGCGTCGGGGTCGCGCAGGCCGACCTCGTGCGCCGGGGCGTCGTGCGGCTCGAAGATCACCGCCTCGAGGAAGCGCACGGCCGTGAGCCCGTCGGCGAGGGCGTGGTGCAGGCGCACCGCCACCGCCTCTCGCCCATCGGCGAGGGGCCCCACCAGGTCGATGGTCCACAGCGGGCGGGAGCGGTCGAGGGGCTCCCCCATGAGTCGACCCACGACCGCGCGCAGCGCTGCGGGGTCGTCGGCCGCGTGACGGCGCACGTGCTGCGCGACATCGACGTCGGTCGCCTCGATCCACGCCGGACCGTCGCCGTCGTCGACGACCACCTGGAGCCCGCGCGGGAACGCCGGCAGTCGGGCGGCGACACTCTCACGCACCGCCTCGAGATCGAGGGCCTCGCCGGGCTCGAGCACGAGCAGTTTCAGCGCGTGCCCGCGCACGACATCGGACTCCAGCGCCAGGATGCGTGCATCCGCGGCCGACAGCGGCTCCCCCATGCGGCCTACGGTAGCGGGCGGTCCGCGGCGTCGGTCGGCGCGGCCTCGCCCGTGTCCCGCCGAGGGGGCGGAACTCGGTGCACGCGCACGCCGTCGTCGACGCGGCACAGACCGAGCCGGGTCACCCGGATGCGCTCGTGTCGACCGAGGGACTCACCACGCCCGCCCGATCGTCGACCAGGCGCCGGCGACCGATCCAGCCGGTGAGGCCGCGGCCGTCGGGCCAGACCACGAGAAGTGCGCCGGTCACCAGCGCCAGCAGGAACGCCGCGATCGACCACGGCGCCGGCAGCGCCGCGAGCACCGCGTAGGCGCCCGCGCCGGTGAGGAACCGCAGGGGACGCGCGGCCCAGACCGGCAGGATGCCGTTCGTGAACCGCACGCGCGTCGCGAGGTCGCCGATCGACCGGCCGGTCACCAGCACGACCCCCAGCCAGAGCGCCGCGCCCGCCACCGTCCCGGCCCACGAGGCCGCCTCGTCGGTCGCGAGGGTGGCCGACTCGCCGAGCAGCAGCACCGTGACCGCCTGCACGAGCACCGACACCGCGACGCCGACGAGCGAGATGCCCACGACGTCGCAGACCAGTCCCAGCAGACGGCGGCGGCGGGTCACGGGGCGGGGCACCTCGGCATCCGGGCTCTTCGCCACCCCTCGGTGCGCCGCGGGCACCGCGAAGGCGACCAGCGAGCCGAGCAGGGCCCCCGAGGTGTTCACGATCAGGTCGTCGACGTCGAACACGCGGTACGCGCAGGGGAAGAGGCCCCACACGCCCGTCAGCTGCGTCGTCTCGATGAGTGCCGAGGTCGCGAGTCCCACGAGACCGGCGACCAGGATGCCGCGACCCCCGAGCACCCGCAGGAAGAAGCCCAGCGGCAGGAAGAGCAGCACGTTCAACGCCACCTGCAGCACCGTCGGATCGGTCAGGTAGCGCCCCGACACGGCGACGGCGGCGCGGATGTCGTCGACGAACTCGAACGGCCGCAGGTTGACTCCCGCGCAGCGATAGAGGTCGTCGTCGGGCAGCGGGATGAGCGTGTACGTCCAGATCGCCCAGAAGTACACCGCCGCCCCCGCCCAGAGCAGCGTGCGCCAGAGCGTCAGACCCCCGCGGCGCCGGTAGCTCACGGCGACGAACGGCACGAGGGCGAGCACGGCGACCACCCCGCCCGCGATGACGGCGAGCAGCCCCGAGCCCACGATGTCGTTCACCCCGCGATCCTAGAGACCAGTGCGGCGTCGCCGCCCGACGACCCCGCGGGTTGACACGGCCCGCCCGTAGCCTGGGGGGATGACCCCGGCCCACGACCTGCGCGCGGCGCTCGTGCGCCACATCGACGACACCGGCTTCGGCGCCCACGGGCTGCACGTGCGCGTGGGCGACGACGTCGCCGAGCACCGCTGGACGCCCGACGAGCGCGAAGAGATCCACTCGGTCGCGAAGGCCGTGTGCGTGCTCGCGGCGGGCATCGCCGCCGCGGACGGGCTGCTCGATCTCGACGAGCCCGTCGCGGGCATCGTCCCCACCGCCGCGCCGGACGTGACCGTGCGCCATCTGCAGTCGATGTCGAGCGGCATCGACCTGGCGTGGTCGCCGACGATGATGACCGACTGGCCCGACCTCGCCGCCGAGTTCCTCTCGCGCCCGTCGCGCGGCCGCGTGTTCCAGTACTCGAACGCCAGCACGTACACCGCGATGCACGTGCTGGCCCACCGCACGGGCGACGTCGAGGAGTACCTGCGCCCCCGGCTGTTCGCCCCGCTCGGCCTCGCCGACCTCGCCTGGGGGCGCTGTCGCAACGGGCGCATCCTCGCCGGCGAGGGCCTCGCCCTGCGCACCGGGGAGATGGCGCGCCTCGGCCTGCTGGTGCGCGACCGCGGCGTCTGGCAGGGCGAACGGCTCGTCCCGGCCGAGACGGTGGATGCCCTGCACTCGGCCTGGATCGACACCGGCAGCGCGGGCGACGGGTACCGCCGGTACGCCCTGGCCGGGTGGGACGGACCCGGCGCCGCGTGGCGGCTGCACGGGGCGTACGGGCAGATGATCGTCTTCGCCGGCGACGCCGTCGTGACCATCAGCGCCGACGACCACGCCGGCGCCGACGCGGTCGCGGCGTTCATCGCCGAGGCGGCCGCCCCGGCCTGACCCACGGTTCGCGCCTCGATCCGACCCGGCACCGTGTTGTCGCGTTGATCACGGTCTGACTGCCATGCGATGAACGACGTGCGCGTCGGATTGCGCCGCCCGTCCAGTGCGCGTAGTGTCACGCGCCGTGACTGAAGAAAGTCGCGAGCCCGGCGTCGAGACGCCGATGGCCAAGCGCATCCTTATCGGCGAGCCTTTGACGTCGGAAAAACTCGACGACCAGCTCCTGCCCAAGAAGATGGCGCTGCCTATCTTCGCCTCCGACGCGCTCTCCTCGGTGGCGTACGCCCCGCAGGAGCTCCTGATGATCCTGCTCATCGGCGGAACGGCCCTGCTGACCCTCAGCCCGTGGGTCGCGGTCGCCGTCGTGGTGCTCCTCATCGTGGTGGTGCTGAGCTACCGGCAGCTCATCAAGGCCTACCCCTCGGGCGGCGGCGACTACGAGGTCGCCAGCAAGAACCTGGGCGAAGTGCCCGGCGTGGTCGTGGCCGCGGCCCTGCTCGTGGACTACGTGCTCACGGTGGCCGTGTCGGTGGCATCCGGGGTCGACAACATCATCTCGGCGCTGCCGGAACTCAACCCGTTCCGCGTCGAGATCGCCGTCGGCTTCGTGATCCTCATCGTGATCGTGAACCTCCGCGGCGTGCGCGAGGCATCGAGCGTCTTCGCGATCCCCACCTACCTGTTCATCGGGTCGGTCGGCGTGATGATCGTCGTGGGCCTCGCCCGCACGTTCCTCGGCGACGCGCCCGAGGCCTCGAGCGCGAACTACGCCGTGCAGGCCGAGTCGCTCACCCAGGCGGCGCTCATCCTGCTCGTGCTGCGCGCCTTCTCGAGCGGCTGCTCGGCGCTGACCGGGGTGGAGGCGGTGTCGAACGGCGTCCCCGCGTTCCGCAAGCCCAAGATCCGCAACGCGCAGACGACGCTGAGCCTCATGGGCGGCATCGCCATCGTGCTCTTCGCGGGTCTGACCGCTCTGGCGCTGATCTCGGGCGTGCACTACGCCGAGAACCCCTGCCACCTCATCGGCTTCGACTGCGCCAACAACCCGCAGCCGAGCCTCATGGCGCAGGTGGCCGCGGCGACCTTCGGCATGGGCAGCATCCCGTTCTTCATCATCCAGGCCGCCACCGCGTGCGTGCTGCTGCTGGCCGCCAACACCGCCTTCAACGGCTTCCCGCTGCTGGGCGCGGTCCTGGCCCGCGACGGCTACGCCCCGAAGGCGCTCAACACCCGCGGCGACCGCCTGGTGTACTCGAACGGCATGATCATCCTCGGCATCGTCGCCATCGGCGTGCTGATCGTCTACCAGGCCAACCTCACCACGCTGATCCAGCTCTACATCATCGGCGTGTTCGTGTCGTTCTCGCTCGGGCAGATCGGCATGGTGCGGCACTGGCGGCGCGCTCTGCGCGAATTCAAGCTCCTGCCCGCCGAGGCGGCGAAGCAGCAGTCCGCGGCCATCGAGCGCCGCTCCGCGATCTCGGGTCTGTGGATCAACTCCGTCGGCGCCGCGATGACGGTGCTCGTGCTGCTGATCGTCACGGTCACGAAGTTCACGCACGGCGCCTGGCTGGTGTTCATCGCCATCCCGATCCTCGCCGTGCTGATGATCGGCGTGAACCGGTACTACCGCGACGTCGAGCACGAGATCCAGATGGACGACACGGTGCACTTCGGCTCGTCGGGCGACGTGGCGATCGTGCTGGTGAACCGCCTGCAGAAGCCCACGTCGAAGGCGATCGACTACGCCCTGGCCGCCAACCACGACAAGACGCTCGCCGTGCACGTCGCGATCACCGAAGAAGAGTCGGCGAGGCTGCAGCGCGACTGGGCCGAGCACGAGGTGCCCATCCCCCTCGTGATCATCGACTCGCCGTACCGCACGTACACCTCGCCGGTGTCGACGTTCATCAAGAAGTACCGCGAGAAGAACGGCTCGGCCATCGTCACCGTCTACCTGCCGCAGTACATCGTGGGGCACTGGTGGGAGTCGAT
Organism: Microbacterium sp. Leaf179; assembly: GCF_001423785.1. Lineage (NCBI taxonomy): Bacteria > Bacillati > Actinomycetota > Actinomycetes > Micrococcales > Microbacteriaceae > Microbacterium > Microbacterium sp. Leaf179. The sequence goes on along the minus strand of NZ_LMPH01000001.1, from coordinate 364,056 downwards.
CCTGCACAACCGGCGCTCGCGCCGCCTGGCGCACCAGCTCATGCTCGTGCACGGCGTCTCGATCACACTCGTGCCGTGGCTGCTCGACTCGTCGGAGGTCATCTACGGTCGCCGCTCCCGCCCCCTGCCGGGCCAGCAGCGCGGCGGCCAGCCGGTGGACAACACCCCGACGCCGCGTTCGCGCAAGGCGCCGCCCCCCTCGGCATCCTGAGTCCCGTCCGACGCCCCCGCCCTCGTGGTGGGGGCGTCGGAGTTCGGCCCGCCCGCGACACGTCGGTGGACGCGGCCGCGACTCTGCGACAGGGTGGATGCCATGCCAGTACTCGCCCTGCTGACCGTCGCCGTCCTGGTGATCGCCCTGATCGACGTCATCACCCGGCGCGACGACCAGGTGAAACATCTGCCGAAGTTCGCGTGGATCTTCTTCATCGTGCTGCTGCCGCTGATCGGCTCGATCCTGTGGTTCGCGCTCGGTCGCGAGTACGAGGCGCGCTCCGCACCGATGTCGTTCGGCGACCCGCGCCGCTGGCAGAAGGACACGCCCGCCCCGGCGGCGCCGAGCGCCTCCCGCACCACCGAGCAGCAGATCGCCGACCTCGAGCGCGAGATGCGCCTCGCCGACCTCGAGGAGCAGGTGCGCCGCCGCCGCGCCGAGGGCGGCTCCACGGGCGCCGCCGGCTGACGCGGCGGAGCGGGCCGGGCCGGCCCTCCGACCTCAGTCGGTCGGCCGCCGACGCATCCGCTTCACGTCGGTGCGGCGCTGCTTGGCCTGCAGGCGGCGTTCCTTCGAGCCGCGCGTCGGCTTCGTCGCGCGGCGGGGAGGGGCGGGCGGCCGCACCGCCTCGGCGAGGATCGCGGCGAGCCGGTCGCGCGCGGCATCGCGGTTGCGCGCCTGCGCGCGGTGCTCCGACGCCGCGATGGTCAGCACGCCGTCGACGAGGCGGTTCCCCAGGCGGTCCAGGACCCGCTCGCGCTGCGCGCGCGACAGGGCGGTCGAGGCCGCGGCATCCCACATCACTTCCACCCGCGAGTCGGCGGTGTTCACTCCCTGCCCGCCGGGGCCCGACGAGCGCGAGAACCGCCACGACAGCTCGGACGCGGGGATCACGAGCGTCGCCGTGACCGCGACACCGGGACCGTCGGACGCGAGCATGACTCCATCATGCGCCCGGGCCGCTCCGCTGCGCGCGCACGACTCCTGCGCTACCCACCCCACCGCGCGGCCGCGCGCCTCGACACCCCGTTCCGCAGGAATCGTGCAGCCCCCGCGTAAGCACGCCGTATGCGTCCGCCGCACACCCGTAGGGAAACCGTGAGGACGCCCGGATGCCGAACCCCCCGCCGGTTGTATCGGAACACGTGCCGCCCCGCGGCGCCCGCGGTCCGCCCGCGGTTCTGTTCTCGATCCTGGAGTCGTCGTGCTCGATGCCGTCTTCCTCGCCGCGACCGTCGCGATCTTCGCGCTGGTCGCCCTCGTCGCGAAGGGGGTCGAGAAGCTGGGCCCCGAGGTCCGCGCCTCGTCTCCTCGCCCCACCCCGCCGTCTGCCCCGGCAGCCCGCGAGAACAGCGGGGACCGGCCGTGATGTTCTTCACGATCCTCGCCGCCGTGCTCGCGGTCGCCGCCGTGGTGTACCTCGTGGTCGCCCTCGTCCGCCCCGAGAAGTTCTGACATGGACGCCGGAATGATCTGGTCCATCGCGCTGACCAGCCTCACCCTCATCGTCGCCCTGGGACTGGCGTACCGCCCCCTCGGCGACTACATCGCCCGCATCTACACGGGCGCACGCGACCTCGCCGTCGAGCGGGGCACCTACCGCCTGATCGGCGTCGACCCCCGCAGCGCGCAGACCTGGCAGGCCTACCTGCGCTCGGTGCTGCTGTTCTCGTTCGTGGGCGTCGTCCTCGTCTACGCGATCATGCGGTTGCAGACCGTGCTGCCCTTCTCGCTGGGTCTCGAGGCACCGGGCGAGGCACTGTCGTTCAACACCGCGGCGTCGTTCGTCGCGAACACCAACTGGCAGTCCTACTCGGGCGAGACGACGCTCGGCTACACCGTGCAGTTCGCGGCGTTGACCGTGCAGAACTTCGTGAGCGCCGCCGTGGGCATCGCCGTCGCCGTCGCCCTGGTGCGCGGGTTCGCGTATCGCCGCAGCGGCGTGATCGGCAACTTCTGGGTCGACCTGGTGCGCGGCACGTACCGCCTGCTGCTGCCGTTCTCGATCGTCGCGGCCGTCGTGCTGCTCGCGGGCGGCGTCATCCAGAACCTCAACGGCTTCACCGATGCCACGACCCTCACGGGAGCCGCCCAGTCGATCCCGGGTGGGCCGGTGGCCTCGCAGGAGGCGATCAAGCTCCTCGGCACCAACGGCGGCGGGTTCTTCAACACCAACTCCGCCCACCCGTTCGAGAACCCGACGCCGTGGACGAACCTGTTCGAGATCTTCCTCATGCTGGTGATCCCGTTCTCGCTGCCCCGCGCCTTCGGGCGCATCGTCGGCGACAACCGTCAGGGATACACGATCCTGGGCGTGATGGGGGCGATCTTCGTGGCCTCCACCGCCCTGATGACGTGGGCCGAGCTCGCCGGCGCCGGCACCGCTCCCCAGCTCGCGGGCGGCTCGCTCGAGGGCAAGGAGGTGCGCTTCGGCATCTTCGGTTCGACGCTCTTCTCGTCGACGAGCACGCTGACCTCGACCGGCGCGGTCAACTCGATGCACGACAGCAACACGGCCCTCGGCGGCATGATGCCGATGATCAACATGATGCTCGGCGAGGTCGCCCCCGGCGGCGTCGGCTCGGGGCTCTACGGAATGCTGATCCTCGCCGTGATCGCGGTGTTCGTCGGCGGGCTGCTGATCGGCCGCACCCCCGAATACCTGGGCAAGAAGATCGGGCCGCGCGAGATCAAGCTCGCGAGCCTGTACATCCTCGTCACGCCCACCCTGGTGCTGGCCGGGACCGCGCTGAGCTTCGGGGTTCCCGGCATCCGGGACGACGTGGAGTCGACCTCGATCCTCAACCCGGGCGTGCACGGCCTGAGCGAAGTGCTCTACGCCTTCACCTCGGCGGCGAACAACAACGGCTCGGCCTTCGCCGGCCTCACCGCCAACACCCCGTGGTTCAACACCGCGCTCGGCGTGGCGATGCTGCTCGGACGCTTCCTGCCGATCGTGTTCGTGCTGGCGCTGGCCGGTGCCCTCGCGGCACAGGATGCCGTGCCCGCCACCGCCGGAACCCTGCCGACGCATCGCCCGCAGTTCGCGGGTCTGCTCGCCGGCGTCGCCGTGATCGTCACGGCGCTCACCTACTTCCCGGTCCTCACTCTCGGACCCCTCGCCGAAGGACTTGCCCGCTGATGTCCACCCTCACCCACGCTCCGGCCCCCGCCGCCGATCCCGAGCAGACCACCCCGCGGCGTGCGTTCAGCGCCGCCCAGGTCGTCGCCGCCCTTCCGGGGGCGGCCAAGAAGCTCAACCCCGCGGCGCAGTGGCGCAACCCCGTGATGTTCCTCGTCTGGGTGGGCGCGGCTCTGACCACGCTCATCGCTCTCGCCGAGCCGTTCCTCGGAGGCGGCGACACCACGCTCCCCGCCGGTTTCACCTGGGGCATCGCCGTCTGGCTCTGGCTCACCGTGTTCTTCGCGAACATCGCCGAGTCGGTCGCCGAGGGCCGCGGCAAGGCGCAGGCGGCGACGCTGCGCAAGACCCGCACGACCACCTCGGCCCGCCGCGTCGTCTCGTACTCCGCCGAAGACCCCTCGGCATCCGCCGCCGCGACCGAAGACGTCCCCTCGGGCGACCTGCGCCTCGGCGACGTCGTGCTCGTCGAGACGGGCGAGCTCATCCCCGGCGACGGCGACATCGTGCACGGCATCGCCACGGTCGACGAGTCGGCGATCACCGGCGAATCCGCCCCGGTCGTGCGCGAGTCAGGCGGCGACCGCAGCGCCGTCACCGGCGGCACCCGCGTGCTCAGCGACCGCATCGTCGTGAAGATCACCTCGAAGCCCGGTGAGACGTTCGTCGATCGCATGATCGCGCTCGTCGAGGGCGCTTCGCGTCAGCGCACCCCCAACGAGATCGCGCTGAACATCCTGCTCGCGAGCCTGTCGATCGTGTTCGTGATCGTCGTGCTGGTGTTGAACCCCATCGCCTCGTACGCGGCATCCCCCGTCTCGATCCCCGTGCTCGTCGCGCTGCTCGTCTGCCTGATCCCCACGACCATCGGCGCCCTGCTGAGCGCCATCGGCATCGCGGGCATGGACCGCCTGGTGCAGCGCAACGTGCTCGCCATGTCGGGCCGCGCCGTCGAGGCCGCGGGAGACGTCACCACCCTGCTGCTCGACAAGACCGGCACCATCACCTACGGCAACCGTCGCGCGTCGGCGTTCGTCGCCCTGACGGGCGTCGGCGGGCCGGAGCTCGCGGAGTACGCCTCGCTGTCGTCGCAGGCCGACCCCACGCCCGAGGGCGTGTCGGTCGTCGAGCTCGCGGCAGCCCAGGGGATCGTCGCCGACCTGCCCCGGGGTGCGGAACCCGTGCCCTTCACGGCGCAGACCCGCATGAGCGGCCTCGACCTGGTCGACGGCACGCAGGTGCGCAAGGGCGCCGCGTCCGCCGTCGTGGCCTGGCTCGCGGCATCCGGAGCCCCCGTCGCCGAGGCGTTGCGCGCGAAGCTGCAGAGCGAGACCGACGCCATCTCGCAGTCGGGCGGAACGCCGCTGGTCGTCGCGACGCTCTCGTCGGGCGTCGGCCGCGTACTCGGCGTCATCCACCTCAAGGACGTCGTCAAGGACGGGCTGCGCGAGCGGTTCGAGGAGCTGCGCGCGATGGGCATCCGCACCGTGATGATCACGGGCGACAACCCCCTCACCGCCAAGGCGATCGCCGCCGAGGCCGGGGTCGACGACTTCCTCGCCGAGGCCACGCCCGAAGACAAGCTCGCGCTCATCCAGCGCGAGCAGCAGGGCGGCAACCTCGTCGCGATGACCGGCGACGGCACGAACGACGCCCCGGCGCTGGCTCAGGCCGACGTGGGCGTCGCGATGAACACGGGCACTTCGGCCGCGAAGGAGGCCGGCAACATGGTCGACCTCGACAGCGACCCGACCAAGCTCATCGACATCGTGCGCATCGGCAAGCAGCTGCTCATCACGCGCGGCGCGCTGACGACGTTCTCGCTCGCCAACGACATCGCGAAGTACTTCGCGATCATCCCGGCGATGTTCATGGGCGTGTTCCCGGGCCTCGCGGTGCTGAACGTCATGCAGCTGTCGTCGCCGGCCTCGGCCGTGCTCAGCGCGATCATCTTCAACGCCGTGGTCATCATCGTGCTCATCCCCCTGGCGCTGCGTGGAGTGAAATACCGCGCGGCCAGCGCCTCGAGCATCCTCAGCCGCAACCTGCTCGTGTACGGGCTCGGCGGCGTCCTCGTCCCCTTCATCGGCATCAAGCTCATCGACCTCGTCGTGAGCCTGCTCCCCGGTTTCTGAAAGGCACCGTCATGCGCACCACCCTGCGGACCACCGGCGTCGCCGTCCGCGCGATGCTCGTCTTCACCGTCGTCCTCGGCGTCGGCTACATGCTGCTCATCACCGCGATCGGCCAGGTCGCCCTGCCGTTCGCGGCGAACGGGTCGCTCATCCGCTCGGCCGACGGGAGCGTCCAGGGCTCGCAGCTGGTCGGCCAGTCGTTCCAGGATGCCGACGGCACCGCCCTGCCGCAGTACTTCCAGTCGCGTCCCTCGGCCGCGGGGTACGACTCCTCGGCCTCGACGGGGTCGAACCTCGGGCCCGAGAACAGCGACCTCATCGCCTCGATCCAGGAACACCAGGCGGCGTTCGACGACCTGAACGGTGCCGGCACGATCCCCGCCGACGCGGTGACCGCCTCGGGCTCGGGACTGGACCCCGACATCTCGGTCGCCAACGCCGAGCGCCAGGTCGCGCGGGTCGCCGACGCCCGTGGCATCCCGGCGTCGGAGGTGTCGACCCTCGTGGCGGAGCACACCCTGCCCCGCGATCTCGGATACCTCGGCGACCCGCGCGTCAACGTCGTCGAGCTCAATCGCGCGCTCGACGCCCGATGAGCGACGAGAATCGCTGACATGGCTCTCGTCGTGGTCCCCGCCGTCGCGCTCCGTGCGCGACGGCGGGTTCGCGTGCGTCGCCCGGCGGGGCAACCCCGGTCGAGGGTCCGGAACACGCCGCTGGCCGCGCGCGGATGCGGCGTGTCGTGGACACTCGACGGGGTATCAGCGCCGCGCGACCGGGCGGTCCCGACCACGGGGTCGGGCATCTCGAGCGACCGACGCCACGGGAGCGCCTCGTGAGGCGCGGGCATCTGCGCGTGCTGCTCGGGGCCGCGCCCGGCGTCGGCAAGACCTACGAGATGCTCGAAGAGGGGCGCCGGCTCGCCGCCGAGGGCCGCGACGTCGTCATCGCGATCGTCGAGACGCACGGCCGCGCCGCCACCGCCGCACAGGCCGAGGGCCTGGAGACGCTCCCCCGCCGCGCCGTCGAGCACCGCGGGGTGGCGCTCGACGAGATGGACCTGGATGCCGTCCTCGACCGGCGCCCCGCGCTGGCCCTGGTCGACGAGCTCGCGCACACCAACGCCCCGGGCTCGCGCCACGACAAGCGCTGGCTCGACGTCGACGCGCTGCTGTCGGCCGGGATCGATGTGATCACCACGCTGAACGTGCAGCACATCGCCTCGCTCAACGGCGTGGTCGAGAAGATCACCGGGGTCGTGCAGCGCGAGACGGTCCCGGATGCCGTGGTGCGCGCCGCCGACCAGATCGAGGTCGTCGACCTGGCGCCGCAGTCCCTGCGCGACCGCCTGTCGGCCGGGTCGGTGTACCCCGCCGAGCGCATCGACGCCGCCCTGTCGAACTACTTCCGTCTGGGCAATCTCACGGCGCTGCGCGAACTGGCCCTGCTGTGGCTCGCCGACGAGGTGGACTCGGCCCTGCAGCGCTACCGCGTCGAGCAGGGCATCGAGGGGTCGTGGCAGGCGCGCGAGCGCGTGGTCGTGGCCCTCACCGGCGGCCCCGAGGGCGAGACCCTGCTGCGCCGCGGCGCGCGGATCGCCGCCCGCTCGGCCGGAGGCGAGCTGCTCGCCGTGCACGTGTCGACGCAGGACGGCCTGCGGGCGAGCACGCCCGGCGCCCTCGACGCACAGCGGGCCCTCGTCGAGCAGCTCGGCGGCTCGTACCACCAGGTCGTCGGCGACGACGTCGCCACCGCCCTCGTCGACTTCGCGCGGTCGGTCAATGCCTCGCAGCTCGTGATCGGCGTCAGCCGCCGCGGACGGCTGGGCGCGGCCCTCACCGGTCCCGGCATCGGCGCCACCGTCATCCGCGCCTCCGGCGACATCGATGTGCACATCGTCAACCACGCGCGCGCCGGCGGGCGGTTCGCCCTCCCCCGCCTGACCGGGCCCGCGCTGAGCGCGAAGCGTCGCATCCTGGGGTTCGTCACCGCGCTCGTGGGCGGCCCCCTCATCTCGCTCCTTCTGCTGTCGACCGGTTCCGACGACTCGATCACCACCGACGTGCTGGCGTACCAGCTGCTCGTGGTGATCGTGGCGCTGATCGGCGGCATCTGGCCGGCGGTGTTCGCCGCGGTGCTGTCGGGCGTGACCCTCGACTTCCTCTTCATCGCGCCGCTCTACACCGTCACCATCAGCGATCCCGTGCACGCGATCGCCCTCGTGCTCTACGTGATCATCGCGATGCTGGTGAGCATCGTCGTCGATCAGGCCGCCCGTCGCGCCCGCGCCGCCCGCCGCGCCTCGGCCGAGGCGGAGCTTCTCGCCACGGTCGCCGGCAGCGTGCTGCGGGGCGAGAGCGCGGTTCCCGCCCTGATCAGCCGCGCGCGCGAGGCGTTCGGTCTCGCGGGCGTGCGCCTGATCACCGCCGACGGCCAGGTCATCGCCACCGACGGCGAGCCGGTGCGCGACGATCGGTCGACCACCGTGCCGGTGGGTGCCGACCGGGCGATGCTCGAGCTGCACGGCCGCGATCTCGACGCGAGCGAGCGCCGACTGCTCGACGTGGTCGTCGCGCAGCTGGCCGCCGCCCTCGAACGCACCGACCTGGCCGAGACCGCCGCCGAAGCCGGTGCCCTCGCCGAGACCGACCAGGTGCGCACGGCTCTGCTCTCGGCCGTCAGCCACGACCTCCGCCGACCCCTGGCGTCGGCCGTCGCGGCCCTCGGGGGGCTTCGCGCCGCCGGCGACCAGCTCTCCGACAGCGACCGCCGCGAGCTGATCGAGACCGCCGACGAGAGCCTGGCGACGCTGTCGCTGCTGGTGACCGACCTGCTCGACGTGAGCCGCGTGCAGGCCGGGGTGCTCGCGGTCTCGCTCGCCCCCGTCGACGCCGCCGACGTCGTGATCGCCGCCCTCGACGAGCTCGGCCTCGGTCCCGACGAGGTGGAGCTCGCGCTCGACCCCGACCTGCCGGCCCTCCGCGCCGACGGCGTGCTGCTGCAGCGCGTGCTCGTGAACGTGCTCGCCAACGCCGATCGCTACTCGCCCGCGGGCACGCGGGTGCGCATCGCCACGAGCCGCCTCAGCGGCACGGCCGAGATCCGCGTGATCGATCACGGACCGGGCATCGCGGCCGAACGGCGCGACGACATGTTCGCGCCGTTCCAGCGCCTCGGTGACACCGACAACACCGCGGGGCTGGGTCTCGGTCTCGCCCTCTCGCGCGGTTTCGCCGAAGGCATGGGCGGCACCCTCACCCCCGAAGACACCCCCGGCGGCGGACTCACGATGGTGATCGCCCTCCCCGTCGAGGGCGGCGACGCGGCCGGTGCCGATCAGAGCGCGGTGTCGGTGGCATCCGCCATCCGAAGGAGGACGCCGTGAAGGTGCTCATCGCCGACGACGACCCGCAGTTGGTGCGCGCCCTGCGCATCACCCTCGCCGCCCACGGGTACGACGTCGTCGCCGCGGCCGACGGTGCCGCGGCCATCACGCTCGCCGCTCAATCGCATCCCGACATCGTGCTGCTCGACCTCGGGATGCCGCACCTCGACGGCGTGCAGGTGATCCAGGCGCTGCGCGGCTGGACGAGCGTGCCGATCATCGTCGTGTCGGGCCGCACCGGTTCGGCCGACAAGGTCGACGCGCTCGACGCCGGCGCCGACGACTACGTGACCAAACCGTTCCAGATCGACGAGCTGCTCGCCCGGCTGCGGGTGCACGCCCGGCGGGTCACGCCGACCTCGGGCGAGGCGATCGTGCGCTTCGGCGCGGTCGAGGTCGACCTGGCCGCGAAGGCCGTGCTGCGTGACGGCACCCGCGTGCACCTGACCCCGACCGAGTGGCGCATGCTGGAGTTCCTCGCCCGCAACCCCGGCTCGCTCGTCACCCGGCAGACGCTGCTGAAAGAGATCTGGGCCAGCGAGCAGGTCGCCGACAGCGGCTACCTGCGGCTGTACATGTCGCAGCTGCGCAAGAAGCTCGAGGCCGATCCCTCGGCGCCCGTGCACCTGCTGACGGAGCAGGGGATGGGGTACCGGCTGGTGCTGTGAGGCCGGTGCGCCGCGCACGACTCCTGCCCGAGCCTCCGGCGCGAGAGGATGAACATCCCATGAGCACCAGCGAGACCGCCGCCGCGCCCCTCCCCGCCGAGGTCGTCGATCTGCACTGCCACGGCGCGGTCGGGCACTCGTTCGACGACGCCGACCTCGAGGGGCTCGCCGCCGCCGTCGCCCACCATCGCGCGCACGGAACCGCGCGGCTGCTGCTCAGCCTGGTGAGCGCCCCCATCGACCGCCTCGAGCGCCGGCTGCGCGACCTGCACGCGGCGCTTCCCGCGCTGCCGGGCGTGGCGGGCGTTCACCTGGAGGGGCCGTTCCTCGCGCCCGCGCGCCGCGGTGCCCACGACCCCGCAGCTCTCGTGCCGCCGTCGCCCGAGGCCGTGGAGCGGCTGCTGGCGGCGGGCGAGGGCATCGTGCGCCAGGTCACGCTCGCCCCCGAGCTACCCGGGGCGATGGATGCCGTCGACGCGTTCGTGGCGGCGGGCGTCGTCGTCGCAGTGGGGCACACCGAGGCCGATCACGATGTCGCCGCCGCGGCGTTCGATCGCGGTGCGCAGCTCGTGACGCACGCGTTCAACGCCATGCCGGGCCTCGGGCACCGTGCTCCCGGCCCCGTCGGCGCGGCGCTCGGGCGCGACCACGTCGCCCTCGAAGTGATCGCCGACGGCGTTCACGTGCACCCCGAGGTCATCCGCACGCTCTTCGCGGCCGCGCCGCGACGCGTCATCCTGGTCACAGACGCGATGTCGGCCACCGGACTCGGCGACGGTGAGTATCGCCTCGGCGGCCTCGATGTCGAGGTGAAAGACGGGCGCCCCGTGCTCGCGGGCACCGACACCCTCGCCGGCTCCACCCTGACGATGGAGCGCGCGATCGAGATGGCGACGGCGGCGGGCGTCCCCCTCGACCTTGCTCGCGCCGCGGCCTCGACGGTGCCCGCGCGACTGCTCGCGCGAGGCTGAACCGTCACCGCGTCGGCGTGTCCTCGTCGTCGGCGCAGGCCTCGAACTCCGCCTGCACCCGTGCGCAGCGGCAGGCGTAGACGATCGAGTGCAGCAGCATCAACGCACTTCCCCGAGGGTGTGGCATCCGGGGCAGGGAACGGCGATGCGGTCGCCCATCCGCACGTCACCGGGGAGCACGACCCGGGCGCACGCCTCGCTGCCGTGCGTGTCGATCACGGCGAAGGGCTCGTCGTACGCGCGCGACACGCGGCCGAGCAGACGCGCTTCGCGCCACACCACGTCGAGTCCCGCTGTGCACGCGTCGAGGCGCAGCGCGTCAGGTGCGGCCTGCACCACCGTCGCCACGATCACCGTCGTCGACAGCGTCGCGGATGCCACCCCACCCGACGCCGGGATGACGGCGGGTCCCGTGCACACGCAGGGCGTGCCGCAGATGTCGGCGTAACGGCCGACCGACATCGCCCGCACCGTGACGTCGTCGAGGGTGGGCAGGGAACCCGCGGGCCACGCCGCGGAGTCGAAGGGCGCCGGGATGCTGGATCGGAGGGTGGGGAGCAGGGCCGTGAGGGTCATGGCATCCGGTCTACGCGCCGATCCCGCCGCGATCCGTCGCGCTGACGGTTCCCATGCGGCCGCGGGTGCGATGCTGACGCCTCCCCTGCGGGCAACCGGGGTCGGGGCCGGATCGCGGGGCCGCCGGGTGCGGGCGCCGCCGCGGCGACCGACACCCCGCACCCACCCGGCGCGCCGTAGCCTGGAAGGGTGACCCCTCCCTTCGACGTCGACGCCGTGCGCGCCAACTTCCCGATCCTCGAGACCGAGGTCGACGGCCACCCCCTCGTCTACCTCGACTCCGGCGCGACGAGCCAGAAGCCGCACGCCGTGCTCGACGCCGAACGCGCCTTCCTCGAGCGGGCTAACTCCGCCGTGCACCGCGGAGCCCACACGCTGGCGGCCGAGGCGACCGAGCTGTTCGAAGACGCCCGTGTCACCGTCGCCGAGTTCGTGGGCGCCGAGCCCGAGCAGCTCGTCTGGACCTCGGGCGCCACCGCCGGGCTCAACCTCGTCGCGGGTTCGCTCGGCTACGCGGGGCGGCTGCGCGACGGCGACGAGATCGTCGTGACCGAGGCCGAGCACCACGCCAACCTCATTCCCTGGCAGGAGCTCGCCGCCCGCACGGGCGCGCGCCTGCGCCACATCCCGGTGCTCGACGACGGCATGCTCGACATGCACGCCGCGGCCGACCTCATCGGCGAGCGCACCAAGGTCGTCGCGTTCCCGCACGTCTCGAACGTGCTCGGCATCGTGAACCCCGTCGCGAAGCTCGTCACCCTCGCCCGCGGCGTCGGCGCGCTGACGGTGCTCGACGCGTGCCAGTCGGCTCCGCACCTCGCCCTCGACCTGCCGGCATCCGGAGTCGACCTCGCCGTCTTCTCGGGGCACAAGGTCTACGGTCCGTACGGCATCGGCGCGCTCTGGGGTCGCGACGAGGTGCTCGACGCGCTGCCGCCCTTCACCACCGGCGGGTCGATGATCACCACCGTCACGCTCGACAAGGCCGAGTATCTGCCGCCGCCGCATCGCTTCGAGGCGGGCACGCAGCCGGTGTCGCAGGCGGTGGCGCTGGCCGCCGCGGTCCGCTGGCTCGCTGCCCAGGATCTCGCGGCCGCCCACGCCCACGAGGCCGCCCTCGAACGCCGCATGCGCGAGGGGCTGCGGTCGATCCCCGGCATCCGCCTGCTCGGAGACACGGATGCCGCCGACCGCGTCGCCCTGCAGGCCTTCGCCGTCGAGGGGGTCCACGCGCACGACGTGGGCCAGTTCCTCGACTCGCGTGGCGTCGCCGCACGCGTCGGCCACCACTGCGCCCAGCCACTGCACCGCCGCTTCGGCCTGACGGCGTCGGTGCGCGCGAGCGCGGCGCTCCACACCACCGCCGCCGAGATCGACACGTTCCTCGACGCCGTGTCGGGTGTGCGCGGCTTCTTCGGCGTCGCCACGGCAGGAGCACGCGCATGAGCGGTCTCGAATCCCTGTACCAGGAGCTGATCCTGGACCACGCGAAGAACCGCCGCGGTTTCGGACTCGACGAGCCCGGAGCCCGCAGCGCGACCGTGCACCAGCGCAATCCCATCTGCGGTGACGAGATCACCCTGCGCGTGGAGCTGTCCGACGACGGCGAGCGCGTGGCATCCGTCACCTGGGAGGGCGCCGGCTGCTCGATCTCGCAGTCCTCGGCGTCGATGCTCGTCGCGCTGCTGCGCGAGGACGGCGGCGACGACGGGATGCCGCGCGCCGACGCCGATGCGCTCATCGCGCAGTTCCGCGAGGCGCTGCGCTCGCGGGGCAAGATCCCCCTCGACGAGGAGACGTTCGCCGACGCCGCCGCGCTGTCGGGGGTGTCGAAGTACACCGCGCGCGTGAAGTGCGCGATGCTCGCGTGGGTCGCGCTCGAAGAGGGGCTGCGGCTGGCCTGACGCCGCCGCCCGCGTGCCTGTGCCCGCACCCACCTGCCAGTGAGGTTGCGCACACCGCCGACGTCGGGCAGGTACCTGACCGGGCCACGGCCATAGCGATAACCTTCGTCCACACCCACGAGAGGACGGATGCCATGGCCAGCGGATTCAGTGACGAGGAACGCGCCGCGATGACGCAGCGCGCCGAAGAGCTCAGGGCGATGAAGGGCCTGAAAGGCCTGGCCAAGCTCCAGAAAGAGAACGAGGCCTGTCTCGAGGCGATCGAGAAGCTCGAGGGAGTCGATCGCGCGATCGCGGAGCGTGTGCACGTGATCGTGCTCGAAGAGGCGCCGCACCTTGCGCCGAAGACGTTCTACGGCTTCCCGGCCTACGCGAAGGACGGCAAGGTCGTGGTGTTCTACCAGCCGGCCTCGAAGTTCAAGACGCGGTACGGCACCGTGAGCTTCGACGAGACCGCGCAGCTCGACGACGGCCCGATGTGGCCGGTGTCGTTCGTGGTGCTCGAGGTGACGCCCGAGGTCGAGAAGAAGCTGCGCGAGCTGGTGCGCCGCGCGGCGCCGGCGCCGGTGAGCTGAGAACCGGCCGCCGAGCCCCGACACGCACGCTCCGTCGGTCTTGCACATCCTTCAAGCCCTCAGCCTGGCCGATGTCGGAGGTCAGTGATTTACTTGCGTCACGCTCACCCACCTCACACACACTGGAGGAATCGTGGCTCCTGTACAGGAAATGACTCGAGACTCTCTCGTCGCGCGCCGCGCAGAGATCTTGACTCGCCTTCAGATGACGAGGGACGAACTCGCGGCGAAAATTGCTGCGTCGTCGCTCACCTCGGACGAGTGGGATGCGAAGGACGAGATTGAGGGAATCGAGTTTCTGCTCGGCACGGAGTGATGACGAGCACATCAGACGATCTCGCCCAACGGTCTGCCGAGTTCGCCGCCGAGGTCCAGACCACACTTCGAGCTGTTCTGCCTGGACCGATAGACATTCGCTCCCTCACCGCGCCGCAATCGAATCGCTACTGGGTGCGACCTGAAAACCCCGATCTGAACAACCGCATACCGCTCTATGTCGATAGCGAACACCTCGCTGATCTGACCGTCGAGATTTTTCTCTCGATGGATCGACACAATCGCTATTTGAAGACCGTGCAGTCCAAGATGGCCGTCCATTCGACGCTCGACCGCCAGCCTCTCATCCGCCTCGAGTTCGACGCGGCGATGCACACATCGCCCACCGTGCACTGGCATGTTCACGCGGAGCGAGGTGCGCTATCGCACCTCCTCTCGCGATCACACGCCGTCCGACCCGGCCAAGTCACTGCCCCACATCAGATCTCGTCTCTCCACATCCCCGTCGGCGGCGAGCGTTTCCGACCATGTCTTGAAGATCTTCTCCAGTTCGTGATTCAGGAGTGCGGTATCGACGCCCAGCCAGAGTGGCGGGATGCAGTAGACGCAGGCAGACAACAGTGGCGGCGTCGGCAGATCAAGGCAGCTGCACGTGATGCCCCAGCGGAGGTCGCATCAGTCCTCGCGGAGCTCGGATGGACCGTCACACCGCCGGCGGACGGCGGTGAAGCCGAGAATCTCCGCACGATGACGGTGTGGTGAGCCCCTTTGCGGTACTCCGCCCGGGAGTCTGTTGACACGACGGAGCATCCCTGACCTAACCGAGGACCACGCGCTCCATCCGCTGGAAGCTCTGCTCCATCCCCTCGAGCATGCCCGTGCCGATCACGGCGTCGCGGGTCGCGGCATCCGGATACTCGATGAGCAGCGTCACGAGGGTGGCTCCGTCTTCCTCGTAGAACGACAGGTCGTTCGTGGTCGAGGGGTAGTCGGTGCCGGTCATGTGCTCGGTCTGCACGATGCGGCTCGGCTCGTCGACGAGCAGGGTCTCGCCGTCAAAGCCGAAGCCCTCGCCCTCGGTACCGGCCTCGGGTTCCCACGCGAGGCGGTACCGACCCCCCACCGAGACGTCGACCTCGCTGACGGTCATGCGCCAGCCGTCGGGGCCGAGCATCCACTGCCGCATGAGCGCGGGGTCGACGTGCGCGCGCCACACCAGCTCGCGCGGGCCGTCGATGAGGCGCGTGATGCGCACGTGCTGGTCGCTGAGCACCTCGAGCTGCGTGCCCGTGCCCTGGGCGAACTCGCGGAGTCCGAGCAGCACGGCGTCGAGCTGGTTCATCGCGAGGGTCGAGCCCTCGACGGCGCCCATCGCCACGACCTGCTCGAGGGCCTCGGCCGAGGCGAAGTGGCTCACGTTCGTCAGCCGTGAACCCTCGGGCGTAGCTTCGAACGAGAAGACCATGCGCATCGACGGCATCCCCTCGATCGGGTCGCCGTTGTCGTCGGCGAACGAGTCGATGACCTCGAATCCCCGCGGTTCGTCGATGCGCGTGAACTCCCACGCCCCACCGGCGTGCTGACCCTGGGGCGAGGTCATGTGGTACTTCGCCTGTCCGCCGACCGAGAAATCGAACGCGTCGAAGGTCGCCGGCCAGCCGGGAGGACCCCAGAACCGCTCGAGCTGGCGCGGGTCGGTGAACACGGCCCACAGACGCTCGGGACCGACGGGAAAGTCGGCGACCAGACTCATGGTGAGCGCTTCGGTGTCGCTCTCGACGGATGTGACGGGCATGACGGACTCCTTGGTCGGGTCAGTTCTCGGTCGGTTCGGGCGTAGTCGTGGATGCCATGGCATCCGGTTCTTCGAGGAGCAGCGCATCGAGCCGGTCGATGCGGCCGCGCCAGAGGTTCTCGTACGAGCGCAGCAGTTCTTGCGCCCGAGCGAGGGCGGCGGGGTCGGCACGCACGAGGCGCACCCTCCCCTCCGCACGCTTGGTGATGAGCCGGGCCTCGGCCAGCACCGCGATGTGCTTCGACACGGCAGCGAACGACATGGCGTATCCCGCGGCGAGGTCCGACACCGACTGTTCGGTGACGAGCGTGCGCCGCACGATGTCGCGACGCGTCGCATCGGCGAGCGCGTGGAACACGCGGTCGATGTCGGCGGAGTCGAGGTGCTGTTGTTCAACCATTGGGTTGCACGTTAGCGCGGGTGGGAGTGTGGCGCAAGGCCTGTCGAGCACGCATTCGCGTTGCACTTCGGGCACGAGGAGAGCCCACGTAGGTACACGTTCGGGGCGACTCGGGCTGGTGGCGCACACAGGACCGAGTCACGCCATCTTCGGAGTACTCACGCCGTCCCCCGAAGCTCCCCGAGTCATGTCAAAACTATACCGAACGTGGTATAGTTTTGACATGACTCGGCCCACCTACCGCGACATCGTCCACGAGATCGCGATCGACAACTACGGGTACGTCACCACGCGGGAAGCCCAAAGCGCGGGCGTCCCCCGAATCGAGCTGGTGAAGCTCGCTACGCGCAACAGGTTCACCCACATCGCCTACGGGTTGTACCGCGACGAGACCATCCCGCACACCCCTCTGGATGAGTACGCGGAAGCGGCGCTCCGCGCGGGAGAGGGGGCGTTTCTGCGAGGAGAGACGGTCCTCGCGCTCCTGGGGCTCGCCGATGTGAACCCCCGGAACATCACCCTCGCGACCCCTAAGCGCACTCGGCGCACGGTGCCCGCACACATTGAACTCACCCCGGCCCCTGCGGGCGCGAAGCCAACAGTGTACGAGGGCATCGCGGCGCAGCCCGTGGTGGATGCGCTCCTCGAATGTCGGGGCCGCGTCCAGACCGAACGTCTGCTCGCAGCTGCCGCCCAAGCGCGCGCAGAGGGGTACCTGACCATGGCAGAGATGTCGCGAGTGCGAGTGGCGCTGGCCGCGTGACGTATGACGAAGCCCCAGCGAACCTCGGTTCGCTACGGCAGCGGCTCGCCAACATCGAGGGCGACGAAGGAGCAGTCAACAGGCGAACGGTCGGGATGGCGCTGGTCGTGGTCGGCCAGATGCTCCCAGCCGGGGCCGTCAAAGGTGGAAGCGCCATGGCTCTCCGCTACGGCCGGGCCACTCGATTCACCAAAGACCTCGACGCCGCGCGACCGGGCACGCTGGCTGAGTTCACCGATGATTTCGAGGAACGGCTGCGCACGGGGTGGTCGGGATTCACCGGTCGCCTCATCGAACGCACGGCGCCGAAACCGGCGGACGTACCCACCACGTACGTCATGCAGCCCTTCGATGTGAAGCTCGACTATCTCGGCAAGCCGTGGTGCACCGTCACGTTCGAGCTGGGCCACAACGAGATCGGCGACGCTGATGCGCCGGAGACAGCGCTTGCCGACGACCTCGCGGACCTGTTCCCATCCGTCGGCCTTCCCCGCCCGGAGCCGGTCAGTGTGATGCGTAGTGACCATCAGATTGCGCAGAAGCTTCACGCGGCGACGGGCCCTGGTAGCGAGCGCGCACACGACCTCATCGACCTACAGCTGCTCGATCGCGAAGAGGACCTCGACCTCGCTCTCGTGCGCGAGACGTGCACACGCCTCTTCACCTATCGCGCCGGGCAGCAGTGGCCCCCCGTCGTGGTCGTGAACGAGAACTGGGACACCCTCTACGACGCATCCTCTACCGGAGTAGACGTCATCCCGGGTATCGCCGCTGCCGCGGAGTGGGCGAACGACTTCATCACGCGCATCGACGCGGCCCGAGCTATGGGGACGAACTGACAATAAGCGTCATCCCCACCCGTCCCGAACAAGACCCTCCAACCCCCCACTGGGCAACACGACCCACCCCTCCCGCCGCGCCACGGCGAGCATCTCGGATGCCGGGGGCTCGAACTGCCCGAGCGCCCCCGCGCGCGTCGCGAGGGAGGCGATGACCGCGTCGAAGGCGTCGGCCTTGGCGATCGCGAGCGCGGCGAACGGCCCGACGTCGAACCACGGCACCCGCGCGCACACCGTGTCGAGCAGGGCGCTGCGGCGGGCGGCATCCACTCGGTACCCCGTCGTGTCGAAGCCCCACACGCGCAGCGAGCCGCCGGGGTACACCTCGAACAGGCGCCTCTCCCCCGCACGATCGACCGCGAAGCCGGCCTGGGCCAGGCGCCGCAGCACCCCGGCGCACCGCAGCGCCGTGACGCCCAGCCGGTCCGTCGACACGCTCAGCGGCCAGCGACCGATGCGCTCGCGGACGACGTGGTCGGTGTGCCGGTAGACGAGGGGGCGCCGCCAGTCCGCTCCCCCGTCGACCGGTCCGAGAGCGGGGGCCGTCTCGGCATGGTGGGCCTGGACGAAGTCGACGAACGCGTCGGGCCACCCGAGGGGGCAGTCGATGCCGAGCCAGGCGTCGCCGTCCGAGACCGACGCCACGATGTCGGTGTCGTCGACCCCCGCCTCGAGCCGCGTGAGTCGCGCGCCGCCGCCCGACCAGACGATCTCGGCCAAGGCGGTGCCGGGGGTGCTCGCGGCGAGGTCGATGCCGATGGTTCTCACCGGCAGCAGCCTAGGCGCGACAGGGCGGCGGCTCTCCGAACGGGGCCGGGTGCGCGCGCAACCGCCGCCCGTGATCGCGTTCGAGGTGCGAGGATCGCTTCATGGCAGACGACGACCTCCCCGACTCGCTCGAGCCTGCCCTCGGCATCCCGCCCCGCCCCGAACCGCCCGCGCCGCCGCGACCCAAGGGCGATCTGCGGGTCGTGTCGGTCATCGCCCTGGTCACGGGCGTCGTCGTGATCGCCTGGTACCTGTTCCTGGTCACGGTCAGCGCGATCGCCGAGCTCGAGGGACTGATGTGGATCCAGATCGGCATGTGGGTGCTCGCCGCGGTGTCGGCGGTGTGCGGCATCCTGAGCCTGAACGCGCGGATGGCGCGGGAGCTCGCGGCCGCCGGCTTCATCGCGGGCGTCGCCGCCGGCCTGCTCTCGATCTCGGTCGGCGTGGCGACGGCCGCGGAGTTCTTCGGCTGATCGCGCGTCGACCCCGAGGTCGGCGACGGTCAGCGCGCGGCGCACTCCTGGCTGAGTTCGGTGAGCATCCACACCCCGGTGGTGTGCGAGAGGTGCACCGTGCCGCAGTCTCCGCTCGCGTAGGTGACGTCGAGCACGGCGTCATCGCCCTGGTCCGTCACGACGGCGACATCGACATCGGGCGACATCCCCGCCGCGGCGTACAACAGCGAACTCTGGCGCACGAGCTCGACGCAGTCCTCGACCTCGAGTCCCGTCGACGTCGTGTACTCCGTCAGCATCCGTTCCTGCAGGCCCGGGGTGAGCGCCCCGCAGGCGGCGACGGTGTCGGAGGAGCGCACCGCGGTCCACCACGCGCGGAAGGCCTCGACCGGCCCGGAATCAGGCACCGGCGTGGCCGTGGCAGAAGGACTCCCGTGCGGCGACGGCGACTCGGCGACGGCGGTGGACGGCTCGGATGCCACGTGGCCCGTGCACGATGAGAGGGCGACGCCGGCGACGGCGAGCGCGACGAACAGCAGCGGGCGGGGGGATCGCATGCCCTCCATTGTCACCGAGATCGGCGACGGAGGCCATCCGTATCGCGGAGGGCGGGACCCCGGGCGTGCGGGTCGCCCGGAATAGCGGGCGGGTCGCGGAGGTTTGCGCAGGCATGACGCCGGAGCCTGCGCTGGATCGTGCCCTGTCGACGCTCGACGTGCGCCCCGGTCGCGCGCATCAGCTGACGCTCGCCCCCCGAGAGCGCCTCGCCCTGCCGCGTGGCGGCGCGGCCCTCGTCTACGTCCGCGTCGGTGAGATCAGCGGATCGGCCTCGGCGCGGACGGCCTGCACGGTCGACGCCGCGAGCGGGTCGGTCGCCACGACCGTCGGCGGGCGGACACTGCTGGCCGGAGACGCGTTCGTGAGCCTCGGATGCCACGGGCTCGCCCTGGCCTCGCAGTCCGGCGCCGAGGTGACGGTCGTCCCCCTCGAGGTCGCCCCGGCGGGCGACGCGCGCAGCCTGCCGCCGTTCGTCTTCGTCAGCGGCTTCGCGCACGCGGAACCCGCGGCGGCGGCGCTGGCGGCGCACCTGGGCACGACCCCGAACGCGGAGACCGCCGAGCGCCAGGGCGACGAGACCATCTGCAAGCTCATGGTGACCACCGTGCTGCTCTCAGCGCTGCGGGCGTGGGCCTCGACCGACCGCGACGCGGCCTGGCCGCCCCGCGCCGACGACCCGTTCCTCGCGCGGGTCGTCGCCGCGATCGCCCACGACCCCGGTCACGACTGGAGCATCGGCGAACTGGCATCGCTCGGCGCGATGTCGCGGTCGGTGTTCGCTGAGCGGTTCCGTCGGAACTTCGGGCTCTCTCCCGCCGCGTACGTGAGCGCGGTGCGCATGGAGAGGGCGAAAGACCTGCTCGAGGCCGGAACGCCCGTGTCCGAGACCTCACGGGTGCTCGGCTACGCGTCCGACGAGGGCTTCAGCCGCGCGTTCCGCCGCCACGCGGGTGTCGCCCCGTCGGCGTGGCGGGCCGGCCGCCGGGCGACCGTCGCGATCTGACGCCCCCGCCGGCGCCGCTGCCGCTGGGCGGCCCGGCCGGCGTCACCCTCAGCCCGCGACGGCGCGACGCTCGCGCACCGAGACCCCGAACAGCACGGCGCCGATCACGAGCAGCGCGATGCCGATGGCATCCACCGTCACCACCCCGACCGAATCGACGAGCACTCCGCCCACGCCCGCAGCGATGGTGATGGCGAGCTGGAAGCCCGTGACCACGAGACTGCCGCCCGCTTCGAGACGGTCGGGCATGCGGTGCCCCACCCACGTGTTCACGATGATCAGCCACGACGAGAAGAAGAAGCCCCACACGAGAACGGCCGCTGCGACCGCGATGATCGCCGCGGGAAGCAGGACGACGACCGCGACGGCGACCGCGATGACGAGCGGTCCGATGACCGAGAGCCGCACGAAGGCGCGGTCGACGACGATGCCGATGACGAGGTTGCCGACGAACCCGCCCACCCCGAACAACGCGAGCAGCAGCACGATGGTGCCCCCGTCGACCCCCGGGACGCGCTCCAGAGCGAGACGCACGTAGGTGTAGGCGAGGAAGTGGCCCAGCACGACGAGCACGTGACCGATCATGCCGCCGCCCACGCCCGGGCGCCGCAGGGTGTCGACGAGGATGCGCAGGCTCGACGCCGAGGCCGCCGGTACGGGCGGGAGCACGACACGCACCGCGACACCGACGACGGCCGTGATGACACCGATGAGCAGGAAGGCGACCCGCCAGTCGAGCACCTCGCTCAGGGCGACGCCGATCGGAACGCCCGCCACGGTCGCGAGCGACAGTCCCGCCGAGCCGAACATCACGGCCCGCCCGACGCGGTCGGGGCTCGACAGGCGCGCCGCGACCGTGATCGACATCGCCCAGAACGCGCTGATCGCGGCGCCGAGCAGGAAGCGCGCGGCGAGGATGGCGATGAGGCTGGGCGCGGCGGCCACGACGAGGCTCGACACCGTGGCCGCGGCCGCGGCGCCGGTGAGCAGGGTGCGGCGATCGAGGCGGGGCAGCAGCAGGCCCACGGTGGGGGCGAAGAGCAGCCCGGCCAGGGCCGTGACGGTGACGGTCTGGCCCGCCTGCCCGGGCGTGATGCCGAGCGAGGCGGCCATCTCGGTCAGCACGCCGTTGGGCAGGAACTCTGCCGTGACCAGCAGGAAGCTCAGCAGCATCACGACGATGAGTCCGCCGTACCTCATGGTGGACGGCGCGGAGACGGGAACCGGGGCGGTGGTGGTCATGTATCGATGCTCGCGAGCGGCGGCGTCGCGCGCCCGACCGTTCGTCCGCGGCATCCGACCGTTCGTCCGCGGGGGCTCAGTCGGGCGACGACGCCCGCACCGTGCGATGGGCCCGCAGCACGAGGACGATTCCGGCCACCCAGAACGGGACCTGCACGAGCTCGGCCAGCCGGAACGCCCCGGGCGAGTACTCGCCTCCCCCCGCCTGCAGGGTGAGGACGGCGCCGATCAGCAGGATGACGAGGATGCTGGAGAGGAATCCCGCGCCGTTGACGACGCCCGTGGCGGTGCTGAGCCGTTCGCGCGGATTGTGGTCGCGCGCGATGTCGAACGCGACCATCGAGGCGGGTCCCCCGACGCACATGGCGGCGGCGAGCACGACGAGCAGCGGCAGCGGCGCCCGATCGGGGAACGCCAGGACCGCCGCCCACGACACCGCCTGCGCGCCGACCAGCGAGAGCACGAGAGCCGTGCGGGCCCGGGGGAAGCGACCCGAGATCGCGCCCACGATCGGCCCGAAGGCGATGCCGCACACGACGTAGACCGAGAACAGGCCGCCCGCGGTCGCGGCATCCAGACCCTGGCCCGCCACGAGGAACGGGAAGCCCCACAGCAGGGCGAAGGCGTTGCCCGAGAACGAGGTGACGAAGTGCACCCAGAACGCCAGCCGCGTTCCCGGTGATCTCCACGCCTCGCGCACGGCGCGCGAGACGCTCGTCCGCTCGACGGCGACGGGCCGGCGCTCGCGGACGACCACGGCGACCAGCACCGCCACCAGCGCCGTGACCCCCGCCAGCGAGAGGAAGGCCGAGACCCACCCCGCCACGCCGACGAGCGCGGCGAAGGGCACGACGCTGACGATCTGCCCGAACTGGCCGGTCAGACCCGTGACCTGCACGGCCGTCGGTGCGAGCCGCGGCGGGAAGCGCATGCCGATCACGCGCAGCAGTCCGGGGAAGATGGCGGCCTCACCGGCCCCCATGAGCAGACGCCCCGCGATGGCGACGCCGATGTCGGGTGCCAGGGCGAGCACGACCTGCGCCCCCGCCATCACGAGCATGCCGACCGTCAACACGGTTCGCACGCCGAACCGGTCGAGCAGCAGTCCGACGGGCAGCTGCAACGCGCCGTAGACGGCGAGCTGCACGACGGCCAGCAGAGACAGCGTCGCCGCGGTGATCGCGAACCGGTCGGCCGCCTCGAGCCCCAGGGCCGCGAGCGAGGTGCGATTGACGATCGAGACGACGTAGGCGATGACCCCGACCAGCCACACGACGAGCACGCCGATCCGCAGGCTCCCCGCGCGCGCCGCGGGGGAGCTCTGCGAGACGGTGCGGGTCATCCGCGCGAGAGCCGCAGCGTCACGACCTGGAACGGACGCAGCTCGAGCGCGATGCCCTCGCCCTCGACCGTGAGGCGGCGCGAGCGCGCCATGTCGTCGCCGAGCGGACGCTCGAGCAGGTCGACCTCGGAGGCGGATGCCACGGCGAACCCGGGCGTGAGGGTCGTCGCCGCGCGGCGCCCGAGTGCCTCGTACACGCGCACGATCACGTCACCCGAGCGGTCGTCGGCGAGCTTCACGGCCTCGATGCGCACGCCCTCGTTCGACGAGCGCAGCACGCTCCACGGCTCGACCGTGCCCTCGGCCGCGGGGCGGCGCAGCGGCAGGTTCTGTTCGTACCCGGAGGCCACGACGGCGGCGATGTCGGCCCCGGGGTGCACCGCGTACGCGAACGTGTGGTGGCCGGCATCCTGGACCGGGTCGGGCGAGTTCGCCGCGCGCACCAGGCTCAGGCGCACCTCGGTCTCGACCTCGCCCGAGGCCCCGACCGTGCGGGTGATGTCGTGGCCGTAGGTGGCGTCGTTGGTGACGCCGATGCCGTAGCCCGGCTCCTCGACGTGCACCCAGCGGTGGGCCATGACCTCGAACTTCGCGTCTTCCCATGAGGTGTTCGTGTGGGTCGCGCGGCGAACGTGGCCGTACTGGATCTCGGCGCTGTGGTGGTGGGCGTGCACGACGAAGGGGAGCGAGGCCTTGAGCAGCTTCTCGCGCTCGTTCCAGTCGAGGTCGACTGCGAAGTGCACGCGCACGTCATCGGCGTGCACGGCGATGGTCTGCGTCAGCCGCGAGGTGCCGAAAGTACGCGTGACGATCACGCGGGCGCGCAGTTCGTCGTCGACCGCGAGCTCGACGGCGTCGGCGGTGTCGAGGTCGTCGAACGTGTAGCGGTAGTGGGCGTCGATGTCCCAGGCGTCCCAGGCGTTGGGGAGGTCCTGGTGCAGCTGCAGCAGGTTCGCGACACGGTCGGCGGGCACGAGCTCGCGGCCCGCGGCGAGGTCGACGATCGAGGTCACGAGGCCCCGGGCGTCGACGGTGACCCGCACGAGACCGTTGTCGAGCACGATGTCCGCGCCGGATCGCTCCGCCCGCACCGGGTGCGCGGGCGCGACCGGAACGAGGGATGCCACGCCCAGCGCGGGCGTCTCGACCAACGCGAGCGGGGTGCCGGTGGCATCCAGGGCCAACGACCGACGGGCGTGGTCGGCCGAGTTCACGACCGCGGCCGAGAGCCCCGCGGCGTCCAGGGCCTCGGCGATCGAGTGGTCGAGCTCGGCGAGGGCGGCGGCGTAGTCCTCTTCGTTCTGCTCGTGCACCCACTGGATCGAGGATCCGGGCAGGATGTCGTGGAACTGCTGCAGCAGCACGCCCTGCCAGAGGCGATCGAGCGCGGCGTACGGGTACTCGGCGCCCTTCAGTGCGGCGGCGGTCCACCACAGCTCGGCCTCGCGCAGGCGGTGCTCGGCCTCGCGGTTGCCGCGCTTCTCGCGGGCGTGCGAGGTGAAGGTGCCGCGGTGCAGTTCGAGGTAGAGCTCGCCCACCCAGACGGGAGCGTCGGGGTACTCGGCCCGGGCTGCGGCGAAGAAGTCGTCGGGGTGCTCGATCTCGACCCGCGGCGATCCCTCGAGCGACTCCACCCGGCGCTGGCGCTCCATCATCTCGCGGATGGGTCCGCCGCCGCCGTCGCCGTAGCCGAAGGGCACGAGCGAGGTCGTCGCCCTGCCCTTGTCGCGGAACTGGCGCACGGCGTGGTGCAGCTCCTCGCCCTCGAGCGTGGAGTTGTAGGTGTCGATGGGCGGGAAGTGCGTGAAGATGCGTGAGCCGTCGATGCCCTCCCACCAGAAGGTGTGGTGGGGGAACTTGTTGGTCTGGCTCCACGAGATCTTCTGCGTGAGGAACCAGTCCAGGCCCGCGAGCTTCGCGATCTGCGGGAACGCGGCGGTGTAGCCGAACGAGTCGGGCAGCCAGATGCCGTGCGTCTCGACGTCGAGCTCGTCGCGGAAGAACCGCATCCCCTGCGTGACCTGGCGCACCATGGCCTCGCCTCCGGGCAGGTTGCCGTCGGGCTCGACCCACTGCGAGCCGACCACGATCCACTGTCCGTTCGCGATCGCGGCCTTGATGCCCTCCCACACGTGCGGGTAGCGCTCCTTGACCCACGCGTACTGCTGCGCCGATGAGGCGGCGAAGCGGAAGTCGGGGTACTGCTCGGCGAGCGCGAGGACGTTCGAGAAGGTGCGGGCGGTCTTGCGCTTGGTCTCGCGGATGGGCCAGAGCCACGCGGTGTCGATGTGCGCGTGGCCGATGCCCGAGAGGCGGTGGGCCGAGGCCGAGGCCGGGCGCGACAGCACGTCGACGAGCTCGGCGCGCGCGACGGCTGCGGTACCGACGATGTCGTCGAGGCGGAGCACGTTCAGCGCGCGCTCGAGCGCCCGCATGACCTCGTGGCGGCGGGGCTCCGTCTCGGGCAGCTCCTTCAGCAACTGGTACAGCACCTCGACGTCGAACTGCAGCGCCCACACCTCGGGTTCGAAGACCGCGAGCTCGGCGGTGCGGAAGGTGTAGATCGGCGTCTCGGGAGCGGTCTTCTTGGAGCCGAACTTCGTGGGGACGAAGTCGTTCACGAGGATGTCGGGGTTGGCGGCGGCCTCGACGAAGAAGTGCACGGGCTCGCCGCCCGCGGCCTCGTCGGTCAGGCGCACGTAGTGGTTGCGGGGGTGGATGCCCTTGACCTGCACGCCGTCGGGGGTGTGCACGAGCGCCTCGGCCTGGTTGCCGGGCCAGTCGCCCTGGAAGCCGGGGTCGAGCAGCAGCTCGACGGTGCGGCCGGCCCAGTCGGTCGGGATCTCGCCGGTGACCTCGAACCACCAGGTCGACCACGCCCGCCCCCAGCTGTCTCCGACGGCGAAGGGGGCGTAGTCGGCGGCGAGGGCCTTGGAGGCCGGGACCGGCTCGTCGGGGACCATCCAGGCCTTCAGCGCGACGGGCACCCGCGCGGAGTACACGGCGGGGACGATGCGCTCGGTGAGCACGCGGTGGATGCGCTCTTCGACGAGCGTGAGGTTCTGGTGCACGGTGTCTCCGGTTTCGGGGTCAGCGCGGGAGGCGGGGTCGGGATGCGTCGGGAGGGGCGGCGGGGAGGGATGCCGGGGGCGGCGGGCTGGTGCGGGGGCGCGGCCGACGTTCGGGTCGAGGGCGCGCCCCCGGGCTCAGCGGAGGTACGACAGGTCGGCGAAGCTGGAGCTCGCGTCGTCGAGCAAGGCCCGCGCGACGCGGACCGAGTCGATCAGCGGGTGGTGGGCCAGGGCCCGCAGCGCCGCAGCGCGTGAGCCGGTGAGAGCGGCCTCGATCGTCTGGCGCTCGACGTACTTGACGGTGGCGATGAGGCCCTGCCCGAACGCGGGCACGGCCGCGCTCTCGAGCGGGCGCGGGCCGTCGGCGCCGACGATGCAGGGCACCTCGACCACGGCCTCGGCGTCGAGGCCCGCCAGCACGCCCCCGCCGGGGACGTTGAGGATGAGCCGCGCCGACTGGTCGTAGGCGATCGCGCGCATCAGCGCGATCGCGACGTTCTCGTAGCCGCCCGAGACGAGGTCTTCCTCATCGCGGTCGCCCATGCCGGCGGAGTCCCGGTTGGTCGCCATGTAGGTGACCTCGCGCTCGTGCCGGCAGGCCTCCCAGGCCGCGTGGGGACGCGGCGCGGTCGCCGCCGTCTCCCAGAAGCCGGCCTGCTGGTCGAGCAGGTAGCGCCCGCGCGTGGTCGCGGCGTACTGGTCGGCCTGGAGCACGTCGCGACGGTACGAGTAGTAGTGCAGGTACTCGTTGGGAAGAGCCCCGAGCGTCTGGATCCAGTCGGCGCCGAACAGCGCTCCCTCTTCGAACGACTCGATGCGCTCGGGCGAGGCGAGCAGTTCCGGCAGCAGATCGACGCCGTCGCGGCGGAGCGCCGTCAGCCACCCGAGGTGGTTGAGGCCGGCGTACTCGATCTCGACGTCGGCTGCGTCCCGGATGCCGAGGGCCCCGAGCGCGCGGCGGGCGAGGCCGATGGGCGAGTCGCAGATGCCGATGACACGATTGCCCAGCACGCGACCCATGGCCTCGGTCACGACGCCGGCGGGGTTGGTGAAGTTGATGACCCACGCGTCGGGGGCGACGCGCTGGATGAGCTCGGCGAGCTGCATCGCGACCGGCAGCGTCCGCAGCGCGTAGGAGATGCCGCCGAAGCCGACGGTCTCCTGCCCGATGACCCCGTGCGACAGGCCGATGCGCTCATCGGCGGCACGGCCGGCCATCCCGCCGACGCGGATGGCCGAGAACACGAAGTCGGCCCCGCGCAGGCCCTCTTCGGCATCCGTGTGCACGCTCACACGCGGGGCATCGGGGAAGTCGCGCGCCTGGTCCTCGAGGATGCGGGCCATCGTCCGCAGCCGCGCGGCGTCGGTGTCGACGAGGGCGACCTCGTCGACGCGTCCGGCATCGCGGTCCAGCAGCAGGGCTCGGTACACCAAGGGGGTGCGGAATCCTCCGCCACCGATCATGGCAAGCTTCATGCGGTCACAATCTCGACATTCCGTCGGCCCAGGGACTCGACGATCGGGCCCTCGAGCGGCGCATCGGTGATGAGCCGCCGCAGGGCGAGGGGCAGGGCGATACGTCCGGCGCCGCTGCCGGGGAACTTGCTGTGGTCGGCGAGCACGGTCGCCGCGTCGCACGCCGCGAGCATCGCCTGCTTGATCGGCACCTGCGCCAGCGTGGTGTCGCGCAGATCGCCTTCGGGCGACATGCCACTGACGCCCAGGAAGGCGTGGTCGGCACGGATCAGGCGCAGCGACTCGGTCGTGAGGTGGCCCGCCACGCTGCGGTACACCGGGTCGTAGTCGCCCGGGAGCACGACGAGGTGCGTGTCGCGCTCGTCGCGCAGCACGTCGTAGATGGCCATGTTGTTGGTGATGACGGTGACCGCACGGCCGCGAAGCAGTCGCGCGAGCTGCAGGGTCGTGGTCCCGACGTCGAGGATGACGGCCTGGCCGTCGCGGATCGTGTCGGCGGCGGCGCGGGCGATGCGCTCCTTGCCGTCGCGATTGACGGGCTCGACGGTGGCGAAGGGCGCGTCGCCCTCGCCCATCACGGCGCCGCCGTGCGTGCGTCGCAGGAGTCCGGCGTCGTCGAGGCGCTGCAGATCACGACGGATCGTGGCGATGCTCGAACCGGTGGCCTCGGCGAGCTCCGCGACCGTCGCCGCGCGGGCGGAACGGAGGTGCTGGAGGATCTCGCGGTCTCTGACGTCTTTCATGATGCGATCACCTTATCGCTCAAAATCGCTCAGTAACAAAATATTTACACGCAAAAATTTGCGCGTTCCTGAGCGACGAATGCTATAAACGGTGCAACGCCCCGGTCGTCGCCGAAGAGAGGAGGGGCCGATGACAGTCGCATCCGGTCCCACGCCCCGCCTCCTGACGGCCGGGCAGCTTTTCCTCGATCTGGTCTTCGCCGAGCTCGATGCAGCTCCCCGACTGGGCGAGGAGCACTGGACCCCTGCCTTCGGCTGGGGCCCCGGGGGAATCGCCAACTACGCGATCGCCGCCTCCCGACTCGGAGTGCCCACGGTCCTCTGCGCCGACGCCGGCACCGACGCCCTCTCCCGGCTCGTACGCGACCGGCTGCGCGACGAGGGCATCGTCGACGGCATCCGCGAGCGCGCAGACTGGAGCCTGCCGGTCACGGCGGCGATGAACTACGGCGGCGATCGCGCCCTGGTCACCGGTGGCCGCCCCGCCGCGGCCCTCGCCTCTCTGCTCGAGAGCGCGCCCCTCACGCCCGTCGCCGCCCTCCACCTCGACGACTCCGTGTCGGAGTGGGTGCGCGCACGCGCCGCGCAGGGCACAAAGATCTTCGCCGACATCGGCTGGGACGCCGACGAGCAGTGGAACCCCTCGGCGCTCGACGTGCTCGACGGATGCCACGCCTTCCTCCCCAACGAGGCCGAGGCCCGCGCCTACACGCGCACCGACGACGCCCGCTCCGCCGCCCGCGCCCTCGCCGATCGCGTCCCCCTCGCCGTCGTCACCCGCGGCGGGCACGGCGCCATCGCGGTCGACTCGGCCGCGGGCGAAGAGGTCGAGGTCGACGCCGTCGCGATCGACTTCGTGGATGCCACGGGCGCCGGCGACGTGTTCGGCGGAGCGCTCGCTGCTGCCGAGCTCACGGCCTGGTCGTTGCGCGAACGTGTCGAATTCGCCGCTCTCGTGGCCGCGATCACCGTCTCCCGTCCCGGCGGCGCGGCCGCCGCTCCCCGCCTCGACGAGCTCCTCCCCTGGCTCGACTCCCACCCGGCGGCCGCCGACCCGGCGCGCTTCGCCTTCCTCCGCGCTGCGCTGCACGACGGCGCATCGCCCTTCGCCGCCTCGGCGGCATCCCGCACCGCCTCTTCCTCACGCCCCACCCGAATCAAGGAGTGACCCGCCCATGATGACTTTCACCCCGCGTCACCGACGCGCGCTCGGCACCGTCGCCGTCGCCGCTGTCGCCGCCGTGTCCCTCTCGGCCTGCTCCGGCGGTGCCGGCGGGTCGTCCGACGGCCCGATGACCCTCTGGACCTGGCCCGGCGGCATCGGCGAGAGCGTCGTCGACTCGGCCAAGACCGAGTTCCCCGACGCGAAGCTCGAGGTCACCACCATCGGTGACGACGTCAAGCAGAAGCTCGTCACCGTCTTCACCGGACGCAGCGGCATCCCCTCGCTCACCGGGATCAAGGGCGAGGACATGCCCTACTTCCTGCAGCAGGCCGACCTCTTCACTGACTTCTCGACCCTCGGCATCGACGACAAGCTCGCCGACTTCCCGCAGTGGAAGCTCGCCGAGGCCACCACCTCGGACGGCAAGCTCATCGGCCTCCCCACCGACATCGGCCCGACCGCGCTGTATTACCGCACCGACGTGCTCGCCGCGGCCGGCCTTCCGACCGATCCGGCCGAGGTCGCCGCCGCCACCTCCACGTGGGAGGACTACTTCGCCTTCGGCGAGAAGCTCAAGGCCGCCACGGGCGCCTACCTCGAGGTGTCGCTCGAAGACGTCTTCACCAAGGTCATGGGCCAGGGCGAGACGAAGTTCGTGTCGGAGGACGGGGAGTTCCTCGGCGAGAGCGACCAGGTGAAGAAGGCCTGGGACACCGCGATCGAAGCCAACGAACGCGGCCTGGTCGCCGGCATCCAGGACGGCAGCCCCGACTGGGCCGCCGCCGTCAACAACGGCTCCCTGCCGACGCTGCTCGGCGCCGCCTGGTACCAGGGCGACCTGAAGAGCAACGCCCCCGACACCTCGGGCAAGTGGAACGTCACGGCGATGCCCGGCGGGCCCGCCAACATCGGCGGATCGTTCCTGACGATCCCCGCGGCCACCGCCAACAAGGACGAGGCCGTGAAGATCGTCGAGTACCTGCTCGACGCCGAGAACCAGGCCACCACCTACACCGAGGTCGGCAACTTCCCCTCGTCGACCGAGGCGCTGAGCCAGCCGGCGCTGCAGGAGCCCGACGCCTTCTTCGGCGGACAGGTCACGACCGACGTCTTCAAGGCGGCGTCCGAGAAGATGCCGGTCAGCTACACCAGCCCCATCGACAACGAGGTGGCGGCGCCCTTCATCACCGAGCTCGCCAACGTGCAGTCGCAGGGCAAGGACCCGCAGCAGGCGTGGAACGACGCGCTGACCGCCGCCCAGCAGGTGTGGGAGCGCTCTAAGTGACATCCGCCACGCGCGTCATGACGGCCTCGGGGGTGCGCCCCAGCGCGCGCCCCCGGGGCCGGGGCCTCATCCGGCACTGGCCGATGTACGTGGCCATCGCCCCCTTCTTCCTGCTCTTCCTGGGCTTCGGCCTCTTTCCCACCGCCTACTCGCTCGTGCTGTCGTTCCAGGACTGGAACGGCCTCGGCACGGCGGAGTGGACCGGGATCGACAACTACACGCGCCTGTTCACCGACGGCACGTTCTGGCTGTCGGTGCGCAACACGTTCATCATCTTCGCGCTGTCGACGTTCCCGATGCTCGCCATCGCCATCGCGGTCGCCGCTCTGCTGAACAACGCCGTGCGCTTCAGCACCGCGTTCCGCATCGCCTACTTCGTGCCCAACATCACCTCGGTGGTGGCCATGGCGGTGCTGTTCGGCTCGATCTTCGGCGAGAACTTCGGACTGGCCAACGCGGCCCTCAACTCGCTGGGCCTGCCGGGTGTGCAGTGGCTGTCGACGCCCTTCGGCATCCAGCTCACGATCTCGATCCTCATCACCTACCAGTGGACCGGGTACAACGCGATCATCTTCCTCGCCGGGATGCAGTCCATCGGCGGCGAGGTCTACGAGGCCGCGAAGCTCGACGGCGCGGGCCCCATTCGCAGCTTCTTCTCCATCACGCTGCCGCTGTTGCGCCCGACGATCATCTTCGTCCTCGTCGTCTCGACGGTCACGGGCATGCAGAGCTTCACCGAAGCGCAGGTGCTCACCGCGAGCTCGAGCACGACGAACCCGAACAGCGGCGGCGCGGGCCAGGGCGGGCTGACCATGGTCCTGTACTTCTACCAACAGGCCTTCAGCTACAACCGCTTCGGCTACGGCGCCGCGATCGCGTGGGGCGTCTTCCTCATCGTCGTGATCTTCACCATCATCAGCTGGCGCTTCACCGCCGGCAAGAAGGAAGACAAGGCCCGCGCATGACCGTCACCACGCCCCCCACCGCCACGGTCACCGAGCACATCACCACCGCAGGGGTACCGATGCGCCGTCGCCGCAAGGCGACACCCGGACGCGTGCTGCTGTACGGCATCCTCTCCGTCGGCGCGTTCATCTCGCTCTTCCCGCTGTACTGGCTCGTCGTGATGGCCAGCAACTCCACGAGCGACATCTACACGACCCCGCCCACGTTCATCCCGGGGCCGCGACTGTTCGACAACATCGGCGCGGTCTTCGCGCGCATCGACTTCGCCGGCTCCCTGCTGAACACGGTGATCGTGGCCTGCAGCGTGACCTTCCTGGTGCTGGTCTTCGACTCGCTCGCCGCGTTCGCGTTCGCGAAGTTCGAGTTCCCACTGCGCCGCACGCTCTTCACGATCACCCTCGTGACGTTCATGCTGCCGATGCAGCTCGCGGTCATCCCGCAGTTCATCACGATGACCAACCTGGGCTGGGTCGGCCAGCTGCAGGCGCTCATCGTGCCGGCCGCGGCCAACGCGTTCGGCATCTTCTGGCTGCGCCAGTACATGGTCTCGTCCATCCCCGACGAGCTGATGGATGCCTCGGTGCTCGACGGCGCGGGCTTCTTCCGCCAGTGGTTCACGGTGTGCCTGCCGCTCATCCGCCCAGGTCTGGGCTTCCTCGGCATCTTCACCTTCATCGCCGCGTGGAACGACTACCTGTGGCCGCTGGTCGTGCTGACCAACCCCAACCAGGTGACCCTTCAGGTCGCGACGGCCCAGCTGAACACCGCCTTCGGTCAGGACTACGGCATGGTGATGGCCGGGGCACTTCTCGCCGTGCTGCCGCTGCTGATCGTCTTCCTCATCGGTGCACGCCAGTTCATCGGCGACATCGCCAAGGGCGCGATCAAGTGAGCGAAACCGCGCTCCGCGCCCCTCTCACGCCGATCTCGCCCTCGACGCGGGTCGTCATGGTCGACGCCGATGCGATCGGCGACGTGGCGGCGGGCGTCGTGGCGACCGTCGCCCCCGACGGCGTCCTCGGCGTGGCGACGGGATCCTCCCCTCTCGCGCTCTACGCCGCGCTCGTCCGTCGCAGAGCCGACGGTCTCGCGACCGAGGGGCTGCGTCTGTTCGCCCTCGACGAGTACGTCGGGCTCGACGCCTCCGACCCCCGCTCGTACGCGGCCTACGTGCGGTCGGTGATCGCCCGACCCCTCGGCATCCCGGCCGAGAACGTGCGCGTGCCGCACGGTTCCACCGCCGCCGACGGCGCGGCCTACGAGCGGGCCATCGCCGCCGCGGGCGGGGTGGACGTGCAGATCGTCGGCATCGGTCGCAACGGCCACATCGGCTTCAACGAACCCGGATCGGATGCCGGGACCCGCACCCGTGTCGTCGAGCTCGACGAGAGCACCCGCCGCGCCAATGCCGAGCACTTCGACGGCGAGCTCTCCCGCGTACCGACGCACGCCATGACGCAGGGGGTCGCCACGATCCTGTCGGCCCGGCGTATCGTGCTCATGGCATCCGGTGCCGCGAAGGCCGCCGCCCTGCGCGCGGCCCTTACCGGCCCCGTCACCGCCGACAACCCCGCTTCCTTCCTGCAACGGCATCCCGACGTCACCGTCGTGGCCGACCCCGACGCCCTCCGTGAGGACCGATGACCCACCTCGGCGATCCCACCCCCGGATCCGACACCCGCCTTCCCCCGCGCGCCTGGCTGCGCTCCGACGCCCCGGTCCAGAGCCTCGACGGCGACTGGGCGTTTCTTCTGCACGACGCTGATCCCGGCGACGACCTCGACGGCCCGCCGCCGTTCGCCGCCGTCGACGCCGATGCCTCCGGGTGGGACCGCATCCCGGTGCCCTCGCACTGGGGGCTGCGGGGGCACGGCCACCCGACGTACACGAACATCCGGTACCCGTTCCCCCTCGACCCCCCGCACGTGCCCGATGCCAACCCCACCGGCGACCACCGGCGCGTGTTCGAGTGGCATCCGGATTTCTGCGCGGGCGGCCGCACGCTTCTGCGTTTCGAGGGCGTGGAGTCGCTCGCGACGGTCTGGCTGAACGGCACCGAGATCGGCTGGTTCACCGGCAGCCGCCTGATGACGGAATTCGACGTCACCGACCACCTGGTCGACGGCGAAAACGTGCTCGCCGTGCGCGTGCACCAGTGGTCGGCCGCGAGCTACCTGGAGGATCAGGACCAGTGGTGGCTCCCGGGCATCTTCCGCAGCGTCTCGCTGCAGGGCCGCCCCGCGAACGGCCTCGACGACGTCTTCGTGCGCGGCGACCGCGACCCCGCGACCGGCGCCGGCACCCTCGACGTGCGCCCCCGCGGTGGCTGGCCCGTGACCGTGCGGGTGCCCGAACTCGGCATCGACGAGACGTGGGCGGATGCCACCGAGGTGGCGGTGCTCCCCCTCGACGCCGTCGACGCGTGGACGGCGGAGACACCCCGCCTGTACGACGTGGAGGTGTCGACGGAGGCCGAGACCGTGCGGCTGCGCGTGGGCTTCCGCCGCATCGAGATCATCGGCGACCGGTTGCTCGCCGACGGGCGACCGCTGATCTTCCGCGGCGTCAACCGCCACGAGACCGACCCCGACCGCGGCCGCGTGTTCGACGAGGACTACGTGCGCGGCGAGCTCGCCCTCATGCGCCGGCACAACATCACCGCCATCCGCACGGCCCACCAGCCCCCGCACCCGCGGATGCTGGAGCTCGCCGACGAGCTCGGCTTCTGGGTCGTGCTCGAGTGCGACCTCGAGACGCACGGGTTCTGGGACGTCGAGTGGACGGGCAACCCCGCCGACGACCCCGCCTGGCGCGACGCCTGCCTCGACCGCGTTCGCCGCACCGTCGAGCGAGACAAGAACCACGCGAGCGTGGTGATGTGGTCGCTCGGCAACGAGTCCGGGACCGGCCGCAACCTCGCCGAGATGGCCGGGTGGATCCGCGAGCGCGACGACTCCCGCCCGATCCACTACGAGGGCGACTACGGCGGGGCGTACACCGACGTGTACTCGCGCATGTACCCGACGATCGAGGAGATCGCCTCGGTCTGCGGCGAGCAGACGATGCCCGTGCACGAGATCGGTCCCGCCGAGGGCGCACGTCAGCGCGCGAAGCCCTTCGTGCTGTGCGAGTTCGCGCACGCGATGGGCAACGGCCCCGGCTCGCTCGCCGACTACGAGGCGCTCGTGGAGCAGTACCCGCGCCTGCACGGCGGCTTCGTGTGGGAGTGGCGCGATCACGGCATCCGCACCCGCGCCGCCGACGGCACCGAGTTCTTCGCGTACGGAGGTGACTTCGGCGAGCCCGTGCACGACGGCGTCTACCTGATGGACGGTCTCGTGCTCTCCGACGGCACGCCCTCTCCCGGTCTCGGCGAACTGGCCGCGGTGTGGGCCCCCGTGACGCTGGAACACCTCGGCGAGCGCTCCTGGCGGGTGCGCAACCGGCAGCACACGCTCGGCACCGACCACCTCGAGCTGCACTGGCGCATCGAGGACGACGGCATCCGTCTGACCGACGGGACCGTCGCCCTGCCCACGCTCGCCCCGGGCGAGGAGGGCACCGTCGAGGTCCCCCTCGACGGGCTGCCGGATGCCGCGACCGAGCGCTGGCTCACCCTCGAGGTGAGGTGGCGCGACGCCCCGCCGTGGGGCGATGCCGGGCACATCGTCTCGCGCGCGCAGCGCCCGCTCCGCACCGCTCCTCCCTGCCCGCCGCGCCGCGGCCGCGCCTCATGGGACGGCGACGCCCTGGGTGAGGCGGTGTTCGACCGCCGCGGCGGTCTGCTGCGCTGGCGCGACCTCGACATCTCCGGACCGCTGCCCGAACTGTGGCGCGCGCCCACCGAGAACGACCAGCTCGACGGGCAGGGCTCGTACGAGACGGCCGACCCGGCCCTCACGCACGGCCGCGGCGATGAGAGCACGCCGGCGTCGTCGGTGCGGTGGCTCGAGCGCGGCCTCGACCGCCTGCAGCACCGGGTGCTGTCGGTCGAGCGCACCGACGACGGCCTGGTGCAGCGGGTGCGGTCGATGGCCGCGCACAGCGCGCAGGGCATCGAGACGACCTTCGCCTGGCGCCTCGACGGCGACGGCCTGCGACTGCACACCGACATCCGGCCGTTCGGCCCCTGGGACTGCACGTGGCCGCGGGTCGGCGCGCGCATCGGGTTGCCGGGCGCGCTGGCCGACGAGCGGGTGGAGTGGTTCGGCACGGGACCGGCGGAGTCGTACGCCGACAGCGGCGAGGCCGCGTACGTCGGACGCTTCGAGGCCGCCGTCGACGACCTCGGCGTCGCGTACGGCCGGCCGCAGGAGACCGGCCACCGCCCCGGCCTGCGCGCCCTCGACCTCGGCCCGCTGCACCTGCGCGCGATCGACGCGGGGGCGACGGGCTTGCCCGGGTTCCAGCTCGATCGTCACACCGCGCAGGAGCGCACCGGCGTCGGTCACGCGCACGAGCTGCCGCCGTCGCGCGGACTGTGGCTCTACCTCGACGCCGCGCAGCACGGGTTGGGGTCGCGCGCCTGCGGACCCGACGTGCTGCCGCGATACGCCCTCTGGCCGCGCGCGGTGTCGTGGACGGTGGTGTTCGGGTAGGCGGACGTCGTATTCGGGGACGAAATTTTTATGAGATAGTGCCGTAAGTCATAAAAATGGGAGCGCCCCTTATGAATTCCGATCCGCCTCGAGAACCCGCGGGCGACACGTCTTGGCCAGCCGTCGGCTACGAGACGCGCGACTGGGTACCCACGGCGGCCAGGGGAATCCGCGCCGCACGCGAGGGTCATGCCCGCGTTCGCTATGAGGCCTCCGTGCCGCCGACAATCGCCTCCCTCAACCCCTCACTGGTCCCTGAGGTCGCTGCGGAGGCGGAGGAAGCGGCGGCCGAACTCGCACGCTTCGATGCCGAACTCGGCAGCCGGGTCGCGGGCTTCGCCCCGGTCCTCCTGCGGTCGGAGGCCGCTTCCTCGTCGCAGATCGAGAACCTCACCGCGTCGGCTCGTGCGATCTTCTCCGCGGAGCTCGGCGCGAAGGGATCCCGCAACGCCGAACTGATCGCCGCGAACACCCGCTCGCTGCACGCAGCCCTCGATCTCGCGGCGCAGATCACGCCGGCCAGCATCGCTGCGATGCACCGCGTTTTGATGGAGTCGCAGCCGAGGCACGCCCCCGGTGAGTACCGGACGGAACAGGTGTGGATCGGAACCCGAGGCGACTCACCCGTCGGTGCCGAGTTCGTCCCGCCGCACCACGAACACGTTGCGTCTCTCGTCGAAGACCTCGCTGGCTTCTCGACCCGCTGGGACGTGCCGTCTCTCGTCTCCGTCGCGATCGCCCACGCGCAGTTCGAGGCGATCCACCCCTACACCGACGGCAACGGCCGAACGGGTCGAGCCCTGGCACAGTCGATGCTCCGCTACCGAGGTGTCACCAGGAACGTCGCCATCCCGGTTTCCGCCGGCCTCCTGGCCGACGTCGACGGCTACCACGCCGCGCTGACCGCCTATCGAGACGGAGACCCGAACGACATCGTTCGCGCCTTCGCAGCCGCAGCATTTCGCGCGGTCGCGAACAGTCGCGAGCTCGTTTCCGACATCGACGACATCCGCGCATCCTGGAACGATCGACTGACCGCCCGACGCGACTCCAACGCCTGGCGACTGCTCGACGTCTTCGTTTCCCGGCCCGTTCTCGACTCGGCGACCGCCGCCGAAGAGCTGGGGATCGCACAGCCCAACGCGTACCCGCCACTGAAGGCGCTCGTCGACGCCGGCATCGTGCGCTCGAAAGCGGAGCACAAGCTCGGACCGTTCTGGCGTAGCGAAGAGATCCTGCACGCCATCGACGCGTTCGCTGCGAGGGCGGGACGCCGCCAACGCGGCTGAACCCCGCATGCACACCGCCCCACGGCATCCTTCTTCCGGGGTGTCGCGGCCCTAGAACCGCGGCATTCGGCTCAGCCTCGGAACGCCGGCCCGACGTACCGCGCCGACGGGCGGATGATCTTGGGGTCGCGCGCCTGCTCGAGCACGTGGGCCGTCCAGCCGATCGTGCGCGCGAGAGCGAAGGTGGGCGTGAACATGTCGCGCGCGATGCCGCACTGCTCCATCACCACCGCGGCGTAGAACTCGACGTTCGCGTGCAGCGGGCGTTCGGGGTGCCGGGCCGCCAGCTGCCGCTCCGCCTCCTCTTGGAAGGCCAGCGCCTGCGCCACGCGCGGACCGCCGAGGTCGCGGGCGACGCCGCGCAGCAGCTCCGAGCGCGGGTCGGCCGTGCGGTACACCGCGTGCCCGAAGCCCATGAGCCGGCGCCCCGCGGCGAGCTCGCCGGCGATCCAGGCCGACGGATCGTCGCCCGCGCGGTCGAGGCTGTCGAGCGCCCGCGCCGGGGCTCCGCCGTGCAGCGGACCCGAGAGCGCGCCGAGCGCGCCGGTGAGACAGGATGCCAGGTCTGCCCCCGTCGACGCGATGACCCGGGCCGTGAACGTCGAGGCGTTGAAGCCGTGGTCCATCGCCGCGATCAGGTACGCCGACAGCGCCCGTACGTGCGCCGCGTCGGGCGTCGCACCCGTGACGCGCTCGAGGTAGTCGGCGACCACCCCGGCTCCCGCTGCCCCGCGGTGCGGCGCGAGGGCGAGCGGGGCGATCGCCGCGAACCGGATCGCCTCGTCGAGCCGCGCATCGGGGTCGAGGTCGTAGAGCGCCGCGGATCGGCGGACCGATGCCGCGAGCGTCCACACCGCACGCAGCGCCGCGAGCGGCTGGTCGGTGTGCATCGCGACGGCGGCGATCAGTTCCGGCATCCGGGGATCCGCCTGGGCCGCGGCGATGCGTTCCGCGAACGCGGCACGACGGCCGGCGTCGGGAAGCTGTCCGACGACGAGCAGATGCCAGACCTCCTCGAACGAGCGCTCGCGCGCCAGCTCGACGGCGGAGTGCCCGCGGTAGTGGAAGTACCCGGCCTCGCCGTGCACGTCGCCGATGGTGGTCTCGGCGGCGACGACGCCGTACAGACCGCGGGGTACGTCGATCAGCTCGCTCATGCGCCCAGTGTGCGAACATGACGAACCCAGCGTCAACGTTGATCGGATCATCATGACCGCCCCGCTCCCCCGCCTCACCGCCGCGCAGGCCGCCGCCCGTCTCGGGGTGAAACCGCAGACCCTCTACGCCTACGTCTCGCGCGGCCTCGTGACGCGCGAACGCGACGCGCACGGCTCGACGTTCGACGCCCTCGAGCTCGAGGCCTTCGCGGCCGGGCGGCGACGCACGGCCGGGCGCACCCCGACCCACCCCACGACGGGGATGCCGCTGGGCATCGTGCAGACCGACATCGCCGACATCGAAGACGGCGAGCTGCTGTACCGGGGCCGGCGTGCCCGCGACCTCATCGACCAGCCGTTCGCCGAGGTCGTCGCGTGGCTGTGGGGCGCGGAGCGGATCGACGCCCCCGACACCGCGATCGGCAGCGCCCGCGCCATGGTCGAGGCCCTCCCCCCGCACGCGGGGGCCATGGATCGCCTGCGTGCCGCCCTCACCGGGTTCGCCGCCGACGACCCGCTCCGCCACGACACCGCCCCCACGACCCTTCACCGCATCGGCTGGACCCTGCTCACCGGGCTCCCCGTCGCTCTCGGCGGCGACGCGCAGCTCGACGTGGCGCGCTCCCTGGCCGGCGCCTGGGGCGTGAGCGACGACCCCACCGTCCGCGCGATCAACGCGGCGCTCATCCTGCTCATCGATCACGACCTGGCCGTGTCGACCTTCGCCGCGCGGGTGGCGGCCTCGGCCCGCGCCGACGGGTACGCGGCGGTCGGCGCAGCTCTGGGAGCCGCCGACTCACCCCTGCACATCGCCGCCGCCACCCGCACCTCCCGCCTGCTCACGCAGGTGCGCCGGGGCCGTGAACCCGAGCGCGCGCTGGCCGACGCGGTGCAGGACGGCAACGGCATCCCGGGCTTCGGGCATCCCCTGTACAGCGGTGTCGACGACCGCGCCGACGCGCTCTTCCCGCTGCTGGCGCAGCTCCCCGACGGAGAAGGAACGATGGATGCCGTCACCCGGCTCAGCGACACCGTCGCCGCCCGTGCGCACGCGCGGCCCAACGTGGATCTCGCGCTGGCCGCCCTGGCATCCGGAGCCCGTCTCCCCGACGACGCGGCGAGCTCGATCTTCGTCGTGGGCCGGCTGTCGGGGTGGATCGCGCACATCGCCGCGGAGTACGCCGAAGCGCCGATGCGCCTGCGACCGCGTGGGGAGTATGTCGGGCCGTGACCCCGCTCGAAGCAACCGGGTCTGCGACTCGCTCGCCCGGGGCGGGGTCATGGCAAAGCACCGCCCCCTCGCCCGTCAGTGCCTGGCACATCCTTGTGTCACACGACACATACTTGTTACCCTAGACACATGGATGTTCCGTCTCTGATCGAGCTCCTCGGGCGCACGCCGACCGCAACGGCGCGCGCGACCGGGCTCTCTCGTATGACCGTGCGCCGGGTGCGCGATGGAGTGTCCGCGCCGACGATCGAGACGCTACGCGAGCTCGCGCTGGCGGCCGGGTACGACATCGACGTGCAGCTGGTGCCCGTGAGCGACCCGGCAGCCGCCGTGGCGGCGCGAGTAGTTGCCGACCCGGCCATCCCGACCCGGGAAGATCTTGAGGGCTGGGGGATGACGTCACCTGAGGAAGTCCAGCAGATCGACGAATGGATGGCTCGCCTCGAGCGTCACGCCGGCCCCGACCGGAATCGACTGCTCGAATTGGCGGGCCGGTACTCGGCCGCGCAGCACCGGAAGGGTGCCCGGTTCTTCGCCCCGAAGCCGGGGCTCACGCAGCAGCAGACGATCGAGGTGGCCAACAGTGCACTGCGTCCGCTGAGTGGGGCACTTTCGGGAGTTGCGGCTGCTCGCGCCTACCTCGGCCACGCCCCGGACCCCGGTCCCGTGGTGGTCTGGTCGACGGATACCGACGCGGTGGCCGAGCGGCTGTCGGCGACGATGCGCGAGGTCGACGAGTATCAGCCGGCCGGTGTTCTGGTCGCGCCTACGATGCAGGCTTACCTGGTCGACATGATGATCCCGCCGGACTGGGAGCAGCAGATCGTCTCGCCGATCCAGGCGGCGATCGACCTGTACGGACTGGGCTACGACCAGCTGGCCGACGAGATCACCGAAGGGTGGTGAACGATGAGCGAAGAGAGCACGGAGGAGCGGTCTCCGAAGAAGTGGGGTATGACCGCGGCGGACTTCGCCAAGCGTGCGCAGGAGAACCGTGACCGACACCAGGCGGGGGCCTCGATCCGTGATCCGTTCGTCGGCGACGCCACCCGTGAGCAGCGCACGGGCCGGATCACCTGGCGACCGGGTGCGGTCAACTTCGAACTCGTCGAGCCGTCTGCGGTGCAGCGGTCGCTCTTCCGCCTAGAGAAGTCGCTGCCCGAACTCGTCTGGAACGCGGCCGCCCTGGAGGGCAACACCTTCACGCTGCCGCAGGTGCAGACCCTGCTGGATGGTGTCACCGTCGGTGGGAAGAAGCTCGAGGAGGCGGAGCAGATCCTCGCCCTGAGCGAGGGCATGGGCCTGATGATCAGCGCGGTGCGTGACGGCTCCTTCTCGCTGCGCAAAGAGATGAGTGACCGCATCCACGGTGTGATTGCCAGATACGAAGCGATCGAGTCGGGCAACTTCCGTGGCGAGGGGAGCGTGCACGGCGGCGGTTCCGTCACGCTCGCCAGCGGCGGGACCGTCGACGGTGACCCGACAGGGAAGAACGGGGAGCAGCTCCGGGAGGACTACACGAACCTGCTCGCCGGGCTCGGCGCACTCGGCGATCCGAGAGCCCGCGCCCTGGTGTACTTCGCCTCGGCAACCCGGTCCCAGTTCTACTTCGACGGGAACAAACGCACCGCCAGAATCATGATGACGGGCGCGCTGGTCCAGTCGGGCTTCGAGCCCATCAACATCCCCTACGCGCGGCACGAGGAGTTCAACGTCGCGCTGGACGAGGTGTTCCGCACGGACGACGGGACCCGGCTGATCTCCTTCCTCACGACATGCACCATGGTGGACCGACGATGAGAACGCCGCTGATCTACGGAACCTCCGCGTCGCGTTTGTCACTGCGGTGATCGCTGACGACAAGCCGCTCGCGACGAGCCCCCTGGTCATGCTCGAGGCGCTCGTGAAACCGATACGGGATGCCGACGCCCAGGCGCAGTCGACCATGTGGAGCGCCTTCGATGCTCTCGAACTGCTGCCGGTGGACCCCGACGCCTTTCTCGACGCGGCGTTGCTGCGTGCCCGCTATCGAGGCCTGCAGACGGCGGATGCCCTGCATCTCGCCGTCGCCCGACGGGCCGGGTGCCGCGCTCTCTGGACGAACGACTCGCGTCTCGAGACGGCGTCGGGGGGCTTCGCGGTCGACGTCATCGGCAGCGCTCGCTAGCACCCCCACCTGCGTCCGCGCGGTCCGCCGCCCCGGCCCGTGCCGGCCGAGCCCCGGCGTCTCAGCGGTTCTCCCACCCGCGCGCGAGTTCCACGACCGCCGCCACCGCGGCCTCGGTGTCGGCCGGTGAGCCGCCCGCGCGACCGGCGACGAGCCCCGCGACGAACGCGCTCAGCGGCGCCGCGGGCCGCGCCACGCCGTTCGCGACGTCGCGAGCGAGGTCGAGGATCAGCGAGATGGGGATGTCGCCCTCGCCCAGGTCGAAGCGCTCGGCGAGCGCCGCGCTCCAATCGTTGAGCGCCTCGGGCGGCAGGGTGCGGGGTTCGGTCATGGCTGCTCCTCCTCGGGCTGCTCGAAGATCGTCCCACGTGTCGACGTCGTGCGTCAGGGCGCCGCGGCATCCCGCGCCGCCGTGCACAAACGCGGGCCGCGCCACGACCCGCCGCCTCGAAGCGCCTTGTCACCGGCGTGTCTCCCCACCGCCCCGCCGTTGTGCACGGCGGGCGCGAGGGTCACCGGGCTCGGGCTGCTCGAAGATCGTCCCACGTGTCGACGTCGCGCGTCAGGGACGGGTCGACCGACACCGGGGTCACCGTCATCCCCCCGAGCAGTGCCCGCATCGACGCATCGCGTCCGCGGTCGGGAAGAGGGGATGCCGCTGCACGCAGCGCCGCCGTCCGGTACCGGCCGATCAGCCACTGGCGTCGACCGTCGTCGAGGCAGACGCCGTCGACGCCCGGCGAGAGCGCATCGGGCAGCAGCGCCACCGCCTGCCCCACGGTCGGCAGGTCGCAGGCGACGACGTAGACCTCGTCGGCATCCACCGACGACAGGGCAGCGACGATCCCCGCCACCGGGCCGCCGAACGGGGGCTCCTCGCGCACCCACTCGACGTCGAGGCCGGGGGCGAGCTCGGGCGCGGCGACGACGATGCGCTCCACCCCCGCCGCGCGAACGGCGGTGATCGCTGCGACGAGGAGCGTCGTGCCGTTCACCTCGAACAGGGGTTTCACCGCCCCGCCCACCCGCGATCCGCGCCCCCCGGCCAGCAGGATCGCGTCGGCCCTCACCACAGCGTCACGCTCACGAGATCGCCCGCGACGAGATCGGTCTCGCCCGGGGGGACGACCGCCAGGCCGTCGGCATCGCCGAAGCCGCGGGTGCCGCGCTCGACCGGGCGAGCGAGCCAGCGCGACGGGTCACGACGGTCGAGGGCGACCGGCACGTACTGCACCCGCTCGGGACGCGCACGCCACCCCGCGGCGAGCGCCACGCGCACGGCGGCGCGACCGAGGTCGACATCGCCCTCGAGCGCGCGCAGCGCGGGCCGCACGAACAGCTCGAACGACACCGCCGCGCTCACCGGGTTGCCGGGGAGGCCGAACAGCAGGGTTCCCTCGGGGGTGCGCCCGAAACCCTGCGGCTTTCCGGGCTGCATGCGCACGCGGTCGAAGCGCATGAGGTCGCCGAGGGTGTTCTTCACGACCTCGTACGCCCCGGCACTCACGCCGCCCGAGAACACGACGACGTCGGCCCCGGCCGCCTCCGCCGCAGCGATCGCCCGGCGGGGTCCGTCGCCCTCGTCGCCCACGCTCGTGCGCAGCACGACCTCGGCACCCGCCTCTTCGGCGAGCCCGGCGAGCAGCACGCTGTTCGACTCGGGAATCCGACCGCGCGCCAGCGGCGCACCCGGGGCGACGAGCTCCGAGCCGGTCGACACGACCGCGACGCGAGCGGCGCGCGACACGGTGACCGTGCCGACTCCGGATGCCGCGATGGCACCCGCCCGCGCCGCGGTGACCCGCAGTCCGTCGGCGACGACGAGGTCGCCCGCGCGCACGTCGGAGCCGCGGCGGCGGACGTGGGCACCGGGTCCTCGCGGAGACACGACGATCGTGACCGACTCGACACCGCCGGCGAGGCCACGCGCGGTGTCCTCGAACGGGACGACGGCGAGGGCATCGGTGGGCACGGGCGCCCCCGTCATGATGCGGGCCGCGTCGCCGGCATCCATCCGCGGGTCGAGGTCGGTCCCCGCGGGAAGATCGGCGACCACGCGCAGGGTCGCGGGCGCGAGATCGCGGACGGCGAAGCCGTCCATGGCCGAGCAGTCGAAGGCCGGCACGTCGACGGCCGCCCGCACCGGATGCCGCAGCACCCGGCCACGGGCCGCCGCCACGTCGCGCGACTCGGGGTCGAGGGGCTCGACCGCGTCGAGGACGGCGGCGAGGTGGTCGGCGACGTCGATCACGCGGGGGTCCGTGCGGAGGGGACGGGCATGGTTCCAGC
Source organism: Microbacterium sp. Leaf179 (assembly GCF_001423785.1). NCBI lineage: Bacteria > Bacillati > Actinomycetota > Actinomycetes > Micrococcales > Microbacteriaceae > Microbacterium > Microbacterium sp. Leaf179. The sequence goes on along the minus strand of NZ_LMPH01000001.1, from coordinate 319,608 downwards.
GTAGGCGCGGGGGGGGTGTGCGGGCGGGCGCTGCGTGGGTGGGGCGGGCAGGCGAGCGGGGGCCGCGCGCGCGGGCTGGGCAGGCGCGCGGGGCGAGCGGGGGCTGCGCGGACGGGCTGCGCAGGCGCGCAGGGCGAGCGGGGGCCGCGCGAGCGGGCTGCGCGACATCGAGGCCTCGGCGCGGGGCTGGGCTGCGCCGGGCGCGGGGCGGCGCGCGAGGGCGGAGAGCGGGGCCAGCGGAGGGCGTGGGACAAGCGGAGGACGCGAGAGCGGTCTCTCGCCCTCCGCCGGTCCCACGCCCTCCGCTCATCACACCCTCCGCTCATCACGCCCTCCGGCGGTCCCACATCCTCCGCTCGTCACCTCGCCGCAACCCCCGAAGTCCCGGACGCGCCCGGTCTACCGTGAAGACATGGACGACCTGACCTACGACGAGGTCGGCGCGACGGCCGGCGAGATGCCCCCGGGGTACCACCACGTCCGCGGCCACCGCGTGATCGGGCACGGCCGCGGCGACTTCGAGCGCGCGGCCGACGCCCTCCTCGCGGGTGAGGCCCAGCGGCGCGCCGGCGCCCGGGTCGAGCTGTCCGAGACGCCGATGCGCGAGGGCACGCGCGTGACGATGCGCCTGGGTCTCGGCATCCTGGCGTTCCGCATCCCCTGCCTCGTCGTGTGGGCCGAGCGCACCGACACCTCGGCCGGCTTCGCCTACGGCACGCGTGCGGGCCACCCCGAACGCGGCGAGGAACGTTTCACGCTGACGCTGCGCCCATCGGGCGAGGTGGCGTTCGACATCGCGGCCTTCTCGGCACCGGGCCGCTGGTTCACGCGCGTGGGCGCACCGCTCGGCCGTGTCGTGCAGGCCTGGATGACGCGGCGGTATCTGCGGGCGCTCGACACGCGCTGACCCGGGGTTCCCCGTGTCGGATGAACTCGGGCCTCCGACGACGCGGCGGCAGGCCGAGCGCCGCGCTCGCCCCGCGGCGCTCCGCAGCGCGGCGTCGGGGCGCCGCGGCGTGCACAACTCCTGAGTTCTGGCGGCACCCGTCCGCCGCGGGGGCGGAAATCCGCGTATCGGCCCCCGCGCACCGCCCGATCCTCCGGAGTTGTGCACGGGCGGTCGGCGACGGCTCGGGCACCGAGATCGCCGACGGCGACGCGAAGGGCGCCCCGGCCGAAGCCGGAGCGCCCTTTCGTCGTGCCTGGGGTCAGGGGCGGGGACGGTCGTCTTCCACGACCGACTGCACGCTGTCCGTCGCCGGCGTCTCGTCGTCGGTGCGTACCTCGTCGGCAGCGATCGCGAGGTCGACCGCGGCGTCTTCGAGGGCCTCGGCGACCACGTCGCGCACGTCTCCGCGGTCGTCGGCGGGCGTGCTCGTGACGGGGCTCTCGGGCTCGAGGCCCTCCGTGACGCGGTCCGCCGCAGCGATGTCCGCGTCCGCATCGGCGGAGGCCACCCGCTCGCGTGCCGCCTGCACCGTCTGCTCGACAGCGGCTGCGGCACCGGCGGCGACGTCCTTCGACCTGGCCACGGCGACGTCGACGGTCTCCGACGCGCTGGCGGCGAGGTCCTTCGACTTCGCCACCGCGTCATCGACGGCAGCCGAGGCACCGGCCGCGACGTCCTTCGACTTCGCCTTCATGTCGTCGACCGCCACCGATGCGCGGGCGGCAACGGCATCCGTGCGCTCCTTCACCTCGCCGGCGACGTCACGGGCGCGGGCCGAGACGGCATCCGCCTTCTGCTCCGCCTCGTCGACGACGTCACGGTCGAACGGGCCGAAGACGCCCGTCACGACCACGTCGACGTCGATCCGACCGCGACCGAGGGGCTCGAGCGCGTCGCGGACGGCGGTCCGCACGGCATCCGACACCTCGCGCAGCTTGTGCGGGTAGTCCACGACGAGCGAGATGGTGGCGGTGACGGAGTCGGCGCGATCGGTGTCGATCTTCACACCGGGCGCGGTGCTCGCGAGTCCCACGCGCTCCCGGACGGCATCCGACGCACGCCCCAGCAGGCTGCCGAGGGAGTGGACGCCCGTGACGGATCCGGCGGCGGTCGCGGCGAGCGCGGCCGCGGCGTCCAGGGCCGGGGGGTCGATGGCGGGGTCGATGGTGGTCATGACGTCTCCTTGTGGGGTGTCAGCGCACGCGGGTGTTGTCGTGCGCGAGCTTCGCGCGCAGACCCGAGTGGATCGAGATGTAGGCGCGCAGGTTCTGACCCGTCAGGGCGGCGAGGTTCGACACGAGGGTGTCGACGTGCTCGGCCACCTGGCGGGGAGAGGTGTTCTGTCGCGGGGTCACCGCGACGTGCAGCACCGACTCCTTGTTGATCTCGCCGGCGGTGATGCGGGCCGAGAGGATCTCGTCGCGCTCGGCCAGGGCGTTCTTCAGCGCTTCGGAGGCGAAGTTGTCGGTGACCGTGATGCGGCCCTCGTCGCTCGCGCTGCCGGTGGACTGCAGGGGTGCCTGACGACGACCGCGCACGGCGGACGAGGCGATGACGATGAGGATGACGGCCAGCACCACGAAGGCGGCGACCGCTCCCCAGCCGGCGGACTCGCGACCGAGGCCCACGAGCCAGCCCTGGAAGCCGCCCATGACCGAGGTCCAGGTGTCGGCTCCGCCGGGGGCGAGCCCGACGAGCAGAGCGAGGGCACCGGCGGCCAGCAGCACGACGGCGACCAGGAAGAGCAGGAAGCGGTTCAGACCGCGACGCGTCGCATTCATCGGGACTCCTTGGTGTCGGGACGCTGCACGCGCAGGTGGGTGCGCACGGCGGGCGAGAGCTTGTACGAGGTGACCTCTTCTTCGACGAGGCGGCGCAGCTCGGCTTCGTCGACGGGGATGCCGACCGGGGGCCGCACGGTCACGTCGACCGAGCGGTGGGCCACGCCCACGACGATGTCGTCACGGGCGATGCCCGACTCGTTGCTCAGGTGCTGCGCGACGGCGGAGGCAACGACGCCGTTGTCGACGACGACGGCACGCTCACCCCACGCCATCTCGTGACGCGACAGGCGTCCGGGCTTGAGCGCGAGCACGAGCACGAGGACGCCCACGAGGGCGAGCACGATGCCGCCGACGATGAACGCGACGGGAAGCAAGGCGGTGGGGGCCGCGACGAGGGCGTTCAGCGCCTCGCCGGGGGCGACGAGCAGAGCGGGCTGCCCGACCAGGTTGAGGATGATCTCGACCGCGGCGTAGGCCAGGACGAGAAGGAGCAGCACGGCCACGACGATCATGGCCACGGTGCGCGGCGAGTGGGTCTCGCGGCGCACGACGGTGCGGAGCACGGCGTCGGTCATCACAGCACTCGCTTTCGCTGGGGGGCGGAGGCGCCCGAGATGGTCAGGTCGACGCGCGAGACCTCGCGGCCGAACAGGCGGGTCAGACGCGACCGCAGCTCGCTCTGGGCGACGCGGGCGGCTTCCAGCACGGGGGTGGCGGCGCGCACGGCCTCGGTGTCGTCGAGGCGCGGCACGGGGAAGGCCGAGGTCACGCGGACCACGGCCGTGTCGCGGGACGAGACGATCTCGACGCGGACGTTCTTGGCATCCACGCCGATGATGTCGGCGGCGGCCCGCTCCGCGGTCTTCTGCAGCACGCGGTCCGAGATGGCGACGCGGCCCGCGGGGAGGCCGGGGCCGGCAACCGAGCTGCGGTTGCCGACCCCGGGAGAAGCGGTGACGGTGGTCACGATGTGCTCCGACCCTTGAAGGCGTTGACGATGTTGCCGAAGTCGATCTCACCCGCCGTGATGCGGGCGACGACGATTCCGATCGCCATGAACAGGGCGACGAGGATGAATCCCCAGAAGCCGAAGATCAGGGCGCTGAGGGCCAGGACGAGCCCGACCAGGGCGCCCTTCGTCGTGGCGCTCACTGGACGCGCTTTTCGTTGCTGTCGTCGTCGTTGTTGTCGTCGCCCGGGATGTGGACGTCGTTCACGTCGACGTTGACCTCGACGACCTCGAGGCCGACGAGACGGTTGATGGCACCGGCGACGCGTCCGCGCACCTGGTCGGCGACTTCCTGGATGGGGGCGCCGTACTCGACGACGATGGTGATGTCGGCGGCGGCCTGGGTCTCGCCGACCTCGACCTTGACGCCCTGCGTCAGGTCGGTGGCGTTGATCGCGTCACGGATGGCACCCAGCGCGCGGGCTCCGCCGCCGCCGAGCGCGTACACACCGGCGACCTCGCGGGCAGCGATCCCGGCGACCTTGGCGACGACGCCCTCGGCGATCGTGGTCTTGCCCTCGGTGTGGGCGTCCTGTCCGCGGGCGCTCAGCGGGCGGTTCACGCGCGACGCCGTCTGGGGGACGTTCTGCGCGGCGGGGGTGGTGGGGGCGTTCTCAGCCATGTCCGTGCCTTTCAACAGTCGTGACCCGGTCGTTCCGGGGTGGGCGCTTTGGCCTACAGGGATAAGACGTACCGGGTGCAGGAATCGTCACGTCGGGATTGAAAAAAACTCCGAAATCTGTATTCGCATGAATGCGAATGAACGCCTTCCGCGTGATTCCGCGGGTGGATGCGCTCCCACGACGCGTCCCGCGTCGGCGGCCCCGGACGCCCGACGAAGCGGATCCCCGTAGTCCCCGCCCCCGGATCCACCCTCCCCGCCCCTCCCGATCCGGTCGGCGCCGCCGGGCGTACGCTCGATCCATGAGCCCCCTCCGTGCGTTCCTCCGGTCCTGACGTGGGCCGCCTCACCGCCTCCCGCCGCGTCACCCGCCTCACCCTCGACGGGGTCCGTCGCGAGCGACCGGATGCCATCGCCGTCGAAGAGCCGCTCGAGATCCGCGTCGCCGGGTCGCCGTTGGCCGTCACGATGCGCACCCCGGGTCATGACGTCGAACTGGCCGCCGGTTTTCTCGTGTCGGAGGGCGTGATCAGCCGCGGCGACGAGTTCGCCCGGGCGATCCACTGCGGCGGCCCCGGCACCGGCGGTGCCGACGGCAACACGTACAACGTGCTCGATCTCACGCTCGCACCGGGCGTCGCCCTCCCCTCGCCCGACATCGCCCGCTCGTTCTATACGACGAGCTCGTGCGGCGTCTGCGGCACGGCCTCCATCGAGGCGGTCGAGAAGGTGTCGTCCTACGACGTCTCGTCCGACGGCATCCAGGTGTCGGCGCACGACGTCGCGGCCTTCCCCGACCGCCTGCGCGAGCAGCAGAAGACGTTCGACAAGACCGGCGGGCTGCACGGCGCCGCCCTCTTCGACGTCGCGAGCGGCGCGATGCTCGTGGCCCGCGAAGACGTCGGTCGGCACAACGCCGTCGACAAGGTCGTCGGGTGGGCGCTGTTGAACGACCGCCTGCCGCTGCGGGGGACGGTGCTGCAGGTCTCGGGCCGCGTGAGCTTCGAGCTGGTGCAGAAGGCCGTGATGGCCGGCATCCCGGTCCTGTCGGCGGTGTCGGCGCCCTCCTCTCTCGCCGTCGAGCTGGCCGACCGTGCGGGGCTCACCCTGGCCGCGTTCGTCCGCGGTGGCAGCATGAACCTGTACACGCGAGCGGATCGCATCCAGGCGCCGTCCACAACCCCCGCGACGGACGAGGTCGCGAGCGTACGCTGACGAACGCGCACGGGGGTGGGGGTGGATGCCACCGCCCCGGCGCTGAAGACTTCGGAGGGTGAACATGGGCGAGTCGTTCGGATTGATGGCCGAGAAGCCGCGACAGGGCGGGCTCGGCCCGGCGGTCACGACCGAGTGGTCGAGCACCGGCGAGTACGAGCACCCGGCCGCCGGCTGGGGGGCCGCCTTCTCGGTCGGAAAAGTGCTGCTCGAGCAGCGCCAGCCCGTCGCGGGGACGCGCGCGATGTTCACGATGAACCACCCCAAGAGCGGGTTCGACTGCCCCGGCTGCGCGTGGCCCGACGACAAGGGCGTCGCCCTCGACATCTGCGAGAACGGCATCAAGCACGTCACGTGGGAGATGACGCACAAGCGCGTCGGCAAGGAGTTCTTCGCCGCGCACTCCGTGACCGAGCTGTCGCAGTGGACCGACTTCGACCTCGAAGACGCCGGTCGCCTCGTCGGCCCCCTGGCGTACGACGCGGCATCCGATCACTACGTGCCGATCTCGTGGAACGACGCCTTCCGAATGATCGCGCGGCACCTCACCGCGCTCGACTCGCCCGACCAGGCGGCGTTCTACACCTCAGGGCGCCTGAGCAACGAGGCGTCGTTCCTGTACCAGCTGTTCGCGCGCGAGCTCGGCACGAACAACCTCCCCGACTGCTCCAACATGTGCCACGAGGGCTCGGGACGCGGCCTCACTGCCTCGCTCGCCACCCCGAAGGGCACCGCCGACCTCGAAGACTGGGAGAGCTGCGACGCCCTCTTCGTGCTCGGCGTCAACGCCGCCTCGAACGCTCCGCGCATGCTCACGAGCCTCGCCGAGGCCGTCGACCGCGGTGCCCAGGTCGTGCACGTGAACCCGCTGCGCGAGGCCGCGGCGACCCGCACGATCGTGCCCCACGAGATCGTCGACATGGCGACGTTCCAGTCCACTCCCACCAGCACGATGAACCTGCAGGTGCGCCCCGGCGGCGACCTCGCCCTCATCCGCGGCATGGCCAAGGTCGTGTTCGAGGCGTCCGAGACCGACCCCGCCGCGCTCGACCAGGCCTTCCTCGACGAGTACACGACGGGCCTCGACGCCTACCGCGCCCTGGTCGAGGCGACCGGCTGGGACGAGCTCGTCGAGCAGGCCGGACTCACCGAGGCCGAGATCCGAGGAGCCGCCGACGTCTACCTGAGCGCCGAGCGCACGGTCATCAGCTGGTGCCTGGGCGTCAGCCAGCACCAGCACGGCGTCGACACGGTGCGCGAGATTGTCAACCTGCTGCTGCTGCGCGGCAACGTCGGCCGCACGGGCACCGGCCCCTCACCCGTGCGCGGTCACAGCAACGTGCAGGGCAACCGCACCTGCGGCATCAACCACAAGCCCACCGAGAAATGGCTCGCCAAGCTCGACGAGGTCTGCGGCATCGTCTCGCCCCGCGAGCCCGGCCTCGACACCGTGCACACGGTCGCGGGCCTGCACCGCGGCGACGTCAAGGTGTTCGTCGGTATGGGCGGCAACTTCGTGCGGGCGGCCCCCGACACCGCCCTCACCGCCGAGGGGATGAGCCGGTGCGAGCTGACGGTGCACGTGAGCACCAAGCTCAACCGCAGTCACCTGACCCACGGCAAGGACGCGCTGATCCTCCCGTGCCTCGGCCGCACCGAACGCGACGTGCAAGAGGCGGGCCCCCAGTCGATCTCGACCGAGGATGCCATGAGCTCGGTCATGCTGTCGCTCGGCTCCCGCCGCCCGGCATCGTCGCACCTGCTCAGCGAGCCCGAGATCATCGCGCGCATGGCCCGCGCGACGATGCCCGAGTCGGCGACGCCGTGGGAGTGGTACGTCGGCGACTACGACCGCATCCGCGACACCATGGCGAAGGTGCTGCCGGGCTTCGAGGGCTTCAACGAGCTCGTCCGCCAGCAGTACGGCTTCCGCATTCCGCAGCCCGCTCGCGAGCGCGACTTCCAGACCCCGTCGGGCAAGGCGGAGTTCTCGGATGCCGAGCTGCCCAACGTCATCCCCGAGGAAGCCGATGTGCTGGTCCTGCAGACCATGCGCTCGCACGATCAGTGGAACACCACGATCTACTCGGCCGACGACCGGTACCGCGGCGTCCGCAACATCCGCGAGCTGGTGTTCATGCACCGTCGCGACATGAAAGAGCGCGGCATCGCCGAGGGAGACCTGGTCGACATCGTCGCCACCTCGCGCGACGGGTCGGTCCGCAGCGTCACGGCCTTCCGCGCGCTCGAGTACGACACCCCGCGCGGCAGCGCCGCCGGCTACTTCCCCGAGCTGAACGTGCTGCTCGGTCCCGACGACTACAGCCGCCAGAGCGACCAGCCGCTGATGAAGGACATCCGGGTGCGCATCGCGAAGACCGCGTCCTGACCGCCGGGCCCGCCGTGCACAACGGCGGGCCCCCTTCCCCGACACCCGGGCCGGTGCCGCGTTCCGCCTGCCATCCGCTCCAGGGCGGTCAGCGATCGAGCCGCGACAGGGCCTCCGCGGTCGCCGCGCGGAGGGCGACGACCGGGTCGCGCCAGGCCAGGTCCGCCCCCACGATCCGGGTCATCGAGAAGACGTGGGGGCCGCCGACTCCCGGGGCCACGTTCCCGGCGATCAGGGCGGCGGGCACGCCGTACCCCGCGGCGAGCGCGAGCACGTGACCCGGCCCCTTGCCCTCGAGGGTGGTCGCGTCGAACGCACCCTCCCCCGTCAGCACGAGGTCGGCTCCGGAGATCGCCGCGTCGAGGCCCCGCGCGGTGGCGACGAAGGCGGCACCGTCGACGAGCTCCGCCCCGGCGGCGAACAGCGCACCCGACAGGCCCCCGGCCGCGCCCGTCCGCGCCACCCCGTCGAGCGAGCGACCGAACCGTGCGGTCCACTCCGCGGCATCCGTCTGGAGTCGCGCCGTGAGGCGCTCGACCATCGCCGCATCGGCCCCCTTCTGCGGGCCGAACACGCGCGCGGCATCGCCGAACGCGGCGGTGGCGTCGGTCAGCACGATGACTCCCGGCGGGAAAGGAACGCGAGCGCCCAGCGCGTCGAGCGCCCCGCGCCCGCCGTCGGTCATCGCCGATCCGCCCATTCCCACGACGATCCGCGTCGCCCCGGCGTCGAGGGCGAGAGCCAGCAACTCGCCGACGCCGCGGCTCGTGGCGCCCCACGGGTCGTTGCCTCGCGCACCTCCGGCGAGGACGAGCCCGGATGCCGCGGCCGACTCGATCACGGCACTGTCACCGTCGAGGCGCCAGGCGGCGGCGACCGGAAGACCGAGCGGCCCCGTGACGGTGTCGCGACGGGTCGGGCCGCCGAGGGCGTCGAGCGTGCCGTCACCGCCGTCCGCCATGGGGAGGACGACGGTCTCGGCCTCGGCCCACCGCTCGCGGACCGCCGAGGCCATGGCATCCGCCGCCTCCTGGGCGGTGAGCGTGCCCTTGAACTTGTCGGGGGCGATCACGACGCGCATGGGCACCTTCGGTCGGGGCGGGTGTCTGCACCCTACCGCCGGGCATCGCGCGGCCGGGCGGCCGCCGCACGCCCTCAGCGATCCGCGCACCCTCAGCCCGGATGCCACGAGCCCCCGCCCGCACGAAACCTCAGCGATTCGCGCAACCTCAGCCGATCGAGCCCGAATCGAACCGACGTTGTGAGAATCACCGACCGTGCGCCCGAACGCCCCGAGCGGGCCGCCCGCAGACGGCCCCGGCGATGTCCGACCACCCAACTAGACTGACTCCGTCCGGCCCCTGCGATTTCTGGAGCTCAGCCGCGTGACCACTTCACCCGAATCCGCCGCCCGTACGGCACTCGCCGACACCGTCGAGAACGCCATCTCGACGCCCGAGAAAGAGCAGCCCTACGGTGCCCTCGGTCTCAAGAGCGACGAGTACGCCCGAATCCGCGAGATCCTGGGCCGCCGCCCCACCAGCGGTGAGCTGGCGATGTACTCGGTCATGTGGAGCGAGCACTGCTCCTACAAGTCCAGCAAGATCTACCTGCGCCAGTTCGGCCAGAAGGTCAGCGACGAGATGAAGACCCGCCTCATGGTGGGCATGGGCCAGAACGCCGGCGTCGTCGACGTCGGCGACGGCTGGGCGGTCACCTTCAAGGTCGAGTCGCACAACCACCCCAGCTACATCGAGCCGTTCCAGGGCGCGGCCACCGGCGTCGGCGGCATCGTGCGCGACATCATCTCGATGGGCGCGCGCCCGGTCGCGATCATGGATCAGCTGCGCTTCGGCGCCATCGACCACCCCGACACCCCCCGCGTCGTGCACGGCGTCACCAGCGGCATCTCGTTCTACGGCAACTGCCTGGGCCTGCCGAACATCGGCGGCGAGACCGTCTTCGACGCCGTCTACCAGGGCAACCCGCTGGTCAACGCCCTCGCGGTGGGCGTCATGCGCCACGAAGACGTCAAGCTCGCCAACGCGACCGGGGTGGGCAACAAGGTCGTGCTGTTCGGTGCCCGCACGGGCGGCGACGGTATCGGCGGCGCCAGCATCCTGGCATCCGACACCTTCGCCGACGGCGGCCCCACCAAGCGCCCCGCGGTGCAGGTGGGCGACCCGTTCGCCGAGAAGGTGCTCATCGAGTGCTGCCTCGAGCTGTACAAAGACGACCTCGTCGAGGCCATCCAGGACCTCGGGGCCGCCGGCATCTCGTGCGCGACGAGCGAGCTCGCCGCCAACGGCGACAGCGGCATGAAGGTCGAGCTCTCCAAGGTGCTGCTGCGCGACCCCTCGCTCACGCCCGAAGAGATCCTCATGTCGGAATCGCAGGAGCGCATGATGGCGATCGTCGCGCCCGAGAAGCTCGACGCGTTCCTCGCCGTCGTCGGCAAGTGGGACGTCGAGACCAGCGTGCTCGGCGAGGTCACCGGAGACGGCCGCCTCGTCATCGACTGGTACGGCGAGCGCATCGTCGACGTCGACCCCTCGACCGTCGCGGTCGACGGCCCCGTGTACGAGCGCCCCGTCGCGTACCCCACGTGGATCGACGCGCTGAACGACGACACGGCGACGACCCTCGCGCGGGCGACGGATGCCGAGACCCTCCGCCAGCAGTTCACCACCCTGGTCGCGAGCCCCAACCTCGCCGACACCTCGTGGATCACGAACCAGTACGACTACTACGTTCTCGGCAACACGGCCCTGAGCTTCCCCGACGACGCCGGCATGATCCGCGTCGACGAAGAGACCGGTCTCGGCTTCGCGATCGCGACCGACTGCAACGGCCGCTACAACCAGCTCGACCCCTACAACGGCGCGAAGCTCGCCCTCGCCGAGGCGTACCGCAACGTCGCGGTCACGGGCGCTGTGCCCACGGCCGTCACCGACTGCCTCAACTTCGGCAGCCCCGAGAACCCCGAGGTCATGTGGCAGTTCAGCCGGGCCGTCGAGGGCCTGAGCGACGGATGCCTCGAGCTCGGCATCCCGGTCACGGGCGGCAACGTCTCGTTCTACAACCAGACCGGCGACCAGCCGATCCACCCGACCCCCGTCGTGGGCGTCCTGGGCATCATCGACGACGTCGCGGCCCGCATCCCCAGCGGCTGGCAGGATGCCGGTGAAAACCTCTACCTGCTCGGCACCACCGCCGACGAACTCGACGGTTCGCAGTGGGCCGGCACGATCCACGACCACCTCGGCGGCCGCCCGCCCCGGGTCGACCTGGCGCAGGAGCGCAAGCTCGCCGAGCTGCTCAAGGCCGCCGGTTCGCAGTCGCTCGTGTCGAGCGCCCACGACCTGTCGTCGGGCGGTCTCGCGCAGACCCTCGCCGAGGGCGTCATGCGCTTCGGCGTGGGTGCGCGCGTGTGGCTCACCGAGCTCATGGAGCGCGACGGCGTCGATGCCACGGCGGCCCTGTTCAGCGAGTCGACCGGCCGCGTCCTGGTCAGCGTCCCCCGCGAAGAAGACGTCAAGTTCCGAGGCCTGTGCAACGGCCGCGGCTACCCGGTGCTGCGCATCGGTGTGACCGACGTCGAGCCCGGCACGGTGGCATCCCTCGAGATCCAGGACGTCTTCACCGTCACGGTTCCGGAGCTGCGCCGCCTGTCGAACGAGACCCTGCCCGCCGTCTTCGGTCCCACCGTCGCGGAACCCGTGGCGTGAGCCTTCCGTCGTGCGGCCCGCTGGACCGCGCGGCGAAGAGCTCGACGAGATCCCCGACCGCCCGACGAGAGGAGACGCGCGATGACCGATGACGACGACATGACCGTGTTCAGCGACAAACGCCAGCGCCGCGTCAAGATGACCGCCTGGATCGTGATCGGCGCGCTCGTCCTCACCGGCGGCGGCGCGACGGTCATCTCACTGATCCTCGGCTGAGCCCGCGGCCCGACCCCTCGAACAAGCGGCGACCCGCCGCGTCCGTACTCCGTGATGGGGCGCATCTCCGCGGCGGCGTAGAGTGGCGCGAGACGGGCGTCGTCTGCGGCCGCATCGAGGTCGGCGACGTCGAGTAGGCAAGCATCCTCAGACGAGGGCGGCGAACCGCTCGGTGCGCTGGACCGGGCCGATGACGATCAGCAGGTCGCCCTCGCGGACGACGGATGCCGCGCCTGCGGCATGCCACTCGCCATCGGCGCCGCGGATCTTCACGATCGTCACCCCGTGACGACGACGCACGGCCGAGGCCTCCAGGGTCTGTCCGACGATCTCGCGCGGTGCCACGGTCTTGGCCACGACGAGATCGCGGTCGAACTCGACGTAATCGAGCATGGCCCCGCGAACGAGGTGGGCGATGCGCCGACCCATATCGGCCTCGGGGTATACGACGTGCTCGATTCCGAGCTGCTCGAGGATCAGGCCGTGCTGCTCGCTGATCGCCTTCGCCCAGATCGAGCGGGCTCCCATGCGCTTGAGCAGCGAGGTCGTGAGGATGCTCGCCTGGATGTCCGAGCCGATGCCGACGACAACGCGGTCGAACTCGGCGACGCCCAGCTGCTCCAGGGCGACCTGCTTCGTCGAATCGGCGCGGACGACGTGCGTGAGTACACCGTTCAACGACTGCACGGTGTCTTCATCGGTGTCGATGCCGAGCACCTCGCTGCCGCTGCGGGCGAGCTCCGTGGCGAGGGCGCCGCCGAAGCGACCGAGGCCGATGACCGCGATCGATGAGGCCGCGCCAGCGCGCGTTCGGCGACGGCTGAAGAACGGGTTCGCGTTATCCAATGATCGGACGCTCCTTCGGGAGTTCGTACATGCGTTTCTCCCGCGACAGTGCCAGCGCGGCACCGAGCAGGACGGGGCCGAGCCGGCCGATGAACATCAGGACGATGAGGATGAGCTGGGCCAGCGCGGGCAGATCGGCGGTGATCCCCGTCGACAGGCCGACCGTCGCGAACGCCGACACCACCTCGAAGAAGACCCGTTCGAAGGTGAAGGGGCTGAGCAGCATGATGGCCAGCGTCGATCCGACGACGAGGGCCACCGAGAGCAGAGCGACCGTGAGTGCTTCTCGGTGCGTCGAACGCGGCAGACGCTTGCCGAACATGTTGACCGCCGAGTCTCCGCGCAACTCCGCCAGCACGATGAAGAAGAGCACGGCGAACGTCGTGATCTTCAGCCCGCCCGCCGTTCCGGCCGGACCACCGCCGATGAACATCAGGATGTCGGTGACGAACCAGCTCTCCGGTTGCATCTGCGCGACATCGATCGAGTTGAAACCGGCGGTGCGCGGCATGACCGACATCGTGAATCCCGCGAGCAGACGCCCCGCAGGATCCATCGCGCCGAGGGTCGCCGGATTGGACCACTCCAGCGCCGTGAGCACGACGGCACCGACGACGAGGAGCACGACCGTGCCGACCAGAACGGTGACGGTGTTCAGCGTCCAGCGGCGCGGGAATCGGAACCGACGCCAGAGCTCCATGATCACGGGAAAGCCGAGGCCGCCGAGGATGATGGCGGCGCAGATCGGCAGACAGATGAACGGATCGGTCGCGAAGGAGATGAGGCTGTCACTGAAGAGGGCGAAGCCGGCGTTGTTGAACGACGACACCGCGTGAAAAACCCCGAGCCACACCGCGCGTGGCAAGGACTCGCCGTAGCCGAGCCAGAACCGAACCGCCAGCATGATCGCCACGACCGCCTCCGTCGCCAGGGCGATGACCGCGACACCCATCAGCACACGGCGCACGTCGCCGACGGCGACAGTGTGGGTTTCGCTCACCGCCGTCAGACGCGTACGCAGCCCGAGTCGCCGCGCCACGAGAAGACCGAGCAGCGTCGCGAGCGACATCACCCCGAAGCCGCCCACCTGGATGAGCACCATGATCACGGCCTGGCCGAACGGCGACCAGAATCTCGGGGTGTCGACCACGATGTGTCCCGTGACGCACACGGCACTCGTCGCGGTGAAGAGCGCCTCCATGAAGGTCGCGGAGCGCTCTTGCGTCGCCGCGGGGAGGCTCAGCAACGCGGTGCCGATGGCCAGGACGCCGCCGAACGAGAGGGCGATCACTCGCCCGGGGGTGAGCAGGACGCGCGGTCGCACCATGGCCGCGGGGCGTGCGGCACGTTTCACCTGTCTCACCGCCATACGATCTCACACCCGCATTGCCTCACCCATTCGAGACCGAGCGGTCGACGCCGTTCGCGTGTCGCCGTGCGAGACGGCGGCGACGGCCAGGGCTCCCGCGCTGCGGCTTCCGCACCCGTACTCTCGCTGATCCTCGGCTGACCCACTCCTCGCCCGGCGCGCTCGGCGCCACACGACGCCTCACGCGGTGGGCGAGGATCGGAGCCCCTCGTCGATGCGCGTGAGCAGGCGCAGGGCCGCCTCGACCCCGCCCTCGTCGGCGGGGAGGGCCTGACGCAGGCTGTCGGCCCACCACGCGCGCAGGCGCTCGATGTTCTCGGCGGCGAGGTCGGTGGCGAACAACCGCACCTGACGACCGTCGTCGCTGCCGGTGCGGCGCTCGACCATGCCCTTGCGTTCGAGTTCGCGCACGGCGGCGCTGAGGTTGCTCCGGCGCAGGCCCGTGGCATCCGCGGTCGCGCTCGGGGAGGTTCCCGGATGCCGGTCGACCCAGCGCATCACGAGCCGCTCGGTGCCCGTGAGGGCGACGACGTCGGCGGCCGAGTCGGCGTGCGGGTCCAGCTCGCGTGCGACGCGGAGGAGTACGTCGGCGAACTCTCCCCACGTGGCATCGGTCACGGAACTCATGGCTCCAGCTTACGTCTTCCGACGAAGATAGTTATGCTTCAATAACTATGACTTCAGCACTTACGCCCGAGCGCTCCCCGCGCACCGCGTCGACTCCCACGGCCTCCCCCGCCATCACCCCCGCGCTCCTGGTCGTGCTGGGTCTGCTCAGCGCCGTCGCCCCGTTCGCGACCGACCTGTACCTTCCCGCCTTCCCCGAGATGACGGGCGACCTCCAGACCTCCGCGACCTCGGTGCAGCTCACGCTGACCGCTTTCCTGTTGGGCGTCACCGCGGGCCAGCTCGTCTTCGGCCCGCTGTCGGACCGGTTCGGCCGGGTCGCCCCGCTCATCGCCGGCGCCGTGCTCTGCGTCGCGGCGAGCGTGCTCGCCGTCTTCGCCCCCACGATCGGCATGCTCATCGCCGCGCGCCTCGTGCAGGGGCTCGGTGGCGCGGCGGGCATGGTGATCGGTCGCGCGATCATCTCCGATCTCGCCACCGGTCGGGCGGCGGCCCGCGCCTTCTCACTGATGATGATCGTCGGCGGGGTCGCCCCGGTGGTCGCCCCGCTCGTCGGCGGTCTGCTCACGTCGTCCATCGGGTGGCGCGGACTGCTCGCCATCGTGCTCGTGCTCGCGATCATCATGCTGGTGGCCCTGCTCGTCGTCGTCCGAGAGACGCACCTGCGCGCCCGTCGCGACGCGCTGCGCGAAGAGCGGAGGGGCGCGGCCTCGCCCGCGCGCGCCCTGCTCTCACGCACGTTCGTCGGCTACACGGCGACGTTCGGCTTCGCCTTCGCCGCCATGATGGGCTACATCTCGGCGTCGCCCTTCGTGTACCAGGACATGATCGGCCTCGACAGCGCCGGGTACGGCCTCGCGTTCGGCGTGAACGCCCTGGGCCTCATGGCCACGAGCATCGTCTCCGCGAAGCTCACCGCCACCCGATCGGTGCGCGGGGTACTGGGTACCGGGCTGCTGGCCGTCACGGCCGCCGCCGTCGCCTTCGCGGTGCTGGTCGCGATCGCTGCGCCCGTCTTCCTGCTCGCGGTGCCGATGTTCGTGCTGGTCGCGAGCCTCGGCTTCGTGCTGGGCAACGCCACAGCGCTGGCCCTGGCCGCTGTCCCAGACGCCGCGGGCACCGGTTCGGCGGCGCTGGGGGCGCTGCAGTTCGGTCTCGCCGCCCTCGTGTCTCCGCTGGTGAGCCTCGGCGGTTCGGCGACGGCCGCGCCCCTCGCCGCCGTCATGCTGCTCACCGCGATCATCGCGCTGGCGTTCTTCTGCGCCGCCCGCCCGCGGCGCACCGTCTCGGCCTAGGCCGTCGGCCCGGGGATATGACCCTCTCCGGGCCGATTCCCGGCGCGATGTCGGACGCCCGACGTAGCATGGACCCCGTGGAACCACTGATGGCTTTGCTCGTCGAGTGGTGGTGGATCGGCCCCGCAGCGGCCGGTGCGGGCACGCTCGGCTGGATCGGCGTGCGCCGGGCCCGCCACCGTGCCCTCCCCGCCGGCACCACCACGACCGGCGACCGGGCCGCCCGCGCCTGGGCGTCGCGCCCGATGGGCAAGGCTGCCGCGCGCCGCCTCGAACTCGACGCCGCCCAGCTCGATCTCCTCACCGCCCGCAACGCCGTCACCCGCGGCCGCGCCGACGTGAAGGTCGCCGACGCCGAGGTGGTCCGCGCCCAGGCCGAGCGAGCGGCATCCCGGGTGTCGGGCGACGTCGTCGCCGCCGCGCGGGGCCGCCTCGCCGACGCCCAGCGCGATCTGCGCGCGGCGACCGCCGAGGTGCGCGCCCGCCGCGCGGGCGTGAAGGCCGCGAAAGCCATGCTCCCCGCCATCCGCTCCGGCAGCGCCCCGCTACCGGTGGCGCACCTGCTCGCCGAGCACGACGCGATCCTCGCACGCTGGATGGCGTACGAGACCGACCCGGGCCTGGCCATCGACTTCCCCGCGATGAGCGATTCCCGCTCGCCGCTGCTCGCCGACTTCCTGCGCGCTCACGAGCGTGCGCAGTGGCTGCGGCCGGCATCCGTCCAGACGCGTCTCGAACCGGCCGAGTTCCTCGCCTACCGCGATGCCGTGCGGCGCACCGGCCAGGCCTTCGACCGCGCCGAGCGCGCGGCGCGCCGTGTCGGTGAGCAGCCGAGCGTCGAGGGTAACGACGCGTGGAGCCGAGTGGCATCCGATCTCGCCGAGACCGCGCAGCGCGCCCTCGCCCGCTCGATGGAGTCGATGGGACGCGCCGCGGCGGGCAAGTGGAACGAACGCGGGGCGAAGCGCGCGCAGAAGGCCGGGCCCGACGCCGGGGCCACCCCGCCCCGCCCCGGACCGGTGTGGCCCCCTCCCGCACGGGAGCGGCCGCAA
This sequence comes from Microbacterium sp. Leaf179, assembly GCF_001423785.1. NCBI lineage: Bacteria > Bacillati > Actinomycetota > Actinomycetes > Micrococcales > Microbacteriaceae > Microbacterium > Microbacterium sp. Leaf179. The sequence goes on along the minus strand of NZ_LMPH01000001.1, from coordinate 302,507 downwards.
CCGCCGGCTTCCTGAGGGCGCGCGAGGCGACCGGCGTAGCATGGCGCCGTGACAGAATTCTGGACCTTCGCCGGGCAGTACTGGTGGCTCGTCTTCCCGCTTTTCGGGATGACGATGGGCGCCGTCAACGCGCGTGTGAAGCACCGCGAGGTCACCGCCCGGCGACGCCATCGTGAGCAACTCGAGTTGTTGAAGGCCCAGGGCGCCGTTCCCGCGCCCGCGGCGGTGGCACCGTTGGTCGACGAGGTCGGCGGCGTCCAAGGGCGCGTCGTCGCTGCGCAAGACGAGGTCACGCACCGCTGGCTCGAGTACGAGCTCGACGCCACGAAGCTCCTCACCTACCCCGCGATGAGCGACGGCCGCCAGCCGCTGACGGCCGCGTTCCTGCGCGCGAAGAGAGCGGCCGACAAACTGCGCCCCGATGAGGGCGAGACCCTCTCGCCGGAACGCCTCAAGGAGTACCGCGACGCCGTCACCGACTACGAGGTCGCCTTCGACGTGGCCGAGCGCGACGCCCGACGCGTGAAGGACGCGGCCTTCACGGCCGACGAACGCAAGCGGCTCGACACGGCCAAGCAGCTGCTCATCGTCGCCACCGACCAGGCCGCGACCCCGAACGAGCGCCAGCTGGCCTACCGTCGCGTGCGCGAAGAGCTCGACGGGCTGATCCTCCTCTCCGACGAGGCCGTCGACGTGCTCGAGAAGAAGGTCGCCCTGGAGCTCCCGCGCGAGCGCACCGCGCCCCCGTCCGAGACCGCCCCCGGCTCCACCGCCTGAGCACCCCCGCTCCCACCCGCCGGCACGCGCCGCAGAATCGGACGAGCGCAACAGAATCGGATGCCGCAGCCCCGGCATCCGAATCCGGCGAAACGATCCGATTCCGAGGCGCGCAGCAGGGGGGTCAGCGCGCCCGGCGGATCCGCACGGGGCCGCGCGCCGTCGTCACGTCGACCACCTCGCCCTTCTGGGTCACCTCGACCTCGCCCAGACCCACCAGTTCGTGCGCGGCGTCGCGTGCTGGCTGCATCAGGTCGCGCCAGTCGTCGCCGCCGACGGCGCGAGCCGCCTCGGAGGGGCAGATGGTCTTGTCGGCGTCGCGCGCGGCGAGCAGTTCGCGAATGGATGCCACGAGCCGAGGATCCGCATCTGATGCCGGGGTCATCTGTCCAGTCTCCCGCGGCCGGGCACCGCCGGGGTGAGAATGAGCCGGTGATCACCGAGCGCCATGCCCCCGACCTGCCCGGACGCGCCGTCATCGCGCAGCGGTGGAACCGCGCCGTCTTCGTGCACTGGCGGGTGGACCCGGCCGACGTCGCGCCGCTGCTTCCGGCCGGCACCCGTCCCGACGTGCACGACGGCTCCGCGTGGGTGGGGCTCGTGCCCTTCGTGCTCAGCGATTTCCGCTTCCTGCCCCTGCCGCCCGTGCCCTTCGTCGGCACGTTCACCGAGATCAACGTGCGCACCTACGCGATCGACGACGAGGGCCGCCGCGGCGTCGTGTTCCGCACGCTCGAGGCCGAGCATCTGGCCCCCGTCCTCGGAGCCCGCGCGCTGTTCGGCCTGCCCTACCGGTGGGCTCGAGCCGGAGTCCGCACCGACGGCGCGCGCATCGAGTACCGCTCGCGGCGTCACGGAGGGCGGCATCCGGGAACCCAGGTGCGTGCCACCCTCGGCACCGACACGGTGGACACCACCCTCTCGCGGTTCCTGATCGCGCGGTGGGGCTTCCACGAGCGTCACCTGGGCCGCACGATCTGGGCCGCGAACAGCCACGAGCCGTGGCCCCTGGTCGAGGCGCAGCTCGACGTGCTCGACGACGACCTCGTCGCCGACGCCGGCTTCCCCCAGCTCGCCGGCCGCACGCCCGACTCGGTGCTGGCGATGCCCGCGGGCCACCCGGGATTCGTCACCCGCTTCACGACGGCGCACGCGATCGCCTGACTCGGGCGGGGATGCGGTCCGTCTCGCCGAGAAGAGCCGCCGTTGCGCCGAAGACGCCACTCACCCGAATGCGGTGAGATTTCATCTTTTCATGTATGCATGCTCATGTTTACCTCACAAGTGGGCGTTGACCGACGTCGTTCCACCCCACGGCGCTCGCGCCGAAAGGACAATTCATGAGCACGCACCGTCGATCGGCGATCTCAGCCGCGTTCCTTGCCCTCGCCATCGCATTCGCGCCTACCTCTGCGGCACTTGCGGCGACGGACAGCGCGACGGACCCCGAGTCCACCTTCCACGAGTTCGTCGATGATCTGGCGCTCTCAGCCGCGAGTAAGCGTCAGGTCGAGCAGTACTTCGCCGCACTTCCGGAAGTGAAGCAGCAGGCGGGCGCCGCGGACCCATCGACACTGTTCACCTATTCCGAGGCCACCTCCACCGTTCGCCAGCTACCTGTCACCCCCTCGGACAGTGGGCGCCTCACCACCCTGGCCGCAGCGGGTACCCGAACGCTGCAGGTGAACAACCGACAGGACGTCAAGATCGGGAATGTCACGTTCATCACCTTCAGCCTGAGTTACACGTATGAGGCGCGTGGCAGCTCAGTCACACGGAACATCAACTGCACGGGGTCTGCATCAGGAGTGATCAGTGCGAGCTCGTCGCCCACATCCTGGATCTCTCAAGGACGCGGGACCTGCGATGTGCGCACCCAAGCCAGCGTCTTCGTGAAGGGCCTGCCCTTCCAGTTCACGAAAGTGCACACGGTCACGACGCAAGCGGGCAATCCTGCTCGGGTCGATGGCCGAATCTACTCGGCATGACAATCCCTTCGCACACGCGGGCCAGATCGCGAGCTTCCTCTCTGCACTGGTGGGCTGTCGCGGCAGCCACCGTCGCACTGGCCGCGCCGCTGCCGGACGAATGGAGGCTCACCGTCCAGATACTGACCCTCGTCTTCGGCGTAGTGGCGCTGTGCGTGGTCCGGGGTCGAGCGGCTCGATCGATCGCGGTGGCCGTCGTTGTCGTGGTCGGCGCCGTCGTAGGCGTGCAGGTCGCCGGGCAGATCCTCGCTCTCGTGTTCGAGCGATCCTTCATCGACGACGCCGTCGTCGTCCGCTGAGAGACGGCGAGCGCGACCGACGCCAGAAGGGTCCCTCCGCGCACGGAGGGACCCTTCTGGCGTGAGAAATGTCAGTCGCGCTGCGTCGGGAACGCGTCGGGGTACTGCTCGAGCCACGCCTGCACGGCCTCGGGCTCCTTGCCCTCGCCGTACTCGTTGACCACGAGGTCTTCGAGCGAGCCGTACTGCTCGTCGTCGAGCTGGATGCCGGCGATGAGCTCGGCGGCATCCGGGTACTTCTCGGCGAAGCCGGAGGTGGCGAGGAAGTGCAGCGCCTCGGGGTCGCCCATCAGACCCTGGGGGTCCTCGAGGTCCTTCACGTCGTAGGCGTCGTTCGCCCAGAAGGGACGCCACAGGGTGACCGCGATGTCCTTCTGCGCCGCGATGGCGTTGTCGAGCTCGGTGAGCATCGCCGCGGTCGACGAGGTGACGAGTTCGAAGTCGCCGTCGAGGCCGTAGCCGGGCAGCATGGTCTCCTGCGTCTGCTTCGTGAGGCCGGCACCCGGCTCGATGCCGTAGATGCGCCCCTCGAAGCGGTCGGCGTTGGCCTGCAGCTGCTCGATCGAGTCGATGTCGACGTAGCTGGGCACCGCGATCGTGAGCTTGGCGTTGTCGTAGTACGCGCCGAGGTCTTCGATCTTGTCGCCGTAGGTGTTCATGTAGTCGGCGTGCGTCAGCTCGGGCCACGCCGACGGGTAGATGTCGACGTCGCCCTGGGCGAGGCCGGCGTAGAGCGGGCCCGCCTCGGTGAGGGTCTGCATCTCGACGGTGTAGCCGAGCTTCTCGAGCTGGTCCTCGAGCAGGTAGGCGGTGCTGAGACCGTCGGTCCACGACGGCAGGAACCCGAGCGTGATCGTGCCCTTGTCGCCGCCGCCGCCGTCTCCGCCCTCGGCCTGGTTGCCGCTCGCGCAGCCGGCGAGCGCGAGGGCGCTGACGGCCCCGAGGGCCAGGGTGGTGGTGAGGTGTCGCTTGTTCATCGCTGTGTTCTCTTCCTTTTCGTATGCGTTTCCGTGTGTGCGCGCGCGTGAGGTGCCAGGACTCACGAGGGGGTGGGGGAGGCGGGGGCGGCAGGGGCGCGACGTCGGCCCAGCGCCGCGAGCAGCGACGAGGCGTTGTCGGCTCGGTTGCCGAGGGCGGCGGTGAGGCGGTCGAGGTACACCGCCAGCACGACCACGCTGAGGCCCGCCTCGACGCCCTTGGGCAGGTTGACCGTCGAGATTGACTGCACGACCTCCTTGCCCAGGCCGTCGGCGCCGACGATGCCGGCGACGACCGCCATCGACAGGGCAAGCATGATGACCTGGTTGACGCCCGCCATGATGGTGGGCATCGCGAGCGGCAGTTGGATGCCGCGCAGGATCTGTCCGGGTGTCGCGCCGAACGCGTGCCCGGCCTCCACGGTCTCGGAGTCGACCCCGCGGATGCCGAGCTCGGTCAGACGCACGCCCGGGGGCAGCGCGAAGATGACGGTCGAGACGACACCGGGTACCACCCCGATGCTGAAGAACGTGATCGCGGGGATCAGGTAGACGAAGGCGGGCATCGTCTGCATGAAGTCGAGGATCGGCTTCATGACGGCGCGCACGGTGGGATTGCGCGCCGACCAGATGCCGAGCGGCACCGAGATCGCCACGGCCACGATCGTCGCCACGAGCACGAGCGCCAGGGTCTGCATCGCCGTGACCCACTGCCCCATGCCCAGGATGAGGGCGAAGCCGATCACCGTGCCGAGGGCGAGCTTCCACGAGCGCAGGAGCCACGCCAGCAGTGCCGCGATCACGATCACGACGATGATCGGGGCGGCCAGCAGCACGTCGCTGAGGCCCCCGACGAGAAAGCGCACGGTCACGGCGATGACGTCGAAGAGACCCGAGAGGTTGTCGCGGAGCCAGTCCACGCCGGCGTCGACCCACTGGCCGACCGGAATGCGGAAACCATCCATCAGCGCATCCCTCCGGTCTCGGATGCCGGGACCCCGGGGTCGGCGGAGGTCGCGTCGAGCACCGCGTCGATCTCTGCCGACGGAAGCGGGTTCGGAAGCACGGTGATCTCCTCGGTGGCGGTGGGGCCGGGGCCGAGAGCGGCCAACAGGGTGACGCGCGGGATGACGCCGGCCAGGCGTCCTTCGGCGTCGAGCACGGCCAGCGGCAGCGGCGACTCGACCGACGGAACGAAGAGGTTCATGAGCACGTCCTCTTCGCGCACGCTCTGCGGCAGGGGCCGGAGCCGGCCGAGCAGCGAGTTCTCTCCCGCGCGCACGAGCTTGATGGCGTCGCGGTCGGTGATGATGCCGAGCGGCTTGCGGTCGCGGTCGGTGACGTAGGCGGCCGACATGTACGCGTCGCGCATCTGGCGCAGCGCCGTACGGGGGCCGGCCGACGCGTCGACGCGCGGTCGGGGACGTTCCATGACGTTGCCGGCCGTGAGCACGCGGGCGCGGTCGACGTCCTGCACGAACTGCTCGACGTAGTCGTTGGCCGGGTCGGTGAGGATGTCTTCGGGGGTGCCGATCTGCACGATGCGCCCGTCGCGCATGACCGCGATGCGGTCGCCGAGGAACATGGCCTCGTTGAGGTCGTGGGTGATGAAGACGATCGTCTTCTTCAGCGTCCGCTGCAGTTCGAGCAGCTGCTCCTGCATCTCGCGACGGATCAGGGGATCGAGGGCACTGAAGGCCTCGTCCATGAGGAGGATGTCGGTGTCGGCGGCGAGAGCGCGGGCGATGCCGACGCGCTGCTGCATACCGCCCGACAGCGCGGAGGGGAGCTTGTCGCCCCACCCCTCGAGTCCGACGAGGGCGAGGATCTCGTCGGCCTTGGCGAGGCGCTCGGTCTTGCCGACGCCGCGGATCTCGAGCGGGTAGGCCACGTTGGCCGCGACCGTCCGGTGCGGCAGGAGCGCGAAGTGCTGGAACACCATCGCGAGACGATCGCGCCGCAGCGACCGGAGTCGCGCGGTGCCGACGCCCGTGAGGGGGTCGCCCTGCACCTCGACGGTGCCGGCGCTTGCCTCGTGGAGGCCGTTCAGCATGCGGATGATGGTGGACTTGCCGGAGCCGGAGAGCCCCATGATGACGAAGATCTCACCGGGGTGGACCTCGAAGCTCGCGTCGATGACGGCGGCGGTCCCGTGGTCGGCGATCTCGTCGCGACGGGCGCCGGAGCGGAGCTTGTCGACGGCAGCCTGGGGGGCGCGGCCGAAGACCTTGAACAGGTTCTTCGCCGCGAGGGCAGGCGCCTCGAACGCAGGCGGATGGGTCACTGTGTGCACCTCAGCGGCCTCGGGTGGCCGCAGCGGTCACGCCCGGGTGGCAGCCGTCAGCACTCTTCGGGGGGTGGAGTGCGTCGGCGTCGAATGTCGGATCCGACGCCCAGGCCGCCGACCGTACGCTCGCGGCGTCGACTCCCCCGAGTCGTCACCGGCGACCGCGGACTGGTCGGGTGGGCGGCCCGAATTCGGGCCTCCACCAAGGTTTCACGGTGATGGATCGGCTGGCAAATCGCCCGCGGTGTTGCGCTCTCGCGCACCCCGTGGCACGCGCGTGCGCGTGCCCGATGCTTCCCGGGCTCTCCCCCGCGGGCATCCCCGAATGCGAGCCCGGGCGTGTCGCACAACGTCGGCGGAGGCGTTCCGGCATCCCGAAACCGTCGCGCCGAGGCGACTACCGCTCAGTCGGTCCCGGGGTGCGCGGCGGCGGACCGGTGGTGACGGATGACCTCGGCGACGACGAAGTTGAACCACTTCTCGGCGAACGCGGGGTCGAGGTCGGCGTCTTCCGCCAACCGCATGAGCCGGGCGATCTGCTGCTCTTCGCGAGAGGGATCGGACGCCGGCATGCCGTGCTGGGCCTTGAGCACACCCACCTGCTTGGTGCAGCGGAATCGCTCGGCGAGCAGGAAGATCAGCGCGGCGTCGATGTTGTCGATGCTGCCCCGCAGGCCCTGCAGGATCGTGGTGGGGTCGGCGTCGGTCATATGTCCTCCCAGATCGCTCCGAGGATACCGCGCGCGAGGGTCGACGTAACGCGCTCCCCGCAGACCCTTACAGTGTTGAGCATGAGCCGATCGACGCGCCCCGACCCCACCTCCGAGGGCGCCGAGGCGGGGACCCCCACCTCCCGCGACAAGCCGGTCTGGTCCGCGGTCTCGCGCCCCTACGCCGCCGGCTTCTTCCTCACCCTCGGCGGTCTCACCGCGCTCCTGCTGGGTGCTGCGCTCTCGAACATCTCCACGGTGCTCATCTACATCGCGATCGCCCTCTTCGTGGCCCTCGCCCTCGACCCCCTCGTGCGCCTGCTGGTGCGCCGCGGCCTGTCGCGCGCGTGGTCGATCGTCATCGTGTTCGGCGGCCTCGCCGTCATCCTCGCCGGCGCCCTGTGGTTGCTGATCCCGCCCGTCGTCCGTCAGGTCGAGCAGTTCGTCCGCGACATCCCGAACTTCGTCAACGACCTCATCGACAGCGACGCCGTGCACTGGGTCGAGTCGAACTTCGGCGACAGCCTGGGCGACGTGCTCAAAGAGGTGCAGGGCTTCGCCACCAACCCCACGAACATCGCGGCGATCGGCGGCGGTCTTCTGCAGGTCGGCATCACCATCGGCACGTTCGTCTCGGGAGCGATCATCGTGCTGGTGCTGAGCCTGTACTTCCTCGCGTCCCTGCCCAAGATGAAGAACAGCCTCGTGCGTCTGACGCCCGCGCGCAGCCGCGCGACGGTCTCGGACATGACGGGTCAGATCACCGACTCGGTCGGCGGGTACCTCGCGGGCATGGTCGTGCTGGCGCTGTGCAACGCCGTCTTCGCGTTCATCGTGCTGACGATCCTGCAGCAGCCCTTCGCCGCGCTGCTGGCGGCCCTCGCCTTCGGGATCACGCTCATCCCGCTCGTCGGCTCGGTGCTCTTCTGGGCGACCGCCACGGTCTTCACGCTCATCGTCAGCCCGAGCGCCGGCCTCATCTTCGCGATCGTGTACCTCGTCTACATGCAAGTCGAGGCATATCTCCTCACCCCCCGCGTGATGAACCGCACCATCTCGGTTCCCGGCTCCCTCGTGGTGATCGGCGCGCTCGTCGGCGGCACCCTCCTGGGGCTCCTCGGTGCGCTGGTCGCGATCCCGGTCACGGCCTCGGTGCTGCTCATCATCAAGCAGATCGTCATCCCGCGTCAGGATGCCAAGAAGTAGCCCTCAGCTGAACTCCGCCACCCCCTGAAGGGGCGCTTCGCCGGTGTCGAGCACGCAAACCGTGGAAGGCGCGCAGCCGGGCCGCTTCGGCACCCTCTGACAGCAGGCGCGGCCGCCTCGGTGCCGTCGATCGTGAAGCACGACCGTATTCCCGCCCCGGGATACCGAGAGAGCGAGCGTTCCGCTCACCCCGACACCTCAGGGAAGGGCGGGGAGCTCGGACGGACGCAGCATGAAGCGAGCGTGCGCGCGCTGTCGGCTGTCGATCTCGGCGAGGAACCACTCCACCAGCGGCGTCGACATCCTGCCCTGGCTGAGGACGATGAGTTGATGCAGCGAGAGGGCGGTGAGGCTCGAAAGCCGTTCCCTCGACATACCTGCCTCGTCCATCACGGCATGGAACGAATCGGACCACTGAGGGTCCCGCATCCACTCGCCCACCGAACTTTCTCTGGAGAGCACGATGCTCGTCATCATTTTTCCTCCTTCGTCGTCGACCGTCGGCCCCAGCGGGCCACTCCTCTCGCGGCGGCTCCTGCCGTGACCGCTCCGGTTCCCCGCACGACGGCGAGCGCCGAGGCCGCCGTCCCCGATCGAGCGAGTGACGCCGTCTCCGAACGGGCAGCCGCAGGCGTCCCCCCGAGTCCGGAGGCCGACGAGTGCGGGGGCCGACGAGTCCGCCGACCCGGTGCCCACGTCACCCGCGCGATCCAGGTCGAGCCGCGCGTCGGCACCCGCCACACTCTCGCCGCGGGGATCGGCATCGCGAGCGGTCACCCGGAAGTTCCGGCTGGCAGTGCCTCCGCCTTCATCCGCGGCGGCGGGCAGGAACTCCGCGCCGGACGCCTCCGCCGCCGCTCGGAGCACCGGCCGGGCCGTCACGAGGCCCCGCTGCCGGGAGACGACGCGTGATCGTCCTGCCCTGACGCTCGGCGGCGACGCCGCACGAGGACGAGGCCGACGAGGAGTGCACCCGCTCCGACGCCGAGGGCGATCACGGGCACGCCGGCCCCGGTGTTCGCCAGGCCCGCGGAGGTACCCGAGGGAGTCCGCGGGACCGGGGGCGTCGTGACGGACGACGAGGGAGGGGGCGAGACGGCGACCGTCGGAGCGGGACCGGCCGTCGACGTGGGGGCGGGGGTCGGCGTCGGAACGGACGTACCCGTCGGCGTGGGCGTCGGCTCAGCGGTCGGCGTCGGCGTCGGCGTCGGCATGCGGGACGGGAGCGTGATCGTCCGGGTGGTCTCCTCGTTGCCCGCCACGTCCTGCGATCGCACGTGCACGAAGCGAGGGGCATCGGTCAGCTCGATCGAGATCGGCTTCTCGTACGTGGCGTACATGTTGTTCGACGCACCCGCAGGGTCGGCATCCGGTCCGTCCGACCAGACCGTACGCGAGAGGCCGGAACCGGGCTCGGCGTCGGCCGACGAGAGGGTGACGACGGCAATGACACCGTCGACGACCTCGACCCCGTCGGCGGTGACGGGAGCGACGCTGTCGATCTTCACGCTCGCCCGGGCTTCGCCCACGGCGCCGTCGGTGGCCGTGGCGCGCGCGCGGACGGTGACATCGCCCTGCCCGTCGACGGGAACGGGACCGGTGTACGGCCTCCAGGTCGCGCCTGCGTCGAGACTCACCTCGATCGAGGCGATGTCGGCCGCGGTCCTCTGCGCCGTCACGGTCGCCTTCGGGGTGGTGACGTACCAGCCGGACCCCTCGGGGGCCGCGTCGAAGGCGATACTCACCAGAGGCATCGTCTGATCGATGGGCGCCACGACGAAGACGGTGGCGAGCGCCCCCGCGGAGAACCCCGCGACGCTTCCGTTCACATCGAACATCGCCTCGGCGTCGGCATAGGCTTCCGGTGCAATGGGATCCCACGTGACGGGGATGCCACTGGCGGCCGTCCCGTCGTCGTAGGCGGCACGCACGGTCGCCGGCAGCACGGGCGCCACTCCCGGGGCGGTGACGACCGAGGTGTAGTCGACGGAGGTCATCGCCTGCGAGAGTGCGTCGGCGACGAACACCGTCGCCTCGACTGTCTGACCCTCGTAACCGCTTACCCGTCCTGCCACCGTGACGGTGCCGGGCTGGGCGACGTCGGCGGGGGCCACAGCGTCCCAGGTCACCGCCCTCTCGCGCAGGGGAGTGTCTGCACCGATCACCCAGACGCGCGACGGCAGTGCCGGCAGTACGCCGGTGAGGGTACGGACGGCGACGTCCTCGGCCGCGACGAACCCGTCGCCGGGCTCGGGATCGGGCTCGTCGGGCGCCGCGACGCCGGAGACCTCCCACTCGATGACGCTCGTCGCGTGGGCGACGCCGTCGACGACCTGCCGCTCGAGGGTGAGGCGCAGCGCCCGCGTCGTCACGGCATCGAAGGCGACCTCCACGGGCGCCAGCGACGTGCGCGGCTGCGCCGGGTCGAGATCGGGCAGCGGGTACGCGACGTCGTCGCCGCGCACGGGCTCCCAGTCGCCGGCGGCATCCTGATACTCCAGCGACCACGCGGCGGGGATCCGCACGCCGCCATCGCCGACACCGGCGTTCTGCCAGAGGAAGAGAGTGGATGCCGACACCGTCACCGGTAGGTCCCACGAATAGGTGGCGACGTCGGCATCGGGCACCGGGTCGGCGCCCCACGTCCCCCACATCGCGCCCAGGTCGTCGGTGGGGGCGGACGCCCCATCGTTGAGGGCGCTGGCGGAGTTCCAGGCCGGCACGTAGCTGACCGCGACGTCGGGAGCGTGCTCGCCGCTGGACACGGCGATGTTCCCAGAGCCCTCGGCGGCGACGGACGACGGTGCGATCGACGACGCCGAGAGGGCCAGGGCGACGGCGACGAAGCCCGCGGCTGTTCGGGAGATGAAGAGTGGAGTGCGCATGGTGGGCCCTGTCGTTCTCACGCGTCGATCGGGGCTCGGCCGGCCGCGAGCAACACCTTCTGGCGGTCGCGAGCGGTGAGCAGATTCGCTTCGGTGAAGGATCTCGACACCGACCGCACGGCATCCAGGAAGGCCGTCCGATCGGCGAACGGCGCCCTCGCCCACACCTCCTCGAGCAGGCTTGGGCCGTCTTGACCGCGGGTGGGGTTGCGCACCCGCGAGTCGACGCCGGCGAAGGCGACGGTGGGCTCGGATCGCTGGAAGTACATGTGGTAGGCCACGTCCTTGCCCGAGTAGGCCGGCTCGAACGTGCGATCGTCGATCACGAAGACGTTGCCGGGTAGTTGCGTGACGCCGCGGCGGATGGAGCCGTCGAGCGCCGCCCGTGACGACAGTGCCAGCGCGGCGTAACGCGTCGAGGAGTCGATGGCCGTCAGGACGACGGGACCATAGACGAGAGCCTGGATGTCGCGACGGTCGGGAGTCGGCTCGGTCCGCAGGCTGAGCGGGATGGTGACGGCGACCTTGTCGCCCTTCGCCCAGGATCGCGTCAGGGCCACGTAGGTGCCCGGCTTCGCCTCCGTCGTCGTCTGTTCGCCGTTGACGCTGACGGTCGATCCCCGACCCCAGGCCGGGATGCGCACGTGCAGGGTGAACGGTCCGGCCGGCGCGCGTGTGAATTCGAGAGTCGACGTGTCGGCCTCGGGGTAGGACGACGTCTGCACCAGAGTCACGCCCTTGTCGCTCCAGTCGAGGGTCGAGGCGATGTACAGGTTGACATAGAGGGCGTCTCCCGCCTTCGCACGGAAGTAGATCGTGTCCTGGTACTTCACGTGGCTCTCGAGGGCCGTGCCGCCGCAGCACGTGCCGATGTTGCCGTCGCCGTACTCCTTGCGGGTACCGGGGTTGACCGGGAACATGTAGCAGTTCTCCGGGCTGATGGTCGACTCGGCGTCGCGGCGCCCGCCGAGGATGTGGTTGAGCACCGTGCGCTCGTAATAGTCCATGTAGGCCGGGTTCTGGTCGTGCAGGAACAGCGAGCGCGCGATCTTGAGCATGTTGTAGGCGGCGCACGACTCGGCGTTGCGCTTGCCGATATCGCCGGCGACCGCGTCGGCCGGGCCCCACAGCTCGCCCTCGCCGGTGCCGCCGTGGGCGTAGGCTCGGCCCGGAACGACCATGCCGAACAGGTTCGTCACGGCCGTGCGGTAACGCTCCTCACCGGTCTGGTCGTAGAGCTTCAAGTACCCCGAGAAGGTGGGGATGTACTGGTTGGCGTGTCGACCGTCGAGCGTGTCGCGGTTGTCCGCGCAGGCGTCGACCAGGGTGTCGTAGGTGAACAGCTTCGCCGCCTGCAGGAACTCGTCGCGGGCCGAGTCGGCGGAGCGCCAGTAGAGCTCGACGAGCACGTCGTTCATGCCGCCGCATTCACCCGCGATGTAGAGCGACCACATCTTCTGTCTCTGCGCGGGGGTGCACTTCGACAGGCGGGAGTACACCCAGTGGGCGATCCCCTCGGCCAGCGAAAGTGCGAGCGTGTTGCCGGTGTAGGCATGCGCGTCGAGCAGCCCCGCCATGATCTTGTGCAGCGTGTAGTACGGCGCCCAGATCTCGCCGTAGGGCGCGTAGTTCTCGAGGGCCGAGAACTGCCACTCCCCGTATGCGGAGAGAAAGCCCGGGTGCGAGTACCGTGACGCCGTGCCGACCTTCTGCGCGGCCAACGCGGCCCGGCATTCTTCGAGCCCGGCGACGAATGCGCCGACCTTCTGCGCGAGCGCGCCTTCCCCCGTCGACGCGTACGCCATCGAGAGGCCGCTGAGGAAGTGCCCGGCGAAGTGGCCTCGCAGCAGTCCGCCGGCGCCCCGCGCGTTCTGACCCGCGCGGTACTCCGACGGCCCCCAGCGCTGGTCATCCGGGGCGGGGCCGAACTCCTCCCATCCTCCCGGCGGCGTGGCGCCGCGCGTGTCCAGCCCTGCGTTGCGGCGGAACACCGCGAGCAGGGCGTCGACGGAGTACGCGCGGTTCAGGATGAGCGCCTGCTTCTGCGCACGTGTGAAGACGCTCCGTCCAAGGGTCACCGCGCTCAGCGGGAACGGCTGCACTGCCCAGGCATCCGGAACGACCTCGCGCGTCGCCGCCCGGACGACCGCGGACGAATGCCGCAACCCCGGCAGGCGGAAGGCGGATGCCGACGGGGCGGCGGCGGTCGCCGCGGGCGCCGTGAGGGCACCGGACGCGGCGAGCAGACCGCCCACGACACTCGAGCCGAGCAGTGCGCGCCGGGTGAGGGCGCAGGGCGGGAAGCGGTTCATCGGATCTCTCTTCTTTGAGGGGATGGAAGCGGGAGCCCGCCGGGACCCGTAGGGGACCCCGGCGGGCTCCGCTCACGGCGTGCGGCGACGGATGCGGCGCACAGCGATGCCGACGGCCAGAATCGATACGCCGCACAGGAGCGCTGCCACCGGGACCGTGGTGCCGGTGAGCGGGAGTGCACCGGATGACGGGCTGCCCACCGACGGAGCACCCGTTGCCGGGCCGCCTACCGACGGCGGTGCGGCGATGCCGGACGCGATGACGCGCACTGCAGCGGACGCTTCGCGACCGGAGGTGTCACCCCGGAGGACGACCGTGCGGTCACCCGCGGCCGTGGCGGCGGGGATCGTCACCGTGCCGCGCACAGCACCCGCGGCATCCGCTCGCAACGATCCGAGCGTCCCGCCGGCGCTCCAGCTCACCGTGACGAGCTCCCCGGCGCCGAAGCCCGTGCCCGTCATCGCCAGGCCGGCCCCCGCCGACACCGTCGAGCCGCCGAGGGTGACGGTCGCGGGTTGCGGGTCGGGGTCGGTCGGGTCGGGGTCGGTCGGATCGGGGGCCGAGCCGGTCTCAACGCGTGTCGTCTGCTCCGCCGAGGCGTTCCCGGCGACGTCGATCGCCCGGTAACTCACGTCGACGGCGCCGCCGCCGGATGGGAGGGCGACCAGCCCCGCGGCGACGGGACGCCAGGAACCGTCGACCTTGCGCTCGACCGCAGCGACCCCCGAGCCGTCGTCGACGGCCGCGAGCTCCACGACGAAGCCGTCCGCGACGGTCGAGATGGTCGAACTCACCCGCGGCGCGGCGGTGTCCAGTCGCACCGTCACGACGCTGCGCGCCGAGACGTTCATCGCGGCGTCGACGGCCTCGGCCTCGACCTGATGGATGCCGTCGCCGCTCACGCGGAACGCGGCGTTCCAGGTCTGCCAGTCCCCGCCGTCGACACGCACCCGCACCACCGGCGCGGGATCGGTGTCGTCGACCGCCATGGCACGCAGAGCCACCGGCGCACGGAACCAGCCCGCGTCGTTCGGCTCGTCCGCCGTGGCGAACGTCAGCGTGGGGGCGAGGATGTCACCGACGGGTGCCTCGGCAGCCCAGACATCGAACTCCTGGATGCCGGCCGAGCCCTGGCCCTCCTGCGCACCCCACGACTGCATGAGCGCACGCAGCGCCGTCGTCTCGACCGCCTCGAAGGCGACCTCGTTCGCGGCGTCCGACGAGCGGCCATAGGTGTCGTCGGTGTCGACGTCGTGCCAGGCGCCGGCGGCATCGCGGTACTGCAGCACCCACGACCGCGGCGGGATCAGTCCGGCGTTCGCCGCGTCGGCGGCATCCCGGCCGAACTGCACTCCCGCGCGATCCAGCCGCACCGGGCGGTCCCAGCTGAGCTGCACCCACTGCTCCCCGACCTGTGGCCAGGTGCCCCAGCCGGTCGAGGTCGACCCGTCGTTGACGTTGGTGACCGGTGCCCAGCCCGAAGCCGACGACGCGGTCGGCGTGGCGTAGCGGGCCACGTTGCCGGTCATCGGAGCATCGGGCGAGCGAGGGATGGTGGTCGCGGTCGGCACCGAGACGTTGCCCGCCGCGTCCGTGGCCCGCACGTACACGACGTGCCGCTCCAGACTGGGCGCCGCCACGGCGCCCGTGACCGGCGTCCAGATCGTGGGCTCGTCGATCGCGTACTCCAGTCCCGCGAGACCGGAGCCTGTATCGGTCGCCGTCGCCGAGACGGTGCGCGCATCGGCGTCGAGGTGCGCGGTCACCTGGGGGGCCGTCGCGTCGATACGGAACGCGGCGGTGGCGTCGGCGGAGACGTTGCCGGCGGCATCCGTCGCCCGCGCGACGACGGTGTGAGCACCGTCGTCGTTGACGACGGTGTCGACGCGGCGCACGTCGGCGGTGTCCGTCAGGGGGCCGTCGTCGACACCCACCGAGATGCGCGAGCGCATGTCGCGGTCGTCGGTGGCGGTGACGCGCGCGGTCACGGGCCCGACGTACCAATCGCCGGCGCCCTTCGGCCCGCGCAGCTCGACCGCGACCTCAGGAGCGGTCGCGTCGACGGGCTCGCCGAACACCTCGAGCTCCGACAGGCCCACCGCCGCGTTCGTTGCGCCGTCCGTCTGCGCCACGAGCACCAGACGGATGCCGGTGGTCGTCACCGGGGTGAACGAGACGCGGCTGGGCGCCGTTCGTTCGACGGGGTATCCAGTGTCGCCGGCAACGGGGGTCCACACGCCGTCGGCGAGCGCCTCGACGCGCCACCGCGCAGGAACGGCCACTCCGTCTCCGGCGCCCGTCGTCTCGGCGACATCGCTCCAGAAGTGCGCGGTCACCGAGTCGACGGTCACGGGCGTGGCCCACGTGTACCCGACGTTGCGGCTCTCCGGTCGATCGCCATCCCACGTGGCCCACACCTGAGCAGCGTCGCCGCCCTCGTACAGCACGGTCCCGTCGTTCAGGGCCGCGAGCGAGTTCCACCCGGCTGTGAAGTCGGCCGCAGCCGTGGCGGTCGGGGCGAGGTTGGTGCGCCAGCTGTCGGCGCCGACGACCGTCACGGTCGCCTCGACGCGTCCGGCGGCGTAGCCCTGAGCGGTTCCGGCCACCGTGAACGTGCCGGTCGCAGCGTACGACGTCGGGTCGACGGCATCCCATCGCACCGGCGCGGCCACGCGATCAGCACCGTAGACGAGGGCGACGGTGTCGGGCAGCTCGGGCGATTCGCCGACGAGCGTACTGGTGGTGGCCGGCTCATAGCCTTCGGCCGCGACCGCGCCGACCGACCACTCTTCGACAGCGAGAGCGGAGTATTTCGCGGGTGTGGTCGTGCCGGGCGCGGCGTTCATCACGGCCCGCAGGCGCGTGGTCGTCACCGGGGTGAAAGTCACCTCGTGCAGCTCGCGCACCGTCGTCGGGTAGCCGCTCGGGTTCTGCACGTCGTTCCATCGGCCCTGGTCCCAGTACTGCAGCGACCACGAGGCGGGGGCTGAGACACCGTCTCCGGTACCGGGCTCGCGGTCGCTCCAGAACTGGATCGACGAGCGGTCGATGCGAACGGGCTCCGCCCAGTCGTACTGGAGCCACTGGCTCGCCGGGCGGTCCTCCCCATAGGAGCCCCACATGTCCGGCGGCAGCGGGTTGGGTCGGACGATTCCGTCGTTGAGGGCGGCGATCCAGTACTGGGTGGGGATGGGCTCGTTCGACGCGGATGCCGTTGCCCACGGGGCCACGTTCTGCGACGGGGTGGCATCCTCGTCGCGGGTCGGCGTGGTCACGACCGGCTTCATCCGCGCGGGCGTCACCGAGTCATCCCACTCGACCTTGTCGACGGCGACCGAGCGGCGGAAGTGATTCCCACCGACCGCATCGGCGGTGTGGTACGCCATGTACCACTCGCCTTTGAACTCGGTGATGGCGGGGTGGCTCGTCGTCGACGACACCGGTGCGAGCACTCGGCCCTGCGAGGTCCACGGCCCCATCGGCGTCGGCGCCGTGGAGTAGGCGATGCAGGCGTGGTACACCGCGGGGGTGCACCAGCTGTCGGAACCCGCGGTGTTCGCCGCATAGGCCAGGTAGTACGTTCCCTTGCGCTCGAAGAGCCAGGCGGCCTCGAAGAAGCCGTCGACGCCGCTGCGGATCTCAGTCGGCGTGCCGATGAGGGTCTTCATGTCGGATGCCACTTCGACCCCGAACAGGCGGCTGAAGCTCCCCCAGTACATCCAGACGCGACCGTCGTCGGCGACGTACACGGTGGGGTCGATGTTGTGGGCGTCGTTGCCCAGGATCTTCTGCGACACGATCGGGCCGCCGGCGTAGTCGGTCCACGGACCGGAGGGGGTGTCGGAGACGGCGATACCGATTCCGAAGGGGTCGATGGAGGTGCTCCCGGCTTCGTGCACGGGCACGTACCAGTAGAAGCGGTCGTCGGCGCCCTGCACGACCTGCCCGGCGTAGGCGCGACCGGGGGTCGCCCACGAGAACACCTGTTCCGGTCGCATCAGCGCGGGGTGATGCTGCCACTGGCCGGCGTCGACATCGGTGGTGGAGAACGACTGCCACTCGTTCATGATGAAGTCGTTCGTCGTCGGGCCCGCTTCGTCGCGGCCCGCATAGACGTAGAGCGTGTCGTCGACGACGAGGGTGGCCGGGTCGGCGGAGTACACCGAGCCGTCACCGATCAGAGGGTTGGGGAGGGCGGCGGCGGGGCCGGTGGGCGCCAGCGCCAGCAGACCCGCGATGAGGCCCACGGCGGCTACCGCTCCGAGGGGCCGACGCGCGGCAGATCGTGTCATGGAATGTCTTTCGCTTGTAATCACAGCGAGGAAGCAGGAAGCAGAAGGGAGGACTCCTCCCGGCGCACCGAGCGGGCCGAGGCGCGGACGCCCGGAACAGTCACGGAACAGGTCGGACGAGTCCGCTGATGTTCGGGGGTCGGGGCGAAGATGCGCCCCGACCCCCGATCATCAGGCCGAGCGGCGCCGTCGGATGAACGCGACGGCTGCGACCATCAATCCGAGGACGAGCATGCTGACGCCGGCGCCGAGCGCGACCTGCGTCGCCGCCGCATCCTGACCGGTTGTGGCCAGCGGGGGCGTCTTCGGCGACGAGGCGCCCGGGGCCACGACCGTCACCTGGGCAGTGAGCTCACCACCGGGGACCACCAGCGCAACCACGTGCACTCCCGCTGCGGCGTAGGCCGGAACGGTGAACACTCCGCTCGCCGTGCCGTCGGCCCCGACCGTCAGAGTTCCCAGACGGACCACAGAGGAGCGGAACTCGACCGCGAACACCGTGCCCGGTGTGGCACCGGTGACCGAGACGGGCAGCTGCCCGCCGGGCGCCACCTGCGACACGCCCACGCGCATCGACTCCTTTCCGTTGAGCGACCCGCTCGGCTCGGCACCCGGGGTGCCACCGGGGTTACCACCGGGGTTACCACCGGGGTTACCACCGGGATCCCCCGGCTTCGCCGGGATCGAGGCCTCGGCGACGTCGGAGACGTTGCCGGCGACGTCGGTCACCCGCACCCGGGCCGTGGTGGCGGCGTCGCCGACGGCCACGCTCCCCGCCGCTGCGGTCCACGCGGCGCTTCCGAGCTGGTACTCGACGAGCGCCACACCCGAACCGGCATCGGTACCCGCCGGGGTGACGGTGCGTGCATCGGCGTTCCACCCGACGTTCGCGACCGGCTTCGTGGCATCCTGCTTGACCTCCACCTGGACGGGGGCGGAGACGTTGCCGGCCTCGTCCTTCGCGCGGAACCAGACGACGGTGACGCCGTCGGTCCCGACCTCGAGGGGAGCGGTGTAGGCCGCCCATGCGCCGTCGCCGACGCGGGCCTCGATCGCCGGGGCGTCGTCGCGGTCGTCGATCGCCGTCGCCGAGACCTTCGCCGTGCCGGTGTACCAGCCGCTCGCGGGGGTGGCGGGGTCGACCGTGGTCGTCACGACGGGCGCCTGCGTGTCCGGAACGGGGGTCCCGGGCTGCTCCCAGACCTGCCATTCCTTGATGCCGACGCTGCCCTTGCCCTCCTCGGTTCCGATGGGATCGAGCGTGAGGCGCAGACGTGTCGTGGTGACGGGTTCGAACGTCACGGTGTTGTAGGCGTCCTTCTCCGTTCCATACGCACCGAGGTTGTTCACCGGCACCCAGGAGTTGGTCGAGGAGTCCCAGTACTCGGCGCCCCAGGTGGCGGGGACGTCGATGCCGAAGCCCTGCGCATCGATGTTGGACACGAAGTACGCACCCAGCTCGCCGATGGTCACCGGCTCCTTCCAGTCGTACTGCACCCACTGATCGTTCACCTGGGGCCAGACGCCCCAGACATGGGCGTTGTCGTCCGGCGTGACGTCGCCCGACGAGGTCGGCTGGACGTTGTCGTTCAAGCCCGTGACCATGTTCCAGGCCGCGGTCCCCGACGCGGTCGGCGTGGCGAACAGGGCGACGTTGCGCGCCTGCGTGCCATCCGCCTTGGCGATGGTGCGCTCGACGACGGCCGAGACGTTGCCCGCCGTATCCGTGGCGCGCACCTCGACCTTGGTCTCATCGAGCCCGACGAGCACGGGGCCCGTCATCGTCGACCAGACGTCGGCGCCGTTCAGCCGGTACTGGATCGTGTCCACGCCCGACAGGGCGTCGGTCGCCGCGGCCTTGACCGTGCGCGAGACCGCGTCGGTCGTCACCTCCAGCGCGGGTGCTGCCGTGTCGATGCGCACCGCCTGCTCGACGGGAGCCGAGGCGTTGCCCGCGGCGTCGGTCGCCCGCGCCTGCACCACGTGGGCGCCGTCGCCGGTGACCGCTACCGCTGCGGTGTAAGCCGACCAGGCACCCTGGTCGACGCGCACCTCGACGCGGGGGGCGGCATCCTGGTCGTCGGTCGCCGTGACGTTCACCGCGACCGCCTGGGTGTACCAGCCCGAGCCCGGAGCGGCCGGCGACACCTGGAAGGCCACAGTGGGCGCCTTCGTGTCGGTGCCTCCGCCGTCGACGGTCACCGCGGCCGAGGCGGCCTTGGTGCCGGGCAGATCGCTCTGCACGGTTCCTTCCACGGTGAACGTGCCTGGCGATGCGTAGGACGCGGCGTCCACCGCGTTCCACGTGACCGGGAGGTCCTGGCGCGAGCCGTCGTTGAACAGCACGCCCACGGTCTCGGGCAGCACCGGCGCGACACCCGGCAGGGTGCGCGTGGTCACGGCATCCACCTGGTTGATCTGGCCGGGAGGCGTCGCCCGCACCCACACCGTGGCCTTGGCGGCGACCGGCGAGCCCGGGACGACGCCCGAGAGGGGGAAGCTCCCTTCGCCGGCGACCTGCGCGTCGGTGACCTCGGCCCACGTGACCGCGAGGTCGGCGTGGCTGCCGTCCGAGAACGTGGCATCCACCGTCGCCGGGAGCTCCGGCTTCGTGCCCACGGCGGTGCGGACGTCGATGGGTTCGATCGAGACGGGGGCGTCGGCGAAGACCTTCCATTCGCTGACGGCCACGCCGGCGAACGTCGACCCCGAGCCGGTGGCCGAGAGCGTGGCGCGCACGCGCGTCGTCGTCACGGCACCGAAGGTGACGGTGTTGGGCGCGCTCCGCTCGAGGGTGTACTCCGACGCGTCCGGCACGTCCGCCCACGCGGCGCCGTCCCAGTACTGCACCTTCCATGCGCTCGGGACGTTCACGCCCTGGTTCGACGCGGGGTCGCCCTGGTCGGACCAGAAGTTCATCTCGACACCCGACACGCGCTGCGGTTCGTTCCAGTCGTACTGCACCCATCGGGTGGCGGGGTTGTCTCCGCCGGCCCAGGTGCCCCAGACGTCCGTGCTGGCGCCACCGTTGTAGAGGATCTTGCCGTCGTTGACCGCACCGACCTTGTTCCAGCCCGCGGTGAACGAGGCGGTCGCAGTCGCGGCGGGTGCGACGTTGGCGCCCTGGGTCGCCACGTCTCCCTGCACCGTCACATCGGTCTCAGAGGTCTGCTCGCCGTCGGTCGCCGACAGGCGCAGCACGTACTCGCCCTTCGCGGAGAAGCGAGCGGTGGTGGAGGCCGCCGTGGCGTCGTCGAAGAGAACCGTCGCATCCTCGGGGGCGCTCACCACGCTCCAACGCGCGCTGAGCTCGCCGCCCGGCAGACCGTCGTCCTTCACCGTGCCGACGAGCGCCGCCGACCCGCCGGCCGAGGCCTGCCTGTCCTGCCACGCCGTGACCAGTGGTGCCTGGTTCGTGGATGCCGGAGCGGCGATGCCCGTGGAGAACACCTGCAGTTCCTTCACCCCCGTCTTGGCGCCCGCGGCGTGCGTCGCCGTGAGGCGCACGGCGTCGCCGGTGACCTCCGGGAACTGCACGTGGTTGTAGTTGGCCCGCGGGTAGGCGGGGGTGCGAGCCTGCTGCGGGATCGTCGACCACTGGCCGTTCCGGCGCACCTCGAGGGTGTACACCGAGGGCTCGGCGTAGCCGGCCGCCGTGGCCGTGGAAGAGCTGTCGTAGAAATACGTGCGGACGTCGTCGAACGTCTTCTCACCGCCGAGCTCGACGGTCAGGGAGTCCTTGGCGTTCGGCGAACCCGCGGTGCCCCAGAAGGGCTCGTTGATCGTCGTGCCGTTGACGGCGCCGGCGGGCTCGCGGCCCGCGGCCGAGAACGACGCGGTCGCGGAGGTGGCGAGGTTGGCGCTGCCGGTGCTCTCGGTGCGCACGTCGGCGCCCGCCTTGGCGAACAGGTCGACGACGCGGGCGTCATCCGCGAAGCGCACGTCCTGCGGCGCCTTCACCGCGGATGCCGCGGCGGTGGTGACCTTCGCGTCACCTTCGACGACCTCCACGGTGCCGCTGGCGGGGTCGTAGACCACGTGCGACAGCTTGTCGACGGTGAAGGCGAGCGTGCCGTCGAGGAAGACGGAGTATCCCTCGGGCACGTCGTCGCCGTAGTGCCGCTCGCCACCGGGGGCGTCCCAGGTGACCGTCAGGTCGCGGTCGCGGTAGCGGATGTTGTTCGCGGTGAAGTGGTCCCAGCCGATGTCGATCGGGTCGAGCTCGATCTTGGCGTCGCTGCGGGTGCGCACACCCATGGCGTCCTCGATCATGGTGAAGTTCGTCGCACCGAGGATCGTGTGGTGGATCCAGGAGCGGTAGTCGATCTTCTGGGGGTCGGCGGAACCGTTCGCCCAGAACTCGTTCTGGTCGGGCAGACGGTTGTCGCCGCCGTTCTGGTAGTGCGACCATGCGTTCCAATACAGCAGCTTCTTGTACCACTCGGCGTCGATCGCGTCGGTGGGGTAGTCGCGCAGCACCTTCGACAGCATCCGGAAGGTCACCGTGGAGTTGATGACCGAGAAGTTGTTGCTGCCCTGGCCGCCGGTGGCGTTGTACGCCGCCTGGTCGGCCTGGTTCGCGGTGTAGAAGGGGAAGATCGGGTACTGCTTGTCGTCGGCGAACAGGCGCAGCGCCTCGACGTAATCGTCGTTGTAGTCCGCGTCGCCGGGTTTGGGCACCAGGCCCACCGAGAACGGGTAGTAGTTGTTGATCTCCTTCCACGGCACGTGCTCGCCGTTGTTCGCCATGGCGTGCTCGAGGAGCTTGCGGTCCGGGTTCCACAGGACCTTCATGACCTGGGTCTTGATGTTCTCCGCGAACGCCTGCATCTCGTCGGCCTTGGCGGTGTCGCCGGCCGTGCGGTACGCCTCGGCCGCGGCGAGGGCGTTGGAGTAGAGGTACGCGTTCTCGGTGCGGTCCTGGTAGCCGCCCTTCCAGTGGAACGACACGGCATCCGCGTCGTTGCCCGTCATCGCGCCCCAGTTGTATTCGATCAGGCCGTTCTTGTTGAAGTCGTAGGCGTCGACGAGACCCTTCACGTCGTCCTCGGCGTACTCGGCCAGGTTCTTCGCGATCGCGGTCG
Organism: Microbacterium sp. Leaf179; assembly: GCF_001423785.1. NCBI lineage: Bacteria > Bacillati > Actinomycetota > Actinomycetes > Micrococcales > Microbacteriaceae > Microbacterium > Microbacterium sp. Leaf179. The sequence goes on along the minus strand of NZ_LMPH01000001.1, from coordinate 279,689 downwards.
GCCCGCCGTGCAGCTGGTAGGAGCGCAACGCGGCTTCGGAGATGTACTGGGTGTAGCTGTTCGACCAGTTGGCGGGGTCGCCGGGGTTGTCGACGAACTTGTAGCTCTTGCTCGTCTCGCCCGTCGAGACCCACGGACCGTACGAGTAGATGGGGTCGCGGAAGTACTTCAGGTCGTCGATGAACATGCCCGTGGTGAGCACGATCGAGTTGTTGTACCCGAGCACACCCTCCATGGCGACCGGGAACTGGTAGGTGTTGCCCGGCATGTCGGCGTCGAGGAAGTTGTAGCGCATCAGCCACCAGCGGTAGTAGAGCGTCTTGTCGATGTTGTCTTCGGGGGTGTCGAGGTAGGGCACGTTCTCGGCCCACCACTTGTTGTAGGCGGTGACGTGGGCCGTGTACGCCGCACCGGCCGACTGGCCGCGGGTGGTGTCGTACTCGGCGCGCGAGGCGGCGATCTCGTCGGTGACGAGGCCGAGTTGCACCTTCGCGGTGGCCGAGCCCCCGGCGGGCACCGACAGCGTGCGGGTGAGCGTCTCGCCCGCGGGGGCGAACCCGTCGCCCGAGAGGCGGGGCGACAGCTTCGTGAGGTCGTTCAGCGCCTGAACGTGGCCGACGAGCTCGTCACCGTCGGCGGTGACGGCGTAGGGGGAGGATGCCACGAGCTCGACGTCGACGGCCCCGCCGGTCGAGCGCACCTCGAGGTTGGTGACGAGCACGTTGGCGTCGGTGATGAACTTCGTCTGCACGACCTCGATGCCGCCGCCGCGGTGGACGCTCCGCCAGTAGCTGGGCGTCTGCTTCCGCTGCGCGATGTCCTCGGTCAGGCCGACCTCGTTCCCGCCGACGCGGGCGACGATCGTGTAGCCCGATCGCCCGTCGATGGACTCCCAGTACGCGAGCTGTCCGCCGAAGCCGAGGGCTGCCGGGTTGTGCTCCTTCATGAAGGCGGCGCGTCCGCGCGTGAACAACCACTGGTTGTTGTCGCCGAAGCTGCCCGCGTCGCCGGTGCGCGCGAGCATCTCATCCATCCAGAAGTCGCTCGACGCGCTCGATCCCGCGCCGGCGGCGACGTCGGCGTCGAAGACGCGCTGCAGTTGGTTTCCCGGGGTATAGGTCACCCCCGTGTCCGGGACGGGGGTGGCGCTTCCCGAGAATGTCGGGTAGCCGATGTCGGTGTTGGCGGCGTGCGCCGGCGCGACCACGAAGGTTGTCGCCAGCACCGTCGCGATCGCCGTCGCGGCGATCACGGAACGCCCGATGCGACGGGGGGTCGTCGGATTGCAGTCCACTGTGTCTGTTCCTCTCGGCGCCGTTCATCGATGAGCGGCACGTACGCGAAAAGCACGCTACCGAGGCCCTAAACCACTTCGCAATGCTTTTCGTAAGTTTCGGAGCGGCACGAAAAGCTCACCCGCTCGCGGCGTCGACGAGGACGGCTTCACGGCGACCGCGACGATGTGTGCGCGCCCGACGATCGAGACGCACCCGCGGGCTCTCGAAGCCCGGGCCGGTGCGCCGCACGACGACCGACGGCGGGACGGGGTTGCTCGCGCGCCCCGCCCCGCGATCGTGACGACCTCGTCACTCAGTCGCTGTCGTCGGCGCCTACTCCGCTGCGACCCGACGTCGACGCCGGCGCACGAACAGACCGACCACGACGGTGCCGGCGGCGGCGAGCGCGAGCACTCCCGAGATGGCCGTACCGGTGCTGGCCAGGCGGTGCTCGGACGACGGACGACCCGGGGTCGCCCCGGCGACCGCCGGCGGTGTGGCAGTCGACCCCGGGGGCGCGACCGGTGCCGGCGTCGTGGTCGGCGTGGGCGTCGCACTCGGGCTCGTGGTGGGCGCTGGTGTGGCCGTCGGCGTCGGCGTCGGCGCGGCGACGATCGTGATCGTCGTGATCGCTCGCGAGGCCGACTCCGCGCCCACCGCCGTCAGCGTCGCACGTCCAGCCGCGGCGGCGAGTGGTACCCGCACACGCGCCCGGAACGCACCCGCGTCGTCGGCCGCTACGCGCGTGTCGACGGTTCCCCCGTCGGCGACGAGAGTCACGTCGACGTTCTCGCGCGGGGTGAACCCCGACCCCGAGATCGTGACCTCCGAGCCCGATTCCGCGCTGTCGCTACCGGTCGAGAGCACCGCGGCGGCCCGTTGCTGGATCTCGAACGGCCCCGGGTCCACGGCGAAGAAGTAGTTGTCGACCGCCTCGACCTTGATCCGCGCCGCACTCGTGGTGACGTCGGGCAGCACCACCGACTGCGAACCGTCGTTGGGCGTGCTCGCGGCCAGCACCGTGTCGAATGTCTTGCCGGCGTCCGTCGACAGAACGATCCGCACGTTCGGCGCGAGGGCGGCGGCATCCGTCCCGTTCACCTGCCACCGCAGGGTCTGACGACTGCCCCCCGGGTAGCTGTCGGCGGATGCAGGATCGAGTCCCGACACGAGGAGGGGTCCGGCATCTCGGTCGAGGGTCAGGCGCACGTCCCCGAAAGCGACGACTCCCCCGCGCGGATCGGCGTCGCGAGCAGTGACCCGGAAGTCGATGCTGCCGGTCCCGGCGCCGGCGCCGACGTAGGCCCCACTCGGCAGGTACTCGGAGAAGCACTCGATCTTCGCAACGCCGGTCAGCGTGGGGTCGCACGTACCGGTCACGGCGTTCGTGGTGCCCGCGAGCACCTGCGCCATGTCCGGGAAGGTGCGCGCGGCCGACCGTGACGCACGATTGCCGCCCGTCGAGAAGTACTGCGCGGCGGTGGAGGAGGTGTCGACGTAGGTGCCGAACGTGCGGAACAGCGGCCCGGCCGACTTCGCATCGTCGAACAGCCCCCGGTCGGGGTCTCCCACGTCGGTCTGCTCCCACAGGTACGTCGTGGAGTTGCCGTCCGGGTCGCTCCCGGTCGCGGCGAGGGTGAAGGGGGTACGCAGCGGCAGCATCCGCGGAGCCGGCGGCGTCACCGTCGGCGCGGCGTTCCCGGTCGGCACGTCGGCAAGCCGCCCATCGATGGTCCGGTGGATCTCGACGATGCTCGCCTGCGACAGATAGGGGTCGCTGTGCGGCTGCAGGTCGTTGTCGCCGCAGATACCCGCGTAGGCCATCACCGTCGATCCCGACCCGGGCTCGACGGCCGTGTCGCCACTGCTTCCGCCGCACGCGTTGAAGGTGTGGCTCGCGCCGAGCTGGTGCCCCAGCTCGTGGGCGAGGTAGTCGATCGCGAAGGCGTCGCCGATCGGAGACGCGCTCCCGGTGCAGCCCCCGCCCTTGACGAAGTCGAGGCCCACCTCGCCGTATCCCGCGATGCCGCCACCGCCCCCGCCGAGCACCAGGTGCCCGATGTCGTAGCCGGCCGTGCCGACGATGGTCTGCACGGCGGCGCTGTTCTGGCGGAGCGTCTCGACGTCGCAGCCCGCCAGTGCGGCGGGCGTGAAGCACGCGTCGGCGCCGCACGGGCCGTCGGCTCCGACGGCGCGCGCGTCGGTGTCGAAGTTGAGGGAGTCGGTGCCGTCGGCCAGCAGCAGTCGCAGCCCCAGATCGTCGTTGAACACGCCGGCCACGCGATTGACCATCGACACCTTCGCGGCGAGGACGTTCTGAGTGCCGTAGAAGCGGGCGAAGGCGGGATCGCTCGCCAGCGCCAGGCGCACGGTGCGCAGCACCGGGGCGGGGTCGTCGAGAGCCGCGGCCCGTTCCGGCGCCGCCGCGCGGGCCGCGGCATCCGTATCCGCGTGGATGTCGTCGTGCTCGACCTCGGTGAGACGCGGCACGTCGAGCGAGCCGGCGGCGTACGAGACGTACCGCGCGGTGTCGCCCACGTTCGCGGGTTCGACGTACCAGGCCCGAGTGGCGTTGTCGCCGGAGCGCACCATCGCGTGGAAGCCCAGCGGGGTGAGGTCGGCGCGGATGCTGAGTCCCTCGTCGTCGACGCCGCGCCCGGCGAACGTGCGCAGCTCGGGGTGCGCAGCGCGCAGGTCCACATCGAGCAGGTCGACGGGCGCCACCGCGAACTCGACCAGGTCGCCGTCGGGGGTGGGAACGCTCAGCCGGGTCGTGTTCGCGGTCGAGCGCGTGGCCGCGTCGGGCGCCGCGGCGAACAGAGCGCTCAGGCCGGCGACATCCAGTTCGTACGGACGGGATGCCTCGTCCCGCACGGGCAGATCGGAATCCTCCGTCTGCACGAGAGGCGTCCAGAGGGCGTCCTCACTACCCTCGTCCGGCGCGGCCGATGAGACGGTCGGCGCCGAGGAGACGATGAGAGCGACGGTGGCGGCGACAGCCGCGAACCGACGGATCATGAACGGTGTCCGCGGGCGGCGGCGGGGGCGGGGGGCATGTTGGTCTGCACTTCCTTGCACGGGGCAGTCGTCGACCACGACGTCGCACGCCGGTCGGTGGCTTGCTCACCGTCCGCACGGCCACGAACCAGGCATCGTCGACCGGCCGGCGGATCTCGTGAATCCGGCTACCGGAAAGACTTTCGTCGCAGCGTAGCGGCCTTCACGTTTCGTGCGCACCCTTCGAAAACGATTGCATTCGCAGCCTTCACGCCCGCTTCCGTTCGGCGTATTCCCGTTCGTAACAATCTCGAAACCGTTTGCGTATTTTCGGAAGGAGCCCACCACTACTCGGTCGCACCACCCCGGCCCGCCGTGCTATGGCGACGCAACCCTGACGGGCGCGCAGATATCGTTCTGGAACGACAACACACCGACGGATCGACGTTCTCCGCGGTCGCTGTGAGCGATTTCGCCGTGACGGGGACCGCTTCCGAGCACGGGCGCGCCAACGGCGGGGCATCGGCACGGCGTTGGTCGCGGGAGGGTTCGTGATCACGCGATCAGGAGGCCGCAGACGCGGTAAGGCTCTCAGTCGTCGCATGGCGCTCGCGCGGCACCGTCCGGAGGCATTCCTGACGATCGTCGTGGGTGCCCTCGGACGAGTCTCCGGCCCTGTGCCGGCGCGGTCATGTGACCGCACGGCCGCGCGGCGCGGACGCGGCGCGACGAAACGCAGCTGTCAGCGACGAGCGATCGTCGATCCGCGGATGACGAGACGCACGGGCAGGTGGTGCTCGCCGCGCGGGATCTCTTCTCCATCGATCGCCTGGAAGATGCGCTCCGCGGCCTGCTTGCCGAGCGCTCCCAGATTGGCGTCGATGCTCGTCAGGCCCGGGCGGGAGTTCGCCGCGAGCAGGAGCCAGTTGTCGTAGCCGATGATCGCGAGGTCTTCGGGCACCCGCCGTCCGAGCTCTCGAGCGGTGTCGATCGCCCCTCGGGCCAGTTGGTCGGACGCGCAGAACATCGCGTCGATGTCGGGGGAGCGCTCCAGCAGCGTCGCTGCAGCATCCCGGCCCCAGTGTTCGGACCATTCCGAGAACATCGGGTCGCCGACGGGTTCGAGTTCGGCGGCGCGCAACGCATCTTGCGCACCCCGCCAGCGATCCGTCGCCGCGTTGTACGTGGGATCCCCCGCGATGTAGGCGATCCGTCGCCGTCCACAGCTGATCAGGTGCTCCATGGCCAGCTGCCCGCCGGCGCGGTTGTCGGGGGTGAGCGAGAGGTCGCGGTCGTCGTCAGAGGGGCTGTACACGTAGATGATGGGCACGGGAAGGTCCTGCCCGAGCGAGCGACGCGCGTCGGTGCGGCTTCCCACGACGATGATCCCGTCGACGCGGCGGCTGATGAGGGCGCGCAGATGGTGCTGCTCGCGCACCGCATCGCCCTGTGCATCGCACAAGAAGACGTTGACGCTGCCGGCACCCAGGGCGTCTTCGGCCCCGGCCAGGATAGGCAGCACGAAGCGGCCCTCGAGGTCGTTCGTGAGGAGGCCGACGGTGCCGGTGCGCCCGGCGAGCAGCCCGCGGGCGAGGGGGTTGGGCACGAAGCGCAGCTCTTCGGCGGCTCGTTGCACACGCAGGCGCGTGGCTCGGGCGACGTCGTCGCGACCGTTCAACGCTTTCGACGCCGTCGCGATCGACACGCCTGCCGCCTGGGCGACATCGCTGAGCGTAGCGACATGCGCGCCGCGTTTTCCCGACATGTTTCTCCTTCGTTGCTAAAAGGTTATCGGCATGAGTTGACGCGCGTCGATCCACGGTGTCAGAAACTATCGAAAGCCGTTTCGATAGTTTCGAACGGTCGCGCAGTGGAGCACGACCGCCCCGCGCGCAGCTCACCGAAGAGCCAAGGAGATCGCAATGACACACACCCGACGTCAGACCGCACTTCTGCGAGGGGGCATCGTCGCCGTCCTGGCAGGCGCGCTGGCCCTGACCGGATGTTCAGGCGGAGGAATGACCAACGCCGCACCCACCGACATCCCTGCCACGGGGGTGGACGACGGAGCGAGCCTCACCCTGTGGACGCGCGCGCCGCTCGAGAAGCAGGCGAAGCAGCTGGTGGAGGCGTACAACTCCACCCACAAGAACCAGGTCGAACTGACCGTCGTCCCCAACGACGACTACGTCGCCAAGGTCGGCGCCGCCGCCGGCTCGGGAGGCCTGCCCGACCTGTTCGCCGCCGACATCGTCTACGTGCCCAACTGGGTCGAGCAGGGTCTGTTCCAAGACATCACCGCTCAGATCGACGGACTGTCGTACAAGGACTCGATCAACAAGGGTCACCTCGACGCGGGCACCCTCGACGGCAAAGAGCACGTGCTGCCGTTCGTACTCGACCTCTCGGTCATGATGTGGAACAAGGCGTTGGTCGCCGAGGCCGGCCTCGACCCCGAGAAGGCCCCGGCCACGGTCGCCGACTTCGCCAAGACCGCCAAGGCCGTTCAGGCGTTGAACAAGCCGGGCGTCTCGGGCACCTCCACGGGCCTCAACTGCGGTGGCTGCCTGCTGTTCACCTGGTTCCCCTCCGTGTGGGCGTCGGACGAAGACGTACTCAACCCCGCCGGTACCGAGTCGCTGCTGAACAACAGCGCCGCGAAGGAGGTCTACTCCACGTGGAAGGACCTCCAGGCCTCCGGTGCCGTGGCTCCCGGCTCCGCCGATGAGACCGGTGCGACCTGGGTCGCCGGCTTCCAGGAGGGCAACGTCGGCATCATGCCGTTCCCCGCCACCCTGCTGTCGGGCCTGAAGTTCGACGCGGGCGTCTCCGGCATCCCCGGTGTCGACGGCGGCTCCTCCACCTTCGTGGGCGGCGACGGACTCGGTATCTCGAAGGACTCGAAGCAGTCGGCTCAGGCGTGGAACTTCCTGTCGTGGCTCACCTCGGAAGACGCGCAGGTGGGCGTGCTCGCGAAGGACGGCAGCACGGTCGCGCGCTCCGACCTCGCCGACAACGAGTACTCCTCGAAGGACCCCCGTCAGGTAGCCATCAACAAGGTCGCCGGCCTGGGCAAGACGCCGGTCGCGCTCAACTTCCAGCAGGCGTTCAACGCCCCCGGAAGCCCGTGGCTGACGCTGGTGCGCAACGCCGTCCTCGGTGGCACTGACACCGTCGACGCCGACAACGACGAGATCACCGCCGTTCTCTCGCAGTGATCCTCTGTGGGGGTGCCGCTTCGGCGGCACCCCCACATCCTCGGAAGGAATATCGTGGCCCTTTCCACATCCCCTCGCCGTTCCCGATACCAGCGCACGGCCCTCGGCGGCCCCGTCCAGGGCTGGCTCTACGCCGCCCCGACCGCGCTGTTCGTGATCGCCCTCTTCGTCATCCCCCTTCTGCTCGTGCTGCAGATGTCCGGTTCCGACTGGCCCCTGCTGCGCGGGAACACGGGCCCCAATTTTCCCGAGAACTTCGTGGATGCCGTGAGCAACCGGCTCTTCTGGGCATCGGTGCGCTTCACGCTGGTCTACACGGCCATCACCACGGTCATCCTCATCGCCCTGGGCCTCGGGCTCGCGTTGCTGGTGCAGGAGTCGACGGCATGGAAGGGGTTCCTGCGAACGGCGTTCCTGCTGCCCAGCGCCCTCGGCCTGGCATCCGCGTCTCTTCTGTTCTACGTGCTCTACTCCCCCATCGCCGGCCCCTTCGCGGGGCTGATGGACTAGGGCACCTCGCCGCGCGCCTCGTCGTCGCTGCGCGCCCCCTGGTTCGAGGTCTCGTGCTGCCCGCCCAACGTCGCTCGCACCCTGGCGAGTCTCGACGCGTACATCGCCACGGCCGACGCCGGCGGCATCCAGATCCACCAGTACGCTCCGGCCGAGATCCGCACGACGCTGCAGGACGGCCGGGCCGTCTCTCTCGACGTCGACACCCGGTACCCGGCCGACGGCCTGGTCCGCGTCACGATCAACGACCACGCGGCCGAGCCGTGGACCCTGTCGCTGCGCGTGCCGGAGTGGGCCGAGGGCGCTCGTCTGCGGACGGTGAGCGCCGAGAGGGTCGGCGACGCCGAAGCCGTGTCCGCCGGGTGGGCCGAGGTGACCCGCGCGTTCCGCGCCGGAGACATCGTCGAGCTGGAGCTTCCGATGGCGCCGCGTCTGGTCGTACCCGACCCGCGCATCGACGCCGTCCGCGGCTGCGTCGCCGTGGAGCGCGGACCGGAGGTGTTCGCTCTGGAGTCGGTCGACCTGTCGGAAGGCGGTGACGTCGGAGACGTCGCCCTGACGATCGCGACAGCCCCCACCGAAGAGAACGGCCGGGTGTGGGTCGACGTCGCCCGTCGCGTCGCTCAGCCGGACGGCTGGCCCTACACGACGACGGCGCCGAACGGCCCGGGTGACACCGAGCGCGTGGCCCTCGTGCCTTACCACGACTGGGGCAACCGCGGTCCTTCCACGATGCGGGTGTGGATCCCCACCTCGTGAGCTGACCACCCTCGAAGCCCCTGTCCCCCACCGCGGAGGCCAGGGGCTTCGTCGTGCCCCCGCGGCCTCGCGGGGATCAGCGCATCGGCAGGAGCCGCGTGGGCGAGGGCGATGCCGTGCGGTGCCGCACCCGGCCGGGGATGCCGGTGCGGGCATCGAGCGGAAGCGAGACGATCTCGTGCGCGAGCTGGCCCGCGACCAGCAGCGTATCGTTCACGACGACGTGGTGGCGCGGCCAGTGCGTGCCCGCGTCGGCGAGCGCGGTGAGCTGCAGCGTCTCACCGGCACCGCGCACCGACAGCACGCCGATGGTGTCGCTGCCGCGCACTCCCGCGTACAGCGTGGAGCCGTCGCGACCGGAGCACAGTTCGGCGGCGGTGTCGGTGTCGAGGGTGCCGAGCAGCGGCTGGCCCGACACGGTCCGCCATCGTCCCGTGACGTCGGCCGCGAGCACGAACACCTCGCGGCTGAGCTCGGTCACCACGTACAGGTGGCCGGATGGATGCCACAGCCCGTGCCGCGGTCCGCTGCCCTTGGGCAGTGCCACCTCGTGCACGAGCCGGAGGCCTGCGCCGCTCGAGCGCCAGAACCGCACGAGATCGAGTCCCATGTCGGTCGTGGCCACCAGCCCTCCGGAGAGGAAGATCGCCTGGTGCGCGCGCGAGACGCGGGCCCCGGCCGCGGCCTCTTCGGACTCGGCGTCGGTCTCGGGCACGGCGTCGTAGGCCGGGACGAGATGCGAGAACTCCTCGCCCACGACGTCGCGCAGCGCGCGGGCGGCCTCGGCGAGGTCGGGCACGACGGTGCCCGAGACCCGCGCGCCGGTCGAGATCGAGCCCTCGGGCTGGGAGTCGTCGTAGGGGTCGGCGGCCTCGGCCGCGATCGTCGGGCGCGACGGGCGGCCCGCGGCATCCAGGTCGATGCGCACGACGCGCCCGTCGCCCCAGCAGCTGGCGACGAGGTGCGTGGCGTCGGGCGACACGGCCACATGGCAGACGGCGCTGCCGGCCTCGATCGGCGCGCCGAGCGGGCTCAGCCGCGTCTCGCCGGTGCGGCGGTACGCCTGGACGGTGCCGTCGGACTCGAGGGCGGCGTACAGGAGGCCCTGCGTGTGGTGGGCGGCGATCCACGACGGAGAGCCGGGCGCGGCAACCGCGGTGGCCGCGGTTCCGAGGGGTCCCGACGCCCAGACGGAGTCGGCGTCACCGGCCTGCGCGATGCCGATGCCCTCGGCCGCTCCGCTGTCGGCGGCGTAGGCCCCGACCCAGAACCGCACGTCAGTCGACCAGGGGGTGCCGCACGATCACCTGGTCGCGCGCCGGGCCGACGCCGATGACCGAGATGCGGGTGCCGCTCATCTTCTCGAGGGCGAGCACGTACTCCTGCGCGGTCTGCGGCAGATCGTCGAACGTACGGGCCGTCGAGATGTCCTCGCTCCAGCCGGGGTAGGTCTCGTAGATCGGCTTCGCGTGGTGGAAGTCGGTCTGATTGACCGGCAGGTCGTCGTAGCGCACACCGTCGACGTCGTACGCGACGCAGACGGGGATCTCGTCGAGACCGCCCAGGATGTCGAGCTTGGTCAGCACCAGGTCGGTGATGCCGTTGATACGCGTGGCATAGCGGGTGATGGGCGCGTCGTACCAGCCGACGCGGCGGGGGCGACCCGTCGTCGTACCGAACTCGAATCCGCGCGAGCGCAGCCAGTCGCCGCTCTCGTCGAACAGCTCGGTGGGGAAGGGCCCCGAACCGACGCGCGTCGTGTAGGCCTTGACGATGCCGACGATGCGGTCGAGGCGGTTCGGCCCCACGCCCGATCCGGTGGAGGCACCGCCCGCGGTCGCAGACGACGAGGTGACGAAGGGGTAGGTGCCGTGGTCGACGTCGAGCATGGTGGCCTGGCCGCCCTCGAAGACGACGACGTCACCGGCATCCAGTGCCTCGTTCAGCAGCAGCGAGGTGTCGGCGACCATGGGGCGCACGCGCTCGGCGTACGAGAGCAGGTCGTCGACGATCTCGTCGACGGTGATCGAGCGACGGTTGAAGACCTTCACCAACAGGTGGTTCTTCTGGTCGAGGGCGCCCTCGACCTTCTGGCGCAGGATGTTCTCGTCGAAGAGGTCTTGCACGCGGATGCCGACGCGGTTGATCTTGTCGGCGTAGGCGGGGCCGATGCCGCGACCGGTCGTGCCGATCATGCGCTTTCCGAGGAAGCGCTCGGTGACCTTGTCGAGCGTGCGGTGGTACTGCGTGATGAGGTGCGCGTTGGCGCTGATCTTGAGGCGGCTGGTGTCGAGGCCTCGGGCGTTCAGCGCCTCGAGCTCGGCGAAAAGCACCTCGAGGTCGACGACGACGCCGTTGCCGATCACCGCGTTCACCCCGGGAGACAGGATGCCGCTGGGCAGCAGGTGCAGTGCGTACTTCTCGTCGCCGATGACGACGGTGTGGCCGGCGTTGTTGCCGCCGTTGAACTTCACCACCCAGTCGGTGCGCTCACCGAGCAGATCGGTGGCCTTGCCCTTGCCCTCGTCGCCCCACTGGACTCCGACGATCACAATTCCGGGCATGTGCGCTCCTCGCGTCTGATTCCGGCGGTCACCCCATCCTACCGAGCGGGTCCGACACCGCCCTCGCAAGCCCCCTCGACCGACGGGGGCCGCCGCTAGCCTGGGGCGATGCACCGATCGCGCGGGTGGGCCACCGGATGGAACCTCGCACGGATCGCCGTGGCCGTGCTCATCGTCGTCGCCGTCGCCGCGCAATTCGTCTCGACGCTCGGCGAGGCCGTCGCCCGGGGCCGCGACACCACGACCGTGATCGCGAACTTCTTCAGCTTCTTCACGATCCTCTCCAACGTCTCGGCCGCGATCGTGCTCGTGCTGCTGGGCGTGCGCTTCCTCGTGCGCGGTCGCCGTCTCGAGGTCGATCCGCCCGCGCTCGCGACGGCGCTGGCGTGGGTGGCGACGTACATGATCGTCACGGGCGTCGTCTACAACCTGCTGTTGCGGGGCCTTCCCCTGCAGCCCGACACGGTGGGCTGGTCCAACGAGATCCTGCACGTGTGGGGGCCGCTGTTCCTGCTCCTCGACGTGTGCCTCGGGCCGAACCGGCGCCGTCTCCGCTGGACCGCCGCCCTGGGCGCCGCCGTCTTCCCGATCGCATGGATCGTCTACACGCTCCTGCGGGCGCCGCTGGTGACCAACCCCACCACCGGCGCCCCGTTCTGGTACCCGTACCCCTTCCTCGACCCCAGCGCCGGCGGGTGGGGCAGCGTCGCGGGGTACATCGTGGTCATCGCCGTCGCCATCGTCGCTCTCGCCGTCGGCGTCGTGGCGATCGGTCGGGCGCGCGGCATCCGCCCGAACTAGACCGACGCGTTCTCGCCGGGCGGGCCGCGCCGACGACCTACCCTGGGAGCGTGCGTATGCGATCGATGTCCGCGGCCCTGGCCGCCGCCGCCCTGCTCCTGCTCGCCGGTTGCTCCGGAGGCGCGTCCGACGGGGCCGCTCCGTCGGCGGGCGCCTCCGCCGGGGAATGCTCCTATGCCGCCTCGGGTCAGCCGGCGGTCGACGTCACGCCGCCCGCCGCGGGCACCGACCGCCCGACGGGGCAGGTCGACATCGTCCTGTCGACCTCCGCCGGCGACATCCCCATCGCCCTCGACGGCGAGAGCGCCCCGTGCACCGTCGAGAGCTTCGTCTCGCTCGCGCAGCAGCAGTACTTCTCCAATACCGAGTGCCACCGCCTCACGACGTCGGGCATCTTCGTGCTGCAGTGCGGCGATCCCACGGGCACCGGCCGCGGCGGCCCCGGATACCGCTTCGCCGACGAGCTCGACGGCAGCGAGACCTACCCCGCGGGCACCGTCGCCATGGCCAACGCGGGCCCCGGCACCAACGGCTCGCAGTTCTTCCTCGTCTACGAGGACACGCAGCTCGCGCCCGATTACACGGTCTTCGGCACCATGTCGCCCGAGGGACTCGACGTGGTGAAGTCCATCGCCGCCGCGGGTACGGCCGGCGGCGCCGCCGACGGCGCTCCCGCCACCCCCGTCACGATCTCCGACGTCACGGTCGGCTGACCCGCGCCGCCCGCGCGCCGCGGCGCCCACGAATCGGGGTGTGCGGGCGGGGCGCAATAGAATCGACGGCATGTCCAAGGTCTTGCAGTCCCTTCCCGTCGGCGAGCGCGTCGGCATCGCCTTCTCGGGTGGTCTCGACACCTCGGTGGCCGTCGCGTGGATGCGCGACAAGGGCGCCGTCCCCTGCACGTACACCGGCGATCTCGGCCAGTACGACGAAGACGACATCGCGTCGATCCCGGGTCGCGCCACGCAGTACGGCGCCGAGGTCTCGCGCCTGGTCGACTGCAAGACGGCGCTCGTCGAAGAGGGCTTCGTCGCCCTCGCCTGCGGCGCCTTCCACATCCGCTCGGGCGGGCGCACGTACTTCAACACCACGCCGCTGGGCCGCGCCGTCACCGGCACCCTGCTCGTGCGCGCGATGAAAGAAGACGGCGTCGACATCTGGGGCGACGGCTCCACCTACAAGGGCAACGACATCGAGCGGTTCTACCGCTACGGCCTGCTCGCCAACCCCTCGCTGCGCATCTACAAGCCGTGGCTCGACGCCGACTTCGTCACCGAGCTCGGTGGGCGCAAAGAGATGAGCGAGTGGCTCGTCGCCCACGACTTCCCCTACCGCGACAGCGTCGAGAAGGCGTACTCGACCGACGCCAACATCTGGGGCGCCACGCACGAGGCCAAGACCCTCGAGCACCTCGACGTCTCGCTCGAGATCGTCGAGCCGATCATGGGCGTGCGCTTCTGGGACCCCGCGGTCGAGATCGAGACCGAAGACGTCACGGTCGAGTTCGCGGCCGGTCGCCCCGTCGCCATCAACGGCACGCGCTTCGACGACCCGGTCGAGCTCGTCCGCGAGGCCAACACCATCGGTGGACGCCACGGCCTCGGCATGAGCGACCAGATCGAGAACCGCATCATCGAGGCCAAGTCGCGCGGCATCTACGAGGCCCCGGGCATGGCGCTGCTGTTCCTGACGTACGAGCGCCTGGTCAACAGCATCCTGAACGAGGACACCCTCGCGACCTACCACGAGCAGGGTCGCCGCCTGGGCCGCCTGATGTACGAGGGCCGGTGGCTCGAGCCGCAGTCGCTCATGCTGCGCGAGTCGATCCAGAAGTGGGTCGGTTCGACCATCACCGGTTCGGTCACGGTACGCCTGCGCCGCGGCGAGGACTACACGATCCTCGACACGGTGGCCTCGGGCATGTCGTACTCGCCCGAGAAGCTGTCGATGGAGCGGGTCGGCGACGCGGCCTTCGGCCCGGTCGACCGCATCGGCCAGCTCACCATGCGCAACCTCGACATCGCCGACTCGCGCGCCCGCCTCGAGCAGTACGCGAGCATGGGCCTGCTCGGCGGTCCGACCGGCGAGCTCGTCGGCGACGTCGCCGCGGGCGGCGCGAACGAGATCATCGAGTCGGCCTCGCCCCTCGACGCCGCCGGCGAGCGCCTCGCCGAGGCGACGGATGCCGCGGGAGAGGCCGCCGCGTTCGACTCCGGCACCGACTGACCGCACGTCCTCCCGAGAGCCCGCGGCGTTCGACGTCGCGGGCTCTCGTGCTTTCGGGGGCGGGGTGCCGCCGTCAGGAAGTTGCACACGACCGTGCACTTTCGGCGTACACTGAGGCACCGTGACCACTTCCACCCGCCGCGACGCCGTCGAGAACCGCGCCGGTATCGTCGACGCCGCCACCGCGGTCATCGGCCACGACCCTCGCGCGTCGATCGACACGATCGCGCGCCGCGCCGGTCTCTCGCGGCGCGCCCTGTACGGACACTTCGACGACCGCAACGCCATCGTGCGCGAGGTCATCGCCGCGGGCGCCACCCGCTTCAACGCCATCGCCGATCGTGTCGACGACGCCGATTCCCGCGTCGCGCTCGCCCGTCTGGCATCCGAGCTGTGGGCCGAGGCCGCGCACGTGCAGGCCGCCGCAGCCCTCGCGCTCGACGACGCGCACCTGCCCGAGACCTCGGCCGCCCTCGCGCCGCTCCGCCGCCGCATCGACGCGATCGTGCGTCGCGGCCAGGAGTCGGGCGAGTTGCGCACCGACCTTCCCGCGCCCACGCTTTCGCGCCTGCTCGAAGAGACCGGGCGCACCGTGGTCGCTCGCGTCGACGCTGGATCGAGCACCGCCCGGTCCATCGCCGTGCGCGCCGTGCTCGGCATCGCGGGACTCTCGTGGACAGAAGCACGCGACCTGGTGGCGCAGTACCCCGAACTGGAGGCGCAGTGAGAATCGTCCTGAACGCGGTCGCGAAGGGTCGCGCCGAGCGCGCGCTGCCCGCGACGTCGACCGCCTACGAGACCGGGCGCGCGACCCTGGTCGTCGCCGAGACCGAGCAGCGTCCCACGGTGCTGGGCCTCGTGGCATCCGGCCGCATGAACATCGACAGCGGTTCGGTACTGGTCGACGGGCACGCCGATGCCAGGACCCTGCGCCGTCGCGTCGCCCTGGTCGATGCGCCGGTCGTCTCGGAACCCGAACCGAACGTCACGGTCACCGGCGTCGTCGCCGAGGAACTGATGTTCGCCGGCCGCGCGCCGACGCCGTTCGCCGCCGCGCGCTGGCTGGAGGGCATCGGGCTCGACGAGATCGCCGGGCTGCCGATCGGCAACGTGGAGCCGGCCGCCCGCATCCGCCTGCTGCTGGAACTCGCCGCGCTGCGCAAGGACGTCGAGGCGCTGGTGCTCGTCGCCCCCGACCGCCACGGCGGCGAGCCCTCGGCCTGGTGGGCCATCGCCCGCGAGTTCGCCGAGCGCGGCTACGCGGTGCTCGTGATCGCGGGACAGGCCTCCCGCACGGCCATCGACGCGATCGAGAACGCAGGAGAACAGGTCCGATGAAGATCCCGCAGATGATCGCGGCGGAGTTGCGCCGACTGACCTCCACCCGCATGTCGGTGATCGCTCTGGTGGCGCTGCTCGCCGTGCCCATCCTCTACGGCGGCCTGTACCTCTGGGCGAACCAGGACCCCTACGGCAACCTGTCCAGCGTCCCCGTCGCACTCGTCGTCGACGATGAGGGCGCCGACGTCAACGGACAGCAACGCAACCTCGGCGACGAGGCGGCCGATCAACTGCTCGACAGCGACACGTTCGAGTGGCACCGGGTCAGCTCCGACGCCGCCGACGCCGGGCTGCAGGCGGGCGACTTCGACTTCATCGTGACGCTTCCGGCCGACTTCACCGAGGCGGTCGCGTCGCTGTCGAGCGCGACCCCGCGCCAGGCCGACATCGAGCTGCGCACCAACGACGCCAACAACTACCTCGCCTCGACCATCGGCACGCAGGCCGTGGCCCGCATCCAGGCGTCGGTGGCGAAGAAGGTCGTCGACGAGGCGGGACTCACGCTGCTCGACGCCCTGCACACGGTTCGGGTCAGTCTCGTGGATGCCACGACCGGGGCGACGCAGGTCGTCGACGGTCTGAACTCGGCGAAGTCGGGCTCGTCTCAGCTCGTCTCGGGCTCGTCGCAGCTCGCGGACGGCTCGTCGCAGCTCGCCGACGGCACCGCTCAGCTCTCGAGCGGCGCGAGCCGGCTGCGCGACGGAACCGCCCAGCTGCGCGACGGGGCCGCGCAGGTGGCCGACGGTGCGCAGCAGGTCGCCGGGGGTGTCGATCGCATCGACGCCGCCGCGCGCGAGGTCGGCTCGGTCGCCTCCGACGCCGCCGCCCGCCTGCCCGAGGCACGCGCCGACATCGCGAAGGCCCTCGCCGACGCCGGTCTCGACCAGGCCCGCATCGACGAGATCCTGTCGCGACTCGACCCCGTGGGTCAGCGGCTCACCGAGGCCAACGGTCGCGTCCAGAACACCGTCAACCAGATCGACCAGCTCGACGATGGCGCCCGACAGGTCGCCGCGGGCAGTGCGTCCGTGGCCTCGGGCGCGGCGACCGCGGCCGACGGAGCCTCGGCCCTCGCCGACGGCGCGGGCTCGGCGGCATCCGGAGCCGCCTCGCTGCGCGACGGGTCCGCGCAGGTGCGCGACGGCGCGAGCCAGCTCGACGCCGGCCTCGCCCAGCTCGCGACCGGCGCCACGCAGCTGCGCGACGGGCTGGCCTCGGGCGTGCAGCAGATCCCCGACAACGATCAGACGACGCGGCAGGCCCAGGCCTCGGCCATCTCCGACCCGGTCGCCGTGGGCACCAGCGCGGTGACGAAGGCGCAGAACTACGGCGCGGGGCTCGCCCCGTTCTTCGCCGCCCTGGCCGGCTGGATCGGCATCTACGCGCTGTTCCTCATCGTCAAGCCCGTGTCCAAGCGCGCGGTGACGGCGCTGCGCTCCCCCGTGCGCGTGACCCTCGCCGGGTGGCTGACACCGGCGGGCCTCGGCGCCCTGCAGATGGTCGGGTTGTTCACGGTGCTCGCCGTCGCGCTGCAGTTCTCGTTCGCCAACCCGTGGGCGGCCCTCGGCATCCTGATCTTCGCCTCGGCGACGTACGCGGCCATCGTGCTGGCGCTGAACGTGTGGCTCGGATCGGTGGGACAGTTCCTCGGCCTCGTGCTGATGGTGCTGCAGCTCGTGACGGCCGGCGGCACGTTCCCCTGGCAGACCCTCCCCGCTCCCCTCGCGGCGCTGCACCACGTGCTGCCCATGGGTTACGTGGTCGATGCCATGCGGCAGGTCATGTACGGAGGAGACGTCGGCCGCGTCGGCTACGACCTGCTCGTGCTCGGCGCGTGGATGGTCGGCGGGGTGCTGCTCGCCGCGATCGGCGTGACGCGCATGACGCATCACCGCACGCTGCGGGATCTGCAGCCGAGCCTGATCGGCTGACGCGCGACGGCGTGAGGTGCCAGAATTCGTCGCGGGGAACAGCGCGACGGCGACGAGTTCTGGCCACTCACGCCGCAGGCAGCCGCACCTCGAACACCGTCCGGCCCGGCACGCTCTCGACCGCGATCGAGCCCCCGTGCGCCGCCGTGATCGCCTGGGCGATCGACAAGCCCAAGCCGGTGCTGCCGGCGTCGCGGTTGCGCGAGTCGTCGCCGCGGGCGAAGCGCTCGAACAGCCGCTCCGCGATGCCGGGGTCGATCCCCGGGCCGGTGTCGGCGACGCGCAAAACGGCCTCGCCGCCCGCGCGTGCGAGCGACAGCGTCACCACCGTTCCGGCCGGCGTGTGCGTCTGGGCGTTGCGCAGCAGGTTCGCGACGACCTGGCGCAGGCGGTTCTCGTCGCCGGGCACCGAGATGAGGTCGTCGGTGACGTCGAGGCGCCACTCGTGCGTGGCGTCCGCCGCCTGCGCGTCGCTCACGGCGTCGACGGCGAGAAGGGTCAGTTCCACCTCTTCGCGGCGCAGCGGCTGGCCGGCGTCCAGACGCGCGAGCAGCAACAGGTCGTCGACGAGGGATGCCATGCGCTCGGCCTCCGACTCGATCCGGTCGAACGAGCGGGCCTGCGTCGGGGTCATCGGACCGGCTTCGCCCAGCGACAGCTGCGCGTAGCCGCGGATGCTCGACAGCGGCGTGCGCAGTTCGTGACTGGCATCCGCGATGAACCGCCGCAGCTGCTCCTCGCTGTGCTGACGCGCGGCCAACGACGACTGCACGTGCCCCAGCAGGTCGTTGAGCGAGGAGCCCACCCGGCCCACCTCGGTATCGGCGTCGGTGTCGGCCGCGGCGACCCGGTCGGGGATGTCGACGCTCCCCGCGTCGAGCGACAGCGTCGACACGCGCTGGGCGACGTCGGCGACCCGGTCGAGGGGCCGCAGGCTCCTTCGCACGAAGAGCGACAGGGTGAGCACCGCGATGAGCAGGGTGACCGCCGAGACCGCGACGAGGATCCCCGTCAGCGCCGACGTGGTCGCCGTCACGTCGGCCTCCGAGTTGCCGGCGATGACCGTGGTGCCGTCGTTCTCGGCCGCCGCGATGCGGAAGGCGCCGAGGTCTCCCCCCAGGTCGACGGTCGTCGGTGTGCGGTCGGTCGCGACCGAGGAGCGCAGCTGGGCGACCTGATCGTCGCTCACCGCGACCTCCGTGCCATCGGAGCGCGTGTATTCCGAAGTCTGCACCGAGCCGTCGCCGGCGATCACCACCAGCAGGGTGCCGACCCGCGGCGCGGGGCTCGCGGCATCCATTCCCGGGGGCCGGTCGACATCGCCCCGCCCGTCGAAGCCTCCCCGGCCGGCGGCGAACGACAGCCCCTCGCGCACCTGTTCGTCGAGGCGGTCGAACGCGAAGGAGCGCAGCGACAGGATCGTCGCGACGCTCATCACGACGAAGGCGAGGGCCACGAGCACACTCGTCCCCGCCACGAGCGTGCGCCGCAGCGTCCAGCGACGCCGGGTCCGTCGCCCGTGCGTCATGGCGTCTTGATCGTGTAGCCGACCCCGCGGACCGTGTGGATGAGGGGCTCGCCGAGGGTGTCGATCTTCTTGCGCAGGTACGAGATGTAGATCTCGACCACGCTGCCGTTGCCGCCGAAGTCGTAGCTCCACACCTGGTCGAGGATCTGCGCCTTGCTCAGCACCCGCCGCGGATTCTGCATGAGGTAGCGCAGCAGCTCGAACTCCCTCGCGGTGAGCTTGATCGGGATGCCGCCGCGCTCGACCTCGTAGGACTCCTCATCGAGCGACAGGTCGCCGACGCGCAGCCGCGGGTCGGCGTCGGCGACGGCGGCGACGTGGCGGCGGGCCATCCCGCGCAGACGCACGATGACCTCCTCGAGGTTGAAGGGCTTGGTGACGTAGTCGTCGGCCCCGGCCGAGATCCCCGCGATGCGGTCCTCCACCGCGTCCTTCGCCGTGAGGAACAGAACCGGGGCGTCGTTGCCGGCCGCGCGCAGGCGCGACAGCAGTTCCCTGCCGTCGACGCCCGGCATCATGATGTCGAGCACGAGCAGATCGGGCGAGAACTCGCGGATGACGCCCCACGCCTCCTGCCCGTTCGCGGCCGTGCGCACCTCCCAGCCCTCGTTCTGCAGCGCCATGCGCAGCAGCTCGCTGAGGTTCGCTTCGTCGTCGACGACGACGGCGCGGATAGGAGAGCCGTCGGGGCGGGCCAGGGGTACGGGGCGGGAGGTCACGAGAGCCAGCATGCAGCCTCACGGGCCCCGGAGTCCCGCGACATACCCGCTTCATAGCAACGGTGAGGGAACGGTGAGGGCGTCGTTCCTACCTTCGGGAACACGGCCGCACCCCGCGTCCGAGAGGAGAGACATGTACGGCACCTACCTGCGGCGCGAACTCGCCGGCCGCACCAAACAGACCGTGATCGTCGCGGTCGGACTCGCGATCGCCATCGCGCTCGTCATCATCGTCAACGCGCTCTCGGCGGGCGTGCGCGACGCGCAGTCGCAGGCCCTGTCGTCGGTGTACGGGGTCGGCACCGACCTCACCGTCACCGGGGCCCAGGCCCAGCCCGGCGAGGACGGGGGCGGGCCGCGGTTCGACTTCGGCGCCGACGCCGGTTCGACGCAGGACGGCACGACCACCCTCAGCCAGTCGCGCCTCATGATCGACAGGATGCGCGCGACCCTCGACGCCTCGACCGTCACCACCGTCACCGGTCTCGACGGCGTGTCCGCCGCCACCGGGGCCCTGGCCCTGACGAACACGACGTTCTCGGGTCAGATGCCCGACCGCAGCGCCACCACCGACGCGGGCACGGGCGCCGCCGGCGGCATGGGCGGCGGCGCGGGCCAGGCGCCGTCCGGCGGCCCCGGCGGCGACGGCGGCAGTGCCTTCGGCGTCGACTCGTTCAGCGTGCTGGGCGTCGACCCCGCCGCCACCGTCGGTCCGCTGTCGTCGGTGACGGTCACCGACGGCCGGGGCCTCATCGCTGCCGACGCCGGCACCGACGTCGCCGTGATCGACGCCACGTACGCGGCGAGCGCCGGGCTGGCCGTGGGCGGAACGATCGACCTGGGCGGAACGACGATGCAGATCGTCGGCGTCGTCGCCTCGGCGTCGTCCGATGCCGACACCGCGGCGAACGTGTACCTGCCGCTCGACGTCGCCCAGAGTCTCGCGGGCGTCGGCGACGTGGTCTCGACCGTCTACGTGCAGGCCGATTCCGCGGATGCCATCGACACGGTGCAGAGCGAGGTCTCGACCGCGCTGCCCGACGCCACCGTCAGCTCGCAGTCGGAGCTCGCCTCGACGGTCTCGGGCTCGCTGTCCAGCGCGTCATCGCTCATCTCGAACCTCGGCACCTGGCTGTCGATCGTGGTCCTGCTGGTGGCTCTGTCGCTCGCGGTGCTGTTCACGATCTCCGGCGTGGCACGCCGCACGCGGGAGTTCGGCACCCTCAAGGCCATCGGCTGGTCCAACGGCCGGATCGTCCGCCAGGTCGCCGGGGAATCGTTCGCGCAGGGCCTCATCGGCGGCGTCGCGGGTCTGATCCTCGGCCTCGGCGGCATCCTGCTGATCAACGTCATCTCGCCCACCGTCTCGGTGACGTCGAACGCCACCACGGGTGGCCCCGGCGGTCAGGGCGGTCCCGGCGGTGGGGGCGGCTTCGGCCAGGCCGCCGCGCAGGCCACCGACATCGTGCTCAGTGCGCCCGTGACCCCCGTGGTCGTGGTGGCGGCCGTCGGCATCGCCGTGCTGGGCGGCGTGCTCGCCGGCGCCTTCGGCGGGTGGCGTGCCGCGCGCCTCAGCCCCGCCGCCGCCCTCCGCTCGGTCGCGTGACCGGCATCCCGTTTTCGAAGGAGACATCATGACCCTCACCGCGCCCACCGACACCCTGACCGCCTACCGCCTGCGCGGCGTCACCCGCACCTACCGCCAACGCGACACCACGGTGCAGGCGTTGGCCGGTGTCGACCTCGACATCGCCGCGGGCGACTTCGTCACCATCCAGGGCCCCACCGGCGGCGGCAAGTCGACGCTGCTGCAGATGCTCGGCGCTCTCGATCGCCCCTCCGCCGGGTCGGTGACGCTCGGCGACCTCGACATCGCACGCGCCTCGAACGCCGACCTGAATCGCGTGCGCGCCGCCGAGATCGGCTTCGTGTTCCAGGGCTTCAACCTCATCCCCACGCTCACCGCCGCCGGAAACGTCGACATGGGTCTCGAGCCGCTCGGTCTCGACCGAGACGAGCGGCGACGGCGCGTGACCGAGGCCCTGGAACGCGTCGGACTCGCCGATCGCCGCGATCACCGACCGGGCGAGCTGTCGGGCGGGCAGCAGCAGCGCGTCGCGATCGCGCGGGCGATCGCCAAGCAGCCCCGGGTGCTGCTGGCCGATGAGCCGACGGGCAACCTCGACGAGAGCATGCGCGACGAGATCCTCGAGGTGCTCGAGGGGCTGAACGCCGAGGGCCTGACGCTCGTGGTGGTGACCCACGACTCCGCCGTCGCACGCCGAGCCCACCGTCGCCTGCGTCTGGCGAAGGGCGTGGTGACCGACATCACGGCCGGCTGACTCGGCTTCGGTACACCGGGGCCGCTGAGCCCACCGGAGCGACCGGGCGTTCCTCGACGCCCGGTCGCTTCGCCGTCCCCGTCGACGGCTGCACGGCTCCCCCGCCCCGGGGCTCCCCCGCCCCCGTCAAGTCCCGAGGCCGCCGAGCCGCCCGCGCCGTAAAGTCGAGTCACGACGACCGAGGGGACACCATGGCCGCCCGAAACACTCGCCTGATGCGCTGCACGCCCGACGACCTGTTCGCCGTGCTGTCCGACGGCTGGCTGTACCCCGTGTGGGTCGTCGGGGCGGCGCGCATGCGCGACGTCGACGAGCACTGGCCGCGCGAGGGCGCGCGCATCCACCACTCCCTCGGCATCTGGCCGGTCATGATGCACGACGAGACCGAGATCGTCGAGTGGTCTCCGCCGCACCGGCTGCGGCTGCGGCCGAAGGCCGGCATCCTGGGTCGCGGGGTGATCCGCATCGACGCCCGTCCGCACGCCGACGGCACCGCGGTCACGATCCTCGAGGAACCCGTCTCGGGCGCAGCGTCACTGCTGCCCGCGGCCCTGTGGAAACCGATGCTCGTCCTGCGCAACCACGAGTGCCTGAACCGCCTGGCGTTCCTGGCCGAAGGCCGCCGCGAAGAGCGCGAGGCGCGCGAACTCGATCACCGCACCGAGACGCCCGACCCGCAGGACGGCACCCCGTCGCCGCAGGCACGCGAAGACGTGCGCGACGCCGGCGTCTGACCTCAGCTCTCGGGGCGCGACGGCGCGCCCGTCGATCCGGGCTGCTCGGTGCTGTGGTGCAGTTCGTCGATGTACAGGTTCTTCTCGTCGGTCGTGCGGTTGCGGTACGCGGCGCGTCCGACCATGTGGGCGGCCAGAGGAGCGGTCGCGAACTGGATGAGCACGATCGGGATGCCGAAGGCGAGGGCCTCCCACGTGCGCAGCGACAGCGCGACCGCCGACACGATGAGCAGCACGCCGAGCACCTGCGGCTTGGTGGCCGCGTGCAGACGGGTCGGCACGTCGCGCCAGCGCAGCAGACCGATCGTCGCGGTCAGGCACAGCACCGCGCCGATGAGCACGAGCACGAGCGCGACGGTGTCGAGAACGGAGTCGAGGGTCATCTCGGGTTCTCCTTGCGCGCGACGAAACGGGCGACCGCGATCGAGCCGAACACGCCGACCGCGGCGATGATGAGCATCGCGGGCAGCGACTGGGTGTGCTTGTTGATCACCATGTCGGCGCCCAGGATGCAGAGCACCTCGGTGAGCAGCACGTCGGCGGCCACGGCGCGGTCGAGGATCGACGGGCCGATCACGAGGCGGATCAGCGCCAGCACCGCGGCGGCGGCGAAGACGGCGAGGATGACGACGACGAGCGGGTTCACAGCAGGGTTCTCCCGTCGCGCGGGGTCTCGGCTCCGTGCCGGGCATCGGCATCGGACTCGGCGATCTTGGCCCGCAGCTCCTGCAGCTCTTCCTTCGAGCCGACGGCCCGCGTGATGCGGGCTTCCCAGCCGAGCACGACGCGGCGCTGATGCTCGGCATCCGCATCGCTTCGCACGCCGATGGTGTGCAGGAACAGGGTGCGGTTCTCGCGGTCGACGTCGACGATGAGCGAGCCGGGAATGAGGGATGCCGTGACGGCGGTGTGCGCCATGATCACGTCGTCGTCGACACGCAGCGGCACCGCGATGATCGCGGCCCCCGGCTGCCGCCGGAGATCGACGACCTGCCACGCCACGATGAGCGAGCCGCGGATGACCGCGCCGAGGAAGGTCACGACGAAGACGAGCCCGTACCAGAGGTTGATGCGGCCCGACAGCTCGACCGGGGGCAGGCGGAACACCCGCGTGACGAAGATGGCCGCCACCAGACCGGTGAGGAACGCCAGCCAGGTGAACTGGCCCCACAGCAGCATCCACAGGGCGACCAGCCACACCAGGAACGGCAGCTGGTGCAGGAACAGCCCCACCTGGGACCGGCGCGACGGGCTCATTGCTGACCCGCCTGTTCCCGCACCTGCACGAGACTCACGCCGTCGGTGATGGTGACGCCCGCCCGCAGGCACATGTCGAGCAGCGGGCCCGCGAACACCGTCAGCGCCAGGGTCACGGCCACCATGCCGACGGTCGCCGAGGTCATGATGCGCGGGATCGCGCGACGTTCGGTCGAGATCGTCGCGGCGGGGGCGTTGCCGAGGTAGGCGACGCGCTCCATCGTCTCGGGCGAATCCTCGTTCTCGCGCCAGAACGACAGGTTCCACGCGCGCATCAGGGCGTAGAGCGTCAGGATCGACGTCGCGATCCCGCCTACGATCAGCACCATCATCACCGGCGTCCCCACCTGGGCCGCCGCGTCGAAGAGCGCGTACTTGCCGATGAAGCCCGAGAAGGGCGGCAGACCGCCGAGGTTGATGGCCGGGATGAAGTACAGCACCGCCAGAAGGGGCGCGGCCCGCATGAGGCCCTTCACCTTGAGGATCGAGGTGCTGCCCGCGCGGCGCTCGATGAGGCCCACCGCGAGGAACAGCGTGGTCTGCACGATGATGTGGTGGACGATGTAGTAGATCGTCGCCCCCACCGCCAGCGGCGTGTTGATGGCCAGACCGAAGATCATGTAGCCGATGTGGCTCACCAGCGTGAACGACAGGATGCGTTTGAGCTCGGCCTGCGCGACGGCGCCCAGGATGCCGACGATCATCGTCGACAGCGCCACCATCATCAGCAGGAAGTTCAGGTCGTTGTCGACGAACAGCTGCGTCTCGGTGCGGATGATCGCGTAGACACCGACCTTGGTCAGCAGACCGGCGAACACCGCGGTCACCGGCGCCGGAGCCGTGGGGTACGAGTCGGGCAGCCAGAACGACAGGGGGAACACGGCCGCCTTGATGGCGAACGCGAGCAGGAGCATGAGATGCAGGATCGTCTGGGTGTCCTGCGGCAGCAGCGCCATGCGCTCGCTGATCTGCACCATGTTGACCGTGCCGAGCGCGCCGTAGACCATCGCGATCGCGGCGAGGAACAGGATCGACGACACCAGCGAGACGACGATGTAGACGACCCCCGTGCGGATGCGCGACTCGGTACCGCCGAGGGTGATGAGCACGTACGAGGCGACCAGCAGGATCTCGAAGCCCACGTAGAGGTTGAACAGGTCGCCCGCGATGAAGGCGTTGAAGATGCCCGCGCCGAGGATGAGGTAGGCCGGGTAGAAGATCGAGACCGGGGTGTCCTCGTCGTTGTCGGCGGCTCCCTGACCGATCGAGAACAGCAGCACGGCGAGCAGCACGATGCTGGTGACCACCACCAGGAGCGCGGCGAGCACGTCGACGTACAGCACGATGCCGAACGGGATGTCCCACGCGGCGATGGCCACGGCGAGGGGGCCGTTCGTGTCCACCTCGACGAGCAGCACGGCGCCGAGCACGAGCACGGCCGCGAGAGAGGCCACCGACACGACGATCTGCGTCTTCTTGCGACGACCGAACACGAGGTTGATCGCGGCGCCGATGAGCGGGATGCCGACGAGCAGGGGAACGAGGGCGCTCACGGGCGATCACCATCCTGGGGGTCGCGGGAGTCGGGGGTGGGAGCGTCGTCGTCGTCGCGCTGCACGGCGACGCGGTCGACCGGTGCGTCGTCGACGAGCTGCGACAGGTCGCCCTGGTGCAGCACCCGGATGGGCGAGGCCACGTCGCCCACGAAGTCGGTGGTGACGTCGTCGTCGTCGGAACGCGACTCTTCGTCCATGGCGTCTTCGGGCTCGGTCGCCGTGCGCGTACGAAGAGCCACGTCGTCGGCGTCGTCGATGACCGTGTCGGCCTGACCCAGCTGCCAGGACCGGTAGATCAACGCGAGCAGGAACGCCGAGATGCCGAACGTGATGACGATGGCCGTCAGGGTCAGCGCCTGCGGCAGCGCGTCGGACATGTCGGCGGGGTCGGTCTGCCCGTCGTAGAACGGCGCTCTGCCCGGAGCGCCCATGACGATGAGCAGCAGCAGATTGGCGGCGTTGCCCAGCAGCAGGAAGCCGATGAGCACGCGGGTCAGGCTGCGCTCGAGCATCGCGTATACGCCGCACGCGAAGAGCACGGCCATCACGATGACGAGGACGAGAGAGATGGTCACGGGCCCACCACCTCCGCGTCTTCGGGATGCAGGGACTGCCGGTCGACCTCGGCGCCGAGGCTGCGCAGCACATCGAGCACCAGGCCGATGACGACGAGGTAGACGCCCACGTCGAAGATCGTGCTGGTGACGAACTCCCAGTGACCGATGAGCGGCAGCTCGCCCTCGAACGTGAAGCTCTGCAGAGGCGCGAAACCGAAGGCCATCGGCACCAGCGCGCACAGCACGGCGATCGCCATGCCCGCGCCCAGCAGCCGGCCGGCGTCGGTGGGGGCGGCGGCGCCGAGCTCCCATCGCCCCCCGGCGATGTAGCGCATGACCAGGCCCATGCCGGCGACCAGACCGCCGGCGAAGCCGCCGCCGGGGAGGTTGTGCCCGGCGAACAGCAGGTACAGCGACACGATCATGATCGAGTGGAAGAGCACCCGGATGATGATCTCGAGCAGGATCGACCGGTTCTCGGGCTGCACCTTCGAGCCCGAGATGAGCCAGGCCCGCGGAGCATCGGTCTCGCCCACGCGCTGGGCCCGCACTCCGCTGTCGGTCTCGACGAGCGGGCGACGGCGACCGAGACCCGTGCGACTGCGGGCCGTGCCCGAGCGCCGCGACAGGTTGTCGCTGCGGTCGGTGATGAAGACGAGCGATGCCACGCCCGTGGCCGCGAGCACGAGCACCGAGAGCTCGCCCATGGTGTCCCACCCGCGCAGGTCGACCAGCGCGACGTTGACGACGTTGCGCCCGTGGCCGATCTCGTACGCCAGCGCCGGCCACTCGAGCGAGATGGGGAGGTCTTGCCGCGCGCCGGTCGCGACGACGGCGACCAGGGCCATGGTGAGACCCACCCCGGCGCCGAGCACGGCGCGCGCAAGGGGGGCGACCGATTCGTTCTGCTCGCCCATGCGGGCCGGCAGACGCCGCAGCACGAGCGCGAACACGACCAGGGTCACCGTCTCGATGAGCACCTGCGTGAGGGCGAGGTCGGGGGCGCCGCTGGTGGCGAAGAGTACGACCATGCCGAGGCCGGTGACCGACACGAGCGCGACGCCGGTGTAGCGCTTGCGCGCCCGCACGGCGAGGATGCCCGCGGCGATCATGATGGGCGCCGAGATCAGCTGCGCCGGCGACTGCCACGCGTCGAGCTGCGCGCGCCACTCGCTCGATGCGAGCAACGCGGTGCCCTCGGCCACCACGAGAACGACGAAGATCGTGCCCACGTAGAACGGCAGCGAGCCGCGCTGGAAGCGCGCGGTGACCCACTCCGACGTGTGGTCGATGCCGCGCAGGGTGGCGTTGTAGACGTCGTTCGCCGTGAACGGCAGCACGCGGCGGCGCTTGTGCAGCTGCGTCTTGCGCACGACCCAGAACACCCCGGCGCCGAGCGCGAGCGTGCCCAGCGAGATGAACAGCGCCGGCTCCAGACCGTGCCAGAGCGCGAGGTGGTACGGGTACTCGGGCGCGGGAACGCCGGCCGTCGCCTCGGGCAGCTCGTCGGCGTAGGGCGCGAGCCAGTGGTCGACGATCGGCGCCAGGAAACCGAGCGCGAGCGAGGCCGCCGACAGCAGCACCGGGGCCGAGAGGAAGCCGATGGGCGGGTCGGGCCACTCGGTCTTCTCGACGTCGCGCTTGGTCCAGTACGCACCCCAGAGGAACCGGATGCCGTACGCCGCCGTCAGAGCGGAACCCAGCACGATGCCGATCAGGGCGACGAGACCCCATCCGGCGCCGCCCTCGGCCTCGTGCAGCAGGGCGGTGAGAGCAGTCTCTTTCGCGACGAAGCCCAACGTGGGGATGACGCCGGCCATCGACGCGATCGCGATGAACGAGGCCGTGGCCATGACCGGGGCCTGGCGTCCGACACCCGAGAGCTCGCCGATGTCACGCGTGGAGAGCTGACGGTCGATGACGCCGACCACGAGGAACAGGCACGACTTGAACAGAGCGTGGCTGAGCAGCAGGGCGACGCCGGCGAGGGCGGCATCGCGCGTTCCGTAGCCCAGCATGACGGTGAGGAAGCCGAGCTGGCTGACCGTACCGAAGGCCAGGATGCGCTTCAGGTCGCGTTCGCGCAGCGCCTGGAAACCGCCCAGCAGCATGGTGAAGACACCGAGGGTGATCAGCGTCGGGCGCCAGAACGGGGTGTCGGCGAAGCCGGGGGCGAGCCGCGCGATGAGGTAGATGCCGGCCTTCACCATGGCGGCGGCGTGGAGGTAGGCGCTCACCGGGGTGGGAGCGGCCATAGCGCCGGGGAGCCAGAAGTGGAAGGGGAAGATGGCCGATTTGCTCAGCGCGCCCACGAGCAGCAGCAGCACGGCGATGTCGACGACCGTCCCCACCGGGGGATCGGCGAGGATCGCCGACAGGCTCGAGGTGCCCGCCTGCACCACCAGCAGCACCACGCCGATCAGCATGACCAAACCGCCGAGGGTCGTCACGAGCAGCGCCTGGAGGGCGGCACGGCGACTCGCCGCACGACCGTGGTAGTAGCCGATGAGCAGGTACGACAGCACGCTCGTGGCTTCCCACAGCATAACGAGCACGACGATGTCGTCGGTGAGCACGAGGCCGTACATCGCACCGGCGAAGGCCAGCAGCACGGCCGAGAACTGCCCGACGCCCTGCGTCTTGCCGCGGAAGTACCAGCGGCAGTAGAGCATGACGAGCGCCCCGACGCCCGTGACGACGAGGGTCAGCAGCCAGCCCAGCACGTCCATACGCATCGAGAGCGAGACGCCCAGCGCGGGAATCCACTGGTATTCCTCGAACGGAATGTCTCCGCCGAAGACCGACGCGGCCTGCACGATGGCGAAGGCGAAGGCGAGTGCCGGAAGCACCGCCGCGACGTAGAACGCCCGAGCTCCGATGCGTGAGACGAGCCACGGGAGCAGGAGCGGGAGAGCCGCGAAGGCGCCGAGGAATATCAGCATGGTCGGGCCTCCTCGGGTGTCGACGGGCGGAGTGCCCGGGCTCTCGGGGTGTCGTGACTATTCTATGCGGAGCATGAGACTCGCCGCTGCCCGCGACCTCATGTGGTACGCGGCGGCGCGGTCGTCGTGCCCTCGCGGAACGTGCACGACAACCGCAGACCCGAGGGCACGGCATCCTCGAGCATCGCGGCGACGGCCTCGCCGGCCGCGCGGCCCTTGGCGGTGGCCGGCTGCACCAGCGTCGTGAGGACGTGCGGCGCCAGGCCGTCGACGACGACGCCGTCGAACCCCGTCACGCTGACGTCGTCGGGAACCCGGAGGCCCGCCTCTTCGGCGGCGCGGATGACCCCGGCCGCCAGCAGGTCGCTCTGCGCGATCACCGCGGTGGGGCGCTTGGCGGGGTCGGCGAAGAGCGTGCGTCCGGCGATCGCGCCCTCGTCGATCGAGCTGGTGGCCGCGGCCAGCGCGGGCGCGTCGGGGAACACGCGACGGGCCCCGGCCAGTCGATCGGCGGTGACGTCGACGCGCACCACCTCGTCGGACGCGATCCAGCCCCGCCGGCGCGACGTGTCGATCGGCAGGGTGACGAGCACGACGTCGCGGTGCCCGAGGCCGGCCAGGTGTTCAGCGGCGGCGGACTGCGCCTCGGTGTTGTCGAGCAGCACGCGCGGGATCCCCTCGCCGGCGTCGCCCTCGACGACGACGACCGGGATGCCGCGTCCGCGGACGATCTCGAGCGAGTCGCGCATGCGGGGGCTGCACCCGATCAGCACGGCGGCGTCGATGGGCGCGGTGTGCAGCGACGGCTCGCTCACCGTCTCACCGTCGTCGCGCAGCAGCAGCAACGCCGCACCCAGGCGCGAAACCCCGTCGGCGAGGCCGTCCATCATGTGCGTCGTCACCGGGTCGAGGAAGGCGGTTCCGAGGTGCTGGTCGAAGACGACGCCGACGATGCCCGACCGTCCGCGCCGCAGAGAGGCCGCGCGCGGGTCGGGCCCGGTGTACCCGAGACTCTGCGCCGCGGCGAGCACGCGTGCCCGGGTGGCCTCCGAGGTGGGGGTCTTGCCGCTGAAGACCACCGAGGCGGTCGACGGCGAGACGCCCGCCTCGCGGGCGACGTCGCTGATGGTGGCGCGTCGGGTGCTCACGGGCCGATCGTAACCCGCGACACGCGCGCTTCCGAATCGATTCGATCGACGTCGAATCGATTCGGTACAGTGGCGCCATGCATTCCACGCTGACCCGGTCCCAACTCGTGCGTTGGCACGTCGCGATCTGCGCCATCTTCCTCGCGAGCGGACTCAGCATCTCGACCTGGGCCTCGCGCGTGCCGGCGATCCGCGAGTCGCTCGGCATCGAGAACTCCGGCGTCGGGCTCCTGCTGCTCGGCATGGGCGTGGCATCCATCATCGGACTCTCCATCGCCCCCGCCGTCATGGCCCGCATCGGCGCCCGCACGGGAATGCTCGTCGCGCTGGTGCTCGTGGGCGTGGGCCTGGCCATCATCGGCTTCGGCACCGACTCCCTGCAGCTCTTCGCCGTCGCGCTCGTGGGC
This sequence comes from Microbacterium sp. Leaf179, assembly GCF_001423785.1. Classification (NCBI taxonomy): domain Bacteria; kingdom Bacillati; phylum Actinomycetota; class Actinomycetes; order Micrococcales; family Microbacteriaceae; genus Microbacterium; species Microbacterium sp. Leaf179. The sequence goes on along the minus strand of NZ_LMPH01000001.1, from coordinate 248,875 downwards.
CTCGCCCTGTTCGGGTTCGGCAACGGGGCCGTCGACGTGATGATGAACGTCGAGGGCGCCGCCCTCGAGAAGGCCACGGGCCGCACGATCATGCCCCTGCTGCACGCCTTCTTCAGCTTCGGAACGGTGATCGGCGCCGCCCTGGGCTTCGTCGCCGTGCGCTTCGACATCCCGGTCGTCGCGCACTGCGTGGCCATGGGCGTGGTCATCGTCGTGGTGGCGTTCGTCTCGGTCGCCAACGTCCCCCGCGCCGAGGTCGCGATGGACGCCCCCGTCGCCGAGGAGCGCGCTCACTGGCGCGAGCGCCTCGCGGTCTCGCTGCAGGCCTGGCGCGAGCCGCGCACGTACACGCTCGGCGTCATCATGCTGGGCATGGCGTTCGCCGAGGGCAGCGCGAACGACTGGCTCCCCTCGGCCGTCGTCTACGGTCACGGAGCACCCGAAGAGGCCGGCCCCGCCGTGCTCGCGGTCTTCTCGGTCGCGATGACCGTCGGACGCATCGCCGGCGGACCGGTGGTCGATCGTCTCGGTCGCGTGCTGGTGCTGCGGGTGCTGGCGGCCACCGCGGCCGCGGGCCTGCTGCTGTTCATCCTCGCGCCGTTCGGCCCGTGGGTGTTCGTGGGCGCGGCACTGTGGGGTCTCGGTGCCTCCCTCGGCTTCCCGATCGGCATGTCGGCCGCCGCCGACGACCCCGCCAAGGCCGCCTCGCGCGTGGCCGCCGCGGCGACCATCGGGTACGTCGCGTTCCTCTGCGGTCCCCCGATCCTCGGATGGATCGGCGACCACATCGGGCTGCTCAACACGCTGCTCATCGTGGTCGGCCTGATCGTGGCATCCGGCCTCTTCTCGGGCGCAGCCAAGCCGCTCGTCGTCGCGAGCGCCGAGGCCGAGAAGGCCCGTCGCTGACACCCGGCGGCGAGCGCGATTAGGCTCGACGGGTGCGTCTCGTCATCGCCCGTTGCTCCGTCGATTACACCGGCCGACTCAACGCGCATCTCCCCCTCGCCACCCGCCTGCTCGTGCACAAGGGCGACGGCAGCCTGCTCGTGCACTCCGACGGCGGCTCGTACAAGCCGCTCAACTGGATGAGCCCGCCGTGCAGTCTCACGCTCGAGCAGCCCGATGAGGCCGACGTCGAAGACGGCGTCATCGAGCGGTGGCGCGTCACCCACGCCAAGACGGGCGACGCGCTGCTGGTGCGCATCCACGAGGTCGTCCACGATTCCTCGCACGAGCTCGGCGTCGACCCCGGCCTCATCAAGGACGGCGTCGAAGCCGACCTGCAACGTCTGCTGGCCGAGCAGGTCTCGGTCGTCGGCGAGGGCCTGCGACTCGTGCGTCGCGAGTACCCCACGGCGATCGGTCCGGTCGACCTGCTGCTGCGCGACGACGCCGGCGGCACCGTCGCGATCGAGGTCAAGCGCCGCGGCGACATCGACGGTGTCGAACAGCTCACACGCTACCTCGAGCTGCTCAACCGCGACCCCCTGCTCGCTCCGGTCACGGGCATCTTCGCGGCCCAGGAGATCAAGCCCCAGGCCCGCGTGCTCGCCACCGACCGCGGCATCCGCTGCCTCACCCTCGACTACGACGAGATGAAGGGCGTGCAGTCGGGGGCGCCGCGGCTGTTCTGACGCACTCCACGCGTGGGGAGCGAGCCGGGCCGATTCCGCGCCGGTAGCGTGGGAGCATGCCCGTACGCTCCCCCTTCTCGTGTGTCCTGTGGGACGTCGACGGCACTCTCGTCGACGCGTCCGAGGGGATCCTCCGTCGCCTGACGATCACCCTCGAGCATTTCGGACGCACTCCGCCGACGCGGGGAGAACTGTCGCACTGGATCGGGCCGCCCATGTTCGAGTCCTTCCAGGTGAACGTCGGGATGACGCCCGAGCAGGCCACCGAGGCCGTCACGTTCTATCGCGGTCTCAACCGCAGCGAGGGCTACACCGTCAGCGCACGGCTGTATCCCGGCGTCGGTGAGATCGTGCACGACCTGCACGCCGCCGGTGTGCCGCAGTCGACGGCCAGCTCGAAGCCCGAGGTGCAGGTCGTGGCCCTGATGGACCACTTCGGTCTCGCCCCCGACCTCGAGGCCGTGGTCGGCGCGTCGCTCGACGAACGCACCCTGAGCACGAAGTCCGACATCGTCCGCGAGGCCCTGCGGCGACTGGAGGCGCAGGGTGTCGACGTCTCGCGCCCCGTGCTGATCGGCGACCGTCACCACGACGTCGAGGGCGGTCGGGATGCCGAGGTGCCCGTGATCTTCGTGCGCTGGGGGTTCAGCTGGCCGCACGAGTCCGAGGGCGCGCAGGCCGCCGTCGACGACGTCGACCAATTGCGGGCCCTGCTGCTCGTCGACGACGCCCCCGCCGACCGTGACTGACGTCGCCTGGGCGATCCCCGCGGCGATCGCGCTCACCGGCGGTCTGCTCGTCGCGGCGATCGTCGTGCTGGTCGTCCGGGTGCGTCATCGCTCACCGCGTGCGCAGGCGGCGGCGGCCGAGGCCGTCATCGCCGCCGAAGCCGCCCTGCTCGACCTCGACGACGCGGTGGACTCCCTCGACATCGCCTTCGAAGCGGCCGACGCCCTTCCCGCGGGCGATGCCCCGGCAGACCTGCGTCGGGCATACACCGCCGCCCAACGCGCTCGCGACCGCGGGTTCTCCGACGTCTCGTCGCTGCGACGGGGCGCGGTCGTCCCCGCGCGACGACGTGTCGAGGCCGAGCGGCTGCGCGCCGGGCTCGTGTCGCAGCTCGCCCGCGTCGAGGCGACGCGCACGCAGCTCGCCGCCTGGTCGACGGCGCATCGCACCCCGGCCGCGCTCGTCGCAGCCGCACGTCGGCGCCGCGACGAGGCCGTGACCTCGGCGGGCGACCCGGCCCCGCTGCTCGCGGCACTGGGCGACCGCTTCGACGCCGACGATTGGCGCGACGCCGCCCTCTCGGCGCGGGCCGGCCATGCCGCACTGATCGAGGCCGATACCGAGATCGACCGCGCTGCGGCACGCGACGCCGATGTCGCGACCGTGATGGTGCACCTGCACCGCTCGACAGACGCCACCCGCCGGGCCGGACGCCACCTGCGTGCCGTGGAGGACTCCCACCGCATCGCCCTGCAGGCTGCCGACAACGTCACCGCCGAGCTGGCTGCGGCCCGCGCCGAACTGGGCGCGGCGATCGAGCTCGCGACCGCCCGTGCCGACGCCTGCGCGCCCGGGGCGCAGGCGCGTCTGCGCTCCGCGGTCCGCGACCTCGACGATGCGGCCGCCCACGCTCCCCGTCGCCCGCGCACCGCCGTCGAAACCGTGGCGCGGGTGCGCGAGGTGCGCGACGATGCCCTCCGCGAGGCGCCGAGCACCCGGCATCGGCTCGAGGTCGCCCGCACGGCCCTGCCCGGCACCCTCGCGTGCGCGCGTGCCGCCCTCGCCGCGGCCGACGCGCGCGAGGGCGTTCTGGCCATCGACGCCCGACTGCGCCTCGAGACCGCGCGTCGCGAGTTGGCAGCGGCCCGGGCGGCCACCGACGCGGTCGTCGCCCTGGCCAACGCGCGCGCCGCCTGGCACGCCGTCTCCTCGGCCGAGCTCTGAGCGAGAGGCCGAGAGCGGCCGTGCCCTATCTTTAGCGGCATGAGGGAGAACACCACGACCCGCCGCGTGAGCGCGGTCGCGCGCCGCATCCCGGCCACGCTCGCACTCGTCGGCATCCTGATCCTCGTCGGCGTCGCGGTGGGTGCACTGTGGCAGCCGTTCACCGCGTCTCCCCTGTTTTCGAGCGTGGCCTACGGCCTGCCGGCGCTCGAGGCGGGCCGCTGGTGGACGCCGCTCACCGGCTCGTTCTTCGTCGGCGCCCCCTGGGTCTACGCGCTCGTCGTTCCGGGTCTGGCCGGCATGGCGCTGCTGGAGTTCCGTCGGGGCAGTCGCGTGGCACTGGCCTACTTCGGCGCCGGGCAGCTCTTCTCCGTTCTCGCCGCGGCCGCGTTCCTGTGGGGCGCCGCCCTGCTCCCGTGGGCGTGGGCCCAGGAGCAGGCGATGGCGCTCGGTGTGGGACCCTCCGGCGGCATCGTCGCCTGCCTCGCGGCCGCCGTCGGGGTCCTGCCCTCACCCTGGCGCCTGCGGGCCGGCACGACGCTGATCGCCGTCCTGTCGGTGACGTTCCTGTACTGGGGAACGCTGTCCGATCTGCAGCACGTGTTCGCCGCCGCGCTGGTGCTGGGCGTCGACCGCTCCCTGCGCCCGCAACGCGTGAGTGTGCGCGAGCAGCGACTGGTCGCGTTCGCCCTGGTGTGCGCCCTCGGGGCGATGGAGATCATTGGCTACGTCGCTCCCATGACGGGCCCGTTCGGCTCGTCGGGCCCCGCCGACGGCTCGTGGCTCGACGTCGCCGTCAACACCGTGCTCGTGCTCGTCGTCGCCCTGGCTCTCCACCGCGGTCGACGCTGGGCGTGGATCGTGCTCCTGACCTACAGCGCCCTGAACCTCGTGCTCGTTCTGCTCACGCTGCTCCTCGCCTCGCTCGTGGGTGTGACCGAGCTCGAAGCCGACCTGGATGCCGACCTCACCAGCATCCTCGCCTCGTCGACGCTGTGGATCCTGGCGGCGGCGTATTTCGTGCTCGTGCGCGCGGCTTTCCACGCCCGCCCGCGCGCGGCCCTCGGCGACGCGCCCGCCCCCGGGGTCGAAGACGTGAAGACCGAGCTGCGGGCCTCGGGCGGCGGGACACTGTCGTGGATGACCACGTGGGAGGGGATGTCGTACGCGCGATTCGGCCGGGGGATCGTCGCGTACCAGCGGCGCTCGGGCGTGGCGCTCACCCTGGCCGATCCGCTCGGTCCGGTCGAGACGCGCGCCGCCACCGTGCGGGCGTTCATCGAGAGCGCCGAGGCCGCCGGGCTCGCGCCCTGCTTCTTCAGCGCCGATGACGCGACGCGTGCGGCGGTGCCCTCGGACTGGCGCAGCATCGTGGTGGCCGACGACACCGTCGTCGACCTGCCGGGCCTGGCCTTCACCGGCAAGGCCTGGGGCGACGTGCGTACCTCGCTCAACCGCGCACAGCGCGAGGGGATGACGTTCCGTCTCTCGCGCCTCGCCGACGAGACCTGGGGCGTGCGTCAACAGCTGCGCGCCATCTCCGAGAGCTGGGTCGACGAGAAGGACCTGCCCGAGATGGGGTTCACGCTCGGCACCCTGCACGAGGCGGCCGACCCCGAGGTGCGCATCGCCCTCGCCGTCTCGCCGCACGGCGACGTCGACGGCTTCCTGTCGTGGCTGCCGATCTACGGCGATGGGGCGGTGCGCGGATGGACGCTCGATCTCATGCGCCGACGCGACGGCGGGTTCGGGCCGGTGATGGAGTACCTGATCGGGTCGTCGGCGCAGCAGTTCTCCGCGGAGGGGGCGGCCGTGATGTCGCTGTCCGGCGCGCCGCTGGCGCACGAGTACCCCGCCGATGCCGGAGCCATCGTCGACCTGCAGACGCGCATGGCGAGCATGCTGGAGCCCGTGTACGGGTTCGCTTCGCTGCACCGCTTCAAGCAGAAGTTCCACCCGCGGTACGAGACGCTCTCGCTCCTCTACCGCGACGAGGCCGACCTCGCGCGCATCGGTGCCGCTCTGACGCGGGCATTCCTGCCGCACGCCACGATCCGGCAGTTCGCCTCGGCGGGCGTCGATCTGGTGCGCCACGACCAGTGAAGGCCCCGGCCGCGCACGATCGTCGAGCGACGTGAGCGCGGCCGAGGCCGATCCGGCGTGTGCCGGAGAAGATCAGATGACGCGGATGTCCTCGGCCTGAAGGCCCTTGGGGCCCTGGGCGACCTCGAACTCGACGCGCTGGTTCTCTTCGAGCGAGCGGTAGCCGCCCGACTGGATCGCACTGTAGTGCGCGAAGACATCCTGACCGCCGTCATCGGGGGCGATGAAGCCGAAGCCCTTTTCCGAGTTGAACCACTTGACCGTGCCCTGCGTGCTCATCGTCATGCCGTTTTCCGCTTGAGCCGGCACCGTGCGCGCCGGACTGTGCCCCCACGGTAACGGGCCGGATCACTCGGCGCACAGGTCCGTGACACAAACGTTGCGTCGATCGCCGGGGTGGTGGTGTCCCATGCGCGGTAGACCGGCCGGTGCGCGAGAGGGAATCGCTCCGGAGCCCATACGACGCCCGGGCTGAGCAGTGCTCAAAGCCCGGGCGTCGACGGATCCCCCCGGATATGTCACGCGAGGCGTGACGTGATGACATTACCGGTCGCGCGAGCCTCTGCGCGACAAGAAAACGAAGAATCAGGGAGTTATGGCGATGTTCTGTGATAACCGGGAGTCGTATGATCCGCGTGATGGACACCCGGAGACGCGCTTCTGCGCTCGTCGAGGAGGCGTATTCCGCCCTCGGCGAGGCGATCGTCGACGGGCGCCTGCGGCCCGGTGACCGTTTGCGCGACGTCGAATTGGCGGAGCTCATGGGCATTTCCCGCACCCCCGTGCGCGAGGCCCTGCAGAAACTCGAGCGCATCGGCCTCGTGGAGGTCGCCGCCAACCGTTACACCCGCGTCTCGGAGCTGACCGACCGCGCGCGGACCGACATGCGGGAGTACGCCGCGCACACCATCGCGGGGGCGATGCGGGTGGCCCTCCCCCGCCTCACCGCCACCGACATGGACACCGCCGTCCGGCACGTCGACGCCATGCGCGACGCGGAGACCTCGCCGTCGTACGTGACGGCCGTGCTCGCCCTGTACGCCCACGTGGTGGCCGGTTCGCGCAATATCGTCTTCGCACGAGCACTCGCCCAGACCCAGCTGGTGCTGCGCCGCAATCTCGACGGTTGGACGAGCATCGACGGGGACACCCGCGGCCCCCTGTTCCGACACCTGCGCGGGCAGGTGTCGGCGCGTGATGCGAACGGTGCCACCTGGACGTTCCTCGCTCTGCACGGCTTCTCCTGACGGCGCAAGGCCGGCGGGGCGAGGAGTGCCCTTCGCTAACGTGGCGCCATGCCCCACATCGAGCTGCGCGACCTTCGTGACGAGGATCGGGATGCCGCCTTCGCGGCGTTCCGCGACAGTCCCTCGACGTGGTCGCGGGTCTCGATCGACGACCGCGCCTCGTTCGACCGGTGGGTCGACGGCGACGGCGCGAGTGTGCACGCCATCGTCGAAGACGCCGCGGTCGTGGGCGTCGCCGCCGCACTCGACGTCGACGACGACCGCGAGATCCTGCTCGCGGTGTCGCCGCACGCGGGCGACGACGCCGCCACCGAGGCGCTGCGTCTGCTCACCGTGCGCGAACCGGAGCGCCCGCTGTACGCCTGCGTGTCCGCCGACGACGATCCTTCGCACGCCGTTCTCGCCCGCCTCGGTTTCGTCGAGCACGAGCGCGACGGCGCCGACATCGTCTACGTCCTGCCGCCGACCCTGGAGTAGAGCCGGGACGTTGACCTCCCGTGGCATCCGTGTTCGGCTGGAGTCATGGTGAGCGAATGGTGGTGGGCCGGCCTCGCGGTCGTCGGAGCCGCGCTGTGGTGGTGGTCGATCCACCTGGCACTTCTTGCGTACCCGCGGGAGCGTGTGTCGTACTGGGCGAACCCTCGAAGGGCGCCCGGTCGAGCCGTCGCGTCGCGCGCCGTGGGAATCGGGCTGACGGTCTTGGGTGTCGGCATGATGCCTCGGCTCATCGAGACCGAGCCGTGGGCGGCGGCCCTTTTCGCGGGCGGCGCGATCATCGTCCTCATCTGGGTGCCCTACGTGATCGCCATCGCCGCGCACAACCGCCGGGTCGTCGCGAGCGGCGCACCCGGCGCGGAGCACGCTCCTGCCTCCCGCGGCCAGAACCCGCCGTCGCCCGCCGCGGACGTTCGCCGCGCCCGCTAGTTCGGCTCTTCCGACTCCTCGAGCGACTCGTCGACCTCGATCGACGAGTCGTCGGTGGCGCTGGCCTCTTCGGCTCGCTCCGCCTGCTGCTCTGCCCGGGCGTAGGCCTCTTCGACGCGGCGCTTCTCCGACATGAGTGTCTCCCTCGGTGATCGATCGTGCGATCAACCTAGGGTCGACGAGCCCGTGGCGGAAGATCCCTCATCGACGCGACACCGTCGCCACGACCGGGCGGTGGTCGCTCCCGGCGTCGTCGAAACCGGTGACGACCGCGAATCCGCGCGCCTGCCAATCGCCACCGGTGAGCACGTGGTCGATCGGCGCCGCGAGGGCGGCCGGCAACCGTACCGGCCAGGTGCCCACGGCCGCGGCACCCCGATCGGCGGCGGCGTCGCGGCATCCGCCGATCACCCCTCCGTCGCGACCCAGCCCCGAGAAGTGGTCCAGCGTCGCGTTCAGGTCGCCCGCCACGATGACGTCGGGATCCGCGCACCGCGCCGCGACCCAGTCCAGCCCGTCGACCCACTCGGTCATGATCAGCGGCAACGGGGGCAGGGGGTGAGCGGCCACCAGCACGGGGCCGTCGCCATCGCTCGGCCGCCACACGCCGCTCGGAACGCCGGGAGTCGATCCCGCCGACGCGTCGCGTTCGTACGGGCCGAGCGAGGTCGCGATCAGGATCGAGGTCGGCACGGGATCATCGCCCGGCTCCGACACGACGGTGTCGTGCGTCATCTCGATGCCGTCCCGAGCCAGGATGCCGACCACCGCGGCCGCCGCGATCGCATCGGTCTCGGGCAGGCTCACCACGTCGGCCCCCGTCTCGCGCACCAGCCGCGCGATGCTCTCGGGCGACGCGCCGCCGCCGTAGGTGTTCCACGCGACGACGGTCAGATCACCCTCGGCGATCGCACTGCCTCCGCCCCGCGCGAGCAGGACGGCGCCGTGACCGACCGTCGCCGCGGCGAGCGCGATCGCGAGGGCCGCCGCCACGCTCCAGCGGCGTCGCAGCACCGCCACCACGGTGGCGACGAGCGCGAGAGCACCGAGAACGAGGGCCAGGATGCCGCGGAACGGGATCGCATTCGACACGAGGGGCAGCCGGTGCAGGCCGAGGGCCTGCGGCCACACGCAGATCACCGCCAGCACCACCCCGATCACCAGCGCGATGACGAAGGGGCGGCGTCGGGTGTTCGGCATCCGGCCAGTAAAGCGGATCCCCGTGCACGCAGAAGGGCCCGGGGCGCGGTTCCACCGCCCCGGGCCCTTCGTTTCACCTCAGCGCGCGGAGCGGCGGCTGGTGATGAAGCCGTAGATGAGCAGCACGATGATGGAGCCGCCGATGGCCAGCAGCCAGGTCTGGATCGAGAAGAAGTCCTGCAGGGGTGCGTTGAAGATCAGGCCACCCAGGAAACCACCGAGCAGCGCGCCCACGACGCCGAGGAGCAGCGTGATGAGCCAGCCGCCGCCCTGCTTACCGGGCAGGATCAGCTTGGCGATGGCGCCGGCCAGCAGGCCGAGAAGAAGAAATCCGAAGAATCCCATGATGTGTCCCTTTCGCGAGTGTGAACCGAAGACCGCTCTCGCGGGTCCCTCGATTCATCCAGCTTGCTCCCAGGTTCGATTCTCGGGGGGTGGGTTGCGTTCGAGCCGAACATGGTGTTCGGGGTCGATGAAATCGGTCGGACGGGGCGGTCCCGGGGAGCCGTCGTCTTTTCAGACGAGAAAACACGGCGACTTCGTCGAGGCCCCGCGGCACTTATCCGCTTGTTCACGGCGGCCGACGAGGTATGGCGCGAGAAAGCACGCCGTCGGCGCGGAATCTGCGGCGACGGGGGCGATTAGCGTCGGCAGGAGCGAGACGTTCGCGCTCGCGTGGGGCTCGCGCTCCCCGTCTCGCTCTCGGTGTCAGTTCGGGTCTGCACACCGATGCTGGGCGGATGCCGCAATTGGGGGCGGCTTCCGCCCAGCCTCCTCCCGGGGATCGAACGGCGGTGCGGGCAGGAGCCCCAACCCCCGGTCCCACCCGCACCGGTCGAGTGCCACCGCCTAGCGGCAGAGGCCGGTCGACGTGCTGCTGTAGCAGATCGACGTGCTCCAGGAGCTGGCGAAGACCGCGCTGCGCTCGGTCTCACCGCGCTCGAGCGTCTGCAGAGAAAGCAGGTATCCCATTGATGTCACCTCCCCCCGGGGCTCGGCGCCCGGTGTCGGGCGGAGTCGACCGGGGGGAGGTCGAGGAACGGCAGCGCCAACCGCTGACCGTCACGAAGACTCGCGAGCATCCACAGCACGCCGGCCGAGCCGGTGGCCAGGTCGCACGACAGGCGCAGCAGGGCGCGGCCCGGATACCCCACGCCGTGGGGGCGGGGGATCTCGTGCAGACGCAGCAGCCGCCGATGGCGCTGCAGCGCGCGGCTCTTCTCGGGTGTCGGTGTTCGAGCCAGCAGGATCATGAGACCCGCGCGCCCCTGGAACAGGCCCGACTCCAGCACGAACTCGGGCAGACTCGCGCGCTCGAGGGCCGCGAGGGTGGCGGTGAGCGGGTGCGCGGGTGCTCGCTCCACGAGCGCGGCGAGGGCGAGGGCGACGCCGGCCGATCCCGAGCCGAGGTACGGCAGGAGCCGCCATCCCTCGTTCATCTGCAGGGAGCCGTCGCCGGCCTCGGTGCACCGTGCGAGGTCGGCCCGGATCGCCGCATCGGCCAGCTGCAGCAGCGCTGCGTCGCCGTCGCGGTCGAAGAGGGCCATCGCCAGCAGGGCGATCCCGCTGGGGCCGCGCAGCAGACCGCCCGCGCCCGTGGCGACCGGGTCGGCCGAACGCTTGCTCCACCCGTTCGCGCGATCGGCGATCTCGTGCAGGATGCCGCGCGCCCGGCCGACCAGCTCGGGGTGCCGGTCCGCCAGCCGAAGCAGACCGAGCGCCGTTCCCGCCGGTCCCCCGTAGAGCCCCGGGGCATCCCACCGCAGCGGAGCGTCGAGGCATCGCGCGACGGCGCGGTCGGCCGCGTCGATCCGCCCGAGTGCCTGCAGCGCCGCGGCGGCGCCCGCCAACCCGTCGAACAGTCCTGAGCGGGCGGGGGCCGCCTCGACCGCGCGCTCGCACCACTCCACGAGCGGGGGCGGCACCCGACCCCCGGCCGCGTGCAGCGCGATCAGCGGGCCGAGCGCTCCGTGCGCGAGGGCGTACGGGGGCTCGTCGAACTGCGCCGGGTCGCCCGGCCAGAGACGATCGGTGCGTTCGGGCGTGGCATCCGCGATCAGCTGGCGGGCGACGACTGCGAGGGGATCCGCGAGGTCGTCGGGCTCCGGGGGCGAGACGCGGGCGAACCCGAGCGCGCGTTCGTCTTCTTCTCTCAGGTCGAACCTCTCGCTCACCCAGGCGCGCACCTCGGCCTCCTTCCCCGCGTGCAGGTCGAAGACGGGCGTCATCGGCGCGAACAAGAAGAGCTGCACGCGCCGCAGCGCGAAGACGTCCGCCGCCACCCCACCGCGACCGTCGGGGGCGACGAAGCCCGGCGCGCCGATCACCGCGGCGACGTCGGCGGCGGCGGAGCGCGCCATCTCGAAGTCGATCAGGGTGACCTCGCCGTCGTCGTCGACGAGGAAGTTGCCCGGATGCACGTCGCCGTGCGCGAGACCCGCCGCGTGCACCGCGGTCAGAGCCCGCTCGACACGGCGCGCGACCTCCAGGGCCCAGGTCCGGTAGGCGTCGACGGCGTCTGCGTCGACCTCGGCCGACACGAGCGGATGCCGGGCCACGACCGCCTGGTGCAGCGGCAGGCCGCGTGCGCGTTCCAGAACGAGGTAGCGATGCTCGAGAACGGAGAACTCGCGCAGCAGGGTCGCCGTGCCGGTCCCTTGGAGTCTCCGCAGCGTCCGGGCTTCGCGATCCGCGCGTTGCACCGCGCTGAGACCGTCGGGGGTCACCCCGGCGTGGGGACGCGCCTCTTTCACGATCACCTCGCGCCCGGCATCGCGCGCGGTGTAGACGCCGCCGGCGTTCGAGAACTGCACGACCCCGGTGATCTCGGGAAAGCCCGGGGGCGGCTGCCGGTCCCGCAGCTCATCGATCAACTCCCGCAGGAACGGCGGAACGGGTGCCCAGGCCGGCGGGTCGAACCCCGGCCGCCGCACGTCGGCCACGAGGTGCCCCGACGGATGCCGGATCGCCGGCACCGCGGTTCCCTCGACGTCTACGAACATCCGATGGAAGCCCCCGTACCGCACGAAGACCGGCCCCTCCCGCCATCGCAGGTCCGAGAGCACGTGCGGTCCCGCGAGGCGCGCGGTGCGCCGCCCGAGGTGCGTCAACGTCCGGTGCAGCTGATCGATCGACGTCGGGTAGATCGTGACGAACTTGCCGGAGCCCTCACGACCGGCGTCCTTCGCGTTCGACGACGCCCGCACGCCCTCGGTCGAGAGGTGTTTGAAGGCGATCCCCGCGCGCAGGCAGTGGGCGGCGACCTCGCGCAGCACGGTGTCGGCGGTGTGCGCCGTGCTGCTGAGGTGGATCTTCCAGCCCTGCTCGGGAAGCACGACCCCGGCCGGCTCGAGGTACGTCCAGATCCCGTCGTCGACGCGGCTCCAGCCCTCGGTCGCGTCGACCACGAATCGGCGGTCGTCCGCTGCCGGCGGGCGTCGCGAGGGATGGTCGTAGAAGGTCTGGTCCGCGCGGGCGAACACCGGATAGATCGCGTCCATGCCCCCGCCCACGCCGCCTGAGACGCCGGACTGACGCGGCGCGAAGCCATGGTGTTCTCGCGCGAGCGGAGCGGCTCCTCACCGCGGAGGGGCCGACGGCGGGATCGAGGGTGTTTCGCGGGGGGATTCGCGCCGGTCACGCGCGCAATCCCGGGGGTCGAGCCACGCTCCGAGCGCGGCCGGAGGGCTCAGATGACGGTGATCAGATTCGTCCATCCGGACGAGCGGTGAGCTCGGAGCCCACCCGCACTCCCCACAGCGCGAGCTGCGTGCGATCCGAGACGTCGACCTTGCGCAGCGAGGACTGGATGTGGGTGCGCACGGTGTTCACCGAGACCACCAACTGCGCCGCCAGCTGCTCGTTCGAAGTGACTCCCTCGCTGAGCAGCCGCACCACGCGGCTCTCCGACGCGCTGAGCGACGCGACCTTGGCGCGATCGTCGGCGCTCAGCCGGCGCTCGGCGATGTCGCGCAGCAGGGGGGCCGTCACGTGCGTCGACACGAGGGCGTCCCCGCGGTGCGCGGCGTGGATGGCGTCGATGAGCTGGGCGCTGTCGTGCGTCTTGAGCAGGTAGCCCGCCGCTCCGTTGCGCAGAGCCCGCATCACCAGGCGGTCCTCGCCGTGACTGGTGAGCACGATCACGCGGGTGGAGCCCCCCGACTCCTCGACGACGGCGCGCGTCGCGTCGATGCCGTTCATCTCGGGCATCTCGAGGTCCATCAGCACGACGTCGGCGTGCGCGGCGAGCGCCCCGGCGAGCGCGTCGCGACCGGTGGCGGCCTCTCCGACGACCGAGATCCCGTCTGCGTGCTCGAGGCGCAGGCGCACGCCGCGTCGGAAGGGGCGGTTGTCGTCGGCGATGAGAACCCGGATGGGTGCACTGTCAATCACGTTCCGCCTCCGTCGTCCTCGGGAAGGGGATCTCCACCCCCAGGTGCCAGCCCCCCTGGTCGTCTGCCGACGCGTCGACGGACCCGTCGACGAGAGTGAGCTTCTGGCGCAGGCTATCCAACCCCCAGCCGAGTCCGAGGTCGTCCTCGTCGGCCCTCACCCGTCTCGCCGGTCCGTTCGCGACCGTCGCGGTCAGCCGGTCGGCGTCGACGTGCACCCCGACGTCGACGGCGGCTCCCGCCGCATGCTTGGCGGCGTTCGAGAGCCCCTCCGAGATGGCTCGGTACGCGGTGGTCGAGACGACCACGGGCGGCGACTGCAGATCCCCGGTCGTCGTCACCCGCACATCCATGCCGCGCTCGCGCCAGAACGCGACGAGCACGGCGAGGCTCCGCAGATCCGGCGTGGGCGTCTGGGCCGAGGAGTCGACGGCACGCAGGTCGCCGAGCGCGCCGTAGAGGCTCGCGGCGGCATAGCGTCCCTCGGCGCGCACCTCTTCGATGAGGTGCAGCGCCTGCTGCGGGTGCTCCGGCGCGAGCTCCACCGACGCGTCGCACAGCGAGACGAGCCCCGCCAGGTGCTGACCGGCGACGTCGTGCAGTTCCTGGGCGATGCGACCGCGCTCGGCGTTGCGCGATGCCTCGACCGCTTCGGCCTGCTGCGCCTTGAAGGCAAGTGCGCGTCGACGGGCGCGCTGCGTGCGCCGCTCGAGCACCGCCCACAGCATCCCCAGGGCCACACCGGCGAAGCACACGGATGCCAGGGCGGTGCCCTCCGTGAGGACGAAGCTGACGACGGCGCCGGCCGGTGCTCCGGCCGCCGCGGCCCAGAGGCCCAGCCCCACCACGGCCACGAGCACGCTCGCCCCCGCCCACGCCGCCGCGACGGGAATCGACCGCGCGCTGCCGACGGCGAACATCGCCACCGCGACGACCAACTGCATCGGAGACGCCCACGTCGGAACCCCCAACCACAGCGCGATCGCGAGGTAGCAGGCCAGAGCCCCCAGCATGGCCGGTACGGGGCGGTGGGCCGCTTGCGTGACGCAGAGCGCCTGGGCGAGGCATCCGAGGGCGGCGAGGCTGATCACGACGGCCGGCGGCAGCTGGTGCCCCCACTCCCCCGCACCCGTCCACAGGGCGACCAGCGGGTCGGCGCACACCTGCACGACGGTCGCGAGGAACACCACCGCCGTGAAGACGGGCGAGCGCATCGCCTGGATCACCTGCCCGGTACCCGCGGATTCCTGTACCGTCTGCGTTTCCCCCACCATGACTCCATCGTCATGCCTCGCCCCGGGGTTTCCCGCATTTTCACGCTGTCGCGTGGCGCCGGGGTCGAATGGGCCGGCCCGCGCACGAAACGAGAAAGGCCCCGGGATGAACCCGGGGCCTTCTGTGTTGTGTGCGCGAGGGGGGACTTGAACCCCCACGCCCGTGAAGGCACTGGCACCTGAAGCCAGCGCGTCTACCTATTCCGCCACTCGCGCGTGCGCGGCATCTGGGATGTCACGCGACCAACTTCCCGAGAATATCACGGTCGCACCCGCACGACGAAACGCAGGCCCCGAGAGGCGCGTCCATGACCTGCACAGCAGCCCTGGCTACGATGTGCCTACTGGTCTGCCTGCCTGAAGGAGTCTTGTGGGACTACTCGACAGTTTCGAGAAAGGTCTCGAACGCGCCGTCAACGGTGCGTTCGCGAAGACCTTCCGCAGCGGCATCCAGCCGGTGGAGATCGCATCCGCCCTCCGCAGCGAGCTCGACAAGAAGGCCGTCGTGGTCACCCGCGACCGCATCCTGGCCCCCAACTCGTTCTCGGTGCGCCTCTCTCCCTCCGATGACGAGAAGATGAGCGCGCTCGGGTCGACCCTGGTCACCGAGCTCGACACCCTGGTCAAGAAGCACGCGCGCACGCAGGGGTACTCCTTCGCCGGTCCCGTCGCCATCTCGATCGAGCGCGACGGGTCGCTGTCCACCGGCACCCTGCGCGTCGACTCGCAGACCACCGAGGGCCAGGTGGCGTGGCGCGGCGTCGTCGACATCGACGGCAAGCGTCATCCGCTCTCCTCGGCCCGCACGGTCATCGGGCGCGGGAGCGACGCCGACATCACCATCCCCGACGCCGGCACGAGCCGCAAGCACGTCGAGATCCTCTGGGACGGCGAGCGCGCGATGGTCCGTGACCTCGGTTCCACCAACGGCACCACGCTCAACGGCCACAAGGTCACCGAGGCCGCTCTGCCGCCCGATTCGACGATCTCGATCGGTCGGACCAATATCGTGTTCCGAGTGGTGGCGCAGGCGCAGCCGCCGCGGCGCCCCTCGGCGTCCGACGCCACGCGCATCTTCGACGTCCGGGAACGGGGACCCCTTTCATGAGTCAGTTGACTCTCCTCCTGCTGCAGGGCGGGTTCCTCGTCCTGCTGTGGTTCTTCGTCTTCGGGGTGGTCTACTCGCTGCGCGC
The DNA here is from genome assembly GCF_001423785.1 of Microbacterium sp. Leaf179. Lineage (NCBI taxonomy): Bacteria > Bacillati > Actinomycetota > Actinomycetes > Micrococcales > Microbacteriaceae > Microbacterium > Microbacterium sp. Leaf179. The sequence goes on along the minus strand of NZ_LMPH01000001.1, from coordinate 232,956 downwards.
CGACCTGTTCGGCGTGAAGGTGCGAAAGCTCCCCGAGCCGGTCGCCGCAGCGGCTCCGGCGGCCGCGGCGCCCACCGCCTCGCCCGACGCGGTCACCACCCAGGTCAAGCGCCCCGCGGCACCGGTCCCCGCACCGGCCGGGGGCCTCGCCACCACCGCGAGCGTCTCGCGCATCGTCATCACGAGCGGTCCGAAGGCCGGCCTCGAGCTGCCCCTCGGCACCGAGCCCCTCACGATCGGCCGCTCGAGCGAGTCGGGCCTCGTCGTGCGCGACGACTACACCTCCAGCCACCACGCGCGTCTCGTGCTGTGGGGGGAGCAGTGGATGCTGCAGGACCTCGACTCCACGAACGGCACCTCCCATGACGGTGTGCGCGTGGCCTCGCCGGTCCAGGTCAAGGTCGGGGCACCGATCAAGGTGGGCGCCACGACCTTCGAGTTGAGGAAGTAACCCTCCTCCATGGTCTTCCAGGGCTCGAGCGTCGCCATCTCCCACACGGGCAAGGTGCGCTCCAACAACCAGGACTCCGGCTACGCCGGGTCCAATCTCTTCGTGGTCGCCGACGGTATGGGCGGCCACGCGGGCGGTGACGTCGCCTCGAGCCTCGCGATCCACCGTCTCACCGACCTCGATCAGCCCTTCACGACGCCGTCCGAGGCCGAGCACGCGATCCGCGACGCTCTGGCCGACACCGCCGCCGAGCTGATCGACACCGTCGCCCGCCGACCCGAGCTGGCCGGCATGGGAACCACCGTCAGCGCGCTCGTGATGGTCGACGCCTACGCCGTCATCGGGCACATCGGCGACTCGCGCATCTACCTCTACCGCGACGACACGCTCACCCAGATCACCGCCGACCACACCTTCGTGCAGCGCCTCGTCGACTCGGGCCGCATCACGCCCGAAGAGGCGCGGTACCACCCGCGCCGGTCGGTGCTCATGCGCGTTCTCGGCGACATGGACCCCGACCCCGAGGTCGACACGTTCATCATGCCGACGCAGGACGGCGACCGGTGGCTGCTGTGCTCCGACGGCCTGTCGGGCGTCGTCGACGACCCGCACACCGCGCGCACCCTCGGCCTGGGCCTGCCGCCGGGGCGCACCGCCGATGCCCTGCTGAAGCAGGCGCTCGACGGCGGAGCACCCGACAACGTCACGGTCGTGCTCGTCGACGTCGGCGGACAGCACCCGGTGTTCATCGGTACTCCGACGATCGTCGGATCCGCCTCGAACCCGAGCGGTGTCGTCGTTCCCGCCGCGCGTCCGGGTCGCTCGGGGTGGCTGCACCCCGCCCGACAGGCGGCCAACGAGCCCACGCACTTCGAACCCGCCGCCGAGTTCCTCGAGGAGCTCATCGAAGAAGACCGTCGCCGCGCCCGCCGTCGTCGACTGGGCTGGCTCGCCGCCCTGCTCATCGTGCTGGCGGGGATCGGCGTCTCGCTGTTCGCGGGGTACAACTGGACGCAGACGCGCTACTACGTCGGCGCCGATGAGAACTCCGTGGTCATCTACCGCGGCATCCAGCAGTCCATCGGCCCGGTCTCGCTGTCGACCGTGTACGAAGACACCAACATCGTGCTGGCCGATCTGTCCGACTTCGACCGGCAGACCGTCGAGGCCACCATCTCGGCGCGATCGCTCTCCGATGCCGAGCTCATCGTCGACCGGCTGCGCCCGACCGAGGAGGCCGGCGGATGACCGATCAGAAGCTCACCCGCGGTGAGGCCGTCTCGACCGACACCGCGGTCATGCGCGCGCTGAAGAAGATCCGCGTCCCCGCCACGCAGCGCAACCGCGAGCTGGGCCTGCTGGTCTTCGCCGTCGCCGTCTACGGTTCGGCCGTCGCCCTCGTTCAGCTGGGCGTGAACGGCACCGTCGACCCGGCCTTCCTCCTGTTGGCGGGCGTTCCCGCGTTCCTCGCCCTCGTGATGCACGTCGTCCTGCGCCTGCGTGCCCGCGACGCCGACCCGTTCGTGCTGCCGATCGCGACCGTACTCACGGGCCTCGGCATCGCGATGATCTACCGCATCGACCTGGCCGACGAGGCGAGCGGATGGGATGCCACGGGCAACCGCCAGATCGCCTGGGCGGTCATCGCGATGGTCATCGCCCTGGCCGTGCTGATCTTCGTGCGCAACTACCGCGTGCTGTTCCGCTACACCTATCTCTTCGGCCTCGTCGGCATCCTGCTGCTGCTGCTGCCGTTCGTGCCGGGCCTGGGCACCGACCAGAACGCCGATGTCTGGGTCTCGCTCGGCTTCGTGTCGTTCCAGCCGGGCGAGCTGGCGAAGATCTGCCTCGCGATCTTCTTCGCCGGTTACCTCGTCCGCACCCGCGAGAGCCTCACCTCCACCGGCACGCGCTTCCTCTTCATGACCTGGCCGCGCGCCCGCGAGCTCGGACCCGTGCTGATCATCTGGCTGGTCTCGCTCGGCATCATCGTGCTGCAGCGCGACCTCGGCACGGGGCTGCTGATCTTCGGCATGTTCGTCGCCATGCTCTACGTCGCCACGGGCAAGACGAGCTGGGTGTTCATCGGTCTCGTGCTCGTCGGCGTCGGTGCGTTCCTGGCATCCCGGTTCCTCCCGTACGTGAACGGGCGCTTCGCCAACTGGCTGAACGCGTTCGACCCCGAAGTCGTCAATCGCGACGGCGGCAGCTACCAGCTTGTGCAGGGCATCTTCGGCCTGTCGCACGGAGGACTGTTCGGTACGGGCCTCGGTCAGGGGCGGCCCTACATCACGCCGCTGTCGCAGAGCGACTACATCGTGCCCAGCCTCGGCGAAGAACTGGGTCTCGTCGGCCTGTTCGCGATCCTCGCGCTGTACATGGTGTTCGCCAGCCGCGGCGTGCGCGTGGGGCTCGCCGGTCAGGACGACTTCGGCAAGCTGCTCGCCACGGGCTTCTCGTTCACGATCGCCCTGCAGGTGTTCATCATGGTCGGCGGCGTGACGCGCGTCATCCCGCTCACCGGCCTCACCACCCCGTTCCTCGCGGCGGGTGGCTCCTCGCTCATCGCCAACTGGATCATCGTCGCGTTCCTCCTGCGCATCTCGGATGCCGTCCGCAGCCGCCCGCGAGTGGTGATCGGCTGATGACCCCGATGACCCCGCGCCCCGGCGCCCCGATCTCGAAGGAGGCACCGTGACCAAAGAACTCCGACGCCTCAGCATCGTGATGCTCGCGATGTTCATCGCCCTGTTCGCCTCGACCAGCGTCATCCAGGTCGTGCAGGCGAACGACCTGACCAACACCACCGGCAACACGCGCGCGCTGTACGACTCGTACCAGATCCAGCGCGGATCGATCATCGCCAGCGGCACGGCCATCGCCTCGTCGGTGCCGTCCGACGACGTCTACAGCTGGCAGCGCCAGTACGCGGATGCCGAGATGTGGGCGCCCGTGACCGGCTACATGAACCCCGTGCTCGACGCCAAGACGCAGATCGAATCCGCCGAGAACAGCGTGCTGAGCGGCTCGGACTCGAACCAGTTCTTCTCGCGCATCGACCGTGCGATCACGGGCCAGGCCCCGCGCGGCTCGAACGTGGAGCTCTCTCTCGACGCGAACGTGCAGAGGGCGGCGTGGGACGCCCTCGGCGACCAGCAGGGCGCCGTCGTCGCGATCGAGCCGTCGACGGGCCGCATCCTCGCCATGGTGTCCAAGCCCGGGTTCGACACGAACGTCCTCGCCTCGCACGACACGGACGCCGTGAACGCGGCGTACGACCAGCTCGTCGCCGACTCGTCGCGCCCCCTCGACAACCGCGCCATCGGCGGCAACCTCAACCCTCCGGGGTCGACGTTCAAGCTGGTCGTGGCCTCGGCTGCCCTGGCATCCGGTCGCTACACCCCCGACTCCGCTTTCCCCAACCTCGCCGCGTACACGCTGCCGCAGTCGACCAACGTGGTCAGCAATGCGGGTGGCGGAACGTGCGGCGGTGGGGACACCGTCACGATCGCGACCGCCCTGCGCCTGAGCTGCAACATCCCGTTCGCCGAGCTCGCGGTCGACCTGGGTGACGACGCGATCCGCGCCGAGGCCGAGAAGTACGGCTTCAACGCGCAGTTCACGATGCCGCTGGAGTCCACGGCATCCACCTATCCCTCGTCGCCCAACGCCCCGCAGACCGCGCTCAGTGGCTTCGGACAGGGCGACGTGCGCGCGACGCCCCTGCAGATGGCCATGGTCTCGGCGGGTATCGCCAACGGCGGTGTCGTGATGAACCCGCGCATGGTGGACCGGGTCATCGAGCCCAACCTGTCCGTCAAAGACGAGAGCAGCAGCAGCGAGTTCGGTCGTGCCCTCGAGAGCACCATCGCCGCGCAGATGGTCACCATGATGACGGCGAACGTCCAGGACGGCGCCGCATCGAATGCAAGAATAGACGGGGTTCAGGTGGCGGGTAAGACCGGCACCGCGGAGAACGATTCCCGTCCCTACACTCTCTGGTTCACCGGTTTCGCCCCGGCGGACGACCCCCAGGTCGCCGTCGCCGTGGTGGTCGAAAACGGTGGAGGCCAGGGGCAGAGCGGGAGCGGCAACGAGATCGCCGCCCCGATAGCGAAGAAGGTCATGGAGGCGGTGCTGGGTAAATGAGACCGACACAAGGTGTGACCTTCGGCGGGCGGTACGAGCTCGATTCGCGGATCGCGATCGGCGGCATGGGCGAGGTCTGGGAAGCCAACGACCACGTCATCGGACGTACCGTCGCCATCAAGATCCTCAAAGACGAGTACATGGGCGACCCCGGGTTCCTCGAGCGCTTCCGCGCCGAGGCCCGTCACGCGGCCCTCGTCAACCACGAGGGCATCGCGAGCGTCTTCGACTACGGCGAAGAAGACGGCAGCGCCTTCCTCGTGATGGAGCTCGTCCCCGGCGAGGCCCTCTCGACCATCCTCGAGCGCGAGGGGTCCCTGTCGACCGACAAGACGCTCGACATCGTCGCCCAGACGGCCGCGGCCCTGCAGGCGGCGCACGCCGCCGGCCTCGTGCACCGCGACATCAAGCCGGGCAACCTGCTGATCACGCCCGACGGGCGCGTGAAGATCACCGACTTCGGCATCGCCCGCATCGCCGACCAGGTGCCGCTGACCGCGACCGGCCAGGTCATGGGCACGGTGCAGTACCTCTCGCCCGAGCAGGCGTCGGGTCACCCCGCGTCGCCCGCGACCGACACCTACTCGCTCGGCATCGTCGCGTACGAGTGCCTGGCCGGTAAGCGCCCCTTCACGGGCGAGTCGCAGGTCGCGATCGCCATGGCTCAGATCAACGAGCAGCCCGCACCCCTGCCACCCACGGTGGCCGTGCCGGTGCAGAACCTCGTCATGGCGATGATCGCCAAGAAGCCCGATGACCGACCGGCCTCCTCGGCCGCGGTCTCGCGCGCCGCCACCGCCCTCCGCCGCGGCGACCTCGTCGCGGCTGCCGCAGCGGTCCCGGCCATCGCCGCGGGTGCCGCCGTCGCCGACGACGCGACGCAGCTGCTCACGGCGGGGCAGACCTCCGCCGCGACGCGTCTGCTGCCGTCGGCCGCAGCGGGAGCGGCGGCGACGTCGCTCCTCACCGAGGAGCACACCGAAGAAGACGTGCAGCCGCAGAAGAAGGCGCGGAGCCGCTGGACGTGGCCGCTCGTCGCTCTCATCGCCCTGCTCGCCCTGATCCTCGGCGCCACCGTCGTCGGTCTGCTGTCGAACCAAGACGCCCCGGCGCCCGCGCCCACCAGCGCCGCACCGTCGGCGTCGACGCCCGCACCGGCGCCGTCGACTCCCTCGCCGACCCCGAGCCCGACCACCACGCGTGTCGAGGTGGCGTCTCTCGGCCTGAACGGCAAGACCTGCGATGACGCGCGCGCCATCCTCGAGTCGAACGGTCTCGTGGCCGACTGCCGCGTCGGCAACGCCGCGACCACCACGGCCGACGTCGGTCTCATCTACGACGTCAACCCGACCGGTCGCGTCGACGAGGGCACGACGATCACCGTCACGACCTACGCCGACGAGACGCCGCTGACCGCGCCCGGTACGCCGACCCTCCCCGGGTCGACGGTGTCCGCCGGCGCCGACGTGCAGGTCTCGTGGCAGCAGTACACCTGCCCCTCCGGCACCGGATCGGTCGCGTCGTACAACTTCACCGCCGTCAACGGCACGTTCGACACCAACGGGCAGTCCACGGCGTCGTTCGAGCCCGACGCGCGCACCGCGTCGCTGAAGGTCAGCAACTCCGTGGGTCAGACCCTGCGGGTCACTTACACCGTCAGCTGCTCGGGCACGGATCGTACGGCCGGGCCCTCGGGCGAAGCGTCTGCGAGTATCGCCGGCGGCAACACCCCGAGCCCCACGATCACGGGTAACGGCGGCAACAACGGCAGCAACACCAAGCCCTGACCTCCGTCATCCCCCCACGCCAGGAGTTCCTTCGTGACCACTGAGACGCGCGTCCTGTCCGGGCGCTATCGCGTCGACGACCTCATCGGTCGCGGCGGCATGGCCAGCGTCTACCGCGGATACGATCAGACGCTCGGCCGCACGGTGGCGATCAAGATCCTGCGCACCGATCTGGCCGGCGACGCCGCGTTCCGCACGCGGTTCCGCCTCGAGGCCCAGGCCGCGTCGCGCATGGCGCACCCGACGATCGTGCGGGTGTTCGACGCGGGTGAAGACGTCGAGACGGGTCTCGACGGCAACGATCGCCCGGTCCCGTACATCGTGATGGAACTCGTCCAGGGGCGCTTGCTGAAAGACGTGATCGCCGAGGGGCCGGTGCCCACCGACGACGCTCTGCGGTACGTGGACGGCATCCTCGAGGCTCTGGAGTACTCGCACCGGGCCGGCGTCGTGCACCGCGACATCAAGCCCGGCAACGTCATGATCACCGAGGCCGGGCGCGTGAAGGTCATGGACTTCGGCATCGCGCGCGCGGTGTCGGACTCCTCGTCGACCGTCGCCGAGACCACGGCGATCGTGGGGACCGCGGCGTACTTCTCCCCCGAGCAGGCGAAGGGCGAATCCGTCGACGCGCGCGCCGACCTGTATTCGGCCGGAGTCGTCCTGTACGAGCTGCTCGCGGGGCGCACGCCGTTCCGCGGCGACACCCCCGTGGCCGTCGCGTACCAGCACGTGAGCGAGGCACCGCTCCCGCCGAGCGAGATCAACGACACCATCCCGCGGGCATTGGATGCCATCGTGCTCCGCGCCCTGGCGAAGGATCCGTTCCAGCGTCCGCAAGATGCCGCCAGCTTCCGCGAAGCGCTCGACGAGACCGTCGACGGCAAGGCGCCGACCAAGCGCCAGATGTCGGCGCTGTCGAACGAGCTCTACGGCCCGAACCCGCGCCAGGCCGCCGAGACCGCGCGCTCCCTGCGTCAGCTGAGCACCGACACCACCATGCGGCGCACGCAGGCCGGGCCCCCGGTCGCGTGGATCTGGGCCGGCGTGACCGTCCTCGCGGTGCTGCTGGTCGCCGTCCTCATCTGGGTGATGCAGATCCAGCAGACCGACGACGTGCCCACCACCTCGCTCGCCGTCCCCAACGTGGTCGACATGTCGTACGAACGCGCCGTCGAGACGCTCGAGGCCGAGCAGATGACCACGAGCCGCGTGAACGAGTCCAGCGAGACGATCGCCGCGGGCAACGTCACGCGCTCGACGCCCGAGGCCGACACCTCGGTCGCCGCGGGGCAGCTCGTGACGCTCTACGTCTCGACGGGCCCCGACACGGCCAAGGTCCCGACCCTCGACGGCATCACCGAGACCGAGGCCCGCACCGCTCTCGAAGCCGCCGGTCTGTCGGTGGGCTCCATCCGTCGTCAGACCGATCCCGCCCTGGCCGGGGGGACCGTCATCTCTTCGAGCCTCGCCTCGGGCTCCGACGTGGCGAAGGGCACGACGGTGAACCTCGTCGTGGCCAGCGGTCAGATCGTGATCGTCGATTACACGGGTTACACGGTCGATGCGGCCAAGCGCGAGCTCGAGTCCGACGCGAAGCAGCTCACCGTTCAGGTGACCGAGGATCCCGGATGCCGTGCCTCGTCGCCGGCGACGGTGAAGACGCAGTCGCTGGCCCCGGGCGAAGTGCCGGTGCACAGCGAGATCACCCTCACGACGTGCTCGGGCTCCTGAGCCGCCGCGGGTGAAGTCGGGAGCCGCGCAGCGCGGCGCCCCGCAGGCCGGCGTTCTCGAGCCAGCGACCCAGCAGGGCGTGGCCGCCCTCGGTGAGCACGCTCTCGGGGTGGAACTGGACGCCTTCGATCGGAGCGGTACGGTGCCGCAGACCCATGATCACGCCGCCGTCCGTGCGCGCGGTGACCTCGAGCTCGCCCGGCACCGACGACGGGTCGACCGCGAGCGAGTGGTACCGCGTCGCGACGAACCCGTCGGCCAGGTCGGCGAACACGCCCTCGCGGTCGTGGTGGATGACACTCGTGATGCCGTGCAGCAGCTCGGGTGCGTGCCCCACCCGTCCGCCGAACGCCGCGGCGATCGCCTGGTGCCCGAGACAGACCCCGAGCAGCGGAACCCCGGTGTCGTACGCGGCGCGGACCACCGCCACCGACTGACCGGCGTCGAGGGGATGACCGGGTCCGGGTGAGACCAGGATCGCGTCGGCACCCGACGTCGTCTCGAGCAGGGCCGGGTCATCGGCCGACATCATCACGGTGGTGGCGCCGAGGTCGCGGACGTACCCGGCGAGAGTGTGGACGAAGCTGTCGCGGTTGTCGACGACGACGACGCGCCAGTCGGTCACTCGACCGTGACCTCCTGGGGATAGACGATGTCGCTCACCCAGGGGAAGACGTAGAAGAACAGTCCGTACAGCACGGCGGCCGCGAGCACGAGGACGATGAGCAGGCGTACCCACCACGGACCGGGCAGAACGCGCCAGAGGGCTCCGTACATCAGGCGGCTCCGGAGGTCAGTGACACCGGCGGGCCGGCGTCGGTGCGGGGGGTGAACGACTCGAAGACGCCGTAGGCGATGGCGCGCTCCGAGAAACCGTAGCGAGGGCTGCACGTGGTCATGGTGATGACGCGGTCGGTCGCCTCGATCTGCGGCGCCTGGGGGAACGGCAGCAGCACCTCCACACCATCGGGGCGCACGTACTCGAGGTTACGGAACCGGTAGGTGTACCACCCGCCCTCGGTCTCGACGACCACCGCGTCCCCGACGCGCAGCGACGGAAGATCGGCGAACGGTGCGCCGTGGCTGCCGCGGTGGCCGGCGATCGCGAAGTTGCCGACCTGACCCGGCATGGAGGTGTCGGGGTAGTGCCCCAGACCGATCGGGTCGAGAGTCACCGACGCGCTCACCCCGCCGGCCAGCTTGAACTGCCAGTCCGCGCCCAGACGCGGTACGCGGAGCACACCGAACACCTCGCCGTCACCGGGCTGATCCAGAACCGGGGGTTCTGCGGTGGCGGGACCCGTCGTTCCCGGCGTCGGGGTGACCGACGGTGCGGGCGCGGCCGGGGCGCTGTTGGCCCACTCGTCGGTGAGGTTGCTGGCCTCGTCTTTGAACTGCGCGCCGATGATGGCGTCGCCGATCCACAGCTGCCAGACCACGAACAGCAGCACGACGACGCCGGCGGTCACCAGGAGGTCGCCGAGCACGCCGACGAAAGACAGACGTCGCCGGTCGCCGCGGCCACCACGTCGGCTGCGGCGGGTCGGTGGTTGCTGCACGGTCTGCACCAGGCGAGTCTAGTTCCGTGGGTCCGTGGTCACCTGGCCGTTAGACTGACCGCATGGCGCGAACTGGTAAAGGCGACGACCCGATCGCCGAACGCAATGATGGCGGATCGGCACCGAACCCCGTGTGGTTCCTGCCCCTCATGGTCGGGCTCATGCTCGTCGGCCTCGTGTGGGTGCTGGTGTTCTACCTCAGCAACTCGCAGTTCCCCATCCCGGGCATCGGTCCGTGGAACCTCGTCATCGGCTTCGGCATCGCCTTCGTCGGCTTCCTCATGACGACGCGCTGGCGCTGACCCGCCCGAAAGTTACACCCGTGTAATTCATCCCCAGGTTGTGGATGGATCTGTGGATAACTCTCAGACGTAGGCGATCGCGGGAATGGCCAGCAGGCCGACCAGCACCACGGTGAGCGCCACGAGTAGACCGATCTGCAGACCGCGCTGGCGCGGCGCGCGCGTGCGGGAGTAGATCAATCCCACGGCGGCTCCCGTGGCGAGCCCACCGAGGTGCGCCTGCCACGAGATACCCACCGCGGCGAGTGCCCCGGCGAAGTCACCGCTCCCGATCGACTGCACGCCGGCCGCGACGAACGGCCAGGCGAAGTTGATGGCGATGATGACGCCGATCACCCGGATGTCGGCACCGATGTGGCGGCCGATCACGAGCAGGGCACCGAAGAGAGCGAAGATCGCGCCCGAGGCGCCCACCGTCCACACTCCGGGGGCGAGCAGGGCCACCGCGACCGAGCCGCCGAGGGCGCCGACGACGTAGAGCGTCAGGAAGCGCGCGCGACCCAGCAGCGGCTCGAGATTGCGACCGATGAACCACAGCGCGAGCATGTTCAACGCCACGTGGAAGAACCCGCCGTGCACCAGCGCGACGGTGAGCAACCGCCACGGCTGGACGACACCGGCCTGCGGCAGCAGGTACACGCTGTTGAACATCAGCAGGTTGGTGAGCAGGGGACCCACACCGGGGATCAACCCGATGATGTAGACCAGCCCCGTCACGGCGATGATCGCCAGCGTCACGCGAGGGCGGTCCGACGACACGATCGCCATCGGGCGCGAAGCCCAGCGGCGCTGCGCCTTCTTCTGCGCCGGAGTCTGCGAGGCGCGTTGCTGCGCCATGCACTCCGGGCAGATGACTCCGACGGCGGCGGGGGTACGGCAATCCGAGCACACGGTGCGCATGCACCGCTGGCACAGAACGAAGCTCTGCCGGTCAGGGTGCCGGTAACAGAAGTTGTCGCTGTTGCGACGGAACTCGTCGGTCGTAGACACCCCCGCCGCCCGTGGGACTCAGACCGAGACGACGTCGACCGACTGAAGGACGACGTCGACCTTCGGCCGGTCCTGCGCACCGGTGGGCACCGCGGCGATGGCGTCGACGACGGCCTTGGAGGCGTCATCGGCGACCTCGCCGAAGATCGTGTGCTTGCCCTGGAGCCACGGGGTCGGGTCGGTGGTGATGAAGAACTGCGATCCGTTGGTGCCCTCGGCCTTGCCGGTGATGGCGTTGCGACGCAGTCCCGCGTTGGCCATGGCCAGCTTGTAGGGCGCGGTGAAGTCGAGCTCGGGGCTGATCTCGTCGTCGAAGTTGTACCCGGGGCCGCCGATGCCCTGGCCGAGGGGATCGCCGCCCTGGATCATGAAGTTGGGGATGATGCGGTGGAAGATCACGTCGGAGTACAGGGGACCTTCGCCCGGGGCACCCGTAGCCGGGTTGGTCCATTCCTGGGTTCCATCGGAGAGCCCGACGAAGTTGCGGACGGTACGCGGAGCGTGGTCACCGAACAGGTTGACGACGATGTCGCCGTGGTTGGTGTGGAGGGTCGCGACGGCAGTGTGGTTGGCCATGGGTACATTCTCTCAGAGTTATCTGCAAGGGTCGGCGGCGCAGGCGGCCCCTTCTGGCAAGATGAACGCAACGTACATCCCATCGATAGGGAGGATGAGCCGTGGGCCTCAGCCGCAAGAGCAAGAAGGAACTGCGCAAGCTCCAGAAGCACGCCGCCAAGGTGTGGGAGTCGCAGCAGGTGCTGCTGGGCGAGAGCGGGAAGGTCGCTCGTGAAGCCGGCCACCAGCTCGGTCGCTTCAGCCGCGAAGACCTCGTCCCCGCCGTGCAGGACGGGTACAGCAAGTACGCCGCCCCGTACGTCGACAAGAGCGTGAAGTACAGCAACCGTTTCCTCAGCACCAAGGTCGTCCCGGCCGCCGGTGCCGTGGTCGGCGGAGCCATGTCCGTGTGGGACGCCGCGGGCGACACCCGCGACCGCCTCGCGAAGGGCCGTGGCTTCGAGCTCGACACTCACAAGTACGCCAAGCGTGCCGAGAAGTACGGCAAGCAGGCCTCGAAGCGTCTCGCCAAGAAGCTGCCGTCGCAGCACGACGGAATCGGTGCCGGCGGTGTCATCGCCATCATCCTCGGTGTCGCCGCCGCGGCCGGCGTAGCTTACGCCGCCTGGCAGACGCTGCGCGCCGATGACGAGCTGTGGGTTGCCGACGACCCGCTGCGTGCACCGGACGCGTGAGCGACCCCACCATCAGAGTGAGAGAGGCCGCGCGTGAGCGCGGCCTCTCTGTCGTCATACGCGAACGCCCCGCGGCCTCGAGCCTCGACGAGGCGGCCGCGCTTCTCGGCATCCCGGCCGCCTCGATCGTGAAGACGCTCGTCGTCAAGCGATCCGACGACACCTACCTGTTCGCGCTGATCCCCGGCGATCGGGCGATCTCGTGGCCGAAGCTCCGCGCGGTCGTGGGCGTCAACAAGCTCCGCCTCCCCGAGCCGGAGTTGGCGCTCGCGGCCACCGGATACGAGCGTGGCACCATCGTTCCGATCGGCAGCACCACCGACTGGCCCATCTACGCCGACGAACGCATCGTCGGCGAGCGCATCGCCATGGGTGCCGGAGCCCATGGCTACAGCCTGTTCGTCGACGCCGACGATCTCCTCTCGTCGTACGGCGCCGTGGTCGCCGACATCAGCGCCGAACGGGCCTGACCGGGCTCACGGCCGAGCGAGGCCCGCCATCCGGAACGCCACGTCGACCAGCTGCACGCGCCGCAGCTTCCGCGCGGTCGGCAGGGTGAACCACTCCGCCCGGTCGGTGGAGCCGTCGATCTCGTTGCGCAGGCGCCCGCCCACGACGTGCGCGCGGTAGACGATCCGCAGGGCGTGGAGGGGTCCGGTCTTCCCCTCGGCAGCGCGCGACTCGGCAGGGATGACCCGCGAATGGATGCCGAGAAGCTCGTCGATGCCGACCCGGTACCCGGTCTCTTCGCGCACCTCGCGGCGCACAGCGCTCACGGGGTCCTCACCGTCTTCCAGACCGCCGCCCGGCAGCGTCCACGCCGCGCGTCGCCCGTGCACCCAGTGGGCGAGCAGCACGCGGTCTTCGGCGTCGGTGATGACGGCGTACGCGGCGACCCGCATGTCCATGACCGAACTCTAGCGAAGCCGAGGCGGCGGCACGTCCCGGCGCGAGCGCCGCGGCCGGAAACGAGAAGAGCCGGTCCTGGTGGACCGGCTCTTGCACCGTTGTGGAGCCTAGGAGATTCGAACTCCTGACATCCTGCTTGCAAAGCAGGCGCTCTACCAGCTGAGCTAAGGCCCCGTGAGGGAGAAGGGTGGGGCTACCAGGACTTGAACCTGGGACCTCTTCATTATCAGTGAAGCGCTCTAACCGCCTGAGCTATAGCCCCGTCTCGGTGACGTGATCACGTCAACCTCGAAGACTTTACCGGATCACCGAAGTTTTTCCGAATCGACGTCAGTTCGACGTGAAGCCGACGAGCAGACCGCCCGTGACCTTGACGGCGAGGTTGTAGATCCCCGCCATGACGGCGCCCAGAACGGTGACCACGACGAGGTTGAGGATCGCCACGATGGCCGCGAAAGCCATGACCTGCGGCAGTCCGACGTACTGCGAGAGCGTCGCCCCGCCATCGGTGAAGCTCGTGAAGAACTCATCGAGCTTCGTGATGAGGCCGGTCGCCGACACCACCAGGTAGATCAAGAAGTACGACACGACCGTGACGATGGCCAGAGCCACCGCTGCCAGGAACGACAGCTTCACGGCCGACCAGAAGTCGATGTACACCAGGCGCAGACGCACCTGCTTGGCAGGGGTCTTGTGAGTCGACTTCTTGGCGAGTTTGTCGGCTACCGTGCTCATGCGTCAGTACTTTCCTCGGGGGTCTCGGGAGCGGAGGCATCGGCCTCGTCCGCAGGGGATGCGGCGGGCTCCGTGGTTGTCTCCGTCGTCTCGGCAAGGTTGCGCTCGGCGTTGCGCGCGATGGCGATGATGCGGTCATCGCCTCCGGCGCGGGCGAAAACGACACCCATCGTGTCGCGTCCCTTGGCGGGCACCTCGGCCACGGCAGAGCGTACCACCTTGCCACTGGCAAGAACCACAAGGACCTCGTCGCCCTCGGACACCATCATTCCGCCCGCGAGGGTGCCGCGATCGTCGGTCAGACGCGCGACCTTGATGCCCAGACCGCCGCGATTCTGCATGCGGTATTCGGTCACGGCGGTGCGCTTGGCGTAGCCGCCCTCGGTGACGACGAAGACGAACTCGTCATCCTGGGCGACCGATGCCGAGAGCAGACTGTCGCCCTCTCGGAACTCCATGCCCTTCACACCCGAGGTCGAACGACCCATCGGGCGCAGGGTGCTGTCGGTGGCCGAGAACCGCAGCGACATGCCGAGGCGGCTGATGAGCAGGATGTCGTCTCCCTCGTCGACCAGCATCGCGCTCACGAGCTCGTCGGCGGCGCCCTGCTCGGCCTCGTCACCCTCTTCGGCGACCTGACCGCGCAGCTTGATCGCGATCACACCGCCCTGACGGTTGGTGTCGTACTCTGCGAGCCGGGTCTTCTTGACCAGACCGCCGCGTGTGGCCAGGACGAGATAGGTCGACACCGAGTAGTCGCGGATGTCGAGGATCTGGGCGATCTCTTCGTCGGGCTGAAGCGCGAGCAGGTTCGCGACGTGCTGGCCCTTCGCATCGCGACCGGCCTCGGGCACCTCGTACGCCTTGGAGCGGTACACACGGCCCTTGTTCGTGAAGAACAGCAGCCAGTGGTGCGTCGTCGTGACGAAGAAGTGCTCGACGACGTCGTCGGCGCGCAGCTGCGCACCCTTCACGCCCTTGCCGCCGCGGTGCTGCGAGCGGTAGTTGTCGCTGCGCGTGCGCTTGATGTAGCCGTCGCGCGTGACGGTGACGACCATCTCCTCCTCGGCGATGAGGTCTTCGATCGACACGTCACCGTCGAACCCGTGCAGGATCTCGGTGCGGCGGTCATCGCCGAAGCGGTCCGTGATCGCGGTGAGCTCGTCGCGGATGATCGTGCGCTGACGCGCGGGCGTGGCGAGGATGTCGTTGTAGTCGGCGATGCGGGCTTCGAGCTCGGTCGCTTCGTCGACGATCTTCTGCCGCTCGAGCGCCGCGAGGCGGCGGAGCTGCATGTCGAGGATCGCCTGCGCCTGCACATCGTCGATGTCGAGGAGCTTCTGCAGGCCCTCGTTGGCATCCTGTGCCGTCGGCGAGCGACGGATGAGCGCGATGACGTCGTCGAGGGCGTCGAGTGCCTTGAGGTAGCCGCGCAGGATGTGCATGCGCTCTTCGGCCTTGCGCAGGCGGTACTGCGTGCGGCGCACGATGACCTCGACCTGGTGGTCGATCCACAGGCTGATGAAGCCGTCGAGCGCGAGCGTGCGCGGCACGCCGTCGACGATCGCCAGCATGTTCGCGCCGAAGTTCTCCTGCAGCTGGGTGTGCTTGTAGAGGTTGTTCAGCACGACCTTCGCGACGGCGTCGCGCTTGAGCACGACGACCAGGCGCTGACCGGTACGGCCCGAGCTCTCGTCGCGGATGTCGGCCACGCCGGTGATCTTGCCCTCGCGAGCGAGGTCGCCGATCTTGACCGCGACGTTGTCGGGGTTGACCTGGTACGGCAGCTCGGTGATCACCAGGCACGTACGGCCCTGGATCTCTTCGATGTTGACCACGGCGCGCATCGTGATCGAGCCGCGACCGGTGCGGTAGGCCTCTTTGATGCCGCGCGTACCGAGGATCTGCGCGCGGGTCGGGAAGTCGGGGCCCGGGATGCGCTCCATGAGCGCTTCGAGCAGCTCCTCGCGAGTGGCATCCGGGTTCTCGAGAGCCCACAGCGCGCCGGCCGAGACCTCACGCAGGTTGTGCGGCGGGATGTTCGTCGCCATGCCGACCGCGATGCCGACCGAGCCGTTCACGAGCAGGTTCGGGAACCGCGCCGGCAGGACCGTCGGCTCCTGCGTCTGGCCGTCGTAATTGTCCTGGAAGTCGACGGTCTCTTCTTCGATGTCGCGCACCATCTCGAGCGCGAGCGGCGACATCTTCGTCTCGGTGTACCGGGGCGCGGCCGCTCCCTGGTTCCCGGGCGAACCGAAGTTGCCCTGGCCGAGCGCGAGCGGGTACCGCAGCGACCACGGCTGCACCAGGCGTACCAGGGCGTCGTAGATGGGGGCGTCGCCGTGGGGGTGGTAGTGCCCCATGACCTCGCCCACCACGCGGGCGCACTTCGAGAACGACTTGTCGGGGCGGAATCCCCCGTCGTACATGCCGTAGATCACACGGCGGTGCACAGGCTTGAGGCCGTCGCGCACATCGGGCAGCGCACGGCCGACGATGACGCTCATCGCATAGTCGAGATAGCTCCGCTGCATCTCGAGCTGCAGGTCGACCTGGTCGATCCTGCCGTGGTCGTGGGCGGGCTCGGCGCGGACGTCGTCGGGCTCGGGAGTGGAGTCGTCAGCCATGTCTTCTCAGTTTCGTAGTGCGTCGTCGTCGATCGTCGTCGGGCCGGACGAGATCAGATGTCGAGGAAGCGGACGTCTTTGGCGTTGCGCTGGATGAAGCTGCGGCGCGATTCGACGTCTTCGCCCATGAGGACCGAGAAGATCTCGTCGGCCGCGGCCGCGTCGTCGATCGTGACCTGCTTCAGCGTGCGCGTCTGCGGGTCCATCGTGGTCTCCCACAGTTCGTGATCGTTCATCTCACCGAGACCCTTGTACCGCTGGATGCCGTTGTCCTTGGGGATGCGGCGACCGGAGGCCTGACCGTCGATCAGCATCGCGTCGCGCTCACGGTCGCTGTACGCGTACTCGTGCGCGTGGTTCGACCACTTCAGGCGGTACAGCGGCGGCTGCGCGAGGTAGACGTAGCCGGCCTCGATGAGCCCACGCATGTAGCGGAAGAGCAGCGTCAGCAGCAGCGTCGTGATGTGCTGACCGTCGACGTCGGCATCGGCCATGAGCACGATCTTGTGGTATCGCGCCTTGGTCATGTCGAAGTCTTCGCCGATGCCCGTGCCGAAGGCCTGGATCATCGCCTGCACTTCTTTGTTGCCCAGCGCGCGGTCCAGGCGGGCGCGCTCGACGTTGAGGATCTTGCCGCGCAGCGCCAGGATCGCCTGCGTGTGGGGGTCGCGACCCTGAACGGCCGACCCACCGGCCGAGTCGCCCTCGACGAGGAAGATCTCGCTGATCGACGGATCCTTCGACGTGCAGTCCTTGAGCTTGTCGGGCATCGCCGCCGACTCGAACACGCTCTTGCGACGCGCGGTCTCGCGCGCCTTTCGCGCGGCGAGGCGGGCGGTGGCCGCGTCGAACGCCTTGCGGATGATGTTCTTGGCCTGGGTGGGGTTGCGGTCGAACCAGTCGCCGAGCTTGTCGCCGACGACCTTCTGCACGAATGCCTTGGCCTCGGTGTTGCCGAGCTTGGTCTTGGTCTGACCCTCGAACTGCGGCTCCGACAGCTTCACCGATATCACGGCGGTGAGACCCTCGCGGATGTCGTCGCCCGTCAGGTTGTCGTCTTTTTCCTTCAGCAGGTTGTTCGCCCGCGCGTAGCGGTTCACGAGAGTGGTCAGCGCCGCGCGGAAACCCTCCTCGTGCGTTCCGCCCTCGTGCGTGTTGATGGTGTTCGCGTAGGTGAAGACGTTCTCGGTGTACGCCGTCGTCCACTGCATCGCGAGCTCGAGTGCGATGTGGCGGTCGGTGTCTTCGGACTCGACCTCGATGATCACGTCGTTGACGACGTCGGCCTTGCGCACGCGATTGAGGTGCTCGACGTAGTCGACCAGGCCGCGCTCGTACAGGAACGAGTCGTGGCGGCCCTGGGTGACCTCTGCTCCGGGGTCGCCCTCGGTCACGACCGCGTCGGGACGCTCGTCGCGCAGGCTGATGCGGAGGCCCTTGTTCAGGAACGCCATCTGCTGGAACCGCGTCCGCAGGGTGTCGTAGTCGAAGTCGACGGTGTCGAAGATGGTCGCATCGGGCCAGAACGTGATGGTCGTCCCGGTCTTGTCGCTCTCTTCGCCCTTCGCGAGAGGGGCGAGGGGAGTACCGCCGTCGCGGAACGACTGACGCCACACGTGTCCCTGACGCTGCACCTCGACCTCGAGGCGCGTCGACAGCGCGTTCACGACCGACGAGCCCACGCCGTGCAGGCCGCCCGAGACGGCGTAGCCACCGCCACCGAACTTTCCACCGGCGTGCAGCACGGTGAGCACGACCTCGACCGTCGACTTGCCCTCGGTGCGGTGCATGTCGACGGGGATGCCGCGACCGTTGTCGATCACGCGGACGGCTCCGTCGCTCAAGATCGTGACGTCGATCGTGTCGCAGTATCCGGCGAGGGCCTCGTCGACGGAGTTGTCGACGATCTCTTGCACGAGGTGGTGCAGACCCCGCTCACCGGTGGAGCCGATGTACATGCCGGGGCGCTTACGGACGGCCTCGAGACCCTCGAGCACCTGGATGGCGTCTGCCCCGTACTCGTTGGGAACCTTGGTCGATGCGACGGGAGGTTCCTCGGAAACGCTGTCGGGGTTTTCGGACGTCATGGGTACGTGCGCTCCAGATCGGTTCGTCGGAAGCTCCATCCTACCGCGTGGGGCTCGCGAAAATGGCGTGTACGCCCCTACACGGCGATAAATCGGACCGAGGCGGGATCGACCATGGCCTAGCCGTAGGTATCGCGCGGACCGCGGCCTGGAACGGCTCTGGGGCCCCATTTCCAAGAGGGGACGTCCGGCCCTACGAACCGGATGGCTTCGACCCCCGCGTCGGGGAAGCGTCGGATGATCTCCGAGAGGATGTGCGCGCGCATCAACTGGAGCTGCTTCGCCCACGCCGTCGAATCGGCCTGGACCGTGAGCGTGCCGGCATCCAGAGCCACCGGGCGGGTATGCGCCGCCGTCTCGGCACCGGCGACCTCGTCCCACTTGCGCACGAGGTCCTCTCGCGACAGCTGGGGCTCCCAGCCCGCCGATCGAGTGAGGCCCGACAGCACATCGCCGAGTCCCCGGGGATCACGGCCCGGCGTGAACGGTGCGTTCTCGCCGTCGTCCACCCGGCGCCGACGCTTCTTCTTGCGATACGGCGAGGGCTCGAGTCCGCGCAGCCGCAGGTACGTCGCCACCGTCTCGGACAGCTCGCTCTCGTCACTCATCGCCGGGCTCACGGATCTGACCGGCTTCGACCCGCACGACGTGGGCGCGCAGCTCGGGCGGGACGTCTTCTTCGACGGCCGACGTCACGATGACCTGTTCGTAGCCCGCCGCGAACTCGGCCAGGCGGGCGCGGCGGCCGGCGTCGAGCTCGGCGAAGACGTCGTCGAGGATCAACACGGGGTCTCCGAGCCGTGACTCGGCACGCAGGAGCTCGGCCGAGGCGAGTCGGAGCGCCAACGCGATCGACCAGGATTCGCCGTGCGAGGCGTAGCCCTTCACCGGGAGGCCGCGCACCTCGAGTACGAGGTCGTCGCGGTGCGGGCCGACCAGGGTCAGTCCGCGCTCGAGTTCGGCCGAACGGCGTGCGGCCAGCGAGGCTCGGAACTGCTCTGCCAGCGGAAGGGCCGAGCCCGCGGTCTCGACGGCGTCGTCTTCTTCGGGGTCGCCCCCGCCCACCGACAGCGCCCACGTGAGCCGCGGTCGGTGGTCGTCGCCCGCGATGGCCTCGTAGGCGTGCGCCACGGGCTGGGAGAGGGCGGATGCCAGCGCGATGCGCGCTTCGATCACCTCGGTGCCCAGGGTGACGAGCTTGTCGTCCCATACGTCGAGGGTGCTGAGGGCGTCGCCGCGCACCCCGCGGGCGCGCGCCGATTTCAGCAGGGCGCTGCGCTGCCGCAGGACGCGGTCGTAGTCGCCCAACACCGCGGCCATGCGAGGAGTCCGTTGCACGATGAGCTGGTCGGCGAACCGACGCCGAGCGGAGGGGTCACCGCGCACGATCTGCAGATCTTCGGGGGCGAACAGCACCACCTGCGCGTACCGGGGCAACTCCGAGGTGCGGACGTTGACGCCGTTGACCCGAGCCTTGTTCGCACCCTGGCGGTTGAGCTGGAGCTCGAGGAGCACCGTGCGCTCACCGTGTGCCAGACGAGCGCGCACGATCGCGGCATCCGTTCCGTCGCGCACCATCGGTGCGTCGTGAGACACGCGGTGCGAACCGAGCATGGCGAGGTAGGCGACCGCCTCGACCAGGTTCGTCTTGCCCTGCCCGTTGCGACCGATGAAGACGTTCGCGCCCGCGGAGAGCGAGACATCGGCGACCGCGTAATTGCGGAAGTCCTTCAGTCCGAGCTGCTCCACGATCACCGAGTCAGACTACCCGTCGCCTCCGACACGACGACCGGAGCCCGATCTCAGCGCAGGAGCAGGTTCGGCTGGAGAAGGTACTTGAACGAGCCCTCGCCGCCCTTGTCGACCGAGGTCTGCGGGGTGACCAGCACGGGACTGAGCTTGTTCGCGTTGTCGCTCGAGGTGAACGTGATGCGCGTGAACTCGCTGCGAACGGCACCGAGCGACTCGAGCAGGTACTGGGGGTTGAGACCCAGGGTGACCTCGTCGCCGACGAGGGTGGCGTCGACCGACTCGGTCGCGCGCGCCTGCTCGGTGCCGGAGGCATCCATCGAGACGCCCTCGGGACCGAAGGTGAAGCGCAGCGGAGCGGAGCGGTCGAGGACGAGCGCCACGCGGCGCACCGCCTCGGCGAGCTCGGCGGTGTTGACCACGCTGTGGTGCTCGGTCTGCGCGGGGAACAAGCGGCGCACGGGGGGGAAGTTGCCCTTGATGAGCAGCGAGGTCACCGTCTTGTTGCCGGACGAGAACGCGATGATCTCGCGATCTCCCGAGCCCGAGAAGGCGATCGAGATGTCGCCGGCGTGCGCGAAGGTCTTGCCGACCTCCTGCAGCGTGCGGGCCGGCACCAGGGCCGACGTGGGTTCGTCTGAGGCCGCCGAACCGCCGTCCCAGGGGATCTCGCGCAGGGCCACGCGGTAGCGGTCGGTGGCGACGAGGCTCAGGCGGGTGCCCGTGACCTCGAGCTGCACGCCGGTGAGCACCGGGGTCACGTCGTCGCGCGAGGCGGCGAAGGCGACCTGTGCGATGGCCGTGGCGAACTCGTCGGCCGGGACGAGGCCCGATTCTCCACTCACTTCGGGGATCGCCGGGTACTCCTGCACGGGCATGGAGGCGAGAGTGAATCGTGCGGAGCCGCAGGTGAGCAGGATGCCGCCGTCGTCGTCGACGGTGATCTGGATCGGAGCGTTGGGGAGCCGGCTGGCGATGTCGTTCAGAAGTCGGCCGTGCACCAGGATCGTGCCCGGCTCGTCGACGGTGGCTTCGATGGTGGTGCGCGCGGAGGCTTCGTAGTCGAAGGCGGCGAGGGTCAGACCCTGGTCCCCGGCCTCGATGAGCACACCGGCCAGGATCGGCTGCGGGTTTCGCTGGGGCAGGAGCTTGACCACGAACGAGACGGCTTCGCTGAACACATCACGATTGACGTGGAACTTCACGGATGCTCCCTTGATGGCGGGTACGGCTTACCCATGCTAGCCCCACGCTTCCGGCGAGCCGACGACGGGCCTGGCACGGCAAGGTCATCGAATCTCTCTTAACAAAGGGAAAAGGATCTTCATCTTGTTAACCACTGTGGAGACTGTGGATAACTTCCGACATGCGTGTTAACAGCTGGGAACTACACCGTTGTTAACTGTGGACGCGCTGCGGACAGCCTGGGCAGTTAACAGCGACGTGAGGGAGTGCGGTCGAGCCCTCCTCCACAGGCAAGCCCCGTTCGTACACAAGTCATCCGCAGCAAATCAGAGTTATCCACAGGTTTTCCACACTGTGTAGAACTGTGTCGGGAACCACTCGTACGGAGGCGTGTGCGCGATTTTCCGGGCCGAAAATGCGCGAAGGGCTCGCCCACGATGGTGGACGAGCCCTGACGGGAGAGGAGCGCTCAGCGCATACGGCCGAGCTGGCTGGTGATCTCCGATACCTGGTTGAAGATGGAGCGGCGCTCCTTCATGAGGTCGCTGATCTTCTTGTAGGCGTACATGACGGTGGTGTGATCGCGGTTTCCGAAGAGCTGCCCGATCTTCGGCAGTGACAGGCTCGTGCGCTCGCGGCACAGGTACATCGCGATCTGTCGAGCCGTGGCGACGGCCTGCGAACGGCTCGAGCCGTAGAGGTCGTCGACCGACAGCTTGAAGTACTGCGCCGTCGCCGTGATGATGTCGGTCGGCGAGATGACGTTGGCATCGTCTTGATCGATGATGTCGCGAAGCACGGTCTGGGCCAGCGACATGTCGAGCGTCGACCTGTTCAAGCTGGCGAAGGCCGAGACGCGGATCAGTGCCCCTTCGAGCTCACGGATGTTCGACGAGACGACGGTGGCGATGTACTCCAACACGTCGTCGGGAATCAGCAGTCGCTCGCTCTGCGCCTTCTTCCGCAGAATCGCGATGCGCGTTTCCAGGTCGGGGGCCTGCACATCGGTGATGAGTCCCCACTCGAAGCGACTGCGCATGCGGTCTTCGAATCCGGTCAACTGCTTCGGCGGCAGGTCGCTGGTGATCACGACCTGCTTGTCGTGGTCGTGGAGCGTGTTGAAGGTGTGGAAGAAGGCTTCCTGCGTCTCGGCACGACCCTGGAGGAACTGGATGTCGTCGATCAGCAAGATGTCGACTTCGCGGTACCGCGCCTGGAACGCCGAGCCGCGGTTGTTCGCGATCGAGTTGATGAAGTCGTTCGTGAACTCCTCACTCGAGACGTACCGCACGCGGATGCCCGCGTACATGCTGGCCGCGTAGTCGCCGATGGCATGGAGGAGGTGCGTCTTGCCGAGGCCGGAGTCGCCGTAGATGAACAGCGGGTTGTACGCCTTGGCCGGTGCTTCGGCGACCGCGACGGCAGCGGCGTGCGCGAAACGGTTCGACTGCCCGATGACGAAGTTGTCGAAGGTGTACTTCGGGTTCAGGCGGGTGTCGTTCCGAGACGCCGGCACGATCGGCTCCGGTGCCTGTTCGATGACGGCCGCGTGCACAGAGACGGCGGGGCCGGATGATGACGGCCGGTCATCGTCGCGGGACGAGGTGCGGTGGGATTCGACGAGGTCGGGATTGACCACGACGCGGAAGGTGCCCACCTCCGGGTCACTCCCCTGCACCTGGGCGAGCGCTTCGAGGATCGACGCGCGCATGCGTTTGTTGAACTGCGCCGCGGTCAGGTCGTTGGGGACGTCGAGGTAAAGGGTCCCGCCCATCACACCCTGCGGCACAGCCAGATTGAGGAAGCCGTGCAGCTGCGGGGTGACCCGATCGTCGGTGAGAAGATGGTCTAGCACGGCGGACCAGACGGGAACATCCGGTACTTCGTGCAGAGACATATCCCCTCCGGGATCTAGACGCGACGGCGATCGACGAGTCGCGTCGAACCTGTGGATAACTCCGAGGGCCACGCTAGTTCGCGGCTCTCGAGGAGCAAAATCCACTGTAAGTCCCGGCCGCGTGTCTTTGCCACGCTTGTGGACGGAGCCTGGGGATAATGAGCGGTCGGCTTCCCAGTTTGAGTTAACGCCCCGCTCGACGTAGCCTTAGTCGGTTGACTTATGCCTATACGGCAGTCCCGACCCCCGTCCCCGGCAGAAGAGCATCGGGCGACATCACCTCCGGAGTGACCCATGAGCAAGCGCACCTTCCAGCCCAACAACCGCCGCCGCGCCAAGAAGCACGGCTTCCGTGCCCGCATGCGCACCCGCGCCGGCCGCGGCATCCTCGCGGCGCGTCGCGCCAAGGGCCGCACCGAGCTTTCGGCCTGACCTACCAGGTGCTCGCGAAGCCGAACCGACTCACCCGCGGATCGGACTACAAAACCACAGTCCGACGGGGTTCTCGTTGTGCCGGAGCGCACACCGTGACCTACGTCGGGTCGTCGGCTGAGAGTGGTTCGCCTCGCTTCGGCTTCATCGTGAGCCGACAGGTCGGCTCCGCCGTCACCCGCAACACCATTCGCCGCCGCCTCAAAGCGGTGTGCGCCGAGGCGCTCCCGTCCATCAACGGGGGCGCCTCTATCGTCATCCGCGCTCTGCCGTCCGCGGCGACCGTGGATTACGCGACACTTCGCGCCGATGTGGTGCGGTGTCTGCAACGCAAGGCCGTCGCATGAGTGCGTCGACACTGCCGACATCGGCCACCGGGGCCGGTCGCCTGGCACCGGACGCCGTCCTGGCATCCCTCCCCCTCCTCCCCCGGAATGCAGGGCTCGCCCTGCTGCACGCGTATCGAGCGACGATCTCGCACGTCTACGGCGACGTGTGCAAGTACTACCCGTCATGCTCCGCCTATTCGGTGGGAGCGGTGCAACAACACGGACTCGTCAAGGGCGTCGCGTTCACCGCGGCCCGTCTCGCACGCTGTCATCCCTGGGCTCAGGGGGGCATCGACGATGTCCGTCCGCACCGCGCCTTCCGCCACGAACTCACTCCGCACGGTTTCGTCGTGCCTTCCCGAAAGGACTGATCGTGCAATTCGATCTCATTGGGACCCTTCTCTGGCCCCTCAAGTGGGCTGTCGAGCTCGTACTCGTCGGTTGGCATTCGCTGTTCACGGCGTTCGGCATGGCTCCTGCCGCCGGAATCACCTGGGTGCTGTCGATCGTCGGACTCGTGCTCATCGTGCGCGCCGCGCTCATCCCGCTCTTCGTCAAGCAGATCAAGAGCCAGCGCAAGATGATGGAGATCGCTCCCGAGCTGCGCAAGGTTCAAGAGAAGTACCGCGGCAAGAAGGACCAGCTCTCTCGTGAGGCCATGAGCCGCGAGACCATGGCGTTGTACAAGAAGCACGGCACGACGCCGGTGTCGAGCTGCCTGCCGCTCTTGGTGCAGATGCCGATCTTCTTCGCGCTCTTCAGCGTTCTGAACGACGTCTCCAAGCACGCCGCGAGCGGTGTCGGCGGCGTCGGCCTGCTCACCCCCGAGCTGACGACCGAGTTCTACGACGCACGCCTGTTCGACGTGGCATCCATGCACGTCAATCTGGTCACCGCATGGGGTCAGGCCGACGGCCAGGTCACCGTCGCCATCCTGCTGACGCTCGTGGTGCTGATGATCGGATCGCAGTTCTTCACGCAGCTGCAGATCATCTCGAAGAACCTGTCGCCCGAGGCCAAGACCGGTCAGGCGTACCAGATGCAGAAGATCATGCTGTACATCCTGCCGCTGGCCTTCATCTTCTCGGGTGTCTTCTTCCCGCTCGGTGTCGTCATCTACTGGTTCGTCAGCAACCTGTGGACGATGGTCCAGCAGTTCGTGGTCATCCGCGAGATGCCCACACCCGGATCTGACGCGGCCAAGGCTCGTGAAGAGCGTCTCGCTCGCAAGGGCAAGGCCATCGATGCGACCGGAAAGGTCGTTCCGATCGAGAAGTACCAGGCCGAACAGCAGCGTCTTCTCGAAGAGGCCGAGCGTGTGCGTGCGGCGCAGCCCAAGCGGCAGCAGCCCGTGGGTAAGCAGCGCGCCAAGAAGCAGCAGACCACGAAGAACACCGGTACGGCGAGCGGATCGGCCGGCACGCCCGGCTCGTCCCCCGCTCCCTGACGACCCGAAAGACCACGATGACGACGTCAGATCAGATCGCACCCGAACAGACCGCCGCCACCGAGGAGCAGCTCGAGCAAGAAGGCGACATCGCTGCCGACTACCTCGAGGGACTTCTCGACATCGCCGACATCGAGGGCGACCTCGCCCTCGATGTTCGTGCGGGGCGTGCCTACGTGTCGGTCGAGGCCGACGACGCAGAGGCCCTCTCGACGCTTTCGCACCCCGACACCGTTCAGGCACTGCAGGAGCTGACGCGCCTGGCCGTGCAGAACTCGACAGGCCGATTCTCTCGGCTCATCCTCGACATCGGCGGCTCGCGTGATGCGCGTCAGCGCCAGCTCGAGGCCCTCGTCGACCTGGCGATCGAGCGGATCAACGAGGGTGCCACACAGGCATCCCTGCCGGCCATGTCGAGCTACGAGCGCAAGTTGGTGCACGACATCGCCGCGGACCGCGGCTACACGTCTGAGTCGTTCGGTGAGGGCGCTGACCGCCACACCGTGCTGCGACGCGGCTGATCAGGATGCCGGAACAGCTCGAGCCCGAGCCGGCGGCAGCGGTCGCGCTGTTCGGCGACCGCATCGACCGTGCGCGGCAGTTCGTCGCCGCTCTCGCCGAGCACGGCGAAGAGAGGGGTCTCATCGGCCCCCAGGAAGTTCCGCGGCTGTGGACGCGACACGTTCTGAACAGCGCGATCACGGCGCCGTACTTCTCCGGGCGATCGGTGGATGTGGGTTCGGGTGCCGGCCTTCCCGGTCTCGTGCTCGCCATCGCTCGTCCCGACGTCGAATGGACGCTCATCGAACCGATGGAGCGCCGTACGGCGTGGTTGACCGAGCAGGTCGCCGAGCTGGAGCTCGACAACGTGACGGTGGAGCGCATGCGCGCCGAAGAGTGGGCCCGCGGGCGCATCTTCGACGTGGTGACCGCCCGAGCCGTCAGCGCGCTTCGCACCCTTCTGCCCTTCACCGCTCCCCTGGTCCGCCCTGGTGGGCGGCTCGTATTCCTCAAGGGAGCCAGCGTGGGAGCCGAGATCGAATCGGCAGCGAAGCAGGTTCGTAAGCTCGGCCTCACAGACGTCTCGGTCGAGGTCGTGGGCGAGGGTGTGCTCGACGAGCCCACGCGCGTCTTCTTGGCCACCGTCTCGCGCTAGCGTTCGTGGAGGCTCTGAGGGGCTGCAGACGCCGCTGAGAGTCCACGCACGAGCGCGTGGGCGTGCGCGGCGGGTGCTTCCGCGCCGCGGTGGATGCAGCGCGGATGGTGTGCGCCCGTGGCGGGTATGGAGCGATGGGCGGATACGGCGTCGTCCTCGACGACGCTGACGCGGGTGTGCGCATTTTCCTCGCGGTGTCGGTGTGGCTTGGTCTCAGGCAGCGCCAGGGACTGTCTTCGGTGCGTGCCCACGCACGATGGGCCAGGGCTGCGGCCGTACCGAGACATCTTGCGGGAGTCCGCGTTCACACCACCCCTCCGATATATATCCATATGAATACAGTTATGGGGAGCTTGCGACGAGGCCCGTGGGAAGCGAGTCTCGTCGACGGTGAGATGCAACAGGGCACCGTCTCGATCTGAGGATCCGCGGACTGGGATGGATCTGCTGCGCGGGCGAGACAACGAGACCTTACGAAGCGCGTCTGCCGTGTGCGTGGAGTTCGGAGGCGTCGACCGTTCTTGCTGCTACGAAGCGTGATGGTGGCTCGGGCGAATGCCCTGGTGCAGTTCGCGTACGGGTGGGGAACGTGCTGACCGGTTGCGAGAACGTGGGGCCGTTGTCATGATCCGCACGAAGCGGAATCCGGGGGTCTCGGTCCGGATGGCGTTGCGCACACCACGGTGTTCGTGGATTCACGACTGTAGGCGGATTCATTCGAGCCCCTCGCTGCCCAAATGATCTGCACATGTGAACGTGCCCCACGATGGGTGAGATCCCGTGATGCACGGTGACGATTGTGGGGTGGCTGCTCACGGGCTGTGGAGCCAGCTCGACACGGTCGTCGTGGGTGCGCCCCGGGGGGTCTGGGCGTGAGTCGCAAATTTTGGTGTTCGACGCTCCCCTGACCGGGGTGTGGGCCTGGACCAGTGTTGTGCACCGTGTCTCGGAGTGGCGGGGGGAACTCGGTTGTGACCATCTGAATCGTTCGGCGCGGCCAGAGCACGACGACCGTCCTGCGTGACATGGAGCACAGGGGCGAACGGTGACGTGATCTGTGCCCCGTTGGAGTCCCTGTGTTGGCGCGCGCTTGCAGAGGGCTTGGTGGGTCAGCGTGAGGTGAGCAGCAGGCGCGGATATGCGGTGTCGCTCTTATGTTCCACGTGAAACATCGCGATTCTCCGGCTTGCTGTTGGACCGGCCCGTGTGTGTTTCACGTGAAACATAGAAGTTCAGGTCGAGAGGGTGGCAGGAGAGAACGTCGGTGCGGGGCTGTTCCCGCATGAGCCCGTTGCCTAGCTCTCTTCTCGCGGGCGCGGAATCGCGGCAGTGAATGGATGGTCGGGCCGCTCCCCCGCCCATTCCTGCGCAGCCCAGGCGCTTCCCGTGGGGCTGGGTAGTGGCTTCGGGCCGACATGCTGATCGGTCGGTATGGGGCTGGCCTTTCGGTCGTCTCTTCCCAAGACGTTGGTTCCAGCGGGGTGTCTTGAACCTCCCGCATGTCTAGACCAGTGCGGACGGCGCAAGTGCGTGCGGCTTGATCCTCCGCGCGACGCCTCTCGTGGGACGTGAGACGCCTGCGCAATGAGCGATGGCGGTGCCCTGACCTACCGCGCTCAGGGATGACTCGGTCAGCCGGCGGGGGTCTGGCCGGCTTCGCTCACAGCCCTGTTCTCAACTAATCGTTCTCCCAACAAGCCGTCTCGCCGGAGCGATCGGCGTGGCGGGAGGGTGGTTGGTGATTGTGGGATGCCTGCCACGGACTGGCGACGTGGTCACGGCGCCTGATTCGGATGAGGCCGTGATCTCCTCACGGTCGCGGGCTCACTGACCGTGGCCGTCATCGACCGGCACGGTGCCAGCCGAAGTGCGCACACTAGGCCGACGCGCGCCCGGCAGAACCACTCGGCGTCTCGTGTCGTCGTCGCCGCTGCGTAGAGAGCTCGGCATGGAGTTGACGGTGCATGGCAGGCGACACCGAAGTAGTCGAATCCGGACGAGTGCCATTCCGGGCAATCGAGGCTCGGCCCGGCGAGAAGGGGCCATCCCCCGGAGCCACCGTGCCGGTCGTGTGTGCAGCCTGATGCGATGTGCTGGGCGGTGCGACGTGCGGGGACGCACTCCGTGCCGCGACTTCTTTCGTGCCGGACCTATGTCGTGCCGGACCCATGTCGTGCAGGGAGATACATCGCGAGGCGAAGTGTGTTGTCGCAGCCGCGCCCAGGGCGCTCGGGAGCACTCTCATGCGCACTGGCTGCCGCATCCGTGGCTGGACAGCGCACTGGGAGGGTCGGACGACGCCGTACCCCCCGCTCCAGTGGTTGCTCCCCTGCATGGATCGAGAGACGGTCGCGGCGTACTCCGGCTTCTGGGCGGCTCAGAGAGTGGCGTCGTCCGACACGCTGAGGCGCCCGCGCTTTGCTGCGCCGCAACTACCCCGCGATTCGCGCAGACAGGAGAGCGCGCGAGTGGCTGTGCGGGTCGCGTCGCTGCGGCTCGGCCAGGTCATGCGTGAGGGTGGTGAGCCAGTGCCGTAGTTCTTCAGCTCGAGAACGTGAAAACACCGAAGTGACGTCACTTCGGGAGTAGCGGCGCCCGAGATTCCGGGGCCAGATGCCGGCAAGGCCGTTCACCTTTCCGACATCGATAAGTGTGTCTCGAGCCCCCACGAGCACCGCGGGTGTCCAGTGCTGGGCCCCCTCCGATCCGAGGAAGTCTTGGCCACTTGGCGAGGCGTCAGGTCCAGGTCCACGGGCATGACGCCGAAGTCCGGGGCGTTGAAATGACAGTCCCTGTTTCACGTGAAACACCGCGCATATAGCCAGCCGATAGATATGCCGCATCGCAGCAGTGAGCGGCGCACAGCGAGCCCCGCCTTTCCGCGCCCGTCTACGACAGGGATCGCGTCGTGATGCGCCTTGGCCATCGCCATGCTGGAGCGGGCCGGACTTCAGATGCTGTCTGAGCGTCGATCGGGGACTCACCGGCAACGCGGCTTGACCGGTGACCGCCGAGCTCGCGGACGCTGTACGTGTCCGCTGCATCAGAGTGCTCTGGGCGCGCTCCGTGCGAACCTGCTTCGTGCGCGTCGGGGATGACCTGAAGGACGGGCCCCACTCCCACGATGGTGGACGAGTATCCCAGTTCGCTGCCTCCCCAAGTGACCGGCGTCGAATCGCACACAATGGCCGGAGATCGTCGCGCAGGCTGTGAGCGAACCGGAGTATGCGCTCGCGTGGGGCGCCGGACTGCTCAGGGAAGGCGCATCGGCGGACCACGATCGACGCCGTCCTGGACACCAGTGCCCAGAACGGAGAGACGAGCCTCATGATGCACCGGCTTGGTTGCCCACAGATGCGTGCCGCAGTCCAGCCGACGGGCGGCAATCGCCCATTGGAGGCTCTCGCTCCGGCGGGCAGCGGGGCGCGACGATTGTTGACTGACTGGGGTGTCCTGAAATCGGACGATGGTGCCGAATAGGAAGGCTTCCTCCCCAGCAGTCGAGGTCCGGATGGGAAGGGAACCGAGTGAATCATGCGCACGCGCCAGGCTGTGCGATGTTCCACGTTGAACACTGAGCGATCGAACGCGCGCAGAGCGGTCTCGGCTGGACGCTGCGCCGGGATGAACATCTCCGTTCGGAGCGAGTCGACGGGGACCTGGGTAGTCTCGAGCAAGCTGCAAGCGCGCGGGAGCCTCCCTATTGCCGCAATCTCGGGTTCGTATGGACGGGGTGAGATGTTTCACGTGAAACGGTCCCGCATGCGTGCCACGCCTTGAGTCACACCGCTGCCTGTCGCCATCGTTACGACACGGCGCTCCCGGCGCCGCGCCGGACTCCCCTCGGATCATGCTCGCGGTCCTGTCGAACCCGGTGGGGACGAGATCGCGGGACCGGGTTGACGATTTGATAGCCACTCACTCACCAGCGGCCTGCCGATGAGACCGAGGCGGGCACTCACTTCCCGACAGTGGCAAAGCTCATGTTTCACGTGAAACACATCGGTCCGCGGTCTCAGATGCCACGCGCGATTCTCCGGTCAGGCGTAGCCACGCAGTGCAAAAAGCAACCCCGCGTGAACCGGCGAGCATGGATTCCGTTGCGAGACGAGAGCCGTTAGTGTCGGCGGGTCGTATCGCCAGGTGCCTGCACTGTTAACCCTCCGCTCCCTGAAGCCGGTCGGGCAGACACCTCACGCGTCGTGCGAGTCGTCCGCTCAAAGTTGCCCGCAGCGAGTTGTGTGGACAGCTCGCCTCTTCAGCCGACACGTCGTGCCCCATGGTCCCGCCACACAGCACAGCAGGAAGGCTCGGGTATTACCCAAGGACGGAGCGATGGACGCTCATCGTGATCGCGGCGCGAGGATAGTCGCCCGTGGAGAAAGGTGGACCGGCTTAACCCCGTCGAGCGGTGTGGGTTGCACAAATGACGGTGCCGCCCGGGTATCCGGGGATGGCGCGAGTAGACTGAGCAAGTTCGGCAACGGAGAGGTGTTTCACGTGAAACAGTCCGATGGGGCATCTGCGTCCTCTTCCTTCGAGGACTCCCCCATCGCTCGTGAGATCGCTGATCTTTCCGCGCGACGTCGCGCCCTTGACTCGCGAGAGGTGGAGCTGTCGGGACGCACTCGCGTCTTCACCGTCTCGAACCAGAAGGGCGGCGTAGGGAAGACAACGACCGCGGTAAACGTGGCCGCCGCTCTCGTGTCGATCGGGGCTCGCGTCCTCGTGATCGATCTCGATCCGCAGGGCAACGCGTCGACCGCTTTGGGAGTCGCTCACAACGCTGAGACGCCGAGTGTGTACGACGTTCTCATCGACGATTTCCCGCTCGCCGACATCGTGCAGACGAGCCCGGAGTCACCGAATCTTCTGTGCGCACCGAGCACGATTCACCTCGCCGGCGCCGAGATCGAGCTTGTTTCGCAGGTTGCTCGGGAGCACCGACTGCGCGGGGCTCTCCGCGACTACCTCGCGATCGACGACAACCACCTCGACTTCGTCATCATCGACTGCCCGCCGTCCCTGGGCCTGCTGACCATCAACGCGTTCACTGCCGCCGATGAGGTCATGATCCCCATTCAGTGCGAGTACTACGCACTCGAGGGCCTGAGTCAGCTTCTGGGCAGCGTGCAGATGATTCAGAAGCACCTCAATCCTTCGCTCCACGTCTCGACGATCCTGCTGACGATGTACGACGGCCGTACGCGTCTCGCTCAGCAGGTCGCCGAAGAAGTGCGTTCGCATTTCACCCACGAGGTCCTCGACACGGTGATTCCCCGATCGGTGCGCGTCTCCGAGGCGCCGAGCTTCGGTCAGACGGTCATCGCGTACGATGGCCAATCAGCGGGGGCCATCGCTTACCGTGAGGCGGCGGTTGAGATCGTCGCGCGCGACACCACGAAGAAGGATTCCTGATGGCGAAGAGAACCGGTCTGGGTCGCGGTATCGGCGCCCTCATTCCCACCGCAGAGCCGTCGGAGTCCCGTCCGGTCGACGTCTTCTTCCCCGGTGCGTCGAGTTCGTCGAAGGCGGAGTCCGCGGAGAAGACTGACGCATCTGTCGAGGCAGATGGTCTCGTCACGGTCCCGGGCGCGCGGCTCGTGCACATCGACCCCAAGTCGATCGTTCCCAACCCGCGTCAACCGCGCACGCACTTCGACTCCGACGATCTCGCTGAGCTCGTCCACTCGGTGCGCGAGTTCGGCGTGCTGCAGCCCGTCGTGGTCCGAGACAAGGGCGACGGCACCTATGAGCTCATCATGGGCGAGCGCCGCACCCGAGCGTCTCGCGAGGCGGGCCTCGACACCATCCCCGCGGTGGTCCGAGAGACCGAAGACGAGTACCTGCTGCGTGATGCTCTGCTCGAGAACCTTCACCGTTCCCAACTGAATCCGTTGGAAGAGGCGTCGGCCTACCAGCAGCTGCTCGAGGATTTCGGGATCACTCAGGAGGAACTCGCCACGAGGATCGGGCGGTCGCGCCCGCAGATCAGCAATACGATCCGCCTGTTGAAGCTGCCCGTCCCCGTTCAGCAGCGAGTGGCGGCCGGAGTCCTGAGTGCCGGACACGCCCGCGCCATCCTGTCGCTCGACGACCCGCGTGAGATGCAGAAGCTCGCTGACAAGATCGTGAACGAGGATCTGTCTGTGCGCGCGGCCGAAGCCGCGGCGAAGATGCCCGGGGTGGCGCCGGTGCGGCAGAAACCGCAGGCAGGCTCGCGTCGTGCTGGCCTCGACGAGGTCGCCGAGCGTTTGGGCGATCGGTTCGACACAAAGGTCCGCGTCTCTCTCACCGCGAAAAAAGGCCAGATCAGCATCGATTTCGCCTCGATTCAGGATCTGAACCGGATCCTGGCGACCCTGGGCGAAGACGGGTACACGGGCTGAGACCGACCCCACAGTGCGCACACTTGTGCACACCCGGGCGCCAGACGATCCCGGTGTCGGTGGCTCGACGTAACCTGGATGGGTGACTTCGAACGACCAAAACCCTCGCCGTCGTGCCAGCCTGGAGCTGCTGCGTGCCGAGGCGTCCGACGAACTCGCGGTGCTGATTCACGAACGCCTGCGGGGCGGCGAAGATCCCTGGGACTTCATGGAAGACCTGCCGAACGTGGATGAACTCGTGGTCCTCACTCTGCGGGCCGAGAACATCACAGAGAACGGCGGCGTTCGCCCCAATCGCGCCCGCAACTACCGTGTGCTCCGTCAGATCGCCCTCGACTATCCGGCTCTGACGCGGGCTGTGTGGCGCATCCTGGGCGAAGAGGAGTCGCACCGGGTGTGGGACGCCAGCGCTCGACTCGACGCCTCCTGACGACTGCAGACCCCCGCGCCGGCGAAGCCGGCACCGCGTTGCGTGGGGCGCCGACCGCGTTCCGTCGCGCGGCAGTGGCGTATCGGCATCCCTCTCTCGCCGTACGGTCACCTCGGCCGGATGATACTTCCGGAAACGACGAATCCCCGACGCCGTGGCGCCGGGGATTCGATGATCGCGGGGACTCAGCCGAGGAAGGGCGCGAGGTCCTGCTCGAGTGCGTACTTGGGCTTCGCACCGATGATGGTCGTCTTGACCTCACCGCCCTGGAAGACCTTCATCGCGGGGATGGAGGTGATCTGGTACTTCATCGCGAGGTCGGGGTTCTCGTCGACGTTGAGCTTGAGGATCGTGATCTTGCCCGAGTTCTCGTTCTGGATCTCGTCGAGGACGGGGGCGACCATGCGACACGGTCCGCACCACTCGGCCCAGAAGTCCACGAGAACGGGTCCGTCAGCCTGCAGGACGTCCTGCTCGAACGTTGCGGAGGTCGTCGCCTTGGCAGTCATTGCATATCTCCTTAGATGGAAGCTTCAGTGAATGAAAACGCTGGTGAGCGTTCTTTTGTTCCTCAGACGACAGCGGCGTCGGGAAGGCCCTCGATGGGGCTCTCCGCGACCGCGGGCTCGCCGGCCTCGCCGCGGGCGGCGAGGAAGTGTTCCACGTCGAGGGCAGCGACGGTACCGCTGCCGGCGGCCGTGATGGCCTGGCGGTAGGTCGGGTCGATGACGTCGCCGGCGGCGAAGACACCCTCGACCGACGTGCGCGAGGAACGGCCGTCGACCCAGATGGTGCCCTGGTCGGTGAGCTGCAGCTTGTCGTGCACGAGGTGGGTGCGGGGGTCGTTGCCGATGGCGACGAACAGGCCGTCGAGGGGGAGCTCGCTCACGGTGTCGTCCACCGTCGAGCGCAGGCGCACACCGTTCACGGCGTCGTCGCCCAGGATCTCGTCGACCGCGGAGTTCCAGATGAATTCGATCTTGGGGTTCGCGAAGGCACGCTCCTGCATGATCTTCGACGCCCGCAGCGAGTCCTTGCGGTGGATGATGTAGACCTTCGACGCGAACTTGGTGAGGAAGTTCGCCTCTTCCATGGCGGAGTCGCCGCCGCCGACGACGGCGATGGTGCGGTCACGGAAGAAGAAGCCGTCGCACGTGGCGCACCACGAGACGCCGCGGCCCGAGAGTCGCTCTTCGCCTTCGAGTCCGAGCTTGCGGTACGCGGAGCCGGTGGCGTAGATGACCGAGATAGCCTCTTCGACCTTGCCGCTGCCGAGCGTGACGGTCTTGACGGGGCCGTCGAGCTGGAGCGACACGACGTCGTCGTACAGCACCTGCGCTCCGAAGCGTTCGGCCTGCGCCTGCATCTTGGCCATGAGGTCAGGACCCTGGATGCCGTCGGGGAAGCCGGGGAAGTTCTCGACCTCGGTCGTGTTCATGAGGTCGCCGCCGGCTTCGACGGAACTCGCGACGACGAGGGGCTCGAGGTTGGCTCGGGCGGCGTAGATGGCGGCGGTGTAGCCGGCGGGGCCCGATCCGATGATGATGACGTGACGCACGGTAGCGCGTTCCCTTCGTTGATTCCGTCGGATGAAACCCATGGTAGCCCCGGGATATTCCGGGAACCCGGGGCTAGCGGTGGGGGAGGAAGCGTCGGCCCAGGGCGAGCGCCGGCGCGAGCTCGGGGGTGCGGAAGAGCGCCAGGATGCCGAGGTACACCGCGAGCACGACGGAGCCGACGATGGCGGCACCTGCCGCTCCCGCGAGGGCGCTGCTGGTCGTCCACCCGTCCGCGCCGCCGAGCAGCAGCAGCACGCCGTACCCGGCGGCCGCCGCCGGAAGAGCGGCCAACGCGAACCTGCCGAGGGCGAGCAGCCATGATGCCGTTCCGATGCCGGACAGGCGACGGTGCAGCAGCACGGTAGCGACGACGACCTGCACGACGCTGGCGATGGACTGGGTCAGCGCCACACCCGCCGCCAGCTCGCCGCGACCGAGAACGGCACTGGCGAGGACTGCGCCGCCGGCGACGAGGGCGCACTGGAGGAGCGTGAAGAAGAAGGGTGTGCGCGTGTCGTTGTACGCGTAGAAGGTGCGCTGTACGACGAACAGCACGGCGAGGGGCACGAGGCAGACCAGGAAGCACAGCAGCACCGGTGCCGCAGCGACGGCCTGTTCGGCGTTCTTGGTGAAGATGCGGCTGGCCGGAACCGCCGCGACGGCGAGGGCCGCGGCCGACGCGACGATGAAGAAGCCGAGCGTGCGGATGCTGCGCGAGATGTCTGCGCGCACCTGGTCGTGGCGACCCGCGGCCGCGTGCTCGCTCAGCTGCGTGAAGTACGGCGTTCCGATCGACAGCACGATGATCGAATACGGGAGCATGAACAGCAGCCACGCGTTCTGAGAGGCGAAGATCGCGGGGTCGTTCCCCGAGGCGCCCGAGAGCACGTTGGATTGCACGATGCCGGCGAGCTGACCTGCCACGACCATCAGGAAGGTCCAGCCGGCGAGACGTCCGATGTGGCGCAGGCCCACGCCCTTCCACTGGAAGTCGGGCCGCAGCGTGAGCCCCGCGCGCCGCCAGAAGAACAGCAGCACCAGGGTCTGCACGACGATGCCGGCGGTGGCGGTGCCGGCGAGTGTCGCGATCATCGAGGGCGTCCACGCGGCGACGCGATCCTGAGGGCCGCTGAAGATCAGGATGAAGACGCCGAAGCCGGCGATCGAGATGACGTTGTTGACGATCGGCGCCCACGTGTACGGCCCGAAGACGCGCCGGGCGTTCAGGATCTCGCCCAGCAGTGCGTACAGACCGTAGAAGAAGACCTGCGGAAGGCACCAGTAGGCGAAGGCGGTCGACAGTGCCAGCTGATCGTCGGTGAACTTGCTCGCGTACACCTGCACCAACAGGGGCGCGGCGACCATGGCGAGCGCGGTGGCCCCCAGCAGGCCCACCGTGCCCAGCGTGAAGAGCTTGGAGACGAATGCCTGGCCGCCGTCGGCGTGCGCGGCCGCCTTGACGATCTGCGGGACGACCACGGCGGTCAGCAGACCCGTCGAGATGATCGCGTAGATGTTGTTGGGCAGCTGGTTCGCGACGGCGAAGGCGTCACCCGCGCCACCGATCGAACCGATGGCCGCGACGAGCACGATGGTGCGCAGCAGACCGGTCAGGCGCGACGCGATGGTCCCCGCTCCGATGAGCACACTCGCCCGTCCGATACTGCTCACGGGCGGTTCTCCTCGGTGAAGTCGGATGACAGCGGCTCGGTGCCGTCGTCGTCGGTGTCGGGGGCACTGTCGTCCGATGCCGGGCTGCGCCCATCGGCATCCGGGCTCTTGCGCACGACGCTGCCGTCGGCCGGGGGCTCGGCATCCGAAGTCTCGTCGCCCTCGGTGCGCGTTCGACGGCGACGGGCGATGGTGCGCACGACGCCGAGACTCAGGAACGCCACGATCAGCAGGATGATGACGATGAGGCCGATGTTCTCCCACTCGGCCCGCACCTCGACGTCGACCACCTGCGGCGAGCCCACGGCTTCTCCGGTGGGGCTGTAGAGCTGCAGGGCGACGCTGACCTCGCCGTTGGCGATGCGTGCCTCGACGGGGACCTCGACGCGCGTGTTGGCCGAGGCCTGAGCGTTGACGGTCGTGCGCGGCTGAACGCGGAGCCGCACGTCGTTGGGGTCCACGGCCATCACGACCGTGACGGGCCAGGGCAGGTCGTTGCGCACCCACGGCCGCAGCGGCGCGCTGGAACTCACGAGTCGGAAGTCCGACGACAGGATGCCGACGGAATCGAGCGTCGTACGCGTCGCGGCGCGGTGGTCCGAGACGGCCTTGCGGGCGGCATCCCCCGTCCACGACACGTTCGTCACCTGGAGGACTTCGGCGCGCTCGCGGCCGGTGAGCAGCTCGGGCTGGTCGAGGATCGTCGCGAAACGGTCGATGACCTGCTCGTCGGCGACCAGATCGGCGACGTCGGTGACGCGGGCGGTATCGACCGTCGCGTCGGCGAGGGTGATCTCGGATGCCGGGATCGTCGACACCGCGGCGAGCGTGGAGCTGCTGTACCCCGGCGCCGTCGCGACGAGGCCCAGGGTCGCGCGGAGACTCACGCGCGAGCGGTCGGTGCCGCGGTCGAGGATGGCGAGGACGGGCTGATCACCGGTGGTCGCGCGAGCCAAGGCGAGGTAGGCCTGCGCGGCCGCGAGCGCCGACCCCCGTCGGGTCGTGTCGTTCTGTCCGGCGGCGTCGGCGAGAGCACGCGAGACCTCGGCGTCGTAGACGGGGGTGGATACGCCTGCCACGGCGGCGGCGGCCTGACGTGCGCCCCCGACCACGCTGGTCGACGGCACCAGCACGTGGGCGGGCTGATCGGCGGTCCCGAGGGCACCGAGGGCGGTGACGGTGTCGGCGCCGGCGGATCCGGTCGCGGGCCAGAAGACGTTCGGGGTGGCGGAACCGATGTCGAGCAGCGACGTCAGCGACGGGTAGGACGGCTGGCCCGGCGTCGCCGATGTCGACGGATCGGGCGTCGACACCGCCGAGACGGCGGGCGCGGGCTGGGTGAAGTCGGCGGCCGTCATATACGACTGCAGCGACGTCGGTGAGAGGGGGGCGGTGAGGCCGGCCCGCAGCTGCGCGGCGATGTCGGCGTCACCGAACTGCAGTGCGAAGCGGTTGTTGGGCAGCGCCAGCAGACGCTGCAGCCAGGCCACGGCGGTGGGGGGTGCGGCCGAGCCGAGAACCCGGATCGCCGCGGGGATGGCGGGATCGACCGCGAGGGTCGCCCCGGTTCCGTCGACCGCATCGAGTTGGGCCGAGAGAGCGCCGTCGACCGCGGTGAGCTCCGCCAGTTCGCTCGCGCTCAGCAGCCCCCGGGTCATCGGTGCGGCCGTGATGGGAACGACGAGGGCGACGGGTGTCTGCGCGCCCGCGTCGTTCGGAACGACGACCACGGTCGGGGTGCGCAGACCCGCGCCGTCTGCCGTCACGCGCACCGGGTAGACCCCCGCCGCGCGTCCGGCCAGCGCGGCGTCGGTCGCCGGCACCGACAGCGCCGTGGTGGTCTGGGCGCCGGAGGCGGTGGCATCCATCGATCCGGTGGCGACCTGCTGCAGGGTGACTCCGGTGGTGTCGCCGCCGAGCCAGCGCTCGAGGGCCGCGTCGTCGCTCAGGGGCGCCGTTCCCAGCTGCAGGCCGACGGGGGTCGCGACGGCCGACCCGGAACCCGCCGCCAGGGTCACGGCGACCGTCAGCGCCTCACCGGGGCGCAGGATGCCGTTGGCGACGGGTGCGGCCGACAGGACGGCCGGCGTCGTCGAGGCCGACGGCGAGGGGCTCGGTGCGGCAGCCGCGGCGGGCATCGCCGGGACCGCGAGTCCGAACGCCAGGGCGCCGGCGGCGAGGGTCGCCAGCAGCCGGCGCGTGAGGGAGCGCCGCGGCACGGGTGAGCCCGGAGGCTGGGAGGTCACGTTCATACGAGCGTCGGTGGAACGAGGGGGCCTCGCACCGCGTTGAGTCTAGGCCCGCGCACCTCGGAGCCCCCCGATAGCCCCGCGCAGACGGTTGAATGGACCGGTGCTCCCCGAACCCGACGCCCTGCTGTGCCGCGCCCTCGCCGACGACCTCCGCGCGGCGGGCTTCGCCAGCGCTGCACTGAGAGACGCGTGGGGTGCCCGAGCCGACGACGCTCTCGCCCGCGGCCTGCGTCGCCCCGCCACGCGCGCGTTGGGCGACCGGGGTGACGCGTTGGCCGTGCTGGGACGCCTCTGGGGTCTGGGACTGCCCGTGGCACGCGGCGACGTCGAGGCGGCGCTGCCCGCGCTGCGCGTCGACGGAGCCGTGACTCTGGGGCTCATCGAGGTGTCGGGCGATGCGGTCACCCCGGCGGTGCTGCTGCGCCCGCAGGGGTTCTCCGACGACCAGGGCGACGTCGAATGGTGGATCGCGAGCGATCTCGACGAGTCGGCGCTCGAGGGCCCGCTCCCCGAGAACCACGTGCTCGGGGTGGGGGGCGCCTCCGAGACCCTCGCGCGGCTGCAGCTCACGCGTCGCGCGCACACCGCCCTCGATCTCGGCACGGGGTGCGGCATCCAGGCCCTGCGGTTGCGCCGTCTGGTCGACCACGTCGTCGCGACCGACATCTCGGAGCGCGCGCTGCGGTTCACCCGGCTGAACGCCCTGCTCAACGACGTCGACGGCATCGAGACGCGGCACGGCTCGCTCTTCGAACCCGTCGCCGGCGAGACGTTCGACCGCGTGGCCTCCAATCCCCGTTCGTCATCACTCCGCGCGTGGCCGGTGTTCCGGCGTACGAATACCGTGACGGTGGTCTCGAAGGCGACGCGCTCGTCGCGTCGGTCATGGGCGGTGTGGGCGCGCACCTGTCCCCCGGCGGTGTCGCGCAGTCGCTCGGCAACTGGGAGTACCGCGAGGGCGAGTCGGGACTCGATCGGGTGCGCGACTGGATCGGAACGTCGATGGACGCCTGGGTCGTCGAGCGGCAGGTGCTCGATCCTCTCGCCTACGCCGAACTGTGGGTGCGCGACGGCGGTACCGTCGCCGGCACCCCCGCGTACGCGCGGCTGATCGACGCCTGGCTCGACGACTTCGCCGAGCGGGGGGTGACCGGCATCGGTTTCGGCTACGTGCTCGTGCGCAAGCCCCTCGCCGGAGCCCCCACGCTCGCCCGCTTCGAGCGGGTCGACGGCGGCGGCGAGGCGTGGTTCGGGTCGCACCTGGCCGCCTGCCTCGCCGCGCACGATCGCGCGGCGCTGCTCGACGACGAGAGCCTGGCCGATAGCGTGCTGCGCGTCGCCCCCGACGTGACCGAGGCTCGGCACCACCGACCGGGTGAAGAGGACCCCTCGGTCATCGAGCTGCGCCAGGGCGGGGGCTTCGCGCGCACGCTCGAGGTCGACCCCGCGTTGGCGGCGCTCGTGGGCGCGTGCGACGGCGATCTGTCGGTGGGCGTGCTCGTCGACGCGATCGCGCAGCTGCTCGAGGTGGATGCCAAGGCCCTCCGCGCCGACCTGCTCCCGCGTGTGCGCGAGTTGCTGGTGACCGGGTTCGTGGACTTCGCCGACGACTGACGCCCGCCGGTGTCTGCGGACAGGGTGCCGTCGGCCCTCGCGTCTGGCGCGGAGCACGTCTGCGGTGGCTGTCGGCGGCCCCGGATAGGCTCGAAGGCATGCTGAACATGGTCGACGGTCTCGCGCGCCTGGAGGAGCTGGCGGCCCACCCCGTGGTTGCCACGCTCGCCCGCGTCTTCGCCGACGCCGGTCGCGACCTGGCCCTGGTCGGGGGACCCGTCCGCGACGCGTTGCTGGGCCGGATCACCCACGACTTCGACTTCACCACCGACGCGCGTCCCGACGAGATCCTCGCCCTGGTGAAGCCGGTGTCGTCGGTGCAGTGGGACGTCGGTCGGGCCTTCGGCACCATCGGCGCCCGGGTCAAGGGCGAACAGGTCGAGATCACGACCTATCGGGCCGACAGCTACGACGGCGTCACCCGCAAGCCCACGGTCGAGTTCGGTGACACGCTCGAGGCCGATCTCAACCGCCGCGACTTCACGGTCAACGCCATGGCGTTGCGGGTTCCCGCCCGCACCCTCGTCGACCCGACGGGCGGCGTCGAAGACCTGCTGGCCCAGCGCCTGCGCACCCCCATCGACCCCGCGGTGAGCTTCGGCGACGACCCCCTGCGCATGCTGCGCGGAGCCCGATTCGCGTCGCAGCTCGAGTTCACCCTCGACCCCGACACGCTCGCCGCCATCGTCGAGCTGCGCGCCTCGCTGCAGATCGTCAGCCCCGAGCGCGTGCAGGCCGAGCTCGTGCGGCTGCTCCAGACCGACGACCCCGTCCGCGGTATCCGGGTGCTGGTCGAGACCGGCCTGATCGACGAGTTCCTGCCCGAGGTGCCGGCGCTGCGCCTCGAGGTCGATGAGCACCACCACCACAAAGACGTCTACGAGCACTCCCTCACGGTGCTGCGCCAAGCCATCGCGCTCGAGAAGGAACGGCATCCGGATGCCGCCCCCGATGTGCCGCTGCGTCTCGCGGCGCTGCTGCACGACATCGGCAAGCCCGCGACGCGGCGCCTGGAGCCGGGCGGCGGCGTGACCTTCCACCACCACGACATCAAGGGCGCACGCTTGGCCCGCAAGCGTCTGCAGGCGCTGCGCTTCGACGCGAACACCACGACCGTCGTCTCGCGCCTGGTCGAACTGCACCTGCGGTTCTTCGGTTACGCCGAGGGCGCGTGGACCGACTCCGCGGTCCGACGCTACGTGCGCGACGCCGGCGACGAGCTGGAACGCCTGCACATCCTCACGCGGGCCGACGTGACCACGCGCAACAAGCGCAAGGCCCATCGCCTGGCATCCGCGTACGACGACATCGAGAACCGCATCTCGGCCCTGCGCGAGCAGGAGCAGATCGACGCGATCCGCCCCGAGCTCGACGGCAACCGCATTCAAGAGGTGTTGGGTGTGAAGCCCGGTCGTGAGGTGGGCGAGGCCTACCGGTTCCTGCTCGAGCTGCGCCTCGACGAGGGCGTGCTCGGCGAAGACGAGGCCGAGAAACGGTTGCGGCAGTGGTGGGCGGCGCGGGGGTAACGCCGTTCGTCTGACGACGACGCTCGGGGTGCGTGCTGCCCGCTTCGGATGAGAGGCATCCGGGGCACGTTTCGTGCAGCGGGGTGCTCACTGACCGCCCCGGTGCACCGCTCGCGCCCCGAAACGCCCGACCCCTCCCCTCGACACGGCCGTCGACCTACACTGAGACCCACCTCCGTCACCGCCGATGGGAGTCCTGTGTCCTCTTCCTGGTCGCGACCGGCCATCTCTCCCGAGACCTCGGGACTGTTGATCGCGCGCGCCCACGACGAGCTGCTCGCCGGCAACGAGGATCGACGCCTCGACGACGTGCGGCCGCTCGTGCAGGACTCGTGGCGTCGGTCGCTGGCATCGCTGGTCGGACCCGAGGGGCTTCCCTCGCTCGAACTCGCCAGCGACGAGCTCGAGGCCTACCGTCGCGCCCACCCGTTGGCGGGGGTGATGGACATGGTGAGGTCGCTCCTGCTGCCCGGCACGGCCGAGGAATCGGGCGTCGTGGTCGCCGTCGGAGATGCCGCCGGGCGCCTGCTGTGGGTCGAGGGCGACCGGCACATCCGCACGCTCACCGGCGACATGGGTTTCGTCGCGGGCGCGAACTGGGCGGAAGACGCGGTGGGCACCTCGGCCCCGGGAACGGCGCTCACCCTGGACCGGTCCGTGCAGATCCGCGGCGCCGAGCACTTCAACCGCCTCGTGCAGCCGTGGTCGTGCACCGCGGCTCCCGTGCACGATCCCGAGACGCGGCGTCTGATCGGTGTGATCGACGTCACGGGCGGGCCCGAGGCCGTGACGCCCCAGGCTCAACTGCTGGTGGATGCCACGGCCCGCGCGATCGAGAGCGAGATCCTCGTCGCGCGGCTGCGCGCGCAGCATCCACCCGCGCCGAAGCGGGCGGTGCCGTCGCGCGCGTTGCTGCGCATCCTGGGTCGCGATCGCGCGCTGCTGGAGGTGGATGGGGCGGTGCGGGAACTCAGCGCCCGGCACGCCGAGATCCTGCTGCTCCTCGCCGTGCACCGGGAAGGGCTGTCGGCCGAGGCGCTGAGCGAAGCGGTCTACGGCCACCCCGCCGTCGAGACGCTGCGGCCCGAGATGGTGCGGTTGCGCCGCGCGCTCGTCCCCGTCGCGTCGCGTCTGGTTCCGGCATCCCGCCCCTATCGCCTGCTGGAGGATCTCGAGACCGACGCGCAGCACGTGCTGTCGCTGCTCGATCGCGGGGCGCGCCGGGTGGCGTTGGCAGCGTACGCGGGTTCGGTGCTGCCGGAGTCGGACGCACCGGGGGTCATCGAGGTGCGCGAGTCGGTGCGCTCGACGCTGCGCGAAGCGCTCATCGCCGAGGCGAGCGTCGACGTGCTGCTCGCCTACGCCGAGACCGCCGAGGCGTGCGACGACGAGGAGGTGCTGCGGCTGTGCCTGGGCATGCTCCCCCCGCGTTCCCCCAAGCGCTCGGGGCTCGTCGCGCGGCTGGAGCGTCTCGAGCGGGCGTGAGCGGGCCCTGTTCGCCGGGTGTTCGCCCGGCGATGGGCCGCGGGCGTTCCCGATGTCGGAACCCCTCGTTACGCTGAACATATGGACGAAGAAACGCTCGACATCTTCTCGGCAGCTCGCGCCCGTCGCGACGTGGGGCGCATTCGCGAGGCCCTCGCCGAGGTGAAGGCCGGCGATATCGCCCGGGTCATCGTCCGCTCCCCCCGCTACGGCCTCTACGCCCTCGAGGGCACCGTGCGCATCGGCGTGGGCGGTCAGCCGCTCGTCGGTGATGTCATCCTCGCCACGAGCTCCGAGATCCAGCGCATCGACGTGGGCATCGAGCAGCCCGAGGCCGCCCTGGGTGCCGATGTCGTCGATCCCTCGACCCTCCCCCACGGCACGCCCGTCCGCGTGACGTTCCTCACTCCTACGCACCAGACCTTCGCGCTCACCGGACCGATCACGGCCGGCAACGACCGGTTCCTGCTGGTCGGCAGCTGGATCGTCGCCGACGATCGCGTCATCGCCCCGCGCGTGCAGAGCATCGAGCGCCTCGACGGCGTCGACCTGCACGAGGTCAATGTTCCGCCGCTCCGGTCGGTGCTGGCTGACGCCGACGCGTAGTCTCCCGCGCTGAACGGATGCCACGGCCTCGGGGTCGTGGCATCCGTCGTCGGTGCGTGTGGAGGCCGCGGAGTGCGGGGGCGGTCCGGGCGCCGATCCCGACCCCCGCAACCCGATGCAACCTCCCCCGGCGTAGCGTCGGCGCATCGCCGCTCGAAGCCGTCGCGGCGACTCATGACCGTCGAAGGAGACACGCATGACCATCGTCGAAGAAGGCGTCTCGAGCGTCTACGCCGCTCCCGGAACCCGCGGAGCCGTCGCCGAGTACCGTTCGCGGTACGGGCACTACATCGGCGGCGAATGGGTCGAACCGCACAGCGGCGAGTACTTCGAGAACATCACCCCGGTCACCGGCAAGCCGTTCTGCGAGGTCGGTCGCGGCGATGCGCACGACATCGACCGCGCGGTCGAGGCCGGCTGGAAGGCGTTCGCGTCGTGGAAGAAGACCACTCCCGCCGAGCGCAGCGTCATCCTGAACAAGATCGCCGACCGCATCGAAGAGAACCTCGAGAAGATCGCCGTCGCCGAGACGTGGGAGAACGGCAAGCCGGTGCGTGAGACTCTCGCTGCCGACATTCCCCTGACCGTCGACCACTTCCGCTACTTCGCGGGCGTGCTGCGAGCCCAGGAGGGCTCGCTCAGCCAGCTCGACGAGAACA
Source organism: Microbacterium sp. Leaf179 (assembly GCF_001423785.1). Lineage (NCBI taxonomy): Bacteria > Bacillati > Actinomycetota > Actinomycetes > Micrococcales > Microbacteriaceae > Microbacterium > Microbacterium sp. Leaf179. The sequence goes on along the minus strand of NZ_LMPH01000001.1, from coordinate 187,990 downwards.
CGGTGGCGTACCACTTCAACGAACCGCTCGGTGTGGTCGGGCAGATCATCCCGTGGAACTTCCCCATTCTCATGGCGGCATGGAAGCTGGCCCCGGCGCTCGCCGCGGGTAACTGCGTCGTGATCAAGCCGGCCGAGCAGACCCCGGCATCTCTGCTGTTCCTGTTCGACATCATCGGCGACCTGCTGCCGGCGGGAGTCGTGAACATCGTCAACGGCTTCGGCATCGAGGCGGGGGCGCCGCTGGCTCAGCACAAGCGGATCCGCAAAATCGCCTTCACCGGCGAGACCACGACCGGCCGCCTGATCATGCAGTACGCCTCGCAGAACCTCATCCCGGTGACGCTGGAGCTCGGAGGCAAGAGCCCGAACGTGTTCTTCGAAGACGTCGCTCTGCGTAGCGACGACGCGTACTACGACAAGGCGCTCGAGGGCTTCACGATGTTCGCGCTGAATCAGGGCGAGGTGTGCACGTGCCCGTCGCGCTCGCTCATCCAGCGGTCGATCTACGACCAGTTCCTCGGTGACGGCTTGGAGCGCGTGAAGAAGGTGCGCCAGGGCAACCCGCTCGACCCCGAGACGATGATCGGCGCGCAGGCGTCGAACGACCAGCTCGAGAAGATCCTGTCGTACATCGACATCGGCAAAGCGGGCGGCGCGAAGCTGCTGACGGGCGGCGAACGCGTCGACCTCGGCGGCGACCTGACGGACGGCTACTACATGGCGCCGACGGTGTTCGAGGGCACGAACGACATGCGCATCTTCCAGGAGGAGATCTTCGGTCCCGTCCTGTCGGTGACCTCGTTCGACGACTTCGACGACGCCATCTCGATCGCCAACGACACGCTGTACGGCCTCGGCGCCGGGGTGTGGAGCCGCAGCGGCGACACCGCCTACCGTGCCGGCCGCGCGATCGAAGCCGGTCGTGTGTGGACGAACACCTACCACCAGTACCCCGCGCACGCCGCGTTCGGCGGGTACAAGCAGTCGGGCATCGGCCGCGAGAACCACCTGAAGATGCTCGACCACTACCAGCAGACGAAGAACCTGCTGGTGTCGTATGCCGATGGGGCCATGGGCTTCTTCTGAGCCCGGCTGATGGGCGCGCCGTGTCCCACTTCGTGCAGATCGGACACCGATTTTCTGCACCAAGTGGGACACGGTGGTGAAGGAAGGACGGAACGGATGCCAGAACTCTCCCGCGTCGACGTGACGGATGCCGCGCTCGCGCTCCTGCGCGACCTGACGGTGACGCACGGCCCGCTGATGTTCCACCAGTCCGGCGGCTGCTGCGACGGCAGCTCGCCGATGTGTTACCCGGTGGGGATGTTCCTCACGGGGCCGAGCGACGTGCTGTTGGGCACCATCGGCGTGGGCCTCGACGACCCCATCGAGGTCTACATGTCGGAGTCGCAGTTCGAGTATTGGAAGTTCACACACCTGACGATCGACGTCGTGCCCGGGCGGGGGGCGGGCTTCTCGGTGGAGGGTCCGACGGGCATGCGATTCCTCATTCGCTCGCGGATGCTGACGGAGCAGGAGGCGGTGGCGTTCGGGGTGACGACTCTCTCGGAATGAGGCTGCGGCGCCACCGGCGGTCGCGAAGGAATGTCGCGACACTGAACGCGAGAACGAGGAGCGGGGCGGACATCACCGCGGCGGGAGCGAGGCCGGCGATCAGGAACCCCGTCAGCACCGCTCCGCCAGCGGCTATCCAGGAGGACGCCGGCCGGAGTGGGTTGACCAGCGTGCCCCAGCCCGCGCCGATCACCACCGCGTAGACGCAGATGATGAGCGAGATGTCGACGGTGTTCTGCACGGGGAGCTTCGTTCTCTCGAGGTCTGGTCGACTCGCCAGTGTTCCATCGCCGCGGCGGTGAGAGCGCCTGTTTCACCCGCCCGGCGGGCGGAACCACCCGCGCCACCCGCGATCGCGGGCTCTCCCTGCTCGACCCCTCGAAGGGTTCGATCGGCACGAACGACGGCTCACGGGCGAAAACGCCACGGTGTCGGGCGAAACGGCGCCCACCTCCGGCGGCGGCGGAAGCGGGCGCCGTTAGCGTGTCGTCGATCCGGGCATGAGACCCGGCAGCCGCGCGAGCGGCTCGCGCGGAGGGTGCCCCCATGAAGTTCAGCGCCGGTCGCGCGTTCGTCCTCGTCCTGGCCCCGCTCATCGCCGCGTCCCTGGTGGCGACCGGGCTGATGCTGCTGGCCATCGTCGCGACCGAGGCGGCGACGACCATCGTCGTCCCCTACCTCGTCACCTACACGGGAACGAAAGACCCGGGCGGCGGTGGTCGGACGCTGTACATCGACGGCTCCTGGTCCGTCGCGACAGCGGTGACCGGCATCGTGGCGTCTCCCCTGGTCGCGCTGGCACTGTTCCTGCCCGACGGACCCGCACGACCGCGTCGCGGCTAGAGCCAGCCCCGGTCGACAGCCACTCGCACGGCGTCCGCACGATTGCGCCCGCCGGTCTTGCCGATCGCACTGGAGAGATGGTTCTTCACCGTGCCCTCCGACAGGTGCACCATCCGCGCGATGTCGGCGATCGATCCGCCCGACCGCGCTGCGGCGAGCACGTCGGTCTCACGCTCCGTGAGGGGTGAGTCGCCCTGAGCCAGCGACTCGACGGCCAGCGCCGGGTCCACGACTCGCAGCCCCATCGACACGCGCCGCACGGCATCGGCCAGCTCGGCCGCGGGAGTGTCCTTCACGACGAAGCCCGATGCCCCGGCCTGAAGGGCCCGTGCCAGGTAACCCGGCCGGCCGAAGGTCGTGACGATGAGGGCACGGCATCCGGGAACCTCGGAACGCAGGAGCGACGCCGCGGCGATGCCGTCGATACCGGGCATCTCGATGTCGAGCAGCGCCACCGTTGCCTGAGACGCGCGAGCCGCTTCGACGACCTCGTCGCCGCGCCCGACCTGGGCGACGACCTCGATATCGTTCTCGAGCCCGAGCAGGGCGGCGAGGGCTCCGCGCACCAGAGCCTGGTCGTCGGCGATGAGGAGCCGGATCACCATCGCGTCACCACGTCACTTTCACTCTGAACCCGCCGAGATCACTGCGACCCACGGTGAGGCGGGCGCCCGCGGTCTCGACGCGTTCGCGGAGGCCCGTGAGCCCTGACCCCGAGGATGCCGTGGTGGACGGTCCGCATCCGTCGTCGTCGACCTCGACACCGCGGGCGCTCAGACGCACGCGGCACGCGTGAGCACCGGCGTGCCGTACGACGTTGGTCACCGACTCGCGCACCACCCATCCGGCGAGCTCCCGACGATCGGCGGGGACCTGCTCGGTCGACCCGGGCAGGTCGGGCGTCACCCCGGCGCTCTCGAGGGCGGCCCGCGCCGCGGCGAGCTCCCCGCTGATGCTCACGCCGCGGAAACCGTGCACCGTCGCGCGCACGTCGGCCAACGCGCCACGCGCCAGCTGCTCGATCTGGGCGATCTCGTCGCGCGCGGCCGGGGATCCGGCATCCATCAGTCGCCCCGCCAGCTCGGCTTTGACCGTGATGACCGTGAGGGAGTGGCCGAGGATGTCGTGCACGTCGCGAGCGACGCGGCCCCGCTCGCGCTCGGCGGCGAGCTCGGCGACCTGGTGCTGCGCGGCCCGAAGACGCGCCAGGGTGGTGATGTTGCCGGTGAGAGTCGCCATCATCACCGACACCGAGAGGATGACGGCGGCGTTCAGGGCGCTGTTGCCGACGTCGGCGTCGTCCCACACCCCCACGGCGAAGGTGAGGCCGGCCAGCACCAGGAGGGCGATCCAGAGCATGCTGCGCCGCATGCGCGAGACGGCGAGGGCCACCCCGACGAACGTCCACAGCCACCGCACGTCGGCGCCGAGCCATGGGATGAGCGACAGGCTCAGCAGGAAGAGCACCACCGCCGGCATGAGGCGCACGGCCCCCGGCGCGAGTCGCTGCATAACCGGAACGGTGAGCACGAACGCGCCGGCGAAGACCAGCACGATGAGCGTCGGCACAACGGTGACGGCCGAGGGCTGCGCCCACAGCGTGTACATCGTCGGCACGATCCAGGCGAGAGACATGCCCGCGCCGATGAACCACCCGCGGTTCGACATGGCGAAGCCGGCACCCGCGGAGGGTGCCGACCCGGCGGCGGGGGCGGCCTGCTCGTTCATCACGTTCACCATAGGACGCCCCCGCCGCTCAGCTGCGCCGCGTATCGCGGCGGAAGAAGTACACCGTGCCCGCCACGAACACCGCGAGCCAGACGACCGCATTGATCAGGGCGCCGATGTCGAAGGCATCCCCCGTCAGCGGTGACCGCGCCAGCTCACCGATGCCGTACACGGGTGTCAGCTTGCCGATGACCTGCAGGAAGTCGGGCATGTTCGACAGCGGGAAGAACAGGCCGCCCAGGAACGACAGCAGCACGACGACCAGGCTCGTGATCTGCGCGACGTTCTCACCGGGCACCATGTAGCCGACCATGAGCCCGAGCGTCGTGAAGACCGCACCGGCGAGCAGCCACGCGGCCAGGCCCGACACGATCCACTGGGATGCCGACAACTCGACGCCGGAGAACATGGCCACGATGTAGGTCGCGACGATGGCGACGAGACCGAACATCATGCCCGCGATCGTCTTCACGGCGACATTGACGACGGGGTTCAGCGGCGTCAGGCGCAGCTGCCGCGTCCATCCCTGCGCGCGCTCGGCGGCGACCGACGCCCCGGTCTGGGTTGCCGACATCATCGCTCCGTACATCGCCATCGACACCATGATGTACGCGGCCACCGACACTCCCCCGGATGCCACCGGCGTCGCCGTCAGCGACACGTCGAGCATCTGATAGCCGACGATGAAGAACATCAGCACCGGGAACGCCACGGTGAAGAACAGGCCCCGGGGGTTGCGGATCTTGCGCACCAGTTCGAGGCGCAGATAGGTGAGAGTGAAGCCGCCGAGGGCGGGCACCGGACGGTCGAGGGTGATGGCGGTCATCGGACTGCTCCGTTCAGGGCGGGTTCGGCGGCGTCGGCGGTGAGGGCGAGGAAGACGCTCTCGAGGTTCTGCGCGGTGATCTCGAGATCCCGCGAAGTCGTGGTGTTCAGCAGGTGTCGAGCGAGCTCGTCGGAATCACGCGTGTGGATCGTGACGCGCCCGCCGGCGGCCTCGACCGAATCGACGCCCGGAATCGACGCGAGCGCCGTGAGGTCGGCATCCGGGAGCGTCACCTGGACGACCCGACCCGAGACGAGGTTCTTGATCTCGGCGGTGCTCCCGTCGGCGACGATCCGGCCGCGGCTCATCAGAACGATGCGATCGGCGTATTCGTCGGCCTCGTCGAGGTAGTGCGTGGCGAACATGACGGTGCGTCCGCGGGCGGCATCCGCCCGGATCGCACTCCAGAACGAGCGGCGCGCCTCGACGTCCATGCCGGTGGTCGGTTCGTCGAGGATCAACAGCGCGGGGTCGCTCACGAGGGCCATCGCGAAACGGAGTCGCTGCTGCTCGCCCCCAGAGCACAGGCCCACGCGACGGTTCGCCAGACCCTGGATGCCGGCCCGCTCGAGGGCTTCGTCGACGGGACGCTTCTCGGCGAACAGGCTGGCCGTGAGGGCCACCGTCTCGCGGACGGTGATGTCCTTGAGGAGGCCACCGGTCTGCAGCACGGCCGAGACGAGGCCGCGGGCGACGGCGCCGCGGGGAGTGTGTCCGAACACCTGGATGGAGCCGGCGTCGGGGTTCGTGAGGCCGAGGATCATGTCGATCGTCGTGGTCTTACCCGCGCCGTTCGGGCCGAGGAAGGCCACGATCTCGCCCGGACGGACGGTGAGGTCCACGCCGCGAACGGCGTGGACGGAGCCGAAGCTCTTGACGACGCCCCGCGCGTCGATCGCGACGGGGGTGGGGGTGGAGGAGGTCATGTGTTCATGCTGGCCGCGCACGACGGCCGGCACGGGGGGCGTGGGTCACGTCGTGGGGGTGACGTTCGTCATGGGTCGGGGTGGATGGGTGAAGTTCGGCGCTCCCGCGACGAGCGCGGGCGAACCTTTCCCCGTGAGGGGTGGATCTGTGGATAACTCCCGAGGCGACTGCTCAGACCTCAGTACCGTGCGGGGATGCAGAAATTCACGGTCGAGCCGGAGGCACTGCGCCGTGCGGCGTACGTGGTCGACGCCGCGGCGGACCACGCTGGGGCACAAACGTCGTTGACTCCGACACGCAACCTGGGGCATGCGCGGCTGAGCGCGGCGGCCGAGGAGTTGCTGCAGTCCTTGACGGGCGGTTGGACGGAGGCCACGACGCAGATCGACGCCGTGGCAGCGAGTCTGCGCGCCACCGCGCAGATCTACGAGCGAGCGGATACCGAGGACGAACGAGACGCCCGCGCCATCGGCGCGCAGCGATGAGTGCCCTGGGCGCGACGACGCTGGCCTCTGAGCTGGTTCCCGGCTCCGTCGAGGCGGCCTACGAACTCGCGCGTCTCGGCGGGCAGCGATCTTCGGTCGCCGATGACATCTCTCACTCCCTTCGGCGACAGCACGAGATCGACGGATGGACGGGGAGCGCCTCCGACGCGTACGGCGCGCGGATCGACCTCATCGCGCGGCGATGGGAGCTGATCGGTGAGGCGCTGGAGGCCCTGGTCGAACCGATGCAGACGTATGGCCGCGCACTGTCGCGCGCCCAGGGGCTGGCTCAGGATGCCATCGAGGCATGGGCCTACGCCTCATCGCTGCCGACCGACGGTGGCGAGCTACCCGCATTCCGTTCCTTCGCGAGCGGATGGCCGCTGGTCATCTCGGACGGACGCCATCAGGGCGCAGCGCCGAGCTCCCGCGCTGAGGCCCTGCGCCGGGCCGAAGCGATGCTCGCCGACGCGTGCGCCGACGTGCTCACCGCGGGTGATATCGCCGCGGCCGCGGTGCGCGCATTGATCGAGCCGCTCCGCGCGCGAGGCGAGGTCTGGGTCTCGATCGGTGAGGGCCTCGGGCGCACCGCGGTGCCGTCGGCGCACGTGCTGTCGGTCATGTCCGCGCTCGATCCGTCTGCCCTGACCGCTCTGCTACGGGCACGGCCCGACCTGGTGGTGAGGCTCGCACAGGCCGATCCTGCTGCCATCGCGCCGTGGTGGCGCGATCTCGACCCCGACGTGCGCGAGGTGCTCATCACCGAAGCACCCGGGGTGATCGGGAACCTGGGCGGCGTCGCGTACGCGTCTCGCGACCGCGCGAATCGCATCGCGCTCGCGCGAGCGCTCCAGGATGCCAGGAACAGCCCCTGGGATCAGTCCGATCAGGTCGCTGCGCTGGAGGCACTGGAGAGAGCTGCCACGGGCAACACCCTCGCCTCGCTCGTGCTCGACCGGCCCCCGTTGGCGCAGGTGGCGGTGGGCGATCTGGATCGGGCTCGTCACATTTCGGTGATCGTGCCGGGGATGGGGACGACGGTCGGGGGTGACATGGAGGCGTACGCGGAGGTCGCTGATACCCTCGCCGGGCAGCAAGCTCGCCTATCCGGCGTCGGTCGCGATGATCTTGGCGTGATTGCCTGGATCGGGTATCACCCACCCATGCCGGATAGCCACGCGTTAGAAGTGATCTCCGATGACCGAGCCTCAGTCGGAGCCCGCAGTCTCGCGTACGACCTGGAATCGCTTCGAGTTACAGCTGGCAACGGTTCTCTGGTGGAACTTTCCGTCATTGCGCATTCCTACGGAACTGACGTCGCCACCCTCGCGCTCCAGCAAGCGGAGGCGGATCACCTCGTGATGCTCGGCTCCGCTGGAATTTCTGGCGAAGTCGGCGATGCCTCGACACTGAATGTCCCCGAGGGGCAGGTTTTCTCATCGCAATCGAGGCGTGACGAGTGGGCCCCGATCGGCCAGGTCTTCTCCGGACGCACAGACCCGACGAGTGGCGGGTTCGGAGCCTCGGTGTTCTCGTCGGAGTCCGCAGTCGTCGAAGGGAAGGAGCTTCTTGCGGTGTCCAAGCATGGGCCGATCGGGGCGGAGACGGCGGCGGACGCCAGCTACTTCACGTCGAACACCACCTCGATGTACAACACGGCGCTCGCAACGATGGGCAACGACGAGCGTCTCGTTCTGGGTGGCACCGCCGAGGATCGCGCGGTGAGAAATGGAAAGAAATGGGGTGAGAACGAACTGTGAGACGACGGTTGAAAGTCACGATCGTTCTCCTGGCGTGCATCGCACTTACGGGCTGCTCGCCCACGAATCAATCTGAGGGAGAAGCCATGACCGTCGACGATGTTCTGTCTCATGGGAATGACCTATACGCCGCTGTGCGAGGTGTCGTGGGTGAGGACGGGTGGTCGACAGATGAAAAATGGCTATCTTGCGGGATTGCTGATGGGCAGACAATGGTTAAATTGCGTCTCGATTCGAGGCTCGCGGCGGATTTTCCCGGACGACCTCAAGACTTGATCGAGCTTGTTCGCGGGCGATGGTCGACCTTGGGTGTCGACGCGGCCACGGCAGTCAACCGCGATCTTGATCCCGTCCGATACATACTTTCCGACCCGCCCTTTCTGCAGGGAGTGAGGGAGGACGGTTCCATTTCGAGTCTCTGGCTCGGAACCGGGATCGCCAACTTTGGCTATGTCAGCCCCTGCGTCCCTGGTGACGTGTTTCTGCTGAACGGCGTGGCACGTTCCTCTCTTTCCCACACGTCGTTGGGCACGACGCACTGAGAGGACCGAACGATCTTCAGGGTGTCCTCCGGTGACGCTCCGCACCCGCGATGTCCGAGCCTCGGGTTAGCCTGACCACATGTCGGGCAAGGTCTACGTCATCCATGAGAACCCCCAGTGGCTCCCGCCGTTCGAGGCGGCGTTCACCGCCGAGGGTGTGCCGTTCGAGGAGTGGTTGCTCACCGATGGGTCGATCGACCTGTCGGTCGAGCCGCCCGAGGGCATTTTCTGGTCGCGTCTCAGTGCGTCGGCGCACACGCGTGATCACGCGCACAGCAAGGAATTCGGCCGTGCCGTGCTGCGCTGGCTGGCGTCGTGGGGGCGCACCGTCATCAACGGCGCCGACGTGCTGGAGCTCGAGGTCAGCAAGGTCGCTCAGCATGCGGCTCTGCGTCACGCCGGTATCGATGTGCCGCGCACCGTCGCGGTGTTCGGCGTCGACGATCTCGCCGCGAAGGCCGAGCAGTTCGGGGCGCCGTTCATCAGCAAGCACAACCAGGGCGGCAAGGGCCTCGGCGTACGCCGCTGGGACTCCGTGTCCGAGTTCTCGGAATGGGTCTCCTCCCCCGACTTCGAACCGTCGCCCGACGGCATCACGCTGCTGCAAGAACTCCTGGTCGCGAAGGCGCCGTTCATCACCCGCGCCGAGTTCGTGGCGGGCGAGTTCGTCTACGCCGTTCGAGTCGACACGAGCGCGGGCAGCTTCGAGCTCTGCCCGGCCGAGGCCTGCGCGGTGCCCGGAGCCGACGGTGTCGAGCCCGAGCCCCTCTTTCGCCTCCGCGATGACGTCGATCAGGCACTCATCGACCGTTACCTGGCCTTCCTCGCCGCCGAGGGAGTCGGCATCGCGGGAATCGAGTTCATCGAGACCCGTGACGGACGCAGCGTCACCTACGACGTGAACACCAACACGAACTACAACCCCGACGTCGAGGCGACCGCGCCGCGTTCCGGCCCGCGTGCCATCGCGCGCTGGCTGGGCTCGCTGCTCCCCCAAGAGGCCGTGGGTGCCCGTGGCTGAGGCTGCCCCGCCGCACACCGAGTGGCACGGCTTCGGGTTCGCGACGCGTCAGGTGCACGCGGGCGAGGTCGAAGACCTCACGCACGGCTCACGCATCACCCCGGTGCACCTGTCGGCGGCGTACCGTTTCGCCTCGTTCCAAGAGGCCACCGATCGATTCGGCGGCGCCGACCTGGGGCACCTGTACTCGCGAAACCTGAACCCGACGAACCAGGTCGCCGAAGCACGACTGGCGTCGCTCGAAGGCGGTGCCGGCACGATCGTCGTCGGCTCCGGCCAGGCCGCCATCACCATGGCCCTGCTGGGTCTCGCCGGCAGCGGCGAGCACCTCGTGTCGACCGCGAGCATCTACAGCGGAACCCGGGTGCTGTTCGACCGCACCTTCGCGCGCATGGGTGTCAGCGTCGACTACGTCTGGGACCCCAGCGACGAGCGCGAGTGGGACTCCCTCATTCGGCCCGAGACCAGAGCGATCTTCACCGAGACGTTGCCGAATCCGAAGAACGACGTCGTCGACATCGACGCCGTCGCCCGAGTGGCGCGCAGACACGGCATCCCCCTCGTCGTGGACAACACGATCGCGACCCCCTTCCTGATCCGTCCCGTCGAACACGGCGCCGACATCGTCGTGCATTCCGCAACGAAGTTTCTCTCGGGTCACGGCGCCAATCTCGCCGGCGCCGTCGTCGACGGCGGAACGTTCGACTGGGCGGCATCCGATCGTCCCTATCCCGGACTCACCGAGACGCCGATCGCAGAGCACGCCTCGTTCGTCGACGCGTTCGGCCCTCGCGCGTTCGAGTTCTTCCTGCGGTTCGGTATCGCCAACGACACCGGTCCCGCACTGTCGCCGCTCAACGGCTTCCTGCTGCAGCAGGGGATGGAGACGTTGTCGGTGCGCATGCGCCAACACCTCGCCAGCGCACACACGATCGCGACGTGGCTCGAGCAGCACGACGGCGTCGAGAGCGTCGACTACGCCGGACTCCCGTCGCACCCGCAGCACGCGCTCGCCGTCCGCGACTACGGCGGCCTCTCGGGATCGGTGTTCTCGTTCACGGTGGCCGGGGGCCGCGACGGCGCAGAGCGGTTCTTCGACGCGCTGCGCCTGTTCAGCCGCATGACGAACATCGGCGACACCCGCTCGATGGCGCTGCACCCCGCGACCACGACCCATCTCGGCTTCACGCAAGAGACACGCGACCGCCTCGGCATCGGCGACGGTCTCGTGCGTCTGTCGATCGGCCTCGAGGATGCCGAAGACCTCATCGCCGACCTGGATCAGGCGCTTCGCGCGGTCTGACGCCGGCTGCGTCGCCTGGCGGGCCGATCCGTCAGCCTCCGGCTTCGTTGAACTCAGCGGCCTGCCGCCGACGCCGCACTCCCCCGCCCCCCGTTGAGTGTCCAAGACACGCCGCATCCGCGCCTGTCTGAGCGGCGTGTTCTGGACACTCAACGCTGGGGAAGCGCGCGCAGCGCGCGCGGCGTGGAGACGCGCAGGCCGCACTCCCCCGCCCCCCGTTGAGTGTCCAAGACACGCCCCATCCGCGCCTGCCTGAGCGGCGTGTTGTGGACGCTCACCGCTGGGGACGCCCGCGCAGCGCGCGCGGCGTGGGGACGCGCAGGCCGCACTCCCCCGCCCCCCGTTGAGTGTCCAAGACACGCCGCATCCGCGCCTGCCTGAGCGGCGTGTTCTGGACACTCAACGCTGGGGAAGCGCCGCAGCGCGAACGGCGTGGGGACGCCACGCCGCACTCCCCCGCCCCCCGTCGAGTGTCCAAGACACGCCGCAGCCCACCCCGACTGAGCGGCGTGTTCTGGACACTCAACGCTGGGGAAGCGCACGTAGAGCGTGGGGCGCGCCCGGAACCCTCGCCAGGGGAGACGCGCTCAGCGCGGCGGCGGCGCGATCAGGCGTCGCGGCGCGCCTCGAGGCGCCGCACGCGCGGGATGACGTCGGCGGCGAAACGCTGCAGTTCGGGCAGGTGCGGCGAGAACTGCAGCAGCAGGGTCGAGACGCCGACGTTCGCGAACTCGACGATACGTTCGGCGACCTGATCGGGCGTGCCGATGAGGTTGGGCCGCAGGCCGCGGTTCGACACCGAGTACTCCTTGAGATCGACCGGGGTGTCGAGCTTCGACTTGCTCACGAAGTCCTGGTACGAGCCGTAGGCCGCTCCCCCGCGCACGTCGGTGATGCGATCGATCTCGGCCTGGGCCTCGTCGTCGGTGTCGCGCACGACCGCGTACGCGGCCATGCCGAACGCCTCGAACGGCGAGGCACCGGCCTCGGAGCGCCGACGGCGCATGTCGGCCACCTTCGTCGACAGCTCCTCGAGCGTGCCGCCGTGCGTCAGGTACGCGTCGGCGAAGCGCGTGATCGCGGTGCGACCGGCCTCGCTCTCGCCCCCGGCGTACAGGCGCGGAAGCACCTGCGGCTTCGGTTCGGTGTACGTGCCCTCGGTGCGGTAGTACTCGCCCTCGTAGGCGAAGGGGGTCTGCGTCCACAGGCCCCGCAGCACCTCGACCCACTCGATCGTGCGGGCGTAACGGTCGTCGTGCGCACTGAACAGGCCGTCGTACTGCTTGGCCTCTTCGGCCCACCAGGCCGACACGACGTTCAGCGTGAAGCGCCCCCCGCTGATCTCGTCGATGGTCGCCGCCTGCTTCGCGGTGTGGAACGGGTTGTGAAACCCCGGGCGTACGGCCGTCATGAGCTCGAGACGAGACGTCACCGCCGCCAGACCGGCGGTCACCGCCCACGCGTCGAGCGACGGGGCTTCGACGCCCTTGATGTCGTTCAGGTTGAGCTCGGGAATGAGCGTCAGGTCGAAGCCGCCCTCTTCGGCGACGCGGGCGATCTCGGCGATGTGGGCGAACGACACGGGCGTCTGCTCGTCGTCGACGTTGCGCAACCACCCGCCGAAGATCGGGGTCCAGTAGCCGAATCGCACGCGCTGGGGGGAGGTCATTGGTCCATCCTCACCCGTTCCCAGACGCCCGGGGTCACGGGGCGAAACGGGCCGTCACATGACGTTGACCCGAAGCCGACCCGGTGCGACGGTGGCCGTGTTCCGATCCGCGAGGAGGATTCCATGACCGACATCTCCCCCACCCACGAGCCCCTGAAGTTCGCCTACTGGGTTCCCAACGTCAGTGGCGGACTGGTCATCAGCTCGATCGAGCAGCGCACCGACTGGAGTTACGACTACAACGTGAAGCTGGCGCAGACGGCCGAGCGCGTCGGCTTCGAGTACGCGCTGAGCCAGGTGCGGTACGCCTCCAGCTACGGCGCGGCCCAGCAGCACGAGTCCACCTCGATCAGCCTGGCGCTGCTGCTGAACACCGAGCGACTCAAGGTCATCTCGGCGATCCACCCGGGGATCTGGCATCCGGCGGTTCTCGCGAAGTTCATCAACACCGCCGACCAGTTCTCGCACGGGCGGGCCGCGGTGAACGTGGTCAGCGGATGGTTCAAAGACGAGTACACCGACCTGGGTCTGGAATGGCTGGAACACGATGAGCGGTACGAGCGGGCCGCCGAATTCATCCAGGTGCTGCGGGGCCTCTGGACACAGGAGAAGTTCTCGTTCCACGGCAAGTACTACGACATCACCGACTTCACGCTGCGTCCGTTCCCGTACGAGGTGCCGGGGCGCCCCCACCCCGAGATCTTCCAGGGCGGGAACAGCACGGCCGCGCGATTCAATGGCGGTGCCTTCTCGGACTGGTACTTCTCGAACGGCAAGGACTTCGACGGCTTCACCGAGCAGTACGACGACGTCACGCGCGTCGCCGCCGAGCACGGGCGCCGCACGCGCTTCGGCCTGAACGGCTTCGTCATCCAGCGCGACAGCCGTGCCGCGGCCGAGGCGCAGCTGCGCGACATCATCGAGCACGCCGACGACAGCGCGGTGCAGGGGTTCCGTCGGAGCGTGCAAGAAGCCGGTGCCGCCACGAAAGACGGCAAGGGCATGTGGGCCGACTCGTCGCTCGACGACCTCGTGCAGTACAACGACGGTTTCCGCACGAAATTGTTCGGCGACGCGCAGCAGATCGCGGAACGGATCATCGAATACAAGAAGCGAGGTGTCGATCTGTTCCTGCTGGGCTTCCTGCATTTCCAGGAGGAGCTCGAGCACTTCGGTGAGACGGTGATCCCGATCGTGCGCGAACTCGAGGCCGATCTCGCGCGCACCGGGGACGCGATCGCGGTACCGGCCCGCTGACCGGAGGCCCCGCTTAGGCTCGAAGAATGGCGCGAATCAGCGGGGTGCCCGAGAGCACGCGGGGCGGCGCGCGGCTGGGGTTCTTCACCCGACTTCTGGATGCCGGAACCGACGGCCAGCGGTATCGTGCGGCGCTCGAACAGGTGCGTGCGGCCGAAAAGCTCGGCTTCGCGTCGTTGTGGGTCGCCCAGCATCACTTCGACCGCGACGAGGGGGGACTACCGTCGCCCTTCCCGTTCCTGGCGGCGGCCGCCGTGCAGACCGACCACATCGCCCTGGGAACCGGCATCGTGACGCTGCCCATCGACGACCCGGTGCGCGTGGCCGAGGATGCCGCGTTCGTCGACGCCCTGAGCGCAGGGCGCGTGCAGCTCGGCATCGGCACCGGTGGCACTCCCTCGTCGTTCGCCGCGTTCCGCCGCTCGTCCGACGACCGGCGTGAGATCCAGGCCGAGCACGTCTCGGTACTCCGCGACGCCTTCGCCGGGCGCGGGATCCGCGACACGGAGCTGCGGCTCAACCCCCCAGCTCCCCACCTGGGCTCACGCCTCTGGCAGGCGACCTTCTCGGTCGACGGCGGGCGTCGCGCCGGGCGAGAGGGCGACGGTCTTCTGCTCTCGCGCACGCAGCCGCGAGAACCCGGGCAGGCGCTGCACGATGTCCAGCTGCCGATCATCGAGGCCTACCTGGCGGCATTGCCGTCGGGGGTCGAGCCCCGCATCCTCGCCTCGCGCACGGCGGTGGTGGTCGACGCTGCCGACCTCGACGAGACGTGGCGCGGAGCTGAGCGCGGCATCCGGCGCCTCACCCGCACCTTCCTTCGACGCGACGACTCGGGCGATCTGCAAGATCTCGCGCGTGCTTCCGACACCCACCTCGGCACCGTCGACGAGGTCGTGGCCTCACTGGCCGCCGACCTCACCCTGGCCCGGGCGACAGACGTGGCGTTCCAGGTGCACTCCGTCGACCCCTCGCACGAGGTGACGCTGCGCTCGCTGGAGCTGCTGGCCACGGAGGTGGCCCCCCGCATCGGCTTGCGCACCGGGGCCGAGGCCGCCCGTGAGCTCCGGAATCTCGGGGCCGATATCGACGTATGACGTCAGAGGCATACATTCCTCCGTCGGAATGCGATCGCCTCGATCCCGTCAACGAAGGAAGTCGGAGACGAGGGTGAACACCCACCAGCCGCCGATGGCGACCGCAACGACGACGGTGACCCACGAGAAGCGGCGTTTCAGCCGTCGCCCGGGGACGGCGACGCCCCGGGGTGGGGGAGTGAGCAGCGGAGCGGCCGGATGCGGGACTCCGGCGTCGACTGGAACCGTGGGCGCCCCCGACGACGCTGCGGCCGACAACCGCTCATCGCGCCAGCGCGCCCACTGCGCGAGTTTGTCGTCGATCGCGTCGACGGTCACGAACAACCACTCCCAGACGGCGGGGTCGAGCGTCGACAGCTCGCGCCGCGAGTAGAGGAACAGCCAGTCATCGACGATCTCGACGTCGAGGGCGGCGGCGCTGTCGATGAAGCGCGCCATCACGTCGGGCGTGAAGAGGTACAGCGCGTCCCGCTCGTACCCCTCCGGGCAGTACAGCGCGAAGTGCCTGTCGAAATCGCCCTCGAGACTGAGCCGCTGGCGTGGGCCGAACGAGACGGGCAGATTGGTTCCCCCGAAGAGGCCGTTGTTGCCCACGGCATCCAGCACGATGTGCGGAAGAGGGGTGTCGAGGCGGAGGGCGACGAACCCCCACCGGTGCGTCTGCTTGTTCTTGCCCGACCCGGTCTCGTACGAGAAGTTGCCGATCTCCACGGCCCGCGGACGTTCTCCGCGCACGAGATCGCTGGTCTCGCGAGAGTGACCGAGGCCGAAGATCATGCCGGGAAGCGGGGGGTTGGCGAACCCCGGATGCCAGGTCATCCCGTTGGCGCGCGCGAAGCGATCCAGGCGGTATCGGCGTACGGCCGCTCCCCCGAGGCCGCGGATGATCGCCCCGCCGATGAAGACGGCGACGGCCAGGAAGACGACCAGGATCAGCAGGGGGATCGGGCCGGAGCCGTCGCGTGTGACGAATGACGCGACGATCAGGCCGAAGACCGGCACGGCCACGAGCAAAAACGCGACGCCCACGATCACCAGCACGATGATCGACACGAGCCGACCGCTCAGTCTGCCCTCGCGTCTCAGTTGCGCACTGAACGCGCGTGCCGCGGCGCGGTCGACGGGCTCGGTGAGCGGCGCGGGGTCGAACGGTGCGTTGCGGGTCATCGTGATCGCCTCCCTTCCTCGACGGTACTCACAGCGACAGCAGGAGCAGCAGCGGCACGAGCAGCATCACCGCTCCCACGGCGAACGCCCCGACCACGATCACCAGCACGACGACCCACGGATTGCTGCGACGCAGTCGACGGCCCGCCGGAGCCACGCCCCGCGGTTGCGGCTGGAGCAGGCCGGCAGGCACGACGGGTGCGCCCCCGGATGCCGCTCCCCCGGCGTGGGCGACGGGGACCGGAGTCGACGCGGACACGGCGGTCACGCGGTCGTCACGCCACCGCTCCCACTGCTCGAGCTTGTCGAGCAGCGCGGAGATCACCGAGAACTCCCACGCCCATCGCCCGGGATCGACGCTCGACAACTCCTCGCGGGAGTAGAGGAACAACCAGTCGTCGACGATCTCGACGTCGAGCACCGCGACGTTGTCGATGAACCGGGCCATGACGTCGGGAGTGAAGAGGTACAGCGCGTCGCGTTCGTAGCCCTCGGGGCAGAACAGGCGGAAGTGGCGGTCGAAGTCTCCCTCGAGGCTGAGCCGTTGGCCTCGCACCCACGACGCCGGAAGGTTCGACCCGAACGCGCCGTCGTTCGCCGTGGCATCGAGGACGATGTGGGGGAGCGGCGTGCCGAGGCGGATGGCGATGTAGCCCCACCGCACGGTGGTGCTGCTCTTGCCGTTGCTCACGACGTACGAGTGGTTGCCGATCTCGACGAAGCGCGGCTGCAGGCCCCGCACCACATCGGTCGCCGTGCGAGCGCTGCCGAGCGAGAAGATCACCCCGGGAAGCGGGGGCGCCGGCACCGCGGGGATGTACTCCATGCCCACGTCGCGGGCGAACCCGGCGATCCGCCACCGGCGGTCTTCGTGCGCCCGCACGCCGCGCTGAGCGACGAGGATGCCGGCGATCAGGGCGCCGAGTCCCAGCAGCACGGGCACGACGAAGAGGAACCCGACGACGATCGCGCCCTCGTGCAGCACCGAGGCGAAGACCGCGACCAAGAACGCGAGGAACACGCCCATTCCGGCGATCATCGCGAACGCGATCGTGTACGCGACCACCGCGACGGCACCGTTGCCCGACGGCAGGCGCCCCTCGGCGCGCAGCCGTGCGGTGAAGGCGCGCGCGCCCGCGCGGTCCTCGGGCATCAGGAGTGCCCTCGCGTCGAACGGTCGTATCCCTGTCATGCGGCCCCCCCCCGCCGTCGGTGTGCTCCACGCTACCGATCACCGATTCCCCGGGGGAGCCGGCATCCGTTAGACTACGAAGGTTGTCCGGTCACGCCCATGCGCGTATAAGCCCGCGGCAACGTGCACCACACCCTCCTGCTGCCGGGAAATGCCCGTCAGCCGTTCTAGTCCGAAGGAGGTGGGTTAGTGACGCACCAGTACGAACTCATGGTCATCTTCGATCCCGAGGTCGACGAGCGCCAGGTCGCTCCGAAGCTCGACGGATTCCTCAAGGTCATCACGGCCGATGGGGGAACCATCGACAAGATCGACATCTGGGGCCGCCGTCGCCTTGCCTACGAGATCCGCAAGAAGAACGAGGGCATCTACGCCGTCGTCAACTTCGTCGCGACCAGCGCTGCCACGAACGAGCTCGACCGTCAGCTGAAGCTGAACGAGCAGATCATGCGCACCAAGGTCCTGCGGGCTGAAGAGGCCATCGCTCAGGTTGCCGCCGAAGCCAAGCGCTCCGAGGAGAAGGCTGCTCGCAAGGCCGCCGCTCCCCGCAAGGTCGAGTCCGCCGAGAAGGCTGCGAAGTAACGACGATGGCCGGCGAAACCGTCATCACCGTTGTGGGCAACCTCACGGCCGACCCCGAACTGCGTTACACGCAGAACGGTCTTCCGGTCGCGAACTTCACCATCGCGTCGACTCCCCGCACGTTCGACCGTCAGGCGAACGAGTGGAAAGACGGCGAGGCGCTGTTCCTGCGTGCCTCGGTGTGGCGCGAATTCGCCGAGCACGTCGCCGGTTCGCTGACGAAGGGTTCCCGTGTCATCGCGACCGGTCGCCTCAAGCAGCGTTCGTACCAGGACCGCGAGGGCAACAACCGCACCTCCATCGAACTCGAAGTCGATGAGATCGGACCCTCGCTCCGCTACGCGACCGCTCAGGTCACCCGTGCCGCGTCCAGCGGCGGTGGTGGCGGCGGTGGCGGTGGCGGACAGCGCCCGCAGGTGCAGCAGTCGGCTGATGAGCCGTGGTCGACCCCCGGGTCGAACAACGGCGGCAACAGCGGCGGCGGCGCCGACGCATGGAGCACTCCCGGTTCCTACGGAGACGACACACCGTTCTGATCTTCGCCGCGCTCTCGAGCGTGACGATCCCTGAAATTCCGGATGCCGTCCGCCGGTCCGCGTGACCGAGCAGGCATCCGAACCACACGAAAGAAGGAAGCATGGCTGGAAAGGCCACTGGCGACCGCCGCAAGCCGCGGAAGGGCGCGAAGAACGCAGCCCCCGCGAAGGCGATTCGCGTCGGCGTCATCGATTACAAGGACGTCCCCACCCTCCGCAAGTTCATCTCGGAGCGCGGGAAGATCCGTGCCCGTCGTATCACCGGTGTCTCCGTGCAGGAGCAGCGCCTGATCGCCCGCGCCATCAAGAACGCGCGCGAGATGGCTCTTCTGCCCTACGCCGGCGCTGGCCGCTAAGGAGCACCCGATGGCAAAGCTGATTCTCACGAATGAGGTCACCGGGCTCGGTAGCGCCGGTGACGTTGTCGAGGTCAAGAACGGGTACGCCCGTAACTACCTCATCCCCCAGGGTTTCGCCGTCGCGTGGTCGCGCGGTGGCGAGAAGCAGGTCTCGTCGATCCGTGCCGCTCGCGAGAGCCGCGCGATCCACGATCACGAAGACGCTGTGGCCCTGAAGAACACGCTCGAGTCGAACACCGTCAAGCTGGCCGTCAAGGCCGGTAACGAGGGTCGCCTCTTCGGTTCGGTCAAGACGGGCGACGTCGCCGACGCCGTCAAGGCCGCCGGTCTCGGCGAGCTCGACAAGCGCAAGATCCAGATCACCTCGGCGATCAAGTCGGTCGGCGAGCACGAGGCGACCGTTCGCCTGCGTGACGACGTCACCGCCGTGATCACCCTCCAGGTGGTTGCCGCGAAGTAATTCGCGACGCTCGAATCGGCTCCGCTCCTGCTTCGGCAGGGCGGGGCCTTTTCGCGTACCGCGGCGGGCCCGTCGCACGCGACGTGCGGGCTCGAACGGCTCCTCCACCGGGACGGCTCCCGGTCCGCGCCCGGTGAGGACCCCTTGACCGTCGAGGGGACCGGTGCCGCCGAGCCTAGGCTGAGAGCCGTGACCGACCCCCGCGCACCCGAGCGCATCGTCCGCCGCTTCGCGCGCGCCTCGAACCTCATGATCGCCGGCCGCCCCTTCGCGGTGCGCGGCGAGGGTTCCGCCGACCTGCACGCTCTGCTCGCCCGGCTGGGTGGCATCCCGAGCCCGTCGCCGGCGCCCGGTCGCGTCGAGTTCGATCTGGATGCCGACACCACCACGCTCGACGGAGTGTCCCTTCCCGAGCGCGGCGACGCCGCCGGCCGCATCGCCTTCGCGCGCACCCACATGCCCGTCGCCGCCGCTCTCGCGGAGCGCCTCGACCTGACCGGCCTGCGGGTGGGCGTGGCGATGGTGCTCGAGCCCAAGACCGCTGTGCTGTCGCTGCTGCTGCGCGAGCGGGGCGCCGAGGTGTCGGTCTACGCGCACCCCGACGAGACCGATGTCGCGGTCGCCGACGAGTTGCGCGCGCGGGGCTTCGCTGTGACCGCGGACCCCGCCCTCGCCGGGGCTGAAGAACGGGCCGCCGCTCTCGGCTTCCTGCGGGCGGGCCTCGACGTGCTGCTCGACGACGGTGCGCACCTGGTGCGCCTGGCGCACGAGGACGACCCCGCTCTCGTCGACGGCTGGATCGGTGCGTGCGAAGAGACGACGAGCGGGCTGACGCCGCTGCGCCGGATGCACGATGCCGGCCTGCTGCGCTGCGCCGTGATGGCCGTCAACGACGCGCGCACCAAAACGATGTTCGACAACCGCTACGGAACCGGGCAATCGTGCGTGTTCGCGATCGCCGATCTTCTCGAGGAGCGGGGTATCGCGCTGACCGATCAGCCCGCACTGGTGCTCGGCTACGGTCCGGTGGGTCGGGGCGTCGCGGCGCACCTGCGCGCACTCGGTGCCGAGGTGCGGATCGCCGAGACCGATCCCGTCCGGGCCCTCGAGGCGCGGCACGACGGCTTCGCCACGGGGGCGGCGCGAGAGCTGGCATCCGGAGCCCTGGTGGTGTCGGCGACCGGTGTTCCGGCGACCGTGACCCCCGAGATCGCCGCGGGGGCGCGGATCATCGCCGTCGCCGGGGGAGTGCCGGGCGAGGTGTCTTACGCGGGAGCCGCCCTGCTGCTCGGCGGTGGGGGAGCGGTGAACATCACCGCGGCCGAGGGCAACCCCATCGAGATCATGGACCTGTCCTTCGCCGTGCAGCTCGCCGCCCTCGGCGAGCTGCTGTCGCGTCGCCCCTCACCCGGGGTGCACGCGCTCGACGCCGGCGTCGACGACCTCGTGGCGCGCACGGCGCTGGTCGTGCGCGGGGCCGACCTCGACGCCCCTCGCGCCCTCGATGCCGACGGCCTCGATGACTGGCGCTCGCCGCGCTACCGGGGCGGTGACGCATGAACGTCGTGCTGTATTCGGCATCCCTCGTTCTGCCCATCACGGCCCCGCCGATTCCGGGCGGGGCGATCGCGGTGGCGGGCGGGCGCATCCGTCACGTCGGCGACCGGGAATGGGTGCGGCACGAGCTGCGCGCGCGAGGGGTGGCGTTCGACGAGGTGCACTGGCCGGGCGTGCTCACCCCTGGCCTGGTGAACGCCCACTCGCACCTGCAGTACACGGGCATGGCCGAGGTCGGACGCGGCTCCTACGCGGGCTTCGGCGACTGGGACGAGGCGTTCACGCCCGTCTACCGCGAGGGTCACGACTGGGCGGCGGATGCCAGAACCGGCGCGCTCGCCATGATCGCCGCGGGGACCACGGCGGTGGCCGACATCGTCACCGACGTCGAGGCGGCCTCGGCGCTGCATGACGCGCGGCTGCACGGCATCACCTACTGGGAGGTGATGAGCTGGACCAACGCGGCGTGGGCCGAACGCGGCCGCGCGGAGGTGGAGGCACGGCTCGACGCGCTGCCCGGCCCTCCCGGTACGGGGCTGTCGCCGCACGCGCCGTACTCGCTCGACGTGGAGCCGCTGCTCGAGATCCCCGACATCGTGCGCGAGCGGGGGAGTCGGCTGCACCTGCACCTGGGCGAGGCGGCGTTCGAGCGCGAGCACGGCGAGGCCGTGCCGTGGCAGGTGCATCGGCCGTCGAGCTTCCGGGCGCTGCGCGACGAGGGCTTCGGCACCGGGGCGACGGAGTTCGTCGACGAGCTGGGCGTTCTGGGGCCGGACTGCCACATCGCGCACGGGGTCTACATGACCGCGCGCGACCGGGCGATCCTGCGCGCCCGCGGCACGACGGTGGCGCTCTGCCCGCGCTCCAACGCCGTCATCGGGCTCGACGAGCCGCCCGTGGCCGCCTACCTCGTCGAGGGCAATGCGCTGGCCGTGGGCACCGACTCCCTGGCATCCAGTCCCTCACTCGACCTGCTCGCCGACGTGTCGGCCCTGCATCGCCTCGCGCGGACCCAGGGGTACGTCAACCGCGACCTGTCGGAGCTGCTGCTGCGCGCGGCGACGCTGGGCGGGGCGCACGCGATGGGCCTCGACACCGGACCCGCCCGCACGGGGTACCTCGCCGTGGGCGCCGTCGCCGACCTGGCGTTCTTCGACGTCGCAGTGTCGGACGTCGACGACACCATCGAGCATCTCGCGGTGGACGGCGCGGGTTCCGCGGCCGCCACCTTCATCGACGGCGAGGCCCGGTGGGTCTCGGCCGGCTTCACCCGAGAGACCGGAGTCCTCGCATGACCGATCGCCCCGCCACCGCCGTCCTGCTCGATCTGGAGCCCCACGCCGAGGGCGGCTGGTTCCGCCGCATGTGGACCGGCGGCTACGCGGTCGAGACGCCGGCGGGCGAGCGGCCCGCGGCCACCTGCATCCACTACCTGCTCACCCCGGGCGAAGAGAGCGCGTGGCACGTCGTCACGAGCGACGAGGTGTGGCTCTGGCACGGCCCCGGAACGCTCGAGCTCTCGCTGGGCGGCGACGGCGCCGAACCGGGGGAGGCGCGCACCGTGACGCTCGGTCCCGACCTCGCCGCGGGCCACGTGCTGCAGCACACCGTGCCCGCCGGGGTGTGGCAGTCCGCTCGGCTGGCGGGGGAGTCCGAGGTCGTCGTCAGCTGCCTCGTGTCGCCAGGTTTCAGCTTCGAGGATTGGCGCCTCGCCCCGTGATTTAGGCTGTGCACATCACAGCACTCCGGGGATGACCCCGATACGTCCACGAGGAGACATCGTGACCACTTTCGCACGCCTGCGCCGCGCCGCCGCCCTGACCGCCGTGGCCACCGCCACGGTCGTCTCGCTCACCGCCTGCGCCTTCGCCCCCACCGGTTCCGACGCCGGCGCCGCTCCCGCTTCCGAGGGGGCGCTGCAGACCGTCACGGCCGGCAAGCTCACCATCGCCACGGGCGAGCCGGCGTTCTCGCCGTGGGTCGAGAACGACGACCCCGCGTCGTGCGAGGGCTTCGAGGCCGCCGTCTCGTGCGCCGTCGCCGAGAAGCTCGGCTTCGCGACGAGCGACGTGGTGTGGGTGCGCTCCAACTTCGACAGCGCCATCGCTCCCGGCCCGAAGGACTGGGACATGAACGTGCAGCAGTTCTCGATCACCGACGAGCGCAAAGAGGCCGTCGACTTCTCGTCGCCGTACTACACGACCACGCAGGCCGTCGTGACGACCGGTGCCTCGCCCGTGGCCGGTGCGACGAGCGTCGCCGAGCTCAAGAGCGTGCCCGTGGGCGTCATGAGCGCCACGACGAGCTACCAGGTGGCCGCCGACCAGCTCGGCACCACGAACCTCAGCGTCTTCAACTCGAACGACGACGCCGTCGCCGCCCTGCAGTCGGGCCAGGTCGACGCGATCGTCGTCGACCTGCCGACCGCGTTCTACCTCGCCGGTGCCGTGCTCGACGACGGCAAGGTCGTCGGCCAGCTGCCCGACTCGTCGGCCGGCGGAGACGAACTCGCCTACGTGCTGCCCAAGGACTCGGCGCTCACCACCCCGGTCACCGAGGCGGTCGACGCCCTGCGCGCCGACGGCACGCTCGACGAGCTGCAGCAGAAGTGGCTCGGTGGCACGGCCGCCGCGCCCGTGCTCAAGTAACCACGGTGGCCACCCCCGCACCCGGCGGCGTGTGGAGCCCGAGCGAGCTCGAACTCGCCCGGCGCTCCACACGGCGTCAGCAGTCGACCAGGTCGGTGCTGATCGCGCTGATCAGCTCGGTCGTGTTCGTGGTCGTCGTCGGCTGGGCGATCCTGTCGAGCCCCGGCTGGGAAGACGTGCGGCGGAGCTTCTTCAACGTCGACGTCGCGCTGGCGAGCTTCCCGTCGGTGCTCGCGGGTCTGTGGGTCAACATCCAGGTGCTGATCGTCGCGGCCATCTCGGTCGCGATCCTCGGCACCACCCTGGCCGTGCTGCGCTCGCTGCGGGGCCCGGTGTTCTTCCCGCTCCGCGCCCTCGCCACGGTGTACACCGATCTGTTCCGCGGCATTCCGCTGCTGATCGTGCTGTACCTGGTCGGCTTCGGTCTGCCCGCCCTCGGCGTCTTCGGCCGAGTGCCGGTGGTGCTGTGGGGCACGGTGGCCATCGTGCTGACGTACTCGGCCTACATCGCCGAGGTGCTCCGCGCGGGTATGGAGGCCGTGCACCCCTCGCAGCGCGTCGCCGCCCGCTCGCTGGGCCTGACCCACGGCCAGACGCTGCGCATCGTCGTCATCCCCCAGGGCGTGCGCAAGGTCGTCCCCGCCCTGATGAACGACTTCGTGTCGATGCAGAAAGACGTGGGTCTCATCTCGGTTCTGGGAGCGGTGGATGCCGTGCGCGCGGCGCAGATCGCCGCGGCACAGTCGTACAACTTCACGCCCTACATCGTGGCGGCGCTGCTGTTCGTGGCCATGGCCCTGCCGATGATCCGCCTCACCGACTACGTCTCGGCGCGACTGGCCCGCCGCGAGCAGATGGGTGGCGTCGTATGAGCGTCCTCGACGTCAAGAACGTGCGCAAGGCCTTCGGTGACCACGTCGTGCTCGACGGCATCGACCTGTCGATCGACCAGCACGAGGTCGTCGTGCTCATCGGCGCCTCGGGGTCGGGCAAGTCGACCCTGCTGCGCACCATCAACCTCATCGAGCGCGTCGACGACGGCCAGATCTTGCTGAACGGCGACGATCTGACCGATCCGACCGTCGATCAGGATGCCGCTCGGGCCCGCATCGGCGTGGTCTTCCAGCACTTCAACCTCTTCCCGCACCTGCGGGTCATCGACAACGTCACCCTTGCGGCGCGCAAGGTGCACCGCGCGAGCAAGAGCGAGGCGTACGCGCGCGGGAACGAGCTTCTCGAGCAGTTGGGGTTGGGCGCGAAGGCCCGCGAGTTCCCCGACCGCCTCTCGGGCGGTCAGCAGCAGCGCGTGGCCATCGTGCGCGCGGTCATGACCGACCCCGAGCTGCTTCTGCTCGACGAGATCACCTCGGCGCTCGACCCGCAGCTCGTCGGCGAGGTGCTCGACCTGGTGCGCGTGCTGCGCGATCGCGGGTCGACCATGCTCATGGCGACGCACGAGATGTCGTTCGCCCGCGAGGTGGCCGACCGCATCGTGTTCATGAAGGGCGGACGGATCGTCGAGCAGGGCACTCCGGCTCAGATCCTCGACACTCCGCAGCACCCCGACACCATCGCGTTCCTCGAGCGCGAACGTCGCGGCGGGGTGCTCTGACGACGATCGTCTCGACCCCGTGCTCGTGGTCGTCGGGGCGGTCGGCGTGCCCGCAGCGGGGCTCCTGTGACGGTTGAGGCGCGGGTTAACACCGGTTGACCTCGGGGTGTCCGAACGACACGCCGAGGGTGGGGAAAAACTTGACACGGACCCCGCCCGTCAGTACGAGTCGGCGAAGTTATCCCCCGAGTTGTACACATGTGCGTCCCTAGCGGACAACCTTCAACGCAAACTTCACATCGAATTTCCTCAGAAAACCTGTGGAGAAGTAAATCCCCGATCAGGCGGCACTTAAGGGCCTGAAATCCGATCCATCCACCGGGTTATCCACAGTAGTTGTGCACAGACGTGACGGCGTTTCCCGCATCTTCTCCACAGAGTTATCCACAGGCACATTTGCGTGGGAGGAGAGGTGCTCTTAACGTGGGGGCAGCCCATCGGGCATCCCCTCACCACCCGCTCGTGTCGATGTCGGACGTCCGTGATCTGATGCTTCCGAGGTCGCCGCGACGTCCCGTCCCCGCAGCCGCACACGCGCGCGGGGAAACGCCGAGACGAAGGGCGCCCGAGATCAGAAGGAGAGCCCGTGTCGATCGCTGACATCGCCGAAGAGCGTCTCGGAAAAGCCCCGCGTCCCGAGCGCACTCCGCCGCACGACACCCTCGCCGAGCAGAGCGCACTGGGCGGCATGCTGCTGTCGAAAGACGCGGTGGCCGACGTCATCGAGAGCCTGCGCGGCCCCGACTTCTACGTGCCGAAGCACGAGCTGATCTTCGAGGCCATCCTCACCCTGTACTCGCACGGCGAGCCCACCGACGTCGTGGCCGTCACCGACGAGTTGATCAAGACCGGCGAGCTGCAGCGAGCCGGGGGAGCGGACTACCTCCACACCCTCACCTCGATCGTGCCGACCGCCGCCAACGCGGGCTACTACGCCTCGATCGTCGCCGAGCGCGCGCTGCTGCGCCGCCTGGTCGAGGCCGGCACGCGCATCGTGCAGATGGGCTACGCGGGCGAGGGCGATCCGGTCGATCTCGTCAACAGCGCCCAGGCCGAGATCTACAACGTCTCGGGCGACGACAGCGCCGACGACTACATTCCCCTGACGATGGCGGTGGATGCCGCGGTCGAAGAGATCGAGGCCGCCCGCGGTCGCGACGGGTCGATGACCGGCATCCCCACGGGCTTCGCCGGTCTCGATCAGCTGACCAACGGTCTGCACCCGGGCCAGATGATCGTGCTCGCCGCGCGCCCCGCCATGGGTAAGTCGACGCTCGCGCTCGACTTCGCCCGCGCGGCCGCGATCAAGTCGAACGCGCCGTGCATCTTCTTCTCGCTCGAAATGGGTCGTTCCGAGATCGCCATGCGCCTTCTCAGCGCCGAGGGTTCGATCCCGCTGCAGAGCATGCGCAAGGGAACGCTCGACTCCCGCGACTGGACGACGGTGGCCTCCACCCGAGGTCGCATCAACGACGCCCCGCTCTACATCGACGACAGCCCGAACATGACGCTCGTCGAGATCCGCGCGAAGTGCCGTCGCCTGAAGCAGCGCGAGGGCTTGAAGATGGTCGTCATCGACTACCTGCAGCTGCTCACGAGCGGTAAGCGCGTGGAGTCGCGTCAGCAGGAGGTCAGCGAGTTCTCGCGTGCGCTGAAGCTGATGGCGAAGGAACTGCAGGTTCCCGTCATCGCGCTGTCGCAGCTGAACCGTGGCGCTGAGCAGCGTGCCGACAAGAAGCCGGCTCTGAGCGACCTGCGTGAGTCGGGCTCGATCGAGCAGGATGCCGACATGGTGGTGTTGCTGCACCGCGAGGCCGCGTATGAGAAGGACTCGCCGCGCGCGGGCGAGGCGGACCTGATCGTGGCGAAGCACCGTAACGGGCCGACGGACACGATCACGGTGGCGTTCCAGGGGCATTATTCGCGGTTCGCGGATATGGCGCCGGGGATGTAGTTCTTGTAGCCGGGGATGTAGTTCTTGTAAATGTAGGGTCCGGGTGAACTTGGCAAAATCCACCGCTACTTGTCAGTCACTTGGCAGTACTGCCAAGTAGCGAGGGTCCGCGAGGCTCGCTTGCAACGGAACGAACGCGGGATGTCGGAGGCTGTGAGTAGCCTCGGTCCATAGTCGGTACTCCTCACACCGTTGCCACCAAGACCAAGATCGCAAGGACCAGATGGAAACTCTTGCCAGTCAGTTCGAAGACGCTGTATCGAACGTGACGATCAGCCCGGACAAGCAGAAGCTCGCGATCGCGGCGCACACGGAGGTGCGGAACCTTCTCGAGTCTGATGCGGTTCTACGTGAATGGGGAGTCGACTCGATCCTGATTGGTTCGTATGCACGCCAGACAGGTCGACACCCCGGGAAGGACGTCGATATCTTCCTGCGCTTTACCAAGTTGTCGATTCGT
Organism: Microbacterium sp. Leaf179; assembly: GCF_001423785.1. Taxonomy (NCBI): domain Bacteria; kingdom Bacillati; phylum Actinomycetota; class Actinomycetes; order Micrococcales; family Microbacteriaceae; genus Microbacterium; species Microbacterium sp. Leaf179. The sequence continues at coordinate 160,428 of NZ_LMPH01000001.1, read as the reverse complement.
GACAACCCCTCGGTGATCTACGACCGTGTCGCGCAGCTGTTGATCCGTCAGTACGGGCGGGTCGAAGATGGTGGCAGAGTCACGCTGCAGTCGAGGAGCGTGAAGGTGGATTTCGGTCCTCCTTCGGCCCGGCCCGACCTCGGGTTCAGTGTGGATGCCGTACCGGCAGTGCCGTGGGGTGAACACTGGGGAATCCCGGCTCGAGATCGAACGGACTGGTCTGATGCAAACACGCGATGGATGAAGACGAGCCCCGTGGCGTTTGCAGATGCGTCGGCGGCGTTATCGACACGGACAGCGAGCCCGACCGTCGGTGACCGCAATGCCTACAAGCCGATCGTGCGGCTCCTGAGGCAAGTCCGTCACACGCATCTTGGCGAAGCTCGTCCCGGCGGACTGTATGTCGAGATCGCCGCCTACTACGTCTGGGAGGCGAATCTCGTCAGTGGTGGGTCGTGGGCGGAGCTCCTTGCGGCATCTCTCCGTCAAGTAGGCATCGAGTTCAGCAAAGCGATCACCGACGGAATGGCTGATCCCATCCTTGGTACATCACTCACGCCGGGACTTTCTGCTCAGCAGTGGCGCACAGCCGCGAATCTGTTCATCGAGTTGGCCGACAAAGCGGACGAAGCGTCGTCTTCTGACCGGTGTCGCGCAGCGAAGATCTGGCGCGAGATCCTGGGCGCAAACGAGCGCGGACAGATCCTCCCGTTGCCTCCGGGATGCGCGGCGGACGGAAGTGTTGTTCCTCGCATCACCGCGGTGTCGGCTGCGGGTCCGACACAAGCGCGAGGATTCGCACTGTCCACATGACTGAGAAGCTCCGCCGGCCGTACGTGCATGATCAAGCGGCTTTCGAGGCGTTCTGCTCTGAACTCGTGCGCGCCGGGTTCAGTCCTCTTCCGGATGCGAATCAGGCGCAATGGACCGGGCCCTTACCTGAAGTACTCTCCGATCTCACAGACGCGGACGCAATGTCCGTCACGATCGTCGACGGGTGGCCGGCGGTCGCGGCGAAAACAGCAGTCCCAGGGCTGATTGCAGATCACGTCATGCCCGGAACTGGGTACATCTGTCTATGGGCAGACGACGACCCTGGCCAGCTCGCCGGGCAGACGTGGGAAGGGCTTCGAGGGCGACTGGAGCAATGGGCTGAGGGTGCCAAGACAGCCTTCGGTCCCGAAGGCGGCGCGCTTGACGCTTGGGCGATGTTCGAGGGACTGTCACCCCGCCGGGCTGAGATCGACTTGCCGGGCCTCGTGGGAACGAATCCAAGGAACGGTGACGTTCACGTCGTTCATGGCAAGGCGGACGTGCTGCTCACCCTGACTCGGGGGCCGGCTGCCGATCACCCGCTTGAAGGCGTGGTGCTCTACCGTAGCGTCGTCCGGCAAACGCCACGAACCTTTGACGCATTGCTGTCCTGCTTGACTCGTCGCCAGCGTGAGAACCTGATGCATGGAGTGGGGAGACGCGCCGCCGTCGAAGAGGGCATGGCGAGCGGCGGGTACGATTTCGCCGTCCTCGTATGGCCGAAGCATGGACAGTTCGAAGCTTTGGTGCTTTCCTTCTCCGGCGACAAAGACTCGTTGGGTGCCGTGCCACACATAGCCTCACCCCGAGATGTCGCCAGCAGGTTACGTCGGGCGGGATCGGACGCGGCGGTCCTCCGGACCCGGCGTGTTCTTCTCGTGGGCGTCGGGGCCATCGGCGGACAAGTCGCTCTCACTCTCGCCTCCAGCGGTACCGGCGTACTTCATCTCAGCGATGATGATGAGCTCCGCTCGGTGAACTTGGTTCGTCACGTGTTGCCCGCGCACATGGTCGGATACACCAAGACGTCCGGACTGAAAGTCTTGATTGAGAGCGCCTCGCCCTGGTGCGAGGTCACCACTCGGGGAGCACTGTCGGCGAACCCGGAGGAGGTCGCGGAGGTCGTTCGAGGCTTCGATCTTGTGGTCGACTGCACGGGCATGTTCGCGACCACGTTGGCCATCGCGCAAGCGTGTGCCATTGAGCAAGTACCGCTCCTCACAGTCGCACTCTTCCGGGAGGGGCGAGCCTTTCGAATCCGGCGTCAACTCACCACGGATACCCCGCTGGGGCGACGTGCACCACCCGAGTATCCGGTCATTCCCGCAGGGGAAGAGAGTGGGTTGACGGGCTTCCTCGAACTCGGGTGCACATCACCAGTGCACAACTCGCCTCCGGCGGCGGTCACCCGTGCCGCAGCTGACACCGCTCTCGCCGCAGTCGCCATACTTGCGGGCCGCTCGCGTGATGCGGAAGACACCGTGACCGTGCTGGTCGCCCTCGATGCAGAGCCTTTCGATCGACCCGGAACGTACGGCTTCCCTGCGGCGCCAGGTAAGGCTCCCGTTGCGGAGGTTATTGATGAGTAAGTCGATGGTTCTGCTCTCAGAATCGACGCTGGAGCGGATCGACCTTGCAGCGAACCGCTCGCATCCGCTTGAAACAGGCGGCATTCTCGTGGGAGTTCACGCCGGAGGACTTCAATGGATCACCGACATGGTGGAGATCTCAACGAACGCGCGCGGGCGCACGAGTTACCGCATTCCTCGTGGGGCAACACGCTCCGCGGTTCGCGGGTTGCGCGAGCGCGACCCGCGTTTAGGGTACCTGGGCGACTGGCACTCGCACCCGATAGACGTGCCCGCGAGCCCAACAGACCGCGCGACACTCGTAGCGACCTCCGCGAAAGCGATGGCGCCAGTCATCCTCTTGGTCGCACGACGCGTTGGAAGTAGCTACTCACATGATGTCCACCTCGCACGAGGTGTCGTCGTTCGGCCCTGTGATGTTTCTCTTGCCGGCGACCTACCAGAGCCTACGAATGAAGGGAAGCCTTGACCATGGCCCAGCCATTCGACCTCTCACGTGCCTACGCCGCCAAGCAGCAGCACATGCTGACCGGACTCGGCATCATGCCGACATTTACGAATCATCCCGGCACCAAGGGTGACTCCACTGAGGCCCGCTGGGTCGAGGTGCTCGCGGAGTTCTTGCCGCGACGATATGGGGTCGGTCCAGTCTTTGCTATCGATTCGCAAGGTGGACAGAGCGATCAGATAGATCTGGCGGTCTACGACCAGCAGTACTCGCCGCTGTTCTTCGATGACAACGGGGTTCGTTTCGTGCCGGTGGAGAGCATCTACGCCGTCTGCGAGATCAAACCCGTGATGAATAAGGCAAACCTGGACTATGCCCGAGACAAGGTGGCCAGTGTCCGAGCGCTACACCGTACGTCAGCTTCGATCAGGCATGCCGGTGGCGTTTACCCACCGCAGGATCCGTCTAGCAAGCCGATCCTTGGGGCATTCCTCAGCACGGATCTGGAGTGGACCAGCATCCGAGGGGACGCGGCACAGGACGCGATCACTGCGAACGATCCAACCGCGCTTGACCTGGGCATATCGGTGCGCGGCGGAGCATTCGATCAGACTGACCAGCTGACGTTTGCGCCGGATGGGCAGGAACTCATCTGGTTCGCAACGCATCTCTTCCGCGCATTGTCCAAGCTTGGAACGGCGCTCGCTATCGATCTCGATGCCTACTACGCGCCGTTAGAAGAACGAGGCGTCCTCGACAGCGATGACCTTCTAGATCAGGCTGAGGAGGACTCGGGAACGGGCTCCGATTGAACGACGTTCCCGCATGCACGCGGATTTAGCGCGCCCGAAGATCGGGCGGGGCATCGGGTATTAGCTCCTCCACCGAGACAGCAAGTACCTGAGCCATCGCGATCAGCGTCCGCAGCGTCGGGTTCGCCGGGTGGCCGGGCCTCGACTCGCCCTTCTCGTATTTCTGGTACGTGTAGCGGGTGAGGCCGGAGCGGTAGGCGACCTCTTCCTGGCTGAGGCCAGCGCGCTCGCGCACGGAGCGAAGCGTGGTCGCGAAACGCTGGGAGTAGCGGCTCCACTCCTGCTCAGTCGCTTCATTCCGACGGGTCACCTTCTCAGCGTGATGAACCTCGAGCCGCCGTATGGCCTAATCGGTATGGCACGTGGTCTGGTCGACGGTGCGGCATCGTTCGTCGCCTGCCAACTGGCGAGCAGTCGGAACCGCTCCTCGCTCTCCGAACCGGTCTGTGGAACGTAGACGAGGAACGTGAGTCCCGGATGCTGAACGAACTGCATGTCCTCGTAGCTCAGTTCCAGTGCGCCGACGATGGGGTGGGTGAACTGCTTCTTCCCGGCGCCGTGCTGTCGCACGTCGTGGGCACCCCATCTGACGCGGAACTCGTCGCTGCGGGTGGAGAGTTCACCGACGAGATCCTGCAGGTCGCGGTCGTAGGGGTCGCGGCCGGCCTCGGTGCGGAGGATGCCGACCGTGATGTCGGCCGCCTTCTCCCAGTTCGGGTGGAAGTCGCGGGCGCGAGGGTCGAGGAAGGTGTACCGGGCGAGGTTCCCGTCGCCCGGTGACTCGAACACCTCTGTCTGCAGGGCGCGTCCGAGGGCGTTGACGGCGAGGATGTCCATCCGGCCGTTGCGCACCATCGCGGCGCCGCCCGTGATCGCGTCGAGCATCAGCTCCATTCCGGAGCGGATGGATGCCGGGGTGCCCGGCTTGCGGCGCGATCTCGGCGGCGTCTGTCCAGCCGCGCGGGCCAGATCGAACAGGTGCTCGCGTTCGGCGTCGTCGAGCTGCAGGGCCTGCGCGATCGCGTGCAGGACGGATTCGGACGCGCCGGCGATCTGCCCGCGTTCGATCTTGGAGTAGTACTCGATGCTCACGCCGGCGAGCGTGGCGACCTCGTTGCGGCGCAGGCCCGGCACCCGCCGGTTGCCGCCGCCGGAGATCCCCACGTCGTCAGGGGTGAGTTTCGCGCGACGAGAGGTGAGGAACTCCCGCACCTCTGCCCTGTTGTCCATGAGTTCGACGTTACGCGCGGGCCCGCGCGCCGTGGGATGCCCTGTCAGTACACGTCACACCAGAGACTTCCTCCTCCGCGCGGGAGGCGGTTCAGTGGTGACGTCTGAGACGGAGGACACCATGACCGAAGAGCAGAACGGATGGACCGGAGGGCAGCGCGCCTTCGGAGACTTCGCACCGGGCCTCGTCCACTACACCGACAAGGTGCTGTTCGATGAGGTGTGGGAGCGCAGCGACCTCTCCAAACGCGACCGGAGTCTCATCACCGTCGCCGCCCTGACCGCCATGGGCAAGACCGATCAGCTGCGGTTCCACCTCGACTATGCCCGCACGAACGGGGTCACCACCGACGAGCTGAAGGAGGCCATCCTCCATCTCGCGTTCTACACGGGCTGGCCCAACGGCATGGCCGCGATGACCGTGCTGAAAGACATCACCGACGAGAAGGATGACTGAAATGACCTTCGACAGCCTGTTTCCGCGTGGAGACAAGAACGACGCCTTCGCGCAGTACTTCATCGGGCAGAGCTACCTCGCCCCCCTCGCGAGCCTCGGAATGAGCATCGCGAACGTCACTTTCGAGCCGGGATGCCGAAACAACTGGCACCGCCACAACGCCACCGCGGGTGGGGGGCAGATCCTGCTCGCGACCGCCGGCAGCGGTTGGTATCAGGCGGAGGGCGAGGAGCCCGTCAGCCTCATCCCCGGCACGGTCATCGAGATCCCCGCCGGCACGAAGCACTGGCACGGCGCCAAGGCCGACTCGTGGTTCAGCCACGTCGCCATCGCCGTGCCGGGGGAGAACACCTCGAACGAGTGGCTCGAGCCCGTCGCCGACGAGGACTACGCCGCGCTCGGCCTGGAGCGGGGCGGGGAATCGGCAGGCTGAGGGCGAGATCGGCGCGTCTTCACGGGTCGCCTGAAAGCAGCACCCCGCCCACGCGCGGGGGTGGGGCGGGCGCCCCGACACCCCGCGCGGGCGCCGCTCATCCCGTCAGGGGCGGATGAGCACCTTCAACGCTTCGCGCGCGTCCATCAGCCGGTAGGCCTCGGCGATGTCGTCGAGCGGGAGTTCCCGGTCGAAGACCTTTCCGGGATCGATGGTGCCGTCGATCACCTGGGGGATGGCGGCTTCGAGGTAGGCGCGCACGGTGGCGGGGCCGCCGGTGAGGGTGGCGTTCTTGCCGAACAGGGAGGCGAAGCCGACGGCGGCATCCTCGTACTGGGGAACGCCCACGCGCGAGATGACACCGCCCGGGCGGACGATGCCGTACGCCTGCTCGTACGCGGGCATGTATCCGACCGCTTCCAGGACGACGTGCGCCCCTTCGCCGCCGGTGAGCTCGAGGACTTTCGCAATCCCCTCTTCGCCGCGCTCGGCGACGACGTGGGTGGCGCCGAACTCCCGGCCGAGATCCGTGCGGGCGGTGTGACGGCCCATCAGGACGATTGTCTCGGCGCCGAGCTGACGTGCGGCCAGGACGGCGGAGAGTCCGACGGCTCCGTCGCCGATCACGGCGACGGTCTTGCCCGCCTCGACGCCGCCGCGCACGGCGGCGTGGTAGCCGGTCAGGTACACGTCGGAGAGGGTGAGGAGCGAGGGCATGAGCGCTTCGTCGGTCCCGGCGGGGATGGCGACGGCGGTGCCATCGGCGTAGGGAATCCGCAGCATCTCAGCCTGCGTGGCCGAGGGGGCGCCGTCGAAGAACCCACCGTGCACGCACGAGGTGGTGATCCCGTCGCGGCAGAACGCGCAGGTGCCGTCCGACCAGGCGAACGGGACGATCACGGTGTCGCCGACGGCGAGGGTGGTGACGTCGGCGCCGATCTGCTCGATGACGCCGATGGCCTCGTGGCCCATGCGGCGACCCTCGGGGGTGTCGCCGAGGTCGTGGTAGGGGTGCAGGTCCGACCCGCAGACGCAGGCGTAGGTGACGCGGATGATCGCGTCGGTGGGCTCTTCGATCGTCGGTTCGGGCACGTCGACGACGCGGACGTCACCGGCGGCGTACATGAGGGTTGCGCGCATGATGTTCTCTTTCTACGGGTGGTGCGGGTGGGATCGGACGAGCCGCCGTCGCGTCAGGCGAACACGGCGCTCGCCGGCGTCAGTCGACGATCTCGACGGTCACGGGACCGCCCTCGAGGAGCGAGAGTTGCTCCTCGGTCGCGACGTACGTGCCGATGTGCAGGGTGGCATCCGAGAAGCCGATGCCGTCGGCGTCGTAGTAGAAGCCGAGGTTCCCCCACGAGGTGAAGTAGATGAGGTCTCCGTCCTCGGGGTCGGAGCCGGGCGAGCCGTCGTGGACGAGCTCGCGGGGGAGGTACGAGATCTTCTCGCGGCCGGCGAACTCCTCGAACCTCAGCTCCGTCGGGAGGAGGGAGAGGAAGTCGCGCACGCCGGGACTGTCCTCCCCGACGGTGACGTCGACGCTCGTGCGGTCGGACGTGAACCGCACCACCGTGCCCACGATCTGCCCAGGTTCATCGGTGGGTGCCGGTGCCGACGGTGACTCGATGCCGGCGGCCGTCGGTGTGGCGGAGGCCGCGGGCGGAACCGACGATGCGGCGGTGGGGAAGCAGGCGGTGATCGTCGCGGTCATGAGCGCGCCGACGGTGACGGCGAGCAGCGCACGACGTCGGTGTTCCCGTGCTTTGCCGGTGGCGGTCATTGGCTGCGATCCTTCGTGGTTCCGGCGTACTCGTCGTCGGTGCGGGGGGCGGCTGACGCACGCGGCTGGGGTCGGCGGGCGAGCAGGAGGAAGGCGGTGCCGGCAAGCAGCACCGCGGCGGTGGTCACCAGGCCGAGGGGGAGGATGCTGAGTGCCCCCGCCACCCCGACCAGGGGTGCGGCGACTCCGCCGAATCCGAACCGCACCATGCCGAGCAGCGAGGAGGCGGTGCCGGCCATCTGCGGGTAGTCGACGAGCGCGAGGGTGGTCGCGGGTGGCGACGAGATCGCGACCCCACCGGCGAGCAGGAACAGCGACACGATCACCACCCACAGCGGCATCCGGGTGAGTCCCGACGACAGCAATCCGAGCGCGCCGATGCCGGCGACCAGGATGCCGACGGTCAAAGTGCCGGTGATGCTCCACCGTTCCGCGGCCCGGCCGGCGAGGTAGCCGAGGGTCATGAACCCCGCGGAGTTGAGACCGAACGCGAGCGCATACGCGAGGGGGGACAGCCCGTAGATGTCCTGCAGCACGAACGTGGACCCGGCGAGGTAGGCGAACAGGGCGCCGTACAGGAACCCCTGGTTCAGGATCGCGCCGACGAACACCCGGTCGGAGAGCAGCGTGCGGAAGTCGCGCAGGGTGTGCGTGAGGCCGCCCGTCGCGCGGCTCTCGGCGGGCAGGGTCTCGGGGAACATCCGCAGGGCGATGACGAGGATGCCCGCGCCAATCAGAGCCAGGAAGACGAACAGTCCCCTCCAGTCGGCGACCGTGTTCAAGATCCCGCCGAGGAGCGGTCCGATGATCGCGGCGAGCCCGCCGACCACGGTGAGGCGGCCGTAGAAACGCACCAGTGCGCCACCCGTGTAGATGTCACGACCGGCTGCCTGCGCGATGACGATCCCGACCCCGCCGGCCAGACCCTGCACGAATCGCGCGATGATCAGCAGTTCGACCGTGGGGCTGATTGCGCACAGCGCCGAGGTGACGATGTACGCGACGATGCCGATGAGCAGGATTCCGCGTCGCCCGAACCGGTCCGACAGGGCGCCCGCGACCAGCTGCCCGAGGGCGAGGCCGATCAGGCAGGCCGTCACGGTGAGCTGGGCCACCGAGGTGGCCGCACCGAGTTCCGCAGCCAAGGCGGGGAGGGCGGGGAGGTAGAGGTCCATCGAGATCGGACCGAACACCGTCAGCAGCAGGAGCAGAGTGGGCAGGATGCGGCTGAACTCCGTCCGCGAGGGTGAGATCTGTGCGGTCATGTCATCCACGGTGCGCGCTGAGCGCGCGGCCGGGGAGTCTCTGACGAGAGGTGTACCGCCAGGGAACCCCTGTTGCGCGGGGAGCGTGGGGTCCCCTTAGAGGGCATCCCTCCCGCGAGCACGGCGACCTACCCTGGGGCACATGGACAATCGATCAGAGGTGCGAGAGTTCCTCATGACCCGTCGCGCCCGGGTGTCGCCGGATGCCGCCGGTATCCCCGCCGGGTCGAATCGCCGGGTCGAGGGGCTGCGGCGCAGCGAGGTCGCCGCGCTCGCCGGAGTCAGCGTCGAGTACTACTCGAAGCTGGAACGCGGGTCGATCTCCGGGGCCTCCGCGGCCGTGCTCGACGCGGTCTCGCGCGCCCTGCAGCTCTCGGATGCCGAGCACTCCCACCTGCTCGACCTCGCCCGCAACGCCGACGGCATCCCGTCGTCGGGCCGCAACCGCCGCCGGAGCAGCAAACCCGCCGCACCCCGGAACAGCCTGGAGTGGGCGCTCGCATCCATCACCGATTCGGTGGCGGTGGTGCGCGACCAGCGGCAGAACATCGTCGCGTTCAACACCCTCGGAAAGGCGTTCTACTCGCCCCTGATCGGCGACGGGGGACGCGTGCCGAACTTCGCCCGCTTCCAATTCCTCGACCCGGCCGCGCACGACTTCTACCCCGACTGGGACCTGTTCGCCGACATGTGCGTCGCCGTCATCCGCGCCGAAGCCGGCCGCGACCCGCATGACAAGGGCATCCAAGACCTCGTCGGGGAGCTCTCGACGAGGAGCGAGACGTTCCGCACCCTCTGGGCGGCACACAACGTGCGCACCCACGGATCCGGTCAGAAGCGCTTCCACCACCCCGTCGTCGGCGAGGTGACCCTCGTCTACGAGGAGCTCGCGATCACGGCCGAGCCGGGGCAGGTGCTGCTGATCTACTCCGCCGAACCCGGTTCGCCGTCCGCCGAGCGCCTGCGGCTGCTCGCGTCGTGGGCTGCTGAGGCGGCGGCGCAACCGGCGTCTTGACGGATGCCGGGGTGCCATCGTCGTCGCCGCCGGCGGCTGACGGTGTGCGTCAGTGTCCGTGCCCTGTCGGTGCTGCGTCGGTCGCGCTAGCCTGACGCCACCACCGCCTGCGTCGAGGGAGACCGCCGTGACCCAGCCGCTTCGCTACGGCATCAACGTCACCCTCGACGGGTGCGTCCACCACGAGGTGGGCTTGCCTCCGGATGCCGAGTCGATGGCCTTCTGGACCGACGAATTGCGCCGTTCCGACTCACTGCTCTACGGCCGCGTGACGTACGAGCTGATGCAGTCCGCCTGGCGCCGGCCGGAGTCGGGGGAGTGGCCCGACTGGATGGATGCCAGCGAGGTCGCCTTCTCGGAGGTGATGGATCCGATGCGCAAGCACGTCGTCTCGACGGAATTGGATGCCGTGGACTGGAACGCCTCGCTTGTGCGGGGTGACCTTGCCGCTGCCGTCGAGGAGTTGAAGGCGCAGCCGGGGCGAGGCATCTCGGTGGGTGGGGTGCGGTTGCCGGCGGCGCTCGCGGAGCTCGGGCTGATCGATGAGTTCACGTTCGTCGTGCACCCGGTGGTCGCGGGGCGGGGGCCGCGGTTGCTGGAGGGGGTGCGGGAGCAGGCGGCGTTGGAGTTGGTGGAGCGGTGGGAGTTGGGGTTGGGGGTTGTGGTGCAGCGGTACCGGAGGGCTGTGTAGGCCTCGTTGGCGGTTACCTCCGCCGCGGCGGGTGCACGCTCGACTCCTGTGACTGGACCACGGTCGCCTCCACCCGCGGTCGCGTCAACGACGCCCCGCTCTACATCGACGACAGCCCCAACATGACGCTCGTCGAGATCCGCGCGAAGTGCCGTCGCCTGAAGCAGCGCGAGGGTCTGGAGATGGTGGTCATCGACTACCTGCAGCTGCTCACGAGCGGTAAGCGCGTGAAGTCGCGTCAGCAAGAGGTCAGCGAGTTCACGCGTGCCCTGAAGCTGATGGCGAAGGAGCTGCAGGTTCCCGTCATCGCGCTGTCTCAGCTGAACCGTGGTGCCGAGCAGCGTGCCGACAAGAAGCCGGCCCTGAGCGACCTGCGTGAGTCGGGCTCGATCGAGCAGGATGCCGACATGGTGGTGCTGCTGCACGGCGAGGCCGCGTACGAGAAGGACTCGCCGCGCGCCGGTGAGGCGGATCTCATCGTAGCGAAACACCGGAACGGGCCCACGGACACGATCACGGTGGCGTTCCAGGGGCACTATTCGCGGTTCGCGGATATGGCGCCGGGGATGTAAGTCCCCCGCCCCGCCCGCGCGGGTGGCTGATCGTTCGGGTGATGCTCCACCTGAGAGGACCGGTGGGCCTGGCCACGTTCGCTGCTCGTCGCTTCCTAAACAGAGGAGGTGCGGAGGAAACTAATCGACAAGCCGACCTCTGCACATGTGGGGGGTGGTTGCGGTGGGGCTCGTCCGCCGCGTGAGCGTGGCAATTGCGCCCCCCCCCGTTCTCGACGCTTGCTCTTTGTGGACTCCGCCTGGACGCCTTCTCTCCGTAGTGGTTCGACAACGAACGCTGGCTGCGATCACGGCGGAGGCTTATTCGAGGCGCCGGCGAAGACCGATGTCAGCCACAGTGAGAACGGTCAGGTAAGCCAAAGTTGTGTGCGCCGCCGGCGACTCCTCGGCGATCATCCGCCGCGACAACTCGACCTCAATCTCGAGGTTCCGGATTAGGTACTCGTCGAGGGTTGCGCGGCGAATCCGACCGAGTCCTCGCTCGTCTCGATATGTCGGCGTATTCTGCCTTGCATCTTTCCACGCGACGGCGATGCATTGACGACTACTCGAAATAGTCCTCGTCGACTTCGACGATCTGCACCGTCTGCCTCGTTTGCACGCCGATACCGAACCGAATCATCAGTGAGGTGAGCCGATTGCCGTCGATGAGAATCACGCGCGTCGGCACTGCGGCCGCGTAATCCATGGCGCCGCCGCTGAAGCGGCCTGTTGTTATGAACACCCCACCGTCAGCCTTTCCGCTGAGCGCGCCCACGAAGCCCTGCACTTCGGGCCGGCCTACGGCATTGTCTGGTGAGTACCGCTTCGCCTGGATGTATACCCGACTCAACCCGAGCGTGTCCTGATCGATGATGCCGTCGATCCCGCCATCATTCGACGCCGAGGTGACCCGGGCCTGTCCTTCGGCGCCCCCGTAGCCCATGGCTACGAGCAAGTCGACCACCGTTTGCTCGAAGAATGTCGGCGGCTTCGTCATGAGCCGAGCGAGAAGCTCTCCGGCAACGTCCGCCTGGATCTGCTTGATTCCTTGGTCGATCAGCTCCGCCGGGTCGAGTGATTCGACGTCCTCAGTTTGCTCAACTAACGCCTCGCTGACAGACCGTGTCCGTCGGTACCCCGTCACGGCCGCAACGTCCGCACGGGACACTGCGGGGCGGGTGTCGAGCACTGCGCGTCCCAAATCGCTGATCACGTAGCGCCCTCGTTCAGGTCGCGACAACGCGCCCGCCCTGTTGAGGTGAGAGATTGCCCATCCCACGCGGTTGGCATACATCGGCTGCCCGGTCGTGAGCGTGATCAGGCGCTCTGCATTCACTACTCCGGCTTCATCGGCAGCGGCCTGGATGATTTCGCCCCGGTCGCGCGTCGCGCCATCACTCATGACTCGGAGGATCGGCGCCATGAACTCATGCCATTTCGGGATCGACAAGATCATTCCATTCGGTCGGGATCGGCGCCGCACGTACCGGGGCTGCACGAGGGGATTGACTGTTGCCGGAAGGGTGCAGTCTAATCTTCGACCGCGACGACAGTGTCGTAAAGGCCATAGTGACGCAGTCCCTGGTGCGACTCGATTCCCGTGTACTTGAGCGACGCGTCCTCGTAGCGGCGGAAGGCGAAGACAGCCTGATTCATGTGTCCCGCGTTGAACACGCCGAGTGAGACGAGCAGCTCGAAGTCGTCGACCGTGAGCCCAGTGACAGCTTGAAAGAGCCCCGGCTCGATCTTTGTGATCACGTCCTTGAGCTGGTGTTCGCGGAAGTCCGTCAAGTACATGAACGCGGGGATCCGCGTCGCGAACTTGATGAGCTTCTCCTGGATCTGCTTGCGCTTGAACTTGTACTCTTTCTCCTCGGCCGTTAGCTCCCTCTTCTCGGCCGGGGTAATGTCGTCGCCCCTCTCCTTTTTTGTCTTGCCGACCGACTCGCTCTTGTTGACGACCGTCTCGAAGATGGATGATCCCAGCGCGCGGAAGCCCTCGATGTTCATGACCGCCTTCATCGCGGCATCCGATGACATAACCTTCTTCAAGGTGAGATTGTCGACGTTGACGAGAACCGCCGACTCCCATTTGCGCGCGAGGAGCGTCGCCGAGGTGCCGGACGTGGCGATGTCAAGGATCCCGGCGGCATCGACTTGCGTCATGTTCGAGCCGTCGTAGGCCAGCACGGGCAGGAATGACACGAGTTCCTCGACGGCACGTTCCGGGTTTTGATTCTCAGGCGACAGCCCGCGCCCGTACTCGCTAATCTGCCGCAGCGCCCGAGTCGGTGCGAAGTCGAAGACAAAGCAGACCGGTTTGAGAATTGCCTCTTCGTTCGGATCGTCGCCGTTCGGGTTTCGGATGGTCCACGGCGACTGCACGCGGAACGCCGCCTGAAAGTACGTCTCGGGCGCCTGCAGGTTGCGTAGCATCAGGATCGACGACCACTGCGGCACGGTCACGCCGGTGGTCAGCTTGCCAACGGTGAGCGTGATTGTCTTGGTGTCGTGCCCGCCGCCAATCGCCTCGCGCACCGGCGGCAGCGCGTCAAGTCCGACCCCGACACCCGCAGCAGACACGTTCACGACCCGGTAGTCGTGCCAAAACCCGTTCTGCGGCTCGGCGAGCAGGTTCGACATAGCCGCGCACGACGCAGTGCGCGGCAGCATCCACAGCGAGTGCTGCAGGTATGGCAGCAGCCGCGAGTCCGAGAACGGGAACGGTGGCCGCGTGCCGGCCTTCATCGCATCGACCTGCGTTGGCAGGTACCCGCCACGGATGATGTCAAGCCACTTCTGCACATCATCCTTGTGAAGGAATTCTGCGCCTGTGCCGGTTCCCCTCGCTTCGAAGAATGCGTTGAGGTCGAACTCGTCTAACTCGCCCTGATTTGCGATCGCGATGAGCTCGTCGGGCATCTGGTACGTGAGCAGCCGCATCTCGGGCAGCGATGCGTACGGGTTGGGATCAAGTGGATACTTGAGGGCAAACTCCGCCTTTGCGCGCTGTTCGTCGGTGTAGGTCCAGTTAAAGATCTGCTCTTCGATAAATCGGCCCTCGCTGAGCACCTTGAAAGGGGTACCGGAGAGGTAGAGGTAAGCTCGGGCCTTAATCGGTACGAACGCGTCCTCGTCGCTGCCACGTTCCTCGAGCTCTTCGGCGAACGTCTCCTCTGCCGCGGAGAACTCGAGCGTCTCCTCCTTCTTGCGGACGGCATCGTCCTCACCCTCGAACAGCTCCTTGGCTGTGTCTCGCCAGGCCCCGAAGTGGTATTCATCAAACACCACGAGGTCCCACATGACCCCTGTCAGCCACTTGTGCTTCGCCTTGAAATTGCCGGCGGCGTCGCGCCCCAAGAGGTCCTGAAACGACCCGAAGAAGATGAGCGGCTGATCGGGATGAACAGACGCCGGGTCACCGCCCGTCTTGCGCGACAGGTATTGCCACCCGTCAAAGTCCACATGGGTTCTCAGATCGGTGTCCCACGCGTCTTCGACGGCGGGCTTAAAGGTCACGACGAGCACGCGCTTAGCGCCGAGCCTCTTCGCGAGCTGGTACGTCGTGAACGTCTTGCCGAAGCGCATTTTGGCGTTCCACAGGAACTCGGGGACTGCGTCTTCGTCGTCGGCCCAAATCGACCGGTAGTAGTCGTGCGTCTTGTTGACGGCAGCCTGCTGCTCGGCGCGCATTGGGAAGTCGAAGGTGGGTGTGCCCTGGTACGCCTTGTTTGCGCGAAGCTCCGCGATCGCCAGACGAACGTCCTCGACCGTGCAGCGCATCCACTCGCCAGTTGGATTGGCAAACTTCTTCTGCAGCAGGCGTGCGCGCACATCGAAATCGCGGAACACTGTGCCGTCCGGTCGATCTGCAGGCTCGTCCAATACGATCTCGAAATTCTCGATCGCCGCGGTCTTGAGCTGCTGGGCGACCCGCTTTTTCACATCCTGGGTGGTCTGCCCGACCTTGAGGAGGCCAGCATGGGGGCCGTCAGCGATGGAGTACGCATAGATGCGTAGGCGAGCAGACTGCTTTTCGGGGAGCAGCTCGTCGATGGGTTTAGGCATCGCCGAGTTCCATCGGCTTGATCTGCGACTCTATGAGCGCGATCTCGTCTTGGGTCAGATGGTACTTCGCATAGAGATCCTCATCCGTCCATGTGCGCGAAAAGTTCTGAACGGGCACGAACGCGAATGAGCCGCGTGTGATGTTCTGCGTCAGCAAGATCGCCGAGATCAGGAATCGCACGAATCGTGTACGCAGATACGCTGCGGCATTGGCGGCTTCGGCCTCGGAGGGGAAGGGGCCAAGGATGAGATAAGACTCCGTCGCGACCGAAGCTGGCGGCATCACTTCGATTCGAGACAGTACTCTCTTCCGTCCCGACTTGTCAGTTTGGCCGGCGTGCTCACTGGACGTCTTCGACAAAAGGACCTTCCACTTGTCGACGAGCTCCGCACCCTTTGGGACATCTGCTCGGTGTACACGGGCATCCCCTCCACTCGCATAAAGATGGAGGTCGCCAGAGGCTGCACCTGCGTTGGCCGAATCTATTCCGAATGGCCTCCTGGCAGACACAACCGAAGAGAGCGCCGCAGTACCTTCCTCCTGCACCTTTTTCACAAGATTCAGCACCCGATTGTCGCGAATAAAAACGTCGAACTCGTTCAGAATTCGCTCAGCAGCAACGGACGCGCCTCCGACTCGCGTCTCAACGTGGCATACTCCGGGGTTATCGCGGTTCCACAGGAAATAGCAGACACCACCCGCTACATCGACGCCGGCGAAGGCCTCGCGGGAGTCGGGGTAGTCGACGAGCGAACGAAGCCGTCGATCGCGAAGCATCGTCGATCGAAAATCGTCGAGACCTTTTCCACCTGAGAACCACTTCGAGGGGATGATCATCGTGAGCAGCCTCGGCTCCAGCCGTTTCGCCTGTTCGATGAATCGGTGATAAATCGGCATAGCGCTCGATCCTGATCCGCCGCCATCGCTCAGTTGATAGGGTGGGTTGCCGATGATCACGTCGAACTGCACGTCTACTCCAAACATGCGCGCCAGGCGCGCTTTCATATCAGTGCCGTGAATGAAGGCGTACGCGTGAGACTCGAGCTCGTCAGATCGCCCGTAGCTCGACTTGCCGGCGCCACAGTACGCACACCTGTCACCCGCCCATGTGTGCTCGGTTCGCTCGAACCATATATTGCCCCAGTCGCGATCAAAGGAAGTCGCGATTGAATGCGTACCCGTCGCGTCCTTCGAGCAATACACGCTCCGTCGCGCAAGCAGAGCCGTGAGCTGCGTGATCCCGACCCCGAACACCTGTTTGGTCAGGATGTGGTCCACCCGCTCCTCGAGTGCAGGGATCTGCGATGCCAGACCATCGGTCAGCCGGCTCGTGATCTCGCGCAGGAAAACGCCCGATTTAGTGAACGGATCGAGGAAGGTGACACTCGGGTCAGACCAAATGGAGGCACCATCGTTTTCCTCGGCCCACGCGCTCTCGAGGGTATCGAGCATCTGATTTGCGAGTTCGGGAGGGGTGAAGACCTCATCGTTCGACAGGTTCGCGATACATGTCAGCACGTCGGGATTGTGACCGCGAAGAACGAACGTCGCCCTGCTATCAACGGTGATCGTCTGGTCCGTCATGCGATGTCTTTCACTGTCATCGCCGCGTAGGTGCGTACCGGGCTGAAGATCTCGTGCTCTTCGAACGCCTCGAAGAGCCCTACTGAGGCCGATGCGCGTTGGGTGAGGTCTATGAGGCGGAAGTCCCTGCGCTGGTACTTGCCTCGCCCGAGGTATCCCCACTCCGGGAATACGATTGCGTCGCCGGCGGCATCCGTCATTTTCAGAGCATTGCCTTGCACCACGTTCGCGGAAAGGACTGTCACGGCGGCCTGGTGCCACTCGTTTCCTGCGCCTCGGCCTAGGAATCGAGAAAAAGTGGCCGCGAGATTGTCTCGGCACTCGGCGGCGTTGTCGGGCAGTAGCTCGATCCCGTAAATGCACATAAGCGCGAAAAGAGCGTAATGACGCTTTTCAAAATCGCTGCGGCCGTGGCGGCCCTGCACCGCCGCGAGCTTGCGGTCGAGGACGGGCACGAGGAAGTTGCCTGAGCCGCACGCCGGCTCCAGGAACCGCGAGTCGATGCGTTCGGTCTCTGTCTTGACGAGATCTAGCATGTCGTCGACGATCCAGCGGGGGGTGAAGACCTCGCCGTGCTCGGTCACGCGCTGACGCGACTTGACTAGCCGCTCGTGAGAGCTGACACCTTCGTACCGCGCCCCAGGTATAGCCATCGTGATCCCCGACCAGGTCTGATCTTTCTGCGACGGATCCACTGCGCCCGCGCAGTATCGACTTTAGCCTCTCTCCCTCGCCAACCCGAGCCGAGGGCTCGGCGGATCTGGACGCCCTGCTCTCGAGCAGCAGTGCGCTCTGACGCTCGTCTGGATCGAGCGGATTTTAGTGGGTCACTCTCGTTAGAGATGGTGCGCCGATTGACGCACGGTGAGTTCAACGCCATCATAATAATGCTCTCGCGGGACGCATCACTTCGAACTATCGCCACCAGTGCACCCGCATATGGTGACGTTCGAGAACCTGTGTTTAGTGGTGAGTGCCATGAGGGGAAATGGGGGAGTTGCAAGATGACGAAGCTGGTATATGGGAAGAACGACCAAGTGGTGTTCCTGAACGAGGAGGAGAAGGAAGAGGCATTCGAATATCTCATCAACTCCCCAGACGTCGAGTTCCTCCATGAGCCGAACCAGGACTCGGGCGCTTGGGCCTCAGAGAAGCGGATCCACTTCTACTCCGAAGACGGTGTACCTGAGGGCCTGAAGCGGAACTGGACGGCGGGCCGAGGTAACCGCGTTGTGGGTCGCATCAACTGCGCGGAGCTTTGGGACGAAGTTCGTCCGCTGCGGAGGATCTAAGAGTCGAGTGGTGCGTAATGGGAGACGCACCAGGAGGCAGCGCCCGGGGCATGTTGTATCGCGACCGTCCGAGGGCGGCACCAACGAACAAGGCCGTGGTGATCCCACTGCGCTCGAGCGGCCACTCTGCTCTACGGCCGCGTCACGTACGGACTGATGCAGGGGGCGAGGCGGCGGCCGGAGTCGGGGGAGTGGCCCGACTGGATGGACGCCGATGACGTGGCCTTCTCGGAGGTGATGGATCCGATGCGCAAGGTGGTGGCATCCGGAACCCTCGACGCCGTGGACTGGAACGCCGAACTCCTCAGCGGTGACGTGGTTCAAGCCGTCCCCTCCCCGTCGCGATCGCTCGTGCGCGAGCTCGCGACGATCGCCACCCCCACGGCGAGCACGGCCGCGTTCGACCAGAAGATCGCCACGAGTCCGAAGGGGCCGGCGACGAGGCCCACGCTCACCGGGATCAGCACCTTCAGCACCTGCAGCACCCGGTTGGCGGTCAGGCGCAGGCCGAGGGCGGCGCCGTGCACGGCGGGCGGGGTGATCGCGGTCGTCCAGGCCATGGTCAGGGGCTGCGGGAGGCCGAGGGCGATGCCGAGCGCGATCATCACGGGGATCGCGCCCCACTGGTTCGCGAAGGGCAGGGCGACGAGACTCGCGACGCCCATGAGCATCGCCGCGACGAGCAGGGTGCGGCGGCCGAATCGCGCAACGATGCGGGCGAGGCCGAGGCGGCTCACGACCGAGACGAGGGCGCGAAGGGCGAGCAGCAGACCGACGGTGACCGACGGGATGCCCTTCTCGACCGCTCGTCGGTGCGCTGGTTAGAGGCGGGGAGAGAAATTCGTGCAGCTGGCGCCGTGCAGTCGCGCCACGTAGCCAAAGCCCGCTTCTCTGGCCGAACCTCGCGGGGAGTCGTGGCGAAAGCCCAAGGCCCGCGCCACGACTCCTGGGGTCACGCCGCCGCGACCGACGCGCTCCACGTCACGCCGAACCGGTCCGTCAGCATCCCGAACCCGGCACTCCACGCCGATGCCGCCAGCGGCTCGACGACCGTGGCATCCACCGCCAGGGTGTCCCAGTATCCCTGCAGCTCGTCGAACGTGGGCGAGGTAATCGACACGAACAGCGCCTGCTCCGTGACTGTCGTACCGTTCTCGCGGTGTGTCGCGCCGCCGCCGGCGATGCCGACCTCGGTGCGGCCGGGGATGTCGTAGCCCATGATGCGGAAGCCGTTCTCGGCGGCGACCAGGCCGAACACGACCTTGTCGGATCCGGGGATGTCGGCCGGCATCCCGAAGTCGGCGTAGGTGTTGACGACAAGGTGTCCGCCGAAGACGGACTGGTAGAAGGCGAGCGCCTCACGGGCGTCGCCGCGGAAGTTCAGGTGGGTGGTGGTCTGCACGGACATGTCTTCTCCTCATTGTCTCGGCCGGGATCGGCTTGTAGATCGACGATCTCAGCCGTGTAGGTCTGTTTCTGTCCTCTATTCGCTCTAACGTGGACGACATGGCCACGACGTCGAGATTGCTCACTCTGCTGTCGCTGCTGCAGGCCCGGCGCGACTGGCCGGGGTCTGTGTTGGCGGCGCGGTTGGGCATCAGCCATCGCACGGTTCGGCGTGACATCGACCGTCTTCGCGAGATGGGCTACCGCATCGAGGCCGCGATGGGTCCCGACGGCGGATACCGCCTCGAGGCGGGAAACGACATGCCCCCGCTGCTCTTCGACGACGACCAGGCGCTCGCGGTCGCGATCGCGCTGCGGGCGGCTCCTGCGCTGGGCGCCGGTATCGGGGAGGCGGCGGTGCGCGCACTCGGGACCATGCGTCAGGTGCTGCCGTCGCGGCTACGGCCTCGGCTCGATGCGATCGAGGTGACCACGGTCGGGCGACCCGGTGACGGGCCGGCCGTCGCGGTGCCCCTGGACGTGCTCCTGACGCTGGGGCAGGCTCTGCGTGACCGGGTGACGATCCGCTTCGACTACCTGCCTCGCGAGGGGGACGACGCCGAGCCGGGGCCGGCCCGACGGGTCGAGCCGCACCATCTCGTCGCATCGCAGGGCAGGTGGTACCTGCTCGCGTGGGACCTCGATAGGGAGGATTGGCGGCTCTTCTCCGCTCATCGGGTGAGGCCGCGGGTGCCGTCGGGAGCTCCGTTCGTGCCGCGGGTCGTGCCGGGCGGTGATGTCGACGCGTTCGTCTCGGCGCGGTTCAAGGGGTCGGACACGAATGAGTGGGCCTGCCGGGGGACGGTGCTGTTGCACGCGCCGGCCCGCGACGTGCTGCCCTTCGCGGGCGACGGCACCGTCACGGCTGTGGACGACGAGCGCTGCACCCTCGAAGCCGGTTCGTGGTCGTGGGGTGCCCTCGCCGCATCGTTCGGACGGTTCGAGGTGGCGATGGAGGTGGTGGGGCCGGCGGAGTTGGCGGAGGCGTTCGCGGTGCAGGCGCAGCGGTTCGCGGCGGCGGGCGGAGGCCCTTCCGCCGAGGGGATCCGACGACCAAGCTAGCGGCATGACCCAGCCGCTCCGCTACGCCATCAACGTCACGCTCGACGGCTGCGTCCACCACGAGGCCGGCCTTCCGCCGGACTCCGAATCCATGGCGTTCTGGACCGACGAGCTGCGACGCTCGGACACACTCCTCTACGGCCGCGTCACGTACGAGCTGATGCTGGGGGCGTGGCGGCGGCCGGAGTCGGGGGAGTGGCCGGACTGGATGGATGCCGATGACGTGGCCTTCTCGGAGGTGATGGATCCGATGCGGAAGGTCGTGGCATCCGGAACCATCGACGCCGTGGACTGGAACGCCGAACTCATCAGTGGTGACGTTGTCGAAGCCGTTCGGGCGCTGAAGGAACGGCCGGGGCGGGGCATTTCGCTCGGCGGCGTGCAACTCCCGGCCGCGCTCGCCGCGGCCGGGCTCATCGACGAGTACACCTTCGTCGTACACCCGGTGGTCGCCGGGCGCGGGCCACGCCTGCTCGATGGCATCCGGAATCAAATGCGACTCGAGCTCGTCGAGCGCCGGGAGTTCCGCTCGGGCGCCACCGCGCAGCGATACCGAGCCGCCTCATAGCGCCCGCCCGCTACTCCGAACCCTCCCCATCGCGATCGCTTGTACGCGAGGTGGCAACAATCGCCACCCCCACCGCGAGCACGGCCGCGTTCGACCAGAAGATCGCCACGAGTCCGAGGGGCCCGGCGACGAGGCCCACGCTCACCGGGATCAGCACCTGCAGCACGCGGTTGGCGGTCAGGCGCAGGCCGAGGGCCGCGCCGTGCACCGCGGGAGGGGTGATCGCGGTCGTCCACGCCATCGTCAGGGGCTGGGGGAGGCCGAGGGCGATGCCGAGCGCGATCATTACGGGGATCGCACCCCACTGGTTCGCGAAGGGCAGGGCGACGAGACTCGCGACGCCCATGAGCATCGCCACGACGAGCAGGGTGCGGCGGCCGAATCGCGCCACGATGCGGGCGAGGCCGAGGCGGCTCACGACCGAGACGACGGCGCGGAGGGCGAGTAGTAGGCCGACGGTGACCGGGGGGATGCCCTTCTCCACGGCCCACAGCGGCACGAAGGTGAAGAGCAGGTCGACCGTCACGAGCACGGCCCCGCTGACCGCGAGGGCCCGCCACAACTCGGGGGCTTTCATCACCGCCGAGAGCGGAACGCGCGGGGCCTTCGCGGCGGTGGTGCGGCGGTGCGTGTCGCCGCGGCGCAGGAAGAGGATCAGCGGTAGAGCAAGCACCGTGAAGGCGAGGCAGACGGCGAAGCCCGCGGTCGTGTCGGGCTGATCGCCCGCGGCGAGGGTCGCGGCGATGGTCACGGCCGGGGGACCGATCAGCTGACCGATGGATGCCGCCGCGCTGAGGGTGCCGAAGCCGCTGTCCATCGAGCCCCCGCGGCTCGCGTGCGCGACGAAGGTCTGCTGGCCGATCATCACGCAGAGGTGGCCCAGGCCGATCGTGAGGGTCGCGGCGAACAGCAGCAGCACGGTCGACGGCAGGGCGAGCACGACGATCGCGCCGGCCGAGGCGATGAGAAGGCCGGCGAAGGCGACGGTGCTCCCACCGAAGCGGTCGCAGATCTGGCCCGCGGGAAGCGCCGCGACGATCGTCGGAACGGCGAAGGATGCCGCGAGCGCGGCGAGCAGCAGCGGATCCCCGCCCAGCTCGAGCGCCCGGTAGCCGACCATCAGCCGCACGCCGACCCACGAAGCCTGCGACAGCGCCGCCTGGGTGCTGAGCGCAGCCCGCCAGGCGGGGCCCGTCACGGTCGGAGGGGGATCTCGTCGGTGCCGCCGAGCATGCGGGTGAGGCCGTCGATGTCTTCGCGGACGGCGTGGTACCGCTCGGAGTCGAGGTGGTAGACCGCGAGCTGAAGCGCGTAGCAGAGGGCCATCGGCACGAAGAGGGTGCGGTACTCGCTGTCGGCGCTGCGGAGGGCCGCGATGAGGTGGTCGGGAGCGGGCCGGAACTGCGCGCCCGGCACGTCGGTGATGAGCAGGCTGCGTCCGCGTCGGCGCTGCGCCTCGGCGATGAGGGCGGGGAGCATCCGCGGCGTCTCGCGCAGCGCGAAGCCGATCAGCATGCTGGTGGAGTCGAATGGCACGAAGCGTTCGGCCAGGTCCTTCGCCTGGGGTGAGAGGGTGACCACGACCATCCCCAGCCGGCGGAAGCGGCGGGCGAGCAGTTCTTGCAGCGAGCGGGCGTCGCCGTTGGCGAAGATGTAGACGACCCCGGCGCCGGCGATGTCGCGGGCGGCGGCGTCGATCGCGGACTGGGGGACGAACTCCGACAGGCGCTCGAGGCCGGCTCGCTCGTCGGCGACGAAGGATGCCAGGTCGGCCCCGGACTCCTGCCGCATCGGCGCACCCGAGAGCGCGGGGTTCACCTCGTCGGCGCGCAGGTCGCGGCGCAGGTCGGGATACCCGCGGTAGCCCAGCTTCTGCGCGAGGCGCACCACGGTCGACTCGTGCGTGCCGGCCTGGGCAGCCACGTCGGCCGCCGTCGTCGATGACGTCGCAGCGCTCAGCAGCACCGTCATGACCTTCTGCTCCGTAGCGCTCAGGGCGGCGGTGTTGCGAGTCGCGACGGCGCGAAAGCTCATGTTCTCTCCTTCGAAGGCACGACGCCGATCGAGCGGGTCGGTTGTTGACAAGTTTGGACCATCCTGCAATCCTGTGCAAGTGCGCAAGTTGCGTTGAACGCCTTGCACACACACCTAGCACGGAAACCCGCAGAGAGGCGGATGACGATGGCGTCTGATGTGGTGGAAACCTCGTCCCCGACGAGGGCACGGCAGTACCTGGAGTGGTCTGTCGTGGCGATCGGTGCCGTCGCCGGCATCGCGGTCATGGTGTCAGGCTTCGGCTACGGCCTGACCAACGTGACCGGGGTGGGCGCGGGGTTCTTCCCGGTCGTCGCGGGCGCCACGATCGCGCTCGGCGCTGTCCTCTGGGCGCTCCAGCTGCTCGGTGCGGCTGCCGCGCAGCGCCGGGAAGCCGGCCGGTCGGACACACGGCCGCCGTTCGAGGCCAACCGCGTCGACCCGCCCACCGACACCGCGATCGGCGTGCTCGTCGTCGACGGGATCGACGAGGAAGACGACGACATCGCCCTCCCCGACCGGCGCGGAGTGCTGCGCGTCGCCATCGTGGCGGGGGCGCTCGTGCTCTCCGCGATCCTGCTTCCGGTGCTCGGCTACCTCCTCACCATGACGCTGCTGCTCTTCAGCGTCATGACCCTCGTGAGCGCTCGCCGCTGGTGGGTCGCCCTTCTCATCGCCGTCGGTGTGGCCGTCATCAGCCGGTTCGTCTTCGCCGACCTGCTCGGCACCGCCCTCCCGCACTCGAGCATCACCGTGCTCCGCATGATCGGCCTCTGACATGGAATTCGGCGCTCTCTTCCAGGGACTCCTCACGGTCCTCACCCCTGAGAACCTGCTCTTCGCCCTTCTCGGCTGCGTGCTCGGCATGCTCGTCGGCGTGCTGCCCGGCTTCGGGCCCGCCGCAGCCGTGTCGTTGCTCATCCCCGTCACCTTCGGGCTCTCGCCCACCACGGCGATCATCATGCTCGCCGCCATCCTCTACGGCGCGGCCTTCGGCGGCACGATCACCGCCGTCCTGCTGCGGATCCCCGGCGAAGCCTCGTCGGTGGCGACGACCCTCGACGGGTACGAGCTCGCCAAGCGCGGGCGCGGCGGCCCGGCTCTGGTGATCGCGGCGGTGGGGTCGTTCATCGGCGGGCTGGTCGGTGTCGTCGGGTTCGTGCTCGTCGCCCCCTTCGCGCGGATCGCGCTGGAGTTCGGCGCCCCCGAGCTGTTCCTCGTGTCGTTCCTCGGGCTGCTGCTCATCACGAGCTTCGCGGGCAGCAACCCCGCCAAGGCGCTCATCAGCGCCGGCGTGGGCCTGGCGATCGCGACGGTGGGCCTCGACCCGGGAGTCGGCATCGTGCGCTTCGGATTCGACATGCCGCAGCTGTTCGACGGCATCGGCCTCGTCGCGATCGTCATGGGCGCCTTCGGGCTCAGCGAGATCCTCGCCCAGGCCCAGCGCGGCCCCGGCGGCATCGCAAAGCCCCTCTCGATCGGGCGGCTCTACCCCACCCGCGACGACTTCCGCCGCTCGTGGAAGCCCTTCTTCCGCGGCTCGATCATCGGCTTCTTCATGGGTCTGCTCCCCGGTTCGCCCGGAGCAGCGACCTCGCTGGCTTCGTACGCCGCCGAGAAGCGCTTCTCGAAGAAGCACCGCTCCGAGTTCGGCCGCGGCGCCATGGAGGGCGTCGCCGGCCCCGAATCCGCCAACAACGCCCTCGCGGTGTCGTCGATGATCCCGCTGTTCACCCTCGGCATCCCGACGTCGGCCACGGTCGCCATCATGGCGGGGGCGTTCACCGTCAACGGCCTCATCCCCGGGCCGCTCCTGTTCCGCGACAACCCCGAGGTCGCCTGGGCCATCATCGCCAGCTTCCTGGTGGGCAACGTCATCCTGCTCATCCTCAACGTGCCGCTCGTGCGCGTCTGGATCGCCGTGCTCCGCCTGCCGTTCGCCTACCTGATGGCCGCGATCCTCGCGTTCATGTTCCTCGGCACGTACTCGATCAACGGCAGCACCTTCGAGATCTTCGTCATGGTCGCCGCGGGCGTGATCGGGTACGTCTTCCACCTGCTGCGCGTGCCGCTCACACCTCTCGTGCTCGCGATCATCCTCGGCCCGATGCTCGAGGAGAACTTCCAGCGCTCGCTCGCCCTGTCGCGCGGCGACTGGGGAGTGTTCACCAGCAGCCCGATCGCCACCGGCCTGCTCGTCGTCTGCGCCCTCGCCGTCGCGCTGGGAGCGAGCCGCCCCGCCCTCGCCGCCTTCGTGCGGTCGCGGTCGCGGTCACGGTCCCGCGCGCGGATCGACGCCTAGTCCTGTCCCTGCTCACCCGTCATCCCCACCAGAAGGAGAAATCAGCATGCGAACCCGCTCCCTGACCCTCACCGCCGTCGCAGCCTTCGCTGCCGTGGCCCTCGTCGGATGCTCGTCCGCCGCCGGCACCACCTCGAACGGCAACGGCGCCGACGAGGCCTGGCCCGCCGCCGGAACCGACATCGAATGGATCGTCCCCTCGGCAGCCGGTGCCGGCAACGACATCCTGGCCCGCATCGTCGCGCCGGCCATGCAGGAATCCCTCGATGCCAACATCCAGGTCGTGAACCTCGAGGGCGGCAGCCAGGTCGTCGGGCTCAGCAAGCTCGCCACCTCGGCACCCGACGGAACGACGTTCGGCTACACGAACATCCCGTCGATCCTCGGTCGCTACCTCGACCCCTCGAAGAACGCCACCTTCGATCGCGAGAGCTTCCTGCCGGTGGGTTCGTTCGCCACCAACTCGGTCGTGATCGGCGTGGCTGCCAACAGCCCCTACAAGACCATCGACGACCTGTTCGCCGCCGTCGAAGACGACCCCGGCACGATCACGGCGGGAACGGACTCGCGCGCCGGCGACGACCACGTCAACCTGCGCATCCTCGAGAACGAACTCGGCCTGGGGTTCAACATCGTCCACTACAACAGTGGTGCCGACAAGGTGGCCGCCGTCATGTCGGGCGAGGTGAACTTCGCCCTCGGCGGGGTCTCGAGCTTCTACGGCCCGTACAAGTCCGGCGACATCCGCCTGCTGGCGATCGTCGAAGACGAGCAGAGCGAACTCATGCCCGACGTGCCCACGCTGACCGGCGCGGGCTACGAGGTGGCGCCGATGAACAGCCGCTTCACCCTGTCGGTGCCGGCCGAGACGCCCGAGAACATCCGCTCCTCGCTGGAGGCCGCGCTCAAGGTCGCCGCGGAGGACCCCGCGGTCATCGAAAAGCTCACCAACGCGGCCACCGTCGCCTCGTGGATGCCGGGTGCCGAGGTCGAGACGCTGTGGGAAGAGCGCGAAGCCACGATCTCTCCCATCATCGACGAGCTGCTGCAGGTCTCGAAGTGACCTCGGCCGTCGCGACACCCGTCGCCGAGCGCGCACCCCTCAGCGCCTCCGAGCGCGAACGTCTCGCGCCCCTGGCCGCCTCGGCGGTCGTCGACTCGATGCAGCGCCTCGGGTCTCCGGATGCCGGCATCTCACCGACGTGGGTGGGTGCGCGCCTGGTGGGTCCGGCGCTCACCGTGCTCACGGCGGCGGGCGACAACCAGATCGTCCACGCGGCGCTCGACGTCGTCCAGCCGGGCGAGGTCATCGTGCTTAACGGGTTCGGCGACACCACGCGGGCGCTGATCGGCGACCTCATCGCCGAGCGGGCGCGGAGCCTCGGAGTGGCGGGCTTCGTCGTCGATGGCTGCGTGCGCGACGTCGACGCGATCCGCGAGCTGGGGCTCCCCGTCTTCGCTCGCGGGGTGACGCCGGCCGGCCCCTATAAGAACGGTCCGGGTGTGATCGGCGGCGCGGTCGCGATCGGGGGAGTGGCCGTGCTGACGGGCGACGTCGTGGTCGCCGACGCCGACGGCGTCGTGTTCATCCCCCGCGCGCAGCTGGACACCATCGTCGACCTGGCGGAGCAGAAGCTCGAGAGCGAGGCCCGGAAGCGGGCGAGCATCCGGGCGTCCGTGGGCTGAGTCCTCACCGGCATCCGCATCCCCGGTTATGACGAAGGGCCTCGCGCGAACGGCATCCACCGTCCGTGCGAGGCCCTTCGACGTGATTCAGCCCTGCAAGAACGGGTAATCCGTGTAGCCGCGCTCGTCGCCGCCGTAGACCGACGCCTGGTCGACCTCGTTCTCGTCGGCGCCCTGCTCCCAGCGCGTCACGAGGTCGGGGTTGGCGATCGCGGGGCGACCGACGGCAACCAGGTCGGCGATGCCGTCGTCGACGGCCGAGACGGCCTCGTCGCGCGTGGTGACGCTCGAGAAGCCCGAGTTGACGATGAACGTGCCGCCGAAGGTGCGGCGCAGGTCCTGAATCAGGTCGCCGGCGGGGTCGGCGTGCAGCACGCTCAGGTAGGCGAGGCCCAGGGGAGCCAGACCGGCGAGCAGTGCCTCGTAGGTGGCGCGGGTCTCGGCTTCGTCCTTCTCCCACACGTCCTGGATGTTGTGGGCGGGCGAGATGCGGATGCCGACGCGACCGGCGCCGATCTCGGCCACGACGGCCTCGGCGACCTCGATGACGAAGCGGGCGCGGGCCTCGGGCGACCCGCCGTACTCGTCGGTGCGCTGGTTGGAGGCGGGGGACAGGAACTCGTGCAGCAGGTATCCGTTTGCGCCGTGCAGCTCGACGCCGTCGAAGCCGGCATCCACTGCCTTACGGGCGGCGGCGACGAATTCGTCACGCACCGTGGCGAGTTCGGAGGTCTCGAGCGCGTGCGGCTCGGCGTAGGCGACCTTGGTGCCGTCGGCCAGGCGCGTGTCGCCCTGGATCGCGATCGCCGAGGGGGCGACGATGCGGTCGGTGCCGGTGATGTCGGGGTGCGTGACGCGTCCGCCGTTCATCAGCTGCATGAAGACGGTGCCGCCCTCGGCGTGCACGGCCTCTGCAACCTTGGCCCAGCCGGCGGCCTGTGCGTCGGTGACGATGCCGGGCTGTCCGGGGTACGCGCGCGACTCGTCGCTCGGGAAGACGCCCTCGGTGACGAGGAGGCCGATGCCCGCGCGCTGCGCGTAGTACTTCGCCACGATCGGGCCGGGAACGCCGTCGGCCGACGCGCGCAGGCGGGTCATCGGGGCGAGCGATACGCGGTTTCGAACATCGACATCGCCGACGGTGGTGGGGTGGAACAGGCTCACGGGGGTCCTTTCGTGGGGAAACGGGGGCCACGCCTCCCAACGAGGGGCAGCGGCTGCCTATTCCACCGGGGCCACATCCGCAGACCGGATGGCGTGACGTGAGAGCGACATCAGCTTCGCGGCCGCCGCGTCTACGGCATCCAGAACCCCAGCGTGCACAGCAGTCGCGTCTCGTCATCGGCGTCCGCCGGCGGGTCGATCGCCGGACCGAACACGCCCCACTGGCGCCACTCGTCGGCGTGGCGAACGACGTGTTCGTTCATCCCCGCGATCAGCTCGGGTGAGAGGTGAAACGGGACGCCGAACGTCTTGGCGATCATCCACGCCTGAAAAGCGCGGTATGTCGCCAGATGAGCGAAGCCCTCGGCCGCCGGGTAGTCGCCGTACGTGAAGTGGAAGGTGTCGGCGATGTCGCCCTTGTTCACCGCGGCCGTCGCGGCGTCGTTGAGCGCGTCGTACGCGGCGATCGGATCGTCGCCGCTCAAGAGGTCGCCCTCGGCGAACGGGTCGCCGTCGGCCGCCGCGCGGCCCGCGATCACGTCGGGGACCCAGGCTTCGTCGTACGCGTGCCGCCCGATGATGTCGAGCAGCGTGGGCGACTCGAGCTGGCTCCATTCCTTCGGCACCGGGGCCGAGAAGTCAGCGGGATCGAGGCGGTCGATGACATCGCGCAGCGCGGCGTCGGAGCGCAGAAACAGTTCGGCGGGCGTCATGGCGACGACGGTACTCCGGGCCACCGACACCGGCTAGAGGGGGCGCCGGCGGTGCGCGCGCACGTGACGAGCGGAGGGGGAGGGAGGGGCGGAGGATCGATTCTGCTCACACCTCCTCCCGCGGTCACACCTCCTCCGCTGGCTTCAACCCCTCCTTCGGCGCGACCCCGCGCCCCGAGCGACGACACCGCCATACGATGGTGCCGCGACCGACCGGAGGACCGCGATGACCGAGAACCCCCTCGCCCACCGACGGGACTACACGCTCGACGAGCTCGACGACGCCGCGCTCTCGGCATCGCCCATCGCTCTTCTCCTCCGGTGGCTGAACGATGCTGCCGGCCTTTCCGAGCCGAACGCGATGGTGGTCTCGACGGTGGATGCCGAGGCCCGACCCACCTCGCGTACCGTGCTGCTGCGTGGCATCGACGACGACGGCGCACTGTGGTTCTTCACGAACCGCCTGTCGCGCAAGGGCCGCGCGCTCGCCGAGAACCCTTCGGTGTCGATCCTGTTCCCCTGGTACGCGCTGCAGCGCCAGGTCATCGTGCTCGGTACGGCGACGCCGCTCCCGCCCGAGCGTGACGACGCGTACTTCGCCTCGCGGCCCCGCGCTTCGCAACTGTCGGCCTGGGCGAGCCACCAGTCGGAGCAGGTGGCATCCCGAACCGCCCTCGAGGAGCAGATGGCCCAGATCGGCGCCCGATTCGCCGACGACGAGTCCGTGCCGCGGCCCCCGCACTGGGGTGGATACCGGGTCGAGCCGCGCGAGATCGAGTTCTGGCAGGGTCGGCCGTCGCGACTGCACGACCGCATCGTGTTCTCACGCGACGACCCGGCGGGGGAGTGGGCGGCGTACCGGCGGCAGCCGTGACGACGCCTTCATGAGCTGAGCGCGGGTCAGCCCTGAGCGCGGGTCAGCCCGGACACACGGCGCTCTTCCTGCTCGCCTGACCGTCACCGCCGACCACGTCCGTGCTCGGGACACCGCGCGGCGCCGATGTCCATGGGCGGTCCCGGGGGCGCATCGAGTGCGACACTGACGAGACATGCACGAGCGAGGGGGCGCAATGGCGAAGAAAGACGCGAAGAAGCCCGCGATCGACGAGAAGGCGTTCGTCGACGCGTCGTCGGAGGCGCGGTCGCGCTACGGCCGGTTCAATCTCGCGATCGTCGGGACCTCCGGAGTGGGCAAGTCATCGCTCGTCAACGCCGTGTTCGGGCGCGATTGGGCGAAGGTCGGACGAGGGCTCCCGGTCACGCGCGGGGTGCAGTTCTACAGCGACGACTCCCTCGGCATCTGGGACGTCGAGGGCTTCGAGATCGGATCGCCCATTCCGCCCGATCAGCAACTCCGAAATCACCTCGACGCGATCGCGGCGCACTCCGGCGACCACCAGATCTCGGTCGTCTGGTACTGCGTGAAAGCGAACGACGATCGCCTCACGCCCGCCGACATCGCCATGATCCGTGAACTCGACGCCCGTGGACTTCCCGTCATCCTGGTGCTCACCAAGGTCGATTGGATCAAGAACTCGATCACGGGGCATCAGAGCGTGGCCAAAGACGTGGAGGCCTTCGTCGACTGGCTGAACGACCCGACCGATGCCGCGACCGGCGAGCGCCTACGTGTGCCGTATCGGCGCGTCATCCTCACCTCTACGCGCGACCGGCACGGGAAGGGGAAGGGGCACGGTCTCGGTGACCTTGTCACCGAGACGCTCGCCCTCGCTCCCGAGCGTGACAAGGACGCCTTTCGCATCGCACAGCGCCTCAATCTCCCGTGGAAGCGCGAGATGGCTCGCCCGATCATCGCGGCAGCGGCCGCGGCAGCCGCGGGAGCGGCGACCGTTCCGCTTCCTGTCTCGGATGCTTTCACTCTTGCGCCGATCCAGCTCACGATGATGGGGCGGATCGCCGCGGTCTACGACCTCGAGGTCAAGACGATGCTCTCGGCCGGAGCCCTCGCCCAGTTCGGCGTGCAGGTGGCGGGTCGGGCTCTGGCGACGAGCTTCTTGAAGCTGATCCCCGGCGCCGGCGTCGTGGTGAATGCGGCGGTGGCGGGCGCCCTCACGGCGGCGACCGGAGAGAGCTGGCTGAGGATCTGCGAACTGCTGCACACGGGCAAGATCGACGTCCGAAAGCTCGACCAGGAGTGGGCCAAGTACGCGCCGAACTTCATGGACGTCGCTCGGAAGCTGATCGAGCGGCGGGTGCTGAAGAAATAGCGCATCCGGCGCCGGGGTCGCATGATCGAGCCCGGGAAGGGCGGAGGGCGAGGGATGAGCGGAGGGCGGATGCCGCTCAGGCGTCCTCCCGTGGCCCCATCCCCTCCGCTGGTCACGGCTCTCCGCACCGCAACCCACCAAGCCCCACGACCCCTACGGCCCCGCCGCGTGAAACGCTGGGAGGCACCATGACCGACGAAACCCCCGCCGACCGCCTCCGCGCCGCGCTCGAGCACCCCGATGCGTCCGTGCGCCTGCAGTCCGCGCTCGCCGCGGGAACGCGACCCGACGACCGTTACGTCGCCGAGCTCGTGGCGCGGTGCGCGGTCGAGCCCGACTTCTTCGTGCGCGACATGCTTACCTGGGCGCTCACGCGGCACGACCCGGCCCGCACCGTGCCGGCGCTGCTTCCCGAAGTGGCATCCGAGATCCCCCAGGCGCGCAGCCAGGCGCTGCACACCCTGTCGAAGATCGGCGACCCGGCGGCGTTCACGGCGATCACCCCGGCGGCGCTGCGCGATCGGCACCCCGAGGTGGCGCGGGCGGCGTGGCGAACGGCATCCGGGCTCGTTCCCGACGGCGAGCACGAGAGCCTCGCCGACGAACTGTCGACCCAGTTCGGCCGCGGCGACCACGACACGCAGCGCAGCCTCAGCCGCGCGTTCGCCGCCATCGGATTCCGGGCCGAGGCGGCCGTCGCGCGCGCGGCCGCGTCGCCCTACGACGTCGTGAGCGCCCACGCGCGGGCCACGGCGATCGTCATGGACGACCCCGACACCGAGTTCGCCGAGGCCGTCGTCGAAGCGCGGCGGGTGGTCGCGCAGCGGGCGCTGCCCGCGGAGGAGTGACGCCCGGGGCGTTGAGCCCGGCCGCGGGTCGATCCCGCGGTCACCTACCGCCGCGCCGCCTTCGCCGACGGCGCGGTGAGCGAAGGAATCAGCACGGGCGTGCTGTCGCGGTACGCGACGTAGTCGGCGCGGTCGCCCCAGCGCTCGTCGGCGCGCTTCTCGAGCAGCGGGATGCCGCTGACCCGGGTGAGCAGAAGGATGACGAAGAGCGGCGAGAGGACCGCGATCCACTGCCACCCCTGCAGCACCGGCACCGCGACGAGGAAGACGCCGACCCACACGAGGATCTCGCCGAAGTAGTTGGGGTGGCGCGAACGCGACCACAGACCCGTGCGGATGAACTCGCCCTTGTTCGCCGGGTCGGCGCGGAATGCCTGCTTCTGCAGATCGGCGACGACCTCGAGCACCATTCCGAGCAGCCAGACCACGATGCCCGCCACGGCGAAACCGTCGAGGGGCGCCCGGTCGGTGGCATCCGCGCTCATCGCGATCCACGCGGCCGAGGCGGTGAGAGCGACCCACAGGCCCTGGATGCACCACACCTGGAAGAAACGCAGCGGCTTCGTCTTGATCTCGTCGAACCGTCCGTCGGAGCCCGAGCGGTGCACGCGCGCGAACAGGAACGACCCCAGGCGTGCGGCCCACAGCACCACCATGGCGGCGAGGATCCACCCGCGGGCATCCTGCGCGGGCGCGAGGAACGCCAGCGCGACCGACACCGAGATGAACGTCAGGCTGCCGGTGAGGTCGAAGAACCGCTCGGTGCGGCGCAGCGCCGAGGGCACGAAGACGAGGAACTGGATGACGAAGGCCGCGGCCACCGCGAGGGCGAACACCGGGATGCCACCGACCTGCGCGCCGCGATGGCTGCCGGCCACGGCGACCCCGGCGCCGATGGCGAGGGCCACGACGACGGCGACGATGGCCGTGCGGTTCTGCGTGTCCGCGGACCCGCTGGTGGTGGGGGGAACGGGTGCGGTCATGATGCGGCTCCTCGGTACAGGGTGTCGATCGTGTCGGCGGCGCGATGCAGCACCTCGCGGCGCTTGATCTTGAGCGTGGGGGTGACGAGCTCGCGGTCGTCGAGGTCGGCGAGCACGAGGGTGAACCGGCGCACCTGCTCGCTGCGCGCGACGAGGGCGTTGGCGGCGTCGACGGTGGACTGCAGGTGCGCGCACAGGAGCG
The DNA here is from genome assembly GCF_001423785.1 of Microbacterium sp. Leaf179. NCBI lineage: Bacteria > Bacillati > Actinomycetota > Actinomycetes > Micrococcales > Microbacteriaceae > Microbacterium > Microbacterium sp. Leaf179. The sequence continues at coordinate 127,157 of NZ_LMPH01000001.1, read as the reverse complement.
GCTCGTCGATCGCGCGCAGCTCTCCCGGTGAGCCGGGCTCGAGCACCGCGCCGTTCGCGGCTGCCCAGGCGGCGGACTGCTCGGGGTCGAGGATCAGCAGGGCCGAGAGGTAGGGCTTGCCCTCGCCGACCATCACGGCGTGCTGCACGAGCGGACTCGCCTCGACGGCGCCCTCCCAGCGGGCGGGCACCACGGTCTTGCCGTTCGAGGTGACGATGACGTCTTTCAGGCGGCCTTCGAGGATCAGGCGCCCTCCGTCGTCGATGCGGCCCAGGTCTCCCGTGCGGAAGAAGCCGTCGACGAAGGCCTCGGCATCGTGGCGGGGGTCGCGATACCCGGCGAACACGCCCACCCCGCGAGCCAGCACCTCGCCCTCGGCACTGATGCGCACCGTCGAGCCGGGCAGCGGGAGCCCGACCGTGCCCGAGACGATGCGTCCGGGCAGGTTGCCCGTCAGCGGCGCGGTGGTCTCGGTGAGCCCGTAGCCCTCGATGACCGGAACCCCGATCCCGCGGAAGAACAGCGACAGGATGCCGTCGAGGGTCGCCCCGCCCGACAGGATGTAGCCGACACGTCCGCCCATCACCGCGCGCAGCCGTGAGTAGAAGAGGGCGTCGAAGACGGCGGCACGCACGCGGAGGCCGAGGGGAACGCGGCGGCGATGGCCGGCATCCTGCTTCTCGGCGAAGCGTCCGCGGGCGACGGCGGTCGACACGGCGCGTGTCCAGACCCGGCCCAGACCCTTCGCGGCGGCCTTGTCGGCGGCGGCCGCCTGGATCTTCTGCAGCACGCGCGGCACGACCACGAGGAACGTCGGGCGCAGCACCGCCAGGGCGGGCACGACCTTCGCCGGGTCGGAGAGGTGCGCGATGCGCATGCCGCTGGCGATGCAGATCAGCTGCAGCCCGCGGGCGAGCACGTGCGCGAGCGGAAGGAAGATGATCGTGTTGCCCGTCGGGGTGACCACCTCGCGGTAGGCCGCGGCGATGTTGAGCACCTGGCCGAGGAAGTTCGCGTGCGTGAGCACGGCGCCCTTCGGCTCGCCCGTCGTACCCGAGGTGTAGACGATCGTCGCGGGGTCGTCGTGCCCCGCGAGCGTGCGCCGGCTCTCGAGCTCGGCGTCGGAGACGTGCGCGCCGAGCACTACGAGGTCGTCGAGCGAGGGGATGCCGTCGACTCCCCGCATCGCCCAGGTGCCGAGCGCGTCGGTCTCCGCCTGCGCGAGCGCCGCGTCCAGCAGGTCGGCGTGCGCGCGCGACCCGGCGACGGCCAGGCGCACGCCGGCATCGCGCACGATCGCATCGACCTGCGAAGCCGACGAGGAGTCGTAGACCGGAACGACGACGCCGCCGGCGAACCAGGTCGCGAGATCGGCGACGGCCCACTCGTAGCGTGTCGGAGCCATGATGGCGACCGTGTCGCCCGCGGCGAGCCCGGCACCCATCATTCCCTTGGCGAGAGTGCGCACGTCGTCGAGGAACGCGGCGGTCGTCACCGGGCGCCACGACGAGGCGTCGTCGGTGGGAACCTCGAACGCGACGTGCTCCGGGGCTTCGGCCGCTCGACGCGCGAGCAGGTCGGTCACGTTGGCGAACGCGTCCAGGCTCGCCAGCGCAGGCGTGGTCGTCTCGAGCATGTGTCCTCCGGTGCGAGTGCGCGGCCATAGGAGCGACAGGCCGCCGATCAGTGTTCGGAGGAGTGCGCGAATCGGATGGGTACTGCGTGCGAGGGAGGGGAGGAAGGGAGGGTCCCCCCGTCAAGCCCCGACCTTTTCAGGCATCTCCTCAACGCGGGGGAGTACCGTCTCATCCGGTCTGCGCGACTGCACGTGCTCAGGTCGACTCCTCTGGCGTCGTCAACGAGCACGAGGTCGCGCCCGAACACGAGACGGAGGCGATGACCATCAGCACGATGACCGCCTCCGCGCCGACCGTGCAGCGCGCCGCGGCCGAGGCCGCCCCCGGCCCCCTCTCGCACGTGCGCAACCTGCCGTCGCTCACGGGGCTGCGCTGGGCGACCGCGATGCTGATCTTCGGCCACCACATCATGGCGGTCGAGTACTTCGGCGGGAACGCCGGAGTCGTGTGGGGCGTGCTGTTCGAGGCCGGCAAGACCGGGGTGACGCTGTTCTTCATCCTCTCGGGCTTCGTGCTGGCGTGGGGCTACAAGCCGCAGCAGTCTGCGCGGTCGTTCTGGTGGCACCGCTTCGCCCGCGTCTACCCCCTGCACCTCGTCGGCGTCGGGCTCGCGCTGGTCGCCGCGGCGACACTGGTGCCCGAGATCCGCGCCGACGGCGCGGCGCCCGTCGTCGCCAACGTCCTCCTCGTCAACGGCTGGGTGCCCGACTGGTGGCAGGCGGGCAACCCCGCGAGCTGGTCGCTGGTGTGCGAGGCGTTCTTCTACCTGAGCTTCCCGTTCCTGATCCGCCCCCTCGTGCGCGCGTCGAACCGCACGCTCGTGGTGGTGGTCGTGGCATCCCTGGTCCTCGTGGCCCTCATGCCCCAGATCGCCGCGATGTCGCCCGTGCCCCTGTCGGCCGCATCGACACCGCTGCTGCGCATGCCCGAGTTCGTCATCGGCGTGAGTCTGGCGCTGCTGATGAAGAACAGCGACTGGCGTCCCGTGCGCCTCGCGCTCGCGGTGCCGCTCGCCCTCGCCGGATACGCCCTATCCGAGGCCCCGACCCTTCCCGGCACCGACGTGCACCCCGGCCTCGCCGCCACCGTCGGCTTCTTCGCCCTGCTCGTCGCCTCGCTCGCCGACGCTGACGCCCGGTCGAACTCGACGTTCCTGGCCCGGCCGCTCTGGCAGGAACTCGGTCGCATCTCGTTCGCGTTCTACCTCGTGCACCTGCTCGTGATCGCGTCGGTGTCGTCGGCGTGGCCCGACGGGCATCCGCAGCTGCCGTGGCGGCGCGCCGTGCTGCTCGCGCTCGCCGCGTTCGGCATCGCCCTGGCGATCGCGTGGGTGCTGCACAAAGCGGTCGAGGTCCCCGCGCAGCGGTGGCTGCTGCGCCGCGATCGGGCACGCGCGACGGCTCGCTCGACCGCGACCCTGGCGACGACCGACGCCCGCCGGTAGCATCGCCGGATGTTCTCGGCCGTCGGCGGTGCCCACCTGCTCATCCTGTTGCTCACCTGGGGCCTCGGTCTCGTGGTGGTCGGCGCAGCGCTGTACGTGGTGGTGCGCCTCGCCGTGCTCGCCGCGCTGAAGGCGCACACGCGGTGGATCGACGGCGGGAAGCCCTAGCCGCGTCACCGGAACGGGCGCGGCGTCCGGAACAGGCCGGTCCGAGCCGCCGCCGCGTCCGGCCCATTCGCCGTTCAGCAACGCCTCGGTACACTTCCCTGTGCCCGAAACGCCCCCGAACCCCGATCTCGACGCCCCTCACGACGTGCCGCGCGACGTGGCGACCGACTCGGCCCTCGACGCCGGGGCCGCGGCATCCATCGATCCGCGCGAGCTCGAGATCGCCCTGCGCGTCATCGACGCGGCGTCCTCGCTCGACCAGGAAGACCCCGCGTACATCGCCCTGCGCCGCCAGACCGGCAAGCTCTACAAAGACGTCAAGCGCCAGTCGCGGCGTGACAAGCGCCAGCGCATCGCCGACGCCGACCGCGCGGTCGTGGCCGCCACCGCGACGGGGGCCGCCGACCGCATCGACGACGAGACGCGCGGCATTCCGCTGTCGACCCGCGCGACCACACCGTTCGCGGGCGAGCTGATCAAGGCGCGCGCCTGCTATATCTGCAAGCAGGACTACACGCTCGTCGACGCGTTCTACCACCAGCTCTGCCCCGACTGCGCGGCCATGAGCCACGCCAAGCGCGACGCCCGCACCGACCTCACCGGCAAGCGCGCGCTGCTCACCGGCGGTCGCGCGAAGATCGGCATGTACATCGCGCTGCGCCTGCTGCGCGACGGCGCGCACACCACCATCACCACGCGCTTCCCGCGCGATGCGGTGCGGCGCTTCTCGTCGCTGCCCGACAGCGCCGACTGGATCCACCGGCTGAAGGTCGTCGGCATCGACCTGCGCGACCCCGCCCAGGTGATCGGACTCGCCGAGTCCGTGGCATCCGCGGGTCCGCTCGACATCCTCATCAACAACGCCGCGCAAACCGTGCGGCGCTCGCCGGGGGCATACAAACCCCTGGTGGATGCCGAACTGGCACCGCTTCCCGACGGCCCCCTGCCCGAGCTGCTCACCTTCGGCCACACCAACGACGCCCACCCACTCGCGCTCGCGCAGTCGGTGTCGTCGCATCCGATCCTCGCGGCCGCCGCCCGCACCGCCGACGAGCTCACCGCCGAGGCGATGGCCGCGGGCTCCTCGTCGCTCGACCGTCTGGCCGCGGGCACCGCGATCGACGCCGGCGGCCTCGTGCCCGACGAGGACCGCATCAACAGTTGGACGCAGCACGTCGACCAGGTCGAGCCGCTCGAGATGCTCGAGGTGCAGCTGGCCAACATGACCGCGCCGTTCCTGCTCGTCAGCCGCCTGCGCCCGGCCATGGCCGCCTCGACCGCGGAGCGCAAGTACATCGTCAACGTCTCGGCGATGGAGGGCGTGTTCGGCCGCGGATACAAGGGCCCCGGCCACCCGCACACCAACATGGCCAAGGCCGCGCTGAACATGCTCACCCGCACGAGCGCGCGCGAGATGTTCGAGAGCGACCGCATCCTCATGACCGCCGTCGACACCGGGTGGATCACCGACGAGCGCCCGCACTTCACCAAGGTGCGCCTCGCCGAGGAGGGTTTCCACGCCCCGCTCGACCTCGTCGACGGCGCCGCCCGCGTGTACGACCCGATCGTGCGCGGCGAGGCCGGCGAAGACCTGTTCGGCATCTTCTTGAAGGATTACCGCAAGAGCTCGTGGTGAGGTTGGCCGCGGGTCGCGTTCCGCGCGCGTGAGTGTGCAGGACACGCCGTGCTGGCGGGTCGCGCGCCGCGTGCCCCGGTGTTGAGTGTCCGGAACACGCCGTGCGGCCGGGGGGCTTTGCGGCGTGTCTTGGACACTGAACGGTGGTTGGTGCGCGCGCGGGGGTGCTGCGCTGTCGCGTCGCGCGCGGTGTTGGTGCGCCGCGCTGCGCTGTCGCACCGTGCCCCGGTGTTGAGTGTCTGGAACACGCCGTGCGAGCGGGGTGCTTTGCGGCGTGTCTTGGACACTCAACGGCGGTCGGACCGCGCGCGGGGTGTGGCGGTCGGCGGCGGTGCGTTGGTGAGCCGTCGCGTCGGTGCGGTTCGCCGCGGCGCCGCGCTGGGCGTCGCACGGCCGCTGCCGCGCCGCGCCCGGTGTTGAGTGTCCGGAACACGCCGTGCGGGTGGCGGGCTTTGCGGCGTGTCTTGGACACTCAACGGCGGTCGGACCGCCCGCGGGCGCTTAGGCGGGGAGGAAGTAGTCCCGGGCCAGCGGGGCGATCTCGAGCCCGGATGCCGTTGCGGCGGTGACCCAGCGGAGTTCGGCGATCTCGGCATCCGGGACCGGCTGCTGGTCGCCGATGTCGACGCGGAACACCTCGGCCACGACCTCGAAGCCCGGCTCGTTCGCGGCGCTCGCGGTGAAGGATCCGAGCGGCTCGAGCGTGTCGGGCGAGACGCGCACGCCGATCTCTTCAGCCAGCTCGCGGGCGAGCGTCTCGGCTGGCGTCTCACCGGGGTCGGGCTTGCCGCCGGGCTGCATGAACGCGGTCGTGCCGGCCTTGCGCACGACCAGCAAGCGGCCTTCGGCGTCGGTGATGACCGCGGCCGAGACGTGGATACGGCGCGCGGGAGTGGCATCCGGGATCACTCCGGCACGGTAGCACTCACCCGGGCGCGGGAAGGATCGTCGAGTGTCCAGGACATGCCGCTGCGCGCGGGTGGGTGCGGAGTGTCTTGGACACTCGACAGGGTGTGGGCGAGGCCCGAGGGGGCGCTCACGCCGCCGCGCCCCCGCAGCCCCACCCGCCCAGCCCCCGTCACGCCGCGCTGCGGCGGATCCCGTTCACGATCGGCCGCGTCGACGCCAGGGCGGCGGCGACCAGGGCGAACCCGGCGGCGAAGGTGAGCACGATCGTCAGCACCGCGAGCGGGGCGACGAGCAGGCTGATCCCGACGATGGGCGCGGCCAGCATCAGGCCGAGGGCCGCGCCTCCGACGGCGGCCCAGCGCAGCGGCACCATCACCGTCAGGCGGCGGGCGCGACGCAGTTCGGCATCGGGGATGCCGAGGCGGTCGAGCCCCACGATCAGCTCGCGCTCCTCGAGCACCGACGCCGCCTGGGTGACGCCGACCGCGCAGGCGAGCAGCACGAAGGCGATGCCGAGGGTGACGAGCACCCCGGTGCGGATGTCGGCCATGATCTGCCCGGCCTCGGACGCGACGTCGGCGATCGCCAGACCCGAGCCCGCGACGACGGCGATGAACGACACGAGGGCCATGCCCGACACCCGGCGCCACGCGGGGCCGGCGTGCGCAGCGAGCTCGCGGCCCGCGACGAGCTGGGCGGCGGTGCGGGCGCGGCGGGCCATCGCGCGCCCGCGGGCGGCGATGATCGGGGCGCCGATGAGGTTGAGCAGACCCAGCGCTCCCGCGAACAGGGCCAGCAGCACGGCGACGCTCACGGCGGGACCGACCAGCTCGCCCACGACGCTGAAGTTCGACACCAGCGCCACGACGCCCACGATCAGGATGCCGCCGGTCACGAACGCCGCGGTCTTCTTCGGCGGAGCCTCGCTGCGGGTGCGCACCCCCAACGGGGTCACGGTCACGCGGCGCAGGCTCGCCGCCGCGCTCACCGCGCCGATCAGCACGACCGCGGCGAGCACGGCGGCGCCGAGCAGCGGGTCGACGGCGACGGCGGCGATGCCCACGGGCCCGCCGAAGAACGGCAGCAGACCCACCAGCGGCAGCAGCGCACCATAGAGGACGACACCGGCGACGGCGCCGGCCGCGGCGATGACCGTCGCCTCGAGCACGGTCAGCGACCACAGCTCGCGTCCGCTCGCGCCGAGCAGTCGCAGGGTCGCGAGGCGGTCGTTGCGGCGGCGGCTGGTCAGGCGCGCGGCCGCGGCTCCCAGCGTGACGAGGGGGACGGCCAGCAGCACCAGGGCGAGCACGGCCAGGATGCCGTAGAACCCGCCCTCGTCCGCCGTGCGCGGGTCGACGAGGAACATACGCGCGCCCCCGGCGACCACCAGCAGCAACGCGGTGGTGACGGCGAACGCCACGACGGGCAGGGCGATCGCCGCGTGACCCTGCCGGGCGGGACGCGACAGCAGGCGGGTGAGGGGGACGACGGCGCTCATCGGTCGAGACCCGTCGAGAGCGATGCGGCACCCGCAAGCGTCCCGGTGGCGGAACCGGCGCCCGACGCCGTGGCATCCGCCGCCGAATCCGCGACGATGCGCCCGTCGCGCACCTGCACGATCCGCGAGCAGCGGCGGGCCACGTCGGCGTCGTGCGTGACCATCACGAGCGTGCGCCCCTGCCCGGTCGTCGCGTGCAGCAGCGCGGTCAGCACCTCGGCCGAGGTCGTCGAGTCGAGGGCGCCGGTGGGCTCGTCGGCGAAGACCACCGGGGCACCCGTGACCTGCGCGCGGGCGATCGCCACGCGCTGCGCTTGGCCGCCCGAGAGCTGGCCGATGCGGCGGTCTTCCATTCCGGCGAGTCCCAGGGCGGCGAGCCAGCCGGCGGCGTGGCGTTCGGCATCCGGTCGGCGCACGCCCTTCAACAGCAGCGGCAGGGCGGCGTTCTCGACGGCGGTGAGCTCGGGCAGCAGCAGGTGCTCCTGGAAGACGAAGCCCAGCGACTCGCGGCGCACGCGGGCGCGCTCGCCCTCGCCGAGTCCGACGAGTTCGCGGGCTTCGACGCCGGGGGCGCTGAGTACGGCGGAGCCGGAGTCGGGGGCGATCACTGCCGCGAGGCAGTGCAACAGCGTCGTCTTGCCCGAGCCCGAAGCGCCCATGACGGCGACGGACTCGCCGCCGCGGATGGTCAGCGACACGTCGTCGAGGGCGCGCAGCTCTCCGTAGCGCTTGACGAGGCCGGTGGCGGTGAGGACGGGGGAGGAAGTCATGCCTCCATTCCAGCGAGAGGGGGCGGGTGGGTCGTCCGTCGGGGGAGGTATCCGGGTCGGTCGCGAGGACGATTCGCGGGCCCGGTCGCCTCGTGGCGCTCGAAGACCGCGCCGAGACGAGGCTCCCGTCGGCGTCGACCGTGGCAGGGACCCGTGGGGCCCGGGCGTCTCGACGTCGAGCGGCCCCGAGGTCCGCACAGGTGCCGAGGAATAGACTGGATGCCATCGACTCCGCCTCTCCGGGACTCTCCGTGACCACTCCTTCCTCTGTGCGCTCGTTCGACCTGCGCCACGTGCAGCTCGCGCGCGCCCTTTTCGCGGCGCTCGCCGCCGTCATGGTGACGTTCTCCCCGGATCACTCGGCGCCCCTCGGGCTCGGCGTGTTCAGCGGGTTCGCGCTCGCCACGGGCCTCGTCTTCGCCCTGTCGGCCTGGCTCGTCTTCCCCCGCGCCGAGCGCGCGACTCCCGTGCTGCTCGCGGTCGTCTCGATCCTCGCGGGCCTGGCGAGCAGCGTTCCCGCGTGGCGCACCACGGGCTTCTTCTTCGGCGTCGTCATCGCGTGGGCTCTGCTCACCGGGCTCATCGAACTGCTGGGGGCACGGCGCGATCGCCGCGCCGGCCGCACCGACGGTGTGCGCGACGGGGTGCTCATCGGCATCCTGAGCCTGGTTCTCGGCGCCGCACTGCTGCTGCCGTTCCAGCAGTACACGCTCGACTACAGCATCGCCGGGGCGGGCTCGTTCACCCTCACCGGAATCACCATCGCCGTGGGACTCTTCGGCGGATACGCGGCGGTCGTCGCCGTGTTCCTGGCCATCGCGGGCTTCTCACCCCGCCGCCCCGAGGCCGCTCCGGCCCTACCTTCGGAAGAGGCCGCGTCATGACCGACAAGCCCACCCGCCGCGACCTGATGAAGCCCGTTCAGCTTCTGGGCCTCGCCTTCGTCGCCGCTCTGTTCGCCGGCTTCGTCACGCTCATGTCGATGGGGTTCTTCCAGACCCGGCCCGCCGAAGAGATCCAGCGCGCCCTCGTGGTGGCGGCGGTGGCCGCGGGAGCGACGTTCATCGTCACGCTCGTGAGCGTGGCGCTGCTGCTGCTCATGGTCGACCCCTCGAAGGTCACCGCGACCATCGACCGTCCGCTGCTTCTGCCGACGGATGATCAGGATGCCGCTCCCACCGGCGCGGCGACGACCAATGCGGGCAGCGAGCCGGCGGCCACCGACCCGACGGACGCGAAGCGACCGACCCGGAGCGCCGCAGACGGGCCCGACGGCGACACCGCCGCCCCGAAGGCCTGACGCCGACCGCATCGCGCCCGCGCGGTGACGAGCGGAGGGTCTGGGACGAGCGGAGGACTCAGCGCCGAATTCGGTACTTTCTCGGCCACATCTCCTCCGCCGAGCACCGTCCACGGCCGATTTTCGGCCCCCGGCCTCCGCGCTCAGGCCCGACGCGGGTCGATCATCGTCATGCCCGCCGGTGACGCGGAGTCCATGCCCGGCAGCAGCGTCGCGGCTTCGCCGAGGCCGATGACGCGCTCGATGAGGTCGTGCGGGCGCAGGGCGCCGCTCTCGATGAGCGAGAGCATCTCAGGGTAGTCGACCGCGGCCATGCCGTGGCTGCCGAGCAGGTCGAGTTCCCACGCGATCACGCGGGCCATCGGCATCGACGTCATGCCGTCGGCCGTGGGCAGCAGGCCGATCTGCACGTGGCGTCCGCGGCGCCGCAGGCTCAGCACCGCGTCACGGGCCGTCTGCGCGCTGCCGACCGCGTCGACCGAGACGTGGCTTCCTCCGCCGGTGAGCTCGTGCACCGCCGCGGCGATGTCGGAGCCGTCGGCGACGAGGGCGTGCTCCGCGCCGAGGCGCCGCGCCGCGTCGAGGGCGGCGGGAGTGCGGTCGACGGCGATCACGCGCGCGCCGAGGGCGACGCCGATCATCACCGCGCTGAGTCCCACCCCGCCCGCGCCGACCACGGTGATCCACTCCCCGGCCGTCACGCGCGCGCGGCCGGTGAGGGCGCGGTATGCCGTGGCGAAGCGGCAGCCGAGGGCCGCGGCCGCCTCGAAGGAGACGCCGTCGGGGATGCGCACGACGTTGGTGTCGGCCGCGCGCAGCACCACCCGCTCCGCGAACGATCCCCACTGCGTGAAGCCGGGCTGCTGCTGGTCGGGGCACACCTGCGCGTTGCCGCCGAGGCACCACTCGCACGCGCCGCAGCCCATCACGAACGGCACGGTCACGCGGTCGCCGACGCTCCAGCGCTGGACGCCATCGCCCACCTCGACGATCAGACCGGCCAGCTCATGACCGGGAACGTGCGGCAGCGACACGTCGTCGTGGCCGACCCAGGCGTGCCAGTCGCTCTTGCACAGGCCGGTCGCGTGCACCTCGACCACGACGCCGCCCGCCGGGGCGGTCGGGGCCTCGACCTCGCGCACCTCGAGCGGCTCGGCCAGGGCATCCATGATCATCGCGCGCATGGCATCCATTGTTCCAGGGCGCGCGGGGCGCGACCGGTGCCGCGGGGTGGGGAGTGGCCGGATGCCGCTCGACACCGTCCGGGTGTCATAGACGCTCAGCGCGGGACGTGCCCGCGCAGCGCGAAGCGCGACGGAGCACTCGCGCCGCTCGATCGCGAGACGCGCCCGCGAAGCGCATGCACCGTTCGATCGTGCCCGCGCAGCGCGAAGCGCGACGGAGCGATCACGCCGCTCGACGGCGAGACGCGCCGACCAATCGCACGCGCCGCGTGACGCCTTAGAGCGCGTCGACCACCTTCGACGCCAGCCCCGCGTACGCGGCGGGCGTGAGCGCGAGCAGGCGCTCTTTCGCGGCGTCGCCGATGTCGAGGCCGCGCACGAACTCGGCCAGCTCGGCGCCGCCCACGCGGCGACCGCGCGTGAGGTCTTTGAGCAGGGCGTAGGGGTCGGTGATGCGCGAGCGACCCGCGGCGATCTCGGCGCGCACCACGGTCTGAATGGCCTCGGCGAGCACCTCCCAGTTCACGTCGAGGTCGGCCAGCAGCACCTTCTCGGCGAGCGAGATCTCGGTGAGCCCGCGCTGCAGGTTGTCGAGCGCGAGCAGCGAGTGGCCGAAGGCGACGCCGATGTTGCGTTGGGTGGTCGAGTCGGTGAGGTCGCGCTGCAGGCGGCTGGTGACGAGGGTGGATGCCAGGGTGCCGAACAGTCCGCCGGCGATCTCGAGGTTCGCCTCGGCGTTCTCGAACCGGATCGGGTTGATCTTGTGCGGCATGGTCGACGACCCCGTGGCGCCGGCGACCGGGATCTGCGTGAAGTAGCCGAGCGAGATGTAGGTCCAGATGTCGGTGGCGAGGTTGTGCAGGATGCCGCCCGCGTGCCGCGCGCGGTCGTACAGCTCGACCTGCCAGTCGTGCGATTCGATCTGCGTCGTGACCGGGTTGAAGCCCAGGCCGAGCGACTCGATGAACGTGCGCGTGAGCTCCGGCCAGTCGACGTCGGGTTCGGCGGCGACGTGCGCCGACCAGGTGCCGGTGGCGCCCGAGAACTTGGCGAGGTACTCCCCGGCGTCGAGCTGGCGGATGACACGCTCGAGGCGCCACGCGAAGACGCCGATCTCTTTGCCCATGGTGGTGGGCGTGGCGGGCTGGCCGTGGGTGCGCGAGAGCATGGCCGCGTCGCGGTGCTCGACGGCGAGCTCGGTGAGGGCGGCGGTGACCGAGCGGAGCTTCGGCAGCCACACGCGCTCGACCGCGCGCTGCACGGTGAGGGCGTAGGCGGTGGAGTTGATGTCTTCGCTGGTGCACGCGAAGTGCGTCAGCTCGGCGAGCGCCGTCAGCCCGAGGGTGTCGAGCCGGTCGCGCACGAGGTACTCGACGGCCTTCACGTCGTGGCGGGTGACGGCTTCTTTCTCTTTGAGCCAGGCGATCTCGTCGGCGCCGAACTCCTCGTACAGGGCCCGCAGACGCGTGCGGTCGGCGTCGGACATGGGCGAGGTGCCGAACAGCGAACGGTCGGTCAGGGCGAGCAGCCACTCGACCTCGACCTCGACGCGGGCGCGGTTCAGGCCCGCCTCCGACAGGTAGTCGCCGAGTTCTGCGACGGTGGCGAAGTAGCGGCCGTCGAGGGGGCTGAGGGGCTGCGGAGGCAGAGAGGACACGGGTCTCCCGGGGATCGCGCGAACGGGTCAGCCCGCGGTACGGATGGCGGGCTCGAGCTGTCGGAACAGGGCTCGGCTTGCGCGTTCGATCATACCGAGCACCTCGTCGAACATCGGGGCCCCGGCGTAGTACGGGTCGGGCACGTCGAGGGTGTCGGCATCGGGGAGGAACGACTGCAGCAGAGCGATCTTGTCGGCCGCGTCGTCGTCGTGCGCCCAGCCGCGCAGCACGCGCTCGTGGCTGCGGTCGAGCGCCACGACCAGGTCGTTGTGCTCGAAGTCGGCGTACTGGAACTGCCGCGCGCGGTGCGAGGAGCCGTCGTAGCCGTGGCGGTCGAGGACCGCGAGGGTGCGGTGGTCGGCGCGCTCGCCCACGTGCCAGTCGCCGGTACCGGCCGAGCTGGAGGCCACGCGTGACGAGAGCCCCGAGATCTCCGCGAGACGGCGGAACACCACGTCGGCCATGGGGGAGCGGCAGATGTTGCCGCTGCACACGAACACGACGCGGAAGGGCGCGTCGGCACTCGCGGTCATCCCCCCATCATGGCGGGGAAGCGCTTTTCGCGCATCAGCGGCGTGAGCGCTCTTCTTTGCGCGGGCGCAGCAGCCCGCCGAGGACGGCGTTGATGATGCCGATGAGCAGGGCCGCGACGGCGGTGAGCCAGAACTCGCCGGTGCGCAGGCCCCAGTCCCAGTTCTCGGTGATGACGGCCGTCAGCCACAGCAGGAATCCGTTGATGACGAGCGAGATGAGTCCGAGCGTGAGGATGTAGAGCGGGATCGCGACGAACTTCACCACCGTGCCGATGAGGGTGTTCACGAGCGCGAAGATGAGCCCGACCACCAGCACGGTGAGGGCGACCTGCAGGGCCTCGCCCGGGGCGAACGGAATGAGCCGCACCTGTAGGGCGGGCAGCAGGGTGACGATCCAGATGGCGAAGGCGTTGACGGCCACGCGAACGACGAAGCGCATGCCTCCACCTTGGCACGGACGGGGCGCTGCGCCCGGGACCGATCCCGTTCCGCGGGCTGTGGAGAAGCCGTCGAAAGAGGGGACTGACGCGCGCGGGGGCCTCGCGGTTAGGCTCGCGGGGTGAGTGACGAGCCGGTTCTGCCCCGTATCCGCCCCGAGATCGCCGCGCTGCCGGCGTACCGCCAGGGGCGTCAGGCCAGCCCCGACGCGTTCAAGCTGTCGAGCAACGAGAACCCGTTCGACCCGCTCCCCGGGGTGCTCGAGGCGATCCAGGGGGCGACGGGCATCAACCGGTATCCGGATGCCACGGCCGCCCGCCTGCGCGAACGTCTCGCCGCACGCCACGGCGTCTCGCCCGACGACGTGCACGTCGGCGCCGGCAGCGTGTCGCTGCTCGCGCAGCTGCTGCTGGCGACCTCGGGTCCCGGCGACGAGGTCGTGTACGCGTGGCGCTCGTTCGAGGCCTACCCGTCTCTGGTCGCCGTCGCCGGGGCGACGAGCGTGCCGGTGCCGCTCACCGCGGACTTCCGTCACGACCTGCCCGCGATGGCCGCCGCGGTCACCGATCGCACGCGCCTGATCATCGTGTGCAGCCCGAACAACCCGACGGGCCCCACCGTCACCCACGACGAGTTCGCCGTCTTCGTCGACTCCGTGCCGGCCGACGTGCTCATCGTGCTCGACGAGGCCTACGCCGAGTTCGTCACCGACCCCGCGTCGGTCGAGGGCGACCGCGTGCGCGCGATCATCGCCCGCCCCAACATCGTGGTGCTGCGCACCTTCAGCAAGGCCTACGGTCTGGCGGGCCTGCGCGTCGGATACGCCATCGGCCACACGCGCGTGCTCGACGCCGCGCGCAGCACGGCCATTCCCCTGTCGGTGACGGCCGCCGCCGAAGAGGCCGCGCTCGCGAGCCTGCGCGCCGAGTCGGAACTGCTCGAGCGCGTCACCGTCATCGCCCAGCGCCGCGACGGTCTCGTCGCGCGTCTGCGCGAGGCGGGCTGGCCGGTGCCCGACGCCCAGGGCAATTTCGTCTGGCTCCCCGCGGGGGAGCGGGCGGTCGAGGTCGCCGCGGCGTTCGAAGAGGCGGGCTTGGTCGTGCGTCCCTTCGCGGGCGACGGCGTGCGCATCTCGATCGGTGAAGAGGAGTCCCTCGACCGCATCGTCGAGGCCGCGGCCTCGGTCGCTCCGCGCTGACCGGGTGCGGCGTTTGTCGGTATCGAACCCCGAATCGCGGCATCCGTTGTGCACCTCATGCGGTCCTCGGCATAAGGCGAGCATTAGCGTGGGAGCATGACCCCGCTCGATGACCCCGCTCTCGTGCGCGTTCTCGCCGCCGACGGTTCGCTGGCCCCCACGCCCGCGGCCGAGCGCTATCTGCCGCTCATCGACGCGCTGACCGACGCCGAACTCGAGACGTTCTACCGCGACATGGTCTCGATCCGCGCCTTCGACGTGCAGGCGACCAACCTGCAGCGTCAAGGGCAGCTCGCCCTGTGGCCCCCGTCGTTCGGTCAAGAGGCCGCGCAGGTCGGCTCCGCTCGAGCCGCGCGCGCCCAGGACCACCTGTTCCCCTCGTACCGCGAGCACGTGGTCACCCGCATCCGCGGCGTCGACCCGCTCGACATCATCCGCCTCATGCGCGGACTCACCCACGGCGGGTGGGACCCGACCGACCCGAAGAACGGCAACACGCACATCTACACGCTCGTGCTCGGCGCGCAGACGCTGCACGCCACGGGCCTGGCGATGGGCCTGGTCTTCGACGGCAAGAGCGGCACCGGCGACCCCGAGCGCGACGAGGCCGTCATCGTCTACTACGGCGACGGTGCCTCCAGCCAGGGCGACGTGCATGAGGCGATGGTCTTCGCCGCGAGCTTCCAGACCCCCGAGGTCTTCTTCCTGCAGAACAACCAGTGGGCCATCTCGGTGCCCGTCGCCACCCAGTCGCGCTCGCCGCTGTACAAGCGCGGCGAGGGGTACGGCATCCCGAGCCTGCAGGTCGACGGCAACGACGTGCTCGCCAGCTACGCCGTGTCGAAGCTCGCCCTCGACGAGGCCCGTGCCGGTGGCGGACCCCGCGCGATCGAGGCGATGACCTACCGCATGGGCGCGCACACCACGAGCGACGACCCCACCAAGTACCGCACCTCCGACGAGGAGCAGTCGTGGGGCCGGCGCGACCCGATCGTCCGCATGCGCGCGTTCCTCGAGGGCCGCGGCGCCTCGCAGCAGTTCTTCGACGACGCGGATGCCGAGGGCCGGGCGCTCGCCGACGACGTGCGCACCCGCACGAACGAGCTCGGCGGCCTGCCCCGGGTGCACATGTTCGAGAGCGTCTACTCCGAGGCGCACGCGCTCATCGAGTCGGAGCAGCGCTGGCTCGACGACTACGAGACTTCGATGGACGGGGGCGCGAAGTGACCGAGAACCTGCCGATCAGCCGGGCCCTGAACGCGGGCCTGCGCCGCGCGCTCGAGACCGACGACCGCGTGCTGCTCATGGGCGAGGACATCGGGCCGCTCGGCGGCGTCTTCCGCGTCACCGAGGGGCTGCAGAAGGACTTCGGCCCGCGCCGCGTCATCGACTCGCCCCTGGCCGAGTCGGGCATCGTCGGCACCGCGATCGGCCTCGCGATGGGCGGGTTCAAGCCCGTTCTCGAGATCCAGTTCGACGGCTTCGTCTTCCCCGCGTTCGACCAGATCACCTCGCAGTTGGCGAAGATCACGAACCGCCACGAGGGCGGCGTGCGCATGCCCGTCGTCATCCGCATTCCCTACGGCGGACACATCGGCGCGGTCGAGCACCACCAGGAGAGCCCCGAGGCGTACTTCACGCACACCCCGGGCCTGCGGGTCGTCAGCCCCTCGAACGCCAACGACGCGTACTGGATGATGCAGCAGTCCATCGCCTCGCCCGACCCCGTCATCTTCCTCGAGCCCAAGGCGAAGTACTGGCAGAAGGGCCAGGTCGACACCGAGGCCCCCGCGCTGCCGCTGCACGCCAGCCGCATCGTGCGCCGCGGGACCGATGTCACCCTCGTCGGTCACGGCGCCATGGTCACCACCCTGCTGCAGGCGGCCGCGCTCGCCGAGAGCGAGGGCACGAGCTGCGAGGTCATCGACCTGCGGTCGCTCTCGCCGGTCGACTACGGCCCGCTGCTCGACTCGGTGCGCCGCACCGGACGCATGGTCTACGCGCAGGAGGCACCGGGCTTCACCTCGCTCGGTTCCGAGATCGCGGCCACCGTCATGGAGCGGGCGTTCTTCGCCCTCGAGGCCCCCGTGCTGCGGGTGTCGGGCTTCGACGTGCCGTTCCCTCCCGCGAAGCTCGAGGGCACGTACCTGCCCGACGCCGACCGCATCCTCGAGGCCGTCGACCGGTCTCTCGCCTACTGACCCGCTGCCCTCCCGCCCGCCGGAGCATTCCGTTGCGGCGTCGCCGGTGACAAGCTGGCTCCCGAGCAAAGGACACACCGTGACCGAGCAGACCTTCGTTCTCCCCGACGTCGGAGAAGGCCTCACCGAGGCCGAGATCGTGCAGTGGCGCGTCGCCCCGGGCGACACCGTCGAGGTCAACGACGTGATCGTCGAGATCGAGACCGCCAAGTCGCTCGTCGAGCTGCCCTCGCCCTTCTCGGGCACGGTCGGAGAACTTCTCGCCGTTGAGGGCGCCACCGTCGAGGTGGGCGTTCCGATCATCACCATCGGCTCCGTGGATGCCGCGCCCCCGGCCCCCGCGGCCCCCACCACGGTGCCCGAGCCCGACGACGCCGGCGGTGCCGTATTGGTCGGTTACGGCACGGGCGGAGCGGTGTCGTCGCGGCGTCGCGCGCCCGCGGAGCGTCCGGTCAAGGCATCGGTCGGTGTGGTCGCCAAGCCCCCGATCCGCAAGCTCGCGCGCGACCTCGGGGTCGACCTGTCGGCCGTCACACCCAGCGGCCCCGCGGGCGAAGTGACCCGCGACGACGTGGTGAAGCACGCCGACCAGGCCAGCGTCTTCCGCAACATCGAGACGCCGGCGTGGGGCGCCGTGCGCGAAGAGACGATCCCCGTGGCCGCCCCCGCCGCCCCGGCGCCGGTGGCCGATGCCCGCGAGGAGTCGATCCCGGTGCGCGGAGTGCGCAAGGCCACGGCCAACGCCATGACCTCGAGCGCGTACTCGGCCCCGCACGTCTCGGTGTGGGTCGACGTCGACGCGTCGCGCACCATGGAGTTCGTCAAGCGGCTCAAGGCCTCGGCCGACTTCGCCGACGTGAAGATCTCGCCGCTGCTGATCATGGCGCGCGCCGTGATCTGGGCCCTGCGCCGCACCCCGATGATCAACGCCGCCTGGGTCGACACCGAGGACGGCGCGCAGATCAGCGTGCGTCACTACGTCAACCTCGGCATCGCCGCCGCCACCCCGCGCGGCCTGCTCGTGCCGAACATCAAGGACGCGCAGGCGATGAACACGCGCGAGCTGGCCAAGGCGCTCGAGAACCTCACCCTCACCGCGCGCGAGGGCAAGACGAGCCCGGCCGACCAGACCGGCGGAACGTTCACGATCACGAACATCGGCGTCTTCGGGGTGGATGCCGGTACCCCGATCATCAACCCGGGTGAGGCCGGCATCATCGCCCTGGGCGCGATCCGCCAGAAGCCGTGGGTCGTCGACGGCGAGGTGCGCCCGCGCTGGGTGACCACCGTGTCGGGGTCGTTCGATCACCGCGTGGTCGACGGCGACGGGATCTCGCGGTTCATCGCCGACGTGGCATCCGTGCTCGAGGAGCCGGCGCTGCTGCTGGATTGAGCGGGGAGCGGTTCAGGTCGACGGGGTCATTCCGGGAGTGACGCCCGCTCGGGTGCGGGTGCGCTCCGCTTCGGTATCAGCAGGGCCAGGACCAGTGCGATGACGGCCGCGCCGATGCCGAGCAGGAACGACACTTGGAAGGCGTCGGCCGTCGGCACGCGGGTGTCTCCCTCACCGGTCGACAGCGTCGCGAGCACCACGCCGACGATCGCGGCGGAGGTGCTCGTGCCGAGGGAACGGGCCAGGGCGTTGAGGCCGTTCGAGGCGCCCGTCTCGCTCGGCGGGACCGCGCGCATGATGAGCATCGGCATCGCGGCGTAGCCGAAGCCGATCCCGAAGCCGATGAGGATGTTCGCGACGACGAAGTGCCAGACCTCGCTCGAGAACGCGAGGCTGAAGCCGTAGGCCACGATGAGCGAGATCGCTCCGGCGACCAGCAGCACGCGCGGGCCGATCGTGCGCGCGAGGGCGCCGGAGATCGGCGAGAGCACCATCATCACGAGCCCCGAGGGCATGACGACCAGGCTCGCCGCGAGAAGCGACAGGCCGAGACCCACGCCGGTCGCGATCGGCAGCTCGAGCATCTGCGGGTAGGCGACGTTCGAGGTGAACAGGGCGAAGCCCATCGCGACCGAGGCGAGGTTCGTGAGCAGCACCGGGCGGCGGGCGGCGACGCGCAGATCGAGCAGCGGGGAGTCGATGCGCAGCTCGTACCAGCCCCACAGCAGCAGCACCGCGACACCGCCGATCGCGAGGGCGAGGGTGACGGGTGAGGTCCAGCCCCACGCGTTCCCCCGCGACACGGCGAGGAGCACACCGATCAGGCCGACCGCGAGACCCGCGGCGCCCAGGTAGTCGAAGCGCCCGGCGGTGCGGAGCACGCTCACCGGCACGATCCAGAGCGTCAGCACGAAGACGACGGCACCGAGGCCGCCGGCGATCCAGAACAACCAGTGCCAGTCGGTGTTCTCGGCCACCAGTGCGCTGATCGGCAGTCCCAGAGCGCCACCCACGCCGAGCGTGGCGCTCATGAGCGCGATCGCGCTGTCGACGCGGTTCTCGTGCAGCACGTCACGCAGGATCGAGATGCCCAGCGGCACCACGCCCACGACGGCCCCCTGCAGGGCGCGCCCGATGATCATGCCGATGATGCCGGTCGACAGGGCGGCGATCACCGAGCCCAGCATCATCACCGCCAGCAGCACGAGCACGATGCGCCGCTTGCCGTACATGTCGCCGAGGCGGCCGGCGATCGGGGTGGTGACGGCCGCGGCGAGCAGCGTCGAGGTCACGACCCAGGCGGTGTCGTCGCGCGACGCATCCAGCAGCTGGGGCAGCTGCGACTGGATCGGCACCACCAGGGTGAACATGAACGACGAGCACAGGCCCGCGAGGGCGAGGACGGCCACGACGACGCCCTGTCGTGGCATCCGGGACAGATTTCTTCGCGCGTTCTCATCCCGTGACATCACTCTCGAGGCTATCCGTCGGTCGTGGCACCCCGGGCCGCGCGATCATCGCCGAGCACTCGGCATCCGCCCAATCCGTTACCCCGCATGACACCCCGTGACCACGCGTAACGCCTCGACTTCGGCATCCCCGGCGCGCGTGATGACGTGGTCCCATGACTTCACGCCGCACCGCACGCCTGGCCACGATCCTCGGCGCCTCCACCGCAGCCCTGCTCTTCGCCCTCACCGGGTGCGCCGGGGGTGCGGCATCCGGCGACGACTCCTCGCGCATCGTCCTCGGCGCCGACGACGGCACCGAAGCGCACTGGACGGTGCTGAAGCAGAAGCTCGCCGAAGAGGGCATCGACCTCGAGGTGCGCACGATCAACGACGGTGTGCAGCTCAACCAGGGCGTGCAAGACGGCGAGCTCGACGTGAACCTCTTCCAGCACCTCATCTACCTGTCGCAGTTCAACGTCGAGAACAACGGCACCCTCGTACCGGTGGGGGCCACCGCGGTCTACCCGCTCGCGCTGTACTCCGAGCAGTACACCGACGTGAAGGACCTGCCCGAGGGCGCCAAGGTCGCGATCCCCAACAACCCCACCAACCTCGCCCGCGGTCTGCTCAACCTGCAGACGGCGGGGCTCCTCACCCTGAAGGACGGCGGCAGCGCCCTCTCGACGCCGGCCGACATCGTCACGACCAAGGTCGAGCTGCTGCCCGTCGACACGAACCAGACCGTCACGGCGCTGAAGGACGGCAGCGCCCAGGCCGCGATCGTGAACAACACGCAGGCGCAGAAGGGCGGGCTCGGCGACGAGCTCATCATCTTCAAGGAAGACCTGAACAACCCGCAGCTCGCGCCGTACATCAACGCCTTCGTCACCCGCGACGACAAGAAGGACGACCCCCGCTGGGAGAAGCTCGTCACGGCGTATCACAGCACCGAGGTCGAGGCGGCGGTCACCGAGCTCAACCAGGGCAACCTGCAGTTCAAGGCGGACTGGACCGCCGCCCAGCTGCAGGACGAACTGACCAGCCTCGAGGACGCACTCAAGGCCCAGAACGGATGACCGCGGTCATCGAGCTGCGGGGCGTCTCGAAGAGCTTCCGCACCGATCGCCGCTCGACCACCACGGCCGTCGACGACGTGTCGCTGAGCGTGGAGGAGGGGTCGATCGTCGGGGTGATCGGGTACTCCGGCGCAGGCAAGTCCACCCTCGTGCGATTGCTGAACGGACTCGAGCAGCCGACGTCGGGCACCGTGGAGGTGCTCGGCGTCGACGTGGGGGCGGCATCCGAGGCGAAGCTGCGCGACCTGCGGCGCCGCGTGGGCATGATCTTCCAGCAGTTCAACCTGTTCACCTCGCGCACCGTCGCGGCCAACGTCGCCTATCCGCTGAAGGTGGCCGGGTGGAACAGAGCCGATCGCGACAAACGGGTCGCGGAGCTGCTCGACTTCGTCGGCATCGGCGACAAGGCGAAGCAGTACCCCCGGCGCCTGTCGGGCGGGCAGAAGCAGCGCGTCGGCATCGCCCGGGCGATCGCCACCGACCCGCGCATCCTGCTCGCCGACGAGGCGACCAGCGCCCTCGACCCGCAGACCACGGCCGAGGTGCTCGACCTGCTGCGCGAGATCAACCGGCGCCTCGGCATCACGATCGTCGTCATCACGCACCAGATCTCGATCGTGCACGAGCTGTGCGACCAGGTGATCGTCATGGACGGCGGCCGCGTCGTCGACAGCGGCGACACGTACCGCGTGTTCGCACACCCGCGCGCCGACCTGACGAAGCGGTTCGTCGCCGCGGTGACGCAGGGCGTGCCCTCGGGTGAGGCGCTGGCCGCGCTCGCCGCGGGTGGGGGAGACCTGGTCAGCGTCGAGGTGAACGAGTTCTCGAGCGAAGACGTCTCGAACGTGTTCCACCGCCACGACGCCCGTCACTCGGTCGTCTACGGCGGGGTGACCGACGTGCTCGGCCGGCAGCTGGGCACGCTCACCTACCGCGTGCACAGCGACGATCTCGACGCCGTGGTGGCGGAGCTGCGCGCGCACACCGACGTCGTGCTGCCCGCACGGGAGGTGCGCTCGTGAAGTGGGAGACCCTGACCCCGGTTCTGCTGCAGTCGATCGGCGAGACGGTCTACATGGTCGCCGTGTCGCTGCTCATCGCGGGCGTCGCGGGACTCGTCATCGGCGCACTGCTGTACGCCACGCGTCCGGGCAACCTGTTCGCGAACCGCGTGGTCTTCGCGATCGCGAACCTCGTGATCAACCTGATCCGCCCCATTCCGTTCATCATCTTCCTCACCGCCGTGGCCCCGGTCACGCGTGCGGTGACGGGAACGACCCTGGGGACGGATGCCGCGATCGTGCCCATCACGATCATGGCGACGGTCGTGATCGCCCGCGTGGTGGAGCAGAACCTCGTCGCCGTCGACCCCGGCACCGTGGAGGCGGCCCGCGCGGTCGGCGCCCGGCGGATCGGGGTGCTGTTCGGCGTCGTGATCCCCGAGGCGCTTGCGCCGCTGATCCTCGGGTACACGTTCATGTTCATCGCTGTCGTCGACATGTCGGCGATGGCGGGCTACATCGGCGGCGGCGGGCTCGGAAACTTCGCCATCATCTACGGCTACCAGCAGTTCAACGCGCAGGCGACGTGGGTGACGGTCGCGATCATCGTCGTGATCGTGCAGGCCGGGCAGCTGATCGGCAACGCGCTCGCGCAGCGGATCCTGCGGCGCTGACTCCTCCTCGGGCGCCGGCGGCCGTCGCAACGCGCAGCCGCGCACCGTTCGCGCGTCGAGCTCGTCGAGTGTCCAAGACACGCCGGTGGGAGGCCCCTGCGCACGGCGTGTCCTGGACGCTCGACGGAGGGCGACGGCCCCGGGACGACGGGTCATGACGGTGATCCCGCCTACCCTCGGAGGATGAGCCTCCCCCGCACCCTCGCCCGCTGGCTGCTCGGTGCCGCGCTCGTGTTCACCGGCACCGCGCACCTCTCGTTCGCGCGCGACGAGTTCGTCGCTCAGGTTCCGTCGTGGCTTCCGCTCCCGATCGACGTCACGGTGGTGGCATCCGGGGTCGTCGAGATCGCGCTCGGACTCGCTCTCCTCGTCCTCCGCCGCCGCCGCGTGGCAGTCGGCTGGATCGTCGCGGCCTTCTTCGTCGCGATCTTCCCCGGCAACATCGAGCAGTTCGTCCGGGGCACCGACGCGTTCGGCCTGGACACCGACCTGGCCCGCGGCATCCGTCTGCTCTTCCAGCCTCTGCTGGTGATCTGGGCCCTGTGGTCGACCGGAGCGTGGAAGGCCTGGCGAACGCGGCGACGAGCCCGCGGGCGCTGAGTCGCGGTCGGGCGCGCTGGCCTCCGCGTTGCTCGACGCGCCGCGTGGTCGCGGCATCCCCCACCCTATTGAGCGTCCAAGACACGCCGCTTCGGCCTCGCGCGTGCGGCGTGTTCTGGACACTCAACGTGAGGTGGGCGCGGCGCGGGGGCGCGGTGACGCGGCGACGCGGAGGCGTTGAGCGTCCAGGACACGCCGCTTCGGCCTCGCGCGTGCGGCGTGTTTTGGACACTCAACGTGAGGTGGGCGCGGCGCGGTGACGCGGCGGCGCAGAGGCGTTGAGTGTCCGAGACACGCCGTGCCGGACCGGCGACCGCGGCGTGTCCTGGACACTCAACCCCGAGGGGCGCGGCGTCAGCCTCGCGCGGGATCGGCCTGCAGCACCTCGGCCAGCACGTCGAGGCCGCGGTGGGCGTCGGCATCGCCGATGACGGCGGGCGGAACGACGTGCACGCGGTTCTCGGCGAAGAAGCCGAGCACGCCCTTCTCGAGCATCGCGGCCTTGATCGCGCCGATGCGCGCGGCGGCGAGCGGCTCGCGGGTGTCCCGGTCGGCGACGAGCTCGACGGCCCAGAACACTCCGAGACCGCGGACCTCGCCGACCAGCGGCGACTCCTCGGCCAGGGTGCGCAGGCGCGGGCCGATGACCTCGTCGCCGATGCGCCGCGCGTTCTCGATCACGCCCTCGTCGGCCATGGCCTGCTGGGCCGCGACGATGGACGCTGCCGCCAGCGGGTGTCCGGAGTACGTCAGCCCGCCGGGGAAGACGCGGTCCTCGAAGGTCTGGGCCACGGCATCTGAGATGACGACACCGCCCACGGGCACGTAGCCGGAGTTCACGCCCTTGGCGAAGGTGATGAGGTCGGGTCGCACGTCGAAGGCGTCGAAGGCGAACCACTCGCCCGCGCGCGCGAAGCCGGCCATGACCTCGTCGAGGATGAGCAGGATGCCGTAGCGATCGGCGATCTCGCGGACCCCGGCGAGGTAGCCGGGCGGGGGAACCAGGATGCCGGCGGTGCCGGGGATCGTCTCGAACAGGAACGCCGCGATGGTGTCGGGCCCCTCGGCCTGGACCGTGCGCTCGAGGTGGCGCAGTGCCCGCTCGCACTCCTGCTCGGGCGTCTCGGCCCAGAACTCGGAGCGGTAGAGGTAGGGACCGAAGACGTGCACGTGGCCGCGGGAGTACTCGTTCGGCATCCGTCGCCAGTCGCCGGTGGCGACGATGGCCGCCCCGGTGTTGCCGTGGTACGAGCGGTAGTGCGACACGATCTTGTCGCGGCCGGTGGTCAGCCGCGCCATGCGGATGGCGTTCTCGTTGGCGTCGGCACCGCCGTTGGTGAAGAACACCTTCGAGAAACCCTCGGGGGCACGCTCGAGCACGAGCTCGGCGGCGTGCGCGCGCATCTCGTTCGCGTGCGCGGGGGCGACGGTGGTCAGCTGCGCCGCCTGCTCCTGGATCGCCGCGACGACGCGGGGGTGCTGATGGCCGATGTTGACGTTGACCAGCATGCTCGAGAAGTCGAGGTAGCTCCGGCCGTCGGCATCCCACACCTCGACGCCCGAGCCTCCGGCGAGGGGGAGCGGAGCGAGGGTGCGCTGAGCGGACCACGAATGGAAGACGCTCGAGCGGTCGCGCTCGCTGATCTCGGCGTTTCGGGTCGTCGTGAGGGGAGTGGCCATGCCCCCAGTGTGCGACGCCGGGGGCACGCGTCGGCAGCGCCGTTTTGTCGGTAATGTCGGGGAACTATCGACAGTTTGGCCCCCCATGCCCGCCACCCTTCGCGTCCTCCTCGACGACGGCTCGTTCCCCGTGCGCTCCCTGACGGGGCTCGACGACGACGCGCTCGATCTGCCTCTGTCGTGGGTGCACAGCTCCGACCTGCTCGACCCCACCCCGTGGCTCGAGTCGGGGAACCTGCTGCTGACCAACGGCGCCCAGTTCTCGGATGATCCGGATGCCGAGACGGTGGCCGCGTACTGTCGCCGCCTGCGTGCGCACGGGGTCGTGGGGGTCGGTTTCGCGACCGACATCATCCACGCGCGCGTTCCCGATGCCGTCGTGCGTGCCGGAGAGGCGGCGGGGCTTCCGATCGTGGAGATCGCCGGGCGGGCGCCCTTCATCGGCATCATCCGCTTCGTCGCCGACATCCTCGCCGCCGAGCGCGCGGCCCGCTTCTCGTGGCTGCTCGACGCGCAGCGGGCCGTCGCGCGGGCGGCGGTGCGCGACGACGGTCTGCGCGAGATCCTGCACACGCTGTCGCGCCTGCTCGGTGCGTGGGTCGACCTGTACGACGCGGTCGGCGGGCGTCTGGCGCTGCCCGGGCTGCGGTCGGCCCCCGACGACGTCGAGGGCGAGGTCGGGCGCGAAGTGCGGCGACTGCTCGAACGGCGCACGGCGGCGAGCCTCGTCATCCCGTCGGCGAACGGCGCGCTGCTGCAGACGATCGGGCAGAGCTCCCGCCTGCGCGGTGTGCTCGCCGTCGGCGGTCCGGAGCCGCTCGATCCGGCCGGTCGCGACCTGGTGGCCACGGTCGTGGCCCTGGCGAGCATCGCGCTCGAGCAGCAGCGGAACCTGCAGACCTCGATGAGGGGGGTGCGCGCGGGCGTGGTCGACATGCTCGTCGCGGGGCAGGAAGACACGGCGCGCCGCGTCGCCGTCTCGTCGCTCGGGGGCCTTCCCGCGGCTCCCCACCTGGTCGGGGTGGTCCGCGGCGCGGCCGCGGTCCCCGGGCTGCTCGACGAGCTCGATCTGGTCTCGAGCGACCCCCAGCGACTGTTCTCGGCCGAGCGGGGCGACGACGTGATCGTGCTGCTCGCCGAGGGGGCGGGCGACGCGCTCGCTGCGCTGGCCGAGCGGCGCGGCCTCGCGGTCGGCACCGCGCGACACGGCGCGGGCGACGCGCTCGCGTCGACCCTGCGGCACGCGGAACAGGCCGCGCGCGACGCCGCCCCCGGGCACCTGCGGGCGTACGCGGAACTCGCCGGTCGGGGTCTGGTCGAGGCGCTCCGCGAGCGAGGGGGCTCGGTGCTCGCGCGCACCGTGCTGCAGCCGCTGGAGGCGCTGCCGGTCGAGGAGCGCGAGCGACTGCGGGCGTCGGCGCGGGCGTGGCTGGAGGCCAATGGCGCCTGGGATCCCGCGGCGCGAGGTCTTGGCATCCACCGTCATACGCTGCGCGCGCGCATGGCCCACCTCGAGCAGCTCCTCCAGCTCGACCTGTCGTCGTTCGCGGCGCGGGCCGAGCTGTGGGCCGCTCTGGAGTTCGCCGACCCCGAGTGAGACCCGCGTGAGGTGCCGGATCTCGTAGCCCCCACCGAGTGTGAAGCGACGAAAATCGGCACCTCGGGGGAGAGGCCGGCGGCGTCAGGTGTTCTGCGGGAAGCCCAGGTCGATGCCGCCGTGGGTGGCGGGGTCGAGCCAGCGGCTGGTGACGGCCTTCTCGCGCGTGAAGAAGTCGAATCCGTGCACGCCGTAGGCCTTGGCGTCGCCGAAGAGCGACTTCTTCCAGCCGCCGAACGAGTGGTAGGCCACGGGCACGGGGATGGGCACGTTGATGCCGATCATGCCCACCTGCACCTCGCTCTGGAAGCGACGGGCCGCTCCCCCGTCGTTGGTGAAGATGGCCGTGCCGTTGCCGAACTCGCCGCTGTTGATGAGCGCGAGCCCCTCGTCGTAGGTCTGCACGCGCACGACCGACAGCACGGGGCCGAAGATCTCCTCGGTGTAGGCGCGTGAGCTGGTGGGAACCGCGTCGAGCAGCGTCGGACCGAAGAAGAAGCCGTCCTCGTGGCCGTCGACCACGTAGCCGCGGCCGTCGACGACGACCCTCGCCCCGTCCGCCTCGGCGATGTCGACGTACGACGACACCTTGTCGCGGTGGGCCTCGCTGATCAGGGGGCCCATGTCGGGCTCGTCGGCGGCGGCGCCGTTTCCGATGCGGAGCTTCGCGATGCGCTCGGTGACCTTGGCGATCAGCGCGTCGGCGACGGGCTCGACGGCCAGCACGACCGAGATGGCCATGCAGCGTTCTCCGGCCGCCCCGAACCCGGCGTTCACGGCCTGGTCGGCGACGAGGTCGAGATCGGCATCGGGGAGCACGAGCATGTGGTTCTTCGCGCCGCCCAGGGCCTGCACGCGCTTGCCGTTGCGCGAGGCGGTCTCGTAGATGTACTGCGCGATGGGGGTCGACCCCACGAACGAGATGGACTGCACCTCGGGCGCGTTCAGCAGACCGTCGACGGCGACCTTGTCGCCCTGCAGCACGGTGAAGGCTCCCTCGGGCAGGCCCGCCTCTCTCCACAGCTGTGCGAGCCAGAGGGATGCCGAGGGGTCCTTCTCGCTGGGCTTGACGATCACGGCGTTCCCGGCGGCGAGGGCGATCGGGAAGAACCACATCGGCACCATCGCCGGGAAGTTGAAGGGGCTGATGACGCCCACCACCCCGAGCGGCTGCTTCAGCGAGTACACGTCGATGCCGTTCGAGGCGTTCTCGGAGTACGCCCCCTTGAGCAGGTGGGGGAAGCCGGTGGCCAGTTCCACGACCTCCTGGCCGCGGAGGATCTCGCCCATGGCATCGGAGTGCACCTTGCCGTGCTCGGCGGTGATGATCTCGGCCAGCTCGCCCTTGCGGGCGTTGAGCAGCTCGCGGAAGGCGAACAGCACGCTCTGGCGCTTGGCGATCGAGAACGCGCTCCACGCGACGAACCCGCGTCCGGCCGAGGCGACGGCGGCGGCGACGTCGGCCTCGTCGGCGAGGGCGACGTGGGCCAGTACCGCGCCGGTGGCCGGGTTGTAGACGGGGGCGGTGCGTCCGCCGGCGGACGTGGCGGCGGCGCCGTCGATCCAGTGCGTGATGACGGGGAGGTCGGTGTCGGTCATGCCCCCAGTAAAGGCCGCGCACGCGTCTCGCGCCGCTGACAAAGAGGCGAGCTCGTCGCCGACTGCGGGACAGATCGGCACGGGATGTCTGAGGGTCGATCCCTGGGAGAGTCGTATGCGACGCGGACTGAGTTTGAGAACGATTATCACGAGCGATACGGTGTCGGTATGACCCGTCGCATCCTCGCCCCCGTCGCCCTCGGGGCCGTCTCCGTTCTCGCGCTCGCCGGTTGCGCCGGCGGTTCCCCCGCGGCCTCCTCGGCCGATTCAGCCGGAAAGGTCACCGTCGTGGCATCCACCGACGTGTACGGCTCGATCGTCGAGGCGATCGGCGGCGACTTCGTCGACGTGACCTCGATCATCACCTCGCCCACGCAGGACCCGCACGAGTACGAGGCGAGCGCGCAAGACCAGCTGACGCTGAAGAACGCCGGCCTCGTCATCGAGAACGGTGCGGGCTACGACGCCTTCATGGAGGGCCTCGTGCAGGCCAGCGGCTCGACCGCCCCGGTCATCACGGCCGTCGAGTACAACCACGACTACCCGGGGGCGGCGTCGCACGACGAGGCCCACGCCGACGAGGCGAGCCCGGCTCCGAGCGAGAGCGCCGACGACCACGACCACGCCGACGACGACGGCCACGACCACATCGAGGGCTTCAACGAGCACGTCTGGTACGACCCGCACACGGTCGAAGACCTCACCGCGGCGATCGCCACCGAGCTCGGCCAGCTGGCGCCCGACCACGCCGCCGCCTTCACCGCCAACGCGGACGCGTTCACGAAGGAGATCGCCGGTCTCGAGGACTCCCTCGGCCAGATCGAGGCGAAGGATGCCGGAGCGAAGATCTTCGTGACCGAGCCGGTCCCGCTGTACCTGACGACGGCCGCGGGCCTGACCAACGCCACCCCGAACGAGTTCAGCGAGTCGGTCGAAGAGGGCCAGGACGTGCCGCCCGCGACCCTTCTTGAGTCGCTGCAGCTGCTGGATTCGGGGCAGATCGCGGTCATGATCGTGAACCCGCAGACCGGTGGCGCCGAGGTCACGCAGGTCGAGGACGAGGCCAAGGCCAAGAACATCCCGGTGGTCGAGTTCACCGAAACGCTCCCCGAGGGACAGACTTACCTCTCGTGGATGCAGAGCAACATCACGGCCCTGTCCGACGCGCTGGCGGCGTGAGCGCCGCCGCACCGCTGCGCATCCGCGGAGCCGCCCTCGAGCGGGGCGGCCGCGAGCTGTGGTCCGGGCTCGACCTCGAGGTCGAGCCCGGCGAGCTCGTCGCGGTGCTCGGACCCAGCGGTTCGGGCAAGACCACGCTGCTGCGCGCCATCCTCGGCCTCGAGCGCCTGAGTGCCGGGACCGTCGAGGCGCTCGGAGCGCCGGTGCGTCGCGCCGGCAACCGCCGCATCGGGTACATCCCCCAGCAGCGCCCTCTGCCGCGGGAGACACCGCTGCGCGGTCGCGACATCATCGGCCTCGGCGTCGACGGCCACCGCCTGGGCCTGCCGCTGTCGCGCAAGAAGGACCGCGCGCGCATCGACGGGCTGCTCGAGGCCGTCGGGGCCTCGGAGTTCGGCGATCGTCCGGTGGGACTGCTCTCGGGCGGCGAGCAGCAGCGGCTGCGCGTGGGCCAGGCCCTCGCCGACGATCCCGCACTGCTGCTGTGCGACGAGCCGCTGACCAGCCTCGACCTCGCGAATCAGCAGGCGGTCGTGCGTCTCATCGACCGGCACCGCCGCGAGCGCGACGCCGCCGTGCTGCTGGTCACCCACGACATCAACCCCGTGCTCTCGCGCGTCGACCGCATCCTCTACATCGCCCACGGACGCTTCACCCTGGGCACCCCCGACGAGGTGCTCACGACCGAGACCCTCACCGCCCTCTACGGGGCTCCGGTGTACGTGGTGCGCGCCGGCGATCAGCTCATCGTCGTCGGAGCCCCCGATGCCGACGAGGCCCACCACCATCACGACGAGGACGACGCATGAACTGGTCCGATGTCGGCACCGCCCTCTTCGGCGGGGTGAGCCAGTACGGCGCCATCCTCGAGCTGGTGCAGAACTCCGTCTACGCCGGGGCCGTCCTCGGCCTCGTGGGCGGGCTCATCGGCGTGTTCGTGATGCAGCGCGACATGGCCTTCGCCGTGCACGGCATCAGCGAACTGTCGTTCGCGGGCGCCGCGGTGGCGCTGCTCATCGGCGTCGACGTGGTGACCGGCTCGATCGTCGGCTCGCTCATCGCGGCGGCGCTGATCGGCCTGCTCGGAGCCCGCGCCCGCGACCGTAACTCCATCATCGGCGTGCTCATGCCGTTCGGTCTGGGTGTCGGCATCCTGTGCCTGTCGCTGTACAACGGCCGCAGTTCCACGCGGTTCAGCCTGCTCACCGGCCAGATCGTGTCGGTGCAGAGCGCGCAGCTCGGCTGGCTGGTGGTCATCGGGCTGTTCGTGCTGCTCGCGCTGCTGTTCATCTGGCGCCCCCTGCGCTTCGATTCGCTCGACCCGCAGTCCGCCGCCGCGCGGGGCGTGCCCACCACGGCGGTGTCGCTGGCGTTCATGCTGCTGCTGGGCCTGATCGTCGCGGTCGCGGTGCACATCATCGGTGCGCTGCTCGTGATGGCACTGCTGGTGACGCCGGCGGCGGCGGCGATGCGGGTGGCGTCGGGTCCGCTGTCGGTGCCCGTGCTGGCCGCGCTGTTCGGCTTCGTCTCGGCGGTGGGCGGCGTGCTGCTCGCGGTCGCGGGCACGCTGCCCGTCAGCCCGTACATCACGACGATCTCGTTCCTGATCTACCTGGTCTGCCGCGTCATCGGCGCCCGGCGCGATCGCACCACCCGCGCCCTGTAACGCGCCCAGCCGATTCACCGATCCCCTCGATAGACTCGCCGCCATGGTCCAGCGCAATACGTGGCAACGCGAACGCGTGCGCGAAGCCCTGTCCGGCGCGGGCGGCTTCGTCAGCGCGCAGGCACTGCACGCCACACTGCGCGACGAGAACACCGGCATCGGCCTCGCCACCGTGTATCGCACGCTCGCGGGCCTCGCAGCCAAGGGCGACGCCGACTCCCTCCAGAGCCCCGAGGGCGAGAACCTCTTCCGCGCCTGCGAGACCCGCGGTCACCATCACCACCTGATCTGCCGCTCGTGCGGCGTGACGGTCGAGATCGCCGCCACCGACGTCGAGGAGTGGGCGCAGCGCACCGCCGCGCAGCACGGCTTCACCGAGGCCGAGCACGTGGTCGACATCTTCGGCATCTGCACCGCCTGCGCCCAGGCGCGGGCTCGCGAGCGTGGCGACGACTAGTCGCACCGCCGCGTCCACGCCCGCGCGCACCGGCGCGTCGCGGACGCTGGTCGCGCTCGGACTCGGTGTCGTCGTGGTCTCGGCGCTGTTCCTCGTCGACGCGTTCGCGCCCACGTTCTTCTCGCAGCCGCTCCCCACCCGCGCGCAGGACGGGCTGACCCTCGCCCTCAGCGTGCTCATCGAGTCGCTGCCGTTCGTGATCCTCGGCGTCGTGCTGTCGATCATCGTGCAGGTGTGGGTGCCGCCGGGGGCGATCGAGCGATGGATGCCGCGCGCGCCCTGGGCGCGCCGAGCCGTGCTGTCGCTGCTGGGCATGTTCATCCCGGTCTGCGAGTGCGGCAACGTGCCGTTCGCCCGCGGGCTCCTCATGCGCGGCTTCGGGGTCTCCGACACCCTGACCTTCCTCGTCGCCGCGCCCATCGTGAACCCCATCGTCATCATCAGCACCCACGCGGCCTTCGGCTTCAGCGACGGCATCCTGGTGGCGCGCCTGATCGGCGGGTTCCTGGTCGCCAATCTGCTCGGCTGGCTGTACAGCCGGCATCCCGATCCCGACAAGCTGCTCACCGAGCGGTTCCTCGAAACCTGCGAGATCGTCGTGCAGGAGCGCGGCGGCCGCGGGCGCCGGACGCTCGCCCAGCTCGTCGTCGAGCTGCGGTCGGTCATGCCGGCGCTGATCATCGGGTCTCTGATCGCGGGCGCGGTGCAGGTGCTCATTCCGCGCAGCGCGCTGCTGGCGATCGGGTCCGACCCGGCCCTGTCGATCGCCGCGATGATGCTGCTGGCCATCGTGGTCTCGCTCTGCTCGAACGTCGACGCGTTCTTCGCCCTGTCGTTCGCCTCGACGTTCACGCCCGGATCGCTCGTGGCCTTCCTCGTGGTCGGCCCGATCATCGATCTCAAGATGATGGCGCTGCTGCGCACCACGTTCAGCACCCGCGTGCTGGTGGGGATGACCGTCGTGGTCGTGCTGTTCGCCTTCGCCCTCGGAACGGTGGTGAACCTCCTTGTCTAGAACGAGTGCCCTCGCCACGCGCTGGCTCGGGGTGGGCCTGACGGCCTGCCTGTCGATCACCACGATCACCCTCTGGGTCACGGGCCGCATGTCGCTGTACATCAACCCCGATTCGGCGTGGTTCGCGGTCGGGATGTCGGTCGTCGCGCTGATCGGGGCGGTCGCCTCGTTCGCCCTGCCCCTCGGCGCGGAAGCCGACCACGGGCACGATCACGAGCACGGGCACGCACCCGCGGCGGCCTCGGCTCGCCGCGAGGCCTTCGCGCACGCCGACCACGAGCACTCCGATCCGACCGACGCCCACGACCGGGCCGCGCACGACCATCTCGCCGCGCGTCCGCGGCTCACCCCCGGGGGCGTCGCGGCCTTCGCCGGGGGCGTGCTCGCCTCGGGCGCCGTCATCGCGGTGCTGCTGACCCCGGCCGCCTCGCTCTCGACCGAGCTCGCCGTGTCGCGCGACGTGGGGGCTCCGCCGCTGTTCGCCGGATCCGACGTGATCACCCTGGCGGCCTCCGGCGACACCTCGACGTTCGGCGTCGGCGATTGGTCGGCGGTCTTCGCCCACGCGACCAACCCCGAGACCTTCGACGGCAAGCCGGTCACCCTCACCGGCTTCATCACCCCGGGCGGCGACGGCGCGAGCTTCGATCTCACGCGCCTGGTCATCACGCACTGCGTCATCGACGCGCAGACCGCGCGCCTGCCCATCGCCGCGACCGGCGAGGCGCCCTCGACCGGGCAGTGGGTCACGGTCACGGGAACGGTGCGCTCCAGCGGCGACGGCAAGCTCGAGGTGCACGCCGAGCAGGTCGCCTCGATCGACGAGCCGACGGACCCGTATGAGTACTGATTCGCGCCGCGGCGGCGACTCCCGCCGTACCCGCGCCCGCCGCCGGCGCGGGCGCGGCTTCCTCGTCGCGTTCGCCGCCGTGCTGGGGGCGCTGGCGCTGGTGGGCGGCGTGGGCGGCGTCGTCGCCGTGGCGCAGGGCCCGCGTGTCACCGACGTGCAGGTCGACCCGACCGCCGCCGTCGCGGCATCCGGATCCCGGGTCATCCTCACCACGACGCAGTCCCTCGAGACCGTCGACCCCTCGCAGGTGCAGGTCGAGCCGGCGACGCCGTTCACGGTCGACACCGCCGGACGGAGCGTCGGGGTGCGCTTCACGCTGCCGTTGCGCGACGACACCGACTACCGCATCACCGTCAACGGCGTCAGCGGCCTCGGCGCGGGGCCGGCGTCGACCCTCACCGAGACGTTCCGCACACCGCCGCTGCAGGCCTATCTCATGCAGCGCGGCACCCCCGAGGGCGACACGATCTTCCGCACCGACCTGCAGGGCGAGGCGGGGCTGCCGGTCTTCGTCAACGCGCACATCGAGGACTTCCGCGCGACGGCGAACCACTTGGTCATCTCGGTGCGCGACGGCGACACGGCCCGCGTCATCGTGACCGACTCCGACGGGGGCAATCCGCGCGACATCCCCCTGCCCGGACCCGGCTTCGTGTCGAACCTGCAGTCGGCCGATCGCGGGGAGCGCATCGGCTTCACCTTCTCGGATGCCGATCTGGGCGCCGCCGGCGGACGCGAGAGCCGCCTGTTCACGGCGTCGGCGGCCGATGACGCCGCCCCCACCGAGGTCGGCCTGAACGGCGGCGACGTGCGCATCGCCGATTGGCGGTTCGTGCCCGACACCGACAGCATGCTCGTGCTGACCTTCGATTCGCGCCTGCTGCTCACCGACGCGCAGGGCGGCAACGCCGCTCCGCTGGGCAGCGCGGTGTCGATCGACGGCATCGCCCGCGGGTCGTCGGTGGCGATCGTCGAGCGGGTCGAGGGCATCCGCGAGATCAACCTGACCGATGGATCCGAGCAGCCGCTCGTGCAACCGGTCGACCCCCCGGGCTTGGCGGGGCGGGCGACCCCCGTGCCGGGCGCCGGAGCGGGGACCATCCGCTCGTTCGCTGACATCAGCGCCGACGGGGTGTCGCGCTCGACGACCGTGGCGCACGTCGACACCGACGGCGCCGTGCGATCGCTGCTCGAGGTGCCGGGCTCCGACACGGTGCTGCAGACCTGCGTGTCGCCGAGCGGTCGGTACGCGGCCGTGCTCGTGGCGCCCCGCGCCGTCGACAACCCGTTCGACCGCTACCAGCTGCCGCTGCCCGAGAAGCTGCAGACGCACCTCGTCGAGGTCGACACGGGCCAGGAGCTCGTCGCGCTGCAGGGCTTCGACCTGTCGTGGTGCCAGGTGCCCCCGCAGTGAGCCGCCCCGCGACGCGGGACGACCTCTCGGCCCTGCCGGTCGAGGTCGCGCCGCGTCTGCTCGGCGCGCGGCTCGAGACCGTCGTCGGCGGGGAGCGCGTCGTGCTGCGCGTCACGGAGGTCGAGGCGTACCACGGTCGCGGAACCGGCGAGCAGCCCGACCCGGGCTCGCACGCCCGCATGGGACCGACCGCGCGCAACGCCACGATGTGGGGCGAGCCGGGGCACCTCTACGTGTACCTGAGTCACGGCATCCATTCGTGCGTCAACGTCGTCTGCGCACCCGACGGGGTGGCCGGCGGTGTGCTGCTGCGCGGCGGCGAGGTCGTCGAGGGGGCCGACGTGGCGGAGCGGCGCCGACTCGAACGACGCGGGGCGGTGCGCTCCGCCCGCGACCTCGCGCGCGGACCCGGGCGACTCGGCGACGCGGTCGGGCTGCGGCATCCGGTGCACGACGGCATCGACGCGATCACCGGGGTCGAGCAGGCGGGCGCGCGGGCGCGTCTGCTGCTGCCCGAGACACCGGTACGCGACGTCGCGACGGGGCCGCGCGTGGGGGTGGCGGGGGTCGCGGGAACCGCGGCGTTCCCGTGGCGGTTCTGGATCGAGGGGGATGCCACGGTGTCGGCGTTCCGGTGGGGGCGGGGCGCCGCCGAGGCGGCGGGCGGCTGAGGCCGGTCCCGTCGACCGGTCCGGGGGTCCGGGTCAGGGCCGTGCTAGACTTCCCCCTTGTCTGCGCGCACTCCAGCACGCAGTTCGCTCCCCGACTTTCGACCGCGGCCTCGTGTTGCGCTCGAGCGGGGTGCAGACAAGGGATCTTGGGTGGCACCGTCCGGTGTCACGGTACAGAAGGAGACATCACCATGGCAGCAGTGTGCCAGGTGACTGGAGCGGTTCCCGGCTTCGGTCACAACATCTCGCACTCGCACCGCCGGACGAAGCGCCGCTTCGACCCGAACGTGCAGAAGAAGACCTACTTCGTTCCGTCGCTGGGTCGCAACATCAAGCTCAACGTTTCGGCGAAGGGCATCAAGGTCATCGACGCACGCGGCATCGAGTCCGTCGTTCGTGACCTGCAGGCGAAGGGCGTGAAGCTGTAATGGCGAAGAAGGCTCAGGACGTACGTCCCATCATCAAGCTGCGTTCGACCGCCGGCACGGGGTACACCTACGTGACGCGCAAGAACCGCCGCAACAACCCCGACCGCATCGTGCTCAAGAAGTACGACCCCGTGGTCCGCAAGCACGTCGACTTCCGAGAGGAGCGCTAAGCACATGGCCAAGAAGAGCAAGATCGCGCGCAACGAGCAGCGCAAGGTCGTCGTCGAGCGCTGGGCGACGAAGCGCGCCGAGCTGAAGAAGACCCTGGTCGACCCGACCGCCACCGACGAGGCCCGCGAGGCCGCCCGCGTGGGGCTGCAGAAGCTCCCCCGCAACGCCTCGCCCGCCCGCGTGCGCAGCCGCGACGTCATCGACGGCCGCCCCCGTGGCGTGCTGACGAAGTTCGGCGTCTCGCGCGTCCGCTTCCGCGACATGGCCCACCGTGGCGAGCTGCCCGGTGTGACCAAGTCGAGCTGGTAAGCACCAGACACACACGCCGAGGGCGGGGGTTCCGAAAGGGATCCCCGCCCTTCGGCGTTCTCAGGCGTCCGCGCGCAGGTGCGCGATCGCCTGGGCCCGGGTGCTGACGCCGAGCTTGACGTAGATGGATCGCACCTGGCTCTTGACCGTGTTCACCGAGACGCTCCGCTCCCGGGCGATCTCCGCCAGGCTCAAGTCGGTGACGAGCAGCGTGGCCAGGGCGTGTTCCGTGGGGGTGAGCCCGGTCAGGTCGCGGGTGGTCGGTGCGGCGTGGGGGCGTGCGGCGAGCTGGCGGAGCGCGTCGCGGATCGATGCCGCCGTGCCGGTGAGTTCGGGATGATCCTCGGCCGCCGCCTCGACGAGATCGGCGCATTCGGTGGCGGGGAGCATGATGAAGGGCGTCCGTGAGCTCCCGGTGCGCGAGATCAGCATCAGCGCGGATGCCATGCTCTGGCGGGCGCGTCGCTCCTGACCGATCCGCCGGAAGGCGATCGCGCGCAGCAGCAGCATCCGCGGCAGGCTACGCAGGCAATGGTCGTCCTCCGAGGCGGCGCACGCGTCGGTCTCGAGGAGCGCCTCGCGCTCGCGGCCCAGCAGCAGCAGGGCGACGGCGCGCTGCGTCGCGAAGCACGTACCGTGCCCCTCCGGGCTGAGCGCCGAGGCCACCGCCGCGAGTCCGTCGGCGGGCTGGTCGTGCGCCAGGAACAGGTCGGAGCGCATGCACATCAGCAGATGGCGGACCGCGCGTTGGCTGCTGTGCCGCCGGCTGCCGTGCAGCAACTGCCAGCTCGCCGCGATCCCGTCGGCGAACTCCCGCCGGATGACGCGGCACATCACCTCGGCGGCGCGCGAGGCGTAGTCGAGATAGGGGTCGTCGGGGGCGAGGGCGGCGAGCTCCCCGCTGATCGCGGACAGCCTGTCGTGTTCCATGCGCGCCGCCGAGACCAGACAGTCGGCGAGCAGGACCAGGAAGGAGACCTCGCGGGCATTCCACCCGGCCTCGACGAAGAGGTCGGTGGCCGCGCGGATCGTGGGCGCCGCGCGCTCGTTCTCTCCGTTCAGGGCGAGGCCGAAGCTGCTCACCGCGAGAGCGCGATAGCGCAGGGCGTCGGTGTCGGCGAAGAGCTGTGCTTCCTCCCCGAAGCGGACACCCGACTGGGGGGACCCGACCGCGCAGAGGTACTCGCCCACGCTGGAGAGCAGCTCCGACCGGGCGCCCGGTGACAGCCCGGCGGGGCGGTTCAGATGCGTGCCGTCGAAGTAGCGCGCGATCAGCGCGATGCCGTCGCCCAGGGCGTCGCGGCGTGCGCGAGCGACGAGGAGGGCGGAGAGGACCCGTGCGCTGTCGTCGGTCCATCGTCGCGGGGGGTCGAAGGCCTCCGTCTCGGCGAGCAGGGCGAGGTGGCGGGGTTCGGGCACACCGGAGCCGGGAAGCAGTCGACTCGCGGTGAGGAGCGCGGCCGCTCGAAGCGTGTCGTGCGGCTCGACGTTCAGGGGGTGTGCCCGCCTGATCGCCTCGCCGGGATCAGCCATCGGCGGTCCGACCGCAGGCGGGTTGCGCGTTCGCCGAGCGCGTCAGCGCCTCGACCGCCTCGTACCGGCCGCGTACCCCCAACTTGGCGTAAACCGATCGCACCTGACTCTTCACCGTGTTCACCGAGACCCCGCGTTCCTCGGCGATGCCCGCGATGCTGAGCGATGTGGTCAATCGGTGCGTCAGGGTGCGCTCCGTCGGGGTCAGCCCTGCGAGCAGGCCGAAGCGGGGTGCCGGGAGGTCGGGTGCGGTGACGACCGCCAGGGCGTCGAACACGCACGGCATCGCGTCGCGGAGCTCCGGACGCTCGAGCATGACGGCGGCGACGAGATCGCGGGTCTCGCCGTGGGGAAGCATGACGAAGGGGGTCCCCGAGGTGCCCGTGCGCAGCAGCAGAACCATCGCCGCCTCGGTGCTGGCGGTTGCGCGGTCCCGCTCGCCGAGTCGCCGATGCGCCAGCGCCCTGCGCAGCAGAAGCGGGGTGAGCGTGCGAAGGCAATGGTCGGCCCCGGTCGCCACGCAGGCTTCGGTCTCGGCGAGGAGCTCCCGCTCGCGGCCCAGGTGGAGCAGGCTCGCCGCGCGCTGCATCGAGAAGCAGATGCCGTGTCCGTCCGGGTTCTCGTACGGCGCGAGCGTCGCCAAGGCCTCGGCGGAACGACCCTGTGCCACGAGCATGTCGGAGCGCATGCAGACGAGGAAATGCCGCGTCATCGTGTGGCTGTGCCGTGCGCCCTCCTCTGACAGCAGGGTCTGGATCGCCGCCAGGCCACCGTCCATGTCGCCGCGCAGCATCTGGGCCATCGCCTCGACGGATCGTGCCGAATGCGCCCAGTACGGGTCATCGGGCTGAGCGGCTGTCATCGCGGCCGACACGGCATGCAGGCGGTCGACCTGGAGATGGGCGGAGGCGATGAGCGTCTCCGCCAGAAACTCGACGTACGCGGTGTCCGCCCGTGCCCAGCCCTGCGCGGCGAACACCTCCCGCGCGTTCGCGAGAGACACCCGGGCTGATTCGTACTCGCCGTTGAGCGCCTGGCCGAGCGCGATGACGGTGAGCGCGCGGTAGCGCAGCGCCTCGGTGTCGGCGAAGAGCAGGGCTTCGGCCCCGAAACGGGCGCCCATCTGCGGCCACCCGACGGCGTTGCAGTACTCGCCGACGCTCGAGTGGAGCTGGGAGCGCGTGCCGTCGGCCAACTCGGCGGGGCGGGTGAGTCTCACCCCCTCGAAATAGCGGCGGACCAAGTCGGCACCGGCGGTGAGGTTGTCGCGGCGTGCACGTGCGGCGAAGAGGGCGATCACCGCTCGGGCGGCCGGGTCGGTCCACGTCGGGGGGACGGGGGGAGCGGCGGCGGCGAGGAGCGACAGATGCCGCTGGTGCGGGGGTCCGTGCCCGGGGGCGAGGCGAATGACGGTGGAGACGACGGCCGCGTGCTGGGCGGCTCGCGCATCGATCGAGGTGCGGCTACGGGGCATGGACCCTCCACATTCGGGCCGATCGAACGGGGGCGGTTCGTCGGGCACGAACCGGAGCCCGTTCTCGTAGGCACATCATAGGGGTACGAATTTCACTATTTTCCAGGTGAATTCGAGCGTCGCATCAACCGCGGGGTGAAGCCGCCGGACTTCGCCCGCCTGCGCCTCGCGATTCACCCGCCCGGAGACCTGAGCCCTGCCGAGAGGTCGAAGGATGAGGTCGTCCACGGGCCGACCCGTGCGCCGTCACCGGCCCGCGAAATCCCCGAGCCCGCGACACACCCCCGGCGAAAGGGACGAAATCCGTCAAAATCCGCGTATTTCCGCGGTTCGGTTGATACTGTCGAGGCGGTCTCCCGACCACCGAGGAGGATTCCTCCTCGTCCGAGTAACGAGAGACGGCGCTCGTCGCCGCCTGGAGGACACACCACATGGCCGACAAGTCCATCACCAAGACCGAGCTCGTCGCGAGCATCGCCAGCGCGACCGGCCAGAGCCAGTCCGCCGTGTCGGGCGTGCTCGACTCCCTCTTCTCCACCGTTTCCGAGGCGGTCGCCAAGGGCAGCAAGGTCTCGATCCCCGGCTGGATCGCCTTCGAGCAGGTCGCCACGTCGGCTCGCACGGGCCGCAACCCGCAGACGGGCGAAGAGATCGCCATCCCCGCCGGCAAGCGCGTCAAGGTCACCGCGGGCTCGAAGCTGAAGGCCGCCGTCAAGTAAGACGACCTCGAACCTTCACAGGGGGGATGCCATCGGCATCCCCCCTGTGCTGTGTGTACGCGACGTAGTCTGGAGGGGTGAATCCCCGCCTTCTCCGCGTCGCGGGACCCGTCATCCTGATCGCGGTCTCGCTGATCGCCGTCGTGGCGGGACTGGCGTACGGCGGCGGAGCCGCCGAGGTGCAGCTCGCCGACCCCGGTCCGGTCGTGCGGTGGGGGCTCCCGATCGCGACCGTGCTGGTCAACCTCTCGGCGGCCACCCTGGTCGGCTCCCTCGTGCTGGCGCTGTTCGCCCTGCCCGCGGGGGAGCGGCCGTTCGAGATCGCGCTCGACACCGCGTCGATCGGCGCGGCGGTCTTCACCATCGCCGCCGCCACCACCGGGTACCTGACGTTCCTGAACGTCCTGAACGCCAAGCCCACCCTCGACGCCGTCTTCGGTCAGCAGCTCGGCCGTTTCCTGGTCGAGAGTCCGCTGGGTCAGGCGTGGCTCATCACGACCATCGCCGGTGCCGTGCTGACCGTGCTGACCTTCGCCGTGCGGTCGTGGATCCCCACCCTGCTCGTCGCGATCCTGGCTCTGGCATCTCTCATCCCGATGGGGACGCAGGGGCACGCGGGCACCGAGGCCAGTCACAACGCCGCGGTGATCTCGCTCGTCCTGCACATCATCGCCGCGGCCGTGTGGCTGGGCGGTCTCGTCCTGCTCGTGGTCGTGCGCCCGGCGATGTCGCGCCGGCAGCTGCAGGCGGTGCTGCTGCGCTATTCGTCGATCGCGCTGGTGGCCTTCGTCGTCGTGGCCGTCTCGGGCACCGTCCGCGCCTCGATCACGCTCCTCGACGTGTCGAACCTCTTCTCGACCTACGGCTTCCTGGTGCTGGTCAAGGTCGCCGCGCTCCTCGCGATGGGCGTCCTCGGCGCGTGGTACCGCCGCCGCCTCATCTCACGCATGGCCGACGAGCCCGGTTCGCGGCGGTTCTGGGGCATCCTCACGCTCGAACTGGTCTTCATGGGTGTCGCCAGCGGTGCGGCCGCCGCGCTGGCGCGCACCGCCCCGCCCGTCGAGGCGCCGCTGGTCGGTCAGACCCCGGCCGAGGTGCTCACCGGTTCGCCGCTGCCGCCCGAGCTCACCCTCGAGCGCTGGTTCACCGCGTGGGACGTCGACCTGCTGTGGGCGTTCGTCGTCGCCTTCGCCCTGTTCTTCTACCTGGCCGGCGTCTGGCGCCTGCACCGCCGCGGCGACGCCTGGCCCATCCACCGCACCGTGATGTGGATCCTGGGCATGCTGGGGGTGTTCTGGGTCACCTCGGGACCGATCAACGTGTACCAGGACTACCTGTTCAGCATGCACATGATCGGCCACATGCTGCTGTCGATGGCGATCCCCCTGCTGCTCGTGACGGGGGCGCCGGTGACGCTGGCCGCGCGGGCCATCCGCAAACGCGACGACGGCACCCGCGGTGGTCGCGAGTGGATCCTCTGGGCGGTGCACAACCCGGTCGCGAAGGTGCTCACCAACCCGTACGTCGCGGCGGGGCTGTTCATCGGCTCGCTGTGGGCGTTCTACTACACCGACCTCTTCCGGTGGTCGCTGTACGACCACGTCGGCCACATCTGGATGGTCGCGCACTTCCTCGTCACGGGGTACCTCTTCGTGCTGAGCCTCGTCGGCATCGATCCGGTGCCCTACCGCCTGCCCTATCCGATGCGTCTGCTCGTGCTCATCGCGATCATGGCGATGCACGCGTTCTTCGGCATCGCGATCATGATGAACTCCGGCCTCATGGTCGCCGAGTGGTTCGGTGCGATGGGGCGCACCTGGGGGGCGACACCCCTGCAGGACCAGTACGTCGGCGGTGGCGTGGCCTGGTCGGTGGGCGAGATCCCGACGCTCATTCTGGCGATCACCGTCGCGATCCAGTGGAGCCGCAGCGACGAACGGCAGCAGAAGCGCCGCGATCGGCACGTCGACCGGGTCGGAGACCTCGAACTCGACGCGTACAACGAAGAGCTGGCGCGCATGGCCGAGCGCGACGCGCGCGTCGCCGCACGCCAGCGCGGCTGATCCCGCTCAGTCGGACTGCCCGCCCACGAGGATCGAGGCGGTGCCGTCGGGCAGCACCGTGATCGCGCCGTCGACGCGGAAGGGCACGTCCTCTTCGACCGAGCGCACGCTGCCGTCGAAGATCGAGCGGATGTCGACGCGGATGTGCGCCACCGCCTTGGCCGACGGAATGCGCCAGCCGGCGCCGTCGGGCACCACGGTGACGACGGGCTGCTCGACGATCGACCAGTCGGGGGCTCCGTCGATGCGGTTGCGCACGGTGAACCCGAACGGGCACCCGGTGGGCTGCAGCACCTTCTGCTCGGCGCACGACGAGAGGAAGTCCTCGACGCGCTGCTGCACGACCGCGATGAACTCCTCGGTCGGTTCGGCCTGCACGTCGATCGGGATGCCGGCCAGGGGCGCATCGGCGAGCACGGCCACCCCGGGGGTCGCCGAGATCGCCGTGTCGACGGCGACCGAGTACAGCCCGGGCGAGAAGACGAGCAGCGGCACCTCGGCCGCGGGATCGGTGTCGGGCCCCTCGACCGACACCTGGCGCTTGTCGACCTCGAAGCCGTTGACCGAGAAGCGCATCGACCCCTGCACCGACAGGTCCATCACGGCGAGCGGGCTGCGCGCGAAGCGCCAGCGGGGCAGCAGGCTCGATCCGCCGTCGCGCTGCACCGACAGCGTGGTGGTGCCGGCGTACCCGCCCGCCGTGTACGACACGGTCAGGCGGGTGACGTCACCCTCGACGGATTCGTCGACGATCGCGGCATCCATCAACGGGGTGAGTGCCTCGGGCCGCAGCAGCGCCTCGGACGCGGTCGCGGGAAGCCCCGCTGCCTCGAGATCGGCCGAGTCGACGGCGACCCCCGGAACGGCGAGCGCCTCGGCCGCGCGGCGGTCGTGCAGCAGCTCGAGGTAGTGCATGACGAACGCGCGGGGACTGTAGAACTCCCGGTACAGCGACGCGGCTCCCCCGCCCAGGGCGGCGAGCAGCAGGATGCCGATGACGATGATCGCCGGGATCTCGAACCGCCCGCGCGGGCGCGCGCCGGTGACGCCCCTGGGCGTCGCGGGGCCCCCGCCGGCGTTGTCCACGCCCCCAGTCTAAGAAGCCCACCTGCGCAGATGCCGCGCGCCGCCCCGCGGCGTCACGCGGGCCCACCGGGAGGGGCGGAGTCGTGCCCGCGTCGGGCGTCTCAGTCGGCGACGAGCGAGTGCACGACGGCGACCGCGGCCAGCTGCCCGGCGGCGATGGCCGCGGCGAGCGAGAACATCGGCCCGGGCAGGTGCTCGGCCTGCGCGTGGTCTCCGACCGCGTACACACCGGGCATGCTGGTGCGCCCGAAGGCGTCGGTGCGCACGGCCCCCGCCTCGGTCACGGCGAGATCGAGCTGGGCGGCGAAGGGGGCGTTCGGGCGCCAGGTGGGAGCGATGAACGCGCCGGCCACGTCGAGGTGCCCGCCCTCGACGAGCAGCAGGCGGAGCCCGTCGGCCGTGCCGTCGACCCGCTCGACGCGTGCCGGGTCGACCAGGTGCACCTCGGATGCCACGGGCTCGAGCATTCGGGCCAGCACCGCCGAGTGCGGCGAGGCGTTGACGACCGCGACGGGACGACCGGCGAACTCGTGGCCGTGGCAGAAGGGGCAGTTGGCGATGCGGTCGCCCCACTGCTCGGCGAGGCCGGGGATCGCGGGGAGATCGTCGGTCACGCCGGTGGCGAGGATCACCGCGTGCGCGCGCAGGGGCTCGTCGTCGACGGTGACCGTCAGCTCGTCGCCCTGTTGCGCCACGGTGGAGGCGACGGCATCCCGGATCTCGACCGTCGCGTACGCGCCGATCTCGGCACGACCGAGTCGACGCAGCTCCGCCGGGTC
This sequence comes from Microbacterium sp. Leaf179, assembly GCF_001423785.1. Taxonomy (NCBI): domain Bacteria; kingdom Bacillati; phylum Actinomycetota; class Actinomycetes; order Micrococcales; family Microbacteriaceae; genus Microbacterium; species Microbacterium sp. Leaf179. The sequence continues at coordinate 83,698 of NZ_LMPH01000001.1, read as the reverse complement.
GCGGCCGTCGTTGGTGAGCAGGTTGTGGGCGTGGCTCACGGTGGCGTTGCGGTACGCGCCGGAGTCGAGCAGCAGGGTGCGTCGGTGCATTCGACCCAGGGTGAGGGCGGCCTGCAGCCCGGCGGGGCCGCCGCCGATGATGATCGCGTCGTACATGAGGGTTCCTTCCGCTTGCGTTCTCGTCCATCGTGTGACTTCATGTCGACATGAAGTCAAGCGGGGAGTCGATCGGCGAGGCGGCGGCGCGATTCGGGCTCGAGACGCACGTGCTGCGCTACTGGGAAGACGAGGGGCTGCTGCGCCCGGGTCGGGATGCCGCGGGGCGCCGGCGCTTCGACGAGGGCGACAGCGTGCGCATCGCCGTGATCCTGCGCAACAAGGCCGCGGGGCTCTCGCTCGAGCAGATCCAGGTGCTGCTCGACGAGGACGCGCCCGACCGCCACCGGGTGCTCGAGGAGCACGTGGCCGAGCTCGATCGGCGCGCGGCCGACATCGCCCAGGCCCGCGCGATGACCGAGCACGCCCTGCGCTGTCGCGCGCACGACATCACCGAGTGCCCGCGGTTCCGCAACCACGTCGCCGACGTGCTCTCGGGCGAGGCGCGCTGGCTGCTGGTGCGCACCGAGCCGTCGTGCGAGACGCCTGCCCGCTCCCGGTCCGACGACGCGTCCACACCCCGCCGCCCGGCGACGGCGGTGCGAACTAGCATGAACCGGTGACCACGCCGCCCCTCTCCGCCGAACAGCAGGCGCTGTTCCGGCTGATCGAGGACACCCGTGAGCACGTCTTCGTCACGGGCCGGGCGGGTACGGGCAAGTCGACGCTGCTGCAGCACCTGGCGTGGAACACGAAGAAGCAGATCGCCGTGTGCGCACCGACGGGGGTCGCGGCCCTGAACGTCGAGGGCCAGACGATCCACTCGCTGTTCCGCCTGCCCATCGGTCTCATCGCGAACGGCGACATCGACCAGAACGACGCCACCCGCAAGATCCTCAACGCGATCGACACCCTGGTGATCGACGAGATCTCGATGGTCAACGCCGACCTGATGGATGCCATCGACCGCTCCCTGCGTCAGGCCCGGGGTCGTCGCGCCGAGCCGTTCGGCGGCACGCAGGTCGTGATGTTCGGAGACCCGTACCAGCTCGCCCCGGTGCCGCCGCGCGGCGACGAGGCGCGCTACATCGACGACCACTACCGCTCGTTCTGGTTCTTCGACGCCAAGGTGTGGTCGGGGGAGTCGGTCAGCGACGGTCTCATCGACATCGGCCGGCACGGCGCCGAACTGCACGTCAACGAGCTCGTCGAGATCCACCGGCAGTCCGACCCCGGGTTCAAGACCCTGCTCAACGCGGTGCGCTACGGACGGGTGACGGCCGAGATGGCGGAGGTGCTCAACACTGCCGGGGCGCGCACCCCTCCTCACCCCGCCGACGGCGAGCACCCGATCATCACGCTCGCCACCCGTAACGACCGGGTGAACACGATCAACCGGCGCCACCTCGACGAGCTCATCGGGCGCACGCAGACGGCGGCCGCCGAGATCTCGGGCGACTTCGGCCGCGGCGAGGCGAACTACCCCGCCGAGATGGAGCTGACGCTCAAGGTCGGCGCGCAGGTGATGTTCCTGCGCAACGACGGGGCGCAGTTCGGCGAGGCGCCCCGCTGGGTCAACGGCACGATCGGCACCGTCACGCGCATCGCGGGCGACAGCGTGCGCGTCGAGGTCGACGGCACCGAGCACGACGTGGAGCCCGCGGTCTGGGAGAGGTACCGCTACGCCTACGACCCGGGCACGAAGAACCTCTCGCGCGAGATCGTCGCGGAGTTCACGCAGTTCCCGCTGCGGTTGGCGTGGGCCGTGACGATCCACAAGTCGCAGGGCAAGACCTACGACCGCGCCGTCGTCGACCTCGGCGCCGGCGCCTTCGCCCCCGGGCAGACCTACGTCGCGCTCAGCCGTCTCACCTCGATCGACGGCCTGTACCTGACGCGCCCGCTCCGGCCCAGCGACATCCGGGTCGACGAAGACGTGCGCCGCTTCATGAAGCAGGCGTGGCTCGGCCGCCAACAGGCGGCGGCTCAGGCGACCTGAGCCGCCTTCGCGCGCGCGAGGTCGGCGAACAGCTCGGTGTTGAACCGGTAGGCGACGAGCACCTCGGCGATGACGCGCTCCTTCTCGTCGTCGTCCCAGGGGGCGGCGTCGAGCTGCTCGCGATAGACGTTCTTGAACGCCTTCGGGTCGGCGATGTCGCCGAAGAGGAAGAAGCCGATCCCGTTGGTGTCGAAGCCGAAGCGGCGCTGCATGAGCCGGCCGATGAAGAGCCCGCCCGACAGGTCGCCCAGGTACCGCGTGTAGTGGTGCGCGACGAAGCCGCCGGGCCAGGTGGCCGCCACGCGCCGGATGCGAGAGACGTACGCCTGCGTGGTGGGCAGCGGCGTGACGCTCTCGCGCCACGTCGGACCCAGCAAGAACGCGAGGTCGGCCTCGAGGGCGGGGAGGCGCGTGAGCTTGTCGCTGAGGAACACCGATGCCACGGGGTCGCGCCGCAGAGCGACCGCCGACTCTTCAAGGGCCGAGTAGATGAACCAGTGCTGGGCGACGAGGGCGACGTAGTCGTCGCGGGTGCCGCTGCCGGTGAGCAGCTCGGTCATGAACCCGTCGCACTCGTTCGTGGAGTGCGCACTGCTGGAACGTTCGCGCAGCGCGGTGGAGAACGGGATGACGGCGTTCATGACGTCATCATACGCAAAGAGTTAGGCTGGCCTAACCCCTGTTTTCGACGGAGTTCGCGGCATCCGCCCCGCAGCCGCCCCCAGATGTGATGCAGACGTGACGAGTCCAGGATGCAAGGGGCGGTGACGTTCAGGCGGCGTGTGTTTGAATCTTTCGAGCGGGCGCTTCGCCGCGCTCGGATTCCTGGGGGTAACACATGCGGGGATGGCGTCGTTCCGCGGCCATCGCGATCGCGGGCGCCAGCGCGCTCGCCGTGGTTCTGAGTGGCTGCACGCCTCAGGCGTCGGTGGCCCTCGACGTTCCCGCGCAGGTCGACGCCCCCCTTCCCGAGGCCACCGTCTCGGAGCTGCAGGACGCCGTCACCACCGCGATGGCCGCCACGGGTTCGACGGGCGCCATCGTGGGCGTCTGGGCGCCCTGGAGCGGCACCTGGGTGTCGGGCTTGGGAACGCAGGGCCCCGGCGGCGCAGAGGTCACCACCGACCTGACCTTCCGCGCGGCCGACGTGACCGGCGCCATGACCTGCGACGCCGTGTACCGACTGGCCGCCGACGGGACGCTGAGCCTCAGCGACCCGATCACGCAGTGGGTCAGCAACCTGCCCGGATACGAGGACATCACGCTGCGTCAGCTGTGCGACGGTACCTCGGGACTCGCGTCGTACACCTCGGTGCTCGAGGGCATGGTGCTCAACAACCCCGACCGCGCGTGGAACCCGCGCGAGCTCATGGCCTACGGCATCGCGAGCCCCCGCGTGAACGCCCCGGGCGCCTCGTTCGCCGACTCCGCCACGAACTACCTGCTGGCGGGCCTCGCGGTCGAGCGGGCCACGGGCGAGTCGCTCTCGCAGGTCATCTCGGAGCGGGTCGCCGAGCCGCTCGGTCTCGACGCGACCGCGCTGCCGTCCTCGGCCCCCGCCAACCCCGCCGCGTCGTCGCTGCAGGGCTACTGGTCGCAGCCCAGCCCCGAGGGCGTGTGGAACTGCACCGACCCGCGCGAGTTCACCGAGATGTCGGCGAGCTACGGGGGTGCCGCCGCGGGTGCCGTGACCGACATCACCGACCTGGGCCACTACGCCCAGGCTCTCGCCTCGGGCGCCCTGCTGCCCGACGGCGACGACCGTTTCGCCTCGCCCGTCCCCGTCGGGGGCGACCAGCCCACGTGGTTCACGGCGTCGGGGGGAGCCTTCCAGGCCGGGTCGCTCATCGGGCAGTACGGATGGATGCCGGGCTACATGGTCGGCGCGTTCGCCGACCCCCGCACGGGCATGTCGATCGCCGTGGTGCTGAACAACTCCGGCGGCAACAAGATGACGTCGGCGTGGTTGGCGTGGGAGCTGGCGGCCATCGCGTCGAAGGCCCCCGCGGCGCAGGGGCAGACCGCCCCCGAGGCGGGCCTGCCGTGGACCTCGCAGCAGATGCGCGACGGCATCCTGGCCAACGCCATCTGCCCGCAGCCCGCCGCGTGACCCCGCGATGATCGCTCGCGGCGGCCAAGGGTCGGCCGCGTCGCTCGTGCTGGTGGGCCTGGCCTGTCAAGAGGTGGGCGCCTCGTTCGCGGTCATGCTCTTCCCGCAGACCGGACCGCTCGGCATCGTCATGCTGCGCTTGCTGTTCTCGGCCGTCCTGCTGCTGCTCATCGCGCGGCCCCGCCTGCGGGGGCACCACGCGGCGGCGTGGCGCTCGGTCGTCGGCTTCGGCGTCGTGCTCGCGAGCATGAACGGGCTGTTCTATCTGGCGCTGGAGCGGCTGCCGCTCGGCGTCACCGTCACGATCGAGGTGCTCGGTCCGCTGACCCTGTCGATCCTCACCTCGGCGGGCCTGGCCCGGTGGCTGTGGGCCGGGCTCGCCCTGGCCGGGGTGGTGGCGCTCGGCGCGGGCGGGTGGGACCGCCTCGACGCGCTCGGAGTCGTCTTCGCCCTGGGGGCCGCGGTGAGCTGGGCGCTGTACATCCTCGCCTCGGCGCGCGTCGGCCGGGAGTTCCCCCGCCTCGACGGTCTCGCCCTCGCCATGACGGTCGGCGCCGTGATCTCCCTGCCGTTCGGAGTGTGGCAGGCGGGGTCCGCGCTGCTGCGCATCGATCTGCTCGCGGTGGGAGCGGCGGTGGCGCTGCTGTCGTCGACCATCCCCTACGCGCTGGAGCTCGTGGCGCTCAGGCGGCTCCCCGCCTCGGCGTTCGCGATCCTGATGAGCCTGGGGCCGGCGACGGCATCGATCGCCGGGTTCCTCCTGCTCGGGCAGCACCTCTCGTGGCTCGAGCTCGTCGGCATCGGGCTCGTCATCGCGGCCAGCATCGGCGCCGTGCGGGCGGCGACACGACGCGCGGCCGGGGCACGGCATCCGGGACCCGATGCCGCCGCAGCGCTCGGCGAGCCCCTCGGCTGAGGGATGCCACGCCCGGCCCGGTCGTGAGCACGGCGCCTGCGCGCCGTCGGGCGGATCTCGCTCGCGAACCGTAGCGGAAGGACCCGGAGAAAGAGCGACCGGGGTCGTTCTTTTCACGCTATGGTTCACCCGTGGATCGCCTCAAACTCCTCTCCTTCGTCGGTTGGCTCATGATCGTCGCGGGGGTGGTCAACCTCGTGCTGGCCATCGTCGACATCTCGTCGGGTGCGAGCGTCGCCAACAACGGCCTCGCCGCGGCCATGGGCATCGTGCTGACGATCGCCGGGTCGATGCAGGTGGCGAACAAGGGGCGCGCGCGGCGCTGAACCCGCTCGGCCCGCGCAGGGCTCGCTGTCACCCCACGGACACCTGGCGGGGGTAGAACGGAACCATGCCCATCATCGACAGCGCCGTGTACGTCGGCGGTCACCGCATCGAGAATCCCTCGAGTCTCGACCAGACCTTCGAGTACATGGAAGCCCACGGCGGGATGGCCTGGATCGGCCTGCTGCGGCCCTCGCCCGAAGAGCTCGAGCGGGTCGCCGCTGAGTTCTCGCTGCACCCCCTCGCCGTCGAAGACGCCCTGACCGGCCACCAGCGCGCGAAGCTCGAGCGCTACGGCGGCAATCTCTTCGCCGTGCTGCGCCCGGCGCGCTACATCGACGCGACCGAGACGATCGAATTCGGTGAGCTGCACGTGTTCATCGGGCCCGACTACGTCGTGACGGTGCGTCACGCCGAGGTCCCCGACCTCGCGCACGTGCGTCACCGCCTCGAACAGCAACCCGACCTGCTGGCGCGGGGACCCGAAGCGGTGCTCTACGCGATCCTCGACGAGGTGGTCGACCAGTACGACCCCGTGGCGCGGGGCCTGCAGAACGACGTCGACGAGATCGAGGACCAGCTGTTCGGGGCGGGCGGCGCCGAACTGACCCAGCGCATCTACGAGCTCGCCCGCGAGGTGATCCATTTCCAGCGCGCGACCGAGCCCCTGCGCGACATGCTCGAGGCGCTGCTGCGCGGATCCGAGAAGTACGGCGTCGACATCGAGCTGCAGCGGTCACTGCGCGACGTGCTCGACCACGTGCTGCGCCAGTGCGACAAGCTCACGGCGCTGCGCGCCATCCTCGACAACGCCCTCACGGTGAACGCCACCCTGGTCACCCAGCGCCAGACCGAGACCTCGCTCGAGCAGAACGAGCAGGTGAAGAAGATCTCGGGCTGGGCGGCGATCCTGTTCGGCCCCTCGCTCATCGGCGCGATCTACGGCATGAACTTCAAGAACATGCCCGAGCTCGAGTGGCAATACGGCTACCCGCTCGCGTTACTGCTGATGGTGGCCGTCTCGGCGGGTCTGTGGCTGACGTTCAAGTGGAAGAAGTGGCTCTGAGCCCGCGGCATCCGTGAGCTCGGGATGCCGCGGCACGCGGCGCGCTTCCTGGACAGACGCTGCGTGAATCGAATGATGGGGAGGTGAACGACTCCACTCCGCGCTCCGGCGATGCCGTCGAGCCGACCCCCACTTCGACCGTGCAGCTCGAGGATGCCGGCTACCACAAGCGGCTCACCGGGCGTCAGGTGCAGATGATCGCCATCGGTGGCGCCATCGGCACCGGCCTCTTCCTCGGTGCGGGCGGACGCCTGGCCCAGGCCGGGCCCGCCATCGTCATCTCGTACGCGGTGTGCGGCCTCTTCGCGTTCTTCATCCTGCGCGCGCTCGGCGAACTGGTGCTGCACCGGCCCACGTCGGGGTCGTTCGTCTCGTACGCCCGCGAGTTCTTCGGTGAGAAGGCCGCGTTCGTCTCGGGCTGGTTCTACTGGATCAACTGGGCGACGACGACGATGGTCGACATCACCGCGGCTGCGCTCTACATGAACTTCTTCGGCAAGTACGTGCCGTGGATCGCCGCGGTCCCGCAGTGGGTGTGGGCCCTGGCCGCCCTGGTGACGGTGCTCGCCGTCAACCTCGTGTCGGTGAAGGTCTTCGGCGAGCTGGAGTTCTGGTTCGCGCTCATCAAGGTCACCGCCCTCGTCGCGTTCCTGCTGGTGGGCATCTACTTCGTCGTCTTCGGCACCCCCACCGGCGCCCCCGTCGGCTTCTCGCTCATCGCCGACAACGGCGGGTTCTTCCCCAACGGCATCCTGCCCGCGATCATCCTGATGCAGGGCGTGGTGTTCGCCTATGCCTCGATCGAACTCGTGGGCACCGCCGCCGGCGAGACGAAGAACCCCGAGAAGATCATGCCGCGCGCGATCAACTCGGTCATCTTCCGCGTCGCGATCTTCTACGTCGGCTCGGTGCTGCTGCTCTCGCTCCTGCTGCCCTACACGGCGTACTCCAAGGACGAGAGCCCGTTCGTGACGTTCTTCGCCTCGATCGGGGTGCCCGGGGTCGACGTCATCATGAACCTCGTCGTGCTGACCGCGGCGCTGTCGTCGCTGAACGCGGGGCTCTACTCCACCGGCCGCATCCTGCGCTCGATGGCGGTCGCGGGCTCGGCTCCGAAGTTCGCGGCGCGCATGAACAAGGCCGGCGTCCCCTACGGCGGGATCGCGATCACCGCGGTCGTCGCGCTGCTGGGCGTCGTGATCAACTACGTCAACCCCAGCGACGCCTTCGAGACCGTCCTGAACGTCGCCGCCGTCGGCATCCTGGTCACCTGGGCGACCATCATCGTCTGCCAGATGAAGTTCAAGCGCCTGACCGACCGCGGTGAGCTCGTGCGTCCGGCGTTCCGGCTGTTCTGGGCGCCCTACACGGGCTACCTCACGCTCGTGTTCCTCGCGGTGGTGATGGTGCTGGTGTTCATCGACTCACCCGCCACGCTGCTCGTGGCGATCGGGGCGAGCATCCTCATCACGATCGGCTGGTTCGCGTGCCGCAAACGCATCGCCGCGCTCGCCGCGGAGCGCGAGGGCCACACCGGCGCGGTGCCCCTGGTCCCGAGCCCCTTCCCGAAGCGCTGAGCCCGCCCCCTCCGCGCGCGCGCCCTCTTCGGTCGTGCCCCCTCTCGCCGCCACCCCGGCGTTGAGTGTCCAGGAAACGCCGCATCGGGGCGGCGTGGGGCGGCGTGTTCTGGACACTCAACAGGGGTTCGGGCGCCCGGAGGGAGCAGGGCGGGCGCGGGCGCAGGGCCGGGCGGGCGCAGGGCCGGACGGGCGCAGGGCCGGGCGGGCGCAGGGCCGGGCGGGCGCAGGGACGGGGCGAGCGCCCGGCCGGGGCGAGCGCAGGGCCGGACCGGAGCGGGCCCGCACGGGCGGGGCTCAGGCGTCGAACGGCCAGCCGCAGTACGCCTCGGCCAGGTAGGCGCGGCCGTGCTCCGATTCCACGACGGTGCGCAGCTCGCCGAGCTGGCGGCGGCGGTCGAAGTCGGTGGCATCCGGAGCCACGTGCAGCAGGCTCGTCATCCACCACGAGAAGTGCTGGGCCTTCCAGATGCGGCGGCTCGCGGTCTCGGGGTACGCGTCGAGCAGGCGCGCGTCGCGGTCGACCAGCAGGGCCCCGAGGGCGGCGGCGAGCAGGCGCACGTCGGCGATCGCGAGGTTCATGCCCTTCGCGCCCGTGGGCGGCACGGTATGGGCGGCATCGCCGACGAGGGCGACGCGGCCGCGACGCAGCTCGTGCGCCACGAAACTGCGGAAGCGCAGCACGTCGCGCTGGAAGATCGGGCCCTGCTCCAGCGTCGTTCCGGGAACGCGCTTCTGCAGCTCGTCCCACAGCTGCTCCTCGGAGTACGCCGCGGTGTCGGTGTGCGGGTCGCACTGGAAGTACATGCGCTGCACGGTGTCGGAGCGCTGGCTGACGAGCGCGAAACCGTCGGGGGAGTTGCTGTAGATCAGCTCGTCGCTGCTGGGCGGCGCCTCGCACAGGATGCCGAACCAGGCGAACGGGTACTCGCGGAAGTAGCCGCCCTGGCTCGAGCCGGTGACGCTCGCGCGGGCGACGCTGCGGGAGCCGTCGGAGCCGACGACGAAGTCCGCCTCGATCTCGAACGGGGCGCCCTCGGCATCGGTCGCGATCACGCGGGGCCGGTCGGTGTCGGCGTCGTCGATGCGCTCGGCCGTGACGCCGAAGCGCAGGTCTTGACCGGCCTCGAGGCGCGCGGCGATCAGATCTTTGAGTACCTCGTGCTGCGGGTACAGCCAGACGGCGCGACCGACGGTGTCGGCGAAGTCGATGCGGTGCCCCTCGCCCTCGAAGCGCAGTTCGATCCCGTCGTGGCGGTTCCCGACGGTGCGGGCGCGCGAGGCGGGACCGATCGTGTCGAGCAGTTCGACCGTGCCCTGCTCGAGGATGCCGGCGCGGATGGTGCTCTCGATCTCGTCGCGGGAGCGCTGGTCGATGACGATCGACTCGATGCCGGACTGGGCCAGCAGGTGCGAGAGCAGCAGCCCCGCGGGGCCGGCGCCGACGATGGCGACACGGGTGCGGACGGTGGGGTTCATGGGCGTCTCCTTCGACGGTGCTGAGTCGATGGTGTCCCTCATCCTCGCCCGCCCACTCCTACTCTCCCATTCATCGGGACGCGGCAGAGCCGCGCGCGCTCGCGCGCGGCCGTCAGCGGCGATAGCCCAACGCGCGCTCCGTGTCACGGGCGGCGCGGTGCAGCTCGACGAGCGCGAACTGCGTCTCGGCATCGCGGGGGAGCACCACCGACAGTGCCGCGATCACGGCCCCGGTCTCGTCGCGCACGGGCACGGCGACGCCGGTCGACACCGCGTCGACGTATCCCGGGGCGACCACCCGCCCCAGGGTGCGGATCTCGGCGAGCGTGCGTCGGAGTGCGGCGGGATCGACGATCGTCTCGGGGGTCACCGCCTCGAGGGGGCCCGCCAGCACGCGTTCCTGCAGGTCGCGCGGAGCGAAGGCCAGCAGTGCCAGCCCCGACGACGACGCGTGCACCGGAAGGCGGCCGGCGACCCGGGTGATGTTGGCGCCGGAGTCGGGCGCACTCAAACGCTCGAGGAACAGGGCCTCGTCGTGCTCGAGGATCGCCAGCTGCGTGTGCTCGCGCACCCTCTGCTGCACGCGCTCCATGTACGGCAGGGCGGCCTGCCGCAGGCGCAACGCGTGCGACGACCGCGTCGCCAGCTCCCAGAGCCGCATGCCCACGCGCACGCGGCGCTCGTCGTCGCGCTCGAGGAGTCCGGCATCCACGAGTTCGTTCACGATGCGGTGCGCGGACGAGCTCGGCAGGTCGGCGCGACGACCGATGTCGGCCGTCGTCTGCGCGGTGCGCGTGGGGGTGAAGGTCTCGAGGATGCGCACGAGTCGGTCGGTGACCGAATCGCCCGAGGAGGAGTTCGCCATGGGCTCAGGATGCCATGACTCCCATTCAGCGGGAACGCTCTGGCGCGTCCGTGGCCGGTGCCGGACGATGGACATGTCGAAGGAGACCCCATGTCGCACCCCGCCGCCGCCCCCGAGACGCTGCTCGCCGCCCCCGACCAGGCGACGCAGAGTCAGATCGTCGACGAGATCCGCGCCCGTCACGCCGAGCTCGACGCCCTCGACGCCGCCGGTGAGCGCCTCGGCGCGACCGCGCACGACTTCCCCGCGTACCGCTCGAGCGTGCTGCGGCATCCGACCAAGAACCCCCGGCTCGTCGACCCCGAGACGATCGAGCTGTTCTCGCCCGCCTTCGGGCAGCGCGACGTCGCCGCGATCGAATCCGACCTCACGCTGCAGCACGCCGGGGAACCGCTGGGTGAGCGAATGAGCGTGCAGGGGCGCCTGCTCGATTCGTGGGGACGGCCGGTGGCGAACCAGCTCATCGAGATCTGGCAGGCCAACTCGGCCGGGCGCTACATCCACCAGCGCGACCAGCACCCCGCCCCGCTCGACCCGAACTTCACCGGCGCGGGCCGCGCGGTCACGAACGAGAACGGCGAGTACCGCTTCACCACGATCAAGCCCGGCCCCTACCCGTGGAAGAACCACCGCAACGCCTGGCGGCCGGCCCACATCCACTTCTCGGTGTTCGGCTCGTCGTTCACCCAGCGGCTCGTCACGCAGATGTACTTCCCCGGTGACCCGCTGTTCGCGCTCGACCCGATCTACAACAGCATCCACCGGCAGAAGGACCGCGACGCCCTGGTGGGCGTCTACGACCACGACCTCACCTCACCCGAATGGGCGACGGGGTACCGCTTCGACATCGTCGTCGACGGCGCCGATGCGACCTACTTCGAGCAGGAAGGCGACGAGTGATGAGCGCCGTCCCCCCCAAGACCCACCGCGCCACCCCCGGCCAGACCGTGGGGCCGTTCTTCGCGTACGGCCTGGAGTTCCCGAAGCAGCACCAGGTCGCCTTCCCCCACTCGCCCGGCGCGATCGTGCTCGGCGGCACGATCCTCGACGGCGCGGGGGCACCCATCCCCGACGCGCTCATCGAGATCTTCGGGGCGGATGCCGACGGCTCGGTGCCGCGGGCGCGGGGCGCGTTGCGCCGCGACGACCACACCTTCACCGGCTTCGGTCGCGCGTTCACCGACGACGAGGGGCACTTCGAGTTCTGGACCCGCGAGCCCGCTGGCATCGGGGGCCGCGCCGCCTTCTACGCGGCGATCGTGTTCGCGCGGGGGTTGCCCGACAAGCTGCACACCCGCATCTACGTGCCCGGTGACGACGCCGCGCTCGCCGCCGACCCGCTGCTGACCTCTCTGACGCCGCAGGAGCGCGCTACTGTCGTCGCGACGCGCACCGCCGACGGCGGCCTGCGGCACGACATCCGGCTGCAGGGCGAGAATGAGACGGTCTTCCTTGCCTTCTGAGCCCCCCACGGTGGTCGACGTCGGATTGCTCTCGCCGGTGACGGTGGGGCACGACCTGCTCGTGTCGGACGGGTTCGTGCTGGACGCGCTCGTTCGCGCGGAGTGCGCTCTGGTCGCGGCCTACGCCGACCTCGGCGTCGCGCCGCGGCGGGTGGCGGTCGAGGTCGACCACGTCTTCGGGCTCGACGAGCGGGGCGGCTCGCCCGCGCGGAATCTCCCCGCGCGCAATGTCGATGTCGGTGCGCTGGTCGCGGCGTCGGTCGCCGGGGGGAACCCCGTGATCCCGCTCGTCGGCATGCTCAAGGAACAGGTGCCGGCCGACTGCCGGCCGTGGATCCACCGCGGCGCCACCAGCCAGGACATCCTCGACACCGCGCTGATGATCGTCGCGCGCCGCGCCATGGAGCAGGTGCGCTCGTCGCTGCGCATCGCGGGGGAGCGGGCCCGGGAGCTCGCCGTCACGCACGCCGACGACGTCGCGGCCGCTCGCACCCTCACCCAGCACGCCGTTCCCACGACGGTCGGCGCTCGGGCCGCGACGTGGGCGCGGGGCATCGAGCGGGCGCTCGCGCGCGTCGATGCGCTCGCGTACCCCGCGCAGCTCGCCGGCGCCGGCGGCACCCTGGCCTCGTTCGTCGAGATCACGGGCTCGCACGAGAACGCGGCGGCGCTGCCCGCGGCGTTCGCCCGGGCCGCCGGCCTCGACGCCCCCGATGCTCCCTGGCACGTCACCCGCTGGCCGATCACCGAGCTCGGCGATGCCCTGGTGCAGGTTCTGGACGCGCTCGGCAAGCTGGCCGCCGACGTCGCGACCCTCGGTCGCACCGAGATCGGCGAGGTGTCGGAGGGCGTGGGCGGCGGATCGTCGGCCATGCCGCAGAAGCAGAACCCCGCCGAGGCGGTGCTGATCCGCTCCGCCGCCCTGCGCGCTCCGCAGCTGGGGGCGACGCTGCACCTCGCGGCCTCCCTGGCCATCGACGAACGCCCCGACGGCGCTTGGCACGCGGAGTGGCCGACGCTGCGCGAGCTGCTGCGTCTGGCGCTGGGGGCGACGCGGCACGCGGCGTTGCTCGCGTCTCACCTGCGGGTCGATGTGGCGGCGGCGCGGCGCAACGCCGGGCTGACCGGCGGTCGACTCGTGAGCGAGCGGCTGCGCGGAGTGCTCGTGCCGCTCATCGGCGCGCCGCGGTTCGCCGAGCTGCTCGCCGGCGACGGCGACCTGGCGGAGCGCCTGCGCGCGCTGCCCGAGGCGGCGGGACTCGACGTGGACGCCGTGCTCGACCCGTCGGCGTACGTCGGCCTGGCGCCGTGGCTGGCGCGGGGCGGGGCCGACCGCGAGGCAGGCGGCGGCCGCGCAGAACGCGCGGCATCAGACGCACACGAACACGGCCTGGACGAACACGGGCCGGACGAACACGGCCTGCACGAACACGGGGTGGACGAATGAGTGCGGTGTCGCTGATCTCGCTGACCGAGCCGGTCGGACCGCCCGACGCGCCGCTCGTGGTGCTGGGGCCGTCGCTCGGCACCTCGACCATCCTCTGGGACGACGTCGTGCCGCTGCTCGCCGACGACTACCGCGTCGCCGCGTGGGACCTCCCCGGCCACGGCACGGGGCCCGTCGCGCGCGCGGCGTTCACGGTCGCCGACCTCGCGGATGCCGTGGCCGCGGCCGTACCCGACGACACCTTCCTCTACGCCGGCGTCTCGCTCGGGGGAGCCACCGGACTCGAGCTCGCGCTGCGGCACGGCGATCGTCTTCGTGCCGCCGCGATCGTGGCATCCGGAGCCCAGCTCGGCGACCCCGGCGCCTGGGCCGAGCGCGCCGCGCAGGCGCGGGCGCAGAGCACGTCGAGCCTCATCGTCGCCTCGGCCCAACGCTGGTTCGCCCCCGACTCGATCGCGCGGCGCCCCGAGCTGACCGGCCGGCTGCTGCACGCGCTGCAGGACGCCGACGACGACAGCTACGCCCGCTGCTGCGAAGCGCTCGCCGCGTACGACGTGCGCTCGGATCTCGGTCGGATCGACGTGCCCGTGCTCGCCGCGTGGGGGGCGTTCGACGCCGTCGCCCCCGAGGCCAAGGCCGTCGAGATCGCCGCGGGCGTGGGCAACGGTCGGGTCGAGCGCATCGACGGCGCCGGGCACCTGCCCCCCGCCGAGCAGCCCGGGGCCGTGGCCGCCCTGCTGCGCTCGTTCTTCGCCTCCACCTCTCGAAAGGCCGCCTGATGCCCACCGACCAGGAACGCCACGACCAGGGGATGGCCGTGCGCCGCGCGGTGCTCTCGGACGCGCATGTCGACCGCGCGACCGCGGCGACGACCGACCTCACCGCCGACTGGCAGGACTTCATCACGCGCGTCGCGTGGGGTGACATCTGGTCGCGTCCGGGTCTGGACCGCCGGTCGCGCTCGATCGCGGTGCTCAGTTCGCTCATCGCGCACGGGCATCACGAGGAGCTCGCGATGCACCTGCGGGCGGCGCTGCGCAACGGCCTGACGGTCGACGAGATCCGCGAGGTCATTCTGCAGTCGGCGATCTACTCGGGCGTGCCGGCCGCGAACACCGCGTTCCGCATCGCGTCGCAGGTCTTCGCCGAAGACGCGACTCACGCGCCGGAGTGATCGAGGGCGTCGTCGTAGGCGTCGATCAGCCGGTCGAGGAAGCGCTGCACGGTTGCGCGCTCCGCGGCGTCCATGGCCTGCACCACCGTCTCGACGCCCTCGATGAGGGGCGTGACGAGCTCGCGCGCCCTGTCGCGTGAGCCGTCGACGGGGGTGACCACGAGCTTGCGGCCGTCGTGGGGGTGGCGTTCGCGGCGGATGTGCCCGGCGTTCTCGAGGCGGTGCAGCACCAGCGTCATCGCGGCGGTCGAGATGCCGAGGCGTCGGGCCAACTCGGTGGGGGTGGCGGGTCCCGTCGAGATGAGGTGGTCCATCGCCTCGAGCCCGGGTGCGTCGACGGCGAGGGCGGCGGCGACGTGCTTCTCGAACTGCTGCTGGCGCAGGGCGACGCGCTGCACGCGCGCCCGCAGATCGTCGTCGCCCAGCGGGGCGTCGCTTCGGCGCGCACGCTCGCGCTCACGGCGGTCGTCGTGCGCAGCGGGAGGGTCGTCGAGCGGGTCCACTCGTCCAGGATAGTCGTGTAGATTGCTAATCTCATTGATTATCAACGGAACGGGTGAAGAATGGCGGCGACCTCCGACCGACGCGTGCTGATCAGCGGGGCGAGCATCGCCGGCCCGGCGCTCGCGTACTGGCTGAACCGATACGGCTACGAGACGGTGATCGTCGAACGCGCCGACGCGCTGCGCACCGGCGGGCAGAACGTCGACGTGCGCGGAGCCGGACGCGAGGTGGTGCGGCGGATGGACCTGGAGTCCGACGTGCGGGCGGCGACCACCGGCGAGGTCGGCACGCGGTTCGTCGACGGCGACGGACGCACGGTCGCGGAGTTCCCGGCCGGCCGCGGCGAGTCCGACGGCGCCACCGCCGAGCTCGAGATCCTGCGCGGCGACCTCGCGGAACTGCTCGTGGAACGCACGACCGTACGCACGGAGTACCGCTTCGGCGACCGGGTCACCGGGCTGGAGCAGGATGCCGACGGTGTCACGGTGCGCTTCGAGCGAGCGCCCGAGGAGACTTTCGCCCTCGTCGTGGCCGCCGACGGAATCGGCTCGCGAACCCGCGGGCTCGTCTTCGGCGAGGAGCCGCGGATCCGCTCGCTGGGGCTCGAGACGACGTACGGGACGATCCCCCGCACCGCCGAAGACGACGACTGGTGGCGCTGGTACTCCGCGCCGGGCGGCCGGTCGATCACGCTGCGCCCCGACCCGCACGGCACGATCCGCGCGACGCTGTCGGTGGTCACCGATCGTGCGCGCCCGAGGAGCGAGCGCGGAGATATGGACGCCCAGCGCCGCCGCCTGCGCGCCGTCTTCGCCGACGCCGGCTGGGAGGCGGAGCGCGTGCTCGACGCCTTCGACCGCGCCGACGAGCTGTACACCGACGCGATCGGTCAGGTACGGGCTCCCCGCTGGTCGAGTGGTCGGGTCGCACTCGTGGGGGATGCCGCGTACTGCGCCTCACCGGTCAGCGGAATGGGGACGAGCCTCGCCCTCGTGGGTGCGTACGTGCTGGCGGGCGAACTGGCCGCCCATGTCGACCACCGCGACGCATTCGGCGGGTACGAGCGCCTGATGCGCCCCTACGTCGCGCAGGCGCAGAACCTGCCCCCGGGGACGCCGCGGCTGGCCAACCCGACCTCGCGGGTCGGCGTGGGGGCATTCCGGACCGCGCTGCGGGTGGCATCCACTCCCCTCGCGAAGCGTCTCACGGGGGGACTCTTCGCGCCGCCGGCCGACGCCATCGACCTGCCGGACTACGCGCACCTGGGGTGACGTGTCGGTGAGGCCGCGTCACGGGCCGCGCGATCGTGATGCGCCGCATCACAACGGCTTATGTCGGAATGAAGCAAGACTCGGCTCGAGGCTCAGCCCCGCCACACCTCCACCGGCGTCAACGGAACGAGCGGTGGCACCAGAGCCGTGGTCTCGAGCACGATGCGTCGGCCCTCCCGCGCAGACAGCGGCAGCGCCGTCATGATCTCGGTCACGTGCAGCGCCATCGCCCCACTCGCGCGCCCGGGCGAGGACGCGCCACCGCCCGCCGCGCCGTAGGCCTCGGCGCCTCCGCGCACCATATCGATCACGCCGATCCCGCGCCCCGCGGCAACGTACCCGGCGGTCGGCGGCAGCTCGACCCAGTCGTGGGCGCCCGGCGCCAGGTGCCGTACGACCCCGTCGAAGTTGTTCGGATCCGGCACCGCCAACGAACCGGCCTCACCGTGCACCTCGATCGGGCTCGCCGTGGACCCGGCCGCGTCGAAGCTGAAGGTCACCGTCGACAGCGCGCCGGTGGTGTGCCGGAGCGTTCCGGTGACGTGCGTGTCGACCTCGACCACGATGCTCTCGCCCGCGCGGGGCCCCGATCCGATGACGCGTTCGCTGCGTCCGCGCGAGACGTCGCCGGTGACGGAGACGACGGGCCCCAGCAGGTGCACCAGCGAGGTCAGGTAGTACGGCCCCATGTCGAACAGCGGCCCGCCGCCCTCGCGGTAGTAGAAGTCGGGATTCGGATGCCAGTGCTCATGGCCCGCCGACACCCACGTCGCCGTGGCGGCGGTGGGCGTGCCGATCAGGCCGCTCTCGACCGCTGCGCGCGCCGTCTGGATGCCGGTTCCGAGCACCGT
This sequence comes from Microbacterium sp. Leaf179, assembly GCF_001423785.1. NCBI lineage: Bacteria > Bacillati > Actinomycetota > Actinomycetes > Micrococcales > Microbacteriaceae > Microbacterium > Microbacterium sp. Leaf179. Next base: position 66,556 of record NZ_LMPH01000001.1, on the reverse strand, counting down.
GTCGGGTGCGCTGCCGACCTCGACGCCGGCCGCTTCGGCATCCGCCACGATCTGTTTCGCGTCGTCGAGGGTCGTCGCGAGAGGCTTCTCTCCGAACACGCGTTTGCCGGCGGCGATCGCCGCACGGGCGATGTCGGCGTGCGCGGCCGGGATCGTGAGGTTCACGACCACGTCGATGTCGTCGGCGGCGAGCAGCGCGTCGACGCTCAGCGCCCGCGCGTGGTCGAGCGACGCCGCCACCTCGGCGGCGCGTTCCGCCCGCAGATCGGCGACCGCGGCGATGCGCACGGCGGGGTGCTCGCGCAGCGTGTCGAGGTACTGCTCGCTGATGACCCCGAGGCCGATCAGACCGATGCGCGTCGGCTCGCCCACAGCAGCCCCCTCTCGATGATGGTGCGCACGTTGTCGTCGGCCAGCACCGAGGGGTCATGGCCGGGGGTCGCGACGAACACCCGTCCTTCGCCCCAGGCCCGCGTCCACACGGCGGGAGACACGATCGGTCGGTGCCACGGCTCGTCGACGCGAACCGGGTGGGTGGTGGTGGCGAGTACGTCGTTCAGATCGTCGTGCAGCACCCAGTACTGCTCCGTCGTGAGCGAGAAATCGACGATCCCGCTCATGATCTGGTGCGTGCGGCCGAGGTCGGTGAGCTCGATGCGGTGGTCGAGGAACACGTCGGTCCCGTCTCCGACGCGATCGCCCGGATCCTTGGACGGGTGGGCGGCGAACTGGCCGCCCACCAACTGCAGGTAGTCCGCTTCGTGGCGGTACGAGTCGACGATGCCGCCGTGCCATCCGGCGAGCCCGGTCCCCGCGGCCACCGCGCGCCGCAGACCCTGGATGCTCTCGCGATCGGCCTCACTCATCGTCACGGACTGCACGACGAGGTCGACGCCCCGCATGAGATCGTCGTCGGCGTAGACGCCCGGTCCGTCCTCGATGCGCACGTCGAAGTCGTTGTCGCGCAAGAACGGCACGAACAGGTCGGTCGCCTCGATGGGATGGTGGCCCTCCCACCCCCCGCGCACGATCAGAGCTGTGCGTGACGTCATCGTCGCCCCCTTCGGCATCCGGATGCCATCGACCCGACGACGGCATCGACGGTCACGCTACCGTCGACCCCCGACATCGCCCGCGTGATCTGCGCGAACCGGACACGCTGGCCCGCGCTGCCTGCTCCGCCATCGCGCCTCCGACCCCGGAGCCCTCCGGTGGTCGTCCGCACGGGCGAGCCCGTACCCCTCACTCCGCGCGTTCGACGCCCTCGTCGTCCAGGGGGCGACGCCTCGATCGGGACACGCGCCACCAGCCGTAGTCGACCGAGGCTGCGGCGACGATCACGACGACCACTGTCTCCGGGAGCGTGGGCGGGCCGTCGTCGGTCACGAGTGCGGAGAGCCCCACGACGAGCAGTCCGGTGAGGGCGCCGAAGACGGTCCAGACCGTGAGCTGCACGCCCGTCGAACCCACCCGGCGCAGGGCGCTCGCGACGAGCCATGCCGGCCCGACCGCCACGGCCGCGACGGCGACGGTCAGTGCGCCCCCGACGAGTCCCACGACCGCGGTCAGGGTGATGGCCAGGGTGGTGAACGCGTGCACCGGGCTGACGCCGAGCGACGGGGCCTGCTGGATGGCCTGCACGCTCGTGTCGATCACGATGACGACCAGCATGGCCAGCAGGAACATCGCGCAGGCTCGCGCCGCCGCCCGCAGGACGTCGCGCCAGCGGGCGCTAGTTCGCAAACCGCCGGCCCGCGAACCGCCCGGTCGCGCGTCGCCCTCGCGACCCGCCCGCGTGCGATGTGCGTCACCCACGAGGCGAGCCTAGAGCCGCGCCGCCACGGTCCTGGCGCCCTCCCCCGCAGGGCAGTACGCCCCGCGCTCCGCCCGCGAGGTGTCGAACCCCTCCCCGCATCCCGCCTCGAACCCCGCCCGCCGATCCCCGCCCGCCCCACCCCGCCGATAATGGACGGGTGGAATCCTGGGAGACGCGAGAGTGGTTCGCCGACTTCCTCGACGCCCTCAACCGCCACGATCTCGACGACGTGCGGGGCTTCCTCGACCCCGGAGTCCGTCGTGCGCACCTCCCCGCGGGCGCCGACGCGTGGATCGCCGACTACGCCGACCTGCTGCGGGGCTTCCCCGACTGGCAGTGGAAGCGCATCCAGCTGCTCGTCGAAGACGATCGCCTCGCCGTGCACCTGCGCGGGGGCGGGACGCACACCGGCCCGTACGGGCACCTCGCGCCCACGCGTCGGCGCGCCAGCATCGCCGCGTTCGCGATGTACCGGATCGAGCGGGGGCGTGTCGTCGAGGCATCCGGAACCGATGACGCTGCCCAGGTGCGCGCGCTCCTGGGCTGAGGATTCCCACTGCCATCGCCGGAGTGGGCGCGGCGACGGGTCCGGATGCCGCGCCGGCGGCGGACGGGTCGCGGTTCGCCTGTCAAGGGCGCAGCGGTGTCGGAGGTGCCGGGTAGCTTCGCTCATGCCCGGTCATTCAACGGGCAGAAGGAGCGGTGTCCCATGCACGCGACTGAACGCCCCGGCGCGGGCGTCGTGTGGGCTCGTGTCGAAGACGGGTTCCACGTCGGCAGCCGCAACGGCGCCTTCCTCGGGTACATCGATCGCCAGGCCGACGGGGGCTTCCTCGCCTTCGACGGTCGCTCCCGCGTCGTCGGACGCTTCGACGCGCTGACCGCCGCGATGGCGGCCGTCACCAACGGGCAGCCCCCGCAGGACGCCGAGATCACCCTGCAGCAGGTTCGAGTGCCGGCCCCGCGCGGGCTCGGCCAGGGCGGGGTGCGCTGATGGCGGCTCCCCTCGTCTCCGTCTCGTACGTCAGCACCGAGACCGACCCCTTCGACGACGAGCGTCTGGCCGCGCTGCTCGCGCAGAGTCGGCGCTCCAATCACGAGCACGACCTCACGGGCATGTTGCTGCATCGCCGCGGGCGCTTCTTCCAGGTGCTGGAGGGGCCGCAAGACGCGGTGGACGCCCTGATCGCGAAGATCCGTGAGGACGCGCGGCACCACGACATCCGCATCCTGCTCCGTGAGAACCTCGACGACCGCCGCTTCGACGAGTGGACGATGGGCTACGAGCCCATCGGCGTGCCGTCGACGCCGCCCCCCGAGGGGTTCCGCGACACCTTCGACGACCTCGAGTCCGCCGACGACGAGATCAGCTCGCGGGCGGTGCGCGAGTTGACGGTCTGGTTCCGGGCCCGCACGGCGGGCGACCGCTGATCCCTTCGCCGCCGCGACGGCGGTCGAACCGTTCAGCAGAGCGGGCGGGTGATCTCCTTACCGGTCACAGCGGCGGGTCGAGGGCGCGGAGCGCGGCATCCATCTTCTCGGCCATGACGGCGTATCCGGTGTCGTTCGGGTGCAAGCCGTCCGATGCCATCCAGCTGTCGGCGTCGTCGGCGTAGTGCCCGTCGAGCCAGTGGCTCGCTCCCTCGATGTGGTCGGCGCCGATCCTCTCGGCCGCGTCCTCGACCCACCCGGCGATCACGTCGACCGAGGCGGGGCGTTCCGCGGTGTACCAGAACGGCTCCACGACGACGATGCGCGCTTGCGGCAGACCGTCGTGCAGGCGCTGCAGGTCGTCGTCGATCGTCGCGCGGATCTGGTCGGCCGCGCGGTCGTAACTGAAGTTGTCGTTCAGGCCCATCGTGACGAACACGATGTCGGGCTGGTCGTCGATGACGAGGGCGGGAATGTCGTCGAGACCCGCCCCCATCGTGGCTCGGCGGTTGACGAAGCCGAGGCCGTTCTCGCTGCGGTTGATCTCTTGCCACCCGCGCTCGACCGAGACGATCGTCGACCACCGGTGGTCGGACGAGCTCGCCCCGGTCCCGCGCGTGTACGAGTCGCCGTAGAACGACACGACAGGTCCGTCGCCCGTCGGAGCGGGGACGGGGGCGGGGGAGGTCTGCGCCGAGCAGGCCGTGCCCGCCAGGATCGCGGATGCCACCACCATGAGGCTGAGCAGTCGTCGCGCGCGCATGCTCTCATTGTCGGCGCGGATGCGAGGGGCGGGGCCGTCCAGGGTGAACCGTGCCGGATCGCGCCGGGCGCCTGCCGTCGCGTCACGCGCCGAGCGCGGACCCGCTTTCGGGTGCCTCGGGGTGGTCGGCGGCCGGTGCCGCGAGCCGCGCGACGTGGCGGGCGATGCGCGCCGCGCGCGCGGTCTCGGACGTCGCCGTGACGACGGGGTGCAGCACGGAGTATCGCTCCGACTTGTTCAACGCCGCGAAGCGACGCGCGGCCGCGGGCTCGGCATCCAGTGCCGCCTGAAGATCGGCGGGGACCTCGATCGCCGCGGACCCCGCGTAGGCGCGCTCCCAGCGGCCGTCGGCCTGTGCGCGCCGGATCTCGGCGGCACCGCGTTCGCGCATTCGCCCCTCGTCGGCGAGGCGGTCGACGATTCCGACGTTGCGCGTCGACCACATCGACCGCGCACGGCGCGGGGTGAAGTGCTGGCGGAACGTGGCCGCGTCGCGCGACTGCTTCCGCCCGTCGATCCAGCCGCTGCACAGTGCTTCGTCGAGGGCCTGCGCGTACGTGAGCGAGGTCGGAGCGGTGGTGCCCTTCTTGGCGAGCACCAGCCACACGCCGTCGTTCGTGCTCTCGTTCTCGTCGAGCCAGGCCCGCCAGGCGTCGACATCGGCGACGGTGAGTTCGAGGGGGTCGGTCATGTGGAGTGCCTCCTTCGCGCGGGCCGCACGAGCACGATAACGCGCACCTCCGACACGGCGCCCCTATCGGAGCGGGCACGTCCGAGGCAAGCGGCCCCCGGCGGCCTTCGGCATCCGGTGTCATGGATGCATGCGATGTGTGACCTATGCGGGCGAGACCGTGACCACGACCGACGACGTTGCCGAGGCGCTGGTGCAGCTGACCGCGTCGATCGCCGCCGACGGGCAGGCCGAAGCGGTGAGCATCCCGATCGTCACCGACGACGGCGAGACCGAACAGGCGGAGCTCGTCATCGGTGTAGGCAACGATGTGCTGAGCGCGCCGGCGGCGTGGGAGCGCGAGGAGCCCGACTTCGGCTGGGCCGCGGAGCAGCTCCGTCAGCACCGGCGCTACCCCCAGTCGACCGCTGTCGCCCACGAGCAGACGAGCGACGACACCAATCCCGACGCTTTCTGGGACCCCGACCTCGAGGGATTCACGCGCGCCTGAGCCCGCACCCGAGGGGGGAGCTCGTCAAGCCCACCCTCGCCACCGCGCGCCGACGTAGCGTGAGGGATCCACGCCGACGGCGGCCGGTTTACCGTCCCGGCGTGTGAGCCCCGGACAGTCCGGGCGGCTCCGCCGTTTCGCGGGCGCCGCCCGGACGCCGGGGTGCCTCATGGTCATCGGATGCCGGATGCCCACGTGCTCCGCTGGCGTTTCGAGATGTACGCCCTGTCATGCGGTGAACCATTCCCGCATGTCGGTCCACACCGTCGTCAGGGCGTCCTCGAGCGGGAGATCGGCGGAGCCTTCCAGCCATCGGTCCACCGCGAGGTCGAAACAGGTCACGGCGAGGGCTGCCCAGGCGTGCGCAGGCCCGGAGGCGATGCCCCGTTGGTTCAATGATTCTTCGATGGCGCGCGCGAGGTAGTGACTGCGCAGAAGATCGCGCTCGTGCAGGGCCGGTTCGCTCTGGATGATGCTGCGTCGACGTGCGATCTGTTCTCGCCAGCCCTGGATGCCTCGGCATGCGGCGGCGAGACCTTCGCGCACGGTGGCCGCTGCGTCGCGTTCCTGCGGGATGGATGCCATGAAGTCGCTCACCGCCTGCGGGAACTCGCGATCCCGGAGGAACAGCACATCGCGTTTGTCGGCGAAGTGGCGGAAGAACGTCCGTGTGGTCAGCCCCGCCGCCTCGGCGATCTGGGGAACCGTGGTTCCCGCGTACCCCCGGTCGGCGAACAGGTTCATCGCCGCGGTTTCCATCCGCAAGGCAGCGTCCGGTGACCATCGAGGCATGGACCCATGATGACACGAACTGTCGTAAGATCGGTCACGATGACACGCAATGTCATCAGAATCGGAGAGCGGAAGAATGAGCGACAACTCGGCGGCGTGGATCGATTCTCCTTATGCAGACCTGACGGTCCGAGCTGCGCCGATGCCGAAGCCGGGGGTGGGGCAGCTGTTGCTCGAGGTGCGCGCGGTGGCGGTGAATCCGCTCGACGCGATCATCCAGTCCAACGGCACCGTCATGTACGGCTGGTTGCGCTACCCGGTGATCCTGGGGGAGGACGTCGCGGGCGTCGTCGTCGAAACCGGTGCCGGCGTGGACGACTTCGCCGTCGGAGACCGCGTCGTGGCGTACGCGATGGGCCTGGAGAAAGGACGGGACGCCGTCTCCGAGAGCGGTTTCCAGGCCTACGTCGCGGTCGACGCGAGCCTGGCCGCCGTCCTGCCGGCCGCCATCGCCTTCGAGGAGGCCGCCGTCCTGCCTCTGGCGATATCCACCGCGGCGGCCGGCCTGTTCGAGAAGGACCAACTGGGACTGGACTACTCCCGTCTCGGAAACTCGGCGCCTCGCGACGAGGTCGTCGTGATCTGGGGCGGCGCGACGGCGGTCGGAGGCAATGCGATCCAGCTCGCCCGAGCGGCCGGCTATCGGGTCGTCACGACAGCCTCGGCGAAGAACCACGAACGGATGAGGCGGCTGGGGGCGGAAGCCGTCTTCGACTACCACGACCCGGACGCTGCGAATCGGATCATCGATGAGGTCGGCGGCTCCGCGGTGGCGGGGGTCCTCGCCGTCGCGACGGGTTCGGCCGAGCCCTGTCTGAGGATCGCGCGCGCAACCGGTGCCACGCAGATCGCGATGGCGAGCCCTCCCGTCTCGTTCTACGATCAACCGCGCCGTCGAGGCCTCTCCCTCGCTCGCATCCGCCTCTTCCTGAAGCTCGGAACGCGGACTGCTCTTCTCCAGGTGCGCAGTCGCACCCGCGGTATCGGAGCATCGTTCATCTGGGGAAGCGCCATCGCCACGTCTCCCGTCGGCCCGGCCGTCTGGGGCGGGTATCTCCCCGCCGCTCTCGCCTCGGGCAGCCACCACCTCTACCCCGAAGCCCACATCGCGGGACACGGCCTCCCGGCGATCCAGGGGGCCATCGACACCCTTCGCCTCGGCGTATCGGCGCGGAAACTCGTCGTCACCCTCGACCACGCACCGACGGGATCGTGATCGATCCACGAGGAGTCGTCGGAGCGCAGTGCGGGAACAGCGAGCGCCGGGCGAGAGGAGCGTCAGTCTGAAGCGACGCGGGAGAGTCCGGCACAAGTCCGGGAGTCACACATGGAGGGGCTGACGGGAATCGAACCCGCGCTATCTGCTTGGGAAGCAGAAGTTCTGCCATTGAACTACAGCCCCGTGCGCCTTGCGGCAGCCCGGCCAGCATAACAGCGTCCGGTCGTCGTGCTCCCCGTCGTCCGTCACAGACCCCCGCGAAAACGACCCTCGCCCTAGGCTGGGGCCGTGCTGCTCTCCGATCGCGACATCCGAGCCGAACTCGACGCGAAACGCCTCGGGCTCGACCCCTTCGACCCGGCCATGGTGCAGCCCTCCAGCGTCGACGTGCGACTCGACCGCTACTTCCGGCTGTTCGACAACCACAAGTACCCCTTCATCGATCCCGCCGAGGAGCAGCCCGAGCTGACACGTCTCATCGAGGTCGCTCCCGACGAGCCGTTCATCCTGCACCCGGGCGAGTTCGCTCTCGGGTCGACCTTCGAGCGGGTGAGCCTTCCCGACGACGTCGCCGCGCGCCTCGAGGGCAAGTCGTCTCTCGGCCGCCTGGGGCTGCTGACGCACTCGACCGCGGGGTTCATCGACCCGGGCTTCTCGGGCCATGTGACGCTCGAGCTCTCGAACGTCGCCACCCTGCCGATCAAGCTCTGGCCGGGAATGAAGATCGGGCAGGTCTGCTATTTCCGCCTGACCTCGCCCGCCGAGAACCCGTACGGCTCCGGCCCGTACGGCAACCGCTATCAGGGTCAGCGCGGGCCGACGGCTTCGCGCTCCGCGCTCAACTTCCACCGCACCGACGTCGGCTCGACCGAGGCCGGGTCCGTCGGGCGCTGACCCGACGACGAAGCGGCGAGGCTCCCTCGGGAGTCCTCGCCGCTTCGTGGTTTCGCGGGATCATTCGGATGCCGACGACTCGCGGCCGCGGCGGAACCCGGCGTCGAAGCCGCGCTCGAACGCGTGCTGCGCGGCCTGGTGACCTCGGTGGTGGCCGTGGCCGTCCCGGCCGAAGCCTCGGCCGCCGTGGTCGCGCTCGTTGCCGGCGCACGGCCGATCCGCGGTGTATCCGCGGTGACCGCCGTGCTCGGCCTCGTGATCGCCGTGGCCGGAACCCCGGCCGAAGCGTGCACCGAACCCGCGCGGGCCGGGGCCGAAACCAGGACCGAAACCGGGGCCGAAACCGCCGCGTCCCGGGCCGCGGAAGCCGCGCTCCGGTGACGCCTCGGTCGCGTCGACTCCCAGCGCGTCCGAGAGGGCGTCGAGAGCCGTCGTCAGGCGCTCCAGCTGCTCGGCCGGCACGTCGGCCAGCAGGGCCGCGCGGTCGGCATCCACCCGGTCGAGGAGCTCGCGACCCCCGGCGGTCAGTCGCCAGCCGTCGTCGCCGCGCTCGATCCAGCCGCGCTCGGCGAGAGCGTCGACGCGCTTGCCGCCGCGGGCGAGACGGTCGTGCACCCAGGGCGCGTCGATCCGTCCGTCGATGGCGCTGAGGATCATCACGGTCTTGGGGTGCAGCTCGCTGTCGCGCAGCTGCGTGAAGAGGCGGTGGTGCAGCGCGTGACCGACCGTCGTGAGGCGGTGGGCGAGGCTGCGGGCATCAGGTGATGTGGAGGTGTTCATGGGGTGTCCTTTCGGGGCGGTCCATCCGCCGATACATGTCATGTGACAACAGATGTACTGTGACATGTATCTCTGATGCTTGTCAAGCGACATGTAAAATTCCCGCATGGCCACTGACCCCGCCGACGAGATCGCCGCCGCTCTCGGGCGCTTGCGCGGACGCCGCCCGCGCCCGCCCTTCGGCGCCGAGGGGCACCATCACCCGCACGTTCACGGCGAACGCGGGGGATTCGGCGGACCCTGGGGGCGCGGCACCCCGCCCTGGGCCGACCCCGTACAGGGGCGCTTGGGTGGACCCGCACGCCTGCGCCTGCTCGACGCTCTGATCGCGGCATCCGGATCGCTCTCGGTGAGCGAGATCGCCGAGGCGGTGGGCGTCGACCAGCCCCGCGCCTCGCGGCTGGTTCAGCAGGCGGCGCAGATGGGTCTGGTCGCACGCGAGCCCGATCCCGACGACGCCCGCCGCACGCGCGTGCGCCTCACGCCCGAGGGCGAGGGGATGGTCTCGGGTTTCCGCGGTCGACGACGGGATGCCGTGCGCTCCGCGCTGGAGTCGTTCACCGACGACGAGCGCGTCGAGTTCGCCCGCCTGCTCGGCAAGTTCGCCGACGCCTGGCCGCGCGACTGAGCTGACGGTGTGCCGGGCCCCGGCCCGCCTCAGCGGATGACGGCCGGCCGCGCCTTCACCGGAACCATCAGCACCAGCCCGACCGCCAGGATCAGCACGATGCCCACGATGCCGAGGCGGGTGTCGCCGGTGATCCCGACGAACAGGGCGAACAGGCCGGGAGCCAGGAACGACACCGCACGCCCGGTCGTGGCGTACAGTCCGAAGATCTCACCCTCGCGACCCTCCGGAGCCACCCGGGCGAGGAACGACCGGCTGGCCGACTGCACGGGTCCGACGAACAGGCCGAGCCCGAGGCCCGCCACCCAGAACGCCGGCACCGACGTGCCGATGAAGAGGATGACGCTGCCCAGGACGATCAGGCCGATCAGCGAGACGACGATCACGCGCTTCGGTCCGAAGCGGTCGTCGAGGCGCCCCGAGAAGAACGTGCTGATACCGGCCACCACGTTCGCCGCGACCGCGAAGTAGAGCACCTCCGTGGAGCTGAAGCCGAACACCTGCGCGGCGATGATCGCGCCGAAGGTGAATACGCCGGCGAGGCCGTCGCGGAACACCGCGCTGGCCACCAGGAAGAGCAGCACCTGCCGGCTGTCGCGCCACAGCGAGCGCAGCGTGCCCCACAGCACCACGTACGAGCGGAAGAAGCCGACGCGCACCCGGCGCTGCTGCGGCGGGATCTCGGGAACGCGCAGCAGAACGGGAACGGCGAACACCCCGAACCAGACCGCGGATGCCAGGACCGCGAGGCGGATGTTCAGCCCGCCCTCCTTCGGCACGGCGAGAAGCCCCCCGGCATCGGGTGCGCCGAAGCTCTGGATGAACAGCACCAGCAGCAGGAGCAGCAGCACGATGCCGCCCACGTACCCCATGCCCCAGCCGAAGCCCGAGACGCGGCCGATGTTCTCGCGCGTGGAGACCTGCGTGAGCATCGCGTAATAGTTGACGCTGGCGAATTCGAAGAAGACGTTGCCGACCGCGATGAGGGTGGCGCCGAGCACGAGGAACTCGGGCGTGCCCTCGACGAAGACCATCGCGGCCATCGACAGCACGATGAGGCCGGTGTTGATGCCGAGCCAGAGCTTGCGGCGCCCCGTACCGTCGGAGCGCTGGCCCAGCACGGGGGCGACGAGCGCCACGACGATGCCGGCGATCATCAGCGCCACGCCCACCAGGCTCGCGTTGTCGGCGAGGGCGCGCACGAGGGCGGGGTCGTCGTCGTTGCCGTTCGCCGCGGCCACCACGGCGGGATCGACGAACAGCGAACTCGCCAGGTAGGTGCTGAACACGAACGTGGTCACGACCGCGTTGAAGGCGGCGGATCCCCAGTCCCACAGGGCCCAGGCGAGCACCGGCCGACGGAGGGTGCTGACGGGGGCGGAGGCGGGCTCGGGAGGGGTCATACGGGTCACGCTAGGCCCCTCCGGTGAACGCCCGGTACCCCCGAGACGACGCCGCGCCACCCTTGGCGCGCTCATTCAGGCTACCGCCGAGCCCGCACGGCGGCGCGGAGCCGACTACCGTGGAGTCATGGCATCCGAAAACCCCGTCGACTCCGCTGAGGCGGAGACCACCCCCGCCCCGCTCACCTTCTCCGACCTGGGTCTGGATGCCAACGTGCTCAAAGCCCTCAAGGACGTCGGGTATGAGACCCCGTCGGCCATCCAGGCCGCGACCATTCCCGTGCTCCTGCAGGGTCGCGACGTCGTCGGTCTCGCGCAGACCGGTACCGGCAAGACCGCGGCTTTCGCGCTGCCGGTGCTGTCGCAGATGGAGACCGGCCACAAGAACCCGCAGGCCCTCGTGCTCGCCCCCACCCGTGAGCTCGCGCTCCAGGTGTGCGAGGCGTTCGAGAAGTACGCCGCCCACATCAAGGGCGTCTCGGTGCTCCCCGTCTACGGCGGTCAGGGCTACGGCCAGCAGCTGTCGGCGCTGCGCCGCGGCGTCGACATCGTCGTGGGCACCCCGGGTCGCATCATGGACCACCTCGACAAGGGCACCCTCGACCTGAGCGAGCTGAAGTACCTCGTGCTCGACGAGGCCGACGAGATGCTCAAGATGGGCTTCGCCGAAGACGTCGAGACGATCCTCGCCGACACCCCCAAGACGAAGCAGGTCGCGCTGTTCTCGGCGACCATGCCGGCGCAGATCCGCCGCATCTCGGCTCAGTACCTGAACAACCCCGAAGAGATCACGGTCAAGACCAAGACCGCGACCTCGACGAACATCAGCCAGCGGTACCTGATCGTGTCGTACCAGCAGAAGATCGACGCCCTCACGCGCATCCTCGAGGTCGAGAACTTCGAGGGCATGATCGTCTTCACCCGCACGAAGAACGAGACCGAGACGGTCGCCGAGAAGCTGCGTGCCCGCGGGTACACCGCCGCCGCCATCAACGGCGACGTCGCCCAGGTGCAGCGCGAGCGCACGGTCAACCAGCTGAAGTCCGGCAAGCTCGACATCCTCGTCGCCACCGACGTCGCCGCGCGCGGTCTCGACGTGGATCGCATCAGCCACGTCGTCAACTACGACCTGCCGATCGACACCGAGTCGTACGTGCACCGCATCGGCCGCACCGGTCGCGCCGGCCGCACGGGCGACGCGATCAGCTTCGTCACCCCGCGCGAGCGCCGCATGCTCACCGCGATCGAGAAGGCGACGCGCCAGCCGCTGACCGAGATGTCGCTGCCGAGCGTCGACGACGTCAACGCCACGCGCCTCACCCGTTTCGACGACGCGATCACCACCGCCCTCGAGGACACCGCCGCGATCGCGACGTTCCGCGACGTGGTGGCCCACTACGTCGAGCACCACGACGTGCCCGAGGCCGACGTGGCCGCAGCGCTCGCCGTGGTCGCCCAGGGCGACACCCCGCTGCTGCTCGAGGCCGAGGCCTTCCGTCAGCAGCGCTTCGACAGCGAGCGTCCCGCGCGCGACGGCGGTTCCCGCGACGGGGGTTCGCGTGACGGTGGATCGCGCGACAGCGGTCCGCGCCGCGACACCTCGGGGCGCTTCTCGACTTACCGCATCGCGGTCGGTCGTCGCCAGCGCGTCGAGCCGCGTCAGATCGTCGGCGCCCTCGCGAACGAGGGTGGGCTGCGTCGCAACGACTTCGGTGCGATCCAGATCCGCCAGGACTTCTCGCTCGTCGAGCTGCCCGCCGACCTGTCGAGCGACACGATCGGCCGCCTCGCCGACACCCGCATCTCGGGCCAGCTGATCGACCTGCGCCTCGACGGCGGCGGACGCTCCGCCAAGCGCAGCGACCGCCCGCAGCGTCGTGAGAGCGACCGCGATCGCGACTGACCCCGCGGCATCCGTCCGACGCCCCCGCTGACCTTCGGGTCGCGGGGGCGTCGTGCGTGCAGCGCGTCGCAGGCGCGGCCGCCGCCCGGTGTCGTCCTCACGCCGCGTGCGTGCTGCGGGGCGGGGCATGTCCCACTTCGTGCTGCCCAGGCGCCTCGCCGCTGCACATTTCGGGACATGCCTGCGCTGTGCGAGACGCTCACGCGCGCTGCGGGGCGGGGCGTGTCCCACTTCGTGCTGCCTGGGCCCATCGGGGCTGCACATTTCGGGACACGGTTTGCGCTGCGCGAGACGCTGGGCACGCTGCGCGGAGGGGCATGTCCCACTTCGTGCTGCCTGGGCCCCTCGCTGCTGCACATTTCGGGACATGGCCCGCGGCGTGCGACACACGGCATCCAGAAGTTGAGCCAATTCATATCAACTCGGCTTGACCTCGATGCAGAGCCCCGATAACCTTGAGTCATCGGGGCTCAACCCCCGCAGAGACTTCATAAAACCCCGAGTCGTGGCATCCGTCCGGCTCACAAGCAAGGAGACACATATGCCCCGTGCAGTGGGAATCGACCTCGGTACGACCAACTCCGTCGTGAGCGTGCTCGAGGGTGGCGAGCCCAAGGTCATCGCCAACGCCGAGGGTTTCCGTACGACCCCCTCGGTCGTCGCCTTCACGAAGGACGGCGAGGTGCTCGTCGGTGAGACCGCCAAGCGCCAGGCCGTCACGAACGTCGACCGCACCATCTCCAGCGTCAAGCGCCACATGGGTACGACCTGGTCGTTCGACGTCGACGGCAAGAAGTGGACGCCGCAGGAGATCTCGGCCCGCATCCTGCAGAAACTCAAGCGCGACGCCGAGGAGTACCTGGGCGACACCGTGACCGACGCGGTCATCACGGTCCCCGCGTACTTCAACGACGCCGAGCGTCAGGCCACCAAGGAGGCCGGCGAGATCTCGGGCCTCAACGTGCTGCGCATCATCAACGAGCCCACCGCCGCGGCTCTCGCGTACGGCCTCGACAAGGGCAAAGAAGACGAGCTCATCCTCGTGTTCGACCTCGGTGGCGGAACGTTCGACGTCTCGCTGCTCGAAGTGGGCAAGGACGACGACTTCTCCACCATCCAGGTGCGCTCCACCTCGGGCGACAACCGCCTCGGTGGCGACGACTGGGACCAGCGGGTCGTCGACTACCTCATCAAGCAGTTCAAGGACACGACCGGTGTCGACGTCTCGGGCGACAAGATCGCCCTGCAGCGTCTGAAGGAAGCGGCCGAGCAGGCCAAGAAGGAGCTGTCGAGCTCGACCTCGACCTCCATCAACCTGCCCTACCTGTCGCTCACCGACTCGGGCCCCGTCTCGCTCAGCGAGACCCTCACGCGCGCCAAGTTCGAGGACCTCACCAAGGACCTCCTCGACCGCACACGCAAGCCCTTCTCCGACGTCATCCGCGAGGCCGGCGTCAAGGTGGAGGACATCGCGCACGTGGTGCTCGTGGGCGGCTCGACCCGCATGCCCGCGGTCGCCGAGCTCGTGAAGAAGGAGACCGGCAAGGACGCCAACAAGGGCGTCAACCCCGACGAGGTCGTGGCCGTGGGCGCAGCCCTGCAGGCCGGTGTCCTCAAGGGTGAGCGCAAGGACGTGCTGCTCATCGACGTCACCCCCCTGAGCCTCGGTATCGAGACCAAGGGCGGCATCATGACCAAGCTCATCGAGCGCAACACGGCCATCCCGACCAAGCGCAGCGAGACCTTCACCACCGCCGACGACAACCAGCCGTCGGTCGCGATCCAGGTCTTCCAGGGCGAGCGCGAGTTCACCCGCGACAACAAGCCGCTCGGCACGTTCGAGCTCACCGGCATCGCCCCGGCTCCCCGTGGCATCCCGCAGGTGGAGGTCACCTTCGACATCGACGCGAACGGCATCGTCCACGTCTCGGCGAAGGACAAGGGCACCGGCAAGGAGCAGTCGATGACGATCACGGGTGGCTCGTCGCTGCCCAAGGAAGACATCGAGCGCATGGTGCGCGAGGCCGAAGAGAACGCGGCCGACGACAAGAAGCGCCGCGAGTCCGCCGAGACCCGCAACCAGGCCGAGACCCTGTCGTACTCGATCGAGAAGCTGATCAAAGAGAACGAAGACAAGCTCCCCGCCGAGGTCAAGACCGAGGTCCAGGGCGATGTCGACGCGCTCAAGACGGCACTCGCCGGCGATGACGACGACGCGGTCAAGACCGCGTTCGACAAGCTGAACGCGAGCCAGGGCAAGCTCGGCGAGGCCATCTACGCCTCGTCGCAGGCCGCGGGCGAGCCCGCCGACCCCAACGTCGGCCAGCCCGGCAACGGTGAGACGCCGAACCCCGAGGAAGACGTCATCGACGCCGAGGTCGTCGACGACGAGCCGACCGACGAGACGAAGAAGTAAGCAGAGACCATGGCACACAAGGACGACGAACAGCCCACGGGCTCGGGCGCCGGTCCTGACGAGACGGGGCCGGAGGAGAACACCTCCGGCCCCGCGCCGTCGGGCGAGCAGTCCGAGACGCAGGACCCGGATGCCGATGGCCTGACCATCGACGACATCCTCGGCGCCGAGCAGACGCCCGAGGCCGCGGCAGAGGGGGCTTCCTCCGACAAGGAGGCCTCGCTGCTGATCGACCTCAAGCGACTGCAGGCCGAGTACGCCAACTATCGCCGGCGCACCGAAGACCAGCGCGAGCGCGAGATCGAGCGGGCCAAGGGCGAAGCCGTGAAGGGCCTGCTGCCCGTCATGGACGACCTCGACCGCGCGGTCAAGCACGGCGACCTCGTCGAGGGCACGCCCTTCGCCGCCATCGGCGACAAGGTGCGGGCCGTGGCCGAGCGCCTCGGTGTGGTGTCGTACGGCGCCGTCGGCGACGTCTTCGACCCGCAGCAGCACGAGGCCATCTTCCAGGCGCCCACCCCCGGCGTGACCGAGACGACGATCCTCGAGGTCGTCGAGGTCGGTTACCGCCTCGGCTCGATCGAGCTGCGACCGGCCAAGGTCGTCGTCGCCGTGCCGGCCTAAGAGGAGGACACATGGCGAGTCAGGACTGGTTCGACAAGGACTTCTACAAGGTCCTCGGCGTCGACAAGAGCGTCAGCGCGGCCGATCTGAAGAAGACCTACCGCAAGCTCGCGCGCCAGTACCACCCCGACTCGAACCCGGGTGACGCGAAGGCCGAGGCCAAGTTCAAAGAGATCAGCGAGGCCTACTCGGTGCTCAACGATCCGGAGCAGCGCGAGGAGTACGACCAGATCCGGGCCATGGGCTCGGGGGCGCGCTTCTCGGCACCGGGTACCGGCGGCGGCGGCGGTTTCGACGACGTCTTCAGCCGGTTCGGTCAACCGCGCAGTGGCGGCGCCGGGGCCCCTCCGGGGGGCTTCGACGACTTCTTCTCGATGTTCGACCAGCAGGGCGGCGCCGGTTTCGGTTCCGGCCGGTTCGGTCAGACCTCGGGTGGATACCGCGGTTACGGCGGACCGCAGCGCGGATCCGACGTCACGGCGCGCACGACGATCGACTTCGTCACGGCGGCCAAGGGCGAGACGATCACGCTGCAGGGCGAAGACAATGTCCCGTTCAAGGTGAAGATCCCGGCCGGGGTATCGGACGGGCAGAAGATCCGCCTGCGCGGCCGCGGACGCAAGTCGCCCGACGGCGGCGAGAGCGGCGACATCGTCGTGACCGTCGCGGTGCGTCCGCACCCGGTGTTCACGCGCGACGGCCTCCACCTGCGGGTCACGGTGCCGGTCACCTTCACCGAGGCGGCTCTGGGCGCCACGATCGAGGTCCCGACACTCGGTGGGGAGCCGGTGCGACTGCGCGTCGCCCCCGGCACCCCGTCGGGACGGGTGCTGCGCGTCAAGGGACGCGGGATCGAGTCGACCAAGGGCGTCGGCGACCTGCTCGCCGAGGTCCAGGTCGCGGTGCCCACGCACCTCGACGACGCGGCCCGCGAGGCCCTCGAGCGTTTCCACGAGCTCGAACCGAAAGAGAACCCGCGCGCCGACCTGATGGCCAAGGCGCGCTGACGCATCCCACGCGCGTCGTCGCGGTTCTCGGCATCCGATACGTCAGGATGCCGAGAACCCGGCACTCGCACCCGGCACGACGAAAGAGGTGAAGACGTGTCCGAGAGAGAGATCGACGAAGACGCCCCGATCTTCGCCATCGCCGCCGCCGCCGAGCTGTCGAACATGCACCCGCAGACGCTGCGGCAGTACGACCGGCTCGGTCTCGTCGTGCCCGCGCGCACCCAGGGCGGGTCGCGTCGCTACTCGAGCCGCCACGTGCAGCAGTTGCGCGAGGTCGCCCGCCTGTCGGGGGAAGGCATGAGCCTTCCCGCGATCGCGCGCCTCCTCGCCCTCGAGGAGCGCGTGCACGATCTCGCCCGCCGCGTGAACGACCTCGAGCGGCAGCTCACGATCGAGCGGCAGTCCCGCCCCGGTGCGCGCGTCTTCGCCGCCGGCGCGACCGGCTCGGTCGTGACGCTCCGCCACGGCTCGCGCGTGCGTCGCGCGACCGACATCGTGCTCTGGCGCCCGCGCGACATCCACGACGACTGACATCCCGTCGCGGCACCGAGGTTCTGAGCGCGTCGAAGGGTCTGTGCATACGGTGCCCCGACGGCTCGGCCGGAGCGGGGCAGCGGCTCAGGCCGGATCGATCCGCAGCACCGTCGGCGTCTCTCCGACCGAGAGGTCGTCGACGACGCGGAGCGTGCGTGCGATGTCGTCGACCGCGCCGATGACGGTGCCGAACCGCTCGCGGTCGGCGCACACCGCGGTCACCGTGACGAAGTGCGAGCCCGTGTCCCACGTGTAGGTCGCGAAGGGGGGAGTCTTCGGATCGGCCGGCAGCGGCATCGCGAGCTTCTCGCCGACGCCGAGATGCGGATTGCGGAACGACTCGGTGTCGTCGTACTCCATCGGCATCATCGCGCGCGCGGTGCGCAGCTGCGCGGTGGCCTCTTGCAGCTGTGCCATCACGACGAGCAGTTCGGGCGCGCTCTTCCACACCCACACCAGAACGCGGCCACCGGCACGACGCATGAGCAGCGGAGCGGCTTGACTCAGCATCCAGGCGAAGGCGCCGCCGCCGGGGCGGGGGGCGGTGCCCGTCGTGCGGGCGGCCTGGCCGAGCAGCATGCCGATGGCGGCCTTGCGGTGTCGTCGGCCGCGCAGGCCCAGCGAACCGGTCACGGGCACCCAGAGGTCGGCGGCGGCGTCGGCCTGCAGTCGAGACATGGCTCCACCCTACGAGCCGCGACCGAACGGGCGCTGAGTTGCAGAAAAGGTTCCCCGGTGTCGGAGGTTGGTGCCAGGCTGGTCTTCGCGGTCACGGCGACCGCGTCAGACCTGCTCCGGAGGTCCCATGCTCGGCAAGATCCTCACCCGCTACCTGTCCCGGTACCGTTGGCTCCTCGTGGCGCTGCTGGTGTTCCAGTTCGTCGCGGCGATGGCATCCCTCTATCTGCCGCGCCTGAACGCCGACATCATCGATCGCGGCGTCGCCCAGGGTGACACCGGGTTCATCTGGTCGCAGGGCATGCTCATGCTTGCCATCTCGCTCGGTCAGATCGTCGCCTCGGTCGTCGCGACCTACTTCGCCGCGCGCGCCGCCATGGCCGCGGGCCGCGACATCCGGCTCGATCTGTTCGAGAAGGTGAGCGGCTTCTCGGAGCGTGAGCTGTCGCAGTTCGGCGCCGGTTCCCTCATCACGCGCAACACGAACGACGTGCAGCAGGTGCAGATGCTCGCGATGATGGGCGCCACCATGCTCGTCAGCGCCCCGCTGCTCGCCCTCGGCGGCATCTTCATGGCGTTGCAGCAAGACGTCGGTCTCAGCTGGCTGCTCGGCGTCGCCGTTCCGATCCTGCTGGTCGCGGTCGCCCTCATCATCGCCCGCATGGTGCCGCTGTTCCGCAGCTACCAGTCCAAGCTCGACGCCGTGAACCGGGTGATGCGCGAGCAGCTGACCGGAGTGCGTGTGGTGCGCGCCTTCGTGCGCGAGCGCATCGAAGAAGAGCGCTTCCGCGAGGCGAACACCGACATCATGGACGTCGGTCGCAAGGTGGGCTCGCTCTTCGTGCTGCTGTTCCCCCTGGCGATGCTGGTGCTCAACGTCACCGTCGTCGGAGTCATCTGGTTCGGCGGCATCCAGGTCGACGCCGGCGGCGTGCAGATCGGTACCCTCTTCGCGTTCATGCAGTACGTGGCGCAGATCCTCATGGGCGTGCTCATGGCGAGCTTCATGACGGTGATGATCCCGCGCGCGGCCGTGTCGGCCGAGCGCATCGGAGAGGTGCTCGACAGTCACTCGACGCTCGAGCGTCCGGCGAACCCGGTGACCGTCTTCCCCTCGGTCGGAACCGTCGAGTTCGACGACGTCGCCTTCGCGTACCCGGGAGCCGAGTCGCCCGTGGTGTCGGGCGTCACGTTCGCGGCCCACCCCGGCGAGACCGTGGCGATCGTCGGATCGACGGGGGCGGGAAAGACGACCCTCGTCTCCCTGCTCCCGCGTCTGTTCGACGTGACGGCGGGTGCCGTCCGCGTCGGCGGCGTCGACGTGCGCGAGGCCGACCTCGACCTGCTGTGGAAGAGCATCGGCCTGGTGCCGCAGCGCCCGTTCCTGTTCAGCGGCACGGTGGCGTCCAACCTGCGTTTCGGTCGCGAAGACGCCACCGACGACGAACTGTGGCACGCGCTCGAGATCGCCCAGGGTCGCGACTTCGTCGAGGCGATGGAGGGCGGCCTCGACGGCAAGATCGCCCAGGGCGGCACCAACGTCTCGGGCGGGCAGCGCCAGCGCCTCGCCATCGCCCGGGCGATCGTGCACCGGCCGGCGGTGCTCGTCTTCGACGACTCGTTCTCGGCCCTCGACCTCAGCACCGACGCCCGATTGCGGCAGGCGTTGTGGCAAGAGCTGCCCGAGGTGACGAAGATCGTCGTGGCGCAGCGCGTCTCGACCATCACCGGCGCCGACCGGATCGTCGTGCTCGAAGACGGACGCATGGCCGGACTCGGCACGCACGAGGAGCTGCTGCAGTCCAGCACCACCTATCGCGAGATCGTCGAGTCGCAGCTGGGGGTCGAAGCATGAGCACTCCCGACACCCGCACCGAAGAAGAGCGCGCCGAACTCGAGCTCGCCGAACAGGCCCGTCTGAACTCGGGCGACTGGGACAGCGTCGCGCCGGGCAAGGCCTCGGACTTCGGCTCGAGCTTCCGCCGGCTGATCGGACTCCTGCGTCCCCACGCCGGGGCCTTCGGGCTCGTCTCGGTGCTCGGGGCCCTCGGCGTCGTGCTGGCGGTGCTGGCCCCGCGCGTCCTCGGCAACGCCACGAACATCATCTTCGAGGGCGTGGTCTCGCGCGGGCTCGCCGAGCAGTTCCCGGCCGGCACCCCGAAAGACACCGTCGTCGACGCCCTGCGCTCCGCCGGGCAGGGCGACATCGCCAACATCGTCGGCGCGATGGACAACTTCCAGGTCGGCGCGGGCGTCGACTTCGATGCGCTGCGCATCGTGGTCGTGACCGTGCTGGCCATCTACGTCGGCTCGTCGCTGCTGTCGTGGATCCAGGGCTACGTCATCAACATCATCATGGTGCGCACCATGTGGCGCCTGCGTGAAGACGTCGAGGCCAAGGTCAACCGGCTCCCCCTGTCGTACTTCGACAAGGTGCAGCGCGGTGAGCTCATCTCGCGGGTCACGAACGACATCGACAACATCACGCAGACGATGCAGCAGTCGCTCTCGAGCGCTCTCACCTCCGTGCTCACGGTCGTGGGCGTGCTCATCATGATGTTCACCATCTCCTGGCAGCTGGCCCTCGTCGCGCTCATCTCGCTCCCGCTCATGGCGGTCATCTTCGGGGTGATCGGCCCGAAGTCGCAGAAGGCCTTCGGTGAGCAGTGGAAGAAGGTGGGCCGTCTCAACGCCCGCGTCGAGGAGTCGTTCTCGGGTCACGCGCTGGTCAAGGTCTACGGCCGCGAGAAAGACGCCCGCGAGAAGTTCGAGGTCGAGAACGAAGAGCTCTACCAGGCCAGTTTCCGGGCCCAGTTCCTCTCCGGCATGATCATGCCGGGCATGATGTTCGTCGGAAACCTCACCTACGTCGGCATCGCGGTGCTCGGTGGGCTCATGGTGGCCGGCGGGCAGATCCGCCTGGGCGACGTGCAGGCGTTCATCCAGTACTCGCAGCAGTTCACGCAGCCCCTGTCGCAGCTGGGTGGCATGGCCGCGGTCGTGCAGTCGGGTACGGCCTCGGCCGAGCGCGTCTTCGCCCTGCTCGATGCCGACGAGCAAGGCCCCGACGCCCCCGACGCCCCGCGCCCGGGCGACGGACGCGGGGTCATCGAGTTCGAGAACGTCCGCTTCGCGTACTCGCCCGATCGCCCGCTCATCCGCGACCTGTCGTTCCGGGTCGAGCCGGGTCAGACGGTCGCCATCGTCGGACCGACGGGGGCCGGCAAGACCACCTTGGTCAACCTGATCATGCGGTTCTACGAGCTCGACGGCGGGCGCATCCTGCTCGACGGTCAGGACATCGCCGAACTGCGCCGCGACGACGTCCGCTCGCGCACCGGCATGGTGTTGCAAGACCCGTGGCTGTTCGCCGGGACGATCCGCGACAACATCCGCTACGGCCGCGAGACCGCCACCGACGACGAGATCCAGCAAGCCGCCGTCGCCACCCGCGTCGACCAGTTCGTGCACTCGCTCCCCGAGGGGTACGACACCGTCCTCGATGAGGACGCCGCGAACGTCTCGGCGGGTGAGAAACAGCTCATCACCATCGCGCGGGCGTTCGTCGCGCGTCCGTCGGTGCTCATCCTCGACGAGGCGACCTCGTCGGTCGACACGCGCACCGAGCTGCTGCTGCAGCAGGCGATGGCCGCGCTGCGCGAAGGACGCACGTCGTTCGTGATCGCGCACCGCCTGTCGACGATCCGCGATGCCGATCTCATCCTGGTCATGGAGCACGGCGACATCGTCGAGCAGGGGACGCACGACGAGCTGATCGGCACCGAGGGGGCGTACTACCGGCTCTACCGTTCGCAGTTCGAGCAGGCCACCGCCGACGTCGATCTCGCGGCGGCCGAGGTCCCCCGCGCCGCTGATCCCCGGCAGGCGCCGGCCACCGACGACGCCGTGGTGGTGTCGGCGATGGCGGCCGCGGCATCCGAGGTTCCCGCTCCCGCCGGGACCGACGGGCCGCCGCGCCCCGCGCACGGTGCTCCGTCGCCCGACCCGCGGCTCGACGGTCGGGACTGACTCCGCCCGCGCCGACCCGCCCGCCCGGTGCCGCGCCGGGCGGGCGGTGCCGCGTCCGGCGCGCTTCGCGCGCCCACGCCCCCGTCCTCCACACCGGGAGACGGCTCCGGGTTCGCGAAAACCGCTCGGGTACAGTGGTGCGAGCGCATGAACCGCACCGTGCGACCCGTCCGCCGCATAGATAGGCCTCACCACCCGTGACCACTTCTGCGACGCCCGCCGACCATCCCGTATCCGACGACGCGCACGATCCCGCCGTCTCGCGCGAGACTCCCGCCCCGGCCGAACGTCCGCTCACGGTCCTCATCGGCGCCGACACGTTCCTGCCCCACGTCAACGGGGCCGCCCGCTTCGCCGAGCGCCTCGCCGCCGGTCTCGTCGCCCGCGGTCACGACGTGCACGTCGCCGCGCCCAGCATCGGCCGTGGCCACGCGGGAACGGCGACCGAGGTGATCGAGGGGCAGCCGATGACGCTGCACCGTCTTCCGTCGTACCGCTTCCTTCCGCACGACTGGCTCACGTTCGTATGGCCCTGGCGCGCGAAGCACTACGCGCGACTCATGCTCGATGAGATCCGGCCCGACGTCGTGCACATCCAGTCGCACATCATCATCGGCCGAGGACTCGCCCGCGAGGCGCGCAAGCGCGGCATCCCGGTGATCGCCACCAACCACGTGATGCCCGAGAACATCCTCGATTTCACGACCCTGCCCGACTTCCTCGACCGCATCATGCTCAAGCTGGCCTGGGCCGATGCCAAGCGCACCTTCGTCATGACGCGCGCCGTCACGACGCCCACGCGTCGGGCCGCCGACTTCCTGCAGGCGACGATCGGCATCGAGGGTGTCATCCCGATCTCCTGCGGTATCGACCGCTCGAACTACACGCCCGACCTCGAGCCGCGCGACGCGAACCGCATCCTCTTCGTCGGACGCCTCACCACCGAGAAGGGCATCGACGTCATCCTGCGCGCGATGACCAAGATCGACCCCGCCCTCGACGTGACCTTCGACATCGTCGGTGGCGGCGACCAGCGCCGCAACCTCGAGCAGCTCGCCGAGCAGCTCGGTCTCGCGCACCGCGTGACCTTCCACGGCCACACGTCCGAAGAAGAGCTGCGCGCGCTCTACTCGCGCGCGTCGGTCTTCGCGATCGCCTCGATCGCGGAACTCCAGTCGATCGCGACGATGGAGGCCATGGCCTCCGGCCTGCCGATCGTCGCCGCCAATGCGGTCGCACTCCCGCACCTCGTGCACGACGGCGAGAACGGGTACCTGTTCGAGCCCGGAAACGCCGACGAGCTCGCGGCCCGGTTGACCGACGTGCTCACCGCCGCCCCCGACGAGCGTCGGCGGATGCAGCAGGCGTCGCTCGACGGCGTGATCGTGCACGACATCGGCCGCACCCTCGACACCTTCGAGGCGCTATACCGCGGACGACCGCTCCCGGAGTGACCTCGTGCACGTCGTGATGTTCGCCGACCAGCACCTCGAGTCGCTGGGCGGCGCGCAGGTGTCGATGCGGCTGCAGAAACGCTTCCTCGAGCGCGCGGGCCACGTCGTCACCGTCGTCGCTCCGCGCCTGCACCGCCCCGCGCCCGACGACACCGCCTACCTCGACCTGCCCTCGATCCCCCTCACGTTCGATCGCGAGTACGCGCTCACCTGGCCCGGCGCGCGGACCGATCGGTTCGTGGACTCCGAGATGGGCGCGCGCCTGCCGGTCGACGTCGTGCATGTGCAGGCCGACTTCTGGGGCGCGTACATCGGGCACCGCTTCGCGGCGCGGCACGGCCTGCCCGTCGTGCACACGATGCACAACCGCGTCGACGTGGGCATCGAGGCGACCGCCCCGTTGCCGGGCCTGGTACTGCGCGCGCTGAACGCGTGGGCGCGACGCGCGCTGCCGCGACAGGTCGCCGCGCCGGCGGCGGGGCGCGATGTCGCCCTGGCCGGCAGCGACATCGACGGCTGGGCGTACCTTCGCCGTCTGGCCGCGGTGTCCCGCGCCGTGACCGCCCCCTCGGGTCACTTCGCGCGTCGTCTGGAACGGCACGGTGTCGCCGACGCGGTCGACGTGATCTGGAACGGCATCGACGACGACGCGCTCGACGCCGCCCTCGCGGCCGGACCCACCGAGCGCCGCCCGGGCCGTCCGCGCTTCGTCTGGCTCGGCCGCATGAGCCCCGAGAAGCGCCTGCTCCCCTTCCTCGAGGCGGTCGCCGAGTCGGGGATCGACGCCGAGGTCGAGATCATCGGCGGCGGCGGTCAGCTCCGTGCCGCGCAGCGGCTGATCGAGCGTCGGGCGCCGGTGGCATCCGTCATGTTCGCGGGACGACTGTCGTACGCCGAGACCCTCCGCCGGCTCGCCGACGCCGACGCCGTGGTGCAGACGTCGATCGGCTTCGAGACGCAGGGCATGACGGTGTTCGAGGCCGCCTCGCTCGGCACCCCCGCCGTCGTCAGCGACCCCGACATCGGCGCCGAGCTCGGCGCCGGGATCTGGACGGTTCCGGATGCCACGGTCGCGGCGCTCTCGCAGACCCTCCGCCGCTCGGCCGCCGACATCGCCGCCGGGTCGCCGGTCACGCCCGACGCGAGCGTCGCGGAGCGGTTCCGCCAGTCGTCGCGCACGGCGGCGATGGTCGCCGTGTACGAGCGGGCGGTCGCCGCGGGGCGCTGACCCGGCGGATCCCACGCCCGCCGAGCCTCGGCCGTGCCGGGGCGGCGTGTGCCGCGTCGTCGGGTCACTCCGTTCCCACGATGCGCAGCGGAGCGGTCGCCGTCGAGGCCGACGGCAGGGTGACGTGCATGCTCGGGCGTGCGGCTTCGACCGCGGGAGCGGCCTGGACCGTCTTCTCCCGCGAGCGGGCCGAACGGGGCGCCGACGGGGCGACGCGCGAGGGGTCGGTGGGGATGCGCCCGTACCCGTCGGTCCGCACGAGCCACACGGTGCCGACGATGCCGGCGAGCGAAAGGATGCCGAGGGCGATGAAGTAAGCCATGGCAGAGACGCTACGAGTAGAGGGAAAGTGTCACGAGTGGCATGATGGACGGTGTTCGTCATATTTCTGCCACACGGAGGTTCGCATGCGCTCGGTCGCCGTCGTCATCCAGCCCGGCTTCGCCCCGTTCGAGTTCGGCCTCGCGTGCGAAGCTTTCGGCCTCGACCGCAGCGACGACGGCATCCCGAGTTTCGACTTCCGCATCGTCGCGCCCGAACCCGGGGTCGTGCCCTCGAACATCGGTTTCTCGGTGAACGTCGATCTCGGTCTCGAGGCGGCGTCCGACGTCGACATCCTGGTTCTCGCCCCCATCCCGCGGGATCAGTGGGGCACCGTCGACCCGCGCGTGATCGAGGTGGTGCGCGCCGCCCACGCCCGCGGCGCCTGGCTGCTGAGCGTGTGCAGCGGGTCGTTCGTCATCGCCGCCGCCGGGGTGCTCGACGGAAAGCGCGCCACGACGCACTGGCGTTACGCCGATGTCATGGCGCGGATGTATCCGGAGATCGAGGTCGACCCCGACGTGCTCTACGTGCAGTCGGGCAACATCGTCACGAGCGCCGGAACCGCAGCGGGGCTCGACGCGTGCCTGCACCTGCTGCGCCAGGAGCTCGGTTCGGAGCTCGCCAACCGCATCGCGCGACGCATGGTCGTCGCGCCGCAGCGCGACGGGGGCCAGGCGCAGTTCATCGCCTCGCCGATCCCGATCGACTCGTCGCTCTCGCTGGCTCCGGTGACCGAGTGGATGCTGCAGAACCTGGATGCCGAGCTCTCGGTCGATCGACTCGCGGCACGCGCGCACATGTCCCCGCGCACCTTCGCCCGCCGCTTCAAGGCGGATCTCGGCGCCACGCCCGCGGCCTGGCTCGCGCGCCAACGCCTGCTGCACGCGCAGCGGCTGCTCGAAGAGACCGATCTGGGGCTGGACCGCATCGCCGCCGAGTGCGGCTTCGGTTCGGCGGCGGTGCTGCGCCAGAACTTCGCCCGAGCGATGGGACTCACCCCG
This sequence comes from Microbacterium sp. Leaf179, assembly GCF_001423785.1. Classification (NCBI taxonomy): domain Bacteria; kingdom Bacillati; phylum Actinomycetota; class Actinomycetes; order Micrococcales; family Microbacteriaceae; genus Microbacterium; species Microbacterium sp. Leaf179. The sequence goes on along the minus strand of NZ_LMPH01000001.1, from coordinate 40,448 downwards.
ACCGCCTACCGTGCGCGTTTCTCGTGCAACGCGGATGAGCGAGTCGCCTCCGCGACCGTATCGTCCCCGGCGGTGGCGGAACCGATTCCGGCCTGAGGGCCGCGCCGCGCCCGCTCTCACGCCGCCACCGCTCTCACACCGCCACCGCTCCCGCGCTGCCCGCGCCCGCGCTGCCCGCGCCCGCGCTCACTCCGCGCCCGCGTCCGCGCTACCGCCTGTGCCGCGGCATCCATTGTTCTCTCGCCGGTGCACTGCTAAACTTGAGTCCACGCAACTCAAGTTTTTGAGACCGCGAACAGATTTTGGGAGAACACATGAACGCCACGCCACAGCCGGGGCAGGAGGACGCGCGGAGCGCCCTCGAGCAGTTCGGCATCAACCTCACCGACCGTGCCCGCCAGGGCAAGCTCGACCCCGTGATCGGGCGCGACGGCGAGATCCGCCGCGTCAGCCAGGTGCTGACCCGCCGCACGAAGAACAACCCCGTGCTCATCGGCGAACCCGGTGTCGGCAAGACCGCCGTCGTCGAGGGGCTCGCGCAGCGCATCGTCGCGGGCGACGTCGCCGAGAGTCTCAAGAACAAAGAACTCGTGTCGCTCGACATCTCGGCGCTCGTCGCCGGCGCGATGTACCGCGGCCAGTTCGAGGAGCGACTGAAGAGCGTCCTGAAAGAGATCACCGAGTCCGATGGGCGCGTCATCACGTTCATCGACGAGCTGCACGTGCTCATGGGCGCGGGCGGCGGCGAGGGCTCGGTCGCGGCATCCAACATGCTCAAGCCCATGCTCGCCCGCGGCGAGCTGCGGCTGATCGGCGCGACCACGCTCGACGAGTACCGCGAGTTCATCGAGAAGGATGCCGCTCTCGAACGCCGCTTCCAGCAGGTGTACGTCGGCGAGCCCACGGTCGAAGACACCGTGGCGATCCTCCGCGGCCTGAAGGAGCGTTACGAGGCGCACCACAAGGTCGCCATCGCCGATGCGGCGCTGGTCGCCGCAGCGTCGCTGTCGAACCGCTACATCCCCGCGCGCCAGCTGCCCGACAAGGCCATCGACCTGATCGACGAGGCGGCCTCGCGTCTGCGCATGGAGATCGACTCCGCGCCCCTCGAGATCGACGAGCTGCGCCGACACGTCGATCGCCTGAAGCTCGAAGAGCTCGCGCTGAAGAAAGAGAAGGACGCGGCCTCGAAGGAGCGTCTCGCCACGCTCCGCGACACCCTCGCCGGCGAGCAGGCCAAACTCGACGAGCTGCAGGCCCGGTGGGAGCGCGAGCGCGCCTCGCTCAACCGCGTCGGCGACCTGAAGACCCGTCTCGACTCGGCGCGCGTGGATGCCGAGCGCGCCCAGCGCGAGGGCAACCTCGAACGCGCGTCGCGGTTGCTGTACGCCGAGATCCCGGCGCTCGAGCGCGAGCTCATGGCCGCCGAGCGCGAGGAGCCCACCGGCGACCGGATGGTCAACGATCAGGTCACCGACGAGGACATCGCGGCGGTCATCGCCGCCTGGACCGGCATTCCGGTCGGGCGCCTGCTGCAGGGCGAGACCGAGAAGCTGCTGCACCTCGAGCGCGAGCTCGGCAAGCGCCTGATCGGGCAACGCGATGCCGTGAAGGCGGTGTCCGACGCCGTCCGCCGCTCGCGCGCCGGGATCAGCGACCCGAACCGCCCGGTCGGATCGTTCCTGTTCCTCGGCCCGACCGGTGTCGGCAAGACCGAGCTGGCGAAGTCGCTCGCCGACTTCCTCTTCGACGACGAGCACGCCATGGTGCGCATCGACATGTCGGAGTACGGCGAGAAGCACTCCGTCTCGCGCCTCGTCGGTGCCCCTCCGGGGTACATCGGGTACGAGCAGGGCGGCCAGCTCACCGAGGCCGTGCGCCGTCGTCCCTACAGCGTCGTGCTGCTCGACGAGGTCGAGAAGGCGCACCCCGAGGTGTTCGACGTGCTGCTGCAGGTGCTCGACGACGGTCGGTTGACCGACGGCCAGGGCCGCACGGTCGACTTCACGAACGTCATCCTGGTGCTCACCTCGAACCTCGGCTCGCCGATCCTCATCGACCCGACGCTGTCGATCGAGACCAAGCACGAGCAGGTGCAGGCGCTGGTGCGCCAGGCCTTCAAGCCCGAGTTCGTGAACCGCCTCGACGACATCGTCATCTTCCAGGCCCTGAGCCAGGACGACCTGGCGCAGATCGTCGAACTCGCCGTCGACGCCCTGCACAAGCGACTGCGCGAGCGCCGGCTGTCCCTCGCGGTCACGCCCGATGCCCGTTCGTGGCTCGCCGAACGCGGGTACGACCCGGTGTACGGCGCCCGGCCGCTGCGTCGCCTGATCCAGACCGAGATCCAGAACCGCCTCGCGATGGCGATCCTCGCCGGCACGGTGCGCGACGGCGATGTGGTGCGGGTCGACGTGGCGAGCGACGGCGACTCGCTCGTGCTGGCGAGCGCGGGCCCCGCCCAGCCCGAGCCGGGCGACGACGACGTGATCGAGGCCGAGATCGTCGAGTAGTCGAATGCGAGAGGGGGATGCGGCGCGCGGTGCGCGGCATCCCCCTCTCGTGTGCGATCGGCCGCGCACGCGCGGTGCCGGTCTCCGCGTCCCGGCCCCTCCCGCATAAACGCTCATCGTGCGCATAAACGCGTCGGCTGAGCGTTTCTGCGCAGGATGAGCGTTTATGCACATGAGGGCGTCGGCAGAGCGCGTCGGCCGTGCGCCGACGCCATGAGGAACGCCCGCCGCACCGGGAGCACCCTCGGCGGGGTCTCCGGTGCGGCGGGCGTTCGCCGCGGGCGGGTCGCTCAGTCGTCGACGAGCAGCGAGTCCGCCACCGAGCGGCGCTCGCGGGGGGCGAGCTCGCGCTGGCGCAGGCCCTCTTCGGCGGCGTCGATGTCGCCGAGAGCGCCGACCGCGATGACGGTGACGGGGGTGAAGCGCGCCTCGATGTCGAAGGCGGCACGCAGGTCGTCGGCCACGAAGCCGCCCATCTGGTGCGTCGCGAGACCCTCGGCCTGTGCCTGCACGGTGAAGTGCGCGGCGGCCTGGCCGGCGTCGTAGAGCGCCCACGGGCGCGCGTCACCCTCGGCGGTCTCGTGCTCGGCGAGCACGACGAGCAGGGCGCCGGCGGCGGGGGCCCAGGCCCGGTTGAAGCCCATGAGGGCCGACACGATCTTCTCGTGCGCCGCCGAACCGCGACGGGCGAGGATCAGGCGCCAGGGCTGGTGGTTCATGCCCGAGGGTGCCCAGCGGGCGGCCTCGAGGGCGGAGCGCAGCGCGGTCTCGTCGATCGGCGTCTCGGGGTCGAAGACGCGGGTGCTCCAGCGCTCGGCGAGCACGCCGAGGATCGGAGCGTCGGTGGGTGCGGTGCGGTCGAGGGTGAGGGACATGGCTACTCCTGAGAACGGGGACAGATCCGGTCGCCATTGACCTCCACCATTGAACACACCCGGCCTCTTTCGTGTTCCCTCGTGACGGTATGGGTCGTCCAGCCTCGGTCCCGGTAGCCGTGCACAACGGCGGGGCCAGGCGGCAACACGCCGGTTCGGGATGCCGATACCCCGGCGTGTCTGCCCGGCCCCCGCCGTTGTGCACGCGGCGGCGCCGCGGCGAGGTGCCCCGACGGGACCTCAGCCCCTCGGCGTCACAGCTTCCAGGACTCGGGGCCCGTGGAACCGGCCGGGTACTCGTCGAGCGGCACCCGGTTCTGGCGCCACGCGTCGATGACGGGCTGCACGATGCGCCAGCACTGCTCGGCCGCGTCGGCGCGCACCGCGAGCATGGCGTCGCCGTCGAGGATGCCCGAGAGCACTTCGCCGTACGCCTTCAGCCCGCCGACGCCGAGGTCGGCGGCCAGCGTCACGCGCTCGAGTTCGAGGGGGTCGTCGGCGCCGTTGACGTTGAGCCCGAGGCTCATGGTGTCGGGGCCGAGTGAGAAGACGAGCACCGACGGATCGCTCTCGCCGACGAAGCCGCCCGGAAGGTGCCGCACGGGCTTGAAGGTGACGGTCGCGGCCGGGTCTCCGGCATCCAGCGCCTTGCCCGACCGCAGTGTGATGGGCACCCCCTGCCAGCGGGCGGTGCGCACCTCGACGGTCATCTCGGCCAGTGTCTCGGTGCCGCGCGACGCATCGACACCCGGCTCGTCGACGTACGAGGGGAAGTGGCGGTCGCCGACGTCGCCCGCCGTGTACCGCGCGCGCCGGGAGTTCTTCACCGGGTCGTCGTCGAGCACGTGGGTCGCCCGCAGCACCGCCGAGGTGGCATCGCGCAGGTCGAGCTGGTCGAGGGTGGAGGGCGGCTCCATCGTGACGAAGGCCATGACCTGCAGCAGGTGGCTCTGGATCATGTCGACGAGCGCGCCGGCGGAGTCGTAATACCCCGCGCGGCCCTCGAGGCCGAGCTTCTCGGGGAAGTCGACGGTGATCGACGCGATGTCGTCGGCCGACCACACGCTCTCGATGATGCGGTTGGCGAAGCGCGCGCCGAGCAGGTTGAGCACCGTGGAACGCCCGAGGAAGTGATCGATGCGGAAGACCTGGTCTTCGGGAACGAGCGTCGCCAGCTGCTGGTTGAGCTTGTGCGCGCTGGCCTCGTCGGTGCCGAACGGCTTCTCGAGCGCGAGGATCGTTCCCTCGGGAATAGTCACGTCGCTCAGCGCGAGGCACGACTTCTCGGCCACGGCCGGCGGGACGGCGAAGTACAGCGCCGGACGCCCCTCGGCGTCGTCGAGCAGCTGCTGCAGGTCGGCGGCCTTCGTGATGTCGGCTCGGGAGTAGGTCGTGGCCGAGACCGAGTCGAAAGCAGCCTCGGCGTCCATCGTCTGGAACGCCCGGTGCACCACCTCGCGCCAGTGCTCGTCGGTCCAGTCCTCTATGCCCGCGCCGTGCAGGCGCACCGACCGCCCGGGCTCGCGCACGAGCAGTTGGCCCAGGGCCGGGAGGAGCAGTCGAGAAGTGAGGTCGCCTGAAGCGCCCAGGATGATCAGGGTGGTGTCCGCCGCCATGCCGCTCAGCGTAGCGACACCTTCCGACCTCGCCCCGCCCTTGCGGATGACCGAGGGATGCCACTCATGGAGCCCATAGGTGCGATGCGGGTGTTTGCTGCCATGATCCGAGGGTGACGACTCCGATCGAGGACTACGCCGTCCTCAGCAACTGCCGGTCTGCCGCCCTCGTCTCCTCTCGAGGGAGCATCGACTGGCTCTGCCTGCCGCGGTACGACAGCGGCTCGATGTTCAGCGCCCTGCTGGGCGACGAGTCGCACGGCGCGTGGTCGTTGCGCCCGGCCGACCCCGAGGCGCGCGCGACGCGTCGGTACGACGGCGACACGTTCGTGCTCGTCACCCGCTGGGAAACCGAGACCGGCGTCGCCGAGGTGTACGACGCCATGCCCGTCGACGAGGGGGTGGAGGCCGTCATCCGTCGCGTGGTCGGGGTCTCGGGCCAGGTCGACTTCGTCAGCGAGGTGCGTCTGCGCTTCGACTACGCCCGCGCCGTGCCCTGGGTGCGGCAGATCGGCCACGCCGACGAGCACGCGATCCTCGCCGTCGCCGGCCCCGACGCCGTGACCCTGCGGGCCCCCCGTCTCATCGCCGTCGGCACCGCTCACCGCGGCCGGTGGACGACGAGCCCCGGCCACCGCGTCGACTCGGTCCTGTCGTGGGGGCCGTCGTGGCAGGACCCGCCGGTGTCGTTCGACGTGTCGGCGGCGCTGGAGCGCACGCGCGAGTGGTGGTCGTCGTGGGCCGACCGCGTGCAGTCCGCCGGCACGCACGCCGCCCTCGTCACCCGTTCCCTCATGGTGCTGCGCGCGCTCACGCACTCCGAGACGGGCGGCATCGTCGCCGCGGCCACGACTTCGCTGCCCGAGGAGTTCGGAGGCTCGCGCAACTGGGACTACCGCTACGTCTGGCTGCGCGACGCGGCCCTCACGCTGAGCGCGTACATCGACCACGGCTACCTCGACGCCGCACAGCGCTGGCGCACCTGGTTGCTGAGGGCGATCGCCGGGGACCCCGCCGACGTGCAGATCATGTACGGCATCGCGGGCGAGCGCGACCTGCCGGAGCGCGAGATCACCAGCCTCCCCGGGTACGGGGGAGCCGCCCCCGTGCGCATCGGCAACGGCGCCGTCGACCAGTACCAGGCCGACGTGATCGGCGAGGTCATGGTGGCGCTCGAGGCGGCGCGGAACGCCGGGGTCGAAGAGACGACGTTCTCGTGGTCGCTGCAGCGGGCGTTGCTCGACCAGCTCGCGAGCGAGGTCGACCGGCCCGACCTGGGCATCTGGGAGATGCGCGGCGAGCCGCACTTCTTCACCCACTCCCGGGCGATGGTGTGGGCGGCGTTCGATCGCGGCATCCGCGCCGTCGAAGAGGGCGGGCGCGGCGGCGACGTCGACACCTGGCGCACCCTGCGCGATCGGGTCCGCGCCGACATCGACGCGCACGGGGTGCACGAGGGCGGATGGTTCACGCAGCACTTCGGCACCGACGAGGTCGATGCCTCGCTGCTGGTGCTGCCCCAGGTCGGGTTCTGCGCGTACGACGACCCCCGCATGCTCGCCACCGTCGCCCGCATGGAAGAGACGCTCATGCCCGACGGGTGGCTGCTGCGCTACCGCACGACCGGTGTCGACGGCCTCACCGGGGACGAGCATCCGTTCCTCGCCTGTTCCTTCTGGCTGGTCGGGCAGTACGCGCACAGCGGTCGCCGCGACGAGGCCGTGACGCTGATGCACCGGCTCACCGCCGTCGCGAACGACCTCGGCCTGCTGTCGGAGGAGTACGACCCCACCACCGGTCACCAGGTCGGCAACACCCCGCAGGCGCTGTCGCATCTCGCGCTGGTGGGGGCGGCCGACGCGCTGGATGCGACGGCGCCGCGCCCCGGCGCCTGATCGCGTCGCGGCGTCGGGTCGCTCGGGCTCCTCGCCCTGCACGGCGGGGGCTGACGTCGCGGAAGACCGCTTCCCGCCCCCGCCGCCCCCGCGCGGCTCTAGAGTCAACGCATGGACGACGACGTCGAGCTGCGGCACCTGCGCGAGCGGGTCTACGGTGCCGACGGCGCCGCCGCGACGCCGGCCATGATCGAGCGTCTCGGCGAGCTCGAAGAGCGGGTGCGCCGCGCCGGGAGCGGCGAGCCGGAACGCGCGCCCCGGCGCGACCCCGATGCCTCAGACCCCCCGACCCCGGATGCCGCGCCCGAGGGCGCCGAGCCCGCCGAGGCCGACGCCCGGTCACCCCGCCCCGCCCTGCGGTGGGCGCTCGCCGCGGTAGGAGCCCTCGTCGTGCTCGGCGTCGGCGCCGCGATCGGCGCGGGGCTGTCGGCCGGGCCCTCGACCGCCGCGACCCCGGATCCCGCGACGGCGAGCCTGCCCGAGCTGACGTTCCCCCAGACGGTCGAAGACGTGATCTCGGCCGACATCCTGCGCGACAGCGGCATCGATCCGGCGAGTACGCGCTACATCGCGACGGTGAGCGACTTCCGCATCTACCTCGCGCAACCCGACGACGGCGACGGGCGCTGCATCGCGACCTTCACCTCGACCGACAACAGTCCGTGGTCGGCGGGGTGCGCGAGCGGCGCGCAGACGGGGGCCGCGGTCTTCGGCGTCGACGAGGAACTCACCGTCGCGATCGGGGAGCCGGTGCGGTCGGTGATCGATGGCATCCCGATCCGCCTGTCCGACAGCGTCACGGCCTTCGTGGCGCGCTGAACGAAGGAGCACGATCATGTTCGATCCCGCCGGTGCCTTCTCGGGTTTCGCCGTCGACGACCTCGACGCGGCCCGCCGGTTCTACGCCGACACCCTCGGCCTGACGGTGGAGGTGTTCGAGGACACGGGCTTCCTCTCGCTCCAGCTCGGATCGGGCGGGAGCGTGCTCGTCTACGGCAAACCCCATCACGAGCCCGCCACGTTCACGGTGCTGAACTTCCCCGTCGCCGACGTCGAGGCAGCCGTCGACGACCTGCGTTCCCGCGGCGTCGACACCAAGATCTACCCCGACGCCGATATCCCCACCGATGAGCGCGGCATCATGCGCGCGGGCGGCCCGCTCATCGCCTGGTTCCGCGACCCGGCGGGCAACGTGCTCGCCGTGCTCGAGGAGTGACGGCGCCGAGACCGGGTGGTGCGGCGCGAAGAGGGGGATGGATGCCGAACCCCTGGCATCCATCCCCCTCCGACGTGAGCCGCGCGATCAGCCCTTCAGCGCCTCCGCCAGCTTGACGCGTGCGCCCATGCGCAGCAGCGAGTTGCGGTAGATGCGCGAGCCGACGCCGATGGCCGCGATGCACGAGACGAGCAGGATGAGCAGCGAGAGCACGGGCTCCCACCACTGCGCGTCGCCGAGGTACATGCGCAGCGGCATCCCCACCGGTGCCGAGAACGGCACGTACGACATGACCGTCAGCACGACCGGGTTGTCGTTGAAGAAGATCACCAGGAAGTACGGCGCCATGATCAGCATGGTGATGGGGGTGGTCGTGGCGCCGATGTCCTCCTGGCGCGAGACCATCGCGGCCGCCGCGGCGAACAGCGCCGCCAGCAGCACGAACCCGAAGAGGAAGAAGATCGCGAACCAGGCGATCGGTGCCCCGAGGGCGCTCAGCACCCCGGCCTGATCCGTGACGGCGAGACCGATGACGGCCACGGCCGCCAGCAGCACGATCTGCGCCATCGCGAGCACCGTGTTGCCCAGCACCTTGCCGGCGAGCAGGGTGCGCACGGGGATCGCCGAGATGAGGATCTCGACCACGCGCGTCTGCTTCTCTTCCACCACGCTCTGAGCGATCGTGCCGCCGAAGGTCGAGGCGGCGATGAGGAACACCAGACCGAAGCCGAGGGCGATGAGGTAGCGCAGCGCGCTCGCCGCTCCCGCACCGGGTTCGAGCTCCTGCACGGGCGGGGTCTCGCTCAGCATCTGCAGCAAGGTCGAGGGCACGCTGTCCTTCACCACGACGGTGTAGTCGAACGCGGCATCCGACGAGCCCGAGACCAGGGCGGCATCCACCGTCCCGTCCTCGACGAGGGCGGTCGCGGCACCGTCGTCGGCGGCGACGGTGACCTCGAGCCCGTCGAGGCTCGACACGGCGCTCTGCGTCTGGGAGGTGACGGCGACGGGGATGCCGCTGCCGCTGGCGTTGCCGGCGGCGAACCCGCCCCAGACCACCGACGCCAGGGCGGCCACGATGAGGATCGCGGTGGAGATCACGAAGGCCTTGCTGCGCAGCTTCGAGCCGATCTCGCGCTCGGCGACGAGCCAGACGCTCTGCAGCTCGCTGGGGGCGCGACGGGGAGTGGGCGACGAGGTGCTCACTGGATGACCTCCTTGAAGATCTCGGCGAGGGTGGGGCGTTGGGGCGCGAAACTGACGACGTCGCCCCGCGACACCGCCCCCCGCAGCACGCGTTGAGCGGCGCTGTCGTCGTCGGCGTCGAACAGGGCGTAGCCGCCGTCGAAATCCAGCACCGTGATGCCGGGCTCGTCGCGCAGCCAGCCGGCGTCGCCGCGCGACACCAGCTCGTACCGGTGGGTGGCGTGCTGGGCGCGCAGGCCGTCGCGCGTGCCCGCCGCGCGGATCGTGCCGCCGGCGATGATGACGAGGTCGTCGCAGAGGCGCTCGACGACGTCGAGCTGGTGCGATGAGAAGAGCACCGCGGCGCCCGCCGCCGCCTTCTCCTGCAGCACGCCGGCGACCACGTCGACCGCCAGCGGGTCGAGGCCCGAGAACGGCTCGTCGAGGATGAGCACGTCGGGCTCGTGCACGAGCGAGGCGGCGATCTGCGCGCGCTGCTGGTTGCCGAGCGACAGGGTCTCGACGAGATCGCCGAGGCGCTCGCCGAGTCCGAGCCGCTCGAGCAGGGCGGTGGCCTTCTCGTTCGCCTCGGCCTTGCCGAAGCCGTGCAGGCGAGCGAGGTACGCGATGTGCTCGGCGACCTTCATCTTCGGGTAGAGCCCGCGCTCCTCGGGCATGTACCCGAAGCGGCGCCGGTCGGCGGTGGTCAGGGGCGCGCCGTTCAGCGCCACCGTGCCGCCGTCCTTGGCCAGCACGCCCAGGGCGATGCGCATGGTGGTCGTCTTGCCGGCGCCGTTGCCGCCGACGAAACCCGTGAGTCGCCCGGGGGAGACCCCGAAGCTCACGTCGTCGAGCACACGGCGGTCGCCGTACCTCTTGGTGATGCCGTCCAGCTCGAGCACGGTGCGTCCCTTCTTCTCGGTGCGTCCCACGCTACGGAGGGCGGGTGTCCGGCGCCTCCGCCCTGGGGAGGGTCGGGCGGCTCCCCCTCCCGGGGGACCGGTGGGGGCGGCTCAGGCCAGGCCGTGCCGATGCGCCAGCACCACGGCCTGCACGCGGTCGCGCGCGCCGAGCTTCTGCAGCACGTTCGACACGTGCGTCTTCACCGTCGCCTCGCCGATGAACAGGCGGGCGGCGATCTCGGCGTTACTCAGGGCCTCGGCGACCAGCCGCAGCACCTCCGACTCCCGCTCCGTGAGGGACTCGGCGAGAGCGGGCGGGGGGACCGGAAGGGGGGATGCCGCCGGCTCGGGCGCACCGGTGGCGAAGCGTTCGATGACCCGACGGGTGACTTCGGGGGCGAGCAGGGCGTCGCCGGCACCCACGATCCGCACGGCCGCGACGAGCTCCTCGGGACCGGCGTTCTTCAGCAGGAACCCGCTGGCGCCGGCGGCGAGGGCGGCGAAGAGGTAGTCGTCGCGGTCGAAGGTCGTCACGATGAGGATCGCGGCGTCGGAGCCGGGGTCGGCGGTGAGTCGGCGTGTGGCGTCGAGGCCGTCCATGTCGGGCATCTGCACGTCCATGCAGATCACGTCGGGACGCAGCGCGCGCGCCGCGGCGAGGGCCTCGACCCCCGACGCCGCCTCGCCGACGACGGTGATGTCGTCTTCGAGCGACAGGATGGTGCGGAAGCCCGCGCGCATCATCGCGTGGTCGTCGACCAGCAGCACCCTCAGCTCAGACATGCGCCACCTCGGCGTCCACGACCGGGACGCGCACCCGCACGAGATACCCGCCGCGAGCGCGCGGGCCGATGTCGATCGTTCCGCCCGAGACGGCCGCGCGCTCGCGCATGCCGAGCTGGCCGAGCCCCGACGCCGCCGACCCGGCGCGCCCCGTGTTCGCGACCTCGAGCTCGATGGCATCCGGATCGAATCGCAGGCGCACGTCGGCGGTGGCACGGGGGCCGGCGTGCCGACGTGCGTTCGTGAGGGCCTCCTGGGCGATGCGGTACAGGTTGACCTGCACCAGAGGCGCCGGATCGCGCGTGGGCTCTCCGATGATCGTGAGGGTGGTGGGCAGTCCGGCGGCGGAGGCCTCGTCGACCAGCGCCGAGATCGACGTCAACCCGTGCGTGGTCGGCGCGGTGTCGGGGGCCGCCTCGCTGCCGGGGGTGCGGAGGGTCTCGAGCAGCTGACGCAGCTCGTGCAGCGACGTGCGCGCCGACACCTCGATGCCCGCCAGCACCTCGCGCGTCTTGTCGGGGTCTCGGGCGAGCAGTGACCGGGCGACGCCCGCCTGCACCCCCATGAGCGACACGTGGTGCGCGACGACGTCGTGCAGTTCGCGCGCGATGCGCACGCGGTCGAGGGCGACGGCCTGCGCCGCCGTGACCTCGCGCTCGGCCTCGAGTTCGGCCGTACGCTCCTCGAGCGCGGCGCGCTGACGCATCTGCTGGAACGTGCGGTTGCCGAAGTAGTAGGCGCCGCCGAAGTAGAGGGCGTTCACGCCGATCATCAGCAGCTGGTAGGCCACGAAGGGCGAGAAGGCTCCGACGCGCGAGAACGCACCCTCGACGGCCGGATCGACGGGCTGCGTGGCGTCTTGGAACATGACCACGAACAGCCACGCGAACATGCCGACGATGATCGCGACCCGCACGATCGTGGCGCGGCGACGGTGGGGCTCCCAGGCGCCCACGGTGTACAGCGCGATGAACATCGCGATGTTGCCGGCGTACAGCTCGGGAATGCGGAACGTCACGGCGAAGAAGTACGCGACCGAGACGACGACCGCCGCCACCGATGGCCAGCGCCGGCGGAACGCCAGCGGGATCGCGAGCACGGCGACGTACCCGAGGGCGATAGCGAGCGAGCCCTGCTGGTCGCCGTAGATGCCCGAGACCGACGACAGCACCGCGCTGAGCAGCCCACCGAGCAGCAGCACGACCGCGAGCACGATGTCGTTGCGCTGCTGGGTGCGGGTGAGCCGGGGCATCCCTCCACGGTAGGGGTGAGCCGCGGCACACGCATCCCCCGCGCGACGGAGCACGCGACCCGGGGAATACCGGGGCGTTCACGATGCTTGTACGTGAATGAACCTGGGCGTTCGGCGCCCCCGTCATCCCAGAGAGGATCACCGTGACCGAGTACACGATCGGCTACATCGTCGGAAGCATCTCCAGCACCTCGATCAACCGCCGTCTCGCGAAGGCGCTCGAGAAGGTCGCCCCCGAGGGCGTGACCCTGAAGGAGATCCCGATCAAGGACCTCCCCTTCTACTCGCCCGACTACGACGGCAACTTCCCCGAGGTGGCGACGACTTTCAAGACCGCGATCGAGGATGCCGACGGCGTCATCATCGTGACCCCCGAGTACAGCCGTTCCATCCCCGGCGTGCTGAAGAACGCGCTCGACTGGTCGGCTCGTCCGTACGGCGAGGCGTCGTTCAACGACAAGCCCACCGCCGTCGTCGGCACCTCGCAGGGCGGCATCGCCACCGCCGCCGGCCAGCAGCACCTGCGCTCCGTGCTCCTGCACTACAACGCCCTCGTCTTGGGGCAGCCCGAGGGCTACATCCAGTCGACCCCCGGCCTCTTCGAGGAAGACGGCACCGTAACCGACGAGGGCACGGCCGCGTTCCTCCGGTCGATCATCGAGGCGCTCGTGACGCTCATCGAGCGCACCGCGCCCGCCGAGGTCCCCGCGGCCTGACGATCGGGCATCACGGCGGGGTCGGGGTTCGCTCCGGCCCCGCCGTCGTTCCGGCGCGGGGCGGTCAGGGGTGTGGGGCGCGTTCTGTGCACTGGGGCGGACGATGCACGCCCCGATGCACAGAAGGCGCCCCGAACGACGCGACGCGAGACGTCGGTGTTCACCGCGGTGGTCAGCGCGCGGACTGCTCTTCGCGCCAGCCCTCCTCTTTCTGGATGTACTCGTTGTCGGCGAACGCCGCGAAGTCGGTCTCGTCGGTCACGCGACGCACCTCGAGCTTGTTGCCGGCGATGAGCGGTGCGCGCCGGGCCCACTCGACGGCCTCGTCGCGCGTCGACACCTCGATGATCCAGAAGCCGTTGAACAGCTCGTGCGTCTCGCCGTACGGGCCGTCGGTGACGACCGGCTCCTCGCCGCCGAACTCGACGACGAAGTTGGCGCTCATGTCCTCGGCCAGACCGTCGCCGGCGACGAGCACGCCCGCGGTGATCATGGACTCGTTGTACGCGCCCATCTCGTTGATGACCTGCTCGAAGGGGATCTCTTTGTACGCCGCGTACGCCTCGTCGGTGCCGCGCATGATCAGCATGAACTTCATCGTGGACTCTTCTCGTGGGTGCTCTCGCGAGCGATCTGAGGGGGAGCGAATGCCTTCCCCTACTATCGCGTCGAACGGCGCCGGGCGGAATCGTCAGGGGCCGAGAGAATTTCCGGATGCCGCGGACGTGGTGCGGCGCGGAATCGCGGGAGTGCCCCGGAATCAGAGCCCGCGGCGGCACGGAGAAGACTCCGGTGCGCGCGTTCGATGCTGCGCCGCCGCCCGAGCGGACGGATGGCCGCTGAGCCGGTGCTCAGCCGAAGATCATCGGCAGGTCGTCGTCATCGTCGGCGCCCGAGAGGTCGAGGTCGGCCACCACGGGAACGTGATCGCTCGGAACCTCGCCCTTGCGTTCGTTGCGGTGGATCTCGGCGCCCTGCACGGCGTCGGCGAAGGCCCGCGAGCCGAGGATGAAGTCGATGCGGAGCCCCTCGTTGCGGGGGAAGCGCAGCTGCTTGTAGTCCCAGTAGGTGTAACCGGTGGGAAGGAGGGGCCGCACGACGTCGGTGAGTCCGGCCGTCTCGAAGGCGGAGAACGCCGCCCGCTCCGCGGGAGAGACGTGCGTGCTCGCGCCCTGCACGATCGTCGGGTCGCCGTTGTCGGCATCGGTGGGCGCGATGTTGAAGTCGCCCGTCAGCGCGAGGGGCAGGTCGGGGTCGCCCGCGAGGGTGTCGGCGGTGTACTGACGGAGCTTGTCGAGCCAGTCGAGCTTGTACGTGAAGTGCGGGTCGTCGAGCCCGCGCCCGTTGGGCACGTACAGGCTCCAGACGCGCACGCCGCCCACGGTCGCACCGATGGCCCGGGCTTCCTGGGGAAGATCGGGGCCCTCTTTGCCCTTCTCGAAACCGGGCATGCCGGGGAATCCGATCTCGACGTCCTCGAGGGGCTCGCGGCTGGCGATCGCGACGCCGTTCCACTGATTCAGGCCGTGCGCGGCGACGTGATACCCCGCCTCTTCGAACGCGGCGTAGGGGAACTGCTCGGTCTTGCACTTGATCTCCTGCATCGCCAGCACGTCGATGTGCTCGCGCACGCAGAACTCGACGGTGCGGGTGACGCGGGCGCGGATGGAGTTGACGTTCCAGGTGGCCAGGCGCATGGCATCCAGCCTACTTTCGTGCATCGACATCGATGAGCGTGCGACAGGTGCCACACGGTCACCCCGCGACGCCCCCGTGCCCGCCCGCCGTGTGCCCGCCCCTCTAGACTCGACGCCGTGACCACCGCCTCCACTCCTGAGCTCGAAGCCGACCGTCAGGCGCTCATCCGCCTCATCTCCGACGAGGCGGTGTTCCACGGCGACTTCACCCTCTCGAGCGGCAAGAAGGCGACGTACTACGTCGACATGCGAAAGCTCACCCTCGACCACCGTGCCGCCCCCGCGATCGGGCGTCTCGTGCTCGACCTCGTCAAAGACCTCGACGGCGTCGTCGCCGTAGGCGGGCTCACGCTCGGCGCCGACCCCATCGCCAACGCCGTCATGCACGAGTCGGTGCACGCCGGCCGTCCGCTCGACGCGTTCGTCGTGCGCAAAGAGGCGAAGGATCACGGCCGCGGTCGTCAGATCGAGGGGGCCGACATCGTCGGCAAGCGCGTCGTCGTCGTCGAAGACACCTCCACCACCGGTCAGTCGGCGCTCAAGGCCGTCGAGGCGCTGCGCCGCGAGGGCGCGGAGGTCGTGGCCGTCGCCGTGATCGTCGATCGCAAGACCGGCGCACAGGCCGCGATCGAGGCCGAGGGCCTGCAGTGGCTCGCCTCGGTCGACCTCGACGACCTGGGGCTCGCGCCGCAGTAGTCGGATCGCCGCGCCGCCCGTCCGCGCCCGTCACGAGAGCGGGGCCCACGACGCGAACATGCCGCCGAGGCGTGAGTCGGTGGCGCCGCCTGTCTCCTGACGCGGTCCGACCCACGGATGCCGGGCACCCGGCGCGCCGCCTCGATCCCGCCCTCAGGGCGAGTCGTCTCCCGGCCCCGGCCCATCGAACGGATCGCGGCCCCCGCCGCCGCGGCGCGACCGTCTCCACTGCACCACGAACGCGACGAGCGTTCCCAGGGTGATGAAGAAGGCGACGATCAGCCAGAGCGTGCGGTCGTCCATGCGGTCGTCCTCTCGGTGGGGCGGCTCAGAGACCCGCTTCGAGGCCCTCTTCGCCGTCGGCGAGGTCGGTCTCGAGGGGCTCCTGGCGCACGAGTTCGGCGATCGAGCCGAGGATCTCGTCGGGGCGGAAGGGGTAGCGCTCGATCTCGCGCTGGTCGCTGATGCCGGTGAGCACGAGCACGGTGTGCAGGCCCGCCTCGATACCGGCGACGATGTCGGTGTCCATGCGGTCGCCGATCATGCCGGTGTTCTCGCTGTGCGCGCCGATGCGGTTGAGCGCCGAGCGGAACATCATCGGGTTCGGCTTGCCCACGATGTAGGGCTCTTTGCCGGTCGCCTTGGTGATGAGGGCGGCGATGGCCCCCGTGGCGGGCAGGACGCCCTCGGTCGACGGGCCCGTGGCGTCGGGATTCGTCGCGATGAAGCGGGCTCCGCCGCGGATGAAACGGATGGCCTTGGTGATGGCCTCGAACGAGTAGTTGCGCGTCTCACCGACCACGACGTAGTCGGGAGCGGTCTCGGTCATGATGAACCCGGCCTCGTGCAGGGCCGTCGTCAGACCCGCTTCGCCGATGACGAAGGCGGATCCACCGGGCATCTGCGACTTGAGGAAGTCGGCCGTCGCGAGCGCCGACGTCCAGATCGACGCCTCGGGCACGACCAGGCCGGACGCCCGCAGCCGCGCGCTGAGATCACGCGGGGTGAAGATCGAGTTGTTGGTCAGCACGAGGAACGGAGTGCCCTCGGAGCGCCACTGCGCGAGCAACTCGGACGCTCCCGCGATGGGGGTGTTCTCGTGGACGAGAACGCCGTCCATGTCGGTGAGCCAGCACTCGATGTCGCCTCGGGTCCGCATGCGGCCAGCCTAGCCCCGGCCTCCGACACGCCGCCGGAACGAGCGCGGGCGGGCACGGCCGAAGCCGATGCCCGCCCGTCCGCGGTGGCGGATTACTTGAAGGTGTCCTTGACGTTCTCGCCGGCCTTCTTGGCATCCGCCTTCACCTGGTCGGCCTTGCCCTCGGCGGCCAGCTTGTCGTTGTCGGTCGCGTTGCCGATGGCTTCCTTCGCCTTGCCCACGATGTCCTGAGCGGCGTTCTTGATCTTGTCGTCGAGACCCATGGCCTGACTCCTTTACCTGTCGTGACGGCGTCGGCGGCGGGTGTTCGTCGCGACGGAGCGGGTGCGCTCGGGGATGAGACGGGACGACGGGACGATTCGTCACGCGATGTTCGGAAAATTTTCCCGCGTGCCGATATTCCTCGCACGGAATGCGCCCGTGACGGCGGCGCGCGATCTGGTTAGGGTCGAAGGGTGGCGCGCACCGAATGGGACCCCGAGAACCTCCCCGACCTCACGGGGCGCTCCTACCTGGTCACGGGAGCCACGCGCGGCCTCGGCTTCTTCTCGTGCGTGCAGCTCGCCGCCGCCGGAGCCCACGTGGTGCTGACCGGACGCAACCCCAACGCCTTGGCCGCGGCGAAGGCCGCCGTCACGCGCGGTGATCCGGATGCCGACATCGAGACGCTGCTGCTCGACACCAGCAACATGGGGTCGGTGCGGGCGGCGGCCGCCACCGCCCGCGCACGCGGCCGGCTCGACGGTCTGCTGCTGAACGCCGGCGTCGTGCACCCGCCCAAGACCCGAGAGATGGCCGGCGGGCACGAGCTCGTGTTCGCCACCAACGTTCTGGGGCACTTCGCCCTGGCGGGCGAGTTGCTCAAGCCCCTCGCCACGGCGCGGGGCCGCATGGTCTGGGTGGGGAGCATGTCGACCTCGCTGTGGAGGCACGTTCCCACCGACCCCGAGCTCACCGAGGGCTACACCCCGTGGCGCGCGTACGTGCAGTCGAAGGCGGCGACGACCGCCCTGGCGCTCGAGGCCGACCGGCGGCTGCGGGCCCACGACGTGCCCGTCGAGAGCCTCGTCGCGCACCCCGGTTACTCCACGAGCGGGCGCACCCGCGGCATCCGGGGCGTGAACGAGCCGACGCGGCTCGAGCGCTTCCTCGACAACCTGCAGGCGCCCATCACCCAGTCCAAGGAGCACGGCGCCTGGGCGCTGGTGCGGGCGCTCGTCGACCCGCACGCCGAGGGCGGGGCCATGTACGGGCCGGCACTCGTCGCGCGGGGTGCCCCGCGCCCGGCCACGCCGGCGCGCCGCATCCGCGGGAGCGAACTCGGCGCCGAGCTGTGGCGCGCGTGCGAGACGGCGACGCACGTGCGCTGGCCGTTCGACCGCGCGCGGCGCGCGGCGTCGTGATCCGCCCCCGTCGATGTCGCCGGCGGGCCCTACAGTGATCGCATGGACCAGGCGATCGCCGACAGCATCGAGTTCGACGACGCCCGTGGCTTGAGCGCGGCCGAGGTGGGCGAACGGGTCGCCTCGGGGCAGACCAACGCGTTCACCGCCGACAGCAGCCGCAGCGCGTGGAACATCGTGCGGTCGAACGTCTTCACGCTCTTCAACGGGATCGTCGGCGCGTGCTTCCTCGTTCTGCTGCTGCTCGGCCGGTGGCAGGACGCCCTGTTCGGCGTGGCCGCGTTGTCGAACGCCGTGATCGGATGCGTGCAGGAGTTCCGCGCGAAGGCGGCGCTCGACCGGCTCGCGCTGCTCAACGCACCGCGCGCCCGGGTGCGCCGCGACGGGGTCGACGTCGAGATCGCCCCGTCCGAGGTCGTGCGCGACGATCTGCTGGTGCTGCGCGCCGGCGACCAGGTGTCGGCCGACGCCGTCGTCGTCGACTCGGGGGCGCTGCAGATCGACGAGTCGATGCTGACCGGCGAATCGGATGCCGTCGACAAGAGGCCCGGTGACGAGGCGCTGTCGGGATCGATCGTCGTGGCGGGCGAGGGCACGGCCCGCGTCGTGCGCGTGGGCGCCGAGTCGTACGCGAACGCCTTCGCCACCGAGGCGAAACGTTTCCAGCTCGTCTCGAGCGAACTGCGCACCTCGATCGACCGCGTGCTGCGGTGGGTCGGCTGGGGCGTCGGTCCCATCGGACTGCTGGTGCTGAACGCCCAGATGATGGTCGCCGGCGGGTGGGTGCAGGCGTGGCAGCAGGGCACCTGGTCGCAGGCCGTCGTGAACACGATCGCCTCGCTCACCGCGATGATCCCGCTGGGGCTCGTGCTGATGACCTCGATCGCGTTCGCCGTCGGGGCGGCCCGGTTGGCGGGGCAGAAGGTGCTCGTCAACGAGCTGCCGGCGGTCGAGGGCCTCGCGCGCGTCGACGTCATCTGCCTCGACAAGACGGGCACGCTCACCGCGGGCGAGATCCGGTTCGACGCCGCGCTGCCGCTGGCCGAACGGGCGGGGTGGCAGCAGACCCTGGGGTGGTACGGCGCGGCGCCCGACGCCAACGCCACGGCGCAGTGCCTGCGCGAGCCGTTCCCGGTCGAGGAACCGCTCGACGCCTCCCGGCGCATCCCGTTCTCGTCGGCACGCAAATGGAGCGCGGTGTCGTTCGCCGCGGGCCCGTCCGGCACCTGGGTGCTCGGTGCGCCCGAGATGGTCTTCGGCGACGTCGCGGGCGACGCCGGCACCGAGCTGGGTGCGGCCGTGACCCGCTTGGCGTCGTCGGGGCGCCGCACGCTCGTTCTCGCCCACACCGACGCACCGCTCGACGACGCCGATGTCGAAGCCGAACGTTTTCCCGCCGCGCCCGTGGCCGTCGCCGTGCTCACCTTCGTCGAGGCGGTGCGCCCCGACGCCGCCGAGGCGCTGGCCTACTTCCGCGACCAGGGCGTGGGCGTGCGCGTGATCTCGGGCGACAATCCCCGCACCGTGGCCGCGATCGCGCGCGAGGTGGGGCTCGAGGTCGACGAGGGCTACGACGCCCGGCGCCTCCCCGACGACGACGTCGAGCTCGGCGAGATCCTCGAGCAGCACACCGTGTTCGGCCGGGTCACCCCCGATCAGAAGAGGCGCATGGTCACCGCCCTCCAGGCGCGCGGGCACGTCGTGGCCATGACGGGCGACGGGGTCAACGACGCACTCGCGATCAAGACGGCCGACATCGGCATCGCGATGAACTCGGGCGCGGCGGCCACCAAGGCGGTGGCGCGTCTCGTGCTGCTCGACGGTCGGTTCTCGCACCTGCCGTCCGTGGTCGCCGAGGGCCGTCAGGTGATCGCGAACATCGAGCGCGTGTCGATGCTCTTCCTCACCAAGACCGTCTACGCGACGGGTCTCGCCGTGCTGTTCGGGGCGCTGGTGATGGAGTTCCCCTTCCTCCCGCGGCAGTTGTCGATCACCGATGGCCTCACCATCGGCATCCCGGCGTTCTTCCTCGCCCTGCTGCCGAACACCCAGCGCTACGTGCCGGGCTTCTTGAAGAGGTCGCTGAGCTTCGCGATCCCGGCCGGGATCGTGATCGCCATCGCGCTCACCGTGTACACGCGGTTCGCGCTGGGCATGGGGCTGAGCGTCGAGCAGCTGCGCACCGGGGCGACGATCATCCTCGCCATCGTCGCGATCTGGGTGCTGACGGTGCTCTCGCGGCCGGTCACGCGGGTGAAGGTGCTCGTCATCGGGGCCATGTTCATCGCCCTCACGGCGATCTTCACGGTGCCGGCGCTGGGCGACTTCTTCCAGCTGCGCGACCCGGGCGAAGACGGAGCGGTGCTGATCACGATGATCGTCGTGGTCGCGATCGCCGCGATCGAGGCGGTGCGCTTCGCCCATCGCCGGTTCGTGCGGCGTCTGCTGCGGGCCGATGCCGAGGGGTCTCGACGCTGACGCGACGGGTCAGATCATCGGCGTCGAGGCCGCAGACTCGGCGCCCGTGCGCGCGAAGTAGCGTCGGGCGTGCGGGGGGATCCACATCGCCGCGATGACCGTGAGCGCCGCGATCAGCGCCACGATGATCGTCGGGTCGAGCTCGGTCAACGCCAGCGCCGCGGCCTGCAGGACGACCAGGACCGTCAGGTAGGTGGTGAGCAGGGTGCGGGCGAGGCGACTGCCGCGCGCGAGCGCCGAGCCGCCGGCGACGGTGAGCAGGCCCAGCAGGATGGTCGCGGCACCCACGAGCGAGACGGGGAGCACGAGGTCGTCGGTCACCTCGTAGCGGGTGAGCAGCACGAGGATGCCGAGCGCCGTGTTGAGCAGCCCGCCCAGGTAGACCAGCACGATCGCGACCGTGACGGCGACGGGGCGGCGCACCGTGGCGGGAGTGGTCATGGGGGCCTCACGATCGACGGCGGGGCAGGGTGCCGGTGGGGTCAGCGTAGCGACAGCGGGGGCGATCCTCAGCGCGTCAGCCAGACCGAGGTGCCCGCGCCGTCGGGAAGCGTCACGTCGACGCCGTCCGCGCGCACCACGGCGTCGGAGACGACCTCGATCTCGTGCCCCACGTCGATGCCGCGCTCCACCAGCGCCCGCAGCAGCTCGGGGTCGCGGTCGCTCACCCGCAGCACGCGCCCGGTGTGGCCCGTCGACGCCTGGGCGAGCAGCACGAAGGCTTCGCGGTGCACCGTGCCGTCGGCATCCGGGATCGCATCGCCGTGCGGGTCGAAGCGCGGTCGCCCGAGCCGGGCGTCGATGCCCTCCAGCAGTCGGTCGCTGAGCGCGTGCTCGAGCACCTCGGCCTCGTCGTGGACTTCGTCCCAGGCGTAGTCGAACTCGCGCACGAGCCAGGTCTCGATCAGGCGGTGGCGCCGGATCACCCCGGCGGCGCGGCGGTTGCCCGCCGCGGTGAGCGAGACGGGACCGTACGGCCGGTGCGTCACCAGGCCCTGCGCGGCGAGCTTCTTCACCATCTCGGTCACGCTCGATGGGGCCAGGCCCAGCACGGCGGCGAGCTGCGAGGGCGTGATCGGGGAGTCCTGCCACTCGGTGTGGTGGTAGATCGCCTTGAGATAGTCGTCGGACACGGGCGATTCCACGTCGTCAGCCTATCCGCCGGCGAAGACCAGCCACAGGAGCACGGCGTTCAAAGTGACCAGGAACACCGATGCCAGCACCCCGGCGGCGGTGGTGAGTGGCCGGTTGCGGTGCGCGCCGAGCAGATCGCGCCGCGCGGTGAGGGCGACGAGGGGGATGAGCGCGAACGGGATGCCGAACGACAGCACGACCTGGCTGAGCACCAGGGCGAGCGTGGGGTCGACGCCGAGGGCCAGGATGACCAGTGCGGGGATGAGGGTGACGAGCCGCCGCACCAGCAGGGGGACGCGCACGCGCAGCAGGCCGTGCATGATCTCGGCGCCGGCGTACGCACCGACCGAGGTCGAGGCGAGCCCGCTGGCGAGCAGCCCGACGGCGAACATCGTCGCCACGACCGGGCCGAGTCCGTCGCGGAGAGCCGCGTAGGCGCCCTCGAGGCTGTCGGTGCCGTCGACGCCGGCGAGGTTCGCCGCGGCCAGCAGCAGGATCGCGAGGTTGACGGTTCCGGCGACCACGAGGGCGATGGTGACGTCCCAGCGGGTGGCGCGCAGCAGTCGGAGCGTCGAGATGCCGCGGGCCTGCTCGAGGTCGGCTGCCGCCGTCGGCGCCCCGGGGGCGAAGCGGTCGCGGCTGAGCGCCGAGTGCGCGTAGATGGCGTGCGGCATGATCGTCGCACCGAGGATCGACGCGGCCAGCAGCACCGAGTTCGTCCCCTCGAAACGCGGCACGAGCCCCTCGACCACGCCGGCGGGGTCGGGCGGCGCGAAGAACAGGCCGAAGGTGAATCCCGCCGCGATGATGAGCAGGAGCCCGATCAGCACGGTCTCGAACGCCCGCGCACCCCGCCGGGACTGCACGACGAGCAACAGCATCGACACGACGCCGGTGATCGCGCCGCCCCACACGAGCGGGATGCCGAACAGCAGGTTCAGGGCCACGGCGCCGCCGATGACCTCGGCGATGTCGGTGGCCATGGCGACGAGCTCGGCCTGTACCCAGTAGAGGCGTCGGGCCCAGGGCCGCTGGATGCGGCGTCCGAGCACCTGGGGCAGGCTCTCGCCGGTGACGATGCCGAGCTTGGCCGAGAGGTACTGGATGAGCCACGCCATGACGTTGCCCAGCACGACCACCCACACCAGCAGGTAGCCGAAGGTCGCGCCGGCGGTCATGTTGCTGGCGACGTTGCCGGGGTCGAGGTAGGCGACCCCCGCGACCATCGCCGGTCCGAGCAGCCACAGCCCACGCCCGGGGGTGTGGCGTCGGTCGGCGACCAGGTCATTTTTCGGCATGCCGAAACCCTACCGATATTTCGGGTGACCGAAAAGCGGGGGAGTGGTCGCGGGTGCGGCCCGGGTAGCCTGAACCGGTGACGGATGCCGCTGACCCCGCGCCCGAGCCCCGGGTCGCGCCGGAACCCGACGGGGGCGCCGCCGCCCCGACCCACGGCGTCGGACCCTGGCCCGGGGAATGGCCCGACGACCCGCGGTACGACCCCGATCTCCTGGCCCACGGCGACACGCGCAACGTCGTCGACGGATACCGCTACTGGTCGATGGAGGCCATCGTCGCCGACCTCGACGTGCAGCGGCATCCCTTCCACGTCGCGATCGAGAACTGGCAGCACGACCTCAACATCGGATCGATCGTGCGCAGCGCCAACGCCTTCCTGGCCGCCGAGGTGCACATCGTCGGCAAGCGCCGGTGGAACCGCCGCGGCGCGATGGTGACCGACCGCTATCAGCACGTGCGTCACCACGAGGACGTCGCGGCGTTCACCGCCTGGGCGCGCGAGGCGGGTCTGCCCGTGATCGCCGTCGACAACGTCGAGGGATCGGTGCCGGTCGACCGGGCCGACCTGCCCGAGCGCTGCGTGCTGCTGTTCGGCCAGGAGGGCCCGGGTCTGTCGCCCGAGGCGATCGAGGCCGCGACCGGCGTGGTCGAGATCACGCAGTACGGTTCGACGCGGTCGATCAACGCCGCGTCGGCGGCCGCCGTGATCATGTACGAATGGTGCCGTCGCTGGGCGTGAGCCCGTGCGAGGGTGGAGGGATGCCGAAAGCCGTCACCCTCATCCGTTCGGCCTCGCTGTCGAGCGTCGCCGAGTACGCCTACGCCGCGACAGCCCCCGCCGAGGCCCGATTGATCTTCCTCGCGGGCTCCTGCCCCCTGGACGCCGACGGCACGACCGTCGGGGTGGGCGACGTCGCGGCACAGGCCCGGAGGTGCGTCGAGAACCTCGTCACCGCGCTCGCCGACGCCGGGGCGCAGCTCACCGACGTCATCTCGACACGGGTGCTCGTGGCATCCACGCGTCAAGCCGACCTGGTCGCGGCGTGGGACGTCGTGCGCGCCGCGTTCGGCGACCACGACGTGCCGAGCACGTTGATGGGGGTCACGGTGCTGGGCTACGACAGCCAACTGGTCGAGATCGAAGCCGTCGCCGCGGTGCTCGACGAGGTCGCGGCCGAGGGCGTCGACGCCCTCGGCTGAGCCCCGACGCGGGTCGGGTGGCTGCCCTCACCGGCTCCGCGGCGAGTTCGGCCCGGGGGATCGAGGGGCGGGCGTCACCCGCCCGCCGTCATCCACCTCTGCCCGCGCACGCGGAGCCCCAGGGTGAACGCGCGCGCGAGCATGTAGACGCCGAAGAACGACGCGGCCAGCCACGCGAGCCCCGTGGCGCCGCCGCCGGCGAAGAGCGCCACGAGCACCAGCGCGGGCACGTACGGCACCAGGTTGAGCACGCCCGCGAGGGCGAGGTAGCGCGCGTCGCCCGCGCCGATCAGCACCCCGTCGAGCACGAACACGAAAGCGGCGAGCGGCTGTGCCAGGGCGAGCACGAGCAGCGCCGGCCGGATGAGGGCGGCGATCGCGGGATCGCCGGTGAAGACGAGCCCCACCACGCCCGACGCGGCGGCCACGATCGCCCCCACGGCGAGGCCGAACCACACACCCCAGGCGCTCGTGCGCCGCAGCACCCGGCCGACGGTCGGGGAGTCACCGGCGCCCAGGGCGCTGCCGATCAGCGCCTGCGCGGCGATCGCGAGCGCGTCGAGGGCGAACGCCGCGGTCGAGAAGATGGTGAACGCGATCTGCCACCCCGCCAGCTCCGCCGAGCCCAGACCGGTCGCGACGGCCACGGTGGCGAGGAACGCCACGCGCAGGCTCACCGTGCGCAGGAACAGCCAGCCGCCCGAACGGGCCGTGCCGCTCAGCCCCGCGCGCTCGGGGCGGATGGACGCCGAATGCCGACGGGCCAATCGCCGCACGACCAGCACGTACGCGCCGACCATTCCCCATTGCGCCACGACCGTTCCGGCGGCGGATCCGGCGATCCCCCAGCCGAAGCCGTAGATGAAGACGGCGTTGAGCAGCGCGTTGGCGCCGAAGCCGAGACCGGCGATCCACAGCGGCGTCACGGTGTTCTGCATCCCGCGGAGCAACCCGGTCGCCGCGAACACGACCAGCATGGCGGGCAGGCCCCACATCGAGATCGACAGGTACGTGCGCGCGTTCTCGGCGACGTCGGGGGCGGCGCCGAACACGTCGACGATCGCGGGCGTCGCCAGCACGCCGACCGCCGCGAGCAGCGCGCCGAGACCCACGGCGAGCCACATGCCGTCGATGCCCACCGAGACCGCGCGACCGAACTCGCCCGCGCCGAAGCGGCGTGCCACGGCGGGGGTCGTCGAGTACGCGAGGAACACCATGAGTCCGACGACGGTGTGCAGCACCGCTCCCGCGATACCGAGACCGGCCAGGGGCGCCACGCCCAGGTGCCCGACCATCGCCGCGTCGACGATGAGGAACAGCGGCTCGGCGATGAGCGCGCCCAGCGCCGGAACGGCGAGCCTGAGGATCGCGCGGTTCAGCGTCTCGGGTGGGCGGGTGGTCACGCTCCGAGCCTAGGGCGGGGGTGCGACACCGCCCGGGAGCGTGCGGTCATCGACCGCCGTTCCGAGCCCGCACCGATGTGGGGCACTTATCCTGACTGCATGACCGACAACCTCCGTTCCGGTCTCGCGCTCGAAGAGCTCAGCGACGAGATCCGCCCGCAGGACGACCTGTTCCGCCACGTGAACGGCCGCTGGCTGGAGCGCACCGAGATCCCCGACGACAAGGCCCGCTGGGGCTCGTTCCACCTCATCGCCGAGCAGGCCGAGGCGAACGTGCGCACCATCGTGCAGGAGTCGCAGGATGCCGAGCCCGGCACCGAGGCCCGCAAGATCGGCGATCTCTTCGCGAGCTTCATGGACACCGAGCGCATCGAGCAGCTCGGCCGCGCGCCCATCGAGGCCCGCCTGGAGCGCGTCGACGCCGTGACCGACATCGCCTCGTTGCTGCAGCTCATCGGCGACCTCGAGCGCGACGGCGTCAGCGGTCTGCTGGCGCTGTTCGTCGAGCCCGACCCCGGCGCGCCCACCCGCTACGTCCCGGTGCTGTACCAGAGCGGCATCTCGCTGCCCGACGAGAGCTACTACCGCCTCGAGAACTTCGACGAGACCCGCACGGCGTACCGCGGCCACATCGAGCGCCTGCTCGACCTGGCCGGCGTCGCCGAGGCCGCGGCATCCGCGGACCGCGTCTTCGCCCTCGAGACCGAGATCGCCACGCACCACTGGTCGCGCGAAGACAACCGCGACGCGGTCAAGACGTACAACCTGAAGTCGTGGGACGACACCGCCGCCCTGGCCGGGCTCGACCTCGAGCCGTGGCGTTCCGCCGTCGCGCCGGGGCACGAGAACGCGCTCGCCGAGGTCGTCGTCTACCAGCCGAGCTTCATCGAGTCGCTCGGGGGGCTGCTGGTCGAGGAGCGCCTGGACGACTGGAAGGCGTGGGTGCGGTTCAAGATCGTGCACTCCGCGGCGTCGTTCCTCTCCGACGACTTCGTCGCCGAGAACTTCTCCTTCTACGGCACCCAGCTGACGGGCGTGCCGGTCAACCGCGAGCGCTGGAAGCGGGGGGTGGGTCTCGTCGAGGCCGCCCTGGGCGAGGCGATCGGCAAGGTCTACGTCGAGCGGCACTTCCCGCCGGCGGCGAAGGACGCCATGGACGGCCTGGTCGCCAACCTCATCGAGGCGTACCGTCGGTCGATCCGCGGCCTCGAGTGGATGACCGAAGAGACGCGCGAACGCGCCCTCGCGAAGCTCGACGCGTTCACGCCGAAGATCGGCTACCCCGTGCGCTGGAAGGACTACGGCGAGCTCGAGGTCGTCGCCGACGACCTGATCGGCAACGTACGCCGCGCTCACCTGTGGGAGCACGACCGCCAGCTCGCGAAGGTCGGCCAGCCGATCGACCGCGACGAGTGGTACATGACCCCGCAGACCGTGAACGCGTACTACAACCCGCTCATGAACGAGATCGTGTTCCCCGCCGCGATCCTGCAGTACCCGTTCTTCGACGCCGACCGTGACGCCGCGGCCAACTACGGCGGCATCGGTGCGGTGATCGGTCACGAGATCGGACACGGCTTCGACGACCAGGGCAGCCGTTTCGACGGTGACGGGTCGCTGCGCGACTGGTGGACGGATGCCGACCGCGCGGCCTTCGAGGAGCGCACCAAGGCCCTCATCGCCCAGTACGACGCGCTCGTGCCGCAGGGCCTCGCCCACGAGCACCACGTCAACGGCGCCCTCACCATCGGCGAGAACATCGGCGACCTGGGCGGCCTCGGCATCGCGATCGCGGCATACCGCCTCTTCCTCGAGGGACAGGGCGAGACGGCGGGTGAGGGCCCCGACGTCGACGGGTTCACCGGCATCCAGCGTCTGCTGCTGAGCTGGGCTCAGATCTGGCAGCAGAAGGGGCGCGACGCCGAGACGATCCGGCTGCTCACCATCGACCCGCACTCGCCGAACGAGTTCCGCTGCAATCAGATCGTGCGTAACATCGACGCATTCTACGAGGCGTTCGGAGTCACCGAGGGCGACGCCCTCTGGCTCGACGCCGACCAGCGCGTCACCATTTGGTGAGGTCGCGTTTGTTGCCCTCCTGACCCGGAAGGAGCCACGCTCGTGGGCATGCCCCCGGTTCCCGAGCCCGCCGTGCCCGACCCCGTCGGCGGGCCGGTGGAGTCGTCGTCTCGTCGCGACGCCCCCGCCCTCCGCGGAGCGGGACGCAAGGGGCCCAAGCGCCTCCCGCGTCGCGCCGCGGCCGGTCGTCGGTCGTTCACGGCGACGCTGCGCTCGCTCGACGAGCTGGCGGCGTCGGGGGCCAAGGTCTCGGTGCGCATCGACGATCTCGACGGTGGGGCGGAGGTGCTCTCGGGCGACGACTTCGTGACGCTGCCCGTCGGCGGTCTCGGCGTGGTGCCGCTGCTGATCGAGGTCGCCGCCGCGATCGAGGCGGGGCGCCTCGACCCGCTCGAGATCGTCGACCGCGCGTCGGTGCACGACGCCGCCCAGGGCGGGGTCTGGCAGCACCTCAAGGCCCCGGCGCTGCCCGTGGCCGATCTCGCGGCGTTGGCCGCGTCGTCGGGCGACGCTCTGGCGGTCAATGCCCTCGTGCACCGGGTGGGGCTGCAATCGGTGCGGGCGCGGGTCGAACAGCTGGGCCTGCGGCGCACGGCGCTGCTCGACCGTTTTCGCGACGCCCGCGGACCCGATGACGCCCCCCATCTGGCCCTGTCCACGGCGCGCGAGATGGCGCACGTGTTCGCCGGTCTGGTGAACTCGACCATCGTGTCGCCGGGGGTCAGCGCGCAGGTCGCGGAGTGGCTGAGCCTGAACCACGACCTGTCGCTCGTGGCATCCGCCACCGGCCTCGATCCCTTCGCCCACGAGAACGATCAGCACGGTCTGCTGTTCGTCAACAAGACGGGTCGCGCGGCGGGCGTGCGCGCCGAGGCCGGCGTCTTGGGCGGACCGCGCGCGGGCGTCGCGTTCGCGCTGATCGTCAACTTCGACGACCTCTCGATCGCCCACCGTCTGCGGGCGCACGACGCCTTCCGCGTGCTGGGTGTCGAGCTCATGGAGTACGTGTACTGACGGGCGGCGAAGAATGCTCCCCCACCGGGCGCGCGAACGCAATCCCTTCCCCGGTGCGGAGGGTCGCTGGGACGCTATTGGCCTCCACACGAAAGAAGGGACCGGGGCCATGTCCGACTCCTCCACCACCGACCCGTTCGCCGACAACGCCGGCCCCGAGGGCCACTCCATCACCGACTGGACCGACCTCGGTCGCGAGATGTGGTCGTACCTGACCGGTCGCGGAGCGGCCGTCAACTACTCGTTCGTCGACATGACCGTCGAGGTTCCCCGCGACATCGGCCCCGACGCCCCGCGCGCGACCTGGAAGCTCAACGGCACCCTGCGCGTCACGACGAGCGACGACACCGCGGCCGGGTCCGACCCGCACCGCGGCAGCTGAGGGGCGGCGCCGTCATGGTGCGTCTCGACATCGACCTCGCCTTCTCGGAGCGCGACGAGACGGAGGATGCCGGGTCGCCTCCGTTCGAGGGCACGGTGACCGCCGCGGGCTCCGAGGTGCGCGTCTTCGTGAGCGACCCCTCGCGCCTGCCGGGCCGCGGTCGGCGCACCCTGGGTGAGCTGTCCACCTTGGCCGACGCCCTGGCATCCCGGGGCATCTCGGTGCGCGTGGAGGGGCCCGACGGTCCGATCCTGCACCTCGGCGACGTCAAGCGCAGCGTGCTGCAGCGGGCGGTCACGGGGTCGGCGCACATCCGGCTGGGTTCGGTCGCGGCGGTGGCACCGCTGCTGATGAAACGGAACGGTCGGGGGTCGGTCTTCCCGATCCCGCCGGGCACCCCGATGCCGCTGGTTCCCACCGTCAACCGCACGGTACGTCGCCGCATCACCACGACGCACTACACGCCCGGCTCGGGGCGGCCGCGCCTGATCTTCGCGGTCGGCGACGCGACGTGGGACGGCTCGCGGCCGCGCGAGTTCGACCTGCTGCCCGAGAAGACCGTGATCGGTTCGGGTGAAGAGGTCGACCTGCGCCTGCCCGGCCTGGCGCCGGTGCACGCCGAGATCCGCCACGAGGGCGACGACGAGTACGTGCTGTACGGCTTCGACGAGGTCGGGGGCGGCGGGGCTCGGGAGCAGGGCCCGGGTCGTGACCGCGGCGGGCGCATCCTGCGCACCGGTGCGCGTATCGAGCTGGGCGACTGGCGGCTCGCCTACTTCCGCGCTGAGTTCGCCGACCACGGCCGACCGTACGGCGGGCGCGTCGGCGGCGAGCTGGCGCGTCAGCGCAAGCAGCCGCCGCGGGGTGGGAGCGGCCCGCTCAGCCGCGCGAGCGATCCCGACTGAGACGGTGGACGGGCTGGGCGCCGTCGAAGCGGCATCCGTTCGTCGAGGACGCATCCGTTCGTCGAGGCCGCACGTGAGTGCGCTCGATCGGATGCGGTCTCGACGAACGAATGCGTCCTCGGTCGGGCGTGGCGGTAGCGACGCCGCCTCGCCCGACCGCGTCAGAAGACGATCGTGTGGTTCCCGTCGCGCAGCACGCGGTCTTCGGCGTGCCACAGGACCGCGCGCGAGAGCACCTGGCGTTCGACGTCGGCGCCGCGACGGGCGAGCTCGGCCGCCGAGTCGGCGTGCGTGACGCGCACCGTGTCCTGCTCGATGATCGGACCCTCGTCGAGGTCGCTCGTGACGTAGTGCGAGGTCGCACCGATGAGCTTGACCCCGCGCTGCTTTGCCTTCTTGTACGGCTCCGCGCCGATGAAGGCCGGCAGGAACGAGTGGTGGATGTTGATCACCGGCACCCCGATCTTCTCGAGGAAGTCGGGCGAGAGGATCTGCATGTACCGCGCCAGCACGATGAAGTCGACGTTGCCGACGAGCAGCTCGAGGATGCGGGCCTCGGATGCCGACTTGTCGGGCCCGGGCGTCGAGGGGACGTGGAAGAACGGAACGCCGAACGAGCGCACGTCGTCGGCCGAGGAGGTGTGGTTCGACACCACCATGGGGATGCTCACGGGCAGGTCGCCACGGCGGTGACGCCACAGCAGGTCGAGGAGGCAGTGGTCCTGCTTCGACGACAGGATCGCCATGCGCTTCGGCGTCGAGAGGTCGGTGAGGGTCCACTCGAGCTCGAAGCCGTCGCCGAGCGTCTTCGCGAGGTCGGCCTCGATCTCGGGCAGGGCCGCGGGCAGGTCGGGGCGGTGGAACACCACGCGCTGGAAGTACGCGCCGCCGCGCAGCTGGTCGGAGTACTGGTCGAAGGCGACGACGTTGCCGCCCTGTCGCGCGATGAGGGCCGAGACGGCGGCGATGATGCCGGGGGTGTCACTGCCGTGCACGATGAGACACGCGTGATCGGGCTGCAGGTGGGGGCTCGCGGAGACCATCGGACCATTCTGCCGTGCGCCGACGCGGTCCCCGACCACGGTTGCGGCGCACAGCGGGGCGCTGTTCGTGCAGCGGGGCGGTCACCGTGCGCCCCGGTGCACCGATCGCGCCCCGCTGCGCCCCGGTGCACCGATCGCGCCCCGGTGCGCTGGGCTGACCGCACCAGCCTCGATGTCGGCGGGCGGGGCTAGCCTGGGAGACGTGAACAACGCCCTGCGCCTCGACCGGCCGGGGTGGCGCACCTGGGTGCTGTGGGGCGTCGGCCTGCTCGCCTACGTCGTCTCGATCGTCAACCGCACGTCGCTCTCGGCCGTGGGCGTCGATGCCGCCACCCGCTTCCACGCCGACGCGTCGGCGCTGTCGATGTTCGCCGTCATCCAACTCTTCGTCTACGGCGCCATGCAGATCCCGGTGGGCCTGCTGCTCGACCGCTTCGGCGCGCGGCCCATGATCGCGATCGGCATGGTGCTCATGGCGCTCGGCCAGCTGGTGATGGCGTTCGCCGATGCGGTGGGGATCGGCATCCTGGCCCGCGTGCTGATCGGGGCGGGCGACGCCGCCATCTTCCCCAGCGTGCTGCGCGTGATCGCGACGTGGTTCCCGGCGCAACGCGCGCCGCTGCTGGTGCAGCTCACCGGCATCATCGGCCAGTTCGGCCAGATCATCGCCGTGGTGCCGCTCGCCGCGCTGCTGCACGCCACGAGCTGGAGCGTCGCCTTCGGCAGCGTCGCGGGACTCGGGGTGCTGTTCGCGGTGCTGACGTACGCGATCATCCGCAACCGCCCGCCCGAGCGTCGTACCGACCCGGTCGACACCTCGGTCGACACGCAGACCGGCGCGATCCGGGTCGTGACCTCGGCGGCCGACCTGCGGCAGGGGTTCCGCGAGTCGTGGGCGCACCCCGGCACCCGCCTCGGCTTCTGGTCGCACTTCGCCACCCCCTTCGCGGGAACGGCGTTCATGCTGCTCTGGGGCTTCCCGTTCCTCACCGCGGGCGAGGGGCTGCCGGCGGCGACGGCGTCGTTGATCATGACGACGCTCGTGCTGTTCGGCATCGTGTGCGGTCCGGTCATCGGCGCGTTGTCGAGTCGGCATCCCACCCGTCGTTCGCGCTGGCTCGTGCTCCCGGTCGTGGTGTTCCAAGCGCTGGTGTGGATCGCCGTGATCGCCTGGCCGGGGCCCGCCCCGGTGTGGCTGCTGATCGTGCTGATGTTCGCGCTGTCGACCGGGGGACCCGCCTCGATGATCGCGTTCGACCACGCGCGCACCTTCACTCCCAGCCACCGGCTCAGCACCGCGACGGGCATCGTGAACGGCGGCGGCTTCCTCGCCGCGCTCCTCGCGATCCTGTTCATCGGCGTCGCGATGGACGTGCAGGGGGCGGGGACCCCGGCGACCTACTCGCTGGATGCCTTCCGCCTGGCGTTCCTCACCCAGGTGCCGCTGTGGCTCGTCGGGGGGATCGCGATCGCCGTCGAGCGCGGGCGCACGATCCGTCACGTGGGCGGGTTCGACAAGCTGCCGCGCTGACGCCCGCGGCGAGGCCGGAAGGGGAGGACGGATCGCTCCGGTCAGCCCAGGCCGGTCACCCGCTGCCAGAGGTCGATGAGCAGCGGCACCACGTCGTAGGCCCGGTCGGCCGAACCGACGGCCACCGCGACGAGGGGATACACGGTCGTCGCGAGGGCGGCGAGCACGGCGACGACCGCGAAGGTCCACGCGAGCCAGACGCGGCGGCGCGTGACCGCCACCAGCAGGGCGCCCGCGGCCACGACGACGCCGAGCAGGGTCGCGAGGGCGACACCGCCGACGGGGAACGGAACGAGGCCCGCCGTGCCGGCCGTGGTCGCGGCGAGGAAGCCGACGAGGGGCAGGTACAGCGCCAGGGCGATCATCACCGTGAGGGCCGCACCCACGCCGGTGGCGATGAACACGCCGCGGGGCCGGCGACGGGCACCCGAGGTCACGCGCCTCACGGGTGCACCTCGAGCGACGTGACGCGGGAGTCGATGATCGTGGATGCCATGTCGATGTCCTCTCGTGAAGGTGACGGTGTCGTCACGGAGGAGACGTGCCGGGCGGCGGAATCGTCACGCCCCGACGGGGTTTCCCCGGCACGCACCCGGCGGACCCGGTGCGAGACTCGGAGCATGAGCGCGATCGACATCCGCACGCTGGACGACATCGACGGCATCCACCGGGCCGCGGGGGTACTCGACGAGGTGTGGGGCGAGCGCGGAACGATGCCGGCGAACATCCTGCGCGCCCTCGAGCACGCGGGCAACTACGTGGTGGGCCTGTTCGACGGCGATCGCATGGTCGGCGCGTCGGCGGCGTTCTTCGCACCGCCCGCCGAACGCTCGATGCACTCGCACATCACCGGCATCGTGCCCGGGTACCAGGGCCGCGGCCTCGGTCGTCAGCTGAAAGAGCATCAGCGCGCCTGGGCGCTGGAGCGCGGCGTCGGGCACATCACCTGGACCTTCGACCCGCTCGTCGCGCGCAACGCCCACTTCAACCTGGCCGTGCTCGGCGCTCGCGTCACCGACTACCTCGTCAACCAGTACGGCGAGATGGACGACGCCGTGAACCGCGGCGACGAGTCCGACCGCCTCATGGTCGCGTGGGCGCTCGCCGAGCCGCCCGCACCGACCCCCGCGGATGCCGAGATCCTCGCCACGGTGGCCGTGCCCGACGACGCCGCGGGGCTGCGCCGCAGCGACCCGGTGGCCGCCGCCGAGTGGCGCGTGCGCGTGCGCGACGAACTGCGGGAGCACCGGGCGTCCGGTCACCGCATCGGCGGTTTCGATCGCCGCGGGTACCTCATCGTGCGGTGACGCGCGGACGGGTCACTGCTCGGTGATCGGGGTGTCCTTCTCGGCCGCCGGATCGCCCTGACCGGGGCCCGGGCGCACGGCCGCGTCGTCGCGCACGTCGATGCGCGTGACCCCGTCGTGCTCGGTGACGTCGAAACGCGGGGCGGCGTCTTCTTCGGTCGCCTTCGGTGCGCTCGTCAACTGGTCGTGACGGTTCTCTTCGAAGCTCTTCTCGTCGCTCATCGCGCTCACTCCTCGCCCGCCGAACGCCAGGCGTCCGACTCCATGTGGGAGCCCGCCTGCGGGCCCATCTGCAGCATTCCGCCGTCGACGACCCAGCTGGCGCCCGAGACGTACGATCCCGAGGGCGAGGCCAGGAAGCGGATCACGTCGGCCACCTCGCTCGGCTTGCCGGGGCGGCCGAGGGGGATGCCCGGGCGATGCGTGCGCTCCGCGTCGTCGGCCGACATGTCGTTGATCGGCGTCGCGATCTCGCCCGGGGCGACGGCGTTCGCGGTGATGCCGTACTGGCCGAGTTCGAGCGCCATCGTCTTGATCAGGCCGCCGAGACCGTGCTTGGCGGCGACGTAGGGGGCGGAGCCCACGCGGGGCTGGTGCTCGTGCACGCTCGACACCGCGATGAGACGACCGCCGCTACCGGCCTGCACCATGCGGCGGGCCGCGGTGTGCAGGGCGAGGAACGCTCCGTCGAGGTTGAGGGCGATGTCGGTGCGCCAGGTCTTCAGGTCGAGGTCGAGGAACGTGCCCCCGATGCCGCCGCCCGCGTTCACGGCGTCGGGGACGGAGTCGAAGTCGGTGGCGTCGAACTGCGCGACGATCGCGCGGGCGCCGCGGCCGCGGACGGCCTCGGCGGTCTCTTCGGCGCCGTCCTTGTCGGAGTGGTAGGTGATCGCGACGTCGATGCCGGCGTCGGCCAGGGCGAGGGCGGTGGCGGCACCGATGCCCGAGTCGGAGCCGGTGACAATCGCGTGGCGCGGGGTGAAGTCGCTCATGCGACCGACGCTACGCGTGCGCCCCGGCACGGTCGGCGGCCTTGCCAGCGTCGGACGCGGGCGTTACGGTCCCGGCCCGGCTACCCTGCCCTCATGCCGCTCACCCGCGCCGCCGCCCCCGTGACCCTGGACGCCATCGAGCTGCGCGTGCTGCAGATCCCGCTCGTCTCGCCCTTCACGACGTCGTTCGGCACCGAGACCGTGCGCGAGGTGATCGTCGTCGCGGCGGAGACCCCCGACGGGCGGGGGTGGGGCGAGGTGGTGACCATGGCTGCGCCGCTGTACTCCAGCGAGTACACCGCGAGCGCGTGGGACGTGCTGGCGAGGTACCTGGCGCCGGCGTTGCTGGAGCGCCGCGCCTTCGCGCCCGAAGAGGTCCCCGGCATCCTGCGTCCGTTCGTCGGGCACCGCATGGCCAAGGCGGGACTCGAGCTCGCGGTGATCGACGCCGCCCTGCGCGACGAGGGGCGCAGCTTCGGGCAGTACCTCGGCGCCGAGAAGGACCGCGTGCCTTCGGGCGTCTCGGTCGGCATCCAGCGCGACCCCGCGGCGCTCGTCGACGTCGTCGGCGGGTACCTCGACGAGGGCTACGTGCGCATCAAGATCAAGATCAAACCGGGGCGCGACCTCGCCGACACGGCCGCCGTGCGCGCGGCCTTCGGATCGATCCCGCTGCAGGTCGACGCGAACTCGGCCTACACGCTGCAGGATGCCGACACCCTCGCCGAACTGGACCGCTTCGACCTGCTGCTCATCGAGCAACCTCTGCAGGAAGACGACCTCGTCGACCACGCGACGCTCGCCGCGCGGTTGCGGACCCCCGTCTGCCTCGACGAGTCGATCGTGTCGGCGAAGGCGGCGGCCGACGCCCTGGCGCTGGGCTCGGGGTCGATCATCAACGTCAAGGCGGGTCGGATCGGCGGGTATCTCGAGGCCGTCGCGGTGCACGACCTGTGCCGTGACGCCGGCATCGCCGTCTGGTGCGGCGGCATGCTCGAGACGGGCATCGGCCGTGCCGCCAACGCCGCCCTCGCGGCCCTGCCGGGCTTCACGCTGCCCGGCGACATCTCGGCATCCGCCCGCTTCTACGAGCACGACATCGTCACCGAACCCGCCGTGCTCGACGACGGACACGTGCGCGTGCCGACCGGTCCGGGCCTCGGCGTCGAGATCGACACGGCGGCGCTGGAGCGCTTCACCGTGCGCCGCGAGAGGCTCACACGGTGAGCAGGGCCGACGCTCGATAAACTGGAGCGGCGCACTCGCGCCGCATCCCCACAGCTTTCCCGACCATTGGAGCCACCGTGGCCGAACAGTCCCGCCTCGACAAGGTCATCGCCCTCGCCCGCCACCGCGGGTTCGTCTTCCAGGCCGGTGAGATCTACGGCGGTTCCCGCTCCGCGTGGGACTACGGCCCCCTCGGCACCGAGCTCAAAGAGAACATCCGCCGGCAGTGGTGGCAGACGTTCGTGCGCGGGCGCGGCGACATGGTCGGGCTCGACTCGAGCATCATCCTGCCCAAGCGGGTCTGGGAGGCCTCGGGGCACGTCGCGACCTTCACCGACCCGCTGGTGGAGTGCCTCAGCTGCCATAAGCGCTTCCGCGCCGACACGCTCATCGAGGACTTCGAGGCGCGCAAGGGCCGCGCGGCCGAGAACGGTCTGGCCGACGTGCCCTGCCCCAACTGCGGCAACAAGGGGCAGTACACCGAGCCGAAGTCGTTCTCGGGCCTGGTGAAGACCTACCTCGGGGTCGTCGACGACGAGTCGGGCCTGTACTTCCTGCGTCCCGAGACCGCCCAGGGCATCTTCGTGAACTTCTCGAACGTGCTCACGGCATCCCGTCGCAAGCCCCCGTTCGGCGTCGGCCAGGTCGGCAAGGCGTTCCGCAACGAGATCACCCCCGGAAACTTCATCTTCCGCACGCGCGAGTTCGAGCAGATGGAGATCGAGTACTTCACGCCGCCCGCCGAGGCGAACGAGTGGTTCGAGCACTGGGTCGAGGCGTGCTGGAACTGGTTCCTCGACCTCGGGATCGATCCCGAGAACATGAAGCGTTTCGACGTTCCCGAGGACGACCGCGCGCACTACTCCGCCGGCACGATCGACGTCGAGTACCGCTTCGGCTTCCCGGGCAAGGAGTGGGGCGAGCTCATGGGCGTCGCCAACCGCACCGACTACGACCTCAAGAGCCACTCCGAGGCGTCGGGCCAGTCGCTCACCTTCTTCGACCAGGCCTCGGGCGAGAAGTACACGCCGTACGTGATCGAGCCCTCGTTCGGTCTGACGCGCGCCATGATGGCGTTCCTCGTCGACGCCTACCGCGAAGAAGAGGTGCCCAACGCCAAGGGCGGCACCGACACCCGCACGGTGCTCAAGCTCGACCCGCGCCTCGCGCCCGTCAAGGTCGCCGTGCTGCCGCTCTCGCGCAACGAGCGCCTGTCGCCGCTGGCGCGCGAGGTCGCCGACACGCTGCGTGCGGCCGGGTGGAACATCGACTTCGACGACGCCGGCGCCATCGGCCGCCGCTACCGCCGTCAGGACGAGATCGGCACCCCGTTCTGCGTCACGGTCGACTTCGACTCGCTCGACGACAACGCCGTGACCGTGCGCGACCGCGACACGATGGGCCAGGAGCGCATCGGCCTCGACGCCCTGCACGGCTACCTCGCCGAGCGCCTGCGCGGAGCCTGACCCCTCACGCACGAATGACCGGATGCCGCGACCTCGAGGTCGCGGCATCCGGTCTCGTCGTTTAAGGGTTCCGTGACAGCGCCGCGACAGTGCCGTGACAGCGTTCCCGTCCCCGTGACAGGGGCGCGACAGAGCCCCCGGCGCATTCTTGCGTCATGACCACTTCATCCACCCGCGTCCCGGCGGTCCGCGCCGAGGGCCTCGTCAAGACGTTCGGCTCGAACCGGGCCGTCGACGGCGTCGATCTCGTCGTCGAGGCGGGCACCGTCTACGGCGTGCTCGGCCCCAACGGCGCCGGCAAGACCACCACCATCAGCATGCTCACGACGCTGCTGCGTCCCGACGGCGGTCGCGCCGAGATCTTCGGCCACGACGTCGCTCGAGAGCCCCACGTCGTGCGCCAGCTCATCGGCCTGACCGGGCAGTTCGCCTCGGTCGACGAGAAGCTCTCGGCCACCGAGAACCTCATGATCTTCGGCCGGCTGCTCGGCCTCTCGCGCCGCGATGCGCGCCGCAAGGCGAGCGACCTGCTCGAGGAGTTCGGCCTGACCGAGGCGGCCTCCCGCCCCCTGGCGAAGTTCTCGGGCGGCATGCGTCGCCGGCTCGACCTCGCGGCCTCCCTCATCGCCCAGCCGCCGCTCATCTTCCTCGACGAGCCCACCACGGGCCTCGACCCCCGCACCCGCGGGCAGATGTGGGACACGATCCGGCGGCTCGTGTCGTCGGGTTCCACCGTCGTGCTCACCACCCAGTACCTCGACGAGGCCGACCAGCTGGCCGACCGCATCGCCGTCATCGACCGCGGCCGCGTCGTCGCCGAGGGCACGGCCCTCGAGCTGAAGGCGTCGGTCGGTCAGGCCTCGCTCGTGCTGCGGCTACAGCCCGGTTCCGACCTCGACCTCGCCCGCACGACCGTGGCCCGGGTGCTCGACGCGACGGCGATCGTCTCGCCCGAGGCGGCGCGCCTCACCGTGCCGATGTCCGACCCCGACCGGGTCACCGATCTGCTCGTGGCCTTCCGCGAGGCGGGCGTGCACCTGAGCGAGTTCAGCGTGCAGCAGCCCACCCTCGACGAGGTCTTCCTCACCCTGACCGGCGCCGGAGTGCCGGCCGACGACGCCGGCGCGCACGAGAGCGCCGCCCCTCTCGAAGGAGTCCGCGCATGAGCGCCCTCACCCTCTCGCGCGACCTGCCCCGCACCGCGGGTCTCGCCCAGACCGTCCAGAACACCCTCACGATGGCGGGCCGCGGTCTGCTGAAGATCCGCCGCACGCCCGAGCAGCTCATCGACGTCACGGTGCAGCCGATCCTGTTCACCCTGATGTTCACGTACATCTTCGGTGGGGCGATCGCCGGCGACGTGCAGAACTACCTGCCCATCATCATTCCGGGCATCCTCGTGCAGACCGTGATCACGACCTCGGTCGTGACGGGGACGCAGTTGCGCGAAGACATGGACAAGGGCGTGTTCGACCGGTTCCGCTCGCTCCCGATCGCGCGCATCGCGCCGCTGTCGGGCGCCCTGCTGGCCGACACCGTCCGCTACGCGATCGCCACCACGATCACCTTCGCGATGGGCTACCTGATGGGTTTCCGTCCGGCCGGGGGGCTCTGGGCCGTGGTCGCTGCGGGACTGCTCGTCATCGTCTGCTCGTGGGCGATCAGCTGGATCTTCGCCTTCTTCGGCGTCATCGCGCGCAGTGCATCGAGCGTCCAGGGCATCTCGATGCTGATCCTGTTCCCCCTGACGTTCCTCTCGAACGCCTTCGTCCCCTCGAACACCATGCCCTCGTGGCTGCAGTGGTTCGTCGACGCGAACCCGGTGTCGCACCTGGTGTCGGCGGTGCGCGACCTCGTCAACAACGGCGTCGTCGGCTCCGACGTGCTCGTGTCGCTGCTCGGCGCCGCGGTGATCGTGGCGGTCTTCGCCCCGCTCACGGTGCGCGCCTACATGCGCAAGGCCTAGGGCGTGTCTGATAATTGCTGGGTCCAGGCGATGACGGCGTGGAGTAGGACCGCCGCGCGATAGATGGTGGCGTGTTTGTCGTAGCGAGTGGCGAGNCGGAGGGCTTCCAGGCCTGACCCGACCTCGGGCGCGCGTCGATGCCGGCGTGCGCCCTCACGGCCCTGCTCGACTAGGGCGTGTCTGATAATTGCTGGGTCCAGGCGATGACGGCGTGGAGTAGGACCGCCGCGCGATAGATGGTGGCGTGTTTGTCGTAGCGAGTGGCGAGTCCTCGCCATTGCTTCAGATGGCAGAAGCGGCGCTCGATGACGTTCCGGTTCCGGTAGTCACTCGCGTCGAGTGCGACGGGGCGGCCGCCGCGAGAGCCGCGCCGTTTGCGGTGGCCCTTCTGATCGTTGGGCTCGGGGATCACAGCCTTGATCCCGCGGTCGCGGAGGTGGCCACGGATCGCTCTCGACGAATAGGCCTTGTCGCCCCGAACGGCATTGGGTCGGGTGCGGGGCCGGCCGAGGTCACGGCCGACGCGCAGCTGGGTCAGCAGGGGCAGGAGC
This sequence comes from Microbacterium sp. Leaf179, assembly GCF_001423785.1. Classification (NCBI taxonomy): domain Bacteria; kingdom Bacillati; phylum Actinomycetota; class Actinomycetes; order Micrococcales; family Microbacteriaceae; genus Microbacterium; species Microbacterium sp. Leaf179. The sequence goes on along the minus strand of NZ_LMPH01000001.1, from coordinate 563 downwards.
ATCGGTGAGTCCCCGGCCTGGCCGGGAGTGATCAACGTCACCAACGGAAGCCCGTGCCCATCGACGAGCTGGTGGATCTTGGTCGACAGCCCGCCGCGTGACCGGCCGATGCCGTGATCAGGCGGCTCGACTCGCAGATTCTTGTAACTCGATCCAGCCCCCTGTGAGACGGGTCGTGTTCGTCGCGTGCTGATGCGCCCGGGCGATCGTCGAATCCACCGACAGCGACCAATCGACCAGCCCCGCCGCATCAGCCGCGGCAGTCAACCTCGCGAGAACCCCGTCCCACGTGCCATCACTGGCCATCCGCCGATGCCACGTCCAGACCGTCTGCCACGGCCCGAAGACCTCGGGAAGATCCCGCCACGCAATTCCACACCGATACCGATACACGATCGCCTCGACCATCGCGCGGGCATCAGAGAACGGCCTTCCCTTACGCCCCGTCGGCCGCGGCAGCATTCCCTCGATCAACGACCACTGAGCATCCGAGAGCACCTGAAACCGCGACATGAACACAGCATCTCAGCACACCACCGAACTATTTATCAGACACGCCCTAG